>JBNJJM010000020.1:0-212 GCA_051750305.1 Pseudomonadota bacterium | reverse complement strand
AATAAAAAACCCCAGCATCGAGGATGCTGGGGTTTGGGTATTAGGAGCCTGACGATGACCTACTCTCACATGGGCAACGCCACACTACCATCGGCGCTGGTCTGTTTCACTTCTGAGTTCGGGATGGGATCAGGTGGTTCCAGACCGCTATGGTCGTCAGGCAAAACGGTTGATCACTGGGGGACGAGATGGAACGAGTGATGTTGATTTCG
>JBNJJM010000019.1:0-261 GCA_051750305.1 Pseudomonadota bacterium | reverse complement strand
CTTTCCAGAGATGGATTGGTGCCTTCGGGAACTCTGACACAGGTGCTGCATGGCCGTCGTCAGCTCGTGTCGTGAGATGTTGGGTTAAGTCCCGTAACGAGCGCAACCCCTATCCCTAGTTGCTAGCAGTTCGGCTGAGAACTCTAGGGAGACTGCCGGTGACAAACCGGAGGAAGGTGGGGATGACGTCAGGTCATCATGGCCCTTACGGCCAGGGCTACACACGTGCTACAATGGTGCGTACAGAGGGTTGCAAACCCG
>JBNJJM010000017.1:0-1254 GCA_051750305.1 Pseudomonadota bacterium | reverse complement strand
TGTAGTGGTCAAGTGTTTTAGGCCACCATCTTTTGAGTTTTCCAGTAGGCCTGTTCGGCCACGTTCGGCGGCAATCCGCCGTTGTATTTGTGCGGTCGCAGCGCACTGTAATAGCCGATTATGTAGTCCGTGACCGATTGCTTCGCCGCGGCAAAGCATGGATACCCGATTTCCGGCACCCATTCTGTTTTCAGACTCCGGAAGAAGCGCTCTGTCGGGGCATTATCCCAGCAATTCCCCCGTCGGCTGAGGCTCTGTTTCATCTGGTAGCTCCATAACAACTGCCGGAACCTCAGGCTGGTATATTGGCCCCCCTGATCCGAATGGAACATGACTCCTGATGGCTTCCCACGGGATTCATACGCAATCGTCAGAGCCTTCTTCACCAGGTCTGTATTCGGCGACAGGGATATGGCCCAACCCACCGGTTTACGGGAGAACAAATCGATCACAACAGCCAGATAAGCCCAGCGCGCACCGGTCCAAAGATAGGTGATGTCTCCGGTCCATACTTGATTGGGCTCCTCTACGTCGAACTCCCGGTCAAGAAGGTTTGGAATATCCAGGTGCGGCTGATCGGCCTTCTTGTAAACGTGGCTTGGCGGCTGCGTACTGACCAGTCCCAGCTGCTTCATCCGTCGGCTGGCACGGTACCGGCTCAGCGGTATTCCGGCCTGTGTCACCATGCTGGCAATCGTTCGCGCCCCGGCTGAACCATTGCTGGTCTCGTGTGCCTCCATAACCTGCTCCTGGAGCGCTTGCTCAGCCTCACAGGGCGTTCTATCCCGGTCACGCCATGCCCGATAGCTACTGCGATGCACCCCAAACACCTGACACAGGCGCTGCACCGCATGGCTCTCTTCAAGTCGCTCGATTATCGAGAATTGCTCAGGGAGTCCGACATCAAGAGAGCGGTAGCCTTTTTTAAGATTTCTTTCTCTTCCTCCGCCCGACGAAGGCGGCGCTTCAGTTCCTGAATCTCACGCTGCTCTGTGGTCAGGGCCTCGCCTCTGGGCGCTTTGCCAGCCCGTTCGGAACGAAGTTTACGGACCCAGTACTCCATGGTGGATTTACCGACACCCATGGCATCGCAGGCAGCTTTCACTGTGTACCCCTGGTCGACCACCAGCTGGGCAGCCTCCAAACGGAATTCCGGGCTGAAGGATCTCTTTTTCGTCATCGTCTTCACCTGATTCATTATGTGAGTGATCATACACTCAAAATCAGGTGGCCAAAGTCACTATGCCACTACAC
>JBNJJM010000016.1:0-1578 GCA_051750305.1 Pseudomonadota bacterium | reverse complement strand
CTAACCCGGATTTCTCATAGCTACCCAGCCAGTTTTGCAGACTGGGCGGTTTACCGCCATGACCGCTCAGGTGCGGCTATTATTGGCTAATTGTTGATCAATTTCTGTTGCCTGGACACACGGCCCCCTTTCCCCCATTGCGTCGGGCCGGGGGAGCCCGGGCATCTACCCTGGAACCAAGCGGCGTACCAGATCCGTGAGTTCGTCTTTGTAGGGATAGCTGTCACTCATCAGCACCCGGATTCGGCGGGTATTGCGGATGATGACCGCGCCAACCTTGATCAGCTTCAGCCGCAGGTTGCTGGCGCTCATCCGTTCGAAGGGCGTCTTTTTCAGGTGCGTTCGTAATCGCTCGAACAAGGTGTAAGCGAAGCCAGACAGGATCAGCCGCCATTGATTGGTCCACCACTGAACGCTCGACGTTCGGTCCGCGAACAGATACAGCTGCTGATCCTTGATCCGGTTTTCCATATCGCCTCGGGCGCAGTACTGTTCGTAATAGAGCTTAAAACCGTCGTCATAGCGGGAGCTGATCACGAAGCGAGGGTTGGAACCCAGCTCGCCCTCTTCCAGACGGGCCACCACCCAGCGAGGGAATTTCCAGGAATGCGCCTGATACCGGAATCGGTAAGTGGCGGAGACTTTTTCACCGACTTTCTGGTGCGTGTCTCGGACCAGTCGTGAAGGCGCTTCCACATCCTTGAGCAACCGGCTGTTCTTGCTGATGCCGACCAGGTAATCCACATTGTTCCGGTCGCACCAGCTCAACAGGCGAGGTCGGTAGAAGCCACTGTCACCCCGAAATACGATCCGGGTATGGGGCCAGTGCTGACGAATGAACTTCACCAGCAGGGCCAGAATGGCCCAGCTATGACGGCTATCGCTGCGATTACTGGTTCGCAGGTAGCTCACCAGCAGGTGACGGCCGCAGAATACGTACAGTGGAAAGTAACAATGGTGATCGTAATAGGCGTTAAAGAACTTGCCGGGCTGATCGCCATGAACCGGGATATCGGTACCGTCAAAATCCAGCACGATTTCCTTCGGCGGTGTCTCGTGCTGTTCGATGAAATGCTGCCACAGTAATTCGTGGGCCTTGACCACCGACTGGCGGTCTACTTGCCGCTCCATTCGGCAGAGCGTGGACTTGCCGGCTAAATCGCTCTCTTTGCCGACCGCGGTTTGCAGAGCCTGATCAAAACGCAGCGCCTCATGATCGTTCAGGTCTTCGTATCCTGCAGCCACGCCGAAGACCCGTTGCCGAGTCATGGTTTCCAACTTGTGGCGCACCAGCGCTGGATTCCGTGAATCGTTAAGCACCGAGGCCAGGCGCTGAGTCAGGCCGTGTTGCTTGTCGACTTCACGAAGCAGGAGCAGTCCAGCATCGGAGGTGATATGACCACCGGAGAAATCGGCTTCAATTTGGCGGCGAGAGAGTGGCGAGAAGGTCAGCTTTTCGGGTACCATTTTGGATAGCGGCGGTTAGTGTTGGTTTTTTGTGTAGGAGCTTGAAATTATAACACTTTCAGCCGCTTCTTCCTTCCTTACGCTACCTTCTCATGAGAAATCCGGGCTAAG
>JBNJJM010000015.1:0-1819 GCA_051750305.1 Pseudomonadota bacterium | reverse complement strand
GCGTTGAGGCTGTAGAAAAAGTCCCGAAAACCCCTCTCCGGTTTTGGTAGCATTAAGTCATCGCAGACCGACAAGGACCCGTCCCATGCCCCGCTTCAGGCACTACAACTACGACCAGGATGCGATGGTCGTGATCAACTACCAGGAACAGCTTCAGCCCGGCACCTTTGAACACGCGGTGCATTACCTGATCGAGCACAAGCTGGACCTGTCGGTGTTTCACCCCAAGTACCGCAACGACGACACCGGCCGTCTGGCCTACGATCCGGCCATTCTGCTGAAGATCATCCTGTTCGCCTATTCCAAGGGCATCACCTCCAGCCGTGAGATGCAGTGGTGCTGTGAGACCAACATCATCTTCAAGGCCCTGTCCTGCGATACCGTCCCGCACTTCACCACCCTCGCCAAGTTCGTCAGCAGCCATGCGGACGAGATCGAAGAACTGTTTGAGCAGGTGCTGCTGGTCTGCCACGAGCAGGGTCTGCTGGGTAACGAACTCTTCGCCATTGACGGCTGCAAGATGTCCTCCAACGCCGCCAAGGAATGGTCCGGCACCTTCAAGGAACTGGGCGAGAAGCGGGACAAGCTGCGACGACTGATCCGCCACCACCTGCGGGAACACTACGATAAGGACGAGGCGGAGACCGAAGCCGAACTGGACCGGGATATCCGCCGGGCGAAGACCATCCTCTCGCTGGATGAATCGCTGAAGAAAGTAGACCGTTTCCTAAAGACGAACCGCCCAAGGATGGGCCGGGGGAAGCGGAACAAGGAAGTGAAGAGCAACATCACCGATAACGAAAGTGCCAAAATGACCACCAGCAAGGGCACGATCCAGGGTTATAACGGCGTGGCCACGGTGGACAAAAAACACCAGGTCATCATCGATGCCCAGGCCTTTGGCGAAGGCCAGGAACACCACACCCTGCAACCGGTACTGGAAATGGTCGAAGCCCGCTATAAGAAGCTCGGCATCGCCGAGAGCATCTACCGGCAAGGCACCGTGGTTACCGCCGACACCGGCTTCGCCAACGAAGCCAACATGAAGTACCTGCACGATCGGCAGATCAATGGCTACGTGCCGGACAACAAGTTCCGCAGCCGCGATCCTAAGTTCGCGCAGCAGAAAGACAAGTACGGCAAGCGACACCAGAACCTGCCCGACAAGGGCTGGAAGGAGATTATTCCGGCCAGTGAGTTCCAGTTCGATCCCGTCAACCTGACCTGTGTCTGCCCAGCAGGAAACGAGTTGCATCATGAAGCGACTCGAACAGACGAGCAAGGCACCATCAGAGCCCATTTTAAAGCGCGATTGCTTCAATGCCGGCACTGCCCCAAGAAGCATCGTTGTATGCAGAACCCAGCCTCAGCAGACCACCGCAAGGGATCCGGCCGACAGGTCTCGTTCGCCATCGAGAACAAGCGCCGGCCTAACTACACCGACTGGATGAAACAGCGGGTGGACAGTCAGCAGGGCAAAGAAATCTACAGCCATCGGATGTCGGTGGTGGAGCCGGTGTTCGGCAACATCGGCACCACCAGACGGCTGAATCGCTTCAGCCTGCGGGGCAAGAAGAAAGTACAGGGACAATGGCAGTTATACTGCCTGGTGCATAACATCGGGAAGTTGGCGAACTACGGGCAGTTGGCGGCATGATATTGGGGACAAAAGGGTCGATAAAGGGCCTTCCGGAAGCCGTTGATACCGGCCTTCGCAGCCTTCTGGAGCCGAAACGGCTTCCCATGCACCGGAATCTGGAGAACCGTTCCGTTGATGGGCGGGTCAAAAAATTAGGCAGTCAGGCGGTGGGAATGGCCC
>JBNJJM010000014.1:0-3865 GCA_051750305.1 Pseudomonadota bacterium | reverse complement strand
TGCGTTATCCGCAATTGTCTTGGGTGTTATATAGTCAAGCCGCACGAGCAATTAGTATCGGTTAGCTCAACGCCTCGCAGCGCTTACACACCCGACCTATCAACGTCCTGGTCTTGAACGGCTCTTCAGGGCCCTCGAGGGGCCAGGGAGATCTCATCTTGGAAGGGGCTTCCCGCTTAGATGCTTTCAGCGGTTATCCTGTCCGAACATAGCTACCGGGCAATGCCACTGGCGTGACAACCCGAACACCAGAGGTTCGTCCACTCCGGTCCTCTCGTACTAGGAGCAGCTTTCCTCAAATCTCCAACGTCCACGGCAGATAGGGACCGAACTGTCTCACGACGTTCTAAACCCAGCTCGCGTACCACTTTAAATGGCGAACAGCCATACCCTTGGGACCGGCTTCAGCCCCAGGATGTGATGAGCCGACATCGAGGTGCCAAACACCGCCGTCGATGTGAACTCTTGGGCGGTATCAGCCTGTTATCCCCGGAGTACCTTTTATCCGTTGAGCGATGGCCCTTCCATACAGAACCACCGGATCACTATGACCTGCTTTCGCACCTGCTCGACGTGTCTGTCTCGCAGTCAAGCGGGCTTGTGCCATTACACTAACCGCACGATGTCCGACCGTGCTTAGCCCACCTTTGTGCTCCTCCGTTACGCTTTGGGAGGAGACCGCCCCAGTCAAACTACCCACCACACAGTGTCCTCATCCCCGATAAGGGGACCAAGTTAGAACCTCAAACATGTCAGGCTGGTATTTCAAGGTTGGCTCCACGACGACTGGCGTCGCCGCTTCAAAGCCTCCCAGCTATCCTACACAAACATGCTCAAAGTTCACTGTGAAGCTATAGTAAAGGTTCACGGGGTCTTTCCGTCTAGCCGCGGATACACCGCATCTTCACGGCGATTTCAATTTCACTGAGTCTCGGGTAGAGACAGCGCCCCCATCGTTACGCCATTCGTGCAGGTCGGAACTTACCCGACAAGGAATTTCGCTACCTTAGGACCGTTATAGTTACGGCCGCCGTTTACCGGGGCTTCGATCAAGAGCTTCGCACGAATGCTAACCCCATCAATTAACCTTCCGGCACCGGGCAGGCGTCACACCGTATACGTCCACTTTCGTGTTAGCACAGTGCTGTGTTTTTAATAAACAGTCGCAGGGGCCTGGTATCTTCGACCGGCTTCCGCTCCACCCGCAGGGGCTTCACGTACACGCCGGCGTGCCTTCTCCCGAAGTTACGGCACCATTTTGCCTAGTTCCTTTACCCGAGTTCTCTCAAGCGCCTTGGTATTCTCTACCTGACCACCTGTGTCGGTTTGGGGTACGGTCTCGAATAGCCTGAAGCTTAGAAGATTTTCCTGGAAGCAGGGCATCAATGACTTCCCGCTCGCATGAGCAGTCGTCGTCACGTCTCAGGATTGAGGACCCGGATTTGCCTAAGTCCTCTCCCTACTCGTTTAAACCGGGACAACCGTCGCCCGGCTCACCTAGCCTTCTCCGTCTCTCCATCGCAGCTATCCAAGGTACGGGAATATTAACCCGTTTCCCATCGACTACACCTTTCGGTCTCGCCTTAGGGGCCGACTCACCCTGCGCCGATTAGCGTTGCGCAGGAACCCTTGGTCTTCCGGCGTGGGAGTTTTTCACTCCCATTGTCGTTACTCATGTCAGCATTCGCACTTCTGATACCTCCAGCATGCTTCTCAACACACCTTCGCAGGCTTACAGAACGCTCCCCTACCCCGCATACAAAGTATGCAGCCGCAGCTTCGGTAACCAGTTTGAGCCCCGTTACATCTTCCGCGCAGGCCGACTCGACTAGTGAGCTATTACGCTTTCTTTAAAGGATGGCTGCTTCTAAGCCAACCTCCTAGCTGTCTGAGCCTTCCCACATCGTTTCCCACTTAACTGGTATTTGGGGACCTTAGCTGGCGGTCTGGGTTGTTTCCCTCTTCACGATGGACGTTAGCACCCACCGTGTGTCTCCCGGATAGTACTCACAGGTATTCGGAGTTTGCATCGGGTTGGTAAGTCGGGATGACCCCCTAGCCGAAACAGTGCTCTACCCCCTGTGGTATTCGTCCGAGGCGCTACCTAAATAGCTTTCGGGGAGAACCAGCTATCTCCGGGCTTGATTAGCCTTTCACTCCGATCCACAAGTCATCCCCTGGCTTTTCAACGACAGTGGGTTCGGTCCTCCAGTTGATGTTACTCAACCTTCAACCTGCTCATGGATAGATCGCCCGGTTTCGGGTCTATGCCCAGCGACTAAATCGCCCTATTCAGACTCGGTTTCCCTACGGCTCCCCTATACGGTTAACCTCGCCACTGAACATAAGTCGCTGACCCATTATACAAAAGGTACGCCGTCACAGAACAAGTCTGCTCCGACTGCTTGTACGCATACGGTTTCAGGATCTATTTCACTCCCCTCACAGGGGTTCTTTTCGCCTTTCCCTCACGGTACTGGTTCACTATCGGTCAGTCAGGAGTATTTAGCCTTGGAGGATGGTCCCCCCATGTTCAGACAGGATACCACGTGTCCCGTCCTACTCGATTTCACTGAACTCAGGTTTCGGATACGGGGCTATCACCCACTATGGCGGCACTTTCCAGAGCCTTCTCCTACCAGTTGTCCAGCTTAAGGGCTGGTCCCCGTTCGCTCGCCGCTACTTAGGGAATCTCGGTTGATTTCTTTTCCTTCGGGTACTTAGATGTTTCAGTTCCCCGAGTTCGCCTCTTACACCTATGTATTCAGTGCAAGATACCGACCCGAAAGTCGGTGGGTTTCCCCATTCAGAGATGTCCGGATCACAGCTCGTTTGCCAGCTCCCCGAACCTTATCGCAGGCTTCCACGTCTTTCATCGCCTCTGACTGCCAAGGCATCCACCGTATGCGCTTAGTTGCTTGACTATATAACCCCAAGACAACTGATCACGAAGTTACCCCCTTCACCAGGCAAGCCTGATTCGGAGCTTTCTTCGAGACAGCCACTTGAAGCAATATAACAACCACTTCAACGACAACACCGGATAACGCTTGAAATCGCTATCACATTGAACCTATTTCTCTCGGAGATAATGAGAAAAATAGCTTCGTGTTCTATCTCGTCCAATTTGTTAAAGAGCAAATCTGACCCAGTGATCAGAAAGAAGGTCTTCAGCCACAACTCGCATTCGAGTCACCGAACTGAAAAACTTGTTTCTGTACACTGCTAACTCGCGTTAGTCAGTAAATTTTGGTGGAGCTAGGCAGGATCGAACTGCCGACCTCCTGCGTGCAAGGCAGGCGCTCTCCCAGCTGAGCTATAGCCCCATGAAAGCTATGTACAAGAATTATTCAGATCAAGGCATCGGATGGCGCCGCATAGCCTGCTATGCCAGTCATTCGATAACGCCGAGCTGGATAATTCTGGTGGGTCTGGGTGGACTTGAACCACCGACCTCACCCTTATCAGGGGTGCGCTCTAACCACCTGAGCTACAGACCCAATCATACGGGCCTGCAAAGACCCATCTGCTCTCTTTATTAGCCAACCAAGTAATTCGTGTGGACTCTGACCGAAGCATTCGGCTTCGTTTAAGGAGGTGATCCAGCCGCAGGTTCCCCTACGGCTACCTTGTTACGACTTCACCCCAGTCATGAACCACACCGTGGTGATCGTCCTCCCGAAGGTTAGACTAACCACTTCTGGTGCAATCCACTCCCATGGTGTGACGGGCGGTGTGTACAAGGCCCGGGAACGTATTCACCGTGACATTCTGATTCACGATTACTAGCGATTCCGACTTCACGGAGTCGAGTTGCAGACTCCGATCCGGACTACGATGCGTTTTGTGAGATTAGCTCCCCCTC
>JBNJJM010000013.1:0-9959 GCA_051750305.1 Pseudomonadota bacterium | reverse complement strand
ATGGGGCACAAAAACTCAGCACTCCCTATAGCAGGCAATAAAACCAAAACGACAACCGACAAATACTGAATGTCTTTTCTCACGGCCTTCCCCTTCTCAATACTAAATCTCTTACCTTACGGATTGCTGTAACCACTGGCATCATCACTGGGCTCGTCGTCCTGCAGGGCCAGTTTCTTTTTCACCAAAGCCAGCTCTTCCAGGCTTTCATCCAGGATTAATAGCCGGCCAGGCGTTGGATTGAAATGATAATCCAGACGACGGTAGGTAACGCTCTCGCTGGCAAAGCGATGTGCTTGCGCGTATCGGCCTTGCGCCTTCAATACCTGAGATAAATGAAAGGCAGCTAGTGCCCGGGTACCGGTATTTGGTGCACTCCGGCTATAACTATCTTGCAAGTTAGAAACAGCAAGCGGAAGGCTATGATTCTTCATTGCCGCTTGCCCCCTCTTCAAGTAGATATCCGCCGTTGAAATTACGTTTTCTTCAGACAGCCTGGCGTAATGCAGGGCAACGGCGTAGGCCTCCAGTGCCTTTTCCGGGCGATCAGCGAGCAACCAAACTGCCGCATGTTCCATCGCGTGTTCCACAAAGTGTGCAGCACCCTTGCCTGCGTCTGTTATTAATCTCGGCCGTTCGTTCAACAATCCCAACGCCGGGGAGAAACGAGAGGCCAAAGCGAGCGTATCGATAGCGACGTTGATCGCCCGGAGCTGTGTCTCTGCAGACAGCCCGGCATATGAGCTGGCTATTTTATGGGCGCCCAATCCATAAACAGCGGCCAATGAAAGCTTTTCCTGGCTTTGTAAGTCTTTAGCCCGCTGCAACAGATGGGCTATTGCTCCTTCCTGCCCCAGGGCTTGATACAACCCGCCAAGGTCTTTGTAGTAACTGCTATCGTTGGCAATGGTAGCCATGCAGTAAGCAACGATCAGCTGGTCTTCCTCAGCAAAGCCATGAATGACGTGTTTGCGGAAGTCATCCAGGCCACCCGCCAGCTCGACATAAACCGCTCCGGCGTGAGCGCATTTTCTTTCAACAAAAAACGCTCTTGCCTGCTGAATTCGCTCTAATCGATCAGTTTCTTGCGCTCGCACAGAACCGGTGATCAACGCAAACACCAGGAAGGCCCAGCCAATGGCTCTATAAACCTTTTTCATACCTGAGCCCCCACTGGTGCTTCTTCATTTCTGGCGACAATTCTTAACCTGTGCTCGGGATACTGCCCTTGGTGCGAAAATTCGGCTCGTAACCCCCTTGCTTCAACTCGAGCGGCTTCGGTACACCTCAATACATACACTGAGGCTGATGGGAAAAACAATTTAATGATTACGTAGCTGAGGTCCAAAGTCATCAAGACGAACATCGCCAGGAGAGCTAGCATTTCTGCAATATCGCCAGACTCCGGAGCTTTTCTCAGGTCGTTGAGGGCCTGTAGTCTAAGAAGTAATCCATCCTGGCTTTCCAGGAAGCGCGGGTCTTCAGCTTTCTCACGGGCCAAGCGGCGTTTCTCTTCCTGCAGCTTTGATTGCGCCTCCGAAAAGTTCTCTTGCGCTCTGCCAATTTGCTCCTGGAGTTCCCGCATTTGGCTCTGCATCAGTTGGAGACTGTCCTTGCTGTCTTTAATATTTGCTTCTTCGCTATCTATTTGTCTTTGATATTTTCTATAAATCGGCCCATCGCCCTTCTTATATTCATCATGAATGCAGCCATTCAGTTGTTTGCCCTCGAACTGGCACTTTTGCTCAAGTTTGAGTTGGTCCCTGTTTTCTCGTAGTGAATTGAGATTGTCAGCTTCCAAACGTATCGACCGATTGAGCTCTTCAACCTCACTTTCCAGGCCAGACAGCCGTTTGGCACCAGAACTCAGTAATTGTGATTCCAGTCTGGCTGCTCGATCCCGATATTCTTGTACGATTGGCCGATTTGTTTCAGTTTGTTGTTGCTGGAGCTGAGTTAAAATAGCACCGTCAAGCAGTACCAACGTTACGGCGAGAGACGTTGCGATGGACAAAGGCACTGTGACCATCAGCCTCATCGATATCGGGAATACACGGCCTAGCAGTCTTTTCCACCAAGGATCCTCAGAAAGAAATCCTTCCGCTTTCCAGGCCGATCCACCTATGGCCTGATCCAGCGCCAGCACTATGAATGCGATTATTAGAGCGATACCGCCGGCGACACCGGGTTCGTTTGTTACAACGTTCAAAACGATCGACCACATCACTACCTGCAAAATAAATATAACCAAGAGAACAGATGCATCCCGAATCAGGTATTTTTGATCCCGTGGATTCGACCGACTGGCCAGATCGTAATTCTCCAAAGTAATTGCACAAGCCAGCTTTAATAAACGATGGTTGTTCATGCTTTTTCTCCCCTAAATCCAACGCGGATTGATGGTGACGGTTTGATGTCTCGCCACGTGATCCGACCCAACCGCCCAGACGGTTATATCCTCCTCCAGCACCGACGCCTGGAATAACAGAGTCAAAGGCTTGCCAACCTCCAGTGACTCCACACGACGACCCATAACCTCAACCCAGGCCTCGGTTGCGTCACGTACCATGCAGAACAAGCTCACCCACTCACCGCTCCACGGCCTCGGGCTTTCAAGCAGAAGTTCAACTGAACACGGTTCTCGGAGGCTCCCCCGGGCAGCCATATCGAGTAATTCATCCCACATTTCTTGTTGCATCACTCTCCCCTCATCCCGAACCCCTTACTCACTTTGTCCTTTCGCCGTCATAAACTTCAGAAATTCCGTCTCAAAAACCTGCTGATTTTTATTTCTGAACTACTGGCTGGGTAAGGGGACATGGGATTGATAAGCACACACTAATTGCGAGCAAAGCCATGACGCAGGAACTTCCCAGAAGACTCAAAGAGCAGAAAAAGGAACAACCGATAACCGCGGATGAGGCCCTGGTGCTGCCGCAAAAAGAGTGGTTGCAAACACTGCAGTCTCTCGACAGAAACGAACAAATCGCACTGGCCGACAGCATTCTCAAACGGATTCAAAAAAAGAGAGACCTGAGCCGCTTCAGGGCGTTGTGCTCAACCGCGGGTCAAAAGAAGGAGCAGAATAATGATCAGTCATGACGGCGTACCTCTGGTTACCCCCGATGCCGACCTCAGGCCCGAATTCTCGGTTATCCGAAAGATTGCCTATAGTCGCTCCAGGGGGCGGCATCCCATCAACCTGGATGAGTTCAAGGAAGCATTGCGCTATCTGAAAATAAAGCGCGGCGTGAAAGATGTTCTTGAAGAGAAACTGGGGCCGCTGCCCGGCAAGGCGAGCAAGAAGAACAGAATCGAAGCCATGAAACTTCAAGACCCTGGCAACTTGCTGAGTTTTGATCATCAAACCAGTGGTCTTATTGCGGAGTTGGCCATCGTATGGGGGCAATTCATCTCCGTTTATCAGGACCTCCACGGGGAGTCTCAACCACAAAACCATATTTACAATCGCCTGAAACAGGCGATGATGGAACTTACAAAGCCCGATGTTGCGTGTGATATCGCAGTTACCATGGCGCGCCACCTCGGGGCACCCGATAAACCACACCCTGCCACGCTACTGCTGCACAGCCATCCGGATGGGGGCGCACGCGAAACAGCCAAAGCGGTGGCAGAAACTCTGGCCGATGATTCCGGATATGAAATCATGGTTCTGGACCTGGCCCAGTTCCGGTCCGAGGGCGAAGGGGCATCATTGGATGGCGCCCAAAGCTATTGGGCAGGCAGTCGACCAGGCCTGGTTACCCGGCAAATTTACAACCACCCCCGCTCCGTCATCGTTTTTGAAAACGTCGATCAAACCTTGCCGGACATTCAGGCCGCCTTACTACCCGCCCTTACAACGGGGTTCATGGTCGACAATTACGGACTGGATGAACTGGATCGGCAGTCAAAAGCCAGCAGCCAGGCCAGCACTACTGTTGACTGTCGGCAGGCCGTTTTTATTTTTACCGCATCGACAGGCGCTGAATGGTACGACCATCCCAATGCTGCCGGCCTTCTCAGCAGCAGGCAGCACCAGCAAACGGCCATGCTTGAAGCCATGGCTCAATCAAGAAGGCATTATCGCGGTCAAACCCGCGATAGCGTTCATCCAACTTTGCTTCACAAGCTCGTGACCTCACTCGTTACCATTGAGCCAAGCACCTGGGAAGAGCGCCTTGCCCGAACTCAAAAACAGCTCAGGGTGGCACTGGAACATTTCCAGCGCGAAACCGGCTGGGCCGTGAGCATGGATGAAGACACCATCGCAGAATTGGCTACCCTCCATTTACTGAAACATCCTTCCCTGTACTGGAGTGCGACAGAGCATGGCTTCATCAAGCAAAATCTTCTGGACCCGCTTTGTTTGTTCCTGTTCGAGCAGTCCACACCGGGTAAGGCCCGTATTGAGTTAGATTCAAACGCGATGTATTCAGCCAGGCAATGGCTCGAACAACACTCTGCAGACCCTTGCAGAGCCTTACGCCAGCGCCAACTTGTTTTCGACTGGACATGGGCCCCGACCAATCAAGAAGATGGCCTTTGCTTACAGGTAACTCACATCCAAACAGTTAAGGCCCATCGCCTGGAAGATTATCAAGGAAACGTGGCATTAACCGCCCGTGTGCCAGATGTCCGGTGGGAAGATGTTTCAGGGCACCACGATGCCAAAACGTTTCTGGATAACGTCGCACAGTCCATGACCGATCCTGCGACTCATGCTGAGGATCTTCCCAAAGGGGTTCTGCTTTCCGGGCCTCCCGGCACCGGCAAGACGTTACTTGCCAAGGCTTTTGCGGCTCGTTGTGGCATGCCCTTTATTGCCGTGGCCGGGACAGACCTGCTTGCACCCGAAAGAATCGACGAGCTTTACAGTCTCGTCCACCGAGAGGCCCCTTGCGTCATCTTTATTGATGAAGCCGATGCACTGGGAACACGCGGAGAGCGCAGCGCTGCTCACGACGCTGCGCTTACAAAACTACTCGCGAATGTTCAGGGCTTTGCCTCTGCGACATCCATCTTTCATATCCTGGCGACGAACTTGCCTGAGGAGCTGGATCCCGCACTCACACGCCCACAGCGGATTGACCACCACTTCAATCTCGACGCCCTGGATACCGAAGGCCGACGACAACTGTTACATCGTCACCTGCATTACCGGAACGGGCATCGCCTGGTTAACGATTTAACAAAGCAAACCCACGGACTGACTGGAGCGCAGCTATACCAGTTTTGCCGCGACCTGCGCCTGGCATCACCCTCCGAACCACCAGGCCAGGAACACATTGATGAGCTATTGCTGACAATGCAACACGGCCCACTGGATGAAGAGCAGCCGGATGGAGTTTCGCGGCATCGTATTGCTTGCCATGAGGCGGGCCACGCAGTGGTTCAACACGTTTGTTTTCCCGGGCAGAAACCTGAGCTGATCAGCGTTGAATCCAGGGGCAACCAGGGTGGGATCACCATTTACGGCAATGAAAACACGCCGTATGAAACCAAAACCACGCTCATTGACCGAATGGCCGTGGCACTGGCGGGGCGAGCTGCCGAACTGGAGGCCTTCGGGGCGGACCAGCTTTCCACTGGTGCCACCTCTGATCTGAACCGGGCGACAAAACTTGCCTGGTATGCGGTTTGTGAAGCCGGGCTAGATGAGATTATTGGCCCTATTTCGGTATCGGCATTACCGGCCACGGCATCAACGTTTCAGGACACACTGCAACAACGAGTTCAGGCCTGGTTATCCCGCGCGGAAAGCAAGGCAACAGAAATACTTCAGGCATCAAAACACACACATGACCGGTTGACCGATGCTCTGGTGCGCCAGAGCCGGCTGAAACAGGCCGAGATCGAACTGATCTTTTGTCCCGCGACAACGATTGATCACACTGAAGCTCGATGCAGTCTGGAGGTCGATAATGGCGTCTATTCATGACCTGGTGATAGAACCGGATGAGTGGCCGGATCGGTTGGTGCAAAGATTTCTTGAAACGCACCCTCGAGCGTGGCGCAACCACGACCCTGAGTTCAATACCGAGGACTTTCTCCGAACCGTTTTGTCAGGGCTGGCTATTGATTTTGAAGGTAAGCAGAACATCCTGGCCGCCTTACCTCTGACACATTCTGTTCAGGCCCGGAAAATCACAAGCGTGTTAAACAAAGGTCAGCCGGAAATCCTTGAGCGGCTTAAACATGCTCCCTCACAAGCATTGAGGCACATCGCCAATAATGTTGAGGCTGTCTTTGGTCTTCTGGATCTCTGGCAGAACAGTTTATCGGAACGGGAGGAAAACCAGATCAAGAAACAGATTATGGCCAGGAAGTTCATCAAACACCCGAATACCACGTACCTACTCCGAGACACTTCATTGCACTTTTTTTTGACAGCGGAGATCTTCCAGCCACTTCTGGATACCGCCTCGGCATATGAACAATGCCGACAACCCATGCCCATCATTTACAGAGAGGGAGTCAAATGAGCGAAAAAACGAGCACCAAAACCCGGAAAGTTATCTTCCTCCTCCCCTCCTCTGTTGGGGAGCGGCTGGCCGAAGATGGAGTAATCAGTCAGTTGGCTAGCGGTGGCCTTGAGGCAGAGGTCTGGTGGTTTCATTCATGTACTCGAAAGAGCGCAAACAGGTTTGTGCGCCAACTCATCAGAGACAAACCAGACGCCGTTCTTTATCCTGACTTCCAGAGCGAAGTATTTTTTTGGGAGCGGGCAGCGCAGGCCTGGTTTTTTGGTTGGAAGGATGGAGAGCCGATACTCTCGGACCCAGCCACTCCATCCCGCATTGGCATAGCCGAGGCTCTTGACCAGCTAGAGGAACAAGGCATTCGCACCTTTGAAATAAAGATGCATTACGGCGGGCCATTTGATGATGAAATCAGCTTGCATCAGCCTGGGAAGACTTGCAAGCTGATACGCCAGCTTATATTAGCACTATAATCTATAGTAGCTATTGTACTTAGTTATGCCCACTTCTTACTAACCGAACATTTCCTGTATATTTTCTACCGCCAAGGTTTGTAGAGCCTCGCATAAAAAGGATTTCACTTTCATCAAATAGAACAGAGTAAGCATTAGCAGGTAATGTCGTAGAAGACCAATATCCATAACCCGAATGATTTATAAAATGACTATTATCAATAGTCGGAGTGTCTTCCAGCGTTCGAGAATTCTTAACAATACATCCAAAACCTTCGTCCCATGCCCCTCTTGCCTCTATATTGCCATCGTACTGAATCCGCTTTCCATTCGAGCAAAAAATTAACGTTTGCAGTTCTTTAATAGTGGGCAACCTCCAGTCATGGAAATCCCCTAAGGTACTAGATTTAGCGATGTCAACGGCCTGCTCCCAGGTAACCTTAAGCGCCTCCCCAGAGCAAGTTTGACCATCCCAGCTTTGCCCATGAGCACAACGCGACCACATCAGGTTATTGTCCCGATCAATGACTATACCTCCTTTTGACACATAATCACGCTTAGTTGAGCTGTCGATTAAAAGAGGTTCTCTTGGTGCATAATTGTTCACATTTTTGAGCGCTTCGTCAAAATCGTTCACTCCTGTTATCGAGCCAGACGAAGAACTTTTAGGCAGTCCTGAAGAGTGATTCTCACCCGATCCACTTACCGATTCATCATCACAGTTATCTGAAAAAGACGTTGGCCAAACGATTTCACCGCCAGCACTCTTAATTACAAATTTCTCACACATTAACTCTTTATAGACAATCCAGCGACCATTCTTTTCTATATAGCCTTTAACATCGTAGCCATCTTTGACTTGAGCATATCCTTTCTTCGGATAAAAACTAATGTATTCAAATTTACCGAATTTAAGAGGTATCGTCACATCGCCCTTCGAATCAATGACGCCTCTTTTTTCATCAATGACAACAACCGAAAAACCTTCTTGGCTGAATTTTTTTACGCTGTCATATTTAGGCTTAATGACGACACTACCATTTGTATCGAAAAAGCCCCACTTACCATTTCTGCTCTCGAAAGCAGCCAGGCCATTATCTGAAAAATCGCGTAAATCACTGTAAGCGAACGATGGACGAAGGACAAATTCTCCTTTTTCATCAATATAGCCATGCTTTTCACCAACTACAGCAAGGGCGAGACCTGCAGCAGAAAACTGGCCTGCACGGTCAAACTTTTCGTCAATAACAAGATTTCCTGTATCATCAACATAGCCCCATCTATCCGATCTGTCCGAATTTCTTACAGCGGCCAAACCATTTGATCCGAAGCCTTTAATTTCTCTGTAATTGGTTTCGATAACATTAAAATCAGTTGAATCAACATAACCAACATACGTTCTAACAGTGGTGCTTCCTTCCAATATTCTTAGATCATGGTTTGTATTTGATGAGTCCACAAAGCCTTCAACACTGGCAATGGTCTCTCCGTTTTTATCGATCAACAATGCCTTAGAAGAACCATGAATTATTGCACGACGATTCTTAAATTCTTCGGGAGAGCCATAGTCATCATATTTTGCTGGAATAACTAACTCTGCATCGGAGTTAATATAACCCCAGTTTCCATTAATCTTAACAGCAGCAAGGCCTTCGGAAAAAGCTTTAACCTCTTCAAATTGTGGCGGAATAATGTAGTCTCTGATTTTTGGATCGTAAAACCCTCCTTCAAAGGCAATCCATCGCTCAGAATCATTGTTGCTTTTATCTATTTTTTTATAAGCCAGCGGTTGATTTTCCAAATAGTTTTGATATCGCTTATCTACTAAATCCCTGCCAACGGTTGTAGCGAACAAAATACCCACTAAAAGCAATACTGGGCTTTTGTAAACAGCTATTTTAGGCACTTCGTTTTTTAGATAGACTAAATAAGCCAAAAATCCTGGCATAAAAAACAATAGATAACCAGAAATAAACCCTGCGAGCGCAGCTGAAACCCCATCCTCGTATAAAAGCAATGCAATAATAGAGGATGCCAACAATGGGGCGCCGAGTAGAAACTCTCTTGCCCATTTGGAGTTAGACTTCATCAATTTAATATTAATCAGTGCTGCAAAACCAATTGCCCCTACAAGTGCAATCTCTAATTCTTGCACCCAAAGCGCGAAGATCAAAGGAATACCAGCCGCTAATATAAAGGCAAAGACATTTACCCAAAACGCAACTTTTTCTAACTTAGTCTCAGAATTTATCATACTCCCCCTCCCAAATGACAAACCCAATCCGGGTGCTATTCTGGAGAGCGGCTGCTGGTTATAGTACTTACAGCCGCTTCCTTTCTCCTTGCGCTACCTTCTCATGAGCAACCCGGGCTAAAACCATGGCCCTCACCTCATTATTTAACTTCAAATATCCAAAAAGAATACCCAATCCAACCTACATACTTTCCAGGCTCAAGCAAGTCATTAAATTTATAGTATCCTCCTTTTTCGTTGGTCATTTTTTTACCTGAAACTCTGTCAGCAGCATAGTAAAAGGTATCATCCTTGGATGCATTTCCATTGTTCCAAAAAAAACTCTCCCGACCACTAAGTTTTCTTTCTTTCAGCTTGTGAAGGGTCAAACTCCTAAAATCATAATCCCCTTTAATAAAAAATCCTTGCACGTCACTACTAGATAAATCAGCACTAGGAGTAGAGTCCAAAACATAATAATAACGCTTTGGGTACATGGCCCCACTAACTCTCCCTGTTCTTGATATATTAGTTCTAGCTGCTTTCACTTCTTCTAAGGCTACATATTTATCTCCAGTGGTCCATACGTAACCACCGTCAAACCTTGTCTCGGTTTCCCCCGGCCCTCCGCATCCTGTAAGCGTTACAAGAAAAGACAAAGTCGCAACCAAAAACAAATTTTTCATTTATTTACTCCATCCTTATTAATTATTTTAAACTATATTATATAAAGCAAACACAAAAATCGACTTTTCAATATTGCAATAAAGAATCAAACCGAATTTACGGAAC
>JBNJJM010000012.1:0-14329 GCA_051750305.1 Pseudomonadota bacterium | reverse complement strand
AACCAAGAGAAAGCCCCTGATTTCAGGGGCTTTTTTCGTTCTAGGGCTTAACTTTTCGGCTAACGTGTCAACCGAATGTCAACGGCCACCTCAAGTACCAAAAGAAACCTTCCCGGCACGACGACCGTTAACTTCTACTTCGCACTCCGCGAACGTGTAAAAATTGGGCTTCACACACTCCATCTCAAAGCGGTCTTGCCTGAAGAAAAACGCTAACGAGCCAGAGTAGTCTTCGTGGATCGGGGCTTCGAGAGCCAGATTACCGTCGACAAAAACCTCGATTGTGTGGTGCCAGCTAGTTCGCATAAAGCCCGGAATCTGATCCGTTGTCATTCGAACCTCAATTTCAGGCATCTCCCTTGAATTGCTGTACTCCTCATAAGAGCTTTCCCACTTAGTGGTTGACGCACAGCCAGAAAAAACTAACGCAGCCAGCACTACAAAAACTGGTTTTAACATCTTGGATTCCTAATTGATTTGATAACAGATCCCTCTGGACCAACCGGCCGAGATTATAAACGAAACTTCAATGATCTGTGTTCCTGGGTCTGGAAGACTGGAACCACGCGGTTATGTAATTCGCTCCGATTGCGCCTACAACAGCAGGAAACATCAAAACCCATATCTTAATTTCTTCAACGGCAGTGGCAGCTTCCGCCTCCGTCAAATGACCTTCCTTTGCAAAATGGGGAAAAACAGCCGCCAAGTCCGTCATCACTCCCAGATGGAGAGTGGCTATCAAAACCAGGATGCAACCAGCCAGAAGTGACCCCCACGTCCAAGGTTCTGCACCTTTGGCGCATAACAAAACCAACAAAGGAGGACCAACGCCTATGAAAATAGATACAGAAATGTGGAAATCCGCAAGACCATCTACCATTCAAAACTACCTTAGATAATGGACGAAAGTCGGAACACTACACGAATGGAAGAAGAGTTTTTGTAACACATTGTTTTAATTGCCGTATTTTTGAACAAAAGAAAATATCCCCTCATAATGATCCGGGCTAAGGTGGGCGTATTGGATAGCCATCGCAATCGATCAATGCCCCAGAATCCTCTGCAAGGTAAGAACATTCCCGCCATTCATCATGAAGTGACTCGCGAAAGTGGGTCGCAATGTGTGACCACACTGCCCCGGATAAGCCTTCAAGTCTTCTTAAGGTGTCAACCAAACTTCAACGCAGCGAAAATGTTGTAGACGAGTTTTCGCTATTCGGATAAATTCGCGATCCCGCCAATGCTGAGAAAACCTTGTGAAATCAATCATCGTGAAAGCAGTCATGATTACGTGCCTATTTGCTCCTTTGACCGCTTTTGCCCAAGGACCGAAAGGCAACGACCTTCTTCGAATGTGCTTAAATTTTGTGGTAGTGGATGCTTTACCTAACAGAGCCACTGCGAGTGACGAGCAAGCTGTCCAAGGGATGATGTGCCTGACGTACCTAACGGGGATACGAGAAACCGCGGGACTATTCAACAAAAGAGCGGAGCTTGACGGAAGATCGCCATCATTTTTCTGCATACCTAACAGTATTCAAATGGGAGAGGTGGCCAGAGCCATGGGGTACTCCCTTCAAGGTTTGCAGAGAAACAACCCCAAAGCTTTGAACGACGACGCATTTTCAGTTGCCTCGAGAATGCTGGGTGTTCTTTTCCCATGTGAGAAGACATAGAACCTAGTCTAGAATTCCGGGATTGCTTTCCACGGGGTTCAGTAACACTGCATCTTGAAAGTGATCAGGAGAAAGATGGGCGTAACGCATGGTCATCACAATTGATGAGTGTCCAAGTATTCGCTGTAGGGTCAGTATATCCCCGCCATTCATCATGAAATGACTGGCGAAAGTGTGTCGCAATATGTGTGCACACTGCCCCTGGGGTAGTTGAATACCGGACCGATCCACTGCACGTCTAAACGCTGAAATCGTGGATGTGCCAAAACTACCGTGCTTTTCCAAATGCTTTTTGACAGTCTTGTAGAGATCCTTCGAGATTGGCACAGACCTCTTTTTGCCTGATTTAGTTTGGTCGTATGTCACCAAATACGGCTTCAGGCGGTTAAGAGAAAGTCCCTCCGCTTCTGACCACCTGGCGCCAGTCTCCAGCGAGAGACGAGCAACAAGCAAAGCGTGGGGATTCGTAGTTTTCTCCCTCAGCTCTGCAAAAATGATCCGAATTTGCCCATCATCCAAATAGCCCATTTCTCGTTCCTGGATCTTAATCGGACGAATCTTTCCGAACGGGTTCGGGTAGCTAATTTCCCCAGTTCGGTGCAGCTCATTAAAGACCGCGTTGAGATAGCCGAGATCGTTATTACAAGTTTTCGGTGAGATCCCGTCTTCGATTCGCAGTGCTCGATAAACCAGGTAATCATTGGCCTTGAGCTTCGATGCTATTGGGTTTCGAAGAGATTCCGCGATTCGCTTGAGGTGTCGATAGCGACGCTCCCCATCCCTCAGATATTTGCCGTGCGCCAGGTACCACGTTTCTAAAACCTCCAGGAGCTTCCGCCTATCCTTTTTCAGCTGGGGAATCATCTCTCCAGAGTCATACTGGCTCAATGCCCAGCGCTCAAACCTTTGCGCCTCTGCTTTAGAATCAAACGATTTTCGGAAGCGCTTTTGTCCTCTCCCACCAGGTTGGATATCAGCCTGCCATCGCCCCGACGGTAGCTTCCTGATCATGCGGCCACCTTGGTCAGTAGTCGTCGCCTGATTAGTCCATCCTGGACGAGCTGGAACAGCTCGTTTTCATAGATCTCGCGGCGTCGGTAATAGGCGCACAGATCCTCCCAGAGTCCGGATTTCTTGAGGCAGTCCCAGGCCTGTCTTGGGTTAAACCGGTTGCGTGCATAAATGGACAAGAGATTGCCAAAGGCCAGGGAGACATTCTTTTCGTTGCCGCAACCGGGTTCCTTTTTTGCGCGTTTGTAAAGCAGATCCGGGGCTGAGTAGCCGAAACCGATATCCTCTCTGAGTTTCGTCCAGATGGGGTGTACCCATTCCCGTTTCACCTCGTAACGGTTGCTTTGCAGGGCGTACTGCCAGAGGCCGGTCAGGTGCGGTACCGCATCCATGTAGGTGTATATGGGCTTCATGTTCGGCGTGCCCTGGGAGATCTCGTTGACGATTCGGTGGTGAAAGCGAATTTCGAGACGCCAGACGGGCTTTTCCGGGTCGTAGCAGGTGTCCGGGAAGCACTCTTCGTTACTGGCGCATTCCCAAATGCTTTCCATGAATGCGCGCTTGTCGCTGACGTCGACCTCCTTGGATTTGTCGTATAGGCAGACCTGCAAACTGTTGGCCTTTCCGAAGGTGTAGGTCTCGCCTCTACCGTTGACGGTTGAGCCTTCCAGGCCCTGAAAGTGGAAGTCGCTCATGCCGTTGTGGACGCTGATAGTCCGGGCCCTTGTGACGAAGTGCTGGGCGAAGTCTTGCGGAGGTTCCCAGCCCTGGAAATCCACGGCCAGGTGTAGCGCGATGCCAACGGGCTTAATGTTAGTGAGGAAGTACATACCCCACTCGGCAAGCTCGTCGTGGATTTCCTGACTGGAGCGTTCATAGAGCCATCTGGGAGACGTTTCAATTTTGACGTGCGTGCCCAGGGTGTCGGCTTCGGCGTAGAAGTTTTGGATCAGGATAGTCAGGCCGTATTCGCGGTTCTGCAGGATGTACTTGAAGCCCCCTCGCCTGCCGGACTGGAGCCGGAAAGGGATCTTCTTGATGGTGAGAGTAGCGTCGTAGCCGGATTCGTATTCGGTGGCAATTTCCGCGAGGATTTCCGGCTTCAGGCGTCCCTGGAACAGCTGGCGAACGGTGTCGGTGCCGGTCCAGAGGACATTGACGTTTTTCAGGTTCACTTGCTGGCCTTCGGGACCGATGAAGAGGTCCCCTTTTCCGATTTCTCCGGTGCTGATATCCAGTCGTTCGAAGTCTTTGATTTTCATCTGTGGCTCACTGTGGTTCTAAGTGGTTAAAAATCGACTACCGTCGTTTTCTATGAGACGTGTTACAGGGAGGTCTCCGGGGCTGCGCCCGCTCCCGTCCGCTCCTCGCCATCGTCGCGGCCGTCCGCGGGCTCCGCCTTCTGATTGGTTTTCATAAAGGGATTGTTCACCTGGGCGTACATCTCCGGCTCGATCTCGGGGCGTGGGTCCGGTTCCTGGATGCGGTTTCGCTGGCAGTAGATCTCCTGAACCGCTTCCCCTTCCCACCAGAGTTGCGCGTGGCACGGGCGCAAGTAGAGGACGCGGTAGCCGTAGGCGAACAATTCGTCCTGGGTAACGGAGAAATCGCCCTGCTGATCCCGGGCGTGGAACAGGTACAGCCGGTTGATCTCGCCGGCGATCCGTAAGGTGGCGTCCTGCAGCGGGTGAGCTGGGGTGTTTACCCGACCGCGGTTCGCAGCATCAGTTTGAGGATTGCGGACATTGCCACCATCAGACAGAGCATCAGGCACAGCCGCATCGATACCTTGAATAGCCGTCGGATCAGCCGGGCTGACACCTCTCTCCCTCTGGAAAATGCCGACTGCAAGATAGGCAAACACCAGTAGAGAAAGGACTGACAACGAAAGATAGCCCACAACGCGTTTATCTTTAAAAACGCTTTGGGGTCCCTGATTGGACTGATGGTCGCCGGTTTTGGTGCTCTGGTAGGTGACGAAGACGCTCGGGTCCGATTTGTACTCTTTCGGGACACCGTATGCATGGCTTTTGGCTTTGCCATTGTTCTCTGGGTCATGTTCTATCTCCCTCCATTTGCCCTTTTTCCAGGGCAGCAGTTCGCCCATGGAGTAATGACGAAAGGCCACCTGGGCGGCCTGCCGGATGTCCATGTGGACTTTGGATATATTCGGGGTGCACAGGAAGACGTCCCAGTTGTAATGCCGATGCATGTCGTAGGCTTCGAACATGTCGGCGGGGCGTTCGTCCTGTTTGGCCTGGTCAGCGCCGCCGGGGTAGTCGAGGTTTTCCGGGCGGAAGTCTTTGCGCTTGGCCGGGTAGATGGCCTGGGCTTCGTCGATGATGACCATGGCCCCTTGGGGTGCCCAATGGAACCAGCGAGCCATGTAGGCTTTTTCCTCCCGCCCTTCGGTGTTGACGTTGAGGATTTCGGCCTCGTGCGGCAGCGCCTCGTTGAGGGCCTGTTCCACTTTCTCGATGGAATCGAAGCCGCGGATGTTGGTGACGACGGTGCGCCCTTCTCTCAGTGCCGGGATAGCGTGGCGTTGGAGGACGCCGAACGACTTGTAAGAACCCGGGTGGCCGTGGTGTATGACGATGCTCATCCGATCACCTCCATAACGTAGCGGGTGACGCGGGCATTAATCAGCATGTTCAGGGCTTCGGGGAGCTTCAGGTAGGTGGCGACGCCCAATACCTGCGAATCGAGTTGACCCCAATAGGTTTCGATGGTGCTGGACACATCTAGTTGGCTGAGGACTTCCTGGGCGACTTCCCAGGCAAAGCCGATGAACAGGATCTTGGCTTTGGTCTGTGCGATGACGATCCAGGCGCCGACCTTGACCAGCATATCGTCAAACAGCACCGGGATACCGTCGAGAAAGCCCCACAGGGCGCTGAAGAAGTCTGAGATGAATTCCATAAGTTACCCTCTTCCAGAGAACAGAATGCCGGCCGAGATGAAGGCGGCGCAGAACAGGACGATGGCCCCGAGGATGTTGAGGCCGTCGAGAAAGCGGTTCAGTGAAAAGTTGACCTCGACGCCGTGGATGCTTTTGATGTTGTCGTCCACGGAGCCGCCGCCGGTCAGGCTGGTGCCGAACATGGCTTTTACTTCGGCTTTGATGTCGTTGATCTTGGTTTGGTAGTCCGCCATCACCTGGTCGTATTCCTCGGCCGGGTCGGTCAGTTCGGTGTCGATGGGATCGCCGGACCAGGTAATGGGGTCCGGTAATTCGCTGTCCCCTTCTCCGTCGCCACTGCCGCCTCCGCCTGAACCACCCCCTCCCCCACCGGGGATGTTGCCGATGGCGTCTTTGAGATCCCCGAAGCCTTTTTTCAGGGATTGGCCGATGTTGCCGACTTCGTTATTACCGTCGCGGAGCAGGCCCTTGATGTCTTCGAGCTGGCCGGCCATGCCGGTGTCGTCGGCTTGTCCGTCGCCGTCGCTGTCACCGTTGCTGGAGTCGTTTTTATCGGAGGCCTTGTCTTCGTTGAGCTGCCCGCAGGCGAAGCCGTTGTCGTAGATTTCCAGGACGCCTTTGAAGCCGTGGGGGCACGTGGGCGGGTTGGTGTCGTTGCTGAGGCAGACGCCGGTCCAGGTGCCGTCATTCAGTTGGTTGTAAGCGAAGCGTTCGTCGTCTCCGCAGGAGGTGTCACCGGAGCAAACCGCGCGGTGATCTTCACCCCAGCCCACGGTGCCCTGGTAATCGGCGGAGGCTTCGGTGCAAGTTTGGTCGGGGGTGGTGAGGCACTGGTTGTCCATCGCGCCGTGGGGGCACTCAGAAGCACAATCTTGGCTAGTGGGGTTATAAAACTGACCCGCTTCTGCACACTCTTCTGGCGTGATCGGTGCCTGGGCCTCCCTGTAATAAATGGTCACACGGCCTGCGTTGGTACCTGAACAGCTAACGTCGCTGGCGTTTTTGGTTTTCTCGGTTTTGCACTCCAATCCGTCTGCCTGGCAAAACTGAGGGTATGAATCGATCAATTGCTGTTCGGCTTCGGCTTGATGTGTTTTTCCATCACAGTGCTCACCGTAGAAAACCGTGCTGTTAAGAGCGATCCAATCATTGGCTGCACTAGCGAATGTGGATGTAAGACTGGTGCACAGCAGTACAAACAATCGAAGTGACATCATTAATCGCATCGGTCGTCACCAATAAAAAAGGGGCCCGAAGGCCCCGAGCACAGAATGGTCGTTCACGCACCGTTGTATCCGAGGGCGAACATCGAGGCCCACAGGGCCCCGATCAGCACTCCGGTGAACATTACCGGCGCAGGATGCTGACGATCATGCCCAGACCGGTCACGATGGCGACCAGGGCAATCACGCCAGTGACGGCGGTGGTGACGTTGGTGGAGCCGTCGGTGAAGGCTCCGTCGATCGCTTCGCTGTGGTCCACTGCAGCAGCGGTGCCTGCAGCGAAACCTGCCACCAGGGCGGTGCCGAGTTTGGCTGCGCGGCGGCCCCAACGAGCGCGGGCCATGCCCCAGGTTTTACCGTTTTCCTGCTTTTCCATTTCGATGATCTCTGACATAACGTTTTCTCCGGTTTGGTTTAGGTGACCTTGCGCATGACCTGGACGACTCGACTCAGTGCGATTCCGATGGCCCAGAAGACCAAGGCCGAACCCATCACTAAGCCGATCATTTCGGGATCGGGCGCCAGGTATTCAGCAAACACCGTTTCGATGTCTTGTTGCTGAATCTCTTGCACGGTCCAGGTACCGCCGTTGCAGGCCATGACGTGGTTACCGTTAACGGTTTCGCTGGTCAGGGTGCCGCTGCATTGGTAGTTCTGGATCGTGCTCATTCGGGTTTACCTGCCTTTTAAGCGGCGGGCTTTTTAATGGCTTCCTGGGGTTTCATGTCCAGGGCCTTGAAGGTGATCTTGCCGCCCTGCCCGGCTTTCATCTGGGCTTTGACGGTGAACATGGCCGGCAGTCGGTCGGCGTGGTTGCGCAGCTGGTCGATGTGTTTCCAGTCGCAGGCGATTTTCATGACTTCGTTGCCGACGCGGTTGTCATCGTCGGCTTCTGCCGGTGAATAGGCCCACAGGGAGCCGCCGCGGTTTCCGTCGATGTCGTAGCGGGTGGCGCCGATGATCATGAGGTTCAGGTGGTTTTCCATTTTGTGTGTCCTCTGGTTTTGGGTGTTGCTGTTACTTGGGTTGCTGGTTGTCTTCCGTTTCCGGGTTGGAAATCAGGAAGGGTGTTTAATCTGGTGAACTGCGACCCCGGTGGGGCGGGCTCTACTCGCGTTGCTCCTGGCCACTAAGGTGTCCACCCTTACGGGTAACGATCCCTGTCGCCTGCCGCGCTCCGCTTGCCTCTTGTGCTCATGGTTCGGAATCAAGGGGCGGCCGTCCTCCCCCGACATCCTCACCACTCTTTGTGCGCACTGTGGACCAGCCAGTGACCGCCACAAGGCCAGGGGGCCTGCGGCCCTGGCGCTGCGCGCCAGCCTTGCAGCGCTCACTGTCCGGCCCCCTGATCGTGCGCGAGTGGTGACGATGACGGGGGCGGACTCGAAGGCTGTTCAGGGTGTTGGGCCTGAAAGCCAAGATCGGGGCAGCCGGCCTCTAACCAGGAGCGCAGGACCGCACCACCGAGGGTCCAGAGGTCGGTGCCTCGCTGGACGGCTTCCTGTTGCAGTTGGAGGTAACAGGAGCTGGGGGCGCTGACGTAGAAGCGGCGCTCTTTGTCGTCGGGTTTGGCTTTTCTTGGGGGTATGTGGCTCATGGGTTGTGCTCCGTGACGTTGGGGAGGTCCAGGGTTCCGCAGTCCCAGGCGTCGCGCAGTTGGATCAGGCGATCAAAGGCCGGGCTGTGGTGGCCGCTGGCTTCCAGTTCTTGGATCAGGGCGTCGGTGAAGCCGGCTTTGCAGCGGGCCATGTAGTCGCACGGGTAATCGGTGCGGACTTCCTGCAGGTGGCTCAGACGCTGCAGGAGGGTGTTAAAAAGGCCTTCCAGAGCCTGGGCAGTGAGCGCAGAGGACAGACGAGGGCCCTGGAAGGCAAAACTGGCCGCCTTGATGGCTTTGCTGGCGTCGTGGCGGTGGAATTTCATGCGGCGGCCCTCAGTGCGGTGCAGGCCTGCCCTAACGCCCATGCTTCGAAATCCACAACGGTGTGCTGGAGCGTGAAGCGGGACAGGGCGTTTACCCAGTCCATGGTGTAGTTGTAAAGGTCATCGTCCAGGCCACTGAAGGCGGCAGCCATGCCCAAGAGCTTGGTGACGCTGTCGCAATACAGTTCCCATTGGCCGCTCTTGTAGAAGTCGAGAGCGCCTGTGACGACCACGCGGATCTCATGGAACTTTTGCTGTCGCAGATCCGGTGCGATCAGGCAGGGAAAGTGGTTGTGTAGATCCCAGCTCATCCCCAGTCCTCCTTATCCATGGCCTGCTGAGACAGCAAGGCGATGTTGACCATGCGAACGCGGCCAATCTTCAGTGATGGCAGGTGGCCCTTTTCGATCTGACCCCTGACCTGCCCTTCCGTGAGCCCAGTCAGCTGCGAGTAGCGCTCCTGAGTCATGACCGGGGTTGCTAGCAAGATGATTTGTTTTTGCTCGTCCACTGTTTTGCACTCTGCTACACTGATTTACACACAAAACGACACCGACAAAGAACACTATCGTGTGTCACTGAGGTAAATATAACACTTTAAGGTGACATTGCAATACCTTAATGTGTTCTTTTTTGTTTTGGGCGAAACACAAAATGCAACAAGACACACAAAACGCTACCGCCACAGCTATAGGTGAAAGGCTGGCCGAGATCAGAGGAAGCAAGAGCCAAGGGGCATTCGCTGACGAACTGGGTATTCACAAGAACTCACTCGGTCATTACGAACGTGGTAACCGAGTGCCTGATGCAGAGGTTCTTTTGAAGCTGGTGGAAATGGGTTTTGATGCAAACTGGATACTTACTGGAAAAGGATCTCCGAGACCCGAAGCCACATCGACCAACCTCAATCAAGACCTGGAAAAGCTAAAGCGCTTAGATGAAGAATTTGCACTGATACCTGGTTACAACGTCCAAGTTGCTGCAGGGCATGGGGCCATTGCCGGGGACGAAGCACCGACTAGGGAGCTAGCATTTCGACGAAAGTGGCTCAGGTTTCGGGGATTTCATGAGCAGGACCTAGCGCTGGTGTTTGCTAAGGGTGACTCCATGGAGCCTACGATCTCTGACAATGAAACCGTGATGGTAGATACCAGTGAAAAGAAGCTGAGGGACGGGCATATTTATGTGATTCGGAACGGCGATCATTTGCTGGTTAAGCGGATTCAGACGCTTTGGAATGATGGGGTGCAGTTGTTGAGTGACAACAAGGAATATCCCCCGCAAGAGATTTCTAGTTCGGATCTGGAGAGCCTAGAGGTTATTGGGAAGGTTGTTTGGGTAGGAAAAGATCTATAGCAGTTATTAAATAATGTACACAGACCGATATCCAAAAAAACTATAGACTAAGAAACACTACCAAAGGCGTTGTTACTATTTTGAGAAAATATCCTAAAGGACATAGGCACTACACAACAGATCACCTAAGAGCTAAAAGAGAAAGAAAAGCTCGAAGGAGAAGAACTGCTATATCAAGAAGAAGATCACAGCAGGGCTCGTTTCTTAATTTAGTAAGCGCTCCACCTATTTTGGCGTTAACTACGCCAAAGGAACACGCCGACATCTGCAAGTTTATAGATAAAATTAGAGAAAGATCTGCATACGGCGACTTAAAGATAGATTTTTCATCATCTTTCGACATAAAAGTAAATGCCGTGATCTTGTTATTCTCTACAATTAGCGAATTGATAGAACATCATGACATAAAAATAAAAATTCTAACTGCAAAATGTCAAAAACATGTTTATCGATTACTATTGAACAGTGGATTATTAGCATTAACTAACTCCCAATCACAAAAGCCTGATAGAGAAATACCAATAAAAAGAGGTGATGGAACCTCGATAGGTGAACAAGTATGGAATGAAGTTGTCGACTTCATACTTGAAAGAAAGGGAAATTATAGCGCCGAAGAAGAGCGAGCACTTTCGGACGCGGTATCGGAAGCAGTGCTGAACGTAAGGCATCACGCTTACCCTGATCTCATCGAAAAGCCAGAACAAAAAAACTGGTGGGTAATCGCAGACTTTATTGATGAACAACTTTTTATAGCAATACTAGACCGAGGTGTAGGAATCCACGCAACACTGCCCTACCAAGAATGGTGGAAAAATACTGTTAAAGACTTTTCAACGTCTTTAAAATCTATGTCTGGTTCCCACAGTGCCTGGATTGAAGCATCCTTTGAAGAAGGCAAAACAGGTACGAGAAAAGGAGAAAGAGGTCTTGGAGGAAAAACAATAAAAGATCTTGTTAGACAAAACAGTGATGGCGAGCTTCATGTATTTTCTGGGCGGGGAATATACATCTCAGATGGTGATAAAACATTGGAACGAACAGACTCTAGCCACTCTATAGGCGGAACTCTTGTTCAATGGAATATTAGGTTAAGAAATGTCTAAAACCATTAAAGTAACTGAACAGTTTAGTAAGAGCCCTTTCGGGAGATACCACCCAACTGATGGACCTAATAGCGGGCAACGGTTCCGAGACGAGTTCCTCGCACCAGCTCTAAAAGAAGGGGAGCCCGTTGTCGTAGACTTATCTGGATATAATAGATATGGGCCGAGCTTCATTGATGAAGCATTCGGAGGCTTAATCCGCAAGTCAGGAATCGATTATAAAACGATAGAAAACCTGCTTACAATTCAACACGATCAAGATGAATATTATGTGGCGCTGGCATGGTCAAGGATCAAAAAAGCGGAAAAAGATAAAAAATGATTAAAAATACTTTGGCCACGTACCTACCGTTATTAATAACGGTAGTTGGATGGCTTGTAATATACTCCATTAGCGTAACTAACGCGAAAAGATCAGAGCTTCGCCAAATATGTAACCGCATAGACTCTGAGCTCTACGGAATCTTAGGCGAATTAAAGGAGGGATGGCTTACCAATAAAGAAAACCGCCCTTTGCGGAACTTTTCTGAGAATAACATACTCGGCAGAATAGAAAAATTAAAATGCTTAAACTCTGAATTCGAAAAATACACGGGGAAATCGATTTTAGAAAATAATGCACTATATGAACTAATAAATGCAATATTCGATATGCCAGAATGGAAAAGCAGAAGAGAAATACCCGATAAAAATCTTGGAGAATATGATCAATCGCTAAACGAAAAATCAATACAGGTGATGGAAAAAATAAACGACATTTTCGAACAAGTTGAAAGCGGATTCTCAGGCCACACGACCAAAGGGATTACAGGTTTTATAAGAAGAAACTTAGATATTATCTCAGGCATATTTGTTTCTTTGTTGTTAATAATTTCTCAGGTACTGGTACCAATTATCACAAAAGGAAAGTAAGTCTGAAGCTAAAAAATCAAAATTTCAAATAGACATCGGAGAAAGCCTGAGCAAATCAATATCTGAGAAATTGCTTCAGAACTCTCCCTGAAGTCACACCACTATGCAGGTGTCGCGCTTGCCAGGCATCCTTGCCGGCGATGAGCCCTGGTAATCCTGACCGAATGGCTCGGTGCCAGTTTACTGCTTCAGCGTTGGATTATTAGAAGCTTTCTCTGAAGGAAGTGTGCGAGAAATACTACATAAATCTTTACCGTTATTCTTCAGCTTCTATTCTCACGCAGCGTTACCACTTCCAGGTCCTTCAAGGTCATCTTCAATTTCGGCAATCCGCATCGCAAGGTCCTCCTTAATCGTGCTTTTGTCACCCGCATGGTGTGCTGCACGGTGGCAATTTGGGCACAGCGCTGCCACGGACCTTGGGTGATCCGGCCCTCCATCCGTGAGGCGAAAAATATGGTGGACCTCTAGATACGGTTTGCCTTTATTTGTTTGAAACGGTGCAGGATTCCTACATAGTTCACATAGTCCGTCCGATCTGTACACAGCGTAGTCCCGTACGGCTGCACTTCGCTTGAAGGCTTTTTGCTTAGCATTCCCAGCCGCTACCTCCACTGCCCCGCCAGAAGACTCATAGGCTTCTTTTCTTAAAACTGACAGGTCACTTTCCTTAGCAACTAAAGCTGTATCAGGTTCTTCCGATTGATCCTCATGCAAGGGCATTAACTGGAAAACGATAGCCTCACGCATATGGTTTTCGTTTGCGGGGTCTGGAGCCTGTTTGATCTCGTATCCAGCACAGAAGAACGCTCCTCGATATCTCAGGGAGCCATCACGCTTCACCTTCTCAAATAGCAGAAGCTCTTTATTATTCTGGACATGATCCCGAATGGCCTTATTGCCCTTGGTAAAGGCCATGTCACCGGACTGTCCCTCACCAAAGTAGTGAAAAACGCCATCCTTCCAACCGTCTTCATACCCGTGCTGAATACCGTCCTGGCCGGTGATAGCGAACACGATAGGAAAATCTTTGGGAGTAGAAATTCCGCCCTGCCTTTGACCACCGAAGACTTCGTGAATGTCTCGGGTTCGGTTGTAGATTTGACCTATTTCGAACTGGAAAATGACACGCCCTCCTTGATGGTTAAGGTATAAAGTGGCCAGCAGCTCCTACCTGTCATAGACTGCGAGCACTCATTGCGATAGGCCGCTGATTAGAAGGAATAAGTCAGGCTATGACAGAAAAGACAAAGTCCTACTCCCACGATGAATTTGCAAACAGACTGGCGAATTTACTGTTCATTTCCTTTGTGATCGCAGCTGCCATCTGCAGCTTGTACTACTATCACTTCTCAGGAGCAATTAGCCAAGAACATAAGACATGGGCAGAGTTCGGTGACTTCGTAGGGGGCACGGTAGGAACCCTCGTTTCTTTTTTCGCACTGTTCGCTCTCTTGCTCACAATTAGCCTTCAGAGCAAAGCTCTAAGGGTTTCCCAGCAGGAACTAAAGTTAACCCGAGAGGAAGCAGCGAAAGCTAGTGAGGCAGCCCAGGCTCAGGTCGAGCATTTTCACGTTCAAGCGAGCATTGACGATATTGTAGCTTCGATTAAAGAACTAGAAAATGAGCTTACAGCACGTTCGAAAGATACTCTTGTCGTCTACAACAAGACAACTGACCGTGTGACAACAGTTGCCTTAGAGACTTTCATCGAGAAAGATACCTATCACGTTTCGTTTTTATCACCCGGTGATGCTGGCCCCGATTCAGCAGGTACACATGGAAACCGTCAAGAAGAGCTAGGCCAGCTTTTTAAATTGTTATTTGATCAAATCATGTCTCTAAGGGAGTTTCCCTCTGCAACCAATAGGTACCGCATTTTCATACACAAGCACCTAGAGATGTTCTATTACCTTGGAACAGCAGGAGTTCTCCCGTTTGACTGGAAGGCTCCACTCGACAAGGAGAGTAAAGACTTACTCAAAATTTACGACAGGGCCTTGAGAAGGGAAAAAGTACTGAACGAACGTGCAGCGTCTAGCGAATTCTAAGTGTCAACGAAGTGTCCACCGGATTGTGTTTTTGTGTGTTCCTCCGTGGTGATGCACTTTCGGAAGTAGCTGTTTTTCCGGAAATTGTGGTTTTCTGTGTTGATCCGAAAGGGTGCGGCATCGGGTTCAATTCCCGCCGTCTCCACCAAAC
>JBNJJM010000011.1:0-16523 GCA_051750305.1 Pseudomonadota bacterium | reverse complement strand
TTTCAGGTGCACGTCAGAGGCTCTTTTTCTGCAACGTAAATAAAGTAAACGAGGTATATAAGTTCCGATTAGCCGATCATTTAGCCGCGGCGGTATCGACTGATTCAGAATCAGTCCCACCAAATTTACGCTCATAGAATTCACGCTTGCCGGGTTGAATCTGAATCTTATCGAGATCTCCTTTAGCCCAATCCAGCACCCGGTGGTCCATTATCGAACGAAACCATGAGGGAAACATTGCGGCCAGGAACATCCCGGGATATCCCGATGGTAAGGAAGGCAGGTCTTTGAAGTCGCGAAGCGATTGATAGGACCTTGTAGGATGGGCGTGATGGTCGGAATGTCGTTGCAAATGAAACAGAATCAGGTTCGACATAATATGGTTTGAGTTCCATGAGTGGTGCGGTTGTTGACGCTCATAACGTCCATCCGACATCTTCTCGCGCAGCAATCCGTAATGCTCAATGTAGTTGGCGCTGGTCAGCTGCCACCAGCCAAAGGCCATTTGAATGGGCAAAAAGATCAGCATTAACGGGCCAAAAAACGCCAGCAATCCCGCATAAAGCACAGCGGTCAAAATCATAGGCTGAAGAACTTCGTTCTCCAGGCTCCAGACACTTTTTCCACAACGACTGAGGCGCTGTTCCTCTAAATCCCATGCCCGCTTGAAAGCACCGGGAATTTCACGCAGTGAGAATGAGTAAATGGACTCACCCATGCGGGATGTCGCCGGGTCCATCGGCGTAGCCACATCACGGTGATGCCCCTTATTGTGCTCAATGAAGAAATGACCATATCCGACCACGGCGAGGACAAGCTTCGCCATCCAACGGTCAAACGTTTCTTTTTTATGGCCAAGTTCGTGGCCTGTGTTCAGAGCCAGGCCATTCACGATTCCCAGGGAAAGGGCCAATGCCAGAAACTCGAAAACACTCATTGGTTGCGTGGATACCCACCAGGCACTGACAATCAAGGCGGCATAGTGAATAGGAACCGTCAAGTAGGTCAGTACCCGATAGTAACGATCCTGTTCAAGCCGAGGCACAGCCGACTCAGGGGGGTTTGAAAAATCCTCTCCAAACATGGCATCAATCAAGGGAACTGCGCCATACCAAAGGATCAACACCAATCCGTACCAAATGCTCCATCCAGTCTGGGATACCAAATAAAGGCCAATAAGAGGCGTCGCTGGCCACAGCACAGAAAGGACCCACAGGTGGCGTTTTCTGTCCACATAACCTTCGGCATCAGGGTCTCTCTGAAGAGACTCTGTTGTTAAGACATTTTCTGACATTGACATTAGGATCACCTTATTGTTTTTCAGCTTGATCATTTTTCTACATTGTGCGAACACCGAGTCCCTCAGGTGAACGGACAAGTTGTAGGCATGAACAGGTTTGGCCAGAACCGGAGATCAAACAACTACTCTAAGGGGTAGTTTTCGCACTAGACATCTATCAATATGCTTTCACCCCATAGCGCCCTCGCGTTTCGGGGAGACGAAGCAGGAGATCGGATTGTCATGACCCGCCATAGCTTGGAAGACTGGTGTCGGAGGATGTCTGAAAGGATGTGGGCTCGTCAGTATTTCATTACTCAAGGGTGTTTAGACCGCTATTGCCTGAGGCCTTCTGCTACGCCTGAATCAAAGGTAGTTCTGTATCGGGCCCCGCCAGGCTATGGAAAATCTGTACAAGTGGCCTTGGCAGCAAACACTCGCGAACTGGAACGTGAGAGCGCCGTTTATATCAATACCCGGTCGTGCCCTGACTCATGTGACGTTAATGGCAGTTTGTTTGCAGCGTTAGTTTTATATCAACTCGAAGGAGTTGAATCCTGGCGCATGATAAAAAGTGACATCGACACCATCGAAGTTCTTCGAAACGCACTGTGTAATGCAAAAAAGACGATAAGAATTTGCCTTGATGGGGTTGGCGAGGCTAAACATACCGCGGATTTGATTGAGGATTTAATCTGTGAAACACCGAGCAATGTGAAATTTTTCATTGCACCGAGTCGCGTCGGGGCGTTGCCACGTTTGTCTATGATGGCGGGTGTTGTAACGTATGGTGCTGATGAACTTGTATTTACAGAAGAGGAGGTTAGTGAATTATCTGGTATGGGTGGCCCCGAAGCCAGCAACATCATAAAAGCGACCGGTGGATGGCCAGCACTTGTCAGGCTTATGTGCCGAACCCCAAACCCAAATCTCCCCGCAGCGACTTGGCCGGAAACTCGCTCGTATTTCAGGGACAACCTCTTAACTGCGTTACCCAATAGTACGAGGACCTTTCTTTGCAATGCAGCGATGCTCGAAGTAATCAGCGCTGAATGCTATGGCTATGTCTATAAGACAGAAGAGGCCGACCGGGAAATTACGTTTCTTAACGAACATTATGCTCTTTTAGCTCCCACCGGGACTTCTGCTGATCGTATGGATATGCACCCTGTGCTGCGAGAGTATTTGCGTAGTTTATTTAACACCACCCAACGAGAACGTCGCTCGTATGTACTGAAACGGGTCGCGTTCTGGCATTGGCGTAGGGGAGAGTACCTCCATTCAATCAATGCAGCTCTGGAAGCCAGTGACCATCGATGGGCTCGCGTCGTAAGTGACAGCATTATCCTGGACGTGGCACTCAGACAGGGTGAAATCGAAGTACTTCGCACCTGGTTTGGAAAAGTACCGGCTCGCACGATAAAAAAAATTGCCGCCTTGAGCATAGGTTACGCGTGGATTTTGTATTTCAGCCAACAAGCTCGTCAAGCAGACGAAATACTGGCTAGTTCGCTTCATCCGAGCTCCAGGGGGGCGAGCAATCTTGATGAGGAAGGATGGCGGGAATTGGTTAATGCGATAGGCAAAGCTACACAGGATGAATTACTGGAGAGTCAGGTTCTCTGTCAAAAATGGATAGACGCCTTTGGCGACCGTAACATGGTTGGCAAAGGCGCAGCACTTACTTGCCAGGCATTCATTGCCTCCAGTGGACGCCATTTTGAAGAGTTGGAGCGATTGTCCCATCGAGCGGCTGTGGCCATCCAGTCATCCAATCAACATTACGCTTTTATCTGGCTTAAAACTGCAGAAATTCAGGCTGAACTGTTCAAGGGTGACATCGCCCGAGCAATGAGTGTGTTGATCCAGGCGAATAAAACAGCAGAAAAGATTCAGGTGCCAAAAACTTTTTTAAATAAAATGTTTGGCACCCTTGAGTTACAAATCCTGCACGAACAGAACCATCACCTGGTTACCCAGGAATCTGCACAGGCTTCGTTCGATTTCGCTTTGAACTATGGCGTTACAGATATTCTGTGGGGGTGTACACAGGCCTACAGCCGTTTTCTGTACCACCAAGGGTTCCGAGATAGAGCCATGGCCTTGTTGGAACAATCCCGCTTAGCCTCCTGCGAGCGAGAGCTCTCTCGTCTAAATATCCTGACTAAAGTTCAGTTAGCTGAGTTTACTCTCCTGAACAACGAGGAATTGGGTCCACCCATACTCCCCGATGAATGTGAGCTGACGTTCCTGCCAAATCAAAACCAGGCCATTCAAGCACGTATGGCCCTGGTAACCTCAATGTATAGACTACGGCTTGGGAAACAGTTTGGTGTCGCCGAAAAATATGCCAAACAAGCACTACAAAGCGCCAGCGCAATTTCAGACGCTAGAACCAGGATCGCCGCCCACTATTGTCAGGCCCTGGCAGCGTTTGCCCTCGGCTCATCAAAATCGGCGAAGCGCATGATTCTTGATGCAAACCTACTTTCGGAACATTTGAACTGTCACTTCACACGGCTCTGGATCAAAGAAGCGCTACTTTCTCTTAGCCCCCTTGCTCAGGATCTTTTTAACGATCTGCCAGACGACTCTGAAGCTAAAGCTACGAAGGATCCCGATGTCAGAATAGAAGACTCCAGCGTGCCACCTGTGCCCGGCAATGCCCACTCAACTATCACGATAAAGCAGATTTCTCTGTTGAAATGCGTAAGCAACGGAATGACCAACAGAGAGATCGCTGAACGGCTTCTCGTGACGGAGGATACCGTCAAATGGCATATGAAGAAGATTTTCAGCGAACTTAAAGTAACCAACCGGGTTCAGGCAGTCACTGAAGCTCGACTGCGCGGACTTTTATAGTGCTACAAAAACAAAAGAGGAATCGAGCGAATATGCAAAAAATAGTTATCATTGGCGCTGGAATAGCCAGCCTGACCGCCGCAGAGGCTCTCCGCCAGAATGGATTCGACGGAACGATTACCATTTTGGGCGAGGAAAACACGCTGCCTTACCAGCGTCCCCCGTTGTCCAAAGCCTATTTGACCTCAGATGAGTTGCCCTCGCCAACTCCGATCCGTTCTCCTAATTTCTTTCGGGACAACAAAGTTGAATTTGAACAAGGCGGTAAAGTAATAGCGCTTGAACGATCGGCAAAGCAAGTAGTGATTCAAGGCGGCAGGAAAATTAAATACGACACGCTGATTTTGGCAACAGGAGCGAGGCCACGTCCTATTGATTTACCTGGTGAGAGCGCAAAAAATGTTTTCTATCTCAGGAATCTTGACCACTCCGCCGCATTACGTAATGCCCTGTTAGCCCCGGAATGCGAGAAGGTGGCCATTCTCGGCGCGGGTGTTATCGGGCTTGAAGTCGCCTCCGCTGCCAATCTACAGGGAAAACAAGTCTCTGTGTTTGAGGCCAACAGCCGAGCGATGTGTCGAGTAGCGTCACCATTAACAAGTAATTTTGTCAGAAACCGCATGGCCTCCGCCGGCGTAATGTTCTACTTCAATGCTAGCGTCAACCAGATTCTCACTGAGGGAGACCGAGTTTCCGGTATCCGTTTGTCCGACGGCACTACGAAACCCGCAGACGTCGTTGTTATCGGTATAGGAGCCATCCCCAATGCTGAACTTGCGCAAGACGCAAACCTGGATTGCGACGGTGGTATTATAGTAGACAGCGGCATGCGTAGCTCTGACCCTGACATATTTGCGATCGGAGATTGCGCTAAAGCCGTCAACGTTTCCACCAATACACCCATCCGAATAGAAACTATTCACAATGCCATGCTTCAAGCACAAATTGCGGCGGCTCATATTTGTGGTAAACCGTCTCCGCCTGCCTCTCCTCCTCGTTTTTGGTCAGATCTCAACGGCATGAAAGTCCAGTGTATTGGAATCGCCACTGGATACGACCGAATTCAGCGGCGTCCCACAGAGAGTGACAATGCCTGTGAATTCTGGCTCTTTTCCGGAGACCGGATGATCGCAGCTGAAACGGTCAATCTTCCCACCCGGCAAGCCAAGCTATCTAAAGCTCTCTCCGGGTAAGTGTAAGCGAGATGGGATGCAACTCATTCTCATCTCTGAGATTTCTATGTGTCGAGCCTCGTGACTGAGCATATCCAGCTGCAGGGGGATTCTGGCCCTCCCACAAGCTCTGCTGTAGAGCAGGAGATACAGAATCGCCCAGCCCAGCTGTGATGGCCACAGTGACCAGTCATTCACCCGGGGCTTACCTAACGACCAGGAAAGTGGAGCAATTGCCAAAGCGATTATTCAGATGGGACATAGCCTAGGACTCGATGTACTGGCCGAGGGAATTGAGACCAAAGAGCAAGAAAACCATCTCCGAATCCTTGGCTGTGATGCGGGACAAGGCTATCTATATGCTAAGCCGCTCTCAGTCAAAAGGTGCGAGGAGTACCTACAAGTTACTGACTGGGTTTAATTGGCCCGATGGTGGTCATCGAATCAATTTGGGATCACCGAACGCTTAGTGTGCGCCGGCGTTATCGCACCATCTGAACGTTCGCTTTGCGACCAGGGGCACCTAAACAATGGCGAACATTCATCATCCCCCTTTGTAAACGCGTCTGCCCTGGCATCAGTAACCTCCCTAGGGTATGAGTTCCAGTTCCTTGCGAATTTCCTCGGCAGTCGGCCGCAACTGAGCAAGCCCTTTCCTCGACCGTCGCTGCCCCAGATAATAAAGGATTGGCGACGCGATAAAGACCGAGGAGCTGGTGCCAATTACAATTCCGAACAGCATGGGCAAGGCAAAACTCGCAACGGCGGCTCCACCCGCAATGCCCATGGGTAGCAGCGCCAGAAAGGTCGTTACCGAGGTAAACACAGTGCGGGTAAGCGTCGATGAAATACTATCGTTCAGCAGTTCCAGCATGGGGCGGTCCGGCGTCTTGCGGATGTTTTCCCGGATGCGGTCAAACACTACCACCTTATCGTTGACCGAATATCCCATAAGCGCGAGCAGTGCCGCAACTGCCGTCAGGTTGAACTCCACGCCGGCGAGGGCGAAGAAACCGATGGTTTTGGTGAGATCCAGCGCAATGGTCAGTGTGGCGGCCCAGGCGAAATGGGACTCGAATCGGAACCATAGGTACGCCAACATACCAACACCGGCCAACAGAATAGCCAGAATGGTGGCATCACTAAAGCCACCGCTGACTTTAGGCCCTACCATATCCACTTTCGGGAATTCCGCCGTTGGCTCGACAGAGGTAACAGCGGTTTTGAGCAATGCCACTTGCTCCGCGGTCGCCCCCGGTACTCCTTGCTCTGCTGGCAGGCGAATAAGGAAGCGCCCATCCGCGCCTGCTTCCTGAATGGCGGCGTCCTCTAGGTCTTTCGCCTGAAGCGTGGTTCTCAACTTATCAACAGTGACTCCCTGGGCCTGTACCTCCACTACCGTACCGCCGGTAAAATCGACGCCGTATTTCAGTCCCGGCTGCACAAACAGAGCGATTGCCGCAATGGAGAACACCGCCGATACCATGAGACCGATCACGCGACCGCGCATGAAGTTCACGCCCCGCTCACTCAGGCGGTCAAGCAGGGCTATGCCAGAAATCACTAACGGTTCCCGTGCACGGCCCCGGATGCGCCACTCCATGATCAGGCGGGTGACCGCTATTGCCGTAAACAACGACGTTACCAGGCCTATGCCGATTGTGACGGCAAAGCCCCGGACCGGCCCGCTGCCAAACAGGAACAACAGGCTGACCGCGATCAGTGTCGTGAAGTTGGAATCCAGAATCGTTCTGTAGGCCTTGCCGAACCCCTCTCGGAGGGCCATCCAGGCAGGCTTGCCCTGGCGGGATTCTTCACGGATACGCTCGTTAATCAGAATATTGGCATCCACCGCCATGCCAATGGTGAGGATAATTCCAGCAATACCTGGCAGAGTCAGGGTAGCCCCCAGCAAGCTCAATATCCCGAACACCAGCCCAATATTCACCGTCAACCCGACACAGGCAATTAGTCCCCAACGTCCATAAAGCCCGATCATGAAGGCAATCACCATGGCTGCGCCCAGCAAACCGGTGGTCAGCCCCATGGCGATGGCGTCACTGCCCAAGTCAGGGCCCACGGTACGTTCCTCGACCACATACAGGGGCACGGGCAAGGCACCAGCTCGCAGTAGCAGAGCCAGGTTACTGGCTTCTGTTGTGGTAAATCCACCGCTGATCTCTCCACTAGCGCCAATGGCGCTGCGGATTACCGGCGCTGTAATCACTTCACCATCCAGTACAATGGCTAGGGGCCGGCCAATGTTGTTCCGGGTCATATCCCCAAACAGCCGGGCACCCTTGTCATCCAGTTTGAAATTGACCACCGGCTCGTTGGTATCCGGATTGAAAGCCATGCGTGCGTCACGGATGTGCTCGCCTGCTATGGCAACCCGTTCTTCCAGTTTGTAGTCTCTGTCTTCGTAGGCACCCGGCAGAATAATGGTTGCGATATCTTCCTCCGCCGTTGCCCGGGCTGCCCAGTGAAACGTCATTTTCGCGGTGGTACCGAGCAATTCACGAATCTCGCTCGGGTCGGCGACGCCCGGCATTTGTACCAGAATGCCGTCACTACCCTGGCGAGTGATGCTGGGCTCCACCAGTCCGGTTTCATCCAGTCGCCGTCTGACTACCTCCAGGCTTCGCTCCACCGCATCTCGGGAAATACCTGCACGCCAGGACTCGGTCAGCGTCAGCACCAGCCGTCCGCCGTTGATATCAACGTCGAACCGACGCGTGCCATCCGGAGTATCCGTTGCCAGTTTTCGAGCAAGGCTGGCTGCTTCAGACACCCGTTCGGGCTGGCGCACCGGTAGCTCGATGCCTCTATCAGTCATCTGGATGCGCCCGTATCGAATGTCCGCTTCACGCAGGGAGTTGGTCAACTCGCCGGCCATCGCTTCGTGCTCGCTGGCAAACAGTTCCTGGATATCCGCTTCCAGAAGCAGGTGTGAGCCACCTTGAAGGTCAAGCCCCAGGGAGACCGTATTCTGCTGGTACCAATCCGGGAGCTTCCCGGACATTGTAGGGGAAAGAAGGTTCGGCAACGCACTCAACAACCCGAGCACAATCACCAGGCCGTAAACGACGGCCCGTGTATGCAACGATTTCATGGGTAATCCTCGAAGAAAACTTCACTAACCGGTATGACTGCCCAGATGCACAGCCATGATAAAGCGGAGGACTACGCCAGAGGGGGTGCGCGAAGAAGCGGGATTAAAAAACGAGGAGATGCAGGGGGATGTCCCGCTCCTGCGGTGATGATGCAGTTACTGCGGCAAAGACCGACGCCTAGCACCATCGGACTGGCAGGCCACCAGTCGGAAAGGTCCGGATCACCACCCACTGCGGCATCGTTCTCAGAATTGCCACCTAGTACCCTGATGGACTCGTTATGACTCGCAACAACCAGATGATCCACGGTTCCGATAAAACCATGGTTGGCCTTAGTAGCTGAGGCTTGCTGGTGGGTAATTGAGGAGATAAAGACAAGCAGCAATGCCAGTAGTGAAAGCACTACAAGAGGCACTTGGAACCGTCCGCGAGGGAGAGGGTGATTGTCGTTGGTCATGCTGCTATCTCAAAATGTCGAATGAATCTTGAAACGCGGACTAACCGAAGTCAACGAGTTTATGTGGCCGGTTGAAGAAGTTGCCTGGCAGGGTTGGAGGATGGAGTAGCGTCAGCGTCAAGCCACCATACCTTGTCGGAAATAGTCGGCTTCCAGTTGTGGGGCAATAGCTCGACGATGGCAGTGTTCTTCTGCGTCGGCAGTCGAGTCAGCACACCCTTCAGGTAGGCATAGGGATCATGCCCGTTCAGCTTTGCTGGCTGGATCAGTGTCATAACAGCAGCAGCACGCTGACTACTAGAAAGAAAGCCAAAAAGTGAATCTGCTCCAATATGATTGAATGTCCGCTTTGCGACCGCCGGTCTTCTCTATCTCCTTAAATGTAGGCCGAGGGCTCGCACCTTTTAATAACTCAATATTCCCATTGCTCAGTCGGGGCCGACTTTCCCTTGCCGACGACCCGGTTAAAGTGGATTGAACGATTTTTCAGCAAGATCGTACTCTAAGAGGTAGATGGTCACCGGGGCTGGCTTATCCTGCTGTGGATAAAACTGATTTACACGCTCAGCTCCAATGAAAGTCCACCGTGACGCGATTCAACTTGTTTTAGGCATGCCGTCGATCCGTAGTCACCTGTTCGGCCATCAGTCGGGCCAGAGGAGAAAAAGATAACCGAAATACAGCGCCAGCAGCACAGCACCCTCTACCCGGTGCAGCATGCGCCCTGTATACAGAAGCGGGATCAGCAAAACCGTAAAGAGAATCATCACTCCGTAATCCAGAGTCGAAATCCCGGGTGCTTCTATAGGCGAAACAATCGACGCCACCCCCAGTATTCCAAGGACGTTGAATATATTGGAGCCAACGATATTGCCTATTGCGATGTCAGGCTGCTTTCGGAAAGCTGCAACCAGCGAGGTTGCCAATTCCGGCATGCTGGTCCCCGCCGCGACAATCGTCAGACCGATCACCGCTTCACTGATTCCGAAACTGACCGCCAATGCCACAGAATTCTCAACCAGTAGGCGGGAGCCAGCCACAAGAATCGCCAGCCCAACCAGGATCAGAGCAATATCGACACACCAATGACGTGATGTATTGACTGCCAGAATGTTTTCCTCATCCGCACTGGCGGGGGGAGGTTCTCTGCGGGCCAAAATGACGCTCATCCATGTGTAGGCGACAATTCCTGAAAACAGAAGCACGCCCTCAAGGCGGCTGAGAGTTTGGTTCAGTAGTAGCAAAACCAACAGGAGGGCGACTCCCAGGGCGACAGGAGCGTCTATCTTGATAACCTGGCGGTGAACCGGAATAGGGCACACCAATGCTGTTATTCCAAGAATCACAGCAATATTGAAAATATTTGAGCCCACCACATTGCCCACCGAGATATCTCCCTGGTTGGAAAGCGCAGCTTCCACGCTTACCACCAGTTCCGGTGAGCTGGTTCCAAATGCAACGATGGTCAAGCCCACCATCAGGCGATTGAGACCCGCCCGCAGTGCCAGTGATGAACTGCCCCTGACAAGGCCCTCTGCCCCAACGAAAAGGAGGACAAGTGCGAACGCGATATACACAAGGTTGGCTAGCAATTTGATCGACCACTTATATTACTGGGGGCTTAATCACGGCTCGTTCTGTGTCCAATCGTCGGTTACCTTACACAAAAGCTGTTGCCGTGTCTGTTCAGCCCGCTCGTATACCGGGCGCCGGAATAACGACGAAAACAGCACTGTAGTTGGCAACGGCAAAACTGATACTTTCAGGTTAGATCATGGGTTCTACCCCATTACTGCGGACATGCCAAAAAAGAGGCTGAATTTCTCCAAAGGTGAGTGCTGGTCTATCCGCCTGAATGTTCGCTTTGCGACCTCAGCGTGCTTTGTTTCCGAATAGCGGGTTGGGTGGAGACGAGTCAAACATGGCGTAAATCGACTGCCAAGTTATGGTGAGCCTACCATTATGGCGCGGCGAATATTGGACTGGCGCAAGACTGATCGAGGTATACTTTCCTATGTCCGAGCCCAATTAGGCGTTTAGCTATGACAACAGGAGAAATCGAAAACTGGAAAGACTGGCTGGCTGGGTCGCTTGTCGACGCGGAGCCCGAAGCTGTTGCCAGGCTTCTAAAGATCTGCGTTTCAGCTGAAGGCCTCTTCCATGGCGATCGTCAGGCTGCACGACGATGGCTTCAAAATCCTGCCTACGTTTTTAAAGAAGTGAGCCCGCTTGAGCGCGCAATGACAGAAGAGGGGGCGAGTGATGTCGAAACGCTGATCGGCCGACTTAGACACGGTATTCCGACGTAATGCCTCAAGCTCTCGAAATCACGAATAGTCGTTCAGCTTCTCGATATAGCTTTCCAGAACCTCACAACCGGTGGGCGTCCCCATCAATTTTTTTGGTGACGCGCCTGCTAAAGCTGCTACCGGTGTTTCCAGCCAGCGGCTGATAAGTTGCTCATCACCATCGAAAAGCTCTTTTAAAACGTCTTCGAGAGAGGGCACAATTAGGCCGTGTAGGGTTCAACCTCCCAGGCCACTTTATCTGCATTGCTGATCTGAGCCTGACGGAGCGCATACTCCGTTTGCAGGTTCAACCATAACCGCTCGCCGGTGCCAAAGTAGCGAGCCCGCCGCATCGCCGTGTCGGCCCTAATGCCTCGGTTTTCTCTGACAACTTCATACATCCGATTTTTTGGGACGTGGAGGGCTTTAGAGAGTGCGTTCACGCTCATTCCCAGCGGTTTCAGATAATCTTCACGGAGAATCTCGCCAGGGTGTGTGGGGCGCATGCCGTTGCGAGTCATATCACGCTTTCCTTAATGGCAGTCAACACGGTCAAATTTGACCACCTTTTTGGTTTGAGTGGTAGGGAATGCGGAGTCGGTTAGCTTTTCAGGGTTGGTATACACTGGTAGGAAATACGGAGCACACCACCATGACAACCAAGCGCCCAACCGAAAAAGAACTTTTGGACGACCTCGATGCCCACACGGCCCATGCCGATGAGCTGGCTGAGTCCTTGCCCCAGGAGCTTACACCTCTGGAACGCCTCAAAGGCTCGGTCAAACGCTATGACCGGCCGACCGATCCGGTTTGGGACGAGTATTTCGACTCTGAAGGCGCCAGTGACGACTTTATGGAGGATCGAGAGCAGCCCAAGAATGGACGAACATAATGGCCCTAGATGACGAAAAAGCCAAAGGACATTTGGCTCTCAAAGGATTCTTTGGTATCTGCCGTGAGTGGGGCTGCACCCAGGAAGAAATGATCCAGATGCTCGGCGGTGTGTCCCAGAGCACGCTGACCAAGTATCAGACGTTGCCACACGTAAAGCTCTCCCGGGATACCCTGGAGCGCATCAGCCACATCCTGGGCATCTACAAATCCTTGAGAGCCATGTATCCAACGGCCGAACGCGCCAATCGCCGGGTTCGACTGGAAACCAGTTAGCCTCCTTTTCTTGGAGCGTCAACCTTGGACTTTATGGCGCGAGTCTCCTTGAAGCAACTCGCGGAAACTCGACGCTACTTTGATGCAAAGCGGACGGGGTAACCAGCCACCGTAGACTAAGATTTTGGGCGGTCAATTTGGCCGCCTTTTTTGTTTGAGTGGTATGAAATACGGAGCCAGCTCAAGAGGCCTTCCATGCCAAATATCACTTGGATCGATCCGGAACCCTTTTTCACCATGCCGCATCGAACCAGCGGCCCTGCCGGTGTGCCTCTGCATGATCGCCTGCCGTTTTATCGGGCCTATGCCACCGGCTTGCCAGGTCATGTGAAGGGGATTGTGCTGACTTCCGATCTCCAGGGGCGAGAAGCCGGCGGTCAGAATCGACTGCTCGGGGCTCCTGTGGCCGAAGCCCTTGTCGCGCTGTCTCGGGATGGTGTCATTCCGGCTCCCGACGCGGTTTTTCTATGTGACGACCTGTACGACTACCCCGACTGCCACAAACGGGGCGGCACTGGGCCTGTGGATGAGGTGTTCCTGGCGTTTTCCGCGATGGCGCCGGAGGTGGTTGGCGTCCTGGGGAATCATGATCAGGTGGCGTATCCTGGGGCGCTTCCAGACAACACCAACCGTCCGGCGTGTACCGACCGTCCCAGCACGTGGCTTCCAGGTCAACGATCAACAGGGTTGGCTCGATCATATTCTTTTCGCGCTCTCGGGCTATCAATGTTGGGAACGCAGGTATCCCTACGTCACTTGATCGAGGTTAATGCCGAATCCGCCAGATAGATAGAGAAGGGGGGGCTTAGTTCTGGATAGGAGGGACGCTTACGGCTTCACTGTTGCATCATGAATCACCAAAGACTCGGTATCGCTTGTTAAGGCGGCATCTAAAAGCGAACGCCTAGCATATATTTCTTTCTTTCTTTCTTTCTTTCTTTCTTTCTTTCTTTTGTTATATCTATAATCAGACATGTACTTGTGGGAGCCTAAACGATGCGACCGGCCGAAATTGCGAATCAAGAAATCATCGAAGCAGGTAAAAAACTACAATCCACGGGCAAGAACATTACCGGGTATGGGCTTCGCCGCATTCTTGGAGCTGGAGACGCCAAACGCCTGAAATTTGTCTGGGACGAATACGCGGGCAAAGATAACGCTGAGAGAAACGCTGACTTACGCCTCCCTGCCGAGCTAGAAGACCTCGTCACCGAGCTTGAACGCAAGCTGATAGATCATTTGCGCCCACTTACAGTGCAAATTTATGAGGGTGCCTTGAAAGCCGCGCAAAGGCAGGTCTCAGAGACATCTCGTGAACTAAAGCAGCTACAATCGGACATAGAAGCTGAAATCCAGGACGCAAAAACCATCATTGAAGAGCTAGAGCAACGACTGACAGACACCACTCAGCAGTTGCAAGAATCGACGGAGGAACTGAAGCAATCGCAGGAAGCACGTTATCAGTTCGAGCGACAAGCAATTGCCCTTGGAGCTGAGGTAAAACAGCTCCGAGAAAACTCAACGTATGAAGAGTTGATGAAAAGAATTATTGCACTCGAAAGCAAAGGTGAGGATGGCTGATCCCCATTGAACAGCCTGGAAGCGATACCTCTGGCGAGGTTGCTTGTAGTGTTTCGGAAACAGTGAACACGCTGGAAGTCCATACCATTGAAAGTGGCAAAGATATAGGAAGCAGAACGAAGCCAAGCCTCTCCCTAGCAGTCACATCACTATGCAGGTGTCGCGCTCGCCTAGCATCCATGCCGGCGGTGAGTCCTACGGTCATCCTAACCAAGGAGCTCATGAGTAGGTTAATTGCTTTAATCCAAATGTGCTGTGTAAGGGGTCACAGGTCACACCACTTTATTTTCGAATAGAGACAGAATCTCGCTCCAATAATGGCTGCTCATAGAAAGCTCTGCGGACTCTCTTCGTCCGGCCTGTTCCGCTTCATTGTCGAAAGTGTACTCGGAGCCAAAGTTAAGATCCCACTCCGAAGTCTCGTCGCCACTGGCTAAAATCTGGCTTTTCCCAGAGTTATCCGGATTCTGTTTCGGCGCTCTGGGTGAAAACGAAACCACATTTTGTTCCGGAAGATCTTCACCGATTCTTCGCGCGAATTCTGCAAGGCTTGGTTCCGCAAGAATGTAAAGCCAACCTCCAATCTCCGACGATTCACTGGCCTGGCGTCGCAGGATTCTCCCAAGAACTTGCCGAAAATGGAGCTCGGTTCGGATTCTGCTGAGATGGCAGCACACTTGCAGCCTTGGAATGTCCGTTCCTTCACTAATCATGCCCACAGAGATGATCCAGGGATCTTTGGACAACCTGAACCTATTGATTATTTCGTGGGCGTCTTGTGTTCGACAACTGACAACGACGGACCTTTCACCCAGCGCTGCGAGTCTGGTCGCAATATGCTCTGCATGTGCGACGGTCGCTGCGACAACTAAGCCGCCGGCATTGGGAATTCGATGTCGAATTTCAGATAGTTTTTCTGATGCTTCCGAAAGTGTATGGTCGATTACCTCATCTCGAAAAAGAAAGTCGGGATAAGAGATATGGCCATGCTTGATGGTTTCACGGATGCTCGAATAGGTTTTTGGGCCGATTTCAGAAGATTTCAGGTGGATCTCTCGATTATCCGTGAGCACGATCTTTGGAGCTCGGCATACCCCATCCGCAACGGCTCGTCTGAGACCATACTCATAGTCGCAATGGAGCTTGCCGTCAGGCTGGGTGTATCGAGCCAACGCGATAGGTGTATCGTCTGTTCTCCAGGGTGTTCCAGATAATGCGATGGTAAAGGACGCATTTCCCTGAATTCGGTCAAGTATGATCCTTCCCCAACTGTTACCAAGAGTAAAGTCGTCCGAGCTAATTCCTGAGCAATGATGAATTTCGTCCAGAACGACCAGCACTCGGTGATCGCTCAACACGCGCCAAAGCTCCTTTGGCAGCGTACCCATCGACTGATAAGTATACGACCCACCGGCAGCACCAATTTGCCCATTGAAAGTTCGTCCAAGAATCTTGCTAAAAGTTATGGCAACGCTTTGGGATATTGCTCGCGAAGGGGAAAAGCATACAACAAAATCAATCTTGTCTTGCTCAAACAGTGCTTTGGCCACAGATGCGACCATAACGGTTTTACCTGCCGCTGGCGTAGCATGACACAGGAAATGGGTTTGGTACTCGAAGGATAACAGGGCTTGAGCAATGCACTCGCTCTGCCATGCGCGGAGTTTCATCATGAGGGAAGGCCGATTTTGGTGATCACAGACTCGACCGCACGGAGTTGCCCAAGGAGTTTCGTGCTTCTTTCCCGGGACTCCAAGTATTGCTCCCTCACGGCAACTCGAAGTGCGGGGTATTTGTTATATAGACGTTGATACTCCTCCGCCTCCCCGATACTGGCGACAAGTTCCACTCTCCTTTGGGATAGCTCTTCTTGAAGGGCTCGCTGCGTTTCTCCTTCTATCGTCGACTCAGCATTATCGACATGGTTTTCAAACGGCGACGGCTTTGCCTCAAGCTCAACACTTGAGCGCTCTGGGCAGAAGACAAATTTGCACCCCCGGCCGGTAGATCCATGGTGTCTTTCAATCAGATTGGCTGATTCAAGTCGCAACAGCTCTCTATAGATATATTTTCGGAGCTGGTTGCAATCCGGTCGCTGACCTTCGGAAACTCGAAGCGCATAGAGGTCCCGAATTTCAGTGGTCGAGAAAGGGGTGTCTGATTGCTTCCGCAACAAGTCGACCAGTGTCTTATCGACTTGTAGTGACTGTAATTTTTGCATTCGAGGGCCCAAATGGTCATTAGGTCGATTTGGTCGACTCATGAAAATGGGTAGTATATGCCGTGGCCCCTCATGCCTCAAGAAACCATAGTCTTGCCTTTTGTAAGGGCAAGAAATGGGCTCACCGATTTGTGAAGCGTTTGGCCAGAATCTGCGGGTGATTCGAAAATCAAAAGGGCTTTCGCAGGAACGTCTTGCTCACGAGGCGGGAATGGACAGGAGCTATGTAGGGAAGATTGAGCGGGGAGAGGTGAATGTCACAATTGAAAAAATTTACCTTCTCGCAAACTGTTTGTGTTGCCCCCCCAAGGAGCTGATGCCAGATCTAAATGATATGTAGTCATGACCGAGACCTATTTGTAAGGATTGGATAGTAGGGCTTT
>JBNJJM010000010.1:0-24731 GCA_051750305.1 Pseudomonadota bacterium | reverse complement strand
GACGTGCAATCAGACAACGAAGTTAGTGATCAGCTTGCTACCGAGGTGAGTCAAGACTATCTGGCCTACATGCTGTCTCAAAACATCCAGAGCAGCATTTCGAACTCGCCGCCCGACAACGAAACTCGTCAGAAGAGCCAGCCCCTATCGCCAAAAGAAAGGGACATTCTCAAAGCCGGCGGAGCGCGGTTCACAGACGTTGACGGCCTTACCAGCCAAGAAATAACCCGCCGCAATATCCAACAGCTCCAGAAGGAGGTGTACGACATAATTCAGCAGGCGCTTACTTTGGACGAGGTAGCTCAACGTCTTTCCACATCAAAGGAAGCGGTTCGTGCCCTCCTTGCAAAGACGCCCCCAGTGCTTTACACGCTAGAATCTCCCAGCGGAGAAGTATTGTTTCCTCGTTGGCAGTTTACAGAGGAGGCCACTCTCCCCCACCTTCAGATCATTTTTCAGAACATTGGCCCAGGTGTAAACCCACTGACCCTGAACCGGTTTATGACGACCGAAAACGGTGATCTGCCGCTCGGCAACCGCTGCCTAAGCCCAAGGGATTGGCTCGCCTCAGGCCATGATCCCTCAGAAGTTGAGATACTCGCCAGAGACATCTCCGGGCAGGTATGATGAACACCCAGCACTAGATAACACGGAGGCACCATGAATATGACAGCAGCGCTCATCGGTTATGGAAGCTTTGTCTTGTCGTTACTGGCCATTGGTGTTGTTGGGTATTGGAAGGCTGATGCTCTGGAAGCTTGGGCAACCCGGAGGTTTAAAGGCTTCAGGGGCTGACGGGGGACTCAGCGCTTTAGTATCCAGGATACCGCTCCCAAAGCCCATCGTCCTCCATGTAAGAATGCCACTCCTGGCACGTCCACAAATCTGAAGCGACAGCCTCTATAACTCCCCGAAGCTCCAGCGGCTCCAGCCACCGCTGAGGAATCACACCGGGGCCGTGCATGGCCCCAAGAATGTTTCCGGTAATGGCGCCGGTAGAGTCTGAATCCCCATCGTGATTCACCGCCAGCACAATGCCCTGCTCGAAGTTCTTCGCCACCAGGGCGCAATAAACAGAAATCGCCAGCGCTTCCTCTGCGACCCAGCCTTCGCCCAGTTCACCGATAGCTATGTGCGGTGGCTTGTCGGATTGGCTGAGCTCGACAGCCTTATCCAGAGCCGCCAAAGTCTCCTCGTGACCGCGCTCTCCCACCAGCAATGTCTTGGCAGTACCCAGAGCCTCCAGCAGAGTTTTGTCGTTCAATAGCTCAAAGATCACAACTGCAAGCACACCACCGGTCAGATAACCGCTGGGATGGCCGTGGGTCAGGCCCGCGCACATACAGCCATCTTCAAATACCTTCTCTACCCCAAAGCTGCCGTTGAAAGAGCGCCAGAATAGCCCCACCGGAGCTACCCGCATCACGCCGCCACAACCTTTACTGTCATTGCCGGCAATTTCAGGAAAGCCCGGGTAATCCCGCAGCGCACTCAGACACGTCATGCCGGGGGCTCGCTGGCTGTGCAGCTCTGGCTGCTGAAACAACCAGCCGTCTTTCTCTACGGTTACCGTACGACACTCGTGACCCTGTGTTGCCAGCCATCGTAAATAAGCATTGGCAACTGTGTGGTCGAACCCTGCTGTGCCTTTACTTACGCCCCGCATTTGCCCTCGCAGCAAACCCTCTGCGGTAAACAAAGTCATTTGCGTGTCGTCGGTAATCTTGCCTTTACCACCGTAGGCTTCGGCATAGTCTGTAATGCCACCCAGGCCGAAGCGATCCAGAATTTGGGCGTGAGACATGAATTCCACAGCAGAACCCAGGGCATCGCCTATGGCGCCGCCGAGGAGGCTGGCAGTGTAGTGATCACTCAGGCTGGCGTCAGAGTCGATAAGAGGTGACCTGTGCGATTGATCCATCATCTTGCTTCATCCTGCGTTGGTAAGGCATTCTCGAGAGAGCGTTTAACTCTCGCTATAACTTCCTCTCTGTATTCACCATGCCCATGCGTGGCCCGCGGATGAGCAATTCGATAACAAACACTGCCGCCGCCGTGGAACTCCCAAAGTTTCCTGGGTATCACCGGATCAACGTTTTCATAACCGTCGAAATGATCATTGAATAGGCTTCGAATGATTGGATCAATCTGATCGTGCCCGGTGGAAAAAATGATGAAGTGCGGTTTGAGCTGTTTGATCTGCGCCGCAAGCAACTGACTGGAGAGCCTGATCACCTCTGAAAGCTCACCGTCCGGTCGCTCTATCGGTGACCGACCGTCGTAATCCCAGGCAAAGAGATTGGCGTACACCAGAGCTTTGGGATCCAGATCCAGCTCTCTTGCCAACCGGAAATAATATTGCTTGAAACGGCTGCTCGTCTTGGTGACAACACCACTTCTTGCACTGAGTTCAAGATGATTAAAGTATCGCTCCACGGCCTCGGTAACGATCCCCCTCGTAGCCCCACGCTCACTAGCCTTGATTACGCGTAGCATGGTGTTTTTACCGTTTTTGGTGTTCCAACCTGCCGTTTCACGCCCGACCAGCATCACCTTCAGCTGACTTCCCCAATATTCCGTAAAAGGAACCGGCAGAAACACACCCGAGTATTTGTCTTGTGTCAGATCAAAATGCTCAGACTTCACTCCTGCGAGTATTCTCTCATAGTCACTAATCAGTTCTTTCAATGCTCAGCGTCCCGTTAGCTGGAGAGGTGGGTGGATCCATCTGGCAACCACTCAATAGTCATTCCGCCGTTGCCAAGCCGAACGATGCCCTCATTACGCGGGCATTGCTCACATTCGGCACGGTAAACCAGGAAGCTATCGAGCAACTCCATGAGCTGAATTTTGAAACCAGAGCCTGAGATCTGATCGAAAATCTCATCCTCCAGGGTCCATGACGTGCCGCTCAACCGGTTTTCATCATCTGCACAAAAGACTACTTCACCTTTTGAACCAACGATGTCTCGATGCTGCTCCGCCAACATCGAGAGGCGGGTTTGTTCAAAATCTCCATCGTAATTGGGCATGGCTAATCCTCATCAAATAGTGCAAAAGCGTCAGCTTCGCAGTAGTAGTGGAGCTAGACGCTACACCAGCCTTCCGACAAACAATGTCGCTTTACGCCAATAACCTGCTTGGAGTCATAGCCCTGGAATCACATTACGATTCCGCACTGCGCTTTTTCAGAATTTCCATAGCGTCTGCCCCGAATGGTGACCACCACCCTCCATCCTCAGAAACCTCAGCCAAGTGGATTATTCTGTGCAAAATCCACTTAGTCAGGACTCCTACCTCAGGGCGATATAAAATCACCCGCTAAAGACATAAGGTTTCAAATCGTCCAGATTCACCACAACCAAAGGCTGCTCAATTGGTGAAAGCTGACTATTCCCCAAAACAACATTCAACGATTGCAAAAGATAGTGAGTCAACGCACGGCGCACCGGAACCTTCAGTTCCTGATCGTCGTCCATCCCGTAATCAAGAGCCACCAATCGCTGTTGCTCAGGGGATAGCCCTGGATTCGGACCGAGGCGGACGAGGATCTGATTTTGCCAATTAGTGTCCAGCGCCGGGTCTGCATCCTCTAAAGCATCACCAAGAAGCTCCGCACCGGGCGCCATTCTCGTTAGAACAAAATCACGAAAAGTTCGACGTTTTTCACACCATGCGCGAACATGCCAGCGCTGCCCAGAATACACCAGCGTATGAGGTGCGATGATGCGATCCTCGCCCTGAGGGCTTGAAAGTGAGCGGTAAACTACTTCTAACCGGCTGCGGGTTTGCGTCGCTTGCACGACTTTCCGTAGAACTTCCGGCAGAACAGCCCGGTGCGGGATGGACACAGATTCCGTAGGTGCAGGCACATCTTTCAAGCCCGCAAACGATGGATTCAGCGTGGCATGACGCGTCATCAACGAAAGATACTCATCCAGGCTGCCCTGGCTGAAACATGGTTCAAATGTCTCACTCTGAACGTACCCGCGAACGCTCGTAGAATAGACAAGGTTGCCCGGCGCCACATCACCATACTCTTTGAAAATACCACCACTGGTGGTACGGCTGCCGATACCGAAGGCTCTCTGAAGGTGCTCTGCCGTGACTCGGCCTTCCCATTGGGCAACCACCTCCATAAGATGAAACTGATTTTTCCTGTCCCAAGAAACATCCATATTTGCCATCACCACCCCAACCGTTCAAAAATTGGACATATTGTAAACCTGTCCAGTATCGCCAAAAGCAAGGCTCTCCGGTAAATCTATTACCAACGATTCAATACAGGAAAGCCAGATGAAGACGCTACCAGCCGACTCCAACGCAAGGACTCCGCTCGACAGATTACTGCAAGAGGATCTCTCGCCACAGATCGGACCAGATGCGGATCTCGGCAGCCTCACTTTGATCCCAGCACAAACGGGTATTGGAAAAACCCACACAATCAAACAACTCATTATTGAAGAGCTTGTTGCCAGTGTTAACGGATCCCGACCTGCCCAGACGATTTACTACATTACCAATTCTGTCGACAACGTGTGCCAAACCCACAAAGAGTTGCTTGAACTCATTGACGAGCAAACAATTGACGGAAGCCCAAGATTCTCCAGCACCGAAAGGGACATCCTGAAGCGCGAAATCGTGTATCTGCCAAACCAGGGAAATCAGTTACTGGAGGCGGCCCCTGCTTGCGTTGAACAAATCATTCAACTTTTTGACCTCCAGTCAGACAAGAGGCTTATCCAAGGCTGGCAGAAAATTCGCAAACTCAAACGCCTTGCCAACGAGAGCCTGCGTTCAAAGCTTGACCTGCAAGACACTCTGGATCAACACGCAACCGAAACTTACCGGCTACTCATTACTTTGATCCAAACCCGCCAGCGCAGTGAAAACCCAGTACGGCTGTCGCCATCAGACATTGAATTGACCGATAAGCTCATTCCCGGCGACCGCCTGCACCGCCGGGACGCGCATATTTGCTTCATGACCACGCGAAAGTTTCTGGCGGGCTACCAAACCCTGAAAGCCCGGACTCACCCCATCCGGGACCTTGGTAACTCACTGCTGCTGATCGACGAGTTTGATCGACAGAATGAAATCATCCTGCAGTACATGGCAGACCAGAAATCTCTAGACCTCATCGAGCTTACCCGCACCCTCCATGCCAATCTCCAGCAGCACCAGCTCGAGCGGTCGAGCCGCTATGAAGGCATTGAAGAGAAGTTTGATACCCTTCGGCCCGCTCTCGCAGAATTTGCCGAGCGATGGAGCCTGCAGTTCGCCTTCAATACCGATGGTGCCAGTCTCGAAAACGAGAAGGTTCGTCTGTTTTCGGATCGGACCGTCACTCATGCCCACAGCTCCTCCCATTTATTCAGCCTTATCACCAACGATGATTTGCGGAAAAACATCATTCGTAGTGAAACCAGGGAGATTGCAGCCCATCACCAAACGGCAGATGCCCGACTGAGCCGTTTCATTAACGAAGCAGACTGGTTATTTCGGCGCTTTATCTGGGTCATGCATTCATCGGTGTGGATCTATCTGAATAACCATGCAAAGTCTCAGAGGGAGAATGAATCTCTGAGGTCCGCCACAGTCCAAGATGCCGTGCACTCAATTTTGCGACACTTCAATCTTCAAGACCTCAGTGACGCCGTCTTTGCCGCGTTCGATGCTCAAGCCAGTTTTACCGGTCACAGAGGGCACCGTGCACCCTCAGACAACCGGTCAGCATCGCGAACCTATCACGACAATGGGCTCAAATTAACGGATGTTCGCCGCAACGAGGGGACAATAGATACCGTAAGCTGTTACTACTCAGGGTTTACTGTCACGCCCTCTGGTTTGATCGCCCGCCTTGTGGAAAGCGGAGTAAAGATCGTCGGTATCAGTGCAACCGCGACCTCACGAACCGTCATCAAGAACTTTGATCTGGACTACCTGAAAACACGCCTGGGCAACCAGTTCATAGAACTCACAGAGACGCAAAAGGTTAACATCGGCAACTGGTACCGAACACGAAGACAGTACAGCAAAGCCGGTGTTCACATTGAAGCAGAATTCATAACACCGGAATCCAGCCTCTTACCCACGGCACTTGAGGCTTATATGAACGCCCCTGTCCGGAAACCGGGGTTAGCCATAAACCACTTGCTTCATGCAGAGGACAGCGACACTTTTGCGCTCAACTGGGCTGGTAAGCTTTTTAATGCACTCGACCGGTTCATGGACGCAGAAAACAGCCGGTATATGCTCGCGTTGCTCAACAGAACCGTCAGCCAGGCCAAATACCCTAAATTCATCGAGTTTCTGGAAGATCTCCTCAATCGAAAATGTGCGGATTCCGGAAGGACTTACAAACTATTCTGCGGAATAAACGCCCAGGCCATGAGTAACGGAGAATTTAATGACGTCATTAACCACCTGAGCACCACCAACGACAAAGTAATTGTACTCTCGGCCTATGCCTCAATGGGCGAAGGAAAAAACCCTGATTACGAGGTAAACCACCCTCAAGACCTTGAGCAACTTATCTGGGTAGGCGATGGCGACCCACCAGAAAAGATCAAAACGGATATCGACACGCTGTATCTGGAGAAACCAACCCATCAACTCCTCAGCGATCCCGACAACTACCAGGTCAATCAGCTTCTTCTTTTCCATCAGATCATGGCGCTGCAAGAAGCTGGCTGGATTTCGCTTAGCGAAGCGAGAAGCTGGGTCAAACAGGCCCTGCAAGGCACGCATCATAACCAGCATTTGAAGCGATACTACGAAACCGCCGACTACGAATGGCTCATCCGCAAGGTCATAGAGCAAGCGGTGGGGCGCACAGCGCGCACCGCCTTCAAACGCCCCGTCATCCGGCTCTTCGCTGATGGCGATCTTCGGCCAATCCTGGCGTCTGACCACCGGCAGGAAGACACTCTGTCCCATGAATACATCGCGCTCAGAAAAGCGACATCGGAATCCATTCAGCCAACTTATGAAAACCGTGAGTTACTCCGTTTACACAACAAAGCAGCCCTTTGCACTGCCGATACCCTAAGCCTGATTCGGGAACTGATGTCCGGGTTTCGGGGCGCGGCTCCCGAGAGCGCCATCAAAAGCTGGGAAAGCCTACGCAACCAACTACTAAAAGAACCCACTCTACCGTCACCGTCATCAGACTATCCACGCTTATACCTTCAGGCACCAAGTACTGACGGTTACCGTTTCTCCGGAAGCCTGGAAGTAGACGGCCAATTGGAATCGGATAAAGACCTGAGCTTCTTTGAGCAAGCGGTCGGTAACCGGTGGATCAACGAACACGACAGTGGGCTCCCACAACTCATGAACAGCACGGTTGTTCGCAGCTATTTCCAACGGAAGGGCTACGCAATTCAGTGGCAGGCACAGACTTATCAGATGAATCCGGCAGCCTTCTTCAACCTGTATAAAGGTGCACTTGGTGAGGAGGGCATCACCGCCATTCTTGAGCACGCTGGTTTGGCAGTCGAGCCATTGACCTCCGATGCCTATGAAATGTGCGATTTCGTGGTCCGCCCTTATGCCAACCGCCCCCCAATTGCCGTTGATGCGAAGCACTGGCGCGCTGATGGCACCGTTGACAATCACAGGCACAAAGTCGAGAAACTGGACGAGTCCCTCGGAATCAAACAGTTTGCTTACATCAACCTGTTCGGAACTCCAGATCAAGCCTGCAGGTACCTCAGCCAGGATTTGACACCCAGCGACCGAATGCATAGCCCTGTTATCGAAGTGCCAGGCCTGCTAAACCCTCAAACCGGCGAAATACTTAAAGATCACCTGACCGCGCTTTTGGAATGGATGGGCAATCAGCAATGAAAACCGTATTAACTTCCTTCATCGAAAATACCAACATCGACCATGCGGCGCTCCATGAACGCGTCACAGCCACCAGCGTCACTTACAGCGGCTATTCCAAAAGCGAAGCAGAGAAACAGATACCAACGCTCGCCTCTCGTATTTATCGCGCCGGGCCCGTGTTGTCTCTGGTCTGGCAGCGAAGCAAGCAGACATACTACGTCCTGCTACCCCAAGGTGAGTCGCTGCAACTAGACGATCCGGCGGTGAGCATCAAGCCGCTGGAGATGGATGCGCTTCCGAAATGGGTCATCACATCTCTTCTGGTTCGGGCCACACCGAGATTACTCGGCCGCCAAGAAGAATACCCTGAAAGGCTAGAAGCCGACGGACTGTATTACGTAGTTGATCGCAAGCCGCTCAAGGGAACAGGCAATATAATAATCGACCCAATAGATGCCAGCGTAAACGGACCCTCAATCCGGGTACCAAATATCAGAGGGAGTTCGAACTTTAACAACGAAAAAACTCGAGAAGGAGACCAGGATTTGGACAAACTGAAACCACTGCTCAGTCTGTTGATTCGGTAGACGCCGTTGCCCGAGGAGTATCCGGATTACGGTAAATATCTCGGCGTTTGTCAGGTCCTAGGCCTCAGAAAGCAGTCGTTTCTGCTCCAGCCTCATTGTGGGGGTTTATCCCTAAAAGTGGGCGATTTGATCGAGCAGAGGTATTGAAAAACGTAGGTTTTATGATCACCTAGAGCAGCTTTTCAAGATCAATGATCGCTGCCATCTTGGATTCATGTTTTTTTGATGACTCCCGATGGTGTTGCTGCGAATCGCTGTGTTCTGTCGCGTCAGCATTTTTATCGTGCTCGTGTACTTGAATTTCGTACCGATGCGCCTGGATCTCAAATACATGTCCATAGATACTAGCCTCAGCTTTTTTGAGAACCGCAAGAGCGCGCATGTAGTCTGCAGACCGTTGATAATGATCTTTCTCGGCTTTGATGTGGTCTTCATGGTCTTGTTTAAGCATCTCATTCAATTCTGCTCTGGATGACGATAAGTTGAAATTAGCACATGGTGAGGCGTTCGGGAGTTATAGCCTTGTCCAGTATGAAGTGGACCTAAAGGGGAGTTGTTGTTTCCAACATCGAAGAACGCAGCGCCAGGAGAACCTTTTTCGCAATTTGATGGCTGATTGTCAGCTACTCCCCTTTTGACCTCCAACAATTGGATAACCTTTCTTCCACCAGGCCTTCATGCCGCCTTTTAATTGCTTCACGTCATATCCGAGTTGTCTTAGCCGTCGGGTGGCAGGAATGCTCCGGTGAGCGGATAGACAGATCGTTACAACAGGTTTGCTCTGCTCCAGTGAAAGCCCTAGGATCGACTTCTTGGAAAAGTGGGTAATCGGCAGGTTGATTGCTCCTTCAATACGATCTTGTTGGAACTCCGCCGATGTTCTCACGTCGACGATCTGAACATCCTTTAATTGCTCATTAAGTATTTCGGGGGAAATTTCCGGCACACGGCCAAAGGGTAACCAGTCGAATAAATTCATAAACTTTCCTACAGCTGATAAGTACAATTCAGGTATTGGATAATTAACCCTGACCCCGTTTCAGCACCCCGCATTGTCAGGAGAATCCGGCTCTAATTGCTGCTTCAGACGACCCGAAACAGCTTGTTTTCGGGCGTAGTCAGAAGGCGTGGACCACCCAAATGCGGAATGAGGTCTGACTCGATTATAGAACGTTCTCCAGGCCTCAATCTTCTGCTCGGCATCGGCCAGTAACAGAAACCAGTTCTCGTTCAGGCATTCCTAGCGGAGTCGGCCGTTGAATGAATCCACGGTCGCATTATCCGTGGGCTTGCCGGACCGAGAGAAATCAATTTCTGTTTGTCTGTCATAGGCCCACCAGTCCATGACCTCGCCGGTAAATTCGGAGCCGTTGTCCGCTTTCAGTATTCTCGGGTTACCTCGGAAACAAAAGATCCGCGTTAGTGCTTCTTTGACGTCTTCGCCTTTAAAGCTCTGTCCGAAGATGTTGCCGAGGCATTCCCTATTGCACAGGTCGATGATGGTCAGCAATCGCACGCAGCCGTCAAACATAGCATCTGACACGAAGTCCATGCCCCAGATGTGGTTGGGAAATTCCCCCTAAAAAATAGGCTATCTGTTCTTCGCGGCCTTGTTCCGTTTGGGGCGCTTCAGGCGCAGTGACAGCCCTTGCTCCAGGTACAATCGATAGACGCGTTTGTGGTTGTCCTGCCATCCTTTCCGCTGCAACAACACATGCAGACGGCGATAGCCATCGTGGGTTCGCACTTGGGTGATCTCCCGAATCCGCATCGAGAGTGCCTAGGCATTCCGCGCCACCGATTTGAAGTGATATGAGGCTCGGGAGAGTCTCGGGACAGCAAAAGCCTGTTGTTGGCTGACCCAAAACCGCTTATGGAGATCATCGACCAGTTGACGCTTGCGAGGCGTCGGTATCGAACAGGGCCAGACGACCCGCCGTGTCGATATCGGTATGCTCGTGGGGCTCGTCGCCACCGCTGCTAACGCCACAGGCCGCCATCATCGCTGCCGAGAGTAGCAGCACAGAACTAGCCACCGGTCGCAGCCTGAAGCGAAATTGGCGAGGTTGATCAGACATCAAGAACTCCTTTTTCAATATTATAACATTGCTTTAATTGCGTCAGGAAAGCCAGTCCAGTCCCAGAACCAGCCTTGGTGTTTCACCCGGCGCAGGCGAGCGGTGAACCAGGCCGCGACCTTCATTGCCTATCCAGGCTTCTCCCTTCAGGATCGCAACCGAGCCAGTTGGCATGACCTGGATGCGGTTCTCCGCTACCGGCTGCTCCGGCAAGGGCCCGGGATTTTCCGGGCGCAGAACATCGGATTCCGCTAGCCACTCGGTTCCCCGTCCCGAATAGGTCACCAGCAATCGAGCCGGAACCCGGTCAGTGTGAAACCGGGGACACATGGTGTCGGCCAGCACGTGGACCCGAATGCCGACAGCCGCAGGCTCGAACAGGCATCGATACATGGCGATCAGTTCCCTGACATCCGCCAGCCACGCCCGGGCGCCGGGCAATTCCAGCGCCCACTTTGGAAGAATCTCGTCGATGGGCTCGTCCTGCTCCTGCGCCACAAAGCGTTCGAAGCTGGAGATTTCTGACGCGAAATGGCGTGCAAACTCAAGACATTCAGTGCTTGGCTCCCGTCGCCAGACCGCGAGATTGACTTCATCCCGGAATATCTCTGTCAGACATTCGGGCTTGCTCCCGTGGACAGCCACAGGACCGGACACTGCATTGGACTCTACTGTCATGGACAACCTCCGTGCCCGCCGGCTATCGGAATGAGCTTAAAAACAGATAACGTTTCAGGGCGACAAATGTTATGTTATAACATATCTAAAGTAAAGCGCCGTGGACGCGGCGGATAGCAGAAAACGCAGGAGTATATCAATGAGCCAATCTGACTCGCGGCTACCGGTTACGGTGCTGTCCGGGTTTCTGGGCGCCGGAAAAACCACGGTTCTCAACCACATTCTCAATAACCGCGCGGGCAAACGCGTGGCGGTGATCGTGAACGACATGAGCGATGTCAACATCGATGCCGCCCAGGTCCAGCAGGAGGTCACGCTCAACCGCTCGGAAGAGAAACTGGTGGAGATGAGCAACGGATGTATATGCTGCACGCTCCGGGAGGACCTGCTGGTCGAGGTCCGGAAACTGGCATCCGAAGGGCGCTTTGATTGCCTGGTGATCGAGTCCACCGGTATTTCAGAACCCCTGCCGGTGGCAGAGACGTTTACCTTTGCCGACGAGGAAGGCGTTAGCCTGTCTGATATCGCCCGCCTGGACACCATGGTGACCGTGGTGGATGCGGTGAACTTTTTGAAAGACTATGACGAGGCCCAGTCACTCCAGGAAACCGGCGAGAGCCTTGGCGAGGAAGACGAGCGCAGCGTTGCTGGTTTGCTGGTGGACCAGATCGAGTTCAGTGACATCCTGCTGATCAGCAAGACCGACCTGGCTAGCACGGAAGATCTGGAACGACTCAAAGGAGTACTCCAAAGCCTGAACACGGAAGCGGAAATTATTCCGATCTCGCAGGGCGCAGTGCCGCTCGACAAGGTGCTGGAGACCGGCCGCTTCAGTTTCGAACGTGCTCAGCAGGCACCCGGATGGCTCAAGGAAATGCGCGGCGAGCACATTCCTGAAACCGAAGAGTATGGTATTTCAAGCTTCGTGTATCGCGCACGCCGACCTTTCCATCCCGCCAAGTTCTATGACTTCCTGCACGAAGGAACCTCGAAAGGCAGACTGATCCGCTCCAAGGGTTATTTCTGGCTCGCAACCCGCCCCGAATTCGCAGGCAGCTGGAGTCAGGCCGGCGGTATTGCTCGCTACGGCTTTGCCGGCATGTTCTGGAAAGCCGTACCGGAGAGCAACTGGCCAGAAGACCCGGAATATCGAACAGCCATTATGGAAAGCTGGGAGGAACCCTTTGGCGATATGCGCCAGGAGCTCGTGTTCATTGGCCAGAACCTGGATCGGGACTTCATAACCCGCCAGCTGGACGAATGCCTGCTGGATGACGAGCAGTTGCTCGCGGGCAAGGAGTTCTGGCAAACCCTGAACGACCCCTTTCCTGCATGGAGCTGATCCATGATGACAATGACGCGAGATGAGATTCTGCAGGCACCGGCCGACGACTACATGAACGAGGCGCAACTGGCATTCTTTCGAAAATTGCTTGAAGATTTGCGCACCGAAACCATGGAAAGCATCGAGGCTGCGAAGCAGCAGCTGGCTAGTCCGCCGGAAATGAATGACGAGGCGGATCGCGCCGCTTACGAAGAGGAATCGAGGCTGGCGCTGCGCATCGTCGACCGTGAACGACGCCTGCTCCCGAAGATTGAGGCTGCGATCAAGCGAATATTAACGGGTGATTACGGCTTCTGCCGGGAATCCGGGGAACCCATCGGGATACCCCGGCTTCTGGCACGCCCCACTGCGGAACTCTGCGCGGAAGTTAAAACCCTGAACGAGCGCAAGGAACTCAATTACCGACACTAGAACGCGTGTCGTCCCGCCTGGCGTTCAGTTATGGCAAGCGCTTAACCGACCACGTTCACGGGCCCGTGGTCGTCGCAATGATCGCCGTGGGGATGATGCAGGTGGCCATCAACGAGATAGTCTATGTGTGCGCCGTGAGGAACCGGTTCATGACCGCACCCTGGTCCATGCACATGCCCTGGCTCGTGGCCTGCACAGGTATGGTTCGGGGTGCAGGCATCCGAATTCGCCTCAGACACCGCAATCGTATGCTCGTCAACGTGATCCCCATGCGGATGGTGCAGATGGCCATCGTGCAGGTAATCAACGTGACCGTCATGTTCTATCGCCGTATGACCGCAGTCGGGGCCATGTTCGTGGGGATGATTTTTGTGAACGTTGCAGCTCATGTAAGCCTCCCGCAAATGCGTTAGTTTTGTCGTTAGGGTCCGGCGCATTTTTCGATGTTTTCGACACCGCTTTGCAACCCACTGCCAGTATAGACGATGGGCACTTTTTCGCTTTCACCCAAGCTTAAAGAGGACATCAACAATGGTTAGCCCAAAACGTAAACAGCAACAGATAGAGCGCCAACTAATCGCATGCTTGACCGACGCCTGCGAGGCCGCCAAGGCAGAGATACCCGGGTTTAGCTGACTTACTCACGACAACGGCAACCACGAATTCCCGGCTGGCCCGCGAGTTACCTGGGTTTTTGACACCCAGGTAGACCTCGATCGGGCATTGGCCAGTGGTGACGACCATCGCATGCGGGCATTGACCCCCAACCTATTTCGGCCTGCCTTCAGTTCGATAGCGAGGAAGCCTGCCGGAAGGCTCAGAACGGAGACTGGCTGGCGCGATTAGCGCAGATAAGGCGAACCAGGCACTGATTATGGCCAAGCCTATTGATAATCCCTGTACATCCGTCTGCCAACTCAGTGGCGACATATGCGTTGGCTGTGGGCGTACCCGAGCCCAAATCAGAGGCTGGAAAAAGATAAAACGGCCAGAGAAACAGGCCGCAGCAAAGGATGCGTCGGCGCGTCTCAAAAAGATCCGCAAGAGTGTGTCCTGACTGGCAGCAACGTAACGCCTTTTCATCGTTTGTCCTGTGTTTTCACTTTGCCGGGCAAAAAACACAACGGTGCAACATCGTTATCGATCCGAGGCACAAAGGATGAACTCGCCCTCCGCTACAGCAATGAATGGCTTCCTGAGAGCCGGCGAAATTTTCTGACTGGATCTGGAGACGCAATACGGGCAGGCCTGATCCATGGCCAAACCTCATACGCTCTCCAACCTGCGTTCAGAATTCGTTCTGGATCTTTTTGCAGCCACGCACCAGATCGTTGTTGGTTCGTGCCACACCTTCCGAAAACTCACTGGCCAATGCAGACACTTGGGGCAAGGAGGTCAGGTCGTTTTTTCGCCAATCTGCGCTGTGGACCGTACGTAAAACCTGGCCGGCAGATGACAACCATCAACCAGCGCATTGTGGCGAACCACACACCGGTCCGCCGCTGTGCAGTTAAAGAGCACACTGTTGAAGTTAATAAACACGCCGTTACCGACGGTACAAGGACCGTGCAAGGTGCCCCAGTGGGCAATGGACGCGTGCTCGCCAACGGTCACTTTCGCATCGGATTTAGAGTGGATGACCACGCTATCCTGAACGTTGGAATGGGCACCAATAGCAATCGGGGCAATGTGCCCATCGGCATCAATTTCATCTGCTCGTTTGACGGCGTAGGGTCCAAAAAAGACGTTCTCCTCAACGACAACCAGCCCGCAGATCATGGCGGTCGGGTCAACAAAGGCATCGGGATGAATCTGTGGCAGGTCGCCACGCGGGTTTTTGCAGATCACCCGGTTTTACTCCTAGTCAGATGTTTCAAAATCAGAGCTCGTTCCTAGCTCGCTCAAACCACTCAAGTGTGCGCACCCGCTGCTGATCGCCATACAGTTGGACGAACTTAGCCATCATGTGATCACTCGGCATGTTTAATGCCTTGATTCGTTGATCGATGTATTCCTTGGTCAACGGCTGATTACAGATCACGGTGATGCAGTGTCCCCATTCTTCTTAGGTTTGGGGAATCATCTCGGAGTTTCCTTATGGGTTGACTTTGGCTGGGCCTGCGCGGTTGAGTCCAGCTTCAGCGCATAACAGGCCGCCTCTCCCATGGACATGCCAATACCCGCAGGACCTGCTCCGAAGATCCGCACGACAAGACTTTCCATAGGTTTCTTCTCTGAGCGTTTGAGTAGTCGCTGCGAACGCGAAACAAAAGTGTTATGTTATAACATTATTTTTCACTTGAAACCGCAACAACTATTGGATCGTCAGACACCACCGAGCGTTAGCCCCGTATTTCGCAGCGGAACAGAAGGGTCTGCGGTCCTTGCTTGAAATCTATTGATGCAATGTTATAACGTAACATTTCATTCATGAAGCTGATCGACACGTCGTGTTGTAGTCATCAGCCTCCAAAGTGGAAGGCATCTATGTTTAATCGCGTGCGCCGAACACCTTTCCCGGAAGCACCCTTTCGTTTTATTTCACAGACGGTCGTCCTGGGACTCACAACCTCCTTCGCTCTGGCCCAAGAGAGCCAGACCGTTGACCCTCCAGAATTAAACCCCATTGTTGTAACATCTGGAATTCCAGCGCCAGGCAGCCCACTGTTTCAGGCGCCCCAAGTGGATGTGCTCCAAGGCACTCAAAAGAATCGTCGTGAATCACCAACTCTAGGCGAGACACTTGATCACTTGCCAGGCGTCGACACCATAAGTGCAGGTAACCAGGCTGGCAAGCCTGTTATTCGGGGCTTGTCCGGTAACCGTGTCCGCATTCTGTCGGACGGGATCAGCATCGACCATCAACAGTTCGGCACCCGCCACTCGCCCAACATCGACCCTTTTCTTAGTGATCGCATAGAAGTCGTCAGGGGCGCGTCAAGTATTCTCTATGGTTCAGATGCTTTGGGTGGGGCCGTGAACGTCAAGCCGCTGTCACTGGGTTTTAGTGGCGACGGTCAACGCCGCTCTCGTGGCGAAGCGTTGCTGGGCTATGCCACAAATAACAACCAGAAAGATCTTGGCCTGAGAGGCGTCAGCGAAGGCGATCAGTGGAGTTTCGCCGGCGGCATCATTGGCCGCGATGCAGGCAACCTTACGGTTCCGAACGATTCCACTTTCTTCCCACCGCCGCCCAGCAATCCGGAGCAACGCTCCGCGCCGGCCTACACCGGCGAACTGGACTTCACCGACTATGACCAGCTAAACGGCCAAGTTGGAGTTGGTTATCGTGCAGGCTTCGGCGAGGTTAGGCTGAGGTACACCGCCTGGCGCAGCGAACAAAATTTCCTTCTACCTCCAGCGCCCGGGCAGGGCCCGGAAGGCATTGGCCAGAACCTGGAAAACGACGAGGTGCGTCTTGACGCCTCGATTCCCGTCGGCGACACATGGACCTTCAAACCAACGCTGGCGTGGCAGAACAACCTTCGCCAAGCGAATGCTCCGGGTAACCCTCGCGATGAACTGTTCGACGGCACTATCGATCTGGAATTCGACCAGTACACGATGCGCCTAGAGGGAATGCACTGGTATCTGGGACCATTCGATAAGGGGCGAATCGGCGTGGAATACCGCACCAAGAATCAGTATTCACGGGGCTCAACACAGCTATCACCAGGCGGAACCATGGATAACATCGGCGTGTTCGCCTACGAGGAGCGGACCTTCGGGCCTTTGACAGTGCAGGCGGGCCTGCGTCATGACTGGACGGAAACCGTCGGCGAGAGCAGCAAGACCAATGCGCCGACCGTCTTCTCTGGCAGCGACAAGAACAGCGAATCAGTGACCACAGGTTCCATTGGTGGTGCTCTGTCCATCACGGACAACCTGACACTGGCCAGTAACATCGGCCGAGGCTTTCGTGCGCCCACACTGTTCGAGCGATATGCGGACGGCGTCCATGGTGGTGTTGCCGCGGTTCAGCAAGGTGACCCAGACCTCGAGCCGGAAAAATCCCTTAGCACCGATCTCGCACTGCGTTGGCGTTCGGAGCGTTTGCAGGCCAGTGCCACCGTGTACCGTAATGCCATCGACAACTACATCTATCTGCAGGACACCGGTACCACCCAGGGTGGACTTCCGGTCTTCGTCTATCGCCAATCCGATGCGGTGCTTACCGGCTTTGAGCTGGCGGCAAGCGGCAAGGTCGTCGACAACGTTGAACTGAACGCCACTTACAGCGCTGTCAACGGTGAAAACGACGACACAGGAAACGACCTGCCGCTACAACCGGCCGACGAGTTGCGGGTTGAGGCCACCTGGACACCGGCAAGCTGGGCATGGCTCAGGAACCCCTACCTGCGTGTGGGTGTGCGTCATAACGCCTCAAAGGATGCCGCCCCGGGCGAGCCCTTCGCCCAGTTTGATAACGCCCCTTTCGGGACCGCATCGACGGATTCCTACACTGTGGGTGATGTTGGACTTGGCTTCGAGCTGGACAAATCAGCGGGCAGACCGGTTCAACTGGATCTCTCGATACGCAACGTGACCGATGAGAGCTATCGCGATTTCCTGGATACCTATAAAGGTTATGCGCTCAGCCCTGGCCGGAACGTGATGGCCACTGTACGTGTTCCCTTGGGCAGCTGATTGATAAGCCACGGCAGCGCGCTGCCGTGGCTTTCCCAGTCACCGCGATTATTTATGTCAAAAACTCATTTTCCCAACGCCAATGCGAGCCCTGAGCCGTATCCTCAATCACCACTCCCTCTTGCCTCAGTTGCTCCCTGATCAGGTCGGCACGCGCAAAATCCTTTTGATCGCGAGCCTTCCGCCGCTCAAGGACCATTGCTTGAATGTTTTCGGGTGGCAGCTTTTCGCCACTACTACTTGATTCAGCGCCACGTAAATCAGCAAGCGCCAGCTGGCTGGGCGAGCTAAGAAGGCCTAGCATGCCCGCCGAGGCACGGAATGTCCGCGCGGCTTCTCTCTCCCCCTCGCGAGTATCGGCTCGCTGCACTTGTTGACACAGCTCATGCAGCCGTTTCAATGCCCGGGACACGTTAAGATCATCGCGAAGGGCTGCCAGAACTTCTGCGTCTGGCTCGCTCTCGACACCGAACTGCTGCCACACGTCATCCTCCGCGTCAGCTAGACACTTATACCAACGGGCTAAAATTTCGACTGATTGAGTCAGGCGGCGCTCATTCCAGTCGAGGGGGTTGCGATAATGGGTCGACAGCAGAGCCAGGCGAATAGCCTCACCGGGCCCCTTGGCAAGCAGATCCCGAACCAACAGCACATTGCCCTGTGACTTGGACATCTTCTGCCCATCCACGGTGACAAAGGAGTTGTGAACCCAGCTTCGACAGTAGCGGGCGCCATTGGCACAAGTACCCTGGGCAATTTCGTTTTCATGGTGCGGGAATATCAGATCCTGCCCACCACCATGAATGTCGATCGTTGTGCCAAGGTGCTTGCCGATCATCGCCGAGCATTCAACATGCCATCCGGGCCTGCCGCGCCCCCAGGGACTTGCCCAGCCGGGCTGATCGCCGGTTGATGGTTTCCAGAGCACGAAATCCAGAGGGCTCCGCTTATAGGGGGCGACCTCTACCCGGGCACCGGCAAGCATGTCCTCGGGTTTGCGTCTGGACAAGGCCCCATAGTCGGGATAGGAGGGCACATGGAAGAGCACGTGCCCGGATGCTTCATAGGCATGCCCCCGAATCATCAGAGCCTGAATCAACTCTATGATGTCCGGAATATGCTCTGTGACTCGGGGCTCCAGATCCGGAGCTTCGACTCCCAAGGCTTCAAGATCCTCGTGGTAGGCATCAATATACCGATCCGTAAGCGCCTTGATGCTCACCCCTTCGGCATCCGCCGCGGCATTGATCTTGTCATCAACATCCGTGAAGTTGCGGGCATAGAGCACACAGGGATAGTCGTGGCGCAGCAGCCGGGCCAGTACATTGAAGATCACCGCCGGCCGCGCATTACCGATATGCGCATAGTTGTAGACCGTGGGCCCACATACGTACATGGTCACTCGCCCGGGGAGCTCCGTGCTCAGTGGCTCTTTTTGGCCCGCCAGCGTATTGAAAAGCTGGATTCCATCGGCGCCCATCAGATCACCCCCTGAAAATCCCCGCTGGCCGATGCAACGGCATCGTGTGAATGCAGGCTCTCCAGATGCCGAACATGGGTTCGCAGATTATCGTAACGCCCGGATAAAGCGCTCTGGATCCGCCGTGCCGCATCCTCGACATACATCAGGTTTTGACCGTTCAACCACGCAAATGCCTGCTCATCGGCCCGCTTGACGGCGGTCTGGACGGGCGTTGCCAGGACTGCCTCGATCTGATCAATAAGCGCCATCAGGCCAAAGCTTTCTGACGAGTCGGAGATATCTACACTCACCGTTGCTTCGCTCCGCTGGCTGTGAGGCGTAGCGAGCGAGGCATTCTGTTGAAGCCAGGCGGCCACTTCCTCGCTCGTCAGCCCGGATCGGTCTGGAAAGTGTTCTCTGAAACCGTCAGCCACCAGCTGACGAGCCAGTGCCGCCGAGCACGGACACGTCGATGAATACTCCACCTGAACCGACGCTTTAAGCGCGAACCAGGTATGGTCCAGTGTGGCCTCAAGCCGGACCGGATAAGACTTCCAGCCGGCCAATTCCGGCGTCCGAAGCGCCGGTCGTCTGGCGAGAAGACTGAAGTCCAGCGCCACCCGCGCGCCATCTGTGTAACAGTCTTTGTGACTTGCGACCATCTGTCGGAGAAGCTCTCTCAGGTCTCCGGGCGCCAATCCCTCCACTCGGGTTAACTCGTCCAGCATCCGATACAAGCGGGACATGTGGATGCCTTTCACCGTCAATGCCGGCAGATTGACCTGAAGATCCGCAACAGCATGAATGGTTCCCGGACACCCGGGCTCGTCCAGTTGAACCGGTATGTCTATCCGGCTCATTCCCACCCACTCTAGCGGCGCACGGATAGCTGAGGTTTCATTACTGGCAACATCGGGTAAATCCTGATTCATGCTAAACCTGTCTCGATCTGTTAGAGGTTGATACTTTTTCAGCGTGAGTTGTCCGGCCGGCACACGAAGAACATATACCGTGTAATTCCACAACCGCCCGAATCACCTGAAAGTTCGATTGGTCAAGAGATGCCTGCAACTCTTTTATCTCCCGGGCATCGGCGAGTTCATGGATCAATCCGCACTGATCGCAAATCAAGAAGGCGGCCGGGGAGGCCCGGCCTTGATCCGCGCACGCAATAAAGGCATTCAGGCTTTCCAGTTTCCTGACAAACCCGAGATCGCCAAGCCTGTCTAATGCCCGATAGACCTGGGTTGCGCCGCGAAAGCCTGTTTCCTTTAAAATGGCGTAGGCACCCAACGGGGCGTCCGCCTGCTGCAGGACTTCCAATACCCTTCTCTGATTTGCGGTCAGATTGTCCATCAGGTTAACCGTCCGCGAAGCTCTGACTGATTTTCTGGAAACCGTTCATGGCTTTTATCGGCATTTCTCGAGGCTGCTCATCAACCCCTCAAGCAGTTGCGAATACTGGTTGCCTCCAATTTGGATGTCAGCACCCAACGGATCCATAACCCCAACGGTTTTCACTTCAGATCCCTCGAAAACCGTTTTTACCAGGCCAGGGTCGTACTGTGGCTCGGTAAAGGCGCAGGTCACGCCAAGCTCAGAGACCATCGACTGAATCTCACGGATTCGGGCAGGACTGGGATCAGACGCATCAGACACCGAGATTGCACCAGCTGCCAGCAACCCGAAGCGACGCTCAAAGTACTGATAAGCATCATGAAAAACGATAAAACGGATGCCCTCGATGCGATCTGCCCGCTCTTGCAATGAAGCAATCAAATTGTCCATCGACTGGGCAAATTCCTTGGCATTTTTCTGATAAACGCTGGCATTCGCCGAGTCCACTTCAGAGAGAACCTGGGCAATTTCAGCGGACCAGATTTTCGCGTTCATCGGATCCAGCCAGGCGTGAGGATCATGCTCTCCATGGTGGTGGCCGTCATGCCCGGCGTGGTGGTCCTCGTGATGCTCATCTTGATGTTCATCATGGGCATCGTGGTGTTCATCATGGTGCTGATCGTGACTATCCTGCCCCCCGCTGTGCTCATCATGGCCGCCTTCTGCACCATGTTCACCATGAGCGTGCGCTTCGAACGTTGCCCCTTCCCGAAACCCGTATTTGACCGTCTCGGACAACTCCAGCATTTCGACCCTGTTTGCCGACCCTGCCAGGTTCTCCAGGGAGTTCTCCAGCCAGGGCGTCAGCTCACCACTGATCCAGAAAACCACCTGCGCTTCGGCAAGTGCTTCGGCCTCTGATGGACGGAGGGAATAACTGTGAGGCGACGCCTCAGGCTGAATCAGCAGCTCTGGCTCTGCGACCCCTTTCATCACTTGAGTCACCACGGAGTGCAGCGGAGCGATATCGACCGCAACTCTGGGAGCGGATGCCCAGCTACTGACGGGCAAAAGACTGAGCACGGCACCTGCAAGGAAAATCGGTCGGATCATTGGGTACTCCTGAAAGGTTGGGTTTGTTTGCGATCAGTTCACGTGACGCCTAAAATGTTATGTTATAACATTTCTTTTCAATTGAGAAATCAAAGCCAGTGACTGTCGACACAAACTGACAACTGGATAAAAGATGCCCACAAGGATTTATCGATGCTGATTCAAGCTCGCAACCTGTCGGTTCAGATCGGCAAAACCTCGATATTGAAAAATATCGGCCTTCAGGTTGATCGCGGCCAGATCGTTACCGTCATCGGCCCTAACGGGTCTGGCAAGTCCACCCTGCTGAAAACGATCATTGGCGCCCTGAAACCCTCGGAAGGCAAGATCATCCGCGCACCTGGCCTTTCAATCGGTTATGTACCGCAGCGACTCCACATTGATGAAACCCTGCCGATGACCGTGCAACGCTTTCTGCAACTCCCGAACCGTGCCTCAATGGATGCGATCCGGGACACCATGGCGCAGGCCGGCGTGCCAGATCTTCTGCGCCAACAGTTGATGTCTCTGTCCGGAGGCCAGCTTCAGCGAGTATTGCTGGCACGGGCGCTGCTGGAAAAACCCGATCTTCTGCTACTTGATGAGCCGACCCAGGGGCTTGACCGCCGAGGCACGGCGGATTTCTATCGACAGATCGAGCAGATCCGGCAGTCTCTGAACTGTGGCGTGATCATGGTCAGCCACGACCTTCAAGTCGTCATGCGACGGTCCGAGTGGGTCATCTGTCTGAACGGACACGTATGCTGCGAAGGTAAACCGGAGCTTGTCAGTAGCACAGCGGAGTATCGCGCGCTGTTCGGCTTCGACGAGGATAATGAATCGCTGGCGCTGTATAGCCACAGGGGGCATTACCACAAAAGTGGCGACACGCGGGAGGCCAGCTGATGCTTGACGATTTCCTGATGAGAGCCGCACTGGCAGGGGTTGGTGTGTCCCTGGCAGCGGCGCCTCTGGGCTGTTTTATCGTGTGGCGGCGCATGGCGTATTTTGGCGATGCCACCGCACACGCTGCGATGCTGGGTGTCGCCCTGTCACTGACTCTCTCCACACCGATTTTCGCCGGCGTGCTGCTGATATCGCTCCTGATGGCGGTGACCGTCTCGACACTGAGCGGCCGGGGATATGCCATGGACACCCTGCTCGGCGTTATGGCCCACTCTGCGCTGGCGGTGGGGCTGGTCGCCGTCTCGTTTCTATCGGGGGTAAGAATCGACCTGATGGCCTACCTTTTCGGAGACATTCTTGCCGTGGGCAAAACAGATCTGGCCGTTATCTGGGGCGGTGCTGCCCTGGTTCTTGTTATGATCGGATATCGATGGTCGGCCCTGCTGTTATCGACCCTGAACCCTGACCTGGCGCTTGCCAGCGGAATATCGCCGCGCCGGGAGCAGCTGGTGCTGACGATCGCGCTTGCGATTGTGGTGGCAGTGGCAATCAAGGTGGTCGGTGTTCTGCTGATCGCCGCCATGCTCATCATCCCGGCCGCCACAGCGCGCCGATTCAGCCGAACGCCGGAAGCCATGGCGGTCATGGCTGCCGTAGTTGGTGTTTGCGCCAATATTGCAGGTCTGGCGTTCTCCTATCACTTCGATTCGCCAACGGGGCCAACCATTGTGTGCGTTGTCGCCTTCCTGTTCGTGGCCTTGAACGTGGTAAACGCCCTGATCCGTCGAACGAACAGTCAACTGTCGAACGGTCAGAACGTGGCATAGAGATATAGAAAATGAAGATATTCTCAATGTTTTCAACACCCCAAAAAGTTGCGCTTGCCCTGGCGGCCGCCGTTCTGTTGACGGCAAACCTGATGCCACTCAAATCGTCGCCAGCAATGGCCGCTCTGCCTTCGGAAATGCCGGAGCGGGGGAACCACATGACCTCAGTTCCGACAGGGGCCGTTGGACCAGCCGGCACGGAAGACAGTCAGACTGCGAATCGCCCAAAGGGAGAAACCGTTGATTGGCACGTTGAAGCTGGCGACACATTGAGCCGGATTTTCCGGGCAAGCAAAGCACCCATGGAGGATCTTCAGGAGATTCTGGCAGCAGACGCCGAGTATCTGCATTTGGAAACACTGAGGCCTGGAACCCGAATCGGCTTGAACTTCGATGAGCAGGGACAATTTTCAGAGCTGGTCCTGTTTCTTGACCCGGCACGTCACGTTACCTACTCGCGCCAACCCGATGGGGCCTTCGTGCATCAGGCATTCAAGGAAGAAACTTTTTGGGTCTCCAAGGTGCTCAGGGGCACGATCAATGGCAGTTTCTACGCCTCAGCTATGCAAGCAGGCGTAACGCAGGCGCAGATCCTTCTGATCGACCAGCTTCTGGGAAGCCAACTCAATTTCCGCAGGGATCTCCGGGCCGGCGATCGGTTCTCCGTCATTACTGGCCACGAAATGACGGGCACCGAAAGCACCGGGAAGACCCGTATCGAAGCCCTGTCCCTGGAACGCAGTGCCAGGGATAGCCATGAGATATGCTGGCTAGACTTTTCTCCTAAGGTCTTTAATTTCTGTTTCATAGTAATTAACGGTTTGGCCGGCGTTTGAGGGACGGCCTTTACCCCCACAGGAAAGACACTTCACCCTCTCGCGTCTACCCATAGCCCTTTCCATTTTGTCTCCCGTTTTCACTTCATTGAAACCTTTGCCATCACAATGCGAACACGTATTACCAATAACTCCAGTTTTTTGTATGTAAACTGTTTTGGTAAATTCAGTTTCTCCACAATGCGGGCATATTTTAGCATTCACAGACATTGTATTTGAGCATGTTGTACAACGAACCAAATATGACATATACAGCTCCAAAAGTTAAAAATATCGCCGCCAGAAAATCAACCAAAATCGTAAACTAAGATCAAACGTACTAGAATGACTCCTTTAAGAAAATCATTGGGTCTACTGAAACCCCCTCCTCACGAACCTCAAAATGCAAATGCGGCCCAGTCGTCAGCCCCGATGTTCCGGTTAAACCAAGTTTTTCACCGCGCTCAACCCTATCGCCTGCAAGCACATGGATCTTAGATAGATGCAGGTAAAGTGTTTCTATTTTGTCTCCATGGTCGAGCTTCACATACTTGCCAGCCAGATCTCTTTCACCAGTTTCAACCACTAGCCCCTGGGCTGGTGCCACAACTGCTGTCCCTGTTGGCGAAACCAGGTCCACACCATTGTGCTTTTGCCCACCTTGCTCATTATCGCTTTTGAACCCTGAAGATATTTGATTACAGTCAGCAAT
>JBNJJM010000009.1:0-132133 GCA_051750305.1 Pseudomonadota bacterium | reverse complement strand
GCAACTCCAACCAAACACACAAGCTCATTCAGCAACATTGATTGCGGGTCCGAGAACAACCCAACTTCATCGTGGCTTTCGGACTTTCCTGCGAGCTCACCATACTTGTCATTGGTTAATCCCGAGGCGCCCACGTTGCACCAATCAGAAATCAGTGATTCTTCAACTCTATTCGACGACCCAATGGGGTTTTCAGAATCATCCTATATAAATCCCGCCAGCGGCCTACCAATGATTGATGACGGTATTACCGGTTTTGATGTGGGAGGCAATATCTATGGTACGAGTTCTGATGATTTTTTGTGATTACCCCAAAAGCCACTGCAATGTCGTCAAAAAAACCCATTTAACGTCACAAAACGCAGAGCCGGCTACATAAGATCTAAACATGAGCCTCTTGAACCGATACTGAATACCCAACGAGGCTACGAATATCCAAACGATCTGGCTGGAGCGGTTTATGAGACCAGTTTCAATAAGAACCTTTATCGAGATTGTCTACTGCTGCGACGAGGACCCACCCTCCGAATCCACTATTCGCCGCCGTATTCATGAGATCCCCGGCTCGTTTCGGGACGGACGGCGCTGGCGCATTGACCTGGATTTCTATTTCGAGGTAATGGGTCAGCGTATTCGGGGCCTGCCTGAAAACATGCATGAAGCCAGCTTTCTGCAATCTCTCGCCAACCAACTCCGGTAACTATGGCGCCGCCCCGCAGAAAACTTGGCCAACGGTGGTTGGTCCAATACCCGGGTCTTTACATCCGTGACAGGGATGGGACTTTCTACGTGCGCCATCCGGTCACGCGTAAACAGGGAAGCCTACAAACCAGTGACCGCAACGTGGCAGTACGCCGCTGGGCTATGCTCCAGCAGATGTGGGAGCAGGAACGGAAAGACTTTGATGCCAGAGAAATGGCAGACAATCTCTCCATGGTCGAATCTGTCGATGCAGCCACTCGGATAACATTAAGAGAATACCTGCATTATTGGCGTACAAAGCTGATTGGTCACGAAGTCGTGAAGGGAAAAATACGCTGGGGCGAATGCAAGGTGTTCAGCCAGCGTGGCCGTAACCGGGGTCGTCCGATTGCAATGGGCACCCGAGCCGACTACGCCGCGGATGCTCAGCAAATGGAATCTAATGAGCATTCCAATTTTTTACTCTCGGACCCCCAACTTCTTCGACGGATCAGGCGCCTCCTCTCCCCCTGGCAGACGAAGCCCACGCACTACAACGGGCTCAGGAACACCTTGTCCCGGGTTTTCACCCAGGCAGTCCAGGACGGCCTCATCGATAGAAATCCAATGCGGGACATCCAAAAGATCAGCGAACCCAAACGAGAGGTCCTGATTCCAGATAAAGCCTACAAAGAAATCACCGCCCGACTCTGCATCCACAAGATCAACAGGCGGAAGATGGACGGAACCTGGCGCGCAAAAATCTGCGACATGATTTACATGATGAGCCAACAACCTATCGACGTTTTCGGACTAAAGGAAGATCAGATCAAAGATGATGAAGGTGAGTTTGGCGAAATTTGGTTTGCTCGGCACAAAACCGGAGTCCCCATCGTTATTGAGATGAACGAGGACCTGAGAGCACTCATCGAGTGGTTCAGGGATTGGAAGCGTGAGCAGGAGATCATTTCGCCGTATCTGATGGTCTACCCTCGATATTTTGATTTCAGGAGTCGCACAAAACCGGTGCGGCATCGTTTCATGCAAATATCCTGGGCAAAGGCCTGTGAAGAGGCCGGATACAAGGGTAAATATCAGTTGCGAGACTTGAGGAAGAAGGGCTTAACTGACGAGTTTTTGTCCCAGGGGGAGAACAACAAAGGTGGTCACGAGACCGAGGCAATGCGCAAACACTACCGGTTGGTTCGTCCGCCAGAGCGATCAAAATCAACTCTGAAATCGCTCCGCGATCCGGAAAAACCATGAATCGTTGTCGCCATTTTGTCGCCATGATGTCGCCATCAAAACGCCGGCTCTGGCTCGAAACTGGTAACTAGCTGTAAATAAAGGGAAAGAAATGGAGGCGCGGGTCGGAATCGAACCGGCGTACACGGAGTTGCAGTCCGCTGCATAACCACTCTGCCACCGCGCCGGGAAAAGTCCGAAGGAATCTGCGGAACTTTCATGCTCTCAGGTGGGCTGTGAGAGACTGTGTCGACCTTTTAACCAGTGGAACTGGAAATTGGAGCGGGAAACGAGATTCGAACTCGCGACCCCAACCTTGGCAAGGTTGTGCTCTACCAACTGAGCTATTCCCGCTTGGTCAACGAGGGCGTATTCTACGGATTCGGCCGATTGCGTCAACCTCTTTTTTCAACTTTTTGTTTTATCTGCGTTTTATGCGTAATATTTAAACAACATCAAGGAGGAACATGACGCAATCACCCTACCCTGGCCACCATGGATCGATTGCCGCCGCCGGCGTGCGCGGCGAAGTGATTGATCATGGCGAACACCTCAGCATCCGCGGCGACTGGGTGCTCGGGCACTATGCCCGCCTGAAAGCGGATACCGACCGCGTTCTTGCTTACCGCCAGGACCGCCGCTTTGCCGGCGACATTTCAGAACTTGGCCATGTCGACACAGCGGGCGCAGCGCTGATCGCCGAGCTGCTGGGCCCTGGCGTTCTGGTGGAACTGGCGGACCAGGCGCCCGGCCTGGCGCAGGAGAAGCGGGCCCTGCTTCATGCGGTTGCGGCCACCCTGGCGAACCGAGCGGAACCGGAGCACCGGGCCACCAACCCGATCATTGCGATGCTGATGGCGGTCGGTCAACGCACGGAGCAATTGTTCGAACTGCTGAGGCTGCTGATCGGCTTTATCGGCCAGACCCTCGCCGCGCTGGCTTATAACCTGCTTCGCCCCTCTCGCTGGCGTGTGACGTCATTTGTCGCTGCCGTGCAGGACACCGGCCTCAACGCCCTGCCCATCGTGGCGTTGCTGACCTTTCTCGTCGGTGCGGTTGTCGCCTTCCTCGGCGCCACCGTTCTTGAGGACTTTGGTGCCACCATCTACACGGTGAATCTGGTCGCGTTCTCCTTCTTGCGGGAATTCGGCGTTTTGCTGGCCGCCATTCTCATGGCCGGTCGCACCGCCAGCTCGTTTACCGCTCACATCGGTGCCATGAAGGTCAATGAAGAGCTTGATGCCATTCGCACCCTCGGCCTGAACCCAATTGACCTGTTGGTGTTACCACGGGTTCTGGCCATGATGGTCAGCCTGCCTATTCTCACCTTTGTGGGCATGATTTCCGGCATGGTCGGCGGTGCGACCGTGTGTGCGCTGGCACTCGAGATTACCCCCAGCCAGTTCGTGGCGATTCTGGAGCGGGACATTGCCCTGAATCACTTGCTGGTGGGGCTTGGCAAAGCGCCGGTTTTCGCGTTTCTGATCGCTGTGATCGGCTGCCTCGAGGGCTTCAAGGTCAGCGGCAGCGCCCAGTCCGTCGGGGAACACACCACGTCGAGCGTGGTTCAGTCTATATTCATGGTCATCCTGCTGGATTCCATTGCTGCGCTATTCTTCATGGAGATGGGATGGTAACCGTGAGATCCGACGACACACTCGTTGAAGTGCGCGCTTTGACCAACCGTTTCGGCAGCCACCTGGTCCACGATGAGTTGGATCTGGATATCCGTCGCGGCGAGATTCTCGGCGTCGTTGGCGGCTCCGGTACCGGCAAGTCGGTGTTGCTGCGCAGTATTGTCGGGTTGCATGAGCCCACCAACGGAGAGATCCGCGTGTTCGGCCAGGATCTCCGTGCGCTGCCCCCCTTTGACCGTTCGCGCCTGGAACAGCGGTTCGGTGTGCTGTTTCAGGGCGGCGCGCTGTTTACCTCCCTCAACCTTCAGGAAAACGTGGCGGTGCCTCTGATCGAACACGCGGGGCTGAAACGGTCGCTGGCGGAGCATCTTGCCCGGATGAAACTCGCCCTTGCCGGCTTACCGCCGGAAGCGGCACTGAAATATCCGGCGGAATTGTCGGGGGGCATGGTCAAGCGCGCGGCGCTCGCCCGGGCGCTGGCTCTGGATCCGGAGATCCTGTTTCTGGACGAACCCACCGCCGGGCTCGATCCGATCGGCGCCGCCGCCTTTGACCGCCTGCTGAAAACCCTTCGTGACGCTCTCGGTCTGACCGTGTTCATGGTGACCCATGACCTGGATACCCTCTACGCAACCTGTGATCGGGTGGCAGTACTGTCACAGAAAAAGGTTCTGGTCGCTGATAGGCTTGAAACCGTCGAGACCACCGACGACGCCTGGATTCAGGATTACTTCCACGGCCCCAGGGGGCGTGCAGCAGCGCGCGCCACCACAGCCCGCAGTCAGGAGCAGTAGTTATGGAGCCCAAAGCCCACCATCTGGTGATTGGCCTGTTTACCCTGGCCACCGTAGCCGCTGCTCTCGGATTTGCGCTGTGGCTTGGCAAGCCCGCCAACGACCACGACTGGGCCTGGTATGAGATTGGCTTCGATCATGCGGTCAGCGGCCTCTCGCGGGGCAACCCGGTACAGTACAGCGGGGTCGAGGTTGGTGACGTGGTCGAGCTGTACCTGGATCCGGACGACCCCAGCCATGTACGGGCGCTCATCCGGGTCTACGACAATGTGAAGATCCGCGAGGACACCCGTGTCGGCCTCGTGCTGGCGAACATCACCGGCAGCATGAACCTGCGCTTCGAGGGCGGCACTCTGAACAGCCCGGTGCTTGAAGGCAGCCGTGAGGACCCGCCCCTGATCATGGCGGAACCTTCCGTATTCACGTCCATCCTGGATAACGGTGAAGCACTGATGAGCAAGGCTGACCGCCTGCTCACCAACGCCAACGCGCTGTTCTCCGAACAGAACAGTGAAAATCTGACCGTGATTCTGCAAAACACGCGGGTCGCCACCGAAGCCCTGATGGCTCACCGCGGGGAACTGGAGCAGCTCATGGAACGGATGAACGACGCCAGCGTCCGGGCCGCTCAGGCCGCTGCCAAGGTTAACGGCTTCGCCGACAACGCGGACCGCTTTCTGCAGAACGAAGGGCGGGAGACGTTTGTGGCACTGAACACGGCGATTGCCTCCATTCAGACCACCGCTACGCGCATCGAACTGCTGACCGCCAATAACGAAGGCTCCCTCGACGAAGGCCTGCAGGGTCTGGGTGAGCTGTCGCCCGCGCTCAGGGAGTTGCGCAGCACCCTGAGAAATCTCAACCACTTTACGCGGCGGCTCGAAGACAACCCCTCAGGCACCCTGTGGGGGCGTGAAACCATTCAGGAGGCGCCACAATGAGGTTTATCCAGCCAAGCCGGTTCGCAGCCCTGGCTCTGATAACTTCCCTCGCGGGATGCACGGTATTCCCTGATGGCGATCCCCCCAGAGTGATGGACATACCATTGCCGGAGCCCCCCGCCGCGCAGACGTCCCCGGTCGGAAAAACCCTGAGGGTCGATACGCCTCAGGCCACGGAACCGTTTGACAGCTCCAGAATACTGACCAAACCCACGTCGAGGGAGTATCAGGTGTATGCCAATGTACGCTGGAGAGACACGGCCCCCGTGCTGATGCGGGAAGTCATGATAGGTACGCTGCGGCAGGACGGACGCTTTGACGGCGTGGTCAATGAAACCAGTCCGACCGCCAGCGATCTGACGTTGGCCAGTGAGCTCTCGGGCTTTCACAGCGAGACGTTCGGCGATCAACCACGGATCATCATCACCCTGTACAGCCAGCTGCTGGACAACCGCTCCCGCAAGACGCTTTGTACCGGGAGCTTCCAGATCACCACCAAAAGCACGGACGCGGATATCGAAACCGTTGTCCGGCACTTTGGCGAAGGGAGCGAGGAACTGAGCCGTCAGCTACGAAACTGGCTGGACGACTGTCTCGGCTGATCAGGCGACAGGCTTCGGAAACAGATCCGGCCAGGCCGCCTTCAGATAAAGGATCATCGACCAGAACGTCAGTACCGCCGCCAGATACAGCAGGCCGGTACCGATCCAGGACCAGAGCACGCCGGGCGGAAACGCCAGCAGGGTGATGATGGACACCATCTGTGCCGTGGTTTTGATCTTCCCGATGTAAGACACCGCCACGCTCGCGCGGCTGCCAATTTCCGCCATCCATTCCCGCAGCGCAGAAATAACAATTTCGCGACCAATAATGACCGTGGCAGGAATCGTCAGAATCAGGCTGGCGTGCTCCTCAATCAGCACCGTGAGGGCGACCGCCACCATCAGCTTGTCCGCCACCGGATCCAGAAATGCCCCGAACGGCGTGCTCTGGTCGAGTTTTCTCGCCAGATAGCCGTCGAGCCAGTCGGTGACTCCCGCCAGCGCGAAAATCGCGGCGCTGACCAGGTAGCTCCACTGCACCGGAAGGTAAAAAATCACCACAAAGACAGGGATCATGACTATGCGGGAGAGTGTCAGTATGTTCGGTAAATTCATGCTGTCCTTACTCATCGTGCAATGCTGCGTATATGTTGTCCGCCAGTGCCTTGCTGATGCCCTGCACTTTGGTCATTTCATCAACACTGGCTTTACGAAGTTCCTGAATACCGCCGAAATAGCGGATCAGGTCACGCCGGCGCTTCGGTCCCACGCCCTCGATCCCTTCCAGGGTCGATTGCCGCCGCTTCTTGTCACGCCTTGCGCGATGGCCGGTAATGGCAAAGCGATGGGATTCGTCGCGGATATGCTGAATCAGGTGCAGCGCGGGCGAATCCGCCGGTACCCGGAACACGTCGCCGGTCATGGCGTCAATCAACTGCTCCATGCCGGCACGGCGGGTCACCCCCTTTGCCACCCCGATCAGCGGAATGTCGGAAATGCCCAGCTCGTCAAACACTTCCCGTGCAATGTTCAACTGCCCCTTACCACCGTCAATGAACACCAGGTCCGGACGTTTGCCCTCACCTGACACCATCCGCTTGTATCGGCGCGTCAGCACCTGGCGCATCGCTGCGTAATCGTCGCCGGCTGTGACCCCTTCAATATTATAGAGCCGGTAGTCGCTCTTCAGCGGACCATTCTCATCGAAAACCACGCAGGATGCGACCGTGTTTTCGCCATGACTGTGGCTGATATCGAAACACTCCATCCGCGCCGGCGTTTCGGCCAGCTCCAGCAGGTCCCGCAGCGCAAGCAGCCGGCGGTAGACCGTTTCTTTGCTGGCCAGGTGGCTGAGCAGTGTCTGCCGGGCATTGGTCATCGCCAGTTCAAGCCATCTGCGCCGCTCTCCCCGGACATTTCGACGAATGCGGGTTTCCCGGCCGGCGGATTCCGTCAGCGCCTGAGCCAGGAGCTCCTGCCCCTCCACCTCGACCGGCACCAGGATATCCCGGGGAATTTCCCGCCGCGTGCTGCCACCGAAATAATACTGACCAAGAAAAGCGCTCAACAGCTCACCTTCGGACTGCTCGATGGAATAACGGGGAAAATAGTCTTTGGTGCCAAGCACACGCCCGCCGCGAACAATAATAACCACAATGCAGACCACCCCGGCATCCTGGGCAATGGCCACCACGTCGGCATCGCCGCCCTCACCATCCACGGACTGCTGCTCCTGAACGTGACGCAGATGGTTGATCTGGTCCCGATACCCGGCGGCCTTTTCGAACTCCAGGTTTTTCGAGGCCGTCTCCATTGCCGCCATCAGGTCATGAATGATGGCCGGGTTCTTTCCCTCCAGAAACATCGTGGCGCGGCGGATGTCTTCCTGGTATTCCTCAGGGGTCACATATTCCACACAGGGCGCGGTGCAGCGGTTGATCTGATACTGCAGGCAGGGCCTGGTTCTGTTTCGGAAATAGCTTTCACTACAGGATCTTATGCGGAAAACCTTTTGCAGAATATTAAGGCTTTCCTTGACGGCTCCGGAACTTGGAAAGGGACCGAACCAGGTGCCGCCACCTTTTTTTGTGCGGCCACGGCGAAAGGTCAGCGACGGGTAATCGTCATGGGAAGACAGATAAATGTAGGGATAGGACTTATCATCCCGCAGCAGAATATTGTAAGGCGGCCTCAGGGACTTGATCAGATTCTGCTCAAGCAGCAGTGCTTCCGTTTCACTGCCGGTGATAGTCACCTCGATAGAGGTAATCCTCGCCACCAGCGCTTCAGTTTTTGGCGCCAGGCCGGTTTTGCGGAAGTAACTGCCAACCCGCTTTTTCAGGTTGCGCGCTTTACCGACGTAAAGCACGGAACCACCCTCGTCGTACATGCGATAGACGCCGGGCCGTTCAGTCAGTTGCTTGAGGAAGCTGCGTGAGTCGAACTCAGACCTTGTGGGCATCGAGCAACCCGAGCCGTACCGCCATCAAAGCGAGCTCAACGTCACTGGAAATTTCCAGTTTCTCGAAAATCCGGTAACGGTAACTGTTGACGGTTTTGGGGCTGAGACAGAGTTTGTCCGAAATGTCCTGCACTTTCTGGCAGTCAACCACCATCATGGCTATCTGCATTTCGCGTTCGGACAACCGGTCAAACAGAGAAAGATCGCCATCTTCACCATTGTGATCGCCCCCGAGCTGTTTCAGGGCCATTTTCTGGGCAATCTCGGGGCTGATGTAGCGCTGACCGGAATGGGCCATACGGATGGCCCGCACCATTTCCTTGATGTCCGCACCCTTGGTGATGTACGCAGATGCGCCACTTTGCATGACCCGGGTCGGATAGGGATCGTCGGCACAGGCGGTCACGACAATCACGCGGATCGAGTCATCGATCCTGAGAATTCGTCGGGTGGCTTCGAGGCCGCCGATACCGGGCATGCGGATGTCCATAAGGACGATGTCTGGCGACTGGTGCCGGACAAATTCGATGGCATCCTCGCCGGATGAGGCCTGGCCGATGACGTCAATGTCGGGGTTGTCCGCCAGCATCCGGGTAATCCCCGAACGCACCAGCTCATGGTCATCAACAACCAATACCCTGATCAAAACTCACCTCGCACACGGCTTCTGGTAAAAACACGGCGATTGTACCGCCTAAGAAGATCCCGGGGTAGGTGTTTTCCCGCATTCCCCAAAACTGAACGGCCGCTCAAGAAGGCTGACCCAGTCCCGCGGTGTTCTCTACCGGGTCGAACCACACCACCAGCTCACCTCTTTTCACGGCGGCCAGCACCCGGCCCCGCTCCGCCATGGGATTTTCGGTGTCGTTCAGGCCGTGGTAGCGGGTGCAGTACTCGTCCACCAGGCCCTCAATCTGATCTTCTGCGAGCAGCCCGGTGTCGACCACGAACTTCTCTTCCCGTGGGTCTGGCTGACCCTGCTGGCTGGCGTCATCAGTCATGGAGCCTCCCGTTCAAAACCCCATGATAATGCCTGGGGCGTTATGGGAGAAGCACTGTCAGGAGTCTGCGGTCCGGAAACGGGCAATCAATTGTCGCATAGACAGCGATTCCTGCCTCAGGGCCTCGCTGATGTCGCGGCTGTTGCTGACACTCTGAATGAGCATGTCCGCACTGCCCTCAAGTGCCACCGTGCGCCTGCCTACCCGGCCGATCTCGTCTCGCTGTGCACCCACGGCAGCGTTGATTTCATCGGTGTGTCGCTGCAAGCCGCCGAAACGGTCCCGCAGTTCTTCCAGATGTTCCCTCAGCGCAATCAGGTTGCGGCGATTGGTCTCTCCGGCATCGCCCATCTCGCCCAGCAGACCTTCCACCCCGGCCACGCCGTTTACCAGGTCCGTGACCCATTGGCGGATCTCGGTCGTGGAATCGGCGGTACGGCGCGAGAGTGTGCGGACCTCATCCGCCACCACCGCAAAGCCGCGGCCATACTCCCCCGCTCGTGCGGCCTCGATCGCCGCGTTCAACGCCAACAGGTTGGTCTGTTCCGCAATATCGGCAATCACGCCGATGACCTGCTCGATCTTACCGGTGGACGCTCCCAGCAGGGTAATTGCGTGTGCAACCCTGCCAATGACCTCCACCGCATGGTCCGCCCCGGCTTCGCTGTGCTTCAGACCTTGCTGGACCTCGTCGTTGGCAGATGCCGCACTGCGGACGGTTTCAGCTGAATCCCGGGACGCACTTTCAATGGCCGATGCCTGGTCCGCAATCACCGACATGGAGTGACTCACATCGCCGATCTGGGAGCGGGTACGATCCGACGCCGTCTGAACGTCACCGGCCTGGTCATCCAGCGCCAATGAACGCTGATCCAGACTGAGTGAAGCCTGGCGTATGTCACCGACAAAGCCCTCGAACCGGCCCACCAGGCCACCCAGCGCCGAGCAGACACCGGCCACCTCGTCAGACCCGGAGAGTCTGGGCACCCTGGTCAGATCGGAGGTTCGCTCCATCTCGTGAAGATCCCGTTCAATGCCCTGGAGACGAAGAATCACGGTGGCACGCAACCACCAGGTCATGAGCAATACCGCCAGAGAAAAAACGACCGAACCCGCGATCAGATAGTGCTGCTGGCTCGAAAGAAAGGCCAGCAGGTCCCGCGAACCGGTATCGATCCGGTTCCTGCTGGTCTCACGCCGCTGCGCAATGGCGGCGAGCATCGGTTCCAGCGCCGGAAAAAGCTTGAAGTCCACCACCTGTCCGACCCGGTAATAACTTTTCTGTGCAATGGCCGGCTCGAGTTCCGCAAGCAGGTCCTGCACGGCCTGAAACTGATCAGTCTGGCCGGTTGCCCACTCTGCAAGCAGTGGATTAACCGAAACAGCACGCCAGTGATCCGCAAGAGACTGGCTCACATCGTCGAATTCGCTGTCGATTTCGTCCCACAGCAGTAACTGAGCCTTTACCTTATAGGCCAGATCCTGGAGGCGCCGGTGATCGCTCTCCAGGTCTTCCAGTAACCAGGACTCGGTAAGGTTATTACCGATCAGCTGCTCGGAAGCGCGTTCCGCCTCGGAAATGATCGACCACGACAGGGCCGCCAACCCGAAAACAGCGACCAGGGACAGGGAAGCGAAAAACAGGATACGGCTTCGAACGGTTCTGAGCATGACAACTCCACATGCAGGCTTTGCGGTGGAGGTTATGGCAAACATGTGACACTTTTATTGCGGGTTTCACGTCGATTTCCTATCATCGCGCTTTTCCGGCCGGTTGGATGCCCATGAACCATTCCGTTTTCAAGCTCTCGCTGCCCATCCTGTTCGGTTATCTCCCGCTGGGCATGGCGTTCGGTGTTCTGTTCACCACCCAGCTGGAATACGCCTGGTGGGCCGCGCCACTGATGGGGTTGCTGATTTATGCCGGGGCGGGACAGATTCTTGCGGTAAGCCTGCTGGCGGTTAACGCCGGGCTGTTGGAAGTGTTTGTTGCAATGTTCGTGCTGAACGCCCGCCATCTGTTCTACGGGCTTTCCCTGCTCGAGCAGTTTCGGGGCGCAGGCTGGCGCAAAGTCTACCTGGTGTTCGGACTGACGGATGAAACCTATTCCCTGCTCACCAGTCGCGCCCGCAGTGCGAATAAGGCGTACGAACAGCGGCTGGATTTTCGGCTCACCCTGTTCAACCAGTGTTACTGGATTGCCGGCTGTGGCCTGGGCGCCCTGCTGGGCAGCAACGTGACGTTCGATAGCACGGGCATTGAATTTGCGCTGGTGGCACTGTTTATTGTCCTGACCATCGAGCAATTCAAGACACTAAAAGAGGGGCTGCCCATCTGGACCGGGGCTGCCGCCGCTGGCCTGGCAATGCTGCTGTTACCGCCTGCTCATCAACTGGTTGGCGCTATTGTGGTCGTGTGCCTGGTTCTGCTGGTGCAGTATCGGTTGCGGGGGCCGTCTGCGGGTGAGCAAAGCGACCGGTTTGCCGGAAATACGCTGACCAATGGAAACCCACATGGCTGACAACGAATACCTGGCGGCTTTCATTGCTGTGACAGCAGCCGCGACGTTTGCCACCAGGGCGATTCCGTTCCTGTTTTTCCAGCAACACACCGGACACCCACTGATTCAGCATCTCGGGCGATAACTGCCTGCCGCGGTTATGGCGCTTCTGGCTGTTGTGTTTGTGCAACGGTCGGCGAACTGGCAAGCCTCCCTGCCCGGCCTGGACGCGCTTTTACCCGCCCTGCTGGTAGTGGCTACCCATCTCTGGCGTGGCAATGCGCTGCTCTCCATTGCAGCAGGCACGGCCACGTATATGGTGATTCAGCAGGCGGGCTGGTTCGCGGGTTAAGCCCGGCCTTCGAGATTGGCCACCAGCCGCGAATCTTTCAGTGCTGCCGTGCGATGCCTGACCACGCCCTTGTATTCCTGGCTCTCGATCATCGCCATGAAGGCGTCTATGGACGGGTAGCGAACCAGCAGCACCTGATCCCAGGATTCGTCCGGCGGTGCAATCAGAGAACCGACACTGCGGCCCGACCAGATCACCTCGGCACCGACCGCACGGACACAGGCTGCAGCTTCTTTCATGTACAGGGAGTACGCCTCACGGCCAGAACGATCAGCGCTTTCATCCTTGTATTGCGCCCGCTCCCGGAACCGTAAGAGGTTGAGCATCACCACCGGGTGGTCTTTGGGGGTATCGGCGAGGACTTTCTGGAGCTGTTCCGGAGTAGGATTAACGGTTTCCATGTGCTTCCTTGGTTTTCAGGCTCTGAACGGTCGTTTTCGGTGATCTGAATTCGCTGTAACTATAGCTTAGCACGGCGTGTCGTCACCAAATCGTTTCAATTACATTTCGTTTACCCGGCATCGGGAACGAGAACCGGATTTAACTCACCATCCGCCATCACCCGGTCGCGACCAGCACTCTTGGCCCGATACATGGCATCGTCGGCCCGGGCCACCATCGATTTCCGTGAATCACCCTTCTGCCAGCAGGCAACGCCGATACTGGCGGTGACCGGCGCAGGCACGGACTTGATGGGGGCGGCTGCAATCGCCTTCCGCACCCGCTCCGCCAACGCGTACCCGTCATCCCGGCCGGCATCGGTTGCGATGATAATAAATTCCTCCCCACCCCAGCGCCCGAAATGATCTTCCGCACGCAGCACGGCCCTTACGGTATCCGAGACCACCCTCAGTGCCTCGTCGCCAGCTTCATGACCGTAGTTATCATTAACCTTCTTGAAGTGATCCACGTCCAGCAATAACACGCAGAAAGGGGTGCTATGGCGGCTCGCCCTGGCCAGCTGTTTGTCCATTTCCTGTTCGGTCCGGTAGCGGTTCCAGGCGCCGGTCAGCGAATCTTCAATGGCCATCTTGTGAAGGCGCTCATTCGCCGCCGCAAGTGCATCCTGTTCGGCCCGCAGCATATCGTTAAGGCGGGTAACCTCACTGACTGACGCCAACAAGGCCATATCTTCCGCTATTTCCACCGCAGCCAATCGCTCTACCCGCTTCCAGGGTTCACTGCTACCCCGAACCTGTTCCTCCCAGGCGTCGAACGCTTCCCGGAATTCCTTGCTTGCTCCCGCCCTGCTCACCACGATGTCGGTTTCCGGACGGCCCGCCCAATACACCGTGTGACTGTGTTCGGGGCGGAACAGTATCAACCAGCCGGACGCATCTTCTCCCGGCAAAGCCACCGCCAGCAGACCGCAGGCGTCGCCCACATCCAGCCCTTCAGCGACCTTTTCCCCGGCCAGTCGAAACGTACACCACGCCCCGCGACGGCGGGTTGCGGTCAGCCGCTCAATCAAGGTTGCGAGGGCGTTGCCGGGAGGCACGGTTCCGAAGGTGACGGTTTCCGCACCGGAATGAAATACCAGTCCGTTTGCCCTGAACAGCGTCAGCCATTCGCTGCCGTATTTTTCCAGAAGGGTGGCCGGCGAGACTCGGGCATTCATGTCCTCTACCAGATAATCCCGCGATTCCTGCACCCGCAGCAGGTACTGGGATTCCAGTCGCGACTTCAGCAGAAAAAGCCGCTGGGTCGCCATAATAACCAGGCTGCGGACCGCATCCCGAACCGTAGGTGAAAGCGCCACGGCCCGTTCTGCCGTGCAGGTTACAACACCCCAGAGACCGGACGGGCCGACGATGGCAACGGTGAGCAACGCCGCGGCACTGAAATACTCCAGGTAGCCGATCTGCATACGGGATGGTGCGCGCAGCACGGTGCCGGACGGATTGAGGGTGGCGGCCTCCGCTACCGATAACCAGGGCGCTGAAACCACCGGAATCGCCGGCGCGTGGACGTCCGGAATGCTGCGCACCTGGCGTGTCATGAAGCCAGCCCGACGCTGGGGTGGATAATCACTGGCGGCGACGCGTTGGCCGACCATCGGCGAGAGTCCCTTGGCGATGCTTTCAGCGAGGAAAACCCCATGGCCGTCGTCATCAAAATGACAGACCACAACACGGTCGAATCGACTGATATCGCGAACGCCTCGCACCAGGATATCCATCAGATCATCGGGATTGTCGGCACCGGCCAGCTGTGTCAGCCACTGGTTGGCCGTTCCCATCAGGCGCCGGTTGCCAAGGGCAATGACCGGCTCAATTTCGACCACCACCCAGTCTGCGCAGCGGAAGGCGTTCACCTGGAGGCGAACCTGCTTGCCTGCGACCTTTCGCTTGATCGAGGTCGGGCCGCTCAGGCGCTGGCAATTCGTCAGCTCTTTACGGATCCGCCCGGTCACACGACTGCCCAGCACCATGGCGGGAGAGGTGCCGAGCACGTCTTCCACAGGCTGACCAAGGAACGCAGCAAGGTTTGCGCTCGCCTGCGCGATGCGGGAAAGATTCTTATCCAGAACAAGAACGCAGCCGCAAGGCTGGATGCGGAGGGCAGAGGATTCCGGGGCATCGGTCACCCCCCGGGTATTCCGGTTTTCTTCAACCGTTTTCAAGAATTTTACTGCTCCCGTAGAGAAAGGTGATCGCTGGGGCCACATTTTCCCTGGAAATGACAGAATCCTTGATAACGCTGAGCCGGCGAGACTTGTTTCCATGGTATACAAGTCTCAGGTCATAATCTACGCTGATGGGGCGGGCGTTGAAAGGGAGAGCCGAAGATGCACAAAGAGTGGACCATACTGGTGACAGGAAAGGTTCAGGGGGTGTACTTCCGGGCGTCTACGCAAGAGGTGGCCAGGCAACTCCGCCTGACTGGTTACGCCCGCAATCTGCCCGATGGACGCGTCGAGGTAGTCGCCCAGGGCCCCGAAGATCAGCTGCAGGCGTTGAAAGACTGGTGCGCCAAGGGGCCACCGGCCGCCCGGGTCTCCGAAATCCAGGTGACGGAGACCGAGATCTGCAGCGCCGGGTTCGAGGATTTTCGAACCCAATAAAAAACCCCAGCATCGCTGGGGTTTCGTATTGGCGGAGAGGGAGGGATTCGAACCCTCGATACGCTATTAACGTATACACACTTTCCAGGCGTGCGCCTTCAGCCACTCGGCCACCTCTCCAATAAACTGTTCCAAATCAGCGACGTCGTCACTCATTTGAGGGCGCAAACTCTAATGAATTTTCAGGCGTTTGGCAACTGTCACAACCAAAAACCCTGAAATTTATTTCCGATTTCAGCGGATCGGGTAACGATTGAGCGGTTTCGGGGCTACTATCCAATCACGAGCCACTTTTTCCACACCCTGACGGAAGCACTGACATGTTGATGAAAGCCGAACAATCCATCCTTATACTGGTCGACCTGCAGGAAAAGCTGATGCCTGCAATCAGCCATGGCGGCGAGGTCATTCATCAGTGCCTGACCCTGGCCACCATAGCCGGCTTGCTCAAGGTGCCGGTTCTGGGTACCGAACAGCTGCCGGAGAAACTCGGGCACAACGTCGCGGAAATTCGGGAACTGTGTGATCAGACCATTGGCAAGACTCATTTCGACGCCTGCCCCGACGGCTTGATTGACGCGCTCCCCGAGGGACGTCAGCACATCGTTATTGGCGGATGCGAGGCCCACGTTTGCATGATGCAGACAGCTCTGAGCCTGGTGGATGCCGGCTTCAAGGTCTGGGTGGTGGCCGACGCGACGGGGTCGCGCAACGAACTTGACCGGGACGTCGCCCTTGACCGTCTCAGCGAGAGCGGAGCCAGGCTCGTAACACTTGAAATGGTGGCGTTCGAGTGGATGCGCCATTGCCAGCACCCCCAGTTCCGCAACATTCAGGGCCTGATCAAGTGACACATCCAGCCCTCAGCCGCGCACGTAAAGACTGGTTCCGTTTCACCACCCGAAGATGAGGATTGCGATGCTCAACATGGATTTTAGCCGCAGGGTCGTCATCAGAACGACTGAGCAGGACTGGATTCCCAGCCCTGCCGGGGGCGTGCTCAGAAAACCCCTGGCCAGAGAGGAAGCAGAGCGCGGCCACGCCACCAGCGTGGTCCGTTACCAACCCGGCGCCTCGTTCAAACGTCATGAGCACCCGCTGGGTGAGGAAATTCTGGTGCTTGAGGGCACGTTCTCGGACGAAACCGGTGACTACCCCGCTGGCACCTATATTCGTAACCCACCGGGCAGCGGCCACGCTCCGTTCAGCACCGAAGGCTGTACCCTGCTGGTAAAATTGCACCAGTTTGATGAACGGGACCTGGCTACGGTGCGCATTGATACCACAAATTCGCCGTGGCTCCCCGGCTCAGGCGGCCTGCAGGTCATGCCCCTGCACGAATTCGAACATGAACACGTGGCGCTGGTGAAATGGCCGGCCAACGAGGTGTTTCAGGCTCATCGCCATTTTGGCGGCGAGGAGGTTTTTGTGCTGTCGGGCGAATTCTGCGATGAACACGGCCGGTATCCACAGGGAACCTGGATTCGCAGCCCTCACCTCAGTCAGCACCACCCTTTTGTGGATCAGGAAACCGTCATCTGGGTGAAAACCGGCCACCTCCCCCTGGAATCACCGGCCAAATAACGCCTCCTGGATCAGGAGGGCCGGGGAATCCTCAGAACCTCACCAAAGGTGACGTGCTCACTGCCCCGAGGCGGCCGAGAGGGTCAATTGCAACGCCATCAATACTGAGGCGATTCTCGTCGTCGTAACCGGGCGCGGGATAACCGTCTGGGTCAGAATGTGGCAGGCATCTTTCGGATCCATGCCGTCAAAATCAATCAACATCAGTCTCTCCCTGTGTCGGCAACCCGGGTTGAACGTTCGCGCAGGAGCCACACGGTCATCAGCAGCCCGTGCAGCACGAGAAAAGGCACTGCCACCAGTACCAGGCCGGCCCACCCTACCCAGCTCAGGATGGCGCCAGCGGATAATGCGGCGGTGGCCTGGGATCCGAACACCATGATGTCGTTTAACCCCTGTACCCGGAATCGTTCCGAATCCCGATAACCCCGCGGCAACAACGTGGTGCCTCCCACGAACAGAAAGTTCCAGCCAACCCCCAATAGCAGCAACGCTGACAGATAGTGGTGGAAACTGACCCCGCTGGCCGCCAGTGCAATACAGCCAAGATAGGCCAGCAGCCCTGCGCCCATCATCAGAGGGATGCCCACTACCCGGGTTAACCAGCCGCTGATGAGGGAGGGTAGATACATAGCCATGATGTGAAGCTGGATAACGCGCTTGGCATCATCAAAGTCGTGGCCCGACATTTCTGTCATGCTCAGCGGGGTGGCAGTCATGATAAAGCTCATCACTGCATAACCAATGGCTGCTGAGCTGATGGCGGCCCACACCAGCGGATTCGCGATAATCTCGGCCAGCGGCCGACCACCACCGGGCGCGGCTTCGCGCACCAACTCGCCTTTGGCACGATAGCCGACCGCGACTATGATCAGCGCCACCATCTGCACCAGCGCCAGACCAAGCCAGCTACTGAGGAATGGATACGCTTCTCGGGCACCAGCGCCAAAGCCGGCAATCTCGGGCCCCAGCCAGGCAGCCACCAACCCGCCAAGCAGAACCCTGGCGGCGGCGGACCCTGCCAGCTCCGACGGCACGGACTCCATTGCCGCAAACCGGTATTGGTGAACCACCGCAAGGCCGGTGCCACCGATGATTGCCGCCAGACACAGCAGCGGGAACAACCCCTGCCAGGAAGCCAGGGCACCCAGCAAACCGGCGAGCATTCCCATGGCTGCGCCCAGCAGCATCACCTGCTTGCGGCCGATACGTTCCATCAGCCAGGTGGCAGGCTTGATGGCCAGCACCGTGCCGACCACCACCAGACCGACGGGCAGTGTGGCGTACTCCGCCGCAGGGGCAAGCATGCGGCCCTGAATACTGCCGATAAAGACGATGAAAGGCGCCGTGCACATCGCCAGCGCCTGAGCCGCGACCAGCACCCAGACATTCAGAGGCATGAGCTATTTTTTCCTGTAGATGATACCCGGATGGCACTGAACCATTTCATAGAGGTGGGGCAGACCGTTGAGGGATTCCGAGGCGCCCAGAATCAGGTAACCGCCCGGATTCAGGGTGGCGTGAATGCGAGTAAGAATGTCCTTTTTCAGCTCCGCCGAGAAATAGATCAGGACATTGCGGCACATCACGATGTCGAATTTGCCCAGCATGTAGCGATCCAGCAGGTTCAGCTCCTTGAACTCGACCATGCTTTTGATCTGCGGCCGTATCTGCCAGCCGCCGCTTGCGGAGGGGGTGAAGAACTGCTTCTGCCGCTCGGGCGACAGCCCGCGGCCGATGGCAATCATCTCGTACTCGCCCTTGCGAGCTACTTCCAGAACACTTTTGGAAATGTCCGTTGCGGTGATCTTCACATCCCTTAACGTCCCCGGCCGCTGCCGGCGGAATTCTTCAATAATCATCGCTACCGAGTAAGGTTCCTGCCCGGTCGAACTGGCGGCGGACCATATTCTCAAGGGCTGCAGGGACTGGCGTTCAGCAAATTCGGGCAGGAGCCTTTCCTGCAGAATGCGGAAAGGATGGTTATCGCGAAACCAGAGTGTCTCGTTGGTGGTCATCGCATCAATGACCACCTCCCGGAGATTGCTGCGGCCAGAACGCCTGAGGCGGTCCATCAGCTCGCCAAGGGTGTTGAGCTGGTGCTCCTCCAGAATGCGGCGAAGGCGGCTTTTGACAAGATACTGTTTGTTTTCACCAAGCAGAATGCCGCACGCGTCCTGCAGGAACGTTTTGAAGGTCTCATATTCCTGTGGCGTTATGTCCGCTTTCATTGAATCTCTGCGTCAGGGGTTTGAACGTCTGCAGGGGGTTGTCTCACCCCCTGTCGATGATTTCCATCACTTTTTCAGCCAGCTCGTCAGCACTGAACTTTGCCATGAATTCGTCAGCCCCCACTTTCTGCACCATTGCGGTATTGAATACACCGCTGAGCGAAGTGTGAAGCATGATGAACGTGTCCCGGATGGCCGGGTCACTCTTGCAGCGCGTCACCAGGGTATAGCCGTCCATTTCGGGCATCTCCACATCGGAGATAATCAACGACAGGTGGTCGCTTGCTTTGGAACCGTCCTCGGTGATCTGCTTAAGATAATCCAATGCCTGCTTGCCATCATCCCGGGTGACAACATCCATGCCGATCGCTCTCAGGCAGCGCTCAATCTGTCGCCGGGCGACCGAGGAGTCATCCACCACCAGCACCGGAAGGTGACCGGACACCCGTTGCGCACTCCGGGACTGGATATCTTCATTGACATCTTCCCTGAGCGGAGAAACTTCTGCAAGAATCTTTTCTACATCGATGATTTCAACCAGTTTATCATCAATTTTGGTTACGGCGGTGAGATACACATCGTTCCCGGCGCCTTTCGGCGGCGGCAATATATCTTCCCAGTTCATGTTTACGATGCGGTCGACACCCGCCACCAGAAACCCCTGGGTTTTGCGATTGTATTCGGTAATGATGACAAAGCTGGTTGCAAGCTGCTCCTGGCTAATTCCCGGCAAGCGGATAGACATGGCCAGGTCAATAATGGGGATGGTTTCGCCACGGATATGAGCAACGCCCCGCACCATACTGCGGCTGTTCGGAATGGAAGACAGCTTCGGGCATTGCAGCACTTCTTTGACCTTGAACACGTTAATGCCGTACATCTGGCGGCCACGGAGCCGGAAGAGCAGCAGTTCGAGGCGGTTCTGCCCCACCAGCTGCGTCCGCTGATTTACACTGTCGAGTACCCCTGCCATTACGCCTGTCCCCCATCTGCCCGCTTCATACCGGCATGTATTTTGCTCAATTTCTGTCAGTGCCGGCTTGAACACGAGCTTCTGCCGGTTTTTTGACTCGCTAGACGAGCGTAACGGCCGACACCCCGGTTTCTTGAGCCTGGCCGGGATTTTTGCCCTGACACCGACAGCATAGGACAAACCGCTGCGTATGCGCATCACGATCTTTGTCGCAACACTGCTCCTGTTAACCGCACCCCCGGCGTTCGCGACGGATACGACCGCTGTCCAGATAAAGCGAGCAGCGAGCAATTTTCTGGACAACTTCGCCGATGAGCAGTCGGACCAGGGGTATAAGGTCACCTACAAGACAGGCAGGCTCGACAGTCGCCTGGCTCTTGCGACCTGCGACAAACCTCTGGCGGTCAGTTTCAGTGGCGATCCGTGGAAAACCACCCAGCCCACGCTCCAGGTTGCGTGCAGCGGCGAACGGCCATGGCGAATGTTCCTCAATGCCACCGTTACAATTGTTGGCGATGGCATGGTCGCCGCTCGCCCCCTGGCACGCGGCGAAAGGTTGACCGGGGGCCTGATCAAGGCCGAGTCCGTAACCGTCAACGCTACCCGCCGGGGGGTGATTACTGACCCGGACCAGCTCCTTGGTATGGAAATGCGACGAGGGGTGAACGCCGGCACGCTGATGACTCCGGATTTGCTCACCGCGCCCGCCGCCGTCGTCCGCGGCGATCATGTTATCATCACCGCCAGACGTGGCAGTTTTGCGGTCAATTCCCGCGGCAAAGCCATGGCCGATGCCAGTGTGGGTGACCAGGTTCTCGTTGAAAACCTGTCGTCAGCACGCACTGTCAAAGCACGGGTAACCGCGCCCGGCCAGGTGGAAATTCCGATGTGAGACGGAGTCGGCGGCAGCGGCCTGCCTGTTGCGGCAAACGATTGCCGGCGACGACCTCAAACATGACAGGAAAGTAATCTGTTCGTTGTAAAAAAATTCTAAAGCTTGCAGTCGAACAGCCGATAAGCAGTTGTAAAATTCGCGAATGCTGTCACCGTACAGCTAACCAGTAAAGCAGGTACCGATATGTCAGTTGACTTAAATGGAATTGGCCCCGGCCAGGTCAACACCCAGAGAACCACGGCCGACAAGTCTGGGTCAACGCAGAATACCCAGCCAGCAGCGCCGGAACAGGCGAAAAGCCAGTCTCAGAGTGCACGCGGTGAAAACGTCAACCTGAGCAACCAGGCGAAAAACCTGAAGCAGCTGGAACAGAAGCTGGGTGATTATCCCGAGATGGACGATGACCGCATCGAGCAGATCCGAGCCGCACTGGCGGATGGCTCTTATAAAATTGATGCCGAGAAACTGGCCCAGAAAATGCTTGAGATGGATAAAAGCATTTTCGGGTGAGTAGATCATGGCCGCAATTGACGAACTGAATAACCTTCTTTCCCAGGATATCCGCCAGCTTCAAACCCTGGCGGATCTGCTGGAGCAGGAAAAGTCCTGCCTTGCCTCTTCAGATATGCGCGCTCTCGAGACCATTACCGCAGAAAAGAACGCGGTACTGGAGCAGGTCCGGGCTCGCGCCAAACAGAAAATCCATCATCTGGTGGCCATAGGCTACCGGCCGGAGAGCGGCGCACCGTCACGTTTTATTCGCAGTGCCGGCCTGACCGAACTCGCCGAGCTGTGGGCGCAAGCCAACGAGCGCCTCACCTTTTGCCAGGAACTTAACCGGAACAACGGGCGCGTTATCAGTCACTTGCAAAAGCGTCTGACTCGTCTGACCGACATTTTCCGGGGTGCCAGCAGTCAGCAGAAACTGTACGGCGCCCACGGCGAACAAACCGGCGTATCCAACCGGACCATTCTCGCCAGCGCCTGAGCGTCAACCGGGAAACGGGCGCTCCCCCACGAGCGCCCTGCTCCTTCAGCGGGTGTAAATCGTCATACTGGAATCCGGATGGAAGCGGATGTCGCTGATGGTGACATTGCCCATCGGCGGCGTCTGCCCTCCGCTCACTCGGATATTGTCCATGCGGATCTGCTCAATACGCTCCGGCAACGCCAGAACCAGACCGCCATCCTCCTGAACCTGGTAGCGCGGACGATCGTCACGGTAGTGGACACCGCTGATGGTCATGTCCGAATCCAGGAAACTGAGCACCGGCACAAAAATGTTGGCGGTCAGCTTGAGTCCCTCCATCACATCCGCATGCTCGGTCAGTGAATCCTCTTGCTCACCGTCGCTGGTCCTGGCGCCGGCCATCATCCCAACCGACGCCATGCGCTGCATCAGGCTCTGGTCGCCCTGCCCCGCGACCGACGCCAGCTCCTGGTCGTCCAGGGGCTTCAGTCCGCGCTGCTGATAGAGTTCCCCGGCGTCCTGAGCAGGAACCGCGTGCGCCGTGTTGCTGCTTGCGGCAAAGCTGACCAGTGGCTGAAACGGCAGAGTGACCATGGTGAAAAACGCCGCCGCGTTGCGGTAGCGGGACTGGTGCTTGAGCACACGCTCCAGCTCCCGCTCGCTGATCCAACCGGCCTGCACCAGTAACTCACCGAGGCGTTGCCCGGTTTCCCGTTGCAGCCGAAGGCCATCTTCAAGCTGGCTTTCGGACAGATAGCCACGATTGATCAGTAGCAAACCAAGCCGTGATTTTTCTTCAAAACCCTGACGGATCTTCACCATCTCCCTCCAATCCGTAGTATCGATTACCGTACAGCGCGGCTCGGTGATGTGTTGTTGTGTGACAATCCGGTAAAAGGTTAGCCGAAGACCGGGCATTGCGCATGACGAATCTCCGTAACCGCCACAAATTCTGCTAACATCGCGATTAACCTCAAAACCTCGCTGCATTATCGCAGGGATAACTCGCGGAGCTAACACGGTGCGCCCGATTCAAATGACAAATACGGTAAAACCCTCGGTTTCTGTGATTCAGGTCTTCCTGTTTCTGCTCGCGTCACTGACCCTGAGCCAGCACGCCGCAGCGGAAACCTCTGCCAAGGCCAACAGTGAACTGCCCCAGGTACGCCTGGAAACCACCGAAGGGGTTATTGAGCTCATGCTGCGCCCCGACGTTGCGCCGGAAACCGTAAGCAATTTCATTGACTATGCAGAAAGCGGCTTTTACAACGGCACGGTTTTCCACCGGGTGATTCCCGGGTTCATGATTCAGGCCGGTGGCTTCGACCGTGATCTGAACCGCAAGGATACAAAACAGCCCATTCGTAACGAAGGCAGCGCTACCCTCAAGAACCTTCGCGGCACCATTGCCATGGCAAGGACCGGTCAGCCCCACTCGGCGACGTCCCAGTTTTTTATCAACGTTGTGGATAACGGCTATCTCAATACCACCGATAACCCAAAGAAATGGGGGTACGCGGTGTTCGGCAAGGTGACCGATGGCATGGGCGTGGTCGACGCCATTGCCAGCAAGCAAACGGGTTACTCCGGCGGCATGGCGGATGTACCCACCGACCCGGTGATTATTGAGCGCGTCACCGTTATCCGGAACGGCGACCAGCCCGACGACTGATGGCAGAAGCAGTTGCCCCCGCCATCGAGGCGGCAGACGTTTGCTGGCGTGATGGGGTGCCTGAATCACGAACGTTCGGCGACGTCTATTTCAATCGCGACAACGGGCTGGAAGAGACCCGGCACGTATTCATCCGGCCCAATCAACTGGCTCAGCGCTTCGCCCGAGTGGCCGACGGGGCCGCTTTTGTCATCGGGGAAACCGGCTTTGGCACTGGCCTGAATTTTCTGGCCGCGTGGCAGGAATGGCGAAGCGCTAATCCGCCGGAACACGCCCGCCTGCATTTTGTTTCGGTAGAGCGCCACCCGCTGCGCCGTGCAGACCTTCAGCGGGCGCTGGCCCTGTGGCCGGAGCTATCCGGACTGGCCGCACAACTTATCGCCCACTACCCGCCGCTGGTTCGCGGCGCTCACCGGCTACTTCTCGACGGCGGGCGGGTAAGGCTGACGCTGTATTTTGGTGACGTACTGGAAGCCTGGCGGGAACTGGAATTCTTTGCAGATGCCTGGTTTCTCGACGGCTTCGCCCCGGCGGTCAACCCGAGCATGTGGCTGGACGAGGCGATGGAACAGATTCGCAGCCACAGCAAAAACGACGCCACCCTGGCTACCTTCACGTCAGTCGGCCATGTGCGGCGGGCCCTGGCAGCATGCGGTTTCCGCATGAGCAAGGAAAACGGATTCGGCCGCAAGCGCGAGATGCTCCGGGGCGAGCTGGCTGGCGCAGCCACCACCCCGTCGCAACACGCAGACGAGCCCTTGTCCGTCGCCATTATTGGTTCGGGAATAGCCGGCTGCCTGCTGGCTGCCAACCTCGCTTCGCGGGGCCTGCGGGTCACGCTGATCGACGCCGCGGCCCAGCCCGGCGCCGCTGCCTCCGGCAACCTGCAGGGCGCTCTGTACGTCAAGCTTGGAGTCGAATTCAACGCGCAGACCCAGCTTGCCCTCTCTGCCTTGCTGTTCAGCCAGCGTTTTTATGAGCCCTATCGGGGAAAAAGCTGGCACCCGACGGGGCTTTTCCAGATGGCGTATGGCGAGCAGGAGCGCAAGCGGCAGCAGCGCTTCATTGAGCGGAGCCAATACCCGCCAGAAATTGTGGAGCCCGTGACTGCCGCTGCCGCCACGGATCTGACCGGCATTACGGTGGAACACGACGGACTCTGGTTTCGCAACAGTGGGTGGTTGAAACCCGCCGGGCTCTGCCATGAGCTGAGCAACCACCCGTCAATAGTCGCGCAGTATTCAACACGCGTTCAGCACATCACCCGCTGCGGGAACCGGTGGCTGATTTCCGCGGAGCATAAAGAGCTAGCGGCTGACCGGGTGGTCATCTGCGGAGGCCACCAGAGCCCGGCACTGATTCCTGTGGAAGACCAGCTGGGCCGGTTCCGATTCAAGCCTATTCGCGGGCAGGTCACTCACCTGCCTGAACAGCTCGTGCACTCCCCGTCCGCCGTGATATGCGGGCCAAGATACATCAATCCGGCGTGTGAGGGGGTCGCGGTAACCGGCGCAACCTTTGACCTCCACAACGCGATGCCGGAACTGAGCGATGCAAGCCAGCGTGAAAACATCGGCGAGCTCCACGCCATGCTCCCGGCAATCTGGCGAGGTCAGCGCCCCGACGAGAGCGCCCCGCTGGAGGGACGCGTCGGTTTCCGCTGCACCACGCACGACTACCAGCCAGCCGCCGGGAGCCTGTCGGACCTCCCCGGTACCGAACTTCCGGGGTTGTTTCTGCTGACCGGGCTGGGAAGCAAGGGCCTCACCTATGCCCCGTTACTGGCGGAATATCTTGCCGACACCCTGACCGGCGAGCCCGGCTGCCTGCCCCGCTCGCTGATCAAACGCGTTCGACCGGCTCGATGCTTCAGACCAGCGGCGGCAGATGGTGTAAATTAGGGAATTCAAGAAAACAGGCCTGCGGCCGATGAACGGCTAAAGGGCGTTACCTGCTGGAGTCAGTCTATGGCCATTTTTGTCAGTGAACCCGGCAGACCTGTCGGGACCCGATTGCCGGAGGTGTTCCGGGGCCGGCGGGTGGGCGACGTCACTGAAATGGTTGAATCACAACGAATCAATACCGGCCACAGCGATATAACAGACGCCGAGTTTCAGCAGGCCAGCTATTCCGCCGGCCATCATCGAGCGGTCGAAGAGTACGGTGCGTCGGCCTCCGCTGAGCCCAGAGACCAGCGCAGCTATCTGCCCGTGTCGACCTTGTGCACGCCCGCCCTGTACTCTTTGCCCGCAACCGCGACCATAGCCGAAGCGCTATCCACCATGGATGAACACGGTGTACACCATCTGGTTATCACCGCCCAGGACAACGTGGCCGGGCTGATCGACCTCCGCTGGCTGCTGAGCTGGCTTCACGAACACCAGGCCGACGCCATGAGCCACAGCCTGCTGCATGTGGAACTGCCGGCATTCCTCACCGCGTCCCCGGAAACCGACGCCCACCAGTTGGCGCGACTGATGCTGGCGCACCAGCTGAACGCCGCGCTGGTTGTTGATAACAAGGGCCTGCCCTCGGGCATCGTCACCAGCACTGATTACCTCAAACTCTATGCCAGTGCCGGGCGCCAGCAGGGCACGGTTTAATTCAGCTGGGCCCCTTCACCGGAAAACAGCAAGATGCGCCATTCATCGACGCCGGCTACGGTCTGCCTGACCAATGCGACGATTTCGTCGTCCCGGTAATTCGCCAGTGCCTTGATCTCGGCCTGATCAATTGGCGCCTGCACACGCCAGAGCTCACTGGCGTCCTCGTCCTCGCCGCCCTCTTCAGTCAGTGAGGCGGTCTGGTCGACGCGGACTAGAATCGGTTGCATAGGTCCGCTTCCCGCCTCCTTCACGAACTCGCCGAGGGTAGAGCCGGACGCAATCAGGTTGTCATCAAACTCGAGAAGCGCGGCGAAATTTTCGTTACCGGCACCATCGGCTGCCACCAGAGAGTACGCCCTGGTCACTGCCCCTGAGGATGAATAACCGAGAATAAAACCGTTGTCGCCACTCAGTTTTTTCACCACTTTGAGTTCGTTGTCGCCCTCTTCCCGTCTATCTACTGAATACAACCGGTCACTGTTACCGAGCAGCCAGACATTCCTCGCGGCATAGAGCCCGTCTGTCACCACCTCTTTCTCGTCGGTACCCACCTGATACACATCAATGGCACCGTCGCCACTCGACGTGCTAAAGAAAAATCCGTCCACGTCGCCGGGGCCGGCAGTTCCCTGAATTGCGCCTGACGTATGGCCAAACAGATAGGGGCTGGTGGTGGCGGCGCTACCGGCAACAACGGTTTCATCGGCAGGGGAGCCAACCTGACGGGTCCAGGCGAGCTCTGGCACCCGGTCGTCCCCGTCGGTTTTGGTGTCGATACGCTGCAGGAAGCTGTCGTTCCCGCCACCCCGGGTGGCGCCGGGCCACCGGCCAGTGGTCTCACCCGCCACGACCACGGCGCCGTTATCCACGTTGAGTCCGACCCAGCGAGGGATATCGTCGCCCGCTGTTCCGGTACGCAGTGTCCACACCTCCGTGTATTCGCTACCTGCAGCCATGGCAGAATCAAACCAGTACATGCCGGCTACCACATCCTGACCGCCATTCGAGGTCTGGGCGGGAATATCGTTCACCGCCTTGTAAGCCACGGCAAATTCGAAACGCTCAACACGGCTGGTGCCCTCAGTAACCTGGCGTTCGGCGAAATCGATGACCGGATCGGGCTGGTCCAGCTCCACGCCAGCGTCCGATACCACGACTTCCTGCAGCACATTGCCTTTCTGATCAAAAATTCGAACCAGCACCTGATCGTTGTTGGCGTCATCGTAACCCGCCACGAAAAGACGGCCGTCATGCCCGACTGCCATATCCGTCGGCACAAAGTCATCAGCGCCATTCAGCACCAGCGGTGTCACCAGTTCGTTGATGTTGACCCGCAGCTCGACGTCGCTCGCGGAACCGGCGAAGTTCTCACGGGCGGCCTGATATTGCTGATCCAGTTCAAGCAGCAGGAAGCGATCGTTGAGAGTGCCGCTGTTGGTGTAGTCGTCAGGGATGGCGACCCGGAACCGGACCCGATCGGTGCCTTCCGGGAATTCCACCGTGGCGTCTTCCTCCCACTCGCCCTCGGCGGAACGGGTTTCGATAACATAGTCCCCGGCCTTGGCGATAGAATCCTCGGTTTCCGCCAGGCGCGCGAAGATGGCTCCCTCACGCTCTCCGGACAGCACCGCGACAAATTCCCGCGCCTCACCCACGCTCACCGCATCCCGTTGCCGACCGTCCAGGGTTTCCAGGCGCACCACAGGCTCGTTGTCATCAATCACCAGGGTGGAGCGTACTTCGGTATCAGAAGGCCCCAGAGCCGCCAGACCGCTACGAATTTCAGTGAGGGTCAGGCGTAACGATTCCGATGCCTCCGACACGGTATCATCGACGACTTCAAGGCGGATATAGCATTCAGTGATGCCCGGCTCCAGAGTAATGACACCTTTGGAGTAGTAGCCGCTGTCATCCTCCTGGTATTGCAGATAATCCGGCACCGGCAAGCGGCTGTCGCTGTCGCTCTGGCTACCGAGGGCGACGATGTCCCGGCCGATAATGGCGTCGTCCCGATTCGATTCCCCACCTTCGCAGCGCTGGTGCTGGCCCGAGAACCCCTGATCACAGGTGGCAGAATCATAATTGGACGACAATTCGAAGGCCACGGCCACCCGGGTGACCGAGGGCTGCTCCAGCAGCACTTTAACCAACACCGGGTTGGTTTCTGACGTACGGGGTTCCGATTCGATAAACTCCCCGTCGGCATCATACAGGTTGATGTCGTAACTGTGGGCGCCCTTGCTATCGACAACCGGTGCCTCACACCGGTTGTCGCGGGCTTCCGGTTCCTCCGCCCCCTCACCTTCGGTAAAGGTTTCCGCCTCAAGTGACAGCTGATTGCGTTTGACCTCGATATCAAATGGTTGCACCCCCACCCGTTCGTCATCGGTGGTTAACAGGTTGATATCCTCCTGCTTGCCCAGGTCCGCGTCGCCGCGGTTGCCACCGGTCAGGCCCGGAACACCACGCATGATGATCCCCGGACGTGCCTTGTTACTGGTGTCTTCCAGGGCCAGCCAGGAGGGTGCGTTGGTCAGGGAGAAGTCGAGGATGCGCTCGCCACCGTAAGCGCCGAAATTGTAATAATATTCCACGCCGAGATAGGCCTCGGTGGGAGGCACCCCCAGAACCGTGGGATCGTCCGGTCCGGTATCGGTTTTACATCCGGCAGCTATCAGGGCCACTGCGAGCAGAAGGCCATAGCGGCCCGTGGAGGAGGCAATGCGTGGTAGCGAATCGGCGCGCATGGAAAAGTCCGTTTCAAAGCGTTGTTATTATTGGTGCCAGCGAGCGCTATCACGCCGCTTTACACACCGTTACAGAACAACGCCATGGTAATCAATTTCGCCCCGGGGGGATCTGCGCGAGTTCTCAGATTCGCAGGCCGGGCCAGCCTGTCACGACAACCCGGCACGATTCGCTATCGGTCTTCCTGGGCTTCCAGAAAAGCGACGAATGCCTCTTCGTCCAATACCTTGACGCCAAGCGACTCGGCTTTGGTCAGCTTCGACCCGGCTGCTTCGCCCGCCACCACACAGGCTGTCTTCCGGGACACACTGCCGGCGACCTTTGCCCCGAGTTGCTCAAGGCGTTCTTTTGCCTCATCACGAGTCATGGCTGACAAGGCGCCGGTGAGCACCCAGGTTTCACCCAGCAGCGGCTTTGGCCGGGCGGTGATCTCTTCCGACTGCCACTGCACACCGGCGTCCCGCAGGGCGTCTATGGTTTCCTGGTTGTGGGGCTGATCAAAGAAGCTGCGGATATGGCCGGCGACAATGGGACCCACGTCCGGAACCTGCTGAAGCGCTTCTTCATCCGCGGCGGACATGGCCTCCAACGAACCGAAATGGCTGGCCACGGATTTGGCAGTGGCCTCGCCAACCTCACGGATTCCCAGGGCGTAAACAAAGCGCCAGAGTACCGGGTGACGGGACTTGTCGATGGCGGCGAGCAGATTGCTGGCGGATTTATCCCCCATCCGCTCCAGCCCGGTGAGGTCTTCCTTGCTCAGTCGGTACAGGTCGGCCACGGTTTTCACCATGTCCTTGTCCACCAGAATATCGATCCACTTGTCTCCCAGACCCTCGATATCGAGGGCCTTTCGGGATGCATAGTGACGGATCGCCTCTTTGCGCTGGGCCGGGCAGAACAGGCCGCCGGAGCAACGTGCCACTGCCTCACCCTCAATCTGGATCACATCGGAGTCACACACCGGGCACTTGCCAGGCAGCCGGACTTCCCGGGCATTGGCCGGGCGCTTTTCAGGCACCACTTTGACGACCTGGGGTATGACGTCGCCGGCCCTGCGGATAAATACGGTGTCACCAATGCGGACATCAAGGCGGTGAATCTCGTCCATATTGTGCAGCGTCGCGTTACTCACGGTCACCCCACCGACGAACACCGGTTTCAGGCGCGCGACCGGGGTAACGGCACCAGTGCGACCGACCTGAAACTCGACATCCTCGATAATGGTCAGCTCTTCCTGCGCCGGGAATTTGTGGGCAATTGCCCAACGCGGCGCGCGGGACACGAACCCCAGAGCCTGCTGAAGCTCAAAGCTGTTGACCTTGAACACAATACCGTCAATCTCGTAGGGCAGCTCGGCCCGCTTCTCCATCAGCTCCCGGTAAGCGGCCAGGCATTCCTCCGCACCCGTCGCCTTCCGCATCTCGGGGTTGATGCGGAAGCCCCATTCCCGGACCTTCTGCAGACTGTCCCAGTGGCTGGCTGGTAACATCGATTGTTCCGTCACCGCAACGCTGTAGGCACACATCTCCAGCGGCCGCCGCGCGGTGACTGCGGGCTTTTTCTGCCGCAGGCTGCCGGCTGCGGCATTGCGGGGATTCACAAAGGTTTTCTCACCTTTGTTGGCCAGGGCCCGGTTCAGTTTCTCGAAACCCGCCCTGGGCATGTATACCTCGCCACGGACCTCGACCAGGTCCGGAAACTCCGTACCTCTGAGCTTCAGGGGAACCGAAGGAATGGTGCGTATGTTCGCGGTGATGTCCTCACCGGCGTAACCGTCGCCGCGGGTTGCGGCCCGGGTCAGCACACCCTGTTCGTAATGCAGGCTTACGGCGAGACCATCAAGCTTCGGCTCACACACGTATTCGATCAGATCATCGGTTTTCAACCGGTCACGGATGCGACGATCAAAGTCCTTCAGCTCTTCATCACTGAAGGCGTTGTCCAGAGACAGCATCGGGATACGGTGCACCACCTCTTCGAAACTGGTCTCGGCGTTAGCACCTACCCTGCGGGTGGGTGAATCCTCGGTGACCAGCTCGGGGTGGCTGGCTTCCAGCTCCTGGAGCTCACGGAACAAGCGGTCGTACTCGGCATCCGGCACCTGCGGGTCATCGAGCACATAATAGCGATAGTTGTGCTCGCTGATGGCCAGCCGCAGTTCCTCTACCCGATTAACGGTTTCCCGGTTTGCTGTACTCATACCTGTAAGCCCTTGGATCCAACAAAAAAATGCCCGGTCGATACCGGGCATTTTACGGTCAACACACGGCCGCTTGCCTCAGAGGCGCTGGGACCGCTGTTTGCGCTCAAATTCGCGAATACGCTGGCGGCAATGCTCGATGGTCTGAGGCGTCATCACACTGCGCCGTTCATCCTTTAGCTCACCGCCCATATTGCTCACCACACATTGGGCCGTTTCCAGCATGAAGTCGAACGCCTGGAGGGCGTTGGAAGGGCCCGGCAGGCTCATGAAGAAACTGATGCCCGGGGTCGCCAAAGCTGGCATATCCTGCGGCCGGAACGTGCCCGGCTCGACTGCACTGGCGACGCTGAACTGCACCGGGCTGGTGGTATCCGACTGTTCGTGGCGGTGGTAAATGTCCATGTCGCCGTGTTCGAGGCCACAGGCTTCAAACAGCTTTTTCAGCGCCAGGCCCTGGAATTCCTCACCGCTACGGGACAGTACGTTTATTACGATCACTTCCCGGGCCTCGGGCCGGTTCGCCCCCGCCAGCGGCTGATCATTACCTTTCGGAGCCTGGTCCCGCCGGGCGGTGTCTTCCTCAACCTCACTGGTCACCAGCGGAGGGGGCGTTTCTGGTTGCGCCGCGCCGACTGTGCTCCCGGACTGCGGTTGCGGGTCGGCAGGTCTCGCCACACGCGGCTCGCTGGTAATGCCCTCGTCTACGTCATGGTCATCGTCTACCGCACCCCATCCGGTATTTCCGGTTTCAAAATCATCCGGTTCGTGGGCGCCCTGTTCGGACCAGTCGTCATCATGCGCTTCATCAAACGGTTCCGAAGGAGACTTTGGCTCTTCATCACCGATAATCGGCCGGGTCGGCTTCTGCACCGGGTTACCAAAACGGTTCGACCGCTCGCGCTTCAGATAGCCCCGCTCCTCCAGCGTATCCCGCGAGATGGTGCGGGCACCGCCGTTGGGTAGTTCCGGGTTGTGGTCTTCATCAAGCGGCGATTCCTGGAGCTCGTCGGCGCCCATACCGGAAGAAATCGCCATGGATTCTTTACGGGCCCGTCGCATACGACGAAGACCGTCGATGACGATGCCGATAATGACCAGGGTACCTATGGCAATCAACCATTCCCTTAGTGACATAGTGCTGCTGTCCTGTTTGCGGATCGGATATCGTTGCTACTCTAAGAAAAGCCTGTAATGAATACAACGCACAGGCGGGCCAGATGGCTTTTTTGTCATCTTTGGCGACGTCGTGACCAGAGGCAGCGTATCACGCCTCTGCCAGGGCAGCCGCCTCCTCTACATCCACCGATACCAGGCGCGAACATCCAGGCTCGTGCATGGTCACCCCCATCAGCTGGTCGGCCATTTCCATGGCGATCTTGTTGTGGGTAATGTAGATGAACTGCACCTGTTTCGACATTTCCTTGACCATGTTGGCATAGCGGCCCACGTTGGCGTCATCCAGCGGCGCGTCGACCTCATCCAGCATACAGAAGGGGGCAGGATTGAGCTGGAAAATGGAGAACACCAGCGCAATCGCCGTCAACGCTTTCTCACCACCAGACAACAGGTGAATGGTGCTGTTCTTCTTGCCCGGCGGGCGCGCCATGATCGCCACCCCGGTTTCCAGCAGGTCTTCACCGGTCAGTTCCAGATAGGCATTCCCGCCTCCAAAGACTTTCGGGAACAGGGCCTGGAGACCGCCATTGACCTGGTCAAAGGTCTCTTTGAAGCGCTGACGGGTTTCCCGGTCGATGCGGCGAATGGCGTTATCCAGGGTTTCCAGCGCCTCCATCAGGTCCTCGTGCTGGGTATCCAGATAGGTCTTGCGTTCACTCTGCACCTGAAACTCTTCAATGGCGGCCAGGTTGATCGCGCCCAGGCGCTGAATCCGGTTACCGATCTTCTCCAGCTCCTCCGCCCAGGCCTGTTCCGTGGCGTCTTCCGGCAACTGCTCCAGCACCTCCTGCAGTTTCACATCCAGCTCCTTCAGCTGCTCGATGTGATTCCCGGAACGGATCTCCAGGGCCTGGGATTCCATTTTAAGCTTCTCAAGCCGGGCACGGATGTCCTGAACCTCGTGCTCGGTCCGGCTCCGGCCCTGCTCTTTCTCCCGAACTTCCCGGTCAATCTCTTCCAGCGCATCCCTGGCCACGCCAAGTTTCTCTTCTTCGGCAAGGCGCCGGTCCAGCAAACCCTCCAGTTGCATCTGCAGATCTTCGATCGGCTCCTCGGCCTGCTCACGGGATTCACGCAGAATCTCGAGGCGCTCATCCAGGCGCTCTTTTTGCATCTGCATGCGTTCAAGGGTCTGTTTCAGGCCGTCTCTCTGGCTGTTCAGCGACTGCAACTGTAATTGCAACTGATGGGCGTGGTCGCGGTCATGGCGAGCCTCCTGGCGCAAATGATCCAGGTTCTCCCGCAGGCTGTCCCTGCGCTCCAGCAATTGTTCCTTTTCCTCCTCACTGTCCTCGGAAGAGGCCAGAGCTTCCTGCCACTCTTCCCGTGCCAGCTGAAGCTGTTCCTGCTGTTCCTCCAGGTTCAGCGCAACGTCGTCGGAATCATCGCGAATACGCTGAAGCCGGGCATCAATCTGTTCCGCGCGCGCTTTCAGGCCACTGATTTGCGACGACAGGCCACCAAGCTCCCGCTCCGCGTCACTGAGGCGCCCCTGAGCCTCGTCGCGATTGGCCTCTGCGCGTTCGGTTCTCTGCTGCAGATCGTCCAGCTGGGCGGTCGCCTCCCGGAGCAGCTCTTCTGCTTCCGCCAGTTCTACGGCGAGCTGACTGACCCTTTTCTGGCGCTCGATCACCCCGACCTGACCGGCTTCCGAATCCGGCATCAGCACCCAGTCCCGTGCGACCCATACCCCACTGCTGGTAATGACACTTTCGCCGTCGCCCAGACTATCCTGCCTGGCCAGTGCCTCGTCCAGCGAATCCGCGGTATCGATACCTGCCAGCAAACCGGTGATTGCGGACGCCCCGGAAACCCGGGTAGCAAGCCCGGAATCGTGAGCCACCCCGGAAGCGGTCGTATTCACCAGTGCCAAGCCCTTCGGGGCGCCGGACAGGGCGTGATGGAGGACGTCCATACCCGGGACGCTGACCCCCTGACTGAACCGATTGATGACCTGTTCAACGGCGAATTCCCAGCCATTGTCGATGGCAAGCTGCTGCGCTACCCGGGGCGCGTTCTCAAGCCCGAATTCATGGAGCCAGGACTGCAGCGCATCGTCCTGGCTGCCCATTTGCTCATCCAGCAGCGACTGCTGGGAATCCAGCGATGCGCGGAGGCTCTGGACCTGCTGGCGGTAGTCGGAAGCCCGCTGTTCGGCATCCCTGGAGTGCTGGCGGGCTTCGTACAGTTCCTCCTGCACCGCGGTAATACGTTCGGCCGCTTCCTCCCGCTGAAGCTCCAGTGTCTCCTGCTGTTCCAGCAACGCCTCCAGCTCTGCCCGATCGACCTGGCCCTCCAGAACTTCCTGCTCGTCTTTCAGGCGTTGCTGCCGGTTTTTCAGCTGGTTGATGGCGTCGTCCAGAGACCCGATGCGGGATTGAGCGAGTTCCGCCTGGCGCCGGGCATCGGCAGACCGGGAACTGAACTGCTCCCAGTTCTGCTGCCACTCGCTCATCGCGTCTTCCGCCAGCTGCAGCTTCTCGCCGGATTCCTCGGCGCGGATCGCGAGCGCTTCCTGCTCTGGCTCAATCATGTCCAGCTCTTCCTGAATTCCGGCGAGCTTTTCTTCGTCCTGTTCAAGCTCCCGCGACAGTTCCCGCTGGTTGGCCATGGCCTGATCCAGTTCAGTGGCGGTCTGGCGGCTGCGTTCACGCTGGTGCTCAAGGCTCTGTTCAATTCTGGCGATATCCGCGCCGGCTTCGTAGAACCGTGCCTGAGCGCGGTTAAAATGTTCCGTGCGCTCCTGATGGTTGTCGCGCAATGCTTCCAGCGACGTTTCCAGATTCACCCGGTCAGTCAGGTATTTTTCCAGTTCCAGCTCGGTATCCCGGATCCGGGTCCGCCAGGTCTGCAGATCATCATCAAGCGACTTCCAGCGCAGAACCGTCAGCTCGGCCTTTTTCTGCCGCTCTTCGTGTTTGAACGCCTTGTATTTCTCGGCAGCCGCCGCCTGGCGCTCCAGATGCTGCAACTGACGACCCAGCTCATCCCGCAGGTCGGTCAGACGCTCAAGGTTTTCCTGGGTGCGGCGGATGCGGTTCTCGGTTTCACGGCGGCGCTCCTTGTACTTCGAGATGCCGGCCGCTTCCTCGATATACACCCGCAGTTCTTCCGGCTTGGCTTCGATCAGCCGGGAGATCATCCCCTGCTCGATAATGGCGTAGCTGCGGGGTCCAAGCCCGGTGCCGAGAAACAGGTCGGTGATATCGCGACGCCGGCATTTCGAGCCGTTGAGGAAGTACTCGGACTGACCCTCCCGGGACACCCGCCTGCGCACCGAGATCTCGTTAAAACGGACAAATTCCCCCGGTGCGGAGCCATCGCTGTTATCGAACACCAGTTCAATGGAAGCCTGACCGACCGGCTTGCGCGCGCTGGAACCGTTGAAAATGACGTCGGTCATGGATTCGCCGCGGAGGTATTTTGCGGAGCTTTCCCCCATGACCCAGCGCACAGCGTCAATGATGTTCGACTTGCCGCAGCCGTTGGGTCCGACAACCGACGTCATGTTGGTCGGAAACGGAACCGTGGTAGGGTCAACGAACGACTTGAAGCCGGCCAGTTTGATGGATTTGAGCCGCATATCAGGCGGTTGCCTCCTCCCTGAGTATTCTCAACACCTGGTTTCTCTGATGCTCCCCGAAACGGCAGATCGCCGTTTCCACCTTTCCGGCGTCACCGCTGACCGCCGCGTCGGCCACATCGCTGAAGAAGCGCCCGGTTTCGGTCATCTCTTCACGGAAATTCTCGAGGGCAACGTAATAGGTCCGACTGATGGCCGGTCTGAAGTTTTCCAGCGTCTCTTCCAGGAACGGGTTGTCGACCAGCGTGTAGGCATAACGCATGACCCCGAAACCGGCGTCAATGACCTGTTCCGCGGCATCGCCCTCAGAGGAGTTCAACGCATCGGTGACCGCCTGCAATTCCCGGGCCTGACTGATTACCCCGGACAGCTCCGGACCTGACCAGCGCTCCATGACCTTACGGCCGAGCATACACAGCAAATCGATATAAATGTCGTAGAGGCTGTTCACCAGTTCCGGGGTCAGCCGTGACACAACCGCACCCCGCCGCGGGAAGATCTCGACCAGATGGCGGCGCTGGAGAATCAACAGGGCTTCGCGCACCGAGCCTCGACTGACGTTCAGATCACCGGCGACCTTCAGCTCCTGAATCCGCTCACCGGGCTTTAGATCGCCGGTCATGATGCGCTGCCCAAGGTGCTGGGCAATTTGCTCTGATAGACTTTCGGGGGCCTGAAACCTCATAAACCTGGACGCTCACTAGCTGTACTGAGGGCACGATAATAAGCGCAAAAGTTTACCACAGGGATTGGCAGCCCCCATCCCCTTGTCCGACATTTTGACCACCCTTTGCGGCGGCAAAACGATGCCGGAAATCTGACGCTTCTGTGTCAATTCTGAAACGATGCAATAATTGAAATAAGGTACACCTTATAGGCCTTTGTTTTAAATACGATATTACTGGCAGGCACAGTTTATGCTTTAGGAATGGAAACCTTGACTCAGAGCGACTGCCCAGTGAAACAGATTCCTTCCATAGCCACACATGGCCCCCAGCCACAGAAGCTTGCCGCTCTTCGGCAGGCGCATCGCGACTGGAACGAATCGCCCGACCCACTGACCCGGCTGACCAGACGGTTGTCCACCACACTCTCCCTCGAGCTCCAGCTTGCCATTCTGGCCGAGGAAATAGCGACGGTGGTGCCCTTTGACGCCCTCAGTTACCGGCACCACATTGGTGGCACCGAATTTGTGTACGCCTCCGGCATCGGTGGCCCCCACAGCTGTGATTATCGGCTGAACCTTGAGGGCGAGTTCTTCGGCACGCTCTGTCTGAAGCGCCGGCAGCGATTTGCCGAGCAGGAGCTGGAAGGCATTGAGCTGATGCTGAGCGCCGCAATCTGCCCGATTCGCAACGCCTGCAAATTCATTTCCATAGAACAGGCCGCATTGACGGACTCATTAACCGGCGTCCCCAACAAACGGTCGCTGGATCAGTCCCTGCAACGGGCCTGCCTGCTGTCAGACCGCCACGGGGATCAGTACTCACTGATACTCTGCGACCTTGATCACTTCAAGGCGGTGAACGACAACCATGGACACGTGGTCGGCGACCACCTCCTTAAACTGGCGGCGCTGGAACTGGAGAACGCCGTGAGAAATTCCGATTCGGTTTACCGCTTCGGCGGGGAGGAGTTTGCCGTCCTGCTGCCCCACACCGCCGAGCAGGAAGCGCGGGAGGTGGCAGATCGAATCCGCCGCAACATTGAAAACATCACCGTTAACTGTGGCGATACGGACGTATCCGTTACCGCCAGTTGTGGAGTGGCCATGAGGCTGGTGGACGAAACCGCGGATCAATGGGTCGCCCGGGCCGATGAAGCCCTCTACCGCGCAAAAGACCAGGGCCGTAATTGCACCCGGGTCTTTGCCAGTATCAGCTGATCGGTTCAGCGTTTCGGGCTTCGCCCGGAGGCTTTCGGCGAGGGTTTTCTAGCGCTGTCCGCGGGCTTTGGAGTGGCGACATCCCATTTCCGGCCACCGGATTTGCGCGCAGGACGCCCCGGCTGTTTATTACGCTTGCGATCAAGGGCCGCCTGCTCATTCGGGGTTTTAGCCGGAATAGCCACGGCGTCGAGCCCAACTGAGCGGCTCAGCAGATCCACCGCCTTCTGATCCAGCTCCTCCCACTTGCCGACCGTGAGACGACTCGGTAGAAAGATTGGTCCGTAACGCACGCGCTTGAGTCGGCTCACCCGCACCCCCTGGGACTCCCAGAGGCGACGGACTTCACGGTTCCGGCCTTCCAGCAGTGTGACATGAAACCAACGGTTGATGCCGCTGCCACCGGCGGGAGAGATGTCTGAGAACTTGGCCATGCCATCGTCCAGCAGGACTCCGTCCATCAGGCGTTTAAGCATGTCGTCATCGACTTCACCAAACACCCGCACCGCGTATTCCCGATCAATCTCACGGGACGGATGCATCAGGCGATTCGCCAGTTCTCCATCGGTGGTGAACAGCACCAGCCCGGTGGTGTTGATGTCCAGTCGACCGATGGAGATCCAGCGGTGATCCTTGAGCCGCGGGAGCCGGTCGAATACCGTAGGGCGACCTTCGGGGTCGCGACGGGTGGTGACTTCGCCTTCGGGCTTGTTGTAGATCAGTACCCGCCTGACCACCTCGGACCCGGAGGTCAGGTCCAGACGCTTGCCATCCAGTTCGATGCGATCATTGACGGTGACCTTCTGACCGGGCTCCGGAAGCTGATTGTTAACCGTTACGCGACCAGCCTCCATCCAGCTTTCCACTTCCCGCCGCGAACCCACACCGGCGCGGGAAAGCAGCTTCTGGATTCTCTCGGGCTCGCCTGATACAGCGGGTGCTTTCTTGGGGCCGGAGGTCTTTGCTCCTGGCTTCCCGGGGCGTTCTGACGCCATGTACTTATCCTTTCAACTGGGCTGATGCCCCTGGCATCAGTGAAGTGTCTGATTCGAATCAGTGTCGGGCGCCGGTTCAGAGGCGCCGTCATCGTCGTTGCCGGCAGAGGATTCGAACTCGATCTCCGCCTGCATGTTCTTTTCAATTTCCCGGCCTATTTCCTCCAGATCCCGCACCTCGGACAAGGGCGGCAGCTGATCAAGACCCGACAGGTTGAAGTAATCCAGAAACTGGCGTGTGGTGGCGTACATGGCAGGCCGGCCCGGCACATCACGATGACCGACCACCCGCACCCATTCTCGCTCCAGCAAGGTACGGACAATATTGCTGCTTACCGTCACACCGCGGATGTCTTCAATCTCGCCACGGGTAATGGGCTGGCGATAGGCGATCAGGGCCAGGGTTTCCAGCAGCGCCCGGGAATACCGCTGGGGTTTTTCCTCAAACAGCCGACCAACCCAGGGCGCATATTCCTCGCGAACCTGCAGCCGGTACCCACTGGCGACCTTTTTCAGCTCAAACCCGCGGCCTTCACAGGCGTTTTCGAGCAGCACCAGCACATGTTCCATCACCTGACGCGCCGGGCGCTCATCCTCACTGAACAACTCCCGGAGCTGTTCCAGTGACATGGGTCTTCCGGCTGCCAGCAACGCGGCTTCAGTAATCGCCTGTATTTTCCGCAGGTTCTCGTCGTTCATAGCATTCTTTTATCCGACTGCTGAGGTGTCTAACTGGATGCTCTGGCCCTGACATGAATCGGCCCCAGCACTTCGCCCTGGACCACCTCAATGAGCTGCTCCTTGACCAGCTCCAGCGTTGCCAGGAATGTTACCACCACCCCAAGCCGTCCTTCTTCCGGGGTAAACAGGCTCTCGAAGTTAACAAACCGGTCACCCTGCAGCACCGCGAGGATCGCCGACATCCGCTCCCGGGTTGACAGCTTTTCCCGCTCCACATGGTGGCTGGTGAACAGATCCGCACGCTTGAGAACCCCCTGCAGCGCCAACAACAGTTCCGACATTTCCACGTCCGGATGAGGCTGGCTGGAGGGTAGCCTGGGCAATGCGGCGGAGCCTGCAAAATTGTCACGCTCCAGACGAGGCAATGCATCCAGATCTTCAGCTGCCTTCTTGAACCGCTCGTATTGCTGCAGCCGTCGTATCAGTTCGGCACGGGGATCCACTTCTTCTTCGTCGTCGCTGTCCTGACGCGGCAGCAACATCCGCGACTTGATCTCAGCCAGGGTCGCAGCCATCACCAGGTATTCCGCCGCCAGCTCGAAACGCATGGCTTCCACTGCGCCGATATAGTCCATGTACTGACGCGTAATCTCACTGACATCAATATCAAGGATGTTCATGTTCTGGCGACGGATCAGGTACAGCAGCAGATCCAGTGGCCCTTCAAACGCCTCGAGGAACACCGCCAGTGCATCGGGCGGAATGTAGAGATCCCGCGGCAGATCCACCACCGGCTTGCCGGATACCAGGGCAAGCGGCACCTGCCCATCTGCCGACGACGGCGTTTCCTCGGCCCGTTCGGCCGGCGATGTGCTCACGGTGTCATCGGTCATAAGGTCTCCAGCGTCCGAAAGCGAACCTCCGGTTCAGCCGAGTTAACGGTAATTCAGCCCCATGGCTGTGCGCACCTCTTCAAGCGTATCCCGCGCTGCATCCCGGGCCTGCTCGCACCCTTCCTCAATGATGGAATGGACGAGATCCGGATTGCCCTCATACTCGCGCGCGCGTTCGTGGAGCGGCCGCTGTTCTTCAATAATGGCGTCGATCAGCGGTTTCTTGCAATCCAGGCAGCCGATGCCCGCGCTGCGGCACCCGGTGTCCACCCATGCTCTGGTGTCAGCGTCGGAGTAGATCTTGTGCATGCCCCAGACCGGGCATTTTTCGGGATCGCCGGGGTCGGTCCGGCGTACGCGCTGGGGATCGGTCTGCATGGTACGGACCTTCTGCGCCACGGAATCCTGGTCTTCCCGCAAACCGATGTAGTTGTTGTAGGATTTGGACATTTTCTGCCCATCCAGCCCCGGCATTTTGGATTCCGGGGTCAGCAATGGCTGGGGCTCCGGCAGGATGACCTTGCCGCCGCCCTCGATGTAGCCATAAAGGCGCTCACGGTCACCCAGGGAAATATTCTGCTGTTCTTTCAACAACGCCCGCGCCGTTTCCAGCGCTTCCATATCACCCTCTTCCTGGTAGCGCTTCTTCAGAGTGCGGTAGAGCTTGGCGTTCTTCTTGCCCATTTTCACGATGGCGCCTTCAGCCTGCTCTTCGAAGCCGGGCTCACGTCCGTAGATGTGATTGAAACGCCGGGCGACCTCACGGGTAATTTCCACGTGGGACACCTGGTCCGCCCCAACGGGCACCTTACCGGCGCGGTACATCAGGATATCTGCGCTCTGCAGCAGCGGATAACCGAGAAAGCCATAAGTCGCCAGGTCTTTCTCGCGCAGTTTTTCCTGCTGATCCTTGTAAGTGGGAATTCGCTCCAGCCAGCCCAGCGGGGTAATCATCGACAACAACAAGTGCAGTTCCGCATGTTCCGGCACCCGTGACTGGATAAACATGGTGGACGAGCCCGGATTGACACCCGCCGCCAACCAGTCGATAACCATATCCCAGACGCTGTTCTCGATGCCCGAGGTGTCTTCATAATCGGTGGTCAGTGCATGCCAGTCGGCAACAAAGAAGAAGCACTCATACTCATGCTGGAGTTTAACCCAGTTTTTCAGCACACCGTGGTAGTGGCCAAGGTGAAGCTTGCCGGTAGGACGCATTCCGGACAAAACCCGTTGCTGGGAATCTACAGAACTCAAAGCATGAACTCCTTCTGGTGATATAAAGTCAGCCCATCTTAGAGCAGGCTGACCGGGCATTATAGTCTTATGTGGCGCCGGCGTTAAGAAGCCATTGAAAAACCGGCACAAGCCAGCGGAAACGGAACAAAAAAGCCCCCGGCGCCTTGCGGCTGACCCGGGGGCTTTCTGGACCGGTTCTGGTATTTACCAGCCGGTCACTTCCTTCAGCGCCTTGCCGATTTCAGCCAGGCTGCGCACGGTTTTGACACCGGCGTCGTTCAGAGCAGCAAACTTCTCGTCTGCTGTGCCCTTGCCACCGGAAATGATGGCGCCAGCATGGCCCATACGCTTGCCCGGAGGTGCAGTAACACCTGCGATGTAGGACACCACCGGCTTGGTGACGTTCTCTTTGATGAACGCGGCGGCTTCTTCTTCCGCCGTGCCACCAATCTCACCGATCATCACGATGGCTTCAGTCTGCGGATCTTCCTGCAGCAGCTTGAGGATATCGATGAAGTTGGAGCCCGGAATCGGGTCGCCACCGATACCGATGCAGGTAGACTGACCGTAGCCGAAGTCCGTGGTCTGCTTGACCGCTTCGTACGTCAGCGTGCCTGAACGGGAAACAATGCCCACTTTACCCGGCTTGTGAATGTGACCGGGCATGATACCGATCTTGCACTCGCCCGGCGTGATCACACCCGGACAGTTCGGACCGATCATGCGCACGCCTTTGCGATCGACGTATTCTTTCGCATAGAGCATGTCGATGGTCGGGATGCCTTCGGTGATGCACACAATCAGCTGGATACCAGCGTCGGCGGCTTCAATGATGGCATCCTTACAGAACGGAGCGGGCACGTAGATAACCGTGGCTTCCGCACCGGTCTTTTCGACGGCTTCACGCACGGTGTTGAACACCGGCAGACCCAGATGCTCGGTGCCGCCCTTACCCGGGCTGACACCACCAACCATTTTGGTGCCGTACTCAATGGCCTGCTCAGAGTGGAAAGTACCCTGTGCGCCGGTAAAGCCCTGGCAGATGACCTTGGTGTCTTTGTTAATCAGGATGCTCATTATTTACCCCCTGCGGCTTTAACGACTTGCTCTGCGGCATCCGCCAGGCTGGTGGCGGCGATGATGTTCAGGCCACTGTCAGCCAGAACCTTGGTGCCAACCTCGGCGTTGTTACCTTCCAGGCGCACAACGACAGGGACCTTGACGCCGACTTCCTTGACCGCACCGATAATGCCTTCTGCGATCATGTCGCAGCGCACAATGCCACCGAAGATGTTGACCAGAACCGCTTGCACGTTGTCGTCAGACAGGATGATCTTGAACGCTTCGGAAACGCGCTCTTTGGTTGCACCGCCGCCAACGTCCAGGAAGTTCGCAGGCTGACCACCGGACAACTTGATGATGTCCATGGTACCCATGGCCAGGCCGGCACCATTGACCATGCAGCCGATGTTGCCTTCCAGGGCGACGTAGTTCAGTTCCCACTTGGCCGCTTCCGCTTCCCGGGAATCTTCCTGGGAGGGGTCGTGCATCTCGTGAATCTTCTTCTGACGGTACAGCGCATTGCCGTCCACGCCGATCTTGGCATCCAGGCAATGCAGGTCACCGGCCGGCGTGATGACCAGCGGGTTGATCTCCAGCAGCGCCAGGTCACGATCTTCAAACAGCTTGGCCAGGCCCAGGAAAATCTTGGTGAACTGTCCGATCTGCTTGCCTTCCAGTCCCAGCTTGAAGGCCAGTTCGCGGCCCTGATATGGCTGCGCACCCACCAGCGGATCAATTTCTGCCTTCAGGATCTTTTCCGGGGTTTCCTCGGCAACCTGCTCAATCTCAACACCACCTTCGGTGGAAGCCATGAACACGATACGACGAGTGCCACGGTCAACCACGGCACCGAGGTACAGCTCCTGATCAATGTCGGTGAGGGATTCAACCAGAATCTTGCTGACCGGCTGGCCATGTTCGTCCGTCTGATAGGTGACCAGGTTCTGTCCCAGCCACTTCTCGGCGAACTCGCGGATTTCGTCCTTGCTCTTGACCAGCTTTACACCGCCGGCCTTACCACGGCCACCAGCGTGCACCTGAGCCTTGACCACCCATGCGTCACCGCCGATTTCACCGGCCGCGTCGACTGCTTCTTTCGGAGTATCGCAGGCAATGCCCTTGGATACTGGCAGGCCATATTCAGCGAACAGCTGCTTGCCCTGATATTCGTGCAAATTCATAGTTAATGTCCCGTCTTTTGATGGAGGATAACCACGTACGGAAATGAACCCGCTGGCGCACCGCCTTTGGTGCCCCTGACGCGAATTCGTTCTGGCAGGCCAGGGATCGCCTTCACCTGCCGGTCACGCGCCCGGAAAGCTGCCGTTATGATGGCAGCGGGGCGCCCAAACTGGCGCCCCGATTCCGGTGTTGCGTTACTTCTTCTTGCGACGGTTAGCGATGTGAATCGCGCCGCCTGCTACGGCCAGAGCGGCTTCGTGCACAGACTCCGACAGAGTCGGGTGCGCGAAACAGGTCAGGGCCAGATCTTCGGCACTGGAACCGAACTCCATGGCAATCACGCCCTGGGCCACGATTTCAGAAGCCTGTGGGCCGACCACATGGAAGCCCAGAATACGATCGGTCTTGGCGTCCGCAATGATCTTGACCAGGCCGGAAGCGGAGTTGGCGGCCATTGCACGACCGTTCGCCGCAAACGGGAAGGTACCCACGTTGTACTCCTCACCCTCCGCTTTCAGTTGCTCTTCGGTCTTACCGACCCAGGCCACTTCCGGCGAGGTGTAGATCACGTTGGGGATACAGTCGTAGTTTACCTGCGGCTTGTGACCGGCGATACGCTCGGCCACCATAACGCCCTCTTCGGAAGCCTTATGAGCCAGCATCGGACCGCGAACCACGTCGCCCACTGCCCAGACACCGGGCGCCTCGGTCTTGCAGTTGTCGTCCACGAATATGAACCCACGCTCGTCCATCTGCACACCGGCATCTTCGGACAACAGGTTGTCGGTGTAAGGCCGGCGGCCGACCGCGACAATCAGCTTGTCGAACTTCGCTTCCTGCTTGCCCTTGCTGTCTTCGTAGCTGACGTTAACCAGCTTGCGCTTGATCTCCGCCCCGGTCATGCGGGCGCCCATGACAATATTCAGCCCCTGCTTCTGGAACTGTTTCAGGGCGTCCTTGGCCACCTGCTGGTCAACCGCCGGCAGGAAGGTATCCTGGGCTTCAAGCACGGTTACTTCCGACCCGAGGCGGGCCCAGACGCTGCCCAGTTCGAGACCGATTACACCGGCACCAATCACGCCGAGGCGCTTGGGTACTTCGGTAAATTCCAGAGCCCCCTCGGAGTCGACGATGTAATCACCATCGAATGGCGCGGGGGGAATCTCGATCGGCTTGGAGCCGGTCGCAATAATGACGTTCTCGGCTTCGTAGGTCTGGCTGTTGCCGTCTTTGTCCGTCACTTCCACTTTGCGGTTGGCCATCAGCTTGCCGTGGCCGTGGATAGAGGTCACGCCGTTGGCCTTGAACAGACCCGCGATCCCGCCGGTCAGCTGCTTCACGATACCGCTTTTACGCTCCATCATCTTGGCGATGTCGATTTTGACATCCTTGGCGATGATGCCCTGCATTTCATAGCCGTGGCTGGCTTCCTCATACTTGTGAGAAATTTCCAGCAGGGCCTTGGAAGGAATACAGCCCACGTTCAGACAGGTACCGCCGAGTACCTGTTTGTTGTCCTCAGAGCTCCAGGACTCCACACACGCGGTTTTCAGCCCGAGCTGTGCGGCCTTGATTGCTGCCACATAGCCGCCGGGGCCCGCACCAATGACAATGACGTCGTACTTATCAGACATAGTTGATCCCGTTTTCCGATTCGTTAAATGTCAGCTCAGACGTCCAGCAGAATACGCGCCGGGTCTTCAAGCATTTCCTTGATCGCTACCAGGAACTGCACCGCTTCCTTGCCATCAACCATGCGGTGGTCATAGGAAAGCGCCAGGTACATCATCGGCAGGATCTCAACCTTGCCATTCACCGCCATCGGACGTTCCTGAATCTTGTGCATACCCAGAATGGCTGTCTGCGGTGGGTTCAGGATCGGCGTGGAGATCAGCGAACCGAAAATGCCGCCATTGGTGATGGTGAAGGTGCCGCCTGTCATGTCTTCGATGGCCAGCTTGCCGTCTTTGGCCTTGGTACCGTATTCGACAATCTTCTTCTCGATGTCAGCCAGACCCAGTGCGTCGACGTCACGTACCACCGGAACCACCAGTCCACGGTCGGTGGACACAGCCACGCCCACGTCCTGATAGCCGTGGTACACCATGTCATTACCATCGATGGAGGCATTCACAGCCGGGAATCGCTTGAGTGCTTCCGTGGCCGCCTTGGTGAAGAACGACATGAAACCGAGCTTGATACCATGACGCTTCACGAAGCTGTCCTGGTACTGCTTGCGCAGCTCCATGATCGGCGCCATGTTCACTTCGTTGAACGTGGTCAGCATGGCAGCGGTCTGCTGCGCATTGACCAGACGCTTGGCGATGCTGGCGCGCAGACGGGTCATCGGTACCCGCTTCTCCGGGCGCTCGCCGGAAGCCACATCGACCTGCGGCATCTCACCGGCCGGCTTGACGCTTGAAGCAGAACCTGAAGACTTCGCGCTATCCACATGATTCTGAACGTCTTCTTTGGTAACTCTGCCGTCTTTTCCGGTACCCTTCACGGCGTTCGGATCAACGTTATTCTCTTCGGCAAGCTTGCGGGCCGCCGGGCTCAGAATGGCCTCCCCGGACGGGGCATCGCTGGCGGATTCGTCCTTCGGCGCTTCGTCTTTCTTGCTCTCCTGCTTGCTTTCTGCAGGCTTGGACTCACCGGCTGCCCCTTCCTTGAACTTGCCGATGACTTCACCACTTTCGACGGTATCGCCTTCGCCCTTCAACACCTCTTCAATAACGCCGTCTGCCGGCGCAACCACTTCCAGAACCACCTTGTCAGTTTCAATATCGACAATCAGTTCATCTCGGGAACAGGCTTCACCCGGCTGCTTGTGCCAGGTCGCGACGGTGCCCTCTGCGACCGACTCTGGGAAAACGGGGGCTTTAATCTCAGTTGACATCTCGGATCCTTAGTTCGGTAGCTCGTCAGATTTCGAACGCGTCGTTAACCAGTTTCTTCTGCTCTTCAATGTGCACGGACATATGGCCACACGCAGGTGCAGCGGAGGCGTCACGGCCGGCATACTGAAGGTACAATTTGCTGTTCTTCCGATGCAATGCATTACGCATGTGGTGCTGGCTGCAGTACCAGGCGCCCTGGTTCATCGGCTCTTCCTGACACCACACCACATGCTTGAGCTTGGGATACTGGGCAAGCAGTTCGTCCAGATCGTCGCCCGGGAACGGATACAGTTGCTCGATGCGCACAATGGCAACATCGTCCCGCTCATCGGCCTTTTTCTTCTCAAGCAGATCGAAGTAAACCTTCCCACTGCACAGAATCAGGCGGGTCGTCTTCTTCGGATCGGTCGGCTCCTTTTCCGGAAGCACGGTCTGGAATGTGCCTGAGGTCAGGTCGTCCAGATCGGACGTTGCCTCTTTGTGACGCAGCAGGCTCTTCGGCGTGATCGCCACCAGCGGCTTGCGCAGCGGGCGCTTGACCTGGCGACGCAGCATGTGGAACACCTGCGACGGCGTGGTCGGCACACATACCTGGATATTGTGCTCTGCAGACATCTGCAGGAAGCGCTCAAGGCGTGCCGAGCTGTGCTCGGGCCCCTGCCCTTCGTAGCCGTGCGGCAGCAACAGGGTCAGGCCACACAGGCGGCCCCACTTGTGCTCACCACTGGTGAGGAACTGATCAATGACCACCTGGGCCCCGTTGGCAAAATCACCAAACTGCGCTTCCCAGACCACGAGACCTTTGGGTGCAGTGGTTGAATAGCCGTACTCGAACGCCATTACCGCCTCTTCGGACAGCAGCGAATCGTAGATCTCGAACTTTGGCTGATCGTCGTACAGGTGCTCAAGGGCAATGTGGGTTGAACCGTCCTTCTGATTGTGCAGAACCGCGTGGCGGTGAGAGAAGGTACCGCGCCCCACGTCCTGACCGGTGATGCGGATCGGGTGACCCTCTTCCAGCAAGGTGGCGTACGCCATGATTTCGCCGTAACCCCAGTTAATGGGCAGCGCACCGGCGGTCATCTTTTCGCGGTCGGATACGATCTTGGACACCTGGCGCTGAATGCTGAAACCTTCCGGCACCTGGGTCAGTTTCTTGCCCAGCTTCTGGATGGTTTTCAGCGCCACACTGGATTTGCACTTGGCGGTCCACTCGTGCCCGAGGTAAGGCGTCCAGTCTACGTAGAGCTCCTTGTTCGGCTCCTTGACCAGGGACTTGACCACGTGGTCACCCTTATCAAGTGCGTCCCGGTAATCCAGGTCCATCTGCTTGGCTTCGTCTTCGGAGATTACCCCGTCGGCGATGAGCACATCCGCGTAAAGCGCGCGGGTGGTTTTCAGCTTGCGAATCTTCTCGTACATGACCGGCTGGGTTGCCGCCGGCTCATCCGCCTCGTTATGCCCACGGCGACGGTAGCAGACCAGATCAATCACTACGTCGCGCTTGAATTCGTTGCGGTAGTCCATCGCCATCTGAGTGACGAACATCACCGCTTCGGGATCATCCGCATTAACGTGCAGAATCGGCGCCTGAACCATCTTGGCAACGTCGGTGCAGTATTCAGTGGAGCGCGCATCTTCCTGCTTGCTGGTGGTGAAGCCGACCTGGTTGTTAATGACGATGTGAATCGTACCGCCAATTCCGTAGCCCCGGGTCTGGGACATCTGGAAGGTTTCCATCACCACGCCCTGGCCGGCAAACGCCGCGTCCCCGTGCATGATAATCGGAACAACCTGGGTGCCGTCGTTATCATTACGGCGGGTCTGGCGAGCGCGAACCGAACCTTCAACCACCGGAGAGACAATCTCAAGGTGCGAGGGGTTGAACGCCATAGCGAGGTGGACCTCACCGCCCGGGGTCATCACGTTGGATGAGAAACCCTGGTGGTACTTCACGTCGCCGGAGCCGGAATCCGCCAGTTTTTTGCCTTCGAATTCGTCAAACAGCTCTTTCGGGTTCTTGCCCAGGGTGTTGACCAGCACGTTCAGACGCCCGCGATGGGCCATACCAAGAACGATTTCCTTGGCGCCATAGGAGCCGGCACGCTGGATCAGCTCATCCAGACAGGGAATCAGGCTTTCGCCGCCTTCCAGACCAAACCGCTTCACGCCCGGATAACGGGAACCCAGATATTTCTCCAGGCCTTCCGCTGCCGTCAGGCGCTCCAGGACATGTTTGCGGGTCTTCGCTTCGTACGCCGGACGCGAGCGAACCGGCTCCATGCGCTGCTGGAACCAACGCTTGATGCGGGTGTCGACCACATGCATGTACTCGGCGCCGATGCTTTCACAATAGGTCTGGCGCAGACCTTCAATGATGTCGCCCAGCTTCATGGTCTCCGAGCCGAAGCTCAGAGAACCGGTCTGAAACTCCAGATCGCGGTCAACGTCGGACAGCTCATGGAATGAAGGGTCGAGATCTTCCACCTTCGGACGCTGCCAGACTCCCAGGGGATCAAGCTTTGATTCCTGATGGCCGCGGAACCGGAAAGCGTTGATCAACTGAAGGACACGAATCTGTTTCTTGTCAGCGTCTGAGGTCACGCTGGCTGGTACGCCGCTACTGGCCAGGAAACGCTGATTGCGGGAGATGTGCTCGAACTGTTCGCGAATGGAAGAGTGAGCAATGTCGCGACCGTGATAGCCGTCAACACTGGGAAGCTTGTCGAAATAGCTGCGCCATTCTTCAGGAACGGCATTCGGGTCTGTCAGGTAGGTTTCAAAAAGCTGTTCAACATAGGCAAGATTGCCACCCTGCAGGTGGGACGTCTGCCATAACTGCTCCATGATGCTTTCGTGCATTTTGAATAGCTCACCTTGGGCTGGTGCGGGGGAGCTCGATATGGTCGGCCAGGGGTAAATCTCAGTCAATACGGGTTTTTACGGGATCGACTATGGCCACCACACCCAGCATGGATGTTTTCCGTTCCCCGGTGGTTTTTGTACTCAGCAAAGCCGTGAGAAAGCTGGGTAAGCTCCCGTCACGGCTTGCGTAGTGTGCACCCTGGTAAGACTTTTGACTATAAGCCTTTGGTTGAAGGCCCTGCGTCGTTGCAGGGCCTTCCGGGTGCTAACCTGATCCGAACAGTATAGCGTTTGTTGAATTTTCTGCTGTTATGTCGCCCGTTGAAGCAGAAGATTCCGAATGTGGCCGATAGCCCTTGTGGGGTTCAGGCCTTTCGGACAAACGCTGACACAGTTCATGATACCCCGGCAGCGGAACACGCTGAACGGGTCATCCAGATTGGCGAGACGCTCCGCCTGCGCCGTGTCCCGGCTGTCCGCCAGGAAGCGGTAGGCCTGGAGCAGACCCGCCGGACCGATGAACTTGTCCGGGTTCCACCAGAACGACGGGCACGAAGTGGAACAACAGGCACAGAGAATACACTCGTACAGGCCATCCAGCTTTTCCCGATCTTCCGGCGATTGCAGGCGCTCGATGGCCGGCGCCGGCTTGTCGTTCACCAGGTACGGCATGACCTTCTCGTACTGCTTGTAGAACAGACTCATGTCCACCACCAGGTCGCGAATTACCGGCAGGCCCGGCAGCGGGCGCAGGACCAGCTTGTTATTCTTGACCACCTGGGACATGGGCGTGATGCACGCCAGCCCGTTCTTGCCGTTCATGTTCATGCCATCAGAACCACAAACACCCTCGCGACAGGAGCGACGATAGGCGACGGACGGATCCCTTTCCTTCAGCAGATTGAGGACGTCCAGAACCATCAGGTCCTTGCCTTCCGGAAGTTCCAGTTCCACATCCTGCATGTAGGGTGCGTTGTCCGTTTCCGGGTTATAGCGATAAAGGCTTACCAACATGTTGTGCGTCCCCCTTAGTAAGTCCGGATCTTCGGCTGGAAGGTATCCACGGTCTTCGGCGCAAAATTCACATCACGCTTGCCGACACGCTTCTCGAGCGGGAAGTACACGGAGTGCTTCAGCCAGTTTTCATCATCACGCTCGGTGAAGTCGTTGCGGGCGTGGGCACCGCGACTTTCCTTACGCTCGAACGCCGAAATCGCCGTTGCCAGAGCCACCTCATACAGGTTGTCGAGCTCAAGCGCTTCAATACGGGCGGTGTTGAAGGCGCTGCTGGTGTCTGCCAGCTTGGTATTGCGAACACGCTCACCAATAGCCTCAAGCTTCTTCAGACCTTCTTCCATGCTGTTGCCGTCACGGAAAACGCCGAAATACAGCTGCATGCAGTTCTGCAGGTCCTTGCGAACCTCAGCGACACTTTCACCCTCCGAAGCACTGTTCAGACGATCGAGGCGGGCCATGGCACGCTTGATATCGTCTTCGCTGGCGCCGTCTACTTCGAAACCGCCGCGCAGTTGCTCTTCGATGTGCAGGCCGGCTGCACGACCGAACACCACCAGATCCAGCAGCGAGTTGCCGCCCAGACGGTTGGCACCATGCACCGATACACATGCCGCCTCACCACAGGCAAAGAGGCCCGGGATCGGCTTGTCAGTGCCGCTTTCATCCTGGGTCAGGGCCTGGCCGCCCACGTTGGTGGGAATACCGCCCATCATGTAGTGACAGGTCGGAACGACCGGGATCGGCTCTTTCACCGGATCCACATGGGCAAAGGTACGGGACAGTTCACAGATGCCCGGCAGACGCAGGTTCAGGGTCTCTTCACCAAGGTGGTCCAGCTTCAGCAGGACGTGATCCTTTTCGGGGCCACAGCCGCGACCCTCAAGAATCTCGATCACCATGGAACGGGCAACAACGTCACGACCGGCAAGGTCCTTGGCGTTCGGAGCATACCGCTCCATGAAGCGCTCACCTTCGGCGTTGATCAGATAGCCACCCTCACCGCGACAGCCTTCGGTTACCAGCGTACCAGCACCGTGAATACCGGTCGGGTGGAACTGCCACATTTCCATATCCTGGACCGGGAAACCTGCGCGCAGCGCCATACCGATACCGTCGCCGGTGTTGATCAGTGCGTTAGTGGTGGACGCGTAGATGCGGCCGGCACCACCGGTAGCCAGTACCGTTGCCTTGGACTTGATGTAGGCCACTTCACCGGTCTCGATTTCGATGGCGACAACACCAACCACTTCATCTTTGCTGTTCTTGACCAGATCAACTGCATACCACTCGTTCAGGAAGGTGGTACCGCCTTTCAGGTTGGCCTGATACAGGGTGTGCAGCAATGCGTGACCGGTACGGTCAGCAGCCGCACAGGTGCGGGCTGCCTGGGCAGGATTATCCGGCCCTTTGGACTGGCCGCCGAACGGACGCTGATAGATGCGCCCCTGCTCGGTGCGCGAGAACGGCAGCCCCATGTGCTCCAGCTCAAAAACCGCCTGAGGACCCACGGAACACATATATTCGATGGCATCCTGGTCACCGATATAGTCGGAGCCCTTGACGGTGTCATACATGTGCCAGCGCCAGTCATCGTTGGGGTCGGCACTTGCGATGGCGCAGGTGATGCCGCCCTGGGCTGAAACCGTGTGCGAACGGGTAGGAAATACTTTCGTGATACACGCGGTGTTAACGCCGGACTCGGTCAGCTGCAGGGCCGCTCGCATACCGGCACCGCCGCCACCGATAACAATCGCGTCGTAAGACATGGTCTTGATATTAGCCATCGATTAAAGCCCCCAAAGAATCTGAATGCCCCAGACCACATACACGAACATGGCCAGACCACACACCGCCTGAACCAGGAAACGCGGCGCCATGGCCTTGATGTAATCGGTCGTTACGGTCCAGAGCCCTACCCACGCGTGAGCGCCAAGAGACAGCAGCGCCAGCAGGGTGAAGATGCGGAACCAGGTCTGTGCAAACAGCGCGGACCAGGTTTCGTAGTTGACATCACTGAATACCATGAAACCCAACAGGAACAGCGTGTACAGAGCCAGTACGTAGGCCGTGACACGCTGGATCAGCCAGTCAAAGACACCACTGCGACCGAGATTCGTTACGCTATTTACGCTGCCCATACCCAGACTCCAGCCAGAACAATGAGAATAACGGAAACCACAATCGTGATTTTCGCGGCGAGACGGCCGCTTTCAAGCTCTTCTCCGATGCCCATATCCATCAGTAGGTGCTTGATACCTGCAACCAGGTGGTACAGCAGAGCAGACAAAATGCCCCAGATGATCAGCTTCGCCAGGAAGCTGTTCAGCAGTTCATTGACGCGACTGAAGCCCTCTTCCCCGGACAGGGAAAGCTGAAGTCCGTAAAGCAGAAACGCAACACCAACAAAAATGATGATGCCGCTGATACGGTGCAATATGGACGTAATGGCTGGCAGTGGAAAATGAAACTTGCCGAGATCGAGATTAACTGGTCGTTTGCTATTCACAGCGCTCTCACACTCTCTCTTGGTTCCACAGGCGGCCGGACAGACCGATGCGGATGGTTGGTATGTAATGGATCAGCGTGCCGGCGAAACCCGCACACGATTGGCTCAGGAGGGAGACCACACCAAGCGCGCCCAGACTTCAAAGGCGCTGAGGCAAGGCATATCCCCGATTCCGGGCTACGGATTATAAGGAGTACCCCCCTTAATTACAAACGCGCAACTTCGCCCAGTGCCCGTAAACAGCGGGCCCGCACCCGCTATATGGATGATTGACAAATTCAATTTGAACCCGGGTACAGCCGTATTCGGGAATTCCCTCATTTACATCATTTGTCAAATATCGGGTTTTCCGGCCCCATGCATTGACAAAAAAAGCCAACGCCCTATATTTTGCCGCCAGTTTTGCGATAATACGCGCCTTCCAAGCGCATCTATAAACGTAGATAAAGCTTTCAAAGCTGATAAATAGGAGAGCACCATGACCGACAGGAAAGCCACGCTCTCGGTGGGGGACAAGTCCATTGAGCTACCGGTTTACTCAGGCACCGTCGGCCCTGACGTTATCGACGTACGAGGCCTCGTCCAGGAAGGCGTTTTCACCTATGACCCGGGCTTCGTTTCCACGGCGGCCTGTGAATCAAAGATTACCTACATTGACGGCGCAAACGGTGTTCTCCTGCACCGCGGCTACCCGATAGAGGAACTGGCGGAGCACTCCGATTACCTGGAAGTCTGCTACCTGCTGCTGCACGGCGAGCTGCCCACAGCCGAGGAAAACCAGAAGTTCCACGACACCATCAAGAACCACACCATGCTTCACGACCAGATGCGGAACTTTTTCCAGGGTTTCCGCCGTGATGCACACCCGATGGCGATCATGTGCGGCGTGGTCGGCGCCCTCTCCGCTTTCTATCACGACCAGATGGACGTCACCAATCAGGAGCAGCGCGAGATCACCGCACACCGCCTGATTGCAAAGATGCCGACCATCGCTGCCTGGTGTTACAAGTACAGCCTGGGCCAGCCGTTCATGTATCCGCGCAATGACCTCTCCTATTCCGAGAACTTCCTGCAGATGATGTTCGGCGTACCGTGCGAAGAGTACAAGCCGAACCCGATCCTGGCGAAAGCCATGGACAAGATCTTCATCCTGCATGCAGACCACGAGCAGAACGCCTCGACGTCGACTGTACGTCTTGCCGGCTCCACAGGCGCCAATCCCTATGCCTGCATTGCCTCCGGCATTGCCGCTCTGTGGGGCCCGGCACACGGCGGGGCCAACGAAGCGGTTCTGGATATGCTCGCGGAAATCGGTGATGAGAAGAACATCGAGAAATTCATTGCCAAGGCGAAGGACAAAGACGACCCCTTCCGCCTGATGGGCTTTGGCCACCGCGTATACAAGAACTTCGACCCGCGCGCCAAGGTCATGGCGGAAACCGCACACGAAGTCCTGACCGAGCTCGGCCTGGAAAATGACCCGCTGCTGAAGATCGCCCAGCGACTGGAGAAAATTGCGCTGGAAGACGAGTATTTCGTCAAGCGCAAACTGTATCCGAACGTGGACTTCTACTCTGGCCTGATTCTCAAGGCCATCGGTATCCCGACTTCCATGTTCACGGTGATCTTTGCCTTGTCCCGCACCATTGGCTGGTTCTCGCACTGGAACGAGATGGTGTCTGGTGATTACCGCATCGGTCGCCCACGCCAGCTGTACACCGGTTCCGACGCTCGCGATTACCCCAAGAAGTAACTGCAGCTCCGGCAACGGATACGGAAAAGGCCGCTGATTCAGCGGCCTTTTTTTATGCCTGCCGTTCAGCCCGTGTGGTAAGTTAGGGCAAATAAAACAACAGCGGGAGATGATGCATGACTATCAGAGCGGCTTTTATCGGACTCGGCGTGATGGGCTACCCGATGGCCGGACACCTGGCCCGAGCTGGCATTCACGTCAAGGTTTGGAACCGCACCCTCCCGAAAGCCAAAACCTGGGCTGGGGAATACCCCGGAAACGCCTGCAACTCCATCAACGATGCCGTCAATGACGCCGATATTGTTTTGACCTGCGTCGGCGCCGACAAGGATCTGGAGGCCATCTACCTGAGCGAGGACGGCATCATTGCCAGTGCCCCTGAAGGCGCCATTCTGGTGGACCACACCACGGCATCCGCCGGCATCGCCGGAAAGCTTGCCGCCTGCGCTGCCAGGCGCAAACAGGGCTTTATTGATGCGCCGGTCTCTGGCGGCCAGCAAGGGGCGGACAACGGCCAGCTCACCATCATGTGCGGCGGCGACCCGGAGGTATTCGAGCGCGCCCGCCCGGTTCTGGAGCATTACTCACGAGCATTGAATCTGATGGGGCCCGCCGGTAGCGGTCAGAAAACCAAAATGGTCAACCAGATAGCGATTGCAGGGCTGGTTCAGGGCCTGTCCGAAGCGCTGCATTTCGCGGAACAGGCGGACCTGGATGTGCGCAAAGTCGTCGACGTGATTTCCAAGGGTGCAGCCCAGTCCTGGCAGATGGAAAACCGCTCGGGAACCATGATCGACGGCAAGTTCGACTACGGGTTCGCGGTCGACTGGATGCGCAAGGATCTGGGGATCTGTCTCGAGGAAGCACGCAAAGTGAATGCCTCGCTGCCGGTCACAGCACTGGTTGATCAGTTCTATGCGGACGTGCAATCCATGGGTGGGAATCGCTGGGACACCTCATCCCTGATCCAGCGCCTGAGAAAGTTCCGGTAACGGTCATACCCTGCCCCCGCTCGCGGCCCCCTTCCACTCACGAGAAAGGGACCGCAATGAGGGGCGCCCCGCCGGCTACTTCTCCTTGGGCTGCCACTTTCCGTTGACATACCACGCAGACCAGCCCGTCGCCTTGCCCTCTTTTTCGGACATGACGTACTGCTCGTTGCTCTTGCGGCTGAAGCGGATCACCGTCGGATTTCCCTCAGGGTCACGCTCTGGCGCGTCCATCAGGTAATCGTACTTCGGATCAATCTCCTTGCGATGCGGCTTGATCTCCATCACCAGCGGTGGCCGGGTTTCCCGGTTCTTGGGGAACTTGCTGGCCGCCAGGAAGAGGCCAGAAGCACCATCCCGCAGCACGTAGGTGTCGTCTACCTTCTGACACTGAAGTTCCGGCATCGGCACAGGATCCATCTTGGGCGGTGCCGGCTCGCCACTCTTCAGCAGCTTGCGGGTGTTCTTGCACTCGCTGTTAGTACAGCCAAAGTACTTGCCGAAACGACCGGTCTTCAGCTGCATCTCCGAGCCGCACTTGTCACACTCCAGCGTCGGCCCTTCGTACCCCTTGATACGGAAGGTCCCGGTTTCCACTTCGAACCCGGAGCAGTCAGGGTTATTGCCGCATACATGGAGTTTACGGCCTTCGTCCACCAGATAGCTGTCCATGGCAGTGCCACATTTCGGACAACGACGCTTCTTGCGCAGCAAGCGAGACTCGCCCTCACCTTCCACGTCATCATCCGCACTGACCACTTCATCCCCTGACACCAGGTTAATAGTGGTCTTGCAGCGTTCCTTGGGTGGCAATGAATAGCCGGAACAGCCCAGAAACACCCCGGTACTGGCCACGCGTATCTGCATCGGGCGACTGCAGGTCGGGCACGGAATGTCGGTTTCGGTGGGAGTATTGGCTCGCATCCCCCCGTCCTCACTGCTTTCGGCGGTTTCGAGCTGTTTGCGGAAGCGGCCGTAGAAGTCATTCAGGACCTTCTTCCACTGCACCTCGCCTTCGGCGATATCGTCGAGCTCATCCTCCATCTTCGCAGTGAAATCGAAGTCCATCAGGTTCGGGAATGATTCGGACAGCCGCTCAGTGACAATCTCACCCATCTTTTCGGCGTAGAAACGTCGATTCTGGAGCCTGACGTAGCCGCGATCCTGAATCGTGGAAATAATGGAAGCGTAGGTCGACGGACGACCAATGCCCTGTTTTTCCAGTTCCTTGACCAGGCTGGCTTCCGTGAAGCGCGGCGCGGGTTTGGTAAAGTGCTGGGTCGGATCGAGCCTGGCCAGATCGAGGGTCTCATCGACCTGGATGTCCGGTAGCGCCACGTCTTCGTCTTTCTTGGCGGACTGGGGCGCGGCCTTGAGAAACCCCTCAAACTTGATGATGCGGCCGCGGGTGCGCAGCTCATAGTCGCCGTTGGCAACCACGATCGATGTGCTCAGGAATTCCGCATCCGCCATCTGGCAGGCAATAAACTGTCGCCAGATCAGATCGTAGAGCTTCTCAGCGTCTTTCTCGAGACCACTTATATCGGCTGGCCTGCGACTGACTTCGGTCGGCCGAATCGCTTCGTGGGCTTCCTGAGCGCCTTCCTTGCTACCATAAACCCGCGGCTTCTCCGGCAGGAAGCGATCGCCGAACTGCTTCGTGATGAAATCCCGGCAACTGGCCACCGCGTCCTGACTCAGGTTGGTTGAGTCTGTTCGCATGTAGGTAATGTAACCGGCCTCGTATAGCCGCTGGGCCAGCATCATGGTCTTCTTGACACTGAAGCCCATGCGGTTGCTCGCAGCCTGCTGCAGCGTCGAGGTAATGAACGGTGCCGAGGGACGTGACCTGGTTGGCTTGTCTTCCCGCTTGGCCACACGGAACGAGCCTTCCTTCAGGCGCTCTACGTGTTCGCTGCTCTGTTGCTCGTTAACCGGGCGGTAGGGCTTGTCCTGAAAACGGGTCACCTCGAAGCGAACCGGCTCTTTGGCCTGCTTTGCTCCCAGATCGGCATGCAACTGCCAGAATTCCTCGGGGATGAATTTGCGGATCTCGCGCTCACGCTCGACGATCAGCCGTACCGCGACTGACTGAACACGACCAGCTGACAACCCACGGGCAATCTTGGCCCACAGCAGCGGCGACACCATGTAACCCACAACGCGGTCGAGAAAGCGCCGCGCCTGCTGAGCATTCACCCGGTTGGTGTCGAGCGCACCCGGATCCTCGAACGCCGCCTGAATGGCCCGCTTGGTGATTTCATTGAACACCACGCGGCGGTATTTGTCCGGCTCACCACCAATGGTTTGCTGAAGGTGCCAGGCAATCGCCTCACCCTCACGGTCCAAATCCGTCGCGAGGTAGATATGATCTGCGGATTTCGCCAGGCGCTTGAGCTCACTGACAACCTTCTCCTTGCCCGGCAGGATCTCGTAGCGGGCGCTCCAGTCCTGATCCGGATCGACGCCCATCCGCGCCACCAGCTGCTCGCGGGCTTTGCGCTTCTTGTGAGCCGCCTTTTCGTCCGGGCTCATCTTGCGCGTTATCGCCGCCTGTTTCGCGCGCTCTTTGGGATCTGACTGAGAGCCACTACCACTGACCGGAAGATCACGAATGTGCCCAACGCTCGACTTGACGATGAAGTCTGAGCCCAGGTACTTGTTGATGGTCTTCGCTTTCGCAGGCGACTCGACAATAACGAGACTTTTACCCATATCGGAGATCTGTATCCTTGGCGATAATCGGTTAATAAATCAGCAAACCGTAAACTCGCTGTAAAATCAGTCGGCTAGAAAACTCGGAATAGCCGGAGCATTGTATAGGTGCATTGTTTTACAGGGTCAACAAAAGCAAGACAACCCATTCTTCGGATTCATACCCGCTTTTTTTAAATGAAGCATAAACAGGAAGGCCCGGCAATTGCCGGGCCTTCAGGAAAGCGTTACCGATTCGGCCTAGCGAATCAGAGACGCTCCCAGACTGTCGCAATGCCCTGGCCCAGGCCGATACACATGGTGGAAACACCAAGCTTACCGCCTTTGGCCTGCATAACGTTCAGCAGGGTGGTGGAGATACGTGCACCAGAGCAGCCCAGCGGATGGCCAAGAGCAATCGCGCCGCCGTTCAGGTTCACTTTCTCTTCCATCACGCCCAGCAGTTTCAGGTCCTTCAGGACCGGCAGGGACTGACCCGCGAACGCTTCGTTCAGTTCCCAGAAGTCGATATCTTCGACTTTCAGGCCTGCACGTTTGAGCGCCTTTTTGGTCGCCGGAACCGGGCCGTAACCCATGATCGCGGGATCACAGCCGGCAACCGCCATGCTGCGGATCTTGGCGATCGGCTTCAGGCCCAATGCTTCTGCACGCTCTGCAGACATCAGGACCATGGCCGCAGCGCCATCGGTCAGCTGGGAAGAGGTACCGGCAGTGACGGTACCGTTCTTTGGATCAAACGCCGGCTTCAGCTGGCCCAGGGACTCAGCGGTCGTTTCCGGACGAATGGTTTCGTCGGTCTCGATCAGCACCTTGAAGCCATTCTCATCGTGACCTTCGATGGGAACGATTTCGTTCTTGAAGCGGCCTTCTACCGTCGCTTCGTGGGCCAGGCGGTGCGACCGTGCACCAAACTCATCCTGCTGCTCACGGGTGATACCGTGCATTTTAGCCAGCATTTCCGCGGTCAGGCCCATCATGTTGGACGCCTTGGCGGTGTACTTGGATGCAGCCGGGTTGTGATCAAAACCAGCGGTCATCGGCACATGACCCATGTGCTCAACACCACCGATCACGAACACATCACCGTTGCCGGTCTGGATCGCCTGAGCGGCGGTGTGGATCGCGGTCATCGCGGAACCACACAGACGGTTTACAGTTTGCGCCGCAGACTCGTGCGGAATGCGGGTCAGCAGTGAAATCTGACGCGCCACGTTGAAGCCCTGCTCTTTGGTCTGGTTTACACAGCCCCAGATCACGTCTTCAACTTCTTTCGGGTCGAGCTTCGGGTTGCGCTCAAACAGTGCTTCGATCAACGCGGCAGACAGAGTCTCGGCACGCACATTGCGGAAGCAACCATTTTTGGCACGACCCATCGGAGTCCGCACGCAATCGACGACGACAACGTCTCTCGGATTAAGGCTCATAGATCTTTCTCCGTTCGGAAATCTCGTTCAGGGTTAGCCAAAGAACTTTTCGCCAGTCTTGGCCATTTCACGCAGCTTCTCGGTCGGATGGTACAAAGCACCGAGGTCTGCAAACTTGTCTGCCAGTTCGACGAACTTGTCTACACCCATGTCGTCGATATAGCGCAGGGCGCCACCACGGAACGGCGGGAAGCCGATGCCGAAGATCAGGCCCATATCAGCATCTGCCGGATCTTCGACAATGCCGTCTTCCAGGCAGCGAACGGTTTCCAGGCACAGAGGAATCATCATACGGGCGATGATGTCTTCTTCGCTGAAGTCGTTCTTACCCTGAACAACCGGTTCAAGCAGCTTGTAGGTCTCTTCGTCGACAACCTTCTTCTGCTTGCCCTTGCGGTCCAGTTCATACTTGTAGAAGCCCTTGTCGTTCTTCTGTCCGTAACGGTTGTTATCGAACATCACGTCAATGGCGGTGGTGCCTTCATGCTTCATCCGGTCCGGGAAGCCTTCGGCCATTACTTCACCCGCGTGCTTGCCGGTATCCATGCCAACCACGTCCAGCAGGTACGCCGGACCCATGGGCCAGCCAAACTTTTCCATGACTTTGTCGACTTGCTGGAAGTCGGCGCCGTCACGCACGAGGTTCACAAAACCGCCGAAATACGGAAACAGAACACGGTTGACCAGGAAGCCCGGGCAATCGTTGACAACGATCGGCGTCTTGCCCATGGCCTTGGCGTAGGCAACGGTGGTAGCGATCGCACGATCTGAGGTCTTCTCGCCACGGATAACCTCAACCAGAGGCATCATGTGCACCGGGTTGAAGAAGTGCATGCCACAGAAGTTTTCCGGACGCTTCAGGTTCTTGGCCAGAAGATCGATGGAAATGGTGGAGGTGTTGGAAGTCAGAATCGCGTCTTCGCGAACGGCATCCTCGGTCTCACGAAGCACCGCATCCTTCACTTTCGGGTTCTCGACAACCGCTTCGACTACCAGGTCTACGTTCTTGAAATCACCGTAGTTCAGGGTCGGAGTAATGCTGTTGAGTACGTCGGCCATCTTGCCGGCGTCCATCTTGCCCTTATCAACACGCTTGGACAGAAGCTTCTTGGCTTCCTTCAGACCCAGGGCGATACCGTCCTGGTTGATGTCCTTCATGATGATGGGGGTGCCCTTCAGTGCCGACTGATAAGCCACGCCACCACCCATGATACCGGCGCCCAGAACCGCTGCCAGTTTCACATCGTTGGCTTCTTTCTCCCAGGCACTGGCTTTCTTCTTGAGTGCCTGATCGTTCAGGAACAGACCCACCAGACAAGCCGCGACGTTGGTCTTGGCCATTTTGGCAAAACCTTTGGCTTCAACCTCGATGGCCTTGTCACGGGTCATGCCGGCATGCTTCTGCATGGTCTTGATGGCTTCCACCGGCGCCGGGTAGTTCTTGCCAGCCTTGCCAGCGACGAACGCCTTGGAGATCTCGAACGCCATCATGCTTTCCATGGCATTGAGCTTGATCTTGCCTTTCTTTTCTTCGCGACGGGCTTTGTTGTCCAGCTTGCCTTCGTTGCACTGTTCAATGATTGCAACGGCAGCCGCTACCAGCTTGTCGGCTTCGACTACAGCGTCAACTGCACCTACTTTCAACGCTGCATCAGCGCGGTTCTCGGTACCGCCACTGATCCATTCGATGGCGTTATCCACACCCACCAAACGGGACAGGCGCACAGTGCCACCGAAGCCCGGGAAAATGCCAAGCTTGACCTCTGGCAGCCCTACCTTGGCCTTCGGCGCCATAACACGGTAGTCAGTGGCCAGACACATCTCGAAACCACCGCCCAGCGCAATACCGTTGATCGCGGTAACGGTGGGGAATGGCAGGTCTTCGATAGCGTTGAACACATCGTTTGCCTTCAGGTTGTTGGCAACGAGGTCTTCTTCGGAACCGGCAAACAGCTCGGTAAACTCGGTGATATCAGCACCGACAATGAAACTGTCCTTGGAACTGGTGACTACCAGGCCCTTCAGGTTCTTCTGGGATTTGAGTGCGTCAGCTGCGGCGCCCAGTTCTTCGATGGTGAGACGGTTGAACTTGTTGACAGACTCGCCCTGCAAGTCAAAGTCCAACTGAGCGATCCCGCCTTCGATCTCTTTAACCGTGATGGCTTTACCTTCGTAAATCATCAACTGATCTCCAGTCTGTGTTTGGAACTGCCTGCAAACGTTCCGCCTGTTACACGAAGTTGACGAACGCCTGCGGATGCAGCGAGATTTCGGTCACTGCCCGATAAATCGATTCAAAATTCATACAGTCGTTTGAATCGGGAGGGCACACGATGAAAAAAAACGGCTCATTTGTCAATTTGTTTCTGGAAGAAACGGCGCAAAATTCTTCACTCTCCGTGAAGGCACCGGGAAGTTCGTTATGGGGATTTGTTGTTTTTTCAGTGCGGTACATCCGGGCCCGACCAAGAAACCGGAACTTCGTCACGCAAATTTGTCAGTTCTTTACAATTGCCCGGGGTGCAGGCTGTAAAACCGCTTGATCGGTCGGCCCAGTTACTTTACCTTCGGTTTGAGACTTTAGTCCACAATAATAACACCCATGTACGGAGACATATCCGATGAAAGACGCTCGCCTGCGGGTACGCTCACTGGTGGCAGCCCTGATTCTGCTTGCCCTTACCTCCCTCACGGCCCGGGCAGAAGAAACCGGAGACGGATTTCTTGCGGATCTGCACAGCTTCCGCGTCAGCAACTATCTGGCCCTGGATGCCTATTACCGTTTCAGTGCCAATGGCGATACGGACACCCTCAACGAAATTGTCGGCAGTATCAACATGGCAAACACCTCGATGAACGATCTGGCCGAAAGCACCGCTGACGTCCTCAGCGATGATGAAGTGGAGTCTCTCAATCAGGAGTTCGACACCTTCAAGAACCTGATGCGCGACAACATCAACGACGTGCGCAACACTGGTTATCCGGATCTGCGCCTGGTGTCCGACATGGCGAACCAGGCAACAACAATCAGCGAAATGGCCACAGAGTTGTACCAGATCGCCCAGGAAAGCAGTGAAACCTCCACCAGCCCGCGCGTGGAAGCGGCCCGATCGGCCGCCATTACCCTGGCACAGATGATGGCCAAATACTCGGCCCGGACCCACTCCACGGTATCGCAGACGTTTCAGGGCTCCTCCAGCGACAAGTCGCTTGATCAACAAGCGCTTGAGTTCGATACGCTGCTCGGAGAGATCACCAAGGGCGCAAGTGAGGGTCAGCTGAAATCCGCCCTGGACGATGTATCTTCCAAGTGGCAGTTTATCCGCGGCTCCTACATCAACTACAACGACAACAACGTGTCGTTCGTGATTGACCGTTATTCCAAAGGTATCCTTCAGGGGCTCTCCACCACGATCGAGCTGCTGCAGGCCAACGCCTGATTGTCCGGGGCCGCGTTCCGGCGGCCCCGACCTCCCACTCCGCGCCTGCCAGACCGCTTCGGTTCTTGATACCGATCACTACCGCGGTCAACCTGCTCGACTATCCTGATTTCATTGTTATGCTGTAAAAAACACTCTGTTCGCGAAGGAGCAATGCGATGTCGACTTATCAGAAAATGCTGGTTGCCATAGACCTCACCGAGGAAGCGCCACAGGTATTGAACAAGGCAATGGAGGTCAGCAAGGCCCACGGTGCCCAGCTGCTTCTGGTCCATGTGGTTGAACCCGTGGGTTACGCCTACGGTGGTGACATCCCGATGGATCTGACGGAGCTCCAGGATCAGCTCGACAAGGCCGCCCACGAGCAGCTCACGGCTTATGGTGACCAGTACGGCGTTAGTAAAGAGCACCAGATCGTCACCGTTGGCAGGCCTGAGTCGGAAATCCATCGGCTCGCCAAGGAACACAGCGTGGATCTGGTGATTGTTGGCAGCCACGGGCGCAAGGGCTTTCAGTTACTGCTTGGCTCAACCGCCAACGGTGTCCTGCATGGCACCGAGTGCGACGTGCTCGCTGTGCGCATCCACTGATTCCGCGGAACCCCGGTTCGAGTGAAAGCGAGCCGGGTCCCACGTGTCAGGTGCTATTCAGCGCCGCCTTCCATCTTGCTTTCCAGTTTTCGCAACTGACTTTCCAGCGAAAAACTGACACTGGAGGCCATCGAAAAGAAATTGAGCAGCGCTTTGAGGTTGCTGTCGCCTTTACAGACGGAGTGAATGCGCTGCCAAAGGGCCTGATTGACCAGTTGCAGACGCTGATTCCGCTCTACCAACCCTTTGAGCTCCCAGTCGGGTTCCCGATGGTTGCGTTTGGCAAAGTATTGCTGAAGCAGGTAATGGGACACACTGCGCATGATGAACTCATCGGTACTGGCGAACGGCAGGTGGTGCACTGCCATTGGTTTGAGCTCACCCAGCACCGGGCAACCGCTGGTCGCCATTTTCAGCCCCAACAGCGATCGCAGAGCCTCCTCCAGCGCTGTGCTCTTGGAATAGGTGCGGCGATCGTCAGTGACCGACACCTCGACCTTCTGGTACGCATCCTCGGCCTGGAACTCGTTGACCACCGGAAGAATCTCGGTAGCGGCGGGGCAATTAGGGGAATCTGCCGGCTTGAGCGGACAGTTGGAGCACTGGCAGTGCTCCAGGCGCGTCCACGAAGGCAACGGGGATACGACTTGGGCAGGCTGGTCAGTGACCCTGAACTCCACCTGCCGCCCATCCTGAAACTTGAAATTGTAGTTAACGTTCATTGATTGGCCTGTTCTTCCAGGTCCATCCACCGCTCGATAACCTGCTCCAGACGGGATTCCGTCTCCGTCAACGCTTCCAGAGTAGCCGAGACTTCGTTCGGTGGGCCTGAATAAAATTCCGGGTCAGAAATTTTCGCCTGTAACGCAGCGATCTCATTCTCCAGAGCCTCAATTTTGCCCGGTAATTCCTCAAGCTCAAGCTTAAGCTTGTAACTGAGTTTAACCGGTTTCGTTTTTGTGGATTCGGCCACAGCCCCGGCATTTTTCTTTTCCGGTTCCACTGCCTTCTGAGGCTTTGCCGGCTTTTCCGGCCGCACTGTTTTCTGCTCAGCCGGGAACGCGCCGCCCTGGCGTCGCCAGTCGGTGTACCCGCCAACGTATTCCCGCACAGCGCCACTGCCATCGAGGAAAATGGTATCGGTCACGACGTTGTCCAGAAACTCCCGATCGTGACTGATCACAATTACCGTGCCCTTGAATTCCACCAGCTGCGCTTCAAGCAATTCCAGCGTTTCCACATCAAGGTCGTTGGTGGGCTCATCCAGCACCAGGATATTGGCCGGCTTACTGAACAGTTTCGCCAGCAACAGTCGTGCTCGTTCCCCGCCGGAGAAAACGCTGACCGGCGAACGCGCTCGTTGCGGACTGAACAGGAACTCCTGCAGGTAGCCCAGCACGTGCTTGCTCTGACCATTGATCTCGATGAACTCCCGCCCTTCGGACAGGTTGTCGAGCGCATTGCGCTCCAGATCCAGCTCGCCCCGGAGCTGATCGAAGTAAGCCACCTCCAGGTTGGTGCCAAGCCGGATGCTGCCTTCGGTCGGTTTCAGATCCCCGAGCAACAGCCTGACCAGCGTGGTTTTGCCGGTGCCGTTCTCACCCACCAGCCCGATTTTGTCACCCCGCAAGATGGTCAGGTTCATGTCACTGATCACCGGACAACCATCCGGATAGCGGAACCCGGCGTCCCGCGCTTCAACAACCAGCTTGCCGGAGCGGGCGGCGTCCTCGACCGCAAAACTTGCCGTTCCGCCGCGAACGCGCCGCTGACGGTGCTCTTCCCGCATCGCCTTCAGCGCCCTGACCCGCCCCATGTTGCGGGTTCGCCGTGCCTTGATGCCCTGGCGAATCCAGGCTTCTTCCTGCTTGAGACGCTTGTCGAAAAGCGCATTCTGGCGTTCCTCTTCCTCCAGCGCTTTTTCCTTCAACTCCAGATACTTGTCGTACGTCGCTGAAAAACTGACCAACTTTCCGCGGTCCAGCTCCACAATCCGGGTTGCCATGCTGCGAATGAAGGCGCGGTCGTGACTGACAAACAGCATCGCGCCCCGGAACTGGCCGAGCGCCTCTTCCAGCCAGGCGATCGCCGGGACATCCAGATGGTTTGTGGGCTCGTCGAGCAAAAGAATATCAGGCTCCGCCACCAGAGCTTTCGCCAGTAACACCCTGCGCTGCCAGCCGCCGGACAGCGTGTTCAGTCGCTGCTCGGGATCAACCCGGTACTGGGCGAGAATGGCGCTGACTTTCTGGTCCAGCCGCCAGCCGTCCAGCGCCTCCAGGCGCTCCTGGACATTCATCAACTCCTCCAGGCTTGCCTCGTCGGCCTGCTGGGACAAAGTGTGAAAGCGGGCCAGCAACTCGCCGGTTTCGGGAAATGCACTGGCAACGGCCTCGTAGGCCGTGCGGTCGTCATCAGCCGGAAGGTTCTGCGGCAGCACCGCCAGCACCGCACCCTCGTCCAGGCGAACCACGCCGCCATCGGGGGTGACTTCGCCGCTGACAATCTTCAGCAGCGTAGATTTTCCTTCTCCGTTCCGGCCCAGCAGACACACCCGTTCCCCTGCCTCAATGTTCAGGGCGGCATGATCCAGCAAAGGCTGCATACCAAAAGCCAGGGAAATGGCATCCAGCGATAACAATGGCACCTGATGTTACTCCGTGATTCTGTTGATGACCGGGTCGCCAACACTGATCCGACCCGGTGATTCGTGAATGGCATTCATGCCGAAGATGACGCCGTCGGCTGTGCGTCGATACTGACCGAGAGTTCTGAGTGGTTGCAGGCCTGCGTCCTTCACGCCGGTGAGCGGATCCACAGTCGTCATCACACACCGTGAACAGGGTTTGACAAGGCTGAATGAGCGCTGGCCAATGAGCAGTTCACGCCAGTGATCCTCCTGCCAGGGTTCAGCGCCCTCCACCACAATGTTGGGGCGGAACCGGCTCATGCCGACGGGCGCCGGCAGACGCCGGTTCAGCTCCTCAAGGGAGGCCAGATTAGTTACCAGGAACGGAAAACCATCTGCAAAACTCACGCGCCGTGCGTCAGAAACGCGCCCGGCATCCACCCTGCGAAAGCTATTCCCGGGCATATACACAAACCGGACGTCAATACCACAGAAACGGCTCAACGCCGCCGATGCGGCTTCGGCCCCGCAGGTGGCCTTCACCCAGTCCCGCCACACCCTGACACGAACCCCTGTGTCAGTCGCCTGCAACCGGAACTCACCCTCACCGGGGATAGCCACCGTAACACACTCCCGCTCCATCGAGGTGGCAACCCGTGCCAGCTCCGGATAATTACGCTGGGTGACAAACTGACGTTCGCTGTCGACAATCATCCAGCGACGATCCCCCTGCGGGCCGAAATCGTCCATGGCAAACGAAGACACCGGGATCCCGGCAAGCGATTTGACCGGGTAGAGAAACAGGGAATGGACTCGCACAATGGCTCCCACGGGCAGCGGAAATGAAAAGCACGGGCACAGAGTATACCCGAGTTCACCCCGGAAGCGCGGAAATTGGCTGGCCCGGAAACGAAGAAACCCGGCCGTTTTAAGGGCCGGGTTTCCGGAATATGGAGCGGGAAACGAGATTCGAACTCGCGACCCCAACCTTGGCAAGGTTGTGCTCTACCAACTGAGCTATTCCCGCTTTACGCTGCTGGCTTGATGCCGACAACGGAGGCGTATTCTACGGATTCGTTCGCGGTCGTCAACCACTTTTTTCCAACTTTTTGACCGCCTGATCAAGGTCTGATCAGCTTCGGTCTGCACCCTGCCCCGATGCGCTAGCCATGCGCCCGGTGTCGCAATTCAGGTAGCCGGACGATTGCAGCCACTGCTGATCCGGATAGTACTTAAAGACCAGCTGGCCGCCCTTGAGATTGTCCACCACCTGCCTGATCACCTGCTGATCCACCGCCGGGCAGCCATGGCTCCGGCCGATGCGGCCATAATCCCGGACCCAGGAGTCATTCACATAGTCGGCTCCGTGGATAACGATGGCCCGCTGTCGGGCCAGATCATTGATACCCGGCTCCAGACCATCCAGCCGCAGGGAATAACCGTGCTTGCCGCGGTACGACTCGCTCGCTCTGAACAGGCCAATACTGGACTGGTGACTGCCTTCGATATTGGAGAACGCGGTAGATTCCAGGTTGCCGGAATTTTTGCCATGCGCCACCAGGTCCCGAAGCACGAGTTCACCGCTTTGCAAATCAAAGATCCACAGCCGCTTTTCACTGGAAGGGAGCGAAAAATCAATAACTGCCAGCCGTTCCGGCATCACCACGCCGTTGCTGACAGCGCATGCAGACGCCCTTAGCGCCCGCTGCAGAACCTCAATGTTCAGTGCCGGGGCAACACCTGCGAGCCGGGCCAGAAGCGATGACTCGAAAGCAGATGCTGCAGCAGGAGCCGGCAACGAGACGATCGCTGTCAGCACGAGCCCTGAGAAAAAACCGCGGCTGGATTGGTTACGTTTCATTATTCGGCAAACCCTGTCAGTTCGGCTCAAAACAGGCCCGCGGAATAACCACGACCCCGAGCTCAAGTGTGCGCCATTTTAACAGGGAAATTCGCGACACCGATCATGCTGTACATTATTCATACAATCCGGCACACACCGGTACATCAAACCACCAGCACCAGACACACCATACGGCGAACCGCCTCTTCAAGCGCCTCCCGATCCGCATTTCGGCGATTCAACAGGTGGTCATAGCCAAGACCCAATACAACATTGACAAGCAACGAGGCGTCCCGCGCCGGCGCCGGAGAATCAAGTCTGTGCAGGATCTGCTCCAGCCCTGCGACCCACACACTGCGATAATTCCGCGCCAGACCGGCAAGCCGCTCGTCTCTCAGCGACTCCATCAGAAAGACCTGTTCCGCCAGCATCTGCTCGCGCCTTTCTGTGAACTGTTCGGCCAGATAAGCGGTTGCGATCGCACTCAGTCGGGTTGCCAGCGCCGCCCTCCCTGCCCCTCCACGGATCAGGGTCTCCTCAGGCACGTTGTCCAGTACCAGATTAACGGTGTCATAGAAGCGCCCGAGTTCTTCGCGGGCCTTCTCCGCGAAGAGCATAAAGGAGTCACTGATCAGTTCGCCGATGTCGCGAAAGTAATAGGTCGTTGCGGCCAGTGGCACGCCGGCTTCGCGGGCCACCGCACGGTGTTTGATACCTTTCAGGCCGTCCCTCGCGGCGATGCGCAGGGTGGCCTCGAGAATCTGTAAGCGCCGTTGCTCACTTTTTGCTCTTGCCGCCTTGCGACCGCTGTAGCGTATCGATTCCCGAAAAGAACGTTCCTCCGGGAGTTCACCAACCTGCCATAAACTGATGCTCTGCGCCCGACCCATGACCCATTTCCTGTTTCATCGCCTCTGCCTCCGCAACTACGCCGGAAGCCTTGCCGGTTTACCCGGGGCTATTGTTAACTTTTGTAAATGATGACGGAAATGGCGATGCCAAACTTTGACCGGTTCGGCAGTTTTCAGGTTCGCTCCTCCCGGTCAGCAGATTGCCTTTGTTTTCACTGACCGAAACGACGCCCCTGTTCAAGGTAGGCGGCTTCTTCGGGGGTCGATGGGCGCTTGAGGGCAGCGTTACGATGGGGGAAGCGTCCGAATTCGCTGATAATGGCACGGTGATCCCGGGCTGCCTGCAAAAAGCTCTGCATGAAGTTGCCCAGCATGCCATCGGTGGCCGCCGCGAGTTGCTCATAGCATTCCAGCGACAGTGCCTGGTCCGCGCGCCGCTCGGAATGCTCCAGGGGCATGTAGAGGAAAGCCCTCTGCACGGCTGGCAGTGACATGTCCTGCCCCTTATCCATGGCCTGGCGAGTGAGTTTACGGGCGAGGTGGTCGTGCTCGAATGCCAGCGCACTGCCCCGATAGATATTGCGGGCAAACTGGTCCAGCATGAGAATTTCGGCAAGCGCTCCACCGGGAGATTGCCGCCAGTGACTCAGCCCCCCCTCGGATGCAAACAGCACCAGCGAGAGGAAGCGGCGACGTATTTCCTGATCAAAACGGCGGTCCGAGCGGAACCATCGATTGCGATGAAAGCTGTCAGGCAGGCCCTCATCATCAAGTTCGCCAAACCAGAAATCCAGAATGTCTTTCCAATCGAACATACCGGGGTACCCAGATCTGTGGTGAAACGGAAATCATCGCCTCGGGCCTCTGGCCTTTGCGTTACACTTTACGACACCGAGCCCCGGATTGTTCACAGGAGCCCCCATGTCCGAGCAACATCGTATCATTCTTCTGGCCCATGGCAGCAGCGACGAGCGCTGGTGCAGAACCTTCGAGCAGCTGGCCGCTCCGACCGTGCAATCAATACCCGGCGCGCGGATAGCCTACATGGAGCTGGCCGAGCCCTCCCTTGAAACCATCGTGAAAGCAGGCGTGGGCGACGGAGTTCGAACATTCAGGGTCATCCCCCTGTTTCTGGCTGCCGGCCGCCACTTACGCAAGGATGTGCCCGCCATGATCTCGGCACTTGAAGAGTCGCTTGATGTCACTATCGGCCTGGCACCTCCGATTGGTGAAAATCCACAGCTTGGTGAAGCAATTCGCGACGTGGTCGAACAGGAACTGGCAAAATAAGCAGGACGGGGAATCCATTGCCCGACTGACCGGATTAAGGGAGCTATCCAATGAGCAAGCGCATTCTTGTCACCGGGGGCACCGGTTTCATCGGCCAGGTACTTTGCCCGAGGCTCATCGCCAAAGGATACAACCTCACGGTGCTGAGTCGGCGCAATGAGGCCGACGTAAAGGCGATTTGTGGCCGCGTTGAGGCCGTCGCCAGGCTGTCCATGTTACAGGAGCATCCCGGCTTTGATGCGGTCATCAACCTGGCAGGGGAAGGTATCGCGGACCAACGCTGGTCGGAACAACGCAAACAGGAACTCAGAGACAGCCGCATCGCCCTTACCCGCGAACTGGTAGCGACCGCCAGAAGCTGGTCATCGGCCCCCAGGGTCCTGGTCTCCGGCTCAGCCGTCGGCTTCTATGGTGATCAGGGCAGCGCAGTGGTCACTGAGGCGACGCCCCCCAATGACGAATTCAGCCACCGCTTGTGTAAGGACTGGGAAGCCGAGGCACTGGAACTCGAGGCCGAGGGCGTACGCGTATGCCTGTCGCGAACCGGAGTCGTCGCCGGTCCGGGCGGTGGTTTTCTGCAGCGCATGCTCCTGCCTTTCCGCCTCGGCCTGGGCGGGCGCCTCGGCTCCGGGCAGCAATACATGCCATGGATTCACCGGGACGATGTCGTTTCAGCGTTGATGTTCATGCTGGAATCAGAACAGGCCACCGGCGCCTACAACGTGGTCAGCCCAAACCCTGTGACTAACCGGGAATTCACCCGCTGTCTCGCCGCTGTTCTGCACCGGCCCGCGGTGTTTCCCGCCCCCGAGCCGGTCCTGAAACTGGCGCTGGGTGAGATGTCGAGGTTGCTGCTCACCGGCCAGCAGGCGATGCCCGAAAAACTGTTGCAGCAGGGCTTCACGTTCCAGCACCCCGAACTGCGGGAAGCGTTGGCGGATTGTGTGCGGTGAAAGCGACCTGCCTCCCCTTTCTCACTGCCGTCGCCCTGGCCGTCCTGGTGCCGGGAAAAGCCCCTTTGGCGGGCACTGCCGTGCACAGCTACGAGTCCTGCAGCCTGATTGCGGGAGAATATCTGACGGTATTACAACTGGCTTCTCGCGGATTGGATGAAAACGTACTCAAGGCCTCGCTGCCCGACATCAGTGCGCCAGCCCAACAGCGCGTCGACAGCCTGCTTGAGCTGTCACGGACAGACGGGCTTATCGAGACCTATTCGACAATTCATTCAGAGTACGCGGCCTGCGCACGACAGGTGTTCCGACACAACGGCATGCCGGAAGCGGGCAGCCGCGAAAGCAGCTTTCATTTCTGCGCGGGCGAAAACAAGGTCAGGTACGAAATCACCCTGGCCGCCATAATGAGCGCGCCGTTGCCTGACGTGAAGTCCAGCCTGACACCGGTCCATCACACCATGGCGACGGCATTATACCGATTGTATGAGGATGAAGGTGCGCTGGTGGTTTTCGACAACCTTGCCAGCGAATTGAAGCATTGCCTGAATAATCCGCAATCCTGATTTTTTTTCAAGAAAGCGTTTGACAGGCATAAGAACGTTACTTAATATACGCGCCACCTCGACGAGGCAAGTCAGTAAGAACGTTGCGTCCCCTTCGTCTAGTGGCCTAGGACTCCGCCCTTTCACGGCGGCAACAGGGGTTCGAACCCCCTAGGGGACGCCAATTTTCTTCAGTCAGACTGCCTTACCAGTCGGGTGCTGGGCTCTCTTGCCCTCAGTCTGCTTCTGGTGCTTCGCGTCTCTCATCACGAAGACCCCCACCGCCACAAGAAAGCCCACCATCAGTAATACTGTAGCAATACCGGCTATAACGACCGCGTCCATATACATATTCCGATCTCCAACAGTTCCATAACTTGATGGTTCTCAGATTACGCCCGACCCGTCTGGCCTGTATTGATCTGCATCAACCCGCATGTCGGATATATCATTCCCAAAAGCCGGAACCTGACCACATTTCTTTCGATTTTTCCTGTATTTGCAAGGCACTTGCAAGAAACTGCTGCTATAGTCCTGAGGGTAACTACCTATCCGTTCCACGTTTCACTGTCAGGGTGGCTGAAGTAACGGCATGCAAAAACTGTCGACACGTCTCCAACGTTTCCGAACGGGGTCTCCCCTGTCATTCCGGCTTCTTGCATGGATTCTGCTTTTCAGCTCGCTGTTTACCCTCATCGCCTCCGCTATTCAGCTGTACTCCGATTACCGCAAGGATCTGACCCAGATCGACAATCGCATGATGGTCGTGGAAACCGGCTACGCCTCAAGCCTGGCGCGAAGTTTGTGGGCGCTTGATCAGAAACTGCTGCAAACCCAGATGGAAGGCATCCTCAGCATGCCGGACGTGGTTCATTTGAGGCTGCGGATAGAGCCGGACTCCGAACTGGTCATGGGGGAGGTCCCCAGAGAATCACAGACCACCTCCCACAGCTTTGACCTCGTGCATCAGGGTGATGAGATGTTCAAGCTCGGCGAACTGACAGTAACGGCCGACCTCAACCGCGTTTACAACGAGATGAAACGCAAAGTAGGCCTGATTCTCGTTACCCAGTTCTTCAAAACGTTCCTGGTCTCCATCCTGATCATCTGGATATTCCAGCACTTTGTCGCCAGACACCTGTCGGCCATGGCCAATTACGCGCGGGAATTTTCCCTGACCAATCCAACCAACCCGCTGCGTCTGGACCGGCCGGATACTCCCCTGAATCGTCGGGATGAGCTGGCTCAGGTTACAGAGGCCATCAACCATATGCGCGAACGTCTCAACGACGATGCCGCGCGCCAGGAACGTGACGCCGCCGAAATCCGAAAATTCTCCAAAGCGATCGAGCAGAGCCCCTCCTCCGTACTGATCTGTGACCGTCAGTGGCGTATCGAATTCGCCAACCAGAAGTTCACCCAGTTAACCGGCTACGACGCCAACAACATTCTTGGCAAGCACCCCGGTGCATTGTCTGATAACACCATGGAGCACCGGGAAACCCGACACTTATGGCAGTCCATCCGGCTTCAGGTTCAGCGGGTGGGTGTCTGGCAGGGCGAGGTCAACAGCGTGCGGCGTAACGGCGAGCGCTTCTGGGAACAACTGATCGTTACGCCGATCAAGGGCTCCAACGGAGACGCGACCGGTTACCTGATTCTTGGCGAGGACATCAGCATCCGCAAGCGCTACGAACAGCAGCTGCTGCGACAGGCGAACTACGACATCCTCACCGGACTGCCCAACCGGATGCTGGCCCTCGACCGCCTCAAACTGGCACTGGCCCAGGCGCGAAGGGAGAACTCTCTGGTTGGCGTCATGTTCCTGGACCTGGACAACTTCAAGCACATTAATGACACCCTCGGCCACGATGCCGGCGACAATCTGCTGATTGAGGCCGCACGCCGCATTTCCAGCTGCCTGCGGGGAACGAGCACGGTAGCGCGCCTTGGCGGCGACGAGTTTCTGGTCATTCTGCCCGGTCTGGCCGGCCCCGAGGCGACCTCCCAGGTGGCCGAGCGCATCCTGAAAACCTTCGAGCCCGCCTACCTGCTGAACGGCCAGGAAGTCTTTGTCACCACCAGCATCGGCATTGCCATATTCCCGAGCGACTCCGATAACAGCGGCACCCTGCTCCAGCACGCGGATGCCGCGATGTATCAGGCCAAGCATAAGGGCAAGAGCTCGTTCGCCCACTTCGCACCGGAGATGACCGAAGTATCCCATGAACGGCTCCAGATGGAATCGAGAATGCGTCGGGCGCTGGAACAGAACGAATTCGAGCTCTACTTCCAGCCGATTGTGCGCACCGACACCGGAGCCCTGTGTTCCGCCGAGGCGCTGCTACGCTGGAACAATCCCAGCATGGGCATGGTGATGCCCGATCGCTTCATTCCGCTGGCAGAGGAAACCGGCCTGATCATTCCCATTGGCGAATGGGTGCTCCACGAAGCCTGTCAGAAAGCGGTCCGATGGCGGGAAATCACCGGCACCGATATCGGAGTCTCGGTCAATGTTTCGCCGCGGCAGTTCCGCGACCAGGGGTTTACTGCCGCGGTTATGAATGCATTGAAAACCAGCGGGCTGGCGCCAGAGAAGCTGGAACTGGAAATCACTGAAAGACTGATCCTTGATAACACGATCGAGACGGCGGATATCCTGAAACAGCTGGACGCAGCTGGCATCCGGCTGTCAGTGGATGATTTCGGTACCGGTTATTCGGCGCTCAGTTACCTTAAGAGCTACCCCTTTGATACCCTGAAGATCGACAAGTCCTTCGTGCAGGACGTCATGAAAGAGCAGGAAGATGCGTCTCTGGTGAAAGCAATCATCAACATGGCGCACAGCCTGGGTCTTCATGTGATTGCGGAAGGAGTGGAAGAGGAAGCCCAGACCCATTTCCTGCAGCAGCAGGGTTGTGACTATTCTCAGGGTTATTTCTACAGCCGCCCCGTCCCGGAAGCCGAATTCGAGAAATGGTTGCGCACCAACCATCGCGTACAAGCCTGATTGAGGAGAACCAAACCTCCCATGGACGACACCTTACTGGTCATCAACTGTGGCAGTTCATCACTGAAAGTTGCACTGTTTGACTCCGAGCTGAACAAACTGGGCGGCGGACTTGCGGAGCGGCTCGGCCACTCCGACGCCTTTGCCCGCCTCTCCGGCGAAGCAGAAACCATCCCCCTTGCCAGCGGTGCCAGCCACAAAGACGCCCTGCAGGCCCTGATAGATGCATTTCAACGGCATGACCTTCTGGCGTCGGCGCCCGTCGCCATCGGACACCGCGTGGTGCATGGCGGCGAGACCTTCCGGGAGGCAGCGCTGATCACCGATGACGTCCTCTCGGCCATCGACCAGTGCGCCAGTCTTGCCCCGCTGCACAATCCGGTGAACCTTGCGGGCATCGAAGCCACCGGCGATCTGTTCCCGGACACTCCTCAGGTTGTTGTGTTCGACACCGCCTTCCACCAGACGCTGCCGGAGTATGCCTATCGCTATGCCCTGCCCGAACGGTTCTACCGCGACTGGGGTGTGCGCCGGTACGGCTTTCACGGCACCAGCCATAGCTTCATGGCTACTGAAAGCGCCCGCCTGCTCGACAAGACACCGGCCACTACTTCGATTATCTCGGCGCACCTCGGTAACGGCTGCAGCATCACCGCCATCCGGGAAGGCATCAGTGTCGACACCAGCATGGGGCTTACACCGCTCGAAGGCCTGGTGATGGGCACCCGCAGTGGCGATGTCGATCCCGGCCTGTTTGATTTCCTCCGGGGCAAAGGCATCGATCCGGAAGAAGTTCACCGTATTCTCAACCATGAGAGCGGCTTGCTGGGGCTCTCGGGCCAGACCAACGATATGCGATCCCTTTGTGAGCTTGCCGAGCATGGTCACAAACCTTCGGCTCTGGCCATTGAGGTCTTCTGCTTTCGCCTGGCGCGGTATATTGCTGCCATGATGGCGTCACTGACCCGGCTTGATGCTCTGGTGTTTACCGGCGGAATCGGCGAGAACAGCGCGCTCGTGCGGAGCAAGACCCTGGGTCATCTCGGGCTGGCCGGGTTCTCGATCGACACCGACCTCAATCAGCACCATGGTCGGTACAGCGGCGGTCGTATCGAAGACTCTGACAGCCGCTTCCGCATCATGGTCATCCCCACCAACGAAGAACTGGTTATTGCCAGAGAAGCGCTTGCCACTACTCAGTCCGGCCCGCGCAGTTGATCAGGCACCACCAGAAAGGAATCCTGTATGGCGAAAAGTCTGTTTATTGCCCCGACCTCCATGGACTCCGGCCTGACGTCGGTTTGTCTTGGCCTGCTCCGAGCACTGGAACGCGTGGGGGTCAGTGTTGGTTTCTACAAGCCATTCAGCCAGTCTGTGCATCAGGGAGAAAGCCAGCACAATGACGGCAAGGACACCTCTGTCAGCTTTGTGCGAGCACGCAGTCACCTCGAGCCACCCGATCCTTTAAATCTCAGGGAAGCCCAGCAACTGCTCAACAAGGGCAAAGCCGACCTGCTGATGGAAACACTCGTTGGTGAATACCAGAAGGTTGCGAAAACCGTTGATGTGGTGATTATTGAAGGTCTGGTACCGGATCGCAGCGAAGCCTATATCGCAAGGCTCAATGTCGAGGTGGCCCGCAATCTCGGCTCCGAGGTCGTGCTCGTGAGTACGCCGAAAGACTGCTCTCCCCAGCAACTGGACGAGGAGCTGGACTTTTCGGCTCGCCTGTTCGCCAGCCCCTCAGACCCGGATGTCATTGGTGTCATTCTCAACAAGGTCGGCGAGCCCGAACGCTCGGAGTTCACACCGCGAGTCAATTCCGAGGCGTCTGCCGGCGAGGTGGATTTCGCGACCCAGTGCAGCGTGTTCAGCGAAGGCCGTTTCCGCCTGCTTGCCTGCATACCCTGGCAGCCCGAGCTGCTGGCCGTGCGCGTGTCCGACATTGCCAGGGAAACCGGCATGCCGGTGTTGCATGAGGGCCAGATGCACTCACGGCGGGTGCAGAAAGTGTCGGTGTGCGCCCGCACCATCCGCAACATGATTGACACCCTGAAGCCCGGAACCCTGATGGTGACTCCCGGTGACCGCGAGGACATCGTCGTTGCTACAGCGGTCGCCGCGCTGAACGGCGTACCGCTCGCCGGCCTCATGCTCACGGGGGGACTGATGCCGGATCAGCGGGTTATCGACCTTTGCCGGCGCGCGCTGGACACCGGCCTTCCGGTGCTGCGCGCGGACAGTAACACCTACGAAACCGCCCACCAGCTCGCCAACCTGTCCAACGCCATCCCCATCGACGATCCGGACCGTATCGACAGCGCCATGGAAGCCGTCGCAACCCGGGTGGATACCGGCTGGCTCCAGGAACACCTCAAGGTCCAGCGCCAGAGCCGGCTTGCGCCACCGGCGTTCCGCTACCTGCTGTCCGAGCGCGCCCGTGCAGCGGACAAGCGTATTGTGCTCCCGGAAGGCAATGAACCCCGCACCGTCCAGGCCGCGATCATCTGTCACCAGCGCGGGCTGGCACGGTGCGCTCTCATCGGTGACCCATCCGAGATACGCAATGTAGCCAGTTCCCAGGGCCTTGAGTTTCCGGATGATATCGAGATCATCGATCCCGGTCAGGATCGCGAAAAGTATGTCAATGCCATGGTGGAGTTGCGCAAGCGCAAGGGCCTGACGGCAGACATGGCCGACGCCATGCTGGAGGACAACGTCGTCCTTGGCACCATGATGGTGGCGATGGATGAGGCTGACGGCCTGGTGTCAGGCGCGGTTCACACCACCGCCAACACCGTACGCCCCGCCTTGCAGCTGATCAAGACCCACGACAATGCCAGGGTTGTGTCCTCTGTGTTTTTCATGCTCCTGCCTCAGCAGGTGGTTGTCTACGGCGACTGCGCCATCAACCCCGATCCGAACGCCGAGGAACTGGCGGATATTGCCATCCAGAGCGCCGAGTCGGCCGAAGCTTTCGGTATCGATCCCGTAGTCGCCATGATCAGTTACAGTACCGGGGAATCGGGCAGTGGGCAGGATGTCGATAAAGTCAGGGAAGCCACCCGGATTGCCCGCGAGCGGCGCCCGGATCTGCTCATCGACGGTCCCCTGCAATACGATGCCGCAGCCATCGAAAGCGTTGCCAGGAGCAAGGCGCCTGACAGCAAGGTCGCCGGTCGGGCCACTGTCTTCATTTTTCCGGACCTCAATACCGGCAACACCACCTACAAGGCGGTGCAGCGCAGTGCCAATGTGGTGAGCATCGGGCCGATGTTGCAAGGCCTGAGAAAGCCGGTTAACGATCTGTCGCGAGGGGCGCAGGTGGAGGACATCGTTTTCACGATTGCCCTCACCGCGGTGCAGGCAAAGCAGGTGGCGGACGCGGGGCTGGCCTGACCGCCCCGCCGTATCAGAAAGGGTTCAGCCGCGGCTCAGCGCTTTTTGCTTTTCATCCGCGGCTTTTTCGTACGCCGGCCCGCCTTCAGATCATTGTCTTTCTTGACCTTCTGACGTGGTGTCAGACGATCCACCTTGCCGGCAAACGGGTTCTCACTGGAGCGGAATTCGAAGCGGATGGGTGAGCCGGTGACGCTTAATACCTTACGGAAGGTGTTCTCCAGGTACCGTTTATAGGATCCCGGAAGCGCGTCAGTCTGGTTACCATGGACCACAATCACCGGCGGGTTGGACCCGCCCTGGTGCGCGTAGCGAAGTTTGATGCGCCGCCCCTGAACCATTGGCGGCTGATGCTGGGCAATCGCGTCCTGCAAAATGGCGGTCAGCCGGTTAGTGGGCCACTTTGCCATGGCCGACTCGTAACACGCCTGCACGGACTCATACATCACACCGACGCCGGAACCGTGTAGCGCAGAAATGTAATGCTTGTCCGCGTAATCCAGGAAGTCGAGGCGGCGCTGGACCTGTTCTTTCACCCGCGCCCGGTCTTCCGGGTCCATACCATCCCATTTGTTGACAGCAATAACCAGGGAGCGCCCGGCATCAAGCACGAAGCCGATAAGGTGCAGATCCTGATCCACCAGACCTTCTCTCGCATCGATCACCAGTATCACCACATGGGCGTCGTCGATGGCCTGAAGCGTCTTGATGATAGAGAATTTTTCAACCACTTCGCTCACGTTCTTGCGGCGACGCACACCGGCGGTGTCAATCAGCGTGTACTGGGCATCCTGACGCTCGTAGGGAATGTATACACTGTCACGGGTGGTACCGGGCATGTCGTACACCACCACTCGCTCTTCCCCAAGCATCCGGTTAACCAGCGTCGATTTACCAACATTCGGTCGCCCGACGATCCCGATGCGGATACCGGGGTACCGCTCGGCCCGATCCTGCTCTTCGCGCTCTTCCTCGGAGGGAAGCAACGCCTCTAGCATGGAACGGATGCCACGGTTGTGGGACGCCGCGATGAGAAACGTCGAGTCATAGCCCATGCGGTAGAAATCCGCGGCAGCAATGTCCGGATCCTGACCGTCGGTTTTGTTCACCACCAGGTGCGCCTGCTTACCGGTCTTTCTCAGATGGTTGGCAATCTGCTCATCACCCGCGGTGAGTCCGGACCGGCCATCCACCAGAAACAGTACGATATCGGCTTCGTCAACCGCCTGCAGGGACTGGCGCGCCATCTCGGCGTCCAGTCCTTCCTCATCTCCGGTCAGACCGCCGGTATCAATAACAATGAACCGCTGGCCTTCGTATGTGCCCTCACCGTATTTCCGGTCGCGGGTAAGCCCGGGGAAATCCGCCACGAGCGCATCCCGGGACCGCGTCATCTGATTAAAAAGTGTCGATTTGCCGACATTGGGTCGGCCGACAAGGGCAATTACTGGGGTCATAGTGTTCCGCTACAAAAGGATTATCCGGGCCCTCGTGGGCCCGGGAAGAAAGGCGATCAGTCGCCTTTCCTGAGTTCGAGCACGCTCATTTTACCGCTGTTTCCGAAAACCAGCAGATTGCCGTTACGGAGCCGTTGGGCCGGCACGCGAAGGCCGTCATCGTCAAAGTCCAGCTGCCCCTGAAGGGAACCGTCCTCAAGCGACATCATGTGAATGTAACCCTCGAAGTCGCCCACCAGCAATTGGTCATCGTACACCACCGGTTGCGTGGTCTGACGCCAGGACAGCCTGTCCTGGGTCCAGAGTTCACGACGATCTGAGCCACGGTACGCAATGATCTCACCGTTGGCCGACGACACATAGATATTACCTGCACCAATCATTGGTGAATGCAGACTGGACGCCGCCCGGCTCCAGATTTCTTCACCATTCTCCAGGTTCACCAGCGCCAGGTTGCCCTGAAAGCCCACTACCAGCGCGGCGTTCTCCAGAATCAAAGGCTGGCTGGTTACATCCACCAGTCGCTCCAGCTCCGTGCGACCCTGTGGTTGCCCAACGTCGTATTGCCAGACCGGCTGACCGTTTTCCACAGACAAGGCCATGAGCTTACCGTTGGTGAAGCCGGCCAGAACCAGTTCACTGCCCACCAGTGGTGGTGCCGCCGCACGCATCGACAATACCGGCACAACGCCGTCGTACTGCCAGGCCTGCTCGCCGGTAGCGGTGTCGAAGGCCAGAACTTTGCCATCAATGGTCTGCACCACAACTACGCCGCCATTGGATTGGGGTGTGGCAAGCACCTCATTCGGCAATGCCGCCTCCCAAACCACCTCGCCGTTGAGACGGGATAGCCCAAGGAGCTTGGCATCGCGGGTCACCAGGTACAGTTGTTCACGATCACCACCGACGCCGGCAAAAATCTGTTCATCGAGATCCTGATACCAGTCTACTTTCCCGTTCTCGGCCTGGACTGCATAGACATCCCCATTGGCAGCCGCCGCATAAATCACCTCACCGGTATTGAGTGGGGTCAGGTACAGAAACTGATCGCCATGACCATTGCCAACACCCATGGTCCAGACGGACTCCAGCTCCACCGAAGCGTCAATATCCGGCACCGGTGCCGGCTCTTCGATGGGTTCTTTGGTGCTGCAGCCCGCAAGGCCTATCGCAAACAAGGACGCGACAACAGCACGGCGGCGCGATGACCGGTCAGCCAACCAGCGCATCATGCACCCCCTTCAACGCCGAGATCCGACAGTTTCAGCTCAAGAATGCCACTGCGGCCCTGCCGGCTCTCTTCCCGGGCGGCCAGGTAGGCCTCACGAGCCCCTTCACGGTCGCCCTGTGCCAGCAGAATATCACCCCGGAGTTCGGAGTAAATGGCTGCAAACGCTTCATTCTCACCACCCTCATCAAGGGTTGCGAGTGCCTGATCGTATTGCTCCGCCGCGAAATGGGCCCGCGCCAGACGGTTGCGAATGACAAATGACAGCGCGCTGCCTTGTTCGACCTTACTCTGCGCCCATTCCAGTGATTCGATAGCGGCCTGCGCATCCCCATCATCCATCAGCTGCTGGCGGGCCAACAGCAGCATGCCGTACATGGCATAGGAGCTGTCGCCAAACTCTTCCTTCAGGTTGCCGGCAACAAATGCCACGGTTTCAGCACGGTTCTCATCAGATTCATCGCCGTAGGCATTGAGCAGGTCTGCAAACTGGGAAGCTGCCTCAGTACGTTGCTGTTGTTGATGGTTCTGCCAGGTCTGCCAGCCAAATACGATGGCCAGAGCCGCAGCGATACCAACCAGAAGCGAACTGCCGTTCTTCTTCCACCAGTCCTTGATCGCCTGAACCTGTTCTTCCTCGGTGCGCATTTCAGCCATGATGACTCCTGTAGTAAGCGTTTTTATAGGTCTTCCGGGCTGCCTTGCTCAGGCGCCCAGTAAAGGTATGAGTGTCGCAGCCAGTTCCGCCTGGGCCAATTCCTGCTGGGCTTCTTCGGAACGAAGCGGCTTCAGGCCGACGGTGTTGCTGTCGATTTCATTCTCACCGAGGATAACCGCGTAACGGGCACCGCTGCGGTCGGCCTTTTTCATCTGGCTCTTGAAACTGCCACCGCCACAATGGGTGACCACTGACGCGTCCGGCAAAGCCGATCTGAGCGTTTCGGCCAACGCCAGCGCGGCCGGCACTGCACGGTCGCCCAGCGCCGTAATATATACGTCGGCATCGCTGTTCACCTCGGCCGGGATAAGGTCCAGGGTTTCCAGCAAAAGAATCAACCGCTCAAGCCCCATGGCAAAACCCACGGCAACGGTGGGTTTGCCACCCAGTTGCTCCACCAGGCCGTCGTAGCGACCACCGGCACACACAGTACCCTGGGCGCCCAGACTATCGGTAATCCATTCAAATACCGTTTTGCCGTAGTAATCCAGGCCACGCACCAGACGCGGGTTGACCTTGTACGGGATACCGGCCGCATCCAGAAGTTCCCGCAACCGACTGAAATGGGCCAGGGATTCCTCATCGAGATAGTCATCAAGCTTCGGCGCATCGACCAGAAGGCTCTGGGTTTCCGGATTCTTGCTATCCAGAATCCGCAGAGGATTGCTTTCCAGTCGGCGCTGACTGTCTGCGTCAAGCTGGTCCCGGAAACCGGACAGGTACTCCACCAGCGCTTCGCGATAGGCCTTGCGGGCCGCTGATGTACCAATGGAGTTGATCTCCAGCCGCGTGTGGGCATCCAACCCCAGCTCCTTCCAGAGCCGCGCGGTCAGAATCAGCAATTCGGCGTCAATATCCGGCCCACTCATACCAAAGCATTCCACGCCGATCTGGTGGAACTGGCGGTAGCGCCCCTTCTGCGGGCGTTCATGTCGGAACATCGGACCGGTGTACCACAGCCGCTGGGTCTGGTTGAACAGCAGACCGTGTTCCTCCGCCGCCCGCACACAGCCTGCCGTGCCCTCCGGACGCAGAGTGAGGCTGTCACCATTGCGATCGTCAAAGGTGTACATCTCTTTTTCGACGATATCAGTCACTTCGCCGATTGAACGCTTGAACAGATCCGTTTGCTCCACAATCGGCATTCGAATCTCCCGGTAACCGTAGCCGGAAAGAACCTTGCGGACCTTTGCTTCGACGAATTGCCAGACGGGAGTCTGCTCCGGCAGGATATCGTTCATCCCGCGAATTGCCTGAATCTTAGCCAAGTTAAACCCTTAATCTCGAATCGTTGGTTCGGCGATGACCGGTTACTCGCCCGAACGGGCAATGATTGCGTCTTCCTGTTCTTTCCGACGGGCAACCTCTTCCCGGATGAGCCGCTCCAGATCTTCAGTCAGCGTCGAGTTGTCCAGCTTCTGGTTCGGCTTCCCACCCATGTAGAACAGGTTTTTCGGGCTGCCGCCGGTCAGACCGATGTCGGCCTCCTTGGCTTCCCCGGGACCGTTGACAATGCAGCCGATGATGGCCACGTCCATCGCGGTATTCACATCCTCAAGCCGGGCCTCCAGGTCGTTCATTGTCTGGATGACATCAAAGTTCTGACGCGAGCAGCTCGGGCAAGCGATGAAATTGATGCCACGACTGCGCAGGCGGAGACTTTTGAGGATATCGAACCCGACTTTGATCTCCTGTACCGGGTCCGCTGCCAGAGATACACGGATGGTGTCACCGATGCCATCCATCAACAGCATACCCAGACCTATAGAGGACTTTACGGTGCCCGATCGGAAGCCGCCGGCCTCGGTAATGCCCAGATGCAGCGGCTGCTCGATCTGCGAAGCGATCTTGCGATAGGCCGCCACCGTCATGAACACCTCGGAGGCCTTGAGGCTGACCTTGAAATCCTGGAAGTCGTGGCGATCAAGAATATCGATATGCCGCATGGCCGACTCCACAAGCGCCTCAGGCGTTGGCTCACCGTATTTGCGCTGAAGCTCTTTCTCGAGAGACCCGGCATTCACGCCGATACGAATCGGGATATTGCGATCGCGGGCAGCGCTGATGACCGCGCTCACACGGTCTTCGCGGCCGATATTACCGGGGTTGATGCGCAGGCAGTCCACTCCGAGTTCAGCGACCCGCAGGGCGATCTTGTGATCAAAGTGGATGTCCGCCACCAGGGGCAGCGACACTTTCGATCGGATCCGCCCGAACGCCTCGGCCGCCTCCATGCTCGGAACGGAAACCCGCACGATGTCCGCACCGGCCTCCTGCAGCGCCTGGATCTGGCCAACGGTGGCTTCCACATCACAGGTGTTGGTGTTGGTCATGCTCTGCACCGCAATCGGGGCATCACCGCCAACGGGCACATCTCCCACCATGATCTGGCGGGATTTACGTCTTGTAATCGGAGATTCCTGTTTCATCTGGTGCTAACCAAAATAAGTGTTTTCGGAATGTTCAGATTTCCAGCGAAAACTGGGTGCGGTTATTCACCACCCGGTAATCGGAAAGTTCAATAGGCTCGCCCTGAAACTGAATGTCTGCCACGGCGTCTACCGCACCAATCACGACATTCAGCGGAGCCTCGCCGGAAACATCGATTCGGTCACCTTGCCGCTGCAGGGAACTGACCAGTCTGGCGCCGCTGGAGTCAGTGACTTCAATCCAGCAATCATCATCAAAGACTACCTGTAAACGTCCGTTGACGGGCGAATCGCCGACTCTGGACTCTTCGGTCAATGCCGGCTCTGTTGAACTCGTTACAACTGGAATACGGGATTCATCAATCTCTTCGGACTCATCCTCACCTGCGGCGACCGGCGCGGGCTCGGCGGGCTCTTCCACAAGGTCCACTGCCGTTTCAGCATCTGTCTCAGCCGGCGGCTCCCTTTCAGGTTCAGGTTCAGGTTCAACACCGACCCCGGCCTCGTCGTTTTGGTCTCGTACGGCGCCGTCCACCGGTCTGGACTCTGTTTCATCAGAAGCTTCCGGCTCTGGCATCGATTCCGTTCGCGGCGCGGGGTCGCTATCGCCTGCAAGGTCAAGAAAACTGAACGCCAGAAAAGCCGCAAGGCCCGCGGCGATCAGCAGCATCAGCACCCTGGCGGCACGACGTTTCTGGCGCTTGCGCCGCTCGATATCGACCAGCGGGCTGGCCTCGAGTGCCTGGGCTTTTTGCTGGCGCAGCGGCTCCAGCTCCTGGTCCAGCGTGGCCACGATGGCATCCGCGTTCAGCCCAACCTGTTTCGCATAGGCTCTGACATAGCCCTTGAGAAACAGTTCGCTGCCGATTTGCTGATAATCACCGTTTTCTATCGACTGAATGATCGCCGGGCGCAGATGCTGGGCATTGGCAACATCCGCCACGCTCAGTCCTTTCTGCTCCCTGCCCCGCCGAAGTTGGCTCCCCGCCGACTCACCAATCGGCTGCTGGACGTTTTCTTCATCAGTCATTGGCAATCAGCACCCTGTATTGTTGGTATTCAACCGACTCCGGAAAATTATTCCTCAGCTGCAGTGCAAGACTGGACTCCCGGTTATCCTCACCAAAGTAACGTGCAATGCGAATACCCGTTAACAGACTTTCGGGGGAGTGACGGTAGCGGGAGTTCTGAGCCATCAGCGTAGACAGACGGCCGTAGTAGCGGGAGGCGGCGCTGTAATCGCCTGCCTTGACGAGGGTTCGGGATAAGGCAAGCAGTGACTTGGCATCTCCCCGGGACAGCTCAACGGCGCGGCGATAGGCATTGACTGCCGCATCGTTATTATCCAGGCGCTCTTCGCTCATGCCCAGATTGAAAAAGACCGAGGCCCGGTCCGAGTATTTGGTATCGTTGACTGCAGTCTGGAACTGATCCCGCGCTTCACGGTACCTGCCCTCGCCGTACAGGAAGGCGCCGTAGTATACGCGGCCGCGGGTATAGTCGCCGTCACTGGAGATGGCCTTGCGGAAGGACTCTTCGGCCAGCTCATCCTCGCCATCGGTATTGTGTAGCAATGCCATCGCGGACAGTGCGCCAGCGTCATCCGGGGAGAGCTCCAGAGCACGGTCAAGGTGGTTGCGCGCCCGGTCCAGATTGCCTTGTCCAATATACGCCGTGGCCAGCTGGACATAGTTCTTTACTGCCTTGTCGCGATCCTCCTCGCGGGAAAACCGGCTGTCGGAAACGGTAACGCAACCTGCGGCAAGAAGCATCGCCAGTACTACCGTCATCACCGCCCGGATACTGTTCACTCGATTGACTGCCACGGTTCGCTTACTCCACTTCGTCTGTTGGTCGAACGCCGGTTCCGGTCAGGGATTGACCTGTTGAACCGCAATGTATCGCTGGCTGCGCTTGGTCCGGTCATCGACCCGCCCTACCAGCTGGCCGCAAGCCGCATCTATGTCGTCACCACGGGTGGTGCGAATGGTGGCAATGTAACCGGCTTCATTCAGAACTGTCTGGAACCGTCGGGTCGCGTTCATACTCGGCCGCCGGAAATCACTCTCCGGAAACGGGTTGAACGGTATCAGGTTGATCTTGCATGGCAGATCCCGCAGCAGCTCAGCGAGCTCCCTGGCGTGCTCCGGCTGATCGTTCATCCCCTCGATCACGGTATACTCAATGGTCGCCTTGCGCTTGTCCGGCAGGCGGGCGAAGTACCGTTTGGTCGCCGCCAGCAGCTCGGCAATCGGGTACTTTTTATTCAATGGAACCAGCTTGTTACGCAGCTCATCATTGGGGGCATGCAGAGAAATGGCCAGTGAAACATCGGTAACTTCCCCGAGCCGGTCCAGAGCCGGAACAACCCCGGAGGTACTCAGCGTCACCCGACGTTTGGAGATCCCGTAGGCCAGGTCTTCCATCATGAGATTCATGGCGTCGACGACATTGTCGAAATTGAGCAGAGGCTCGCCCATGCCCATCATCACCACGTTGGTGATCGGCCGGTCAGGGCCGGGCTCAAAGGGCATGAACGCTTTTCTGGCGACCCACACCTGACCGATGATTTCTGCGGCGGTCAGGTTACGGTTGAAGCCACGCTTTCCGGTGGAGCAGAAGGTGCAGTCCAGACTGCAACCGATCTGCGAGGATACACACAGGGTGCCACGCTCACCGTCAGGGATCAGCACGGTCTCGACGCTGTTGCCGTTATCCATGCGCATGACCCATTTGCGGGTGCCGTCTTTTGAGGTTTCGTCGTAGACCACCTCGGGGCCGCGGATCTCGGCCACTTCCTTGAGCTTTTCCCGCAGGACTTTGCTCATATTGGTCATTTGATCGAAATCATCGGCGCCCCGCTGGTGAATCCACTGCATCACCTGGGTGGCACGAAAACGCTTCTCCCCCAGGGTTTCAAAGAAAGCCTCCATCTTGGCTTTCGGCATCCCCAGAAGGTTGGTTTTTTCAGCGGCCGCTGTCATTGCATAACCTCGATCAGATAACCAATCCGGGGCGGACACACTCGCCCGCCCCGGCAGCAACATCAGCCGCGCGGGCAGATCTCGCTGTCATTGAAGAAGTACGCGATTTCACGCTCTGCGGAGGCCGCAGAATCGGAACCGTGTACGGCATTCGCGTCGATGGACGAAGCGAAATCGGCACGAATGGTGCCGGCTTCCGCTTCCTTCGGGTTGGTTGCGCCCATCAGGTCGCGGTTTTTCAGGATTGCGCCTTCACCTTCCAGAGCCTGAACAACAACCGGACCGGAGGTCATGAACGCCACCAGATCGTTGAAAAAGGGACGTTCTTTGTGCTCGGCGTAGAAACCTTCCGCCTGCTCCTGGGTCAGGTGCATCATCTTGGCGGCAACAATGTTCAGACCGGCTTTTTCAAAGCGGGTGTAGATTTCGCCGATGACGTTCTTGGCGACTGCGTCGGGCTTGATGATCGAGAGCGTGCGCTCGTTTGCCATGGTATTTCTCCAGTATGGTTCAGGTTGAAAATTCAGGGTTGGGATTATACGCAGTCCGGAGGCTACTGCCTACCGCACCGAGCGGAGACGCCCAACAACTTCAATGATTTGTGCAACTGCGAAATCCACTTCTTCGCGGGTGCTGAAGCGACCCAGCGAAAAGCGCAGGGCGCGATGAGCCTGCTCGTCGTCAAGGCCAATTCCCCGCAATACGAAAGAGGGCTCGATGGTCGCCGACGCACAGGCCGATCCGGAGGAGACCGCCAACTCCCGCAGGCCCAGCATCAGGGACTCGGCATCGACGCCGGCGAAGGAAAGATTCATTATTCCGGGAACACGGGCGTCGGTGCTGCCATTGAGCGACACCCCTTCAAGTCCGCCAAGGCCATCAATAAACCGGGCGCGCAACTCTTCCAGAAGCGCCGTGTCGTCAGCCAGCCGTTCTTGAGCGATAGCGAACGCCGAGCCCATGCCCACGATCTGATGGGTGGGCAGCGTACCGGAACGCATCCCTCGCTCATGACCGCCACCGTGAATCTGGGCCTCAATCCGCACATCCGGGGAACGACGCACGTAAAGCGCACCCACGCCCTTGGGGCCGTATACCTTGTGCGCCGAAAGTGACAACAGATCCACTGGCATACGGGTCACATCAATCGCCATCTTGCCGGCGGCCTGGGCGGCATCGACGTGGAACAGTACGCCCCGCTCCCGCAGCAGCGCGCCAATGGCAGCGATATCGGTAACGCAACCCAGCTCGTTATTGACCATCATAAGACTGACCAGCACCGTGTTATCACGAAGCGCCCCCTCAACCTGATCGGCGCTGATCCGACCGTCCGCACGGGGTGTCAGCCAGGTAACCTCAACGCCCTGCGCCTCCAGCCATTTACAGGTGTCCAGCACCGCCTTGTGCTCGATTACCGAGGTCACCACATGGGCCGCCGACTTCCCGGCCACCGCACCCTTGATTGCCAGGTTATCTGATTCGGTCGCGCCGGATGTCCATACAATCTCCCGCGGGTCAGCGTGAATCAGTTCAGCGACCTGCTTACGCGCATTCTCCACGGCAGCTTCCGCTTGCCAGCCAAAGGCGTGGGAGCGCGATGCCGGGTTACCGAACACGCCATCGGGTGTCAGGTAGCGGACCATTTCTTCGGCAACGGCGGGATCAACGGGCGTCGTCGCCGCGTAATCCATATAGACGGGCTTTTTCATAATGGTATCGAGATTAACTTGGTTCAGGCCGGCGTCTGTTCGTTCAGCCGCTCGGTATTGATAGTCTGGGAATCGGACTCCGACTGGCGACGGTCCTGGCGGCCCGCCACTGTCTGGATTTCCCGTTTTTTCATCAGATCAGCCAGGCTGATCTCACTGAGGAACTGGTGGATCTGGTCGCTCAGGTCGGACCACAAATGATGCGTGAGACACTTCTCACCGTTCTGGCAGTCACCTTTGTTCCCGCAACGGGTGGTATCGAGGGACTCGCTGACCGCATCCACTACCTCGGCAACAAACACAGAGGCCGCATCGCGACTGAGCCGATAGCCACCACCCGGGCCCCGGATGCTGACGACGAGCTTGTGCCTGCGCAGACGGGAAAACAGTTGCTCAAGATACGAGAGGGAGATTTCCTGGCGGGCTGAAATGTCCGCGAGACTGACCGGCCCGTGGTCTCCATGGAGAGCCAGATCCAGCATCGCCGTAACGGCATAGCGGCCTTTGGTGGTCAGCTTCATAGTCTCAGCCCCGATGAGGGAATGAATCAGAATTCACAGCGCCGAGTATGAATTGACCCACCAAAACAGTCAAGTATTCACCGGTTGCGGGGCTCTTCGTCCCGAACGCAGTCAAAATCCTCTTCATCCAGCGGCGGCAGTGCGCCATTCTGGTATTCGCTGTTAACTTTGCGAAGCGCCTTGCACATGTTCTCTATGCGGTCATCCACCGCATGCATGTGATCCAGCAAACTGCGCATGGCGCGGGCCACGGGATCCGGCATTTCCTCGGTTACCCCGTAGGCATCGAAACCCATCCGCTCTTCCATTTCCTTACGGCGGACCTCATCCCCTTCGGCAGGCTTACGCTTGACAATGATCCGCCCGGGAATGCCGACCACCGTTGCGCCAGCCGGCACCGCCTTGGTGACTACAGAGTTGGAACCCACCTTGGCGCCTTCGCCAACCTCAAAAGGCCCGAGAATCTTTGCACCGGCTCCAACCACAACGCCATTACCAATGGTGGGGTGGCGTTTACCCTTGTTCCAGCTGGTTCCACCCAGCGTCACCCCCTGATAAAGCGTAACGTCGTCTCCGATGACCGCCGTTTCGCCAATGACCACACCCATGCCGTGGTCAATGAAAAAGCGCCGACCGATGGTGGCACCGGGGTGAATTTCGATCCCCGTAAACCAGCGGGCGAGCGTGGAGATCGTTCGCGCCAGCCACTTGAGACCAAGGCTCCAGAGCCAGTGTGAGAACCGGTGGAACAGCAGTGCGTGCAACCCCGGATAATTCGTCAGCACCTCAAATGTGTTTCTGGCAGCCGGGTCCCGGTGAAACACACTACTGACGTCTTCCCTCAATCGCTCAAACATGATCTTCTTCCTGCCCACTCGTGGGGTTCCCGGCCGGCTCCGAGGGGCCGGTGGTGTTTGCTCCCGCGGATTTCTGAACTGCTGTCAGAATGCCGCGGAGAATGTTGATTTCCATCTGGTCGAGCTTCGACCTCTGGAACAGGCGGCGTAGCCGGGTCATCAGTTGCCTCGGATTCTCACGGCGGTGAAATTCAATATCCACCAGCACCTGCTCCAGATGCCCGAAGAACCCTTCCACATCATGGACGGGCGCCAGTGGCACATCCCACCCCTCATCACCGGGCACCGTCATGGCCTTTAAGTATGGGCTGCCCTCACCGCCTTCAAGGCCCCGCAGATAATGCATTCGCATTTCATAGGTCACAACCTGAACCGCCATGGCCAGATTCAGTGAGCTGTAATCCGGATTGGAGGGAATATGGATATGAAAATGACAGCGCTGCAGCTCTTCATTACTCAGACCGTGATTCTCGCGACCGAACACCAGCGCCACCGGGCCCGCCGGGGTATGTTCCGCGGCCTTGGCAGCCGCTTCCGGCGGGGCAATTACCGGCCAGGGCACCTTGCGGCCGCGGGCGCTGGTGCCCATCACCAACACGCAATCGGCCAGGGCTTCATCCAGTGACGAAACCACATGGGCATTGTCCAGCACATCCGACGCGCCGGCAGAACGGGCATAGGACGCCTCATCGGGAAACGACACCGGATTCACCAGCCACAGATTTCCCAACCCCATGTTCTTCATACCACGGGCGACGGCGCCAATGTTCCCCGAGTGGGAAGTTTCCACCAATACGATGCGGATCTGGTCCTGGAACGTCTCTGTGCCTTCCTGCGGAAGTGCCGGCTTGTGCATGAAACAAGGTCTCTGTGTTTGATTTCGGGGCCGCAATGATAGCAGATTTTTCCGCGCCCTTGCCTCTCAGAACATCCCGAAACCCGCTGATATCCGTGACATTGCTAAGGCAAAAAACATACAAGGAGGGTGATCTTTTGCTATGATACGCGACCTTCATACACCCGGATAATGAACACTCAGATGCAACCAGCAATCAAAATGGCCCTGCGCGTCGCGCGTCAGGGGTCTGACTATCTGAAAGCCCATTTCGAGCGACAGGAGCCCAACGGCAAGGACGACGCAGATCGTCGCAGCCAACTGGAGCGGGTCGAAACGTCGATTTATGGCAATTTCACCGAACAGCTCGAGAAAGCCTACAAGGATCACACCATCGCTCCGATGGGTGAGTCCGATGCCGCCGGCAGTGACAAGAGCTGGCACATCTTTCCGCTTCTGGGGCGCGAGAATTTTCTCCGGGGCATTCCGGATTTTGCGCTGGCCCTGGTGCAGAAGAAGAACAACCGGGCAGAGAACCTGCTGCTGGTCAACCCGATCACCGGCGAGGAATACTCTGCCAGCCGCGGCCACGGGGCCGCACTGAACAGCCGCCGCGTCCGCACCAGTGAAATCCGGCAGACACAGCAGGCCGCTGTCTCCAGCAACCTGCTGGATCAGGCCCGCAGCGGCGACGACCCTCTGCTGTGGGGTGAAATGGCGTCTGTCATCGCCCGCGAAACCGGCATGTTCCGCACCTCCGGCTGCGTCGCACTGGATATTGCCCGGGTGTCTGCCGGCCATCTGGATGCGGCGATCATTTTCCGCCCCGAAGCCGCGGACCTCGACATAGGCATCAGCCTGGCAATGGAATCCGGCGCACTGACCGGCGACTTCTCCGGCAACCCGTCCACCGGGCAGGCCCGTCAGCTGGTGGTTGCCAACCCGAAGCTGTTCCGTGAAGTACTCAAGGTTCTGCACCCCTTCCGTGGCCGCCTGCCCCGCTGACGCCATAACGAAAAAAGCCGCACCCTGTTTCAGGATGCGGCTTTTTTTGGGGCGCGAACCGGACTTACATCCGGTTAAGCCATTCCGGAGGCTGCTCGTCCTCTTCCTGGTCCTCAGCACCTTCTTTGGCCGGCAACATCAGATCCTGACGACTCACACCGAGCACCATGAGCATATTGGCTGACACGTAGATGGAGGAATAGGTACCCACAACCACACCGATCATCAACGCAATAGCAAAGTTGTTAATCGCCTCACCGCCGAAGAAATACAGCGCCAGCAGCACAACCAACGTGGTACCGGATGTATTGATGGTACGCCGGATGGTCTGATGGATGGACTCGTTGATGATGAACCAGGAGTCCCCTTCCCTCAGCTTGCGGAAGTTTTCCCGGATGCGATCGGCAACCACTATGGTGTCGTTCAGCGAGTAGCCAATAACCGCAAGCAAGGCTGCCAGCACCGACAAGTCGAAGGTCCACTGGAACAGGGCAAACACGCCCAGCACGATGATCACGTCGTGCGCCAGCGGCAGCACCGAAGCGATTCCGAACTTGAACTGGAACCGCATGCCGACGTAAATCAGCACCACTGCCAGGGCGATCAACAGCCCCAGGCCGCTGTCTTCCTTGAGCTCCTCGCCGACCTGCGAACCGACAAACTCGGAACTGACCAGTTCAAGCTCGGCGCCGGACTCCGTCAGCGCTTGCGTCACTTCTCTGGCGAGCTCGTCATTTCCGGACTCGCGCATCCGCACCAGAATTGTTGTGTCAGAGCCGAAATTCTGCACCACAAAGTTGCTGTAACCGGCATCATTCAGGGTGTCACGTACCTCATCCAGCCCTGGCGGCTCCTGGTACTCCAGCTCAACGGACGTGCCACCGGTAAAGTCCATGCCCAGGTTCAGGCCACGAGTGGCCAGCAGGACAATAGAAACAATAATCAGGGCGATGGAGAATACAGATGCGATCTTCCGTATTCCCATGAAATCTATAGGCTTCTTCTGTGTATCAGACATTAGCCAGTTTCCCTCCGATCGACAGCTTCCCGATCTTACGACCGCCGTATACCAGGTTCACGATGCTGCGACTGACCATCAGGCCTGAGAACATCGAGGTGAGAATACCGAGGCACAAGGTGATGGCGAAGCCCTTCACCGGACCGGAACCCATGGCAAACAGAATGACCGCTACCAGCAGTGTGGTGATGTTGGCATCGACAATCGACACGAATGCACGGGAATAACCGGCATTGATGGCCGACTGCGGCGGCACCCCGGCTTTCAGCTCCTCCCGTATTCGCTCAAAGATCAGCACGTTGGCGTCTACCGCCATACCCACCGTCAACACGATACCGGCAATGCCCGGCAGGGTCAGCGTGGCCGAGAGAATCGACATACAGGCAATCAGCATCATCAGGTTCAGGGTCAGGGCCACGTTGGCAATCAGGCCGAACCCGCGGTAGTAGAGCACCATGTAGATCAGCACCAGCGTGAAGCCCAGCGCTACCGACATCATGCCGGCATCAATGTTTTTCTGACCCAGGCTGGGGCCAATGGTGCGTTCCTGTACGAAGTACATGGGGGCGGCCAGTGAACCGGCCCGCAACAACAGCGCCAGTTCCGACGCTTCCGGTATGGAATCCAGGCCGGTTATGCGGAAGCTGCTACCGAGCGCCGACTGGATGGTCGCAAGGCTGATTATGCCCTTCTCAACCACCCGCTCCTCAACGGCTTGCACTTCTCCGTCAACCACCTCCTGGCTGGTTTCCGTCTTGTATTCAATGAACAGGACCGCCATGCGACGCTGGATGGCATTGCGGGTGGCACGGTTCATCAGATCACCACCGACCGAATCCATGGTGATATTGACCTGCGGCTGGCCATTTTCATCAAAGGCCTGCTGCGCGTTGGAGACGTTATTACCGGTCACAATGACTTCCCGCTCAAGACGGGCGGTACGCTGCTGATTGTCACGGAACCCGAAGGACTCCGTCTCGGCCGCTGATGCATCCTGACGTGCCTCAAGACGGAACTCGAGATTGGCCGTTGCACCCAGAACCCGCTTCGCCTGGGCCGTGTCCTGCACACCGGGCAGCTCAACAATAATGCGATCCGCGCCCTGACGCTGAACCAGCGGCTCAGCCACGCCAAGTTCATTTACCCGGTTACGGATCGTGGTCAGGTTCTGCTCCAGCGCGTAGTCCTGAATGGATTTCACTTCCTGCTCCGACAGGGACAGAACAATCTTCAGCTCATCGCCGTCGGTCTGCTCGTCCATCAGGAACTGGTCGTACTGGCGACGAATCAGGTCAAAGGCTTCGCTGCGGGAATCTGCGTCCCGGAAGCTGAGAGTGATTTCGCGGCCGTCAAGATCACCACCGCGATAACGGATACGCTCCTCCCGTAGCTCGCGCTTGATCTGTCCGGACATGGCCTCAAGTCGTTGCTCGACAGCCGTATCCATATCCACCTCCAGCAGGAAGTGCACACCGCCGCGAAGATCGAGACCGAGTTTCATCGGACCTGCACCCAGGCTGCGCAGCCAATCGGGCGTAGAAGGTGCCATATTAAGGGCTACCAGGTAGTCATTGCCCAGTGCTTCCTGGACAACCGGGCGCGCCTTGAGCTGGTCATCACCGTTTTGTACCCGGATCAGCCCGTTCCTGTCCTGAAGCTCACTGCTTTTGACGTTGATACCTTCGGCTTCCATGGCATCCAGCGCGCGGTCGAGAATACGCTGATTAATCTCGGTGCTGCTTCTGGCACCGGTAATCTGAATGGCGTGGTCATCAGGAAACAGGTTGGGCAAGGCATAGATAAACCCGATCACCAGCGCGATCAGGATAATCAGGTTTTTCCAGAGCGGGTACTTGTTAAGCATGGGTTCCCTTTATAGCCGGCCCGCGGACCGGCTCTGAAATGTCAGCTTGGCAAATTCAGTCTGGCGAGGTGCCGGTTCAGATATCTTTCAGCGTGCCTTTGGGGAGCGCGGCAGCAACAGCTACTTTCTGAACCTTGATTTCCACGTTGTCGGCGACTTCAACCACGATGAAATCGTCGGTCACCTTGGTGATTCGACCGGCAACACCACCGGAAGTCACTACTTCGTCACCCTTGTTCAGGCCAGACATCAGCGCCTTGTGCTCTTTTGCACGCTTGGACTGCGGACGCCAGATCAGGAAGTAGAAAATCAGAATAAAGCCGGCGAAGAAGATCACCTGCCCCATCACACCCATGCCCTGGGCGGCCGGATCCTGGGCCATGGCCAGTGACGGCAGAAACGCAATAAGGGCAGCAACAAGCAGCTTGATCGATTTCATTCAAAGTCTCCGTTAATTGAGATAACTGTTTTCAGTCGTGAGTAAGTCATTTCAGCCTGCCTGAGCAGGGTCATCAGTCCGCCAGCGGCGGCACTGCCTCCCCCCGACGGGCGTAGAAGTCGCTAATAAAGTCCGACAATGTACCTGCTTCAATAGCGCCACGCAATCCGGCCATGAGGTTCTGGTAGTACCTCAGGTTGTGGATAGTGTTCAACTGAGAGCCGAGCATTTCTCCACATTTATCCAGATGATGCAGATAACTTCTCGAAAAGTTCTGGCAGGTATAGCAGTCGCAGGTGTCATCCAGGGGGCCGGTATCGTGACGATTCTTCGCGTTGCGGATCTTGACGATGCCAGTGGAGGTGAACAGGTAACCGTTGCGGGCATTGCGGGTCGGCATCACGCAATCAAACATGTCCACGCCCCGACGGACCGCCTCAACCAGATCTTCCGGGCGGCCAACCCCCATCAGGTAGCGGGGTTTGTCCTCCGGCATGCGGGTCGGCAGGTGGTCGAGGATGCGGATCATGTCCTCTTTCGGCTCGCCCACCGACAGGCCGCCAATGGCGTAACCATCAAAGCCGATGTCGGTGAGGCCAGCGAGAGATTCATCGCGCAGTGATTCATACATACCACCCTGGACAATGCCGAACAGCGCCGCCGGGTTGCCGGCGTGGGCCTCTTTGCTGCGTTTCGCCCAGCGCAGGGACAGCGCCATGGATTCCCTGGCCTGCTTTTCAGTGGCGGGATAAGGGGTACATTCATCGAAGATCATCACGATGTCGGAGCCAAGATCACGCTGTACCTGCATCGCAATTTCCGGGTTCAGTTTCACCGGCGAACCGTCCACCGGAGAGCGGAAGGTGACGCCTTCTTCGGTGATCTTGCGCATTTCACCGAGACTGAACACCTGGAAACCACCGGAGTCGGTAAGGATCGGACCCTGCCACTGGGTGAAATCGTGCAGATCACCGTGAGCCTTGACCACTTCCGTTCCCGGACGCAGCATCAGATGAAAGGTATTACCCAGAATAATCTCGGCGCCAATCTCTTTGATGTCCCGTGGCAGCATGCCCTTGACGGTGCCATAGGTGCCCACCGGCATGAACGCCGGCGTTTCCACAGTGCCCCGGGGAAAGGTCAGTCGCCCGCGGCGGGCGCGCCCGTCTTCCCCGAGCTTTTCGAACGACATAAAGCAGGATTCACTCACGATTTCACTCCCCTGTCTGGACCGGCTTCTCCGCTGTGCGCACGCAGGGTGCCAAGGCTCGGCTCCTGGCCAGTAATGAACATGGCATCACCATAACTGAAGAAACGGTATTTCTCCCGCACGGCCTCGGCATACGCCGCCATGACGTTGTTATAGCCGGCAAAGGCACTGACCAGCATGATCAATGTCGATTCTGGCAGGTGAAAATTGGTGACCATGGCATCCACGGTCTGGAAGCGATACCCGGGGTGAATAAAAATATCGGTTTCACCACGAAAGGCTCTGAGCACACCGCCGCGACTGGCGGATTCCAGCGAACGCACCGAGGTCGTGCCCACGGCAACCACCCGCCCGCCCCGGGCCCGGGCACGATTTACGGCCTCAACGGTGGCTTCCGGGACATGGGCCACCTCACTGTGCATGACGTGGTCCTCGATGCGGTCAACCCGTACCGGTTGAAAAGTGCCTGCGCCCACGTGCAGTGTCACCCATGCGACCTCAACACCGCTGGTCTGAATCTTCTCAAGGAGCGCCTCATCAAAATGAAGGCCGGCCGTGGGAGCGGCAACAGCGCCCGCCTCGCGGGCATAAACGGTCTGATAACGCTCCCGGTCCGAACTTTCGTCCGGGCGGTCCACATAGGGTGGCAACGGCATGTGCCCTATGCGCTCCAGCAATTCGAGTACGTCCTCGCCGCTGTCGCACACCAGGTGAAAAAGGGCATCGTCACGCCCGGTCATCCGCAACGCGGTGCCGTCTTCGAGAATCACCTGCTGGTCCGGCTTCAACGCCTTGGAGGCTCGCACATGACCAAGAATTTCCCGCTGACTCAGCACTCGCTCCACCAGTATCTCCACCTGCCCACCGGATTCCTTGCGCCCGAACAGTCGCGCAGGAATCACCCGGGTGTCATTGAAGACCAGCAAATCGCCTGGTTGAAGCAGATCGGGCAAATCGGTGAACCGCAGGTGGCTGATATTCCCGGACAGGCCGTCAAGGCTCAACAATCGGGACGCACTGCGCTCTTTGAGCGGATACCGGGCGATGAGTTCATCCGGCAGATCAAAGTGGAAATCGGAGACATTCATTGAATGGACTGTTCACGACACCGCGTACTGCGGCTTGTAAGTGGTAGCGGCGGGCGGACTCGAACCGCCACGGGTTTTACCCCAACGGATTTTGAATCCGTCGTGTCTACCAATTTCACCACGCCGCCATCGGAGAGTGCTGGGGATTATACTGAGCCTGAACCTGAAAGCAATAACCAGCGCCGGACTTCCCTGTTCCGGCTACAGTTTTTTAGAGGCGGTCAAACAATGACAGCCTCGAGACCTGGGCAAACGACTGCTGCGCCGCCTGTAGTACAAAGCTCTGGAAGCTCAGGTTACTGATGGCCTCGGCGTAGTCCACATCCTGCAACTGGGAACGGATTTCATTGCTGTAGACAGACGAATCCTCAAGGAACGACTGGGTGGATTCCACCGCGTTCATCCGCCCTCCGAGCTCGGTCTGCTTGAGCACAATGCTTTCCTGGGCATTGTCCAGGTTGGTCAGCGAGTTGGCGATGAGATCGTCGTAGGCTTCCTGACCGCCGGCGGCTGACTTATCGATATTTTCCAGGCCGTAGATCAGTTTCTCAATGGAGGTAAAGACAGACTGTTTTTCTGCGGTTTTCAGCGTGAACTCGTCTTTTTCCTCCGCTCCGAAAATCTCAACCTGAGCGCCAGCTATCTCAAAACTTCCGCCATTCGAATATCCCTCCGGATCGACGGTCAACGGGTCGCCGGTACGACGGTTAAACGCCTCGACCTTCAACCCGCCGTCATCGACCACCTGAATCGAAATATCATCGGGGTAGAGCGCATCGAACGCGGCCCTGTCCACAACCATCCCGGAACTGATACGAGCGCCTGATTCATTCGATTTCGATGCTTCGGCGAAGAACGTAGATTCTGCCGCGGCAACGTCGACAAAAATCTCCTTGCCGTTATCGCTGATCGGAACCGTTACACCGTCATCAATTTCCAGCACCCGCTGCCCTTCGTCACCCTGATAGACATAGTCACCGGACACATTCTGGGTAAACGCCTGTTGATTGCCCTGGAAGCCGCTGAAGATATACTCGCCGGAGGCATCTTTGGTGTTCGCGATATTGGCCAGCTGGCCCAGGCGCTCTTTCATTTCCGATGCAAGTGACTGGCGGTCATTGGCAGACAAGGACCCGCTGCCAGCCTGCACCGTCAGCTCCCGCACCCGCTGAATGACATCTATGGCACTGCCCAGCGTGCTCTCTTCCTGCTGCAGGCGATTATCCGCCAGCTCAGCGTTGCGCTGGTAGGTATCCACACGCCCGAGCTCCTGGTCGAGCTTGAGAATGCGCGCTGCGGCCACCGGGTCATCCGAGGGACGATTCACCCGTTTACCGGTTGAGACCTGCTCAGACGTCTTGTTCAGGCCGCTGTTAAGATCCTGAATCCGGTTAATCCCGCCTGAAAACACCTGCTGTGATGAAATTCTGATCATGTCACATCACCTCCCTCTGTTACCGGAAACTCTGCAACAGAGTATTGAACAAATCCTGCGCCACGCTCATGACCTGAGCAGAGGCGTTGTAGGCTGCCTGATACTGAATCAGCTTGCCGGCCTCTTCATCCAGGTTCACCCCGGAGACCGATTCCCGCTGATTGGTGGACTGCTCCAGCAAGGTCTTGCCGGCGTCACTGTCCAGCTGACTCTGGCGGGTTTTTACCCCCACCGCTTCCACCAGTCCGGCATAGCCTTCGGTGAAGTTCTGGGTACCACCGTTCATGGTGTTGGCGGTGCCAAGCGCCGCCAGAAACTCCGCATTGCGATTGTCGGACACCCCATTCTCGTTAAAGTCGATGGTAAAGACATCCCCATCCGCCGGGTTACCTGAAATCTCAAACTGGAAACCCTGATACTCTGCCCCATCGCCTGGATTTTCACTGAACAACTTGTTGGATATGCCGGCTTGATATGGTTTAGGACCAACAAGGGGCGTTGCGCTTCCGGTGTTATCGAATACGCTGTAAGACAAATTTCCTGAACCATCATCATTAAAACGCACTTCCAGCGGCCCATTGGCCAACTCCCCTTCGCTCTTGAAAGACGGCAGAAGGGAGTTGGTAAACGGATTGCGCACATCCAGCATTTTGCCCTGATTGATCTTGGCAGTGCCGCTGTTCCCCAGATCGGACTCTGCGCGCACCGGGCTGGCAAACGCCAGGTCTTCCTCCCGCTCGACCTCCAGGTTCATATTGGCGGCGGCGTTACGGGTCGGCTGGATCAGGTACTTATCACCTGCATTGAAGGTTCCGCCCTCGATGCGAATATTGAAGCCCGGCATAGAGATCTCGGATTCCACCGGATCCGGCAAACGGCCCTGGTTGACCGGGCGCCCGGTTTCATTGTCCACCAGCTCGTAACTGCGCCCGTCGCCGCTGAACTGCAGCGTCCAGCTTCCTGCATCCAGTAACTGACTATCAGTAATCTCTACCGCCAGCTCGGCATCTTTCGGCACCTGATTATTGGCGTCGGCAATGACCCGTCCGCGCTGAGCAGCCTCATCGTTGACGTCGGTAAAGAAGCGACCACCGAGTTCACCTTCAAGATCCAGACCGATTTCATGCTGGTGGTTCATGGTCTCGGACAACGCAATGGCGACGCGACCCAGCTCGTCAAAGGCCGGCTTCAGGGCCTCGGCTTCGAACCGGCGCAAGCCACCGAGTTTGCCGCCATTGATCTGGTTGTCCACCACCAGCGTGCGGCCGCCGTTCTGCAATGTGAACTCAAGGGAAGTCGGGTCGCTGGCGTTCTCGCGGGTACCGAACTCAGCGGCATTACTGCCAACCACGAGGGACAACCCGTTATTCAGCGACACATTGACCTGGCTGCCCTCAGTCTCGGTAACCTTGATGCCCACCAGTTCGGAAAGCTCTCGCAGCGCCTCGTCCCGCTTGTCGAGCAGCTCATTGGGCATCTTGCCCTCGGCCAGCCCCGGCGATTCAGAAATAGCCAGATTCAGCTCTGCAATGCTTTTCAGCAGGGTGTTGGCGTCCTTCACTCCCTGCTGCATCTGAGTCTTCACGGACTCGCGCTGCTGGATGAATTCCTGATTCAGAGCCTGAAACCGGTTCACTACCTGTTGCGCTTCGCTCAGCACAAGCTGACGCTGGGGCAAAGACGCAGGATCTTCCGCTGCGTTCTGCAAGCTGGCGAAGAAATTGTTCATCGCATCACTCAGGCCCGTGGTCTCGCCGCCCAACAGATTGTCCAGGCGGCTGAGCTCGGAATTCAGCGTTTCCTGTTCGCCATAGAGCGTGGTGTCTTCCCGCACTTGCTGGGACAGAAACTCGTTGGCCAGGCGGCGGATATTGCTCACGCTGACCCCACTGCCTATGGAACCGGCTCCGGTGCGCTGCGCCGACTGGGTTTCGAACTGCACCTCCTGACGGCTGTAGCCCGGCGTGTTCGCATTGGTAATGTTGTTGCCAGTGGTGTTCAGCGCCGTCTGATGACCAAGGATCCCCGTCAGACCAATACCGATCAGTCCTGCCATAACCTGTTACTCCTCAGCCTCTGACGCACCCATGGACAGGGTCATCAGGGAATCGCCATTCATGATGCGGCGGATCTTGGCGCCATATTCCGGATCCGTTGCGTAACCGGCATCCTGCAGTTTCTGCGCAAACAACTCCGGCTGGTCAGCGCTTGCCAGCACGTCCCGGTACCGTGGGTTCGATTCCAGGAACGCCACATAGTCGCGGAAACTGGACTCGTAATCCGGATAGGCGCGGAAGGCCGCCCGCTCACTCATGGGCACACCCTCGCGGAATTCCGTGGTGGTTATATCCACCGCTTCGCCCTGCCAGCGATGATCCGCCTTGATACCGAACAGGTTGTGGCTTGGCTCACCGCCATTGCCCTCGATCATGTGCTTGCCCCAGCCGGTTTCGAGGGCGGCCTGGGCCACCATCAGCCGTGGATCAATGCCGCTGTCACGGGACACACGCTGCGCCATCGGCAGCAACGTCTGTACAAATTCTTCCGGGCTGTCGAAACGTTCCGGCAGCGGTACCGCTGCATTCGCGGCTGGCACACCCTTTTCCACGTCCAACGTGGTGTCGGATTCCGCTACCCGTTTCACTTCCTGCACGCGCTCAGGCAACCGTGCTGATATCGCCGGCACGCTGCGTTCGTAATCCGCCAGAGTTGCCTTGTGGCCAGAAAGTTTGTCACCGTCTTCGTTCATGCCCGGAATCTGACGGCTCAACTGACGAACCAGCGCTTCTGCGAGGCCGGTTCCCTGTTTCTGCGACAGGCTCAGGCTGAGCTGGTTATCGAACATGTCACGGTAATGTTCGGATTCGTTGCTGTTCAGGTAATTGCCCTCGGCAAATACGTCTCCGGCTTTGCGCATGGACTTCAGCATTTCCCCCAGAAACAGGCTTTCGAACTGGCGAGCCACTTCTTCCAGAGCGGCTTTCTTGTCCGTTCTGGCCTGGTTCTTGAGCTCATTAAGGCCGCTGAAATCGGTGTAGATACGAGCCTGTTGAACGCTGGAATCCTGCATCACGCCACCTAGATCACAATCAGCTCGGCACGCAATGCGCCGGCCTGTTTGAGAGCTTCGAGAACGGCCATTACATCCCCGGGCGCTGCCCCCACCTGATTGACCGCCTGCACAATCTCGTTCAGCGTCACCGCCGGGCCGAACTGGAACATGCGCGCCGGGTCCTCGGTGATCGCAATCTGGGAATTCTGTTCGAGGGCGGTTTCACCACCGGCAAAGGGATTGGGTTGCTCAACGTCAGGGTTTTCCTCGATCGTGACGGTGAGGTTGCCATGGGTAACCGCCGCCGGGCTCACCTTGACGTTCTGGCCGACCACGATGGTGCCGGTACGGCTGTTAATGACCACCTTGGCGGCATCCTGAGCCGGATCCACTTCGATATTCTCGAGAATCGAAAGAAAGCTTACCCGCTGGTCTGCATCCCGGGGTGCCTTCACCGACACCGATGTCGCATCATGTGCGTAGGCCATGTCTGGCCCCAGGGTGTCATTGATCGCCTCGACCACGCGGCGGGCCGTGGTGAAATCCGAACGCAGCAGATTAAAGGTAATGGTATCGCCCTTGCTGAATGGTGATGTCACTTCCTGTTCGATGGTGGCACCATTAGGGATGCGCCCGACCGAAGGCACGTTCACCGTGATCCGTGAACCGTCCTGCCCCTCGGCGCCGAAGCCACCCACCACCAGACTGCCCTGAGCCATACCGTATACTTGGCCGTCGGCTCCCTTGAGCGGAGTCATCAACAGGGTCCCGCCGCGCAAGCTGTCGGCGTTGCCAATGGAGGAGACCGTGATGTCCATTTCCTGGCCTGGCTTGGCGAACGGCGGCAGGGTAGCGCTGACGGTTACAGCAGCCACGTTTGCCAGATTCGGGTTGACGCCTTCAGGAAGGGTTACGCCGAACTGGTTCATCATGTTTCGAAAGGTCTGGTTGGTGAACGGTGCCTTGTCGCCAGTGCCGTCCAGACCCACCACCAGGCCATAGCCTACCAGCTGGTTGTTACGCACACCTTTGATGCGCGCAAGGTCTTTGAGGCGGTCCGCCAGAACAGGCGATGCCACAACCGACAACGCAAGCACGACAACCCAGAAACGGATCATCCTCATAACGGCCACCATTCACTGTTGAAGAAGCGCGCCAGCCAGCCCATCTGGTTGGCCTGATCAAAGTCTCCGGTACCACCGTAGGCAAAGCGCGCATCGGCAATTCGGTTTGAAGCCACCGTATTATCAGGGGCGATATCCTGGGGACGCACAAGACCGCTCAGGCGGATATACTCATCACCGTTGGTCAGCGAGAGCCATTTCTCACCACGAATATGCAGTACGCCGTTCGGCAGCACTTCGGTGACCGTCACGGTGATACTGCCGGCCAGGCTGTTGCTCTGATCCGCTTCTGCCGAGCCCTCGAAATCCCGCTCCTGTTGCAGATCGGTGTTTACGTCCAGGCCGGTCTTGCCGAGCAATTCGGCCGCCAGCAGAGACATTTCCTGGTCCTTGTTGATGCTGGTTTCCGCGTTCTTGCTCGCCCGGGTTGATTCCTCAAGGGTCACCGTCAGCACGTCACCCACGTTCAGGGCAACGGTGTCGCCGTACAGGTTGTGGTTGCGGGAACTCTGAAAGATGGCCCCGGAGTGGGGGTCGCGTTGCATCATGGCTTCGGCACGTACCGGCGAATACGCCGGATCATCCGGAATGGCCCGCGGCCGGCTCATGGCCGTGCATCCCTGCAAAACAATCAGAACACTCACCAGCGCCAGGGCACTGAGCGGGGTTCCGGTTTTGGTTATCGCGATGCGTTTCATGTCTTATCCCCTCACCGAACCGTCAACCGGTTAACCGATGTTGTTCGTAATGAACTGCAGCATCTGATCAGTGGCCGAAACCACCTTGGAATTCATTTCATAGGCACGTTGGGTGGTGATCATGCTGACCAGCTCTTCGACCACCTCAACGTTGGAAGACTCCACCATGCCCTGCTCGATCGAACCCAGCCCACCAATGCCCGGCTCGCCTTCAGCGGGATCGCCACTGGCATTGGTCGCCTTGTACAGGTTGTTACCAATCGCCTGCAGGCCTTGCGGATTGATGAAATCCACCAGAGTGATTTCGCCCAGGTTGACCGGTGCGGCCTGATCATCGACCACGGCAGACACAGTGCCGTCTTTACCGATGGTGACGTTGGTGGCGTTTTCAGGGACGTTAATATTCGGCTCCAGCGTGTAGCCGTCAGGGTTCACAATATCGCCGTCCGCATTCAGCTGAAACTGACCGTCGCGGGTGTAGGCGACCTGACCATCGGGAAGCAGAATCTGCATAAAACCACGGCCATTAACGGCCATGTCCAGCGGCTGCTCAGTCACCTCAAGGTTGCCCTGTGAGAACTGCTTGGTGGTACCCACCACTCGCACACCGGTACCCAGCTGAAGCCCTGAGGGCAACTCGGAGTTCTCCGTGCTCATTCCCCCGGGCTGCCGGTTGATCTGATACAGCAGATCCTGGAACACCGCGCGGTCCTTTTTGAAACCGGTGGTGTTCACGTTTGCCAGGTTGTTGGAGATGGTGGACATCTTGGTGTCCTGAGCGCTCAACCCGGTCTTGCTGACCCAAAGTGCTGGATGCATGGTTTTACTCCTTGCCGGGGGCGGTGTGGCGGCCATTGTTTGCCGCTTTTTCACCCAGCCGGCGAATGTTTCTGTGGTTTATCAGAGGTTCTGCAACAGCCGTGCCGAAGCCTCGGAATTCTCGTTGGCGGTCGTCATTACTTTCACCTGCATTTCGTACTGTCGCGACAGCTGCAGGTTGGCAATCATTTCCTCCACCGCATTGACGTTGGAGCTTTCCAGAAATCCGGAGGCCACGCGCAGGGCCGCATCCGGGGGCTCAGGGCCATCAAGTGCCTGATCCGGCTTACGGCGGATGTACCCGTCTTCACCCTTTTCCAGGGCTTCCGCAGGAGGGTTCACCAGTTTGAGGCGGTCAATTTCCACCAACTGGTCAGGAGGACCGCCCACCGGAACAATGGAAATGGTGCCGTCGGAGCCCACTTGAAGGTTATCGAAAGGCGGCAGCGCAACCGGGCCACCGTTGCCCATGACCATGTCGCCGTTGGCATTGCGCAGCAAACCGTTGACGTCGATCTGAAGGCTGCCCGACCGGGTAAAGACCTCCTCGCCGCGCTGGTTCTGAACCGCCAGCCAGCCATCACCTTCAACGGCAACGTCCATCTTGCGGCCGGTTTCCATCAATGCACCGGCGGAGAGATCCGTACCCGGACGCTCGGTCATGGCATAGGCGCGGGTAGGATGGTGCTCGCCAAACACAGGCATACTGCGGGCCTGGGCGAAATCTTTCTTGAACCCTGTGGTGCTGACATTGGCCAGGTTATTGGCGTGCGCGCGCTGACCCAGCATGTTCTGCTTGGCGCCAGACATTCCAATATAGAGGGCTTTATCCATGGGAAAACTCCTGCCGGAATTTTGACTGTTTCCAGTCTTCCTGCAGGAGTTGTGCCAGAATTACGGTTTAGACATTACCGCAGGTTGATGATGGTCTGGGTGACCGCATCGGAGGTTTCGATGGTCTTGGCGTTGGCCTGATAGTTACGCTGGGCAACAATCAGGTTCACCAGCTCGGCTGACAGATCCACGTTGGAGTCTTCCACAGAGCTCGCCTTGATCGATCCAAGGGTACCGGTATCCGGGGCGCCAATGATCGGCTGCCCGGACTCAAAGGTTTCCACCCAGGTGGTTTCGCCAACCGGTGACAGACCATCGGTGTTATTGAACGCTGCCAGCGCGACCTGCCCCAGCTCCTTTGACTGGCCGTTGGTGTAGCGGGCGAACAGGATACCCTGGTCGGACACATCCAGACCGGACAGACGGCCGGTGGTGTAGCCGTTCTGGTTCTGGTCGTTCACGCCGAATGCACTGCCGTACTGAGTCGTTTTACCTAGATCCACCACAAACGCAGACGTTGTGGCAGGCTCAGGAATAGGCGTGACTACCTCTTCACCATCAGCAGGCGGTCCATCGCTGCCATTGGGCAAACCATTGGCGTCTTTGGGAACCCAGTCGTCCACCACAATCTCACCGTTGGGATCGCCGTTGACGGACTGCAGTTCACCGTCCTGGTTGAAGCGGGCGGTGTAGGGTGTTTCATCTGTTCCGGACACCATTTCGCCGTCGATCTGCAGGTACACAGACCATTCGCTCTGGCCGACGCCGTTACCCGGTGAGGGCTCCTTCACGAAAAACTGGGTCATCTCGTGGGAGTTGCCCAGACTGTCATAAATCGTGGTCGAGGTCGCGTGATTGTAGGTACGCTGATCCAGCGGATTGAACTCGTTGGTAATTCGCGTTTCACCGCCATCATAAGCAGTTGCAAAAGCGCCATTTCCGGTGACTGCGGTTTCAATCCCGGTCACATCACGTTCAGTCGTCACGAACAGGTTGCCACGCTCGGGAGGATCAAACTCCTGAACATCCCCGGCGCCAAGATTGTATGACATATCAACTGTGAACCCGCGACTGTCGGTAATTTCGAGGTCATCGCCGCTGTCCGATACCCGGGCCCGCAGAGTGTTCAGTTCCGATCCGTTGATTGCAGCAGCCAGCGAGTCGAGGTCGGTGATGCCATCACTTCCGCGGAACGTCACGTTGTCGCTGCCGTTCAGTGAAATGGTGAGCTCAAAGTTCGGGTCAGAGAGGTCGCCACCATCGGCGGGATCGCCGGGGTCGCCAGCCAGCTGGACCATATCGAACTGGTCAGACAGATCAAACTGGGTTCTCGCGGAGGCATTCACGCCTTTCTGGGAGCCCAGAAGCTCTGCAACGGTATTGGCCGGCTGGCCGTTGCCAATGCTGACCGGCTGCGATGTGGTGTCGTCGGAATACTCAATCTGGAAAACGTCACCGTCCAGATCGGCCACGTTGAGCTCCTCACCCAGGTCCCGGATACGGTTCTCCAGAACACTCTCCCTTGAGTCCAGGTTCAGATCGGAACGCAGGTTGGTGGTCCGCCTCGGCGCGAGGTTGTCGGTTTCGACCTGAAGGTCTCCGCGAACGCCGGACAGATTGCCATCATCATCGGCGGTATAACCCTGTACCCGCATATTCTGGTTATTGGTGATGAACCCCTCTTTGTCGATGCCGAACTGGCCGGCACGGGAGTAACGGGTCTCACCACCGTTGTTGAGCACGAAGAAGCCATCCCCGTTTATGGCCATGTCGAGGCCATTGTCGGTAAAGCTGATGTTGCCCTGCCCGAAGGACTGCTTGACGTCCTGAACCCGCACGCCGTCACCCACAGGATTGTTACCGGAACTCAGGAAGCCGCTGGCGTAGAGGTCCCCGAATTGCGCCTTGCTGCCCTTGAAGCCGACCGTGCTGGCGTTGGCAATGTTGTTACCGGTGACGTCCAGATCAACGGACGCTGCCCTCAAACCGCTAAGACCTGTATTAAAAGCCATAATTCACCTCGTGGTTCCGCACCGGTATCAGTTAATTTGTTCGACGTCTGACAGGGCAATCGATCCCATGCCTGCCAGGTTCAGTGTCACCTTGCCGCCCTGCCCCAGGGACACGCTGTCCACATTGGCGCTGACGCGAGTGGCCAGTTGTTCAGAGCCGCTCGGGTACGAACCTTCTGCCACAATGCGATAGGGTCCCGGCGGCAAGGCATTGCCGTTGCCGTCTTTGCCATCCCACTGGAACGAGGCAATGCCCTCCTGACTGGCGCCCAGATCAATCTGCCGCACCCGTTCGCCATTCTGGCTCTCGATGGAAACCCGCAGTCCACCGGTGGACGCCGGCACTTCCACCGTGCCGGTGATTTCACCCTCGGCACCGAGTATGCCAATCTCAGAAGGCGCCAGAACCGTCCGCCCCACCATGGCAGATGCCTGCAGCGCCTGGGTTGAACGGAACTGACCGGCAACATCATCCACGCTCTGGGACAGTCCCTGCATTTCTTCCAGGGAACTGAACTGTGCCAGCTGGGAGATGAACTCGCCGTTGTCCTGGGGCTCAAGTGGATTCTGGTTCTTCAGCTGGGCAATCATCAGCTCCATGAACTCGTTCTTGCCCAGTTCGTTATCGCCGGCAGCCGTGGAATCCTGCTGGACGCGGTACTTGCCCAGTACATCGGCGGCGTCTGTTGCGTTAATTGCGCTCATCGGTCGGTCCTCGCCCGTTTACTGCTGCCCAAGTGTAAGAATGCGCTGCATCATGGATTTAGCGGTGTTCATGATGTCCACGTTCATCTGGAAACTGCGGGAAGAAGACATCATGTCCGCCATTTCTTCCACCACGTTCACGTTCGGATAAAACACGTAACCGTCTTCGTTCGCCGCGGGATGATTCGGCTCGTAACGCATCTGAAGCTCCGCATCACTCTCGACCACGCCGTCAACCCGTACTCCCGCACCTGGGCCCGCTTCGCTACCAAAGGCCATGTCCTGCTGCTGCGGATTCAACATCGACTGCTGGATGGCGGCAAACACCGGTTTGCGTGCGCGGTAGGTACCTTCAGTGCTGGAGCTGGCTGTTTCCGCGTTGGCGATGTTGGACGCAGTGGTATTCAACCGCAGCGACTGCGCGGTCATGCCGGAACCGGCGATATCAAAAATGTTACCCAGGGACATATTCCCGCTCCTCTGTTATCTGGCTGCGTCCGTTTTATTGACCGCTCAGGGCTTTCTTGAGGCCCGAAATCTTACTGTTCAGGAACTGGAAACTGGCCTGGTAGTCCATCGCGTTTCTCATGAACCGGCTCTGCTCCTGCTGGGCATCCACGGTGTTGCCGTCAACGGATGGCTGATCCGGCGTGCGATACAGCAGATCGCTGTCAGCACCGCCCATGGAGGTATCCAGATGAGTCTCGTGGGTACGGGACATCCCGAAGCCGCTGGCTTCCTGCTGCGCTTTTTCCATCATCGCGCGAAAGTCCACGTCCCGGGCCTTGAAGCCCGGGGTATCGGCGTTCGCCAGATTGTTGGCCAGCACTTCGCCACGTTTTTCCCGCGCCATCAGCGCCTGCGGATGAATACCCAGTGCGTTATCAAAGGAAATTGCCATACTGCCTCCCGAACCTTGGGACCGGCCCTGCATCGGTTTGCCGGTTCACCTCTTTGCGGTAGACAAAGCAACGTCAGTGCCAGTTTTTCGAAAGGGCCGGATTACGGGGGGTGCCGGGGAATTACAGAGTTCTGCGGGGGACGCGGAGGGCACAAAGGCAGCGGAAGCGGCAAACGCTTTCCCCTGCCGCTTCAAACCAATTACTGGACGGGCCAGCGCGCCACGAACTCAGCTACCGTTGGGCGCGGCACGGGCGGCTTTGCATTTGTCACCGTACCGGTATAGAGAAAGCCGATAATCTGCTCATTCTCCGCAAGCCCGAGCCCGGCCATGACTTCCCTCCGGTAGGCAATGCCACCGGTGCGCCACATCACACCGTAACCGGCGGACTGCAATGCCAGTGAAAGGTGCCCCATACCCACAGCAGCCGAAAGGGCCTGTTCGCTTTCCGGCACCTTGGGGTGCGGGCTGAGGCAGGCAATGCCGACAATGATCATGGGCGCGCGCAAAGGAGCGAGCCTCAGCTTTTTCCGTTCTTTATCGGTACTGCCCTCCGGGCATGACGAAGCAAACAGATCCCCCAGCATTTCCAGCCCCTCTCCTTCCACCACCAGATATCGCCAGGGCCTCAGCAGAGCGTGATCCGGCGTATTGGCAGCACACTGAAATGCTTTTTCCAGGGTATCAGCATCCGGCGCGGGGGCCTGAAGCCGTGGTTCGGATTTTCGCTGAAGCAGGAAATCGATTACTGCAGTCATAGATTGACGCGGTCCTGTATCGGGGGATGTACGGAAAGGCCCCTTCTGAATTGTGGCTTTCCTGTATTACTGTTAACCTTTGGTCGTAGTCCGACTACTAACAAAACTATAAATGAGCCGGTAGCAGAACCATGAGTGACCAGAGCGCTTTTCGCAACTTTTCCGAATTCTATCCTTACTATCTGGAAGAACACAGTGATGTGACCTGTCGCAGACTGCACTTTGCCGGCAGCCTGCTGGTCCTTGTTGTCGCCCTCTATGCGCTCGTCAGTGGCAAACTGGCCTGGCTGCTATTACTGCCGGTGATCGGTTATGGATTCGCCTGGGTCGGCCACTTCGTATTCGAGAAAAACCGCCCCGCCACGTTCAAGTACCCGTTGTACAGCCTGATGGGCGACTGGGTGATGTTCCGCGACATGCTCATCGGACGGATCCGTTTCTGACATGATGAGTGCTCCGGTGGATCTGCGCACTGCCAGCACGAGTGCCGGCAAGGCAACCGTGGTCGACGCGCATAACAATCCCATTGCCATTCCTCCGATGCCGGACTACAACGGCCGCATCCTGGCGTACACCGCAACGGCAGTGATTATCGCCGCCGGCGTTATCGAAGGCGCCTTCCCGCAATGGTTTCTCTACACCATCGCCGGCGCACTGGGCTGGCCCCATGTAGCGCATCTGCTGACCCGACGCACCTTCCTCAGGAACTCAACCCGCATACGCCAGAAAATGCTGATTGTGGATTGCCTGATCGGCGGCGCCTTCGTCGGTGCTATCGGTCTGGTGGCCATTCCGACAGTCTCGGTGATGCTGATGCTGATGTTCAGCTGCCTGATCATCGGCGGCTTGCGGCAATGGTTGTTCGGAACGGTTTTCATGTTTACCACTCTCTCGGTCGGGCTTGCGATCTGCGGGCCGGCAGAGAGCTTCCAGGCCCCCCTGCTCACCAGCATTCTGTCAATACTCGCGACCGGCCTCTATATCTGCGTCACCGCTTTCTACTCCCATCAGCAGGCGCGAGCACTGATGATGGCGAAAACCCAGATCCAGAACCAGCGGGAGCAGTCCATCGCGCTGTCCCACAAACTGTCGAAGTACCTGTCACCTCAGGTATGGCAATCCATCTTTACCGGTGAACGGGATGTTCGTCTCGAAACCCAGCGCAAGAAACTGGCGGTCTTCTTCTCCGACATCAAGGGTTTTACCGAGCTGTCCGAGGAGATGGAACCGGAGGCACTGACCGAACTGCTCAACCACTACTTCAACGGCATGTCCGAGGTAGCCCTGAAATACGGGGGCACCATCGACAAGTTCGTCGGCGACTCCATCATGGTGTTCTTCGGTGATCCCACCAGTCGCGGCCAGCGCGAGGACGCCTTTGCGTGTGTCTCAATGGCCATCGAGATGCGCAAGCACATGAAAATCATGCGCCAGAAGTGGCGGAGCCAGGGCATCAAGACGCCACTGGAAATCCGCATGGGCATCAGTACCGGCTACACCACGGTCGGTAACTTCGGTGCAGAGAACCGGATGGATTACACCATAATCGGCAAGGAAGTGAACCTGGCCAGCCGCCTCGAGTCCTTGGCGGAGCCGGGTGAGATTCTGGTCTCCTACGAGACTTTCTCGCTGATCAAGGACCGCATCATGTGCCGGGACAAGGGCGAGATCACCGTGAAGGGCTTTGGCAAACCGGTGCCCATATACGAGGTGGTGGATTTCCGCCGCGACATGGGCCCCAACCGCAGTTTCCTGGAACACGAACACAGCGGTTTTGCCATGTACCTGGATTCGGACAAAATCACCGAGCGCGAACGGCAGGCCATCCTTAACGCCCTCGAGGACGCCGCCGACCGCCTTCGCCAGGAAGAAGAAATCCGCTAAAGCTCCCCTCGCGGCCTTGTGCTGACAGCAACTACTGCCGGATCAGCCTTTCACCGGCACCGTCCTCCGGGTCCGTACTGCGCCAGGGATTGATATCCAGCCCGCCACGACGGGTGTAACGGGCACACACCATCAGCTGTGTCGGCGCACACCGCGCCATGATGTCGGTGAACAGTGTTTCCACGCAGTGCTCATGAAAATCCTGCTTCTGACGGAAGCTGACGATGTAGCGCAGCAAACCCTGCCGGTTTATTTTCGGCCCCGTGTAGCGGATCATCACCGTGGCCCAATCGGGCTGACCGGTCACCGGACAGTTGCTCTTGAGCAGATGTGAGCACAGGCTCTCGCTGACGCTCTCACCGCTTGCCGACAGGGATTCCGGGGCGTAATGGTAGGTGACATCGTCTGGTGTTTCGTCGTCAATCAGCTCATAGCCCTGCGGCCGTCCTTGTGCCACCCCGCTCTCATCGACACTGCGCATGGTGACCTGAACGGCAGCCCCGCTGGCACTCGACAGATCCCGGGTGACCACCTCCGCAACCTGCTCCGGAGAGGTAAAGACCGCCTGATTGAGCGAGTTCAGGTACAGCTTCAGGGACTTGGATTCAACAATGCTGGGGGATGCCGCGGGGAAGCGGATTTCCGCCCAGGCCACGGCCGGCACGCCATCAGCACGCAACCACGACACCTCCCACGCCTGCCAGAGGTCCTCGCCAAACCACGGCCAGCGGCCGTCATCCAAACCAATGCGCCGGCGGTTTTCCTCCCGGGCCACCGGGAACAACAGCGCCGGATTGTAGCGGTCCGGGTATTCACTGGCTTTGCCCAGTGGGGCCTCGTTAAGTGCCATGGTACAACCTGCCTGATCAGTCTGACTTAGTGACGAATGCCTTTGCCACGCTTGAGCATTCGCAGCGCTATGGCTGAAAACAGCGTAATAAACACCAGAATCATACCCAGTGCCACAAATGGATTCACATCGGAAACGCCCAGAATACCAAAGCGGAACGCGTTCACCATGTACAGAATCGGGTTGATCATCGACACGCCCTGCCAGAAATCCGGCAACAGGCTGATGCTGTAAAACACCCCACCCAGATAAGTGAGCGGCGTAAGCACGAACGTGGGCACAATGGAGATGTCGTCAAACTTGGTTGCCAGCATGGCGTTGATGAAGCCGCCCAGTGCAAACAACGCCGAGGTCAGGAACACCGTTACAATCACCATCGGCAGGCTGTGAATGTCCAGCCGGGTAAACGCCAGAGACAACAGGGTAACAATGAAGCCAATGCCCAGCCCCCGTGCCATGCCACCGCACACATAGCCCGTCAGGATGATCCAGTCAGGCACCGGTGACACCAGCAGCTCCTCGATACTGCGCTGGAATTTCATCGAAAAGAACGAAGACACCACGTTGGCGTAGGAGCTGGTGATCACCGCCATCATGATCAGCCCCGGCACGATGAACGACATATAGTCAAACCCGCCCATGTCGCCAATGCGGGAGCCGATCAGGTTGCCGAAGATAATGAAATAAAGGGTCATGGTGACCGCCGGCGGCAGCAACGTCTGTGGCCAGATCCGGGTAAAGCGGCGCACCTCACGCACGACAATGGTATTGAACGCGGTCAGCATGGCGTGGGGTGTCATACGTCACCTCCCCGCACTTCGTTGGCGTTCTCTTCCACCATCCGGATGAACAGCTCCTCCAGGCGGTTGGCCTTGGTGCGCATACTTTCCACCTTGATTCCCAAGGCCTCCAGTTGCACGAATACCCGGTTAAGGCCCTGCCCCTTCTCCACATCGATCTCCAGCGCGCCCTCGCCATCGAGCCGGCAGGGAAACCCATCAAGCACTGGGGGCGCCGACAGCGTCGATTCTGTATCCAGCACGAACGTTTCGGTATGCAGCTGCTGCAGCAGCTCACGTTTGCTGGTGTGCCGGAGAATGCGGCCGTGATCAATAATCGCAATGTTGCGGCACAAGGCTTCCGCTTCTTCCAGGTAATGCGTGGTCAGAATGATGGTGGTGCCCTCGCGGTTCATTTCCTCGAGAAAGGTCCACATCGAACGGCGCAACTCAATGTCCACGCCGGCGGTCGGCTCGTCGAGGATGAGCAGTTTGGGCTCGTGAACCAGCGCGCGGGCAATCATCAGACGGCGTTTCATCCCACCGGACAGCATTCTGGCGGGTGTGTCTTTTTTGTCCCACAGCCCCAGCTTACGCAGATACTTTTCGGCCGAATGCTTCGCCTTCTTCAGCGGAATGCCGTAGTAGCCAGCCTGGGTGGTGACAATATCGAACACTTTCTCGAACTGGTTAAAATTGAATTCCTGGGGCACCACACCCAGATTCAGTTTGGCATCGGAGAGGTGGGTATCTATGTCGGAACCAAACACACGGACCTTGCCCGCGGTCTTGTTCACCAGTGAACACACAATCCCCAGGGTGGTGGATTTGCCGGCGCCATTCGGTCCCAGCAGCGCAAAAAAATCGCCCTGGCGAACGTTCAGATCGATACCCTTCAGTGCCTGAAACCCGTCGCCGTAGGTTTTGATCAGGCCCTCAATTTCCAATGCGTTGGTCATAAATTACCCAGAATAGTGGCTTGACGGGCCAGACTCGCCCGCCAGTGTCGCAATCCTATATAGCTGAAGTCCCTTAGGTTGTGGCAAGCGTGGAATTTTCAAGTCTCAGCCAGCGGCTTTGGGCCGGAACGAAAAACACCAAACTGCGACGGAAATCCCGATATCCCGGACCTGCCCTCCCTATAATGCCGGTTACAACAACTTACAAATGGCCCGGCGGCGCGCAACGCCTTGTACGACCGGCCGTCTGACCAGGGAATGTACGCGAGACCATGAGATCCGTTCACCTCTTACGAATTGCCCTACCACTGGTTTCTGCTCTCACACTGTCCGGCTGCCTTGACAGCGACAGTGGCGGAAGCGATGACGACACCCGTACCGGCTCGTTGACGGCCAATGGCATCAGCGGCGTCAGCTACACGACCGCGAGCCGGACGGGTAAAACCGACAGCGAGGGACGGTTCGACTATTACCCGGGAGAAACCCTCACTTTCAGGGTGGGCGACCTCGCGCTGGCCAGCGGCATCCCTGCGAAGGAGTACATCACCCCACTGGAGTTCTTTGAAGAAATGCGGGACCAGCTCAGCACCCCGAGCATTGATGACCAGGGGCTGCGGACCCACTCCATCACCGAAGAAGCACTTCTCGAAGACACCACACTGATCAACATGACCCGCCTGCTGCTGGCTCTGAACTGGGAAGGAAATCTTCAGGAGGACGATGGCATCGACATTCGCGATCGCGTCATCAGCCAGCTCAACGCAGCGCTGCCCAACCTCACTGCACCCATCGATTTCACCGTCAGCGAGCCCGAATTCAGCCTGGCCGGCCCGGCCCCCTCTCCCGCCAACCAGTTACTGGCGGCAATCTGCTTCTATCCGGAGGACGACCTGCGGTGTGACGAGCCGCCCACTCAGGCTGAAATCGACGCGCTCCCGCCGGAGCCGGATAACAACGACGATATCGACCCTGAAGTGATGTACCAGGAGGATCTGCAGAGCGTACGAAACCGGATTCTCGATGCGAAACGCAGCCTTCAGGACTTTGATGAAGAAGTGGCGGAAAACTACCTGGCCCGGGAGCTCGGCGCCATCACCACCATTTACGGGAACCGGTTCTACGTTGACAAATCGACCGCCTCCCACCCCGCTTCTGACACCGCCATCAAGCAGGTCGAATTACGCCGCGTGAATGGAGAGCCCGATCTCGCAGAAATTGAAGCGGTCAGTACCCGCGAGCAGGACGTGGCAGTACACAGTTTTGACTGGCAGTCAGCGAGCGTGGAGTACTTCGTGGCGGGAGACAGTGGTGAGGAAGCGGAAGTCCTGATCAGCTTCCGGCCCGAGGGCAATTATCGCTGGCTGCGCAAGAGCCTGAGGGTCACCATTCGCTGATCGGGCCTGAAGAATCAGGCGCCGACCAGTCGGGCGAGGTTCCAGCGGGATTCGGTTCCGGTCACATCGTAGCTTTCCGGGTTCAGGCCCTCGGTGCCGTGAGGCAGGCATTCGGCAATGGACAGGGTCTCCCCGGCTTCCTTATCGGCATTGAAACTCGCCAGATCGATCACCTTCGCCGATTTCAGCGGCTTCTGGTTCTGGTCGGTCATCACCATCACCCGCGGCCACAGCCGGCGTGACGGAGAATGGGAAACCACAATGCCCCGCTGGCCGTCGTTCAGCTGCACCAGGCTTCCGGTGGGGTAAATGCCGACTGCCTGGATGAACTGTTCAACCAGATCCTCCTGAAACTCGATGTTGCGCATATCGAAAAGCAGGTTCACCGCTTTTGCCGGCGTCATCGGTTCCGACGTGTCCCGCGGGCCGATAAGGGTTTCGAAGTATTCTGCCAGACCGGCAATCTTGGCCAGCAGCGGGATACGATCGCCACGGATACCTTCGGGAAAACCAGAGCCGTTGTGACGCTCACGATGGCCCTGTACCACGCTGATGACGGCGCGGGAGACACCGGAATCCTCCAGCATGGCGGCACCGCGTTCCACATAGCCCCGATAGTGGGCAAAATCCTCGGAATTCAGCTTTCCCTCATTTTCCAGCATCGCCAACGGCAGTTCGATCTTGCCGACCTGCGACAACAGACACCCGAGGCCCAGATGGTTAAGCAACCCTTCATTCAGCCCCAGCTGGCGACCGCATACCAGCGCCCACACAGTGGTGTTCATGGCATGGCGGTAGATGAAATCATCGTGCTGACGGGTACGGCTCAGCCACAGCAGTGCATCGGGGTTGCGCGTGACGCTTGAAACCATTTTGCGGGTCACCCCTGCCATTTCGCGCAGATCCGGGGTGTCCCGTCGCTTAACGGCATCAAATACCCGCTGGAGCGCTGTCTCGGCGTCGTTCAGCACCATTTTCGAGACCTTGAGCTCCTTCTTGAGCGTGGTCGAGGTTTCGTACTCTACCTTCTCGCGAATGTGCAGGGGAGGAAGTTGAATCACCTCCCGGTTGCCGCCATTGGCGTTCCGTGGCCGCTGGCCGAATGCCGGGCCGGGTCGCTTGCCGGCATCGATTTTTTCACGCACTTCCGCGACGTCAATCACCACCCATTTGCAATGGGAGACAATCGAGCGGATGTCGTCCTGGGAACGGATATGGAATCCCTGAATCGGGAAAGGAGTCTGGTGCCACGGCCGGTCCAGATCGGACACAAACATGCCGATTTCCAGATCATGTACGGCGATTTTCTTCTGACGAACGCCCACGGTGCACCTCAACTCTTACAGCAATCGATGATGACTAGTCTGACGACTTCGCCGATAGAGTCCATTACATATTTGTAGTGCAAAGTAACCCGAAAGCAACAGGGCGTAACGCTTCCTATCACGGGGCAACAAAATGTAGCAACGTGACGCTAAGCACACTTCTGGTACAAAAGTGTCACTCAGCGTCACACACGGAATCGTCCATTGCGGGAGGGCGCCCGTTCAGCGTGCCACGAGGGGCCTTGCGGATATAGACCTTATACGGCACCGACGAGGCGCGCAGGTAATCAATGTTCTCGGTTTCATCCCCGTCCGGCTGCGTGGTTCGTGCCGGGCGGCAGGACACCTGAAGCATCAGCGACTGACCGATATCCGTCACGTTCGAGCCGTCTTCGCCCGGGTTCACCGACAGGCAGACATTCTCTTCATCAGCCGGCGCTCCTGTGGCCGCGATGAGGTCCTGCCCGGCTTCACCGCACGCCCGGATGCCCTCGGCGCACTCACCGGAATTCTGATGGGTGCTGTCGGCCAGACGCCAGTCGCGGGAACTGCACTGTGTTACCACCTTGATGGGCGTTGACTGGTTCGACCTCAGCCACCAGTCCGGATACTCCGCCGTCTGCCAGCTCAGCATCACCTGGCGCTCCTCACCGGCTGAATTCTCGGCCGGAAACATGCCGTAGTGGCTGTAATAGGAGGCACACCCACTCAGGGCGACAAGTACGGAGCAAAGTGAGAGTGCAGGGAGGAAAAGACGACGGACTGACTGCTGGCTGATCATTGGAATGCTTCACTGCTGGGAATTGACGGATCGGGTATGGTGATTATCCACGCCCCGGCACCAAGAAACCGTTTATTGATCCGCAAATTGCAGACCGAACCCGTCGTTCGTCTTGCGAACAACCACCATGTCCAGAACCGGGGCCGGTACGGGCAGCCCCTGCACCTGAACTTCCACCCGATCACCAATGGCGGGCTCAAAAGGATCGCTTTCCACTACGATAAAAATACCGCCGTCCGAGATATCACGGGTTGAGAACAGAAACTCGCCTTCTGTGTCATGACGCACCCGGACTTTCGCACTCATGGCTGTGCGATTGTGCTCTCTCCGATCGTTCCCAACCATAAGCTGTGTATCCACCACTTTTTGCATAGTTTTTATAGTCTTCCGAAGCATAGCACCATTTCAGGCAAAAATAGCAACGACCGCTTGACAGCAGCAATAACACAAATGAGAATGGTTGCTGTTTTTAATGGCATCGCGACATCCGTATCGCGACCCTCTTCATCAGGCTGAGAAAGGACACCACATCATGCGAATGAAACTGGCTGCTGCTGCCGCAATGGCAATGTCTGTTATGCCGCTGAGCGCCTCCGCAGACGGCGAAGTCAACATCTATTCCTATCGTCAGGCGTATCTGCTGGAACCCCTGCTGAACGCCTTTGAAAAAGAGACTGGCATCAAGGCCAACGTGGTATTCGCCAAGCAGGGTCTGGCTGAACGCCTTGAACGCGAAGGTCGCAACAGCCCCGCCGACGTCGTAATGACCGTTGATATTTCCCGCATCAACGAGCTGGTCGAGCGCGACCTGGTCGCCAGCCTGGAAAACGATACCCTGGCCGACAACATTCCGGAGAACCTGCGTCACCCGGACGGCAAGTGGTATGCGCTGACGACACGCGGTCGCCTGATTTTCGCGTCAAAAGAACGGGTTGAGGAAGGTGAAATCACCACCTACGAAGAATTGGCTGATGACAAGTGGAACGACCGTATCTGCACCCGCAGCGGCAAGCACCCTTACAACATCGCCCTGATCTCCTCCATGATTGCCCACCACGGCGAGGAAAAGACCGAGGAATGGCTGGAAGGGGTCAAAGACAATCTGGCACGCAAGCCACAAGGTGGTGACCGCGACCAGATCAAGGCCATTGCCGAGGGTGTGTGCGACATCGCCATTGGTAACAGCTACTACTACGGCAACATGCTGAACGACGAAAACCAGCGTCCGGCCGCCGAAGCGGTACGCCTGGTATTCCCGAACGCGGACGATCGCGGCACCCACGTGAACATCAGCGGCATCTCGCTGACCAAGAGCGCGCCGAACCGTGAAAGTGCCGTCAAGCTGATGGAGTTCCTGTCCACAGACGAGGCCCAGCGCATTTACGCCGAAGCCAATACAGAATACCCGGCCAACCCGGACGTGAAGCCTTCCGGCCTGGTAGCCGAGTGGGGCGAAATCAACCCGGACGAGCTGTCACTGCAGGAAATTGCCAACAACCGCAATGCCGCCGTCAAGCTTGTTGACCGTGTAGACTACGACGGCGAGTAAATCCGTCGCCGATGAAAAAGGGTGGGCTTTGCCCACCCTTTTTTCGCTCCGACCCCTGATGCCGCAGCCACTTTACATTGCAGCAAACCCCGCAGGTGACTAGAATCGTGGCTCTTTTTCAGAACTCCAAAGGACCCACATGACCGAGGCAGCAACCAGCAGAGCCCCCGGGCTGACTCAGCCGCTGCTGGCAAAGCGCACCTCCAAACGCTGGCTGATCTCCGCCGCGCTGACCACAGCCATTGTGGCCCTCCCGGTTCTGTCGGTGATTTTCCTGGCCCTGTTCCCGGATGAAAATATCTGGCCGCACCTGCTCGACACCACCCTGCCCCGCTACCTGACTACCACACTGAAGCTGATGCTCGGCGTTGCCGGTATAACCCTGGCCATTGGCCTGGCGACAGCCTGGGCCGTCACCATGTGCGAGTTTCCCGGCCGACGTTTCTTTGAATGGGCGATGCTGCTGCCGTTTGCGGTGCCGGCCTACGTGATTGCCTACGTCTACACCAGCCTGCTCGATTATGCCGGGCCGGTTCAGAAAGCCCTGCGGGATTGGTTCGGCTGGGAGAGCGCGCGGGATTACTGGTTTCCGGAGATCCGCACCCTCGAGGGTGCTACGGTAATGATCGGCCTGGTGCTTTACCCCTACGTCTATCTGCTGGCCCGTGCGGCATTTCTGGAACAGTCACCCTCGCTGTTTGCGGTCAGTCGCAGCCTGGGCCATTCGGCTATCAGCACCTTCTTCCGGGTGGTGCTGCCCATTGCCCGCCCTGCTATCGCTGTCGGGCTATCGCTGGTGCTGATGGAAACCCTGAACGATTTCGGCACCGTGGACTTCTTCGCAGTGCAGACGCTCACCGCCGGCCTGTTTGACACCTGGATGAACCTGGGCAACCTTGGCGGCGCCGCTCAGATCGCCACCACCATGCTCATGTTCGTGGTCATTCTGGTTACTCTGGAGCGCTACTCGCGCCGGCGGCAGCAGCAGTTTGCAGCGCGGGACAACCGCGACCCGATTCGCCGCTTCACCATGTCCGCACCGCGACAGTTAGTCTGCGTGCTGGTATGTGCCATCCCGGTGATCCTCGGGTTTGTCATTCCCGCCTTGACCCTCGGGCAGTTTGCCTGGGAGTATTTTGACGAGAGCTGGAACCCGGCATTTATCCGCAACACCCTCAATAGCCTTTTCCTGTCGGGTACCGCCGCCCTCACCACGCTGCTGATCGGCGTCACCCTGGCCTACAGCCGTCGCCTGCACAATACCCGGGGCATGCAGATCATGATGCGGCTATCCAGCCTGGGGTATGCGATGCCCGGCGCGGTCCTCGCGGTGGGCGTGATCATTCCGCTGGCCGGCTTCGACAACTGGCTGGACTCCGTGATGCGGGACACCTTCAACATCGGTACCGGCCTGTTACTGAGTGGCTCGGCTTTTGCGCTGGTCTTCGCCTATACGGTACGTTTCCTGGCGGTGTCGGCCGGCAGTGTGGAGAGCGCGCTGCAGAAGATTACCCCGAGCATGGACATGGCCTCGCGCTCATTGGGGCATTCGCCGGGCAATACGCTGGTGAAAGTGCATCTGCCAATGCTGCGGGGCACCCTGATCACCGCGGCCCTGGTGGTGTTCGTGGACTGCATGAAGGAGTTACCGGCCACACTGATTCTGCGACCGTTCAATTTCGAAACCCTGGCGACCTACGTCTACCAGTTTGCCTCGGATGAACAGCTGGCTCACAGCGCACTGCCAGCGCTGGTTATCGTTCTCGCGGGCATTGTGCCCATCATCCTCATGAGCCGCTCAATCTCCAGCACCCGCAGCATCGCCTGAGGCTGCCCATCGGCCTGCTGCACGGAAAGCAGCCGGGGCTCAGAGTACCGGGCGGGAGCCGGCGTCCTGAACCACGAAGCGTCCCTGGAAAGTCGCCACTGGCGCGCCCCGGGGCTCCATGGTCGGCTCGCCGCAATAGACGTCCGCATGCAATGCCAGGCGGCCCTTGCCGTGCCGTGCCAGGCTCTTGCGGAATCGGTCCGGCACCTCGCCTGCGGGCAGGCGGCACAGGGCATAGAAGTCCCCTTCCACCGGGGTCATATAGTCAATGCTGCCACTTTGCACCAGGACATTGCCTTTGAGCCCCATATCGGCAATGGCCAGCTCGATCAAGCCCCAGGCCGCGGTAACCGCCAGCGAGTAAACACTGCCGCCAAAACCGGTTCCCTGATGGTTATGATTGGCCTCCAGCGGAGCGCTGACCAGCAACCCGCTGCCATCGTAGTCCAGCACTTCGAGGCCCATTGCCCGGGTGATCGGAATCGCGTCGTGGAGCCGCCTCTGGAAACGACCTAATTGCGTCATAATCCCTCCTTTTTTCCCCAGTTTATGATGAGCGCTGGCCTCGCCCTATGCGACTTATGTAGCGTTTGTGTCACCGAACGCAAAAGGCCCGGACTGAGTCCGGGCCTTTTGGATCATTGCCGGTGGCAATGCATGCCTGTAACGGTTATTGCCAGATCACCGGCTGACGCTTGGCATACCAGCTGTCCACCTTCTCCTGATAGGCGTCTTCCACCACGTTACGCTTGAGCTTCAGCGTCGGTGTGAGGAAGCTGTTCTCAATGGACCACTCATCACTGACCACGGTAATGAACGCCAGCTGCTCGTGGGGGTCCACGGTCTTGTTCACGTCGGTGATCAGCTGCTTGAAGCTTTCCTCGATTTCCTTGCGGAAGGCTTCGTCGGCCATTTTCGGGCGGATTTCCTCGCCCAGCATGACCAGCGCGTGAGGCTGGGTCTGATTGGCACCGGAGACGCACACCATCTCGATGGCATCATGGGACATCAGGCGGTTTTCAATGGGCGCAGGCGCAATGTACTTGCCCTTGCTGGTCTTGAAGATTTCCTTGATGCGGCCGGTCAACTTGAGGCGGCCCATCTCGTCGATCTCGCCCTTGTCACCGGTCTTGAGGAAGCCGTCCTCGGTGAAGGTCTCACGGGTTTTCTCTTCGTCCTTGTAGTAACCCATCATGGTAGCCGGGCTCTTGACCAGCACTTCACCCTGCTCGCTGATCTTCACCTCGACACCGGGCAACGCCTCACCGACATAACCGGTGCGGGAACGACCAGGCTTGTTCATGTGGGAATAGGCAAAGTTCTCGGACATGCCGTAGCCCTCGAGCAGCTCCAGCCCGAGGTTGCGGTACCAGTCCAGCACATCGTTGGACAGAGGCGCAGAGCCACTGCCGGCCAGCTTCACTTTGCTCAGGCCAAGACCCTTGAGGATTTTCTTTTTAATCAGACCCCTTACAACCGGAATCTTCAGAAGTTTATCAAGCTTCTGCTTGGGCAGTTTCTGCAACACACCGTGCTGGAACTTCACCCACAGGCGCGGAACCGACAGGAACAGCGTGGGCTGCGCGCGCTGAAGGTCCTGAACAAAGGTATCGAGAGATTCGGCAAAGTAGAGCTCAAAACCGGAATACAGCGATCCCAGCTCAACGAAGGTGCGTTCGAACACGTGGGCCAGCGGCAGATACGACAGCATCCGCTCTTCCGAGCCGACACCCAGCACCTGGGTTCCGCCGGAAGCGGCAAAGGCCATGTTGCGGAAGCTCAGCATCACGCCCTTCGGGCGGCCGGTACTGCCGGAGGTGTAAACAATGGTGGCCAGCTCGTCGGCTTCCCGGGTGGTGTTCTCTTCCATCGGAGGGTACTTCGCCACCAGGTCGTCCCAGGAGTCAAAATCGTTGGGCGGGCTGAGCGGATAGGAAACACAGCGCATGCTTTCCGGCACACCCGGCTTCATCATGTCCCAGTCGTCCAGTTTGCCGACGAACAGCAGCTCGCAGCCACTGTGATCGAGAATGTAGCTGACGGTATCGGCGTTCAGCGTCGGGTACAGCGGCACGGAGACGTGGCCCGCCATCCAGATCGCCCAGTCGGACATGATCCAGTGGGCGCAGTTCTTGGAGATAATACCAATCCGGCTTTTCTCCGGAAGGTTGAGAGACTTCAGGTATGATGCCATCCGGCGGGCTTCGTCAGCGGCCCGCTTCCAGCTGTATTCCACCACCTTTCCATCACCAATAGGCTGGGTCATGTACAGGGAATCACCTTTGGTTTTTTCCCAGTAATAGACCATATCCAGTGGCAGTTTGTTTGATGTGTCCATGGACCTTTCCTTGCTTGCTGTTATTTGAGTTATTCCGAGACTAACGGTGTCAGTTGAGAGCCGGGCCTCTTGGCGGGCTTATTAGACTTTCGTAGCGTATTTCAACACACCACCTGCAGTCAAAACGTGATCGCAATATAACTATTGCACTTCTCATGTTTTATTACGGGCTCTTACCCTGCCCCAGAAGGCTTTCGGCTGTGGTAAACTTGCGCCCCTTCTTAACACGGCTCATTTCACTCGGGAGAAACGGCGTATGGCCAAGAACACTCTGAGAACCCTGATCGGTGCAACGCTGCTCGCCGCAGCCGGGCTGGCACAGGCAGACGAACAAAAAGTTGTTGCCATTACCCAGATCGTTGAACACCCCGCACTGGACGCGGTTCATCAGGGCGTCAGGGATGAGCTTGCCGACGAAGGCTTCAACGACGGCGAAAACCTTCGCCTGATGCACGAAAGTGCCCAGGGCAACTCCGCGATTGCTTCCCAGATCGCCCGCAAATTTGTCGGTGAAGGTCCGGACGTCATTGTTGCCATTGCCACGCCCTCGGCGCAGACCATGGCCGCCGCGGCGCGGGACATCCCGGTGGTGTTCTCCGCGGTGACGGATCCGGTGGGCGCCAAACTGGTCTCCAGCCTGGAGAAGCCCGGTGCCAACATCACCGGCGTAACCGACATGCTCCCGATTGAGCGCCACCTCGACCTGCTCCAGCGCGTGATGCCGGACGCCAAAAACATCGGTACGGTTTATAACCCGGGTGAAGCCAATGCGGTCGCCCTGGTGGAGTTGCTCGAGGAACGGCTGGAAGCCCGCGGCATGACCCTGGTCAAGGGCGCGGCGACCAAGACCTCCGAAGTACTCGGTGCGGCCCGCTCCCTGGTGGGCAAGGCTGACGCCATCTACCTGACCACCGACAACACCGTGATCAGCGCGGCCGAGGCAGTGGTATCCGTGGGTGAGCGCGCAAAGATCCCGGTGTTCGCCGCAGACACCGCCACCGTCAGCCGCGGTGCGGTTGCTGCTCTGGGCTTTGATTACTATGACCTCGGTCGCCAGACCGGTGGCATGGTGGCGCGGATACTCAACGGGGCCAGCCCGGAAGACATGCCGGTGGAATCGGTTGACGCACTGAACCTGTTCGTCAACCCGCAAGCGGCCGAGCGCATGGGCATTACCCTGTCCGAAGACGTGCTCAACGACGCCCAGGAAATCGTCAAAAGCGATAAGTAACAGCTGATTCACGACGGGCGGGCCTCACAAGGGCCCGCCCGTACTATTTTATAGCGAACATTACCCATGCTCAGTGAAATTGCTCTGTACGGCGCCATCGAAACCGGCCTGATCTACGGCCTCGTGGCGTTCGGTATCTACATCTCCTTTCGTGTTCTGGATTTTCCCGACCTCACCGTTGACGGCAGCTTTCCGCTCGGCGCCGCCGTGGCCGCGATGCTGATCATCGCCGGCTGGAACCCGTGGATTGCCACCGGCGCCGCCGTGCTGGCCGGCATGGCCGCGGGTGCGGTAACTGCGATACTCAACGTGAAACTGAACATCCTCAACCTGCTGGCCTCGATCCTCACCATGATCGCGCTCTACTCCGTCAACCTGCGCATCATGGGCCGCCCGAACGTGGCGCTGCTGTCGGAAGAGACCGTGCTCACGCCCTGGTATGACCTGAATCTGGCCTACCATCAGGTACCGGTACTGCTGTTCATCATTGTGGTGCTGGTGTCCCTGCTGCTGCTGTGGCGTTTCATGAAATCCGAAACCGGCCTTGCCATGCGCGCCACCGGCGCCAATGCCCGTATGGCCCGGGCCCAGGGTATCGCCACAGGTGGCATGATCATTCTGGGGGTGGCCCTGTCCAACGGACTGGTCGGCCTGGCGGGTGCCCTGTTCGCCCAGAGTCAGGGGGCAGCGGATGTGACCATGGGGGTGGGTGTGATCGTTATCGGCCTGGCCTCGCTGATCGGCGGTGAAGCGGTGATCACCCCCAACACGGTAATCAAGGCACTGGTTGCCTGCGTGGTGGGCGCCATCATCTACCGGCTCGCGATCGCCTTCGCCCTGAACGCGGACTTCCTCGGCCTGCAGGCTCAGGATCTCAACCTGATCACCGCGGTACTGGTCACCCTGGCCATCGTTCTGCCCGGGGTGCGCACGTCCGTGACCGCCCGCTTAACCCGCGACAAGGCCTGAGAGGTACAGCATGATAAGCGCAACAGATCTCAGACTGACCTTCGGCAAAGGCACGCCGCTGGAAAACCCCGCGCTGCGGGGCATGAGCCTGACCGTCAATCAGGGTGAATTTGTCACCGTGATTGGCAGTAACGGTGCCGGCAAATCCACCTTCCTCAACGCCCTCGCCGGCGAGGTGATGGTGGACAGCGGCAAGATCATCGTCGACAACCTGGACGTCACCAAACTGCCGACCCACAAGCGCGCAGGCCGTGTGGCCCGGGTGTTCCAGGACCCGCTGGCCGGCACCTGTGAAGGGCTGAGCATTGAGGAAAACCTGTCACTGGCCATCAAGCGTGGCCAGCGCCGGGGCCTGACCTCAGCGGTGAAAAACGAGTACATGGACCGTTTCCGGGAAAGCCTGTCCTCCCTGAAACTGGGGCTGGAAAATCGCCTGGGCGACAAGATGGGCCTGCTGTCCGGCGGCCAGCGCCAGGCCGTCAGCCTGCTGATGGCCAGCCTGACGCCATCGAGCATCCTGCTGCTGGACGAACACACCGCGGCGCTGGACCCGAAAACCGCAGCCTTCGTGCTGGAACTGACCACGCGCATCATCGAAGAGCAGAAACTCACGGCCCTGATGGTCACCCACAGCATGAAGCAGGCGCTGGAAGTGGGCGACCGCACCGTGATGCTGCACCAGGGAGAAGTGGTGTTCGATATCGAGGGCGAGGACCGCAAGGGCCTGGAGGTAAAAGACCTGCTGGGCCTGTTCGAGAAACAGCGCGGGCTGGAAGTGGACGACGACAGCCTGTTACTGGGCTGAACGGAAAAGGCGGGTACTCCCCGCCTTTTCTTTTGCCGTTTTTTTAACCACAACATATTGTGCTTATCAGGCCAGCCGTCCAACCCGGCGGGTTTGCGGGCAATTCCGCGGTTTCAAGCCCTTATCCATTGATTTTCTTTGCCACACAGACCCAAGCGATAGTTGACTCCTTCTTCACAGACCACTATATCCTGTTATACTTCTTCGAAAGACGCCCATATATAGGGTCGCATCGGTGAATCCTCCCCCGGCGGCCCGGGCAGCCTCCCAGGCTGCTACGGCGCGGTTTCAGCGGGCTTACAGACCCGTTCCGGCGGCAACCACCGCCCGGAGCCAAACACCACATCTAGTGGTTTTGTTCGACAACAGCACAATCCGGCCCGGGGCACCGCCTCTGGCACAGGTTTTCAACACAATTTCACAGGGGTATGGCTGGAACCGGCATCACCGGCAGCCATCAAAAAGACATACCGGAATATTGAGGGTGGCAATGAACGCTAAGGCACAGGCAGTGATAACAACAATTCCAATGCAGGAAGCTTCGCTGGATATCTGGAGCAGCAAGTACCAGCTGAAAACCAAAACCGGCGAACCGGTCGACAAGGACATCAACGCAACCTACGAACGTGTTGCCACTGCCCTTGCCCAGGTAGAAGCCAAGGCCAACCGCGCCAAGCACATGAAGGAATTCATCTGGGCTCTGCAGCACGGTGCCATTCCGGCCGGCCGGATCACCTCCAACGCCGGTGCCGAGGCCCACAAGCCTGCCACGTCCACCATCAACTGCACCGTGTCCGGCAGCGTTCGTGATTCCATGAACGACATCCTGGAAAAGAACCACGAAGCCGGCCTGACCCTGAAAGCCGGTTGCGGCATCGGCTACGAATTCTCCACCCTGCGTCCCCGTGGCGCCTACGTCGCCGGCGCCGGTGCCACCACCTCCGGCCCGCTGTCGTTCATGGATATCTTCGACCGCATGTGCTTCACCGTGTCTTCCGCCGGTGGTCGCCGCGGTGCGCAGATGGCCACCTTCGACGTGCATCACCCGGACATCATCGACTTCATCCAGGCCAAGCGTGAAGACGGCCGCCTGCGCCAGTTCAACCTGTCGCTGCTGATCACCGAAGACTTCATCGAGGCCGTGCGCAACAACGACGACTGGCACCTGTCGTTCCCGGTCACCGAGAAGGAAGTGGAAGAAGAAGGCCTGGACCTGAACAACCCGGACCAGTTCGTGTACCGCGATTTCCCGATTCTGGAAGGCTATGTGGTCAACGATGAGGGCAAGGTAGCCTGCCGCATCTACCGCACCCTGAAAGCCCAGTTCATCTGGGACACCATCATGACCAGCACCTACGACTACGCCGAGCCGGGGTTCATCCTGATCGACAAGGTCAACCAGATGAACAACAACTGGTTCTGCGAAGACATCCGCGCCACCAACCCCTGCGGTGAGCAGCCCCTGCCCCCGTACGGCAGCTGCCTGCTGGGCTCGGTAAACCTTACCAAGTTCGTGGACTACCCGTTCACCGACAAGGCCAGCTTCAACTATGAGAAGTACCGCAAGGTTGTGGCCATCTTTACCCGCATGCTGGACAACGTGGTGGAAATCAACGGCCTGCCGCTGGCCGAGCAGCGCCACGAAATCACCTACAAGCGCCGCCACGGCATGGGCATCCTCGGCCTGGGTTCCACCCTCGCGATGCTGCGTATGCCGTACGGCTCTGAAGAATCCGTACAGTTCACCGAAGAAGTGGTCCGCGAGATGGCCGTGGAAGGCTGGCGCCAGTCCCTGGCCCTGGCCGAAGAGAAAGGCGCGGCGCCGATCATGGACGACGAGTTCGAGATCACCCCGAAAATGATGGGCAAGTGCCCGCAGCTGGCCGAAGACGGCTACAAGCTGGGCGACAAGCTCAAGGGCAAGGTGCTGCACGCCAAATACAGCCGTTACATGCAGGAAATCGCCAAGGTCGCGCCGGACGTGGTCGAACAACTGGCCGAGAAAGGTGGCCGTTTCACCCACCACACCTCCATCGCGCCCACCGGCACCATCAGCCTGTCGCTGGCCAACAACGCCAGTAACGGCATCGAGCCGAGCTTCTCGCACCACTACGCGCGCAACATCATCCGCGAAGGCCGCAAGACCAAAGAGAAAGTCGACGTGTTCTCCTTCGAGCTGCTGGCCTACCGCCACCTGGTGAACCCGGGCGCCATGCCCTTCTCCGAAGACGAAGACAAGAAGCTGCCCAGCTACTTCACCACCTCGGACGACGTCACCCCGGCCCAGCACGTAGACATCCAGGCCGCGGCGCAGAAATGGGTAGATTCCTCGATTTCCAAAACCGCGAACGTTCCGACAGACTTCGCCTATCAGGATTTCAAGAACATTTACCTGTACGCCTACGACAAGGGCCTGAAGGGATGCACCACCTTCCGCTTCAACCCCGAGGCGTTCCAGGGTGTACTGGTCAAAGAGAAAGACCTGGAGAACACCCTGTACGAATTCACCCTGGATGACGGCAGCAAGGTCACCCTGAAGGGTAACGAACAGGTCGAGTACGACGGCGAAATCCACAACGCCGCCAACCTCTTCGACGCCCTCAAAGAAGGCACCTACGGCAAGTACTGATCCGGGAACCGACAAGGACAACGAACATGACAGTTAAAATCAGCAACAAGATCGTCGGCTACCGCGTCAAGAAAGCCGACCCCGAAGCCACCCAGGCACAGGCGGCCGCGCAGCCGGAAGTAAAACCCGTTCAGATGAACGAATACATCGAACGGCCGGACTTCCTGCTGGGCACCACCTACAAGATCAAGCCGCCGGTGGCCGAGCACGCGATGTACATCACCATCAACGACATCCTGCTCAACGAAGGCACCGACCACGAAAGCCGGCAGCCGTACGAAGTGTTCATCAACTCCAAGTCGATGGAGCACTTCCAGTGGGTAATCGCCCTCACCCGCGTTATCTCTGCGGTCTTCCGCAAGGGTGGCGACGTGACCTTCCTGGTGGAAGAGCTGCGCAGCGTGTACGACCCCAACGGCGGCTACTTCAAGAAAGGCGGCGTATTCATGCCCTCTTTGGTAGCTGAAATCGGCGCCGTGATCGAGAAGCACCTGAAGGCCATCGGCCTGCTGGAAAGCGAGGAAATGAGCGAAACCACCAAACGCATCCTCGCCGAAAAGCGCGCCGAGTTTGAAGCCAGCCACACCACGGCCACGAACGACGAAAAAGCCAGCGACTACCCGCCCAACGCCACCATGTGCGGCAAGTGCAGCACCAAGGCGGTGATCGTGATGGACGGGTGTGCGACTTGCCTGTCTTGTGGCGACAGTAAGTGCGGTTGAGGTAATTGACCGGTGATTGATGAGAAGGCCTGGAGTGAAAGCTTCGGGCCTTTTTGTTGGGGCCGCCGTAATCGTTTGACCGCCTCGTTATTGCAGGAACGCGACCGCTTCGTTATTACGCCACACAGTGCAGAATTGCTCGTACCAGCTTTGCAAACTGCTGTTTTTAGGTCTATTTTTTACGGGTATTTCGGCGATTACTGGAATAATGAAGCGTAATAACGTTGCTGTCAGGTTTATGGCGAGGATTTGACTGCGATCTAATCACTGTTAGATTTTCAGGAGGCTGAGTGGAATTAGCTGAACAAGCGGAAAAGCTGAATCGCTTGGTCGATGAGAACCCGCAGGAAGCTATTCGTCAAGCGCTGGAGCTCTCCGGGAGTATCAACATTGATATGTTGAAAGCAGCCATTCTGGTGGACGCTGGAGGGTTACTGAAGGACTTTGATTCAGTCTTTAAAGGAGTTGAAATTTTTCGGCTTGTTGTCGGCAAGTGTAAAGAAAACTCGGAACTCAGTTATAACTTGGCGAATGGCCTGCACGCTCTTGCCTTGTCTACGAGGTACGAAGGGTATAGCTGGTATGGAATAACTGAAAAGTATCGATTAGAGGCACGCCAGCTCTACTACAAAGCAGCGATTGATTCGGAAACAACTCATGACACTCGGTCTCAGTCCTTTACTAATTTGGGTAATCTTCTTTGGTCCTCCTATCGCTGGGTAGAAGCATATGATTTTTATTCTCAAGCCTTAGAGGAAAACCCAGAAAACGGGGTCGCAAGCTCTGGCGCCTTAAAAATGCTCAGATATGCATTGAATCAAGGCTTTGGCGATCCCGAATTGGTGAAGTCAGAAATTGAACACCTTGCAGATCATGTTAATCAGAATATCGAAACAATATATTCATACTCTGGTGAGTATGGGGTAAACGGGATCACGGGCGAAATAACTGATATTCGTCCAGTCCAAAAAACAGAGCAAGTCGCTCATATTGATAGCTATGAGGGCTTCGTCGTAAAAAACAATCTGACGCTCTCGCCGACCATTCACTCCCACGCACATGGTTCTCAATACTGGGATAATATTAATATAGCGTCGGTAGTATCGACTACAGGATCAGGCGGGAGCGTTCCTGAGATTTTTGCGATGGTCAACGTCCTAAAATCTGAGTACATCCTGGCAAGGCAATTACTCTTCGACGCATGCCATGAGCGCTTCAAAGAAACTGGTAATTATAATGACACTCTCGATTATGCTTGCTACGGCGTAAATCAGTCAGCTTTGGCTTTGGCCCAACGTAGTGCTTTGGACATCCTTGATAAAATCGCGGTGGCTTCACTGTCTTACTTGGGGATCGATGGCGCCAAGGGCACATCGATGAAGACTGCCTGGTTTAAGAAAGTTAAGAAGGGCCAAAAATCGAGAGAGTTGGCTCCAGTGATTGAAGAAGAGGTTGAAAAAGGCAATACCGCACTTCTGGCAATGACTGAAATTTCTAGAGATTTATCGAATGAACAGGGTTTTTTGGCAATAAAACAGAGCTCAAGAAATTCCTCAACACATCGATTTACCGTGCTCCACGACATGGGGTTGCCACATGAGAATGGCGAGTCAGGTTGTGTTGAACACTACCGTTTTCAAGAGTTTGCACGCGAGTCTCTCCAAACTCTCAAGCTGGCTAGGGCTGGGGTGGTTTATTTCGTGCAAATGGTCCTAATTAGAGAAAGACGGCTCTCCGGGGAGAGAGACGGTGTTTCTTTACCACTATTCGTGCCCTCTCATGAGTATATCCGTGGGCTCGAGGAGTGAAAATCTAACAAGTGGCTGTTGGCGGACGCACCTACGCTGCGCTCCGACGCGCCGCAAAGCCAA
>JBNJJM010000008.1:0-168358 GCA_051750305.1 Pseudomonadota bacterium | reverse complement strand
AAGAGGGTGCGCGTCGGGCGCTACCAAAACAAAGACAATAATATCGTTTGAAAGGTGCTCTAGATGGCTAAATATCAATGCCCTGATTGTGGTTATGTATACGACGAAGTGGTTGGTGATCCGCACGAAGGCTTTCCTGCAGGAACGACATGGGAAAAAATTCCTGAAGACTGGTCCTGTCCAGACTGTGCCGTCAGGGATAAGGTTGACTTCGTTGCGCTTCAAGAAGCGAACCCGGAACTTTCGGTGTCCGCAACCAATACAGCGGTCCGCCCTGCCAGCCAAGCTAAGACCGAGGGAGCATCGCAGAAAGCAACGGGCGCATCTACTCCTTCAGCTAAAAATAAAACAAAGCCCAAAGCGAAACCCAAGCCTAACTCTTCAAAATCGCCGAAAGACTCGACTCAAAAAGATACCTATCGGAAGTGGGTCTGCATCACTTGCGGCCATATCTACGATGAAGCTCTCGGAGATGAAGCCGAAGGCTTCCCTGCCGGCACTCGTTTTGAAGATATTCCAGACGATTGGTGCTGTCCGGACTGTGGTGCCACAAAAGAGGACTATGTCCTCTATGAAGACTAGTAATCCGATTGAAAATAACAACAGTCTCGTTCGGCAAGAGGTGATTTTATAATGCAGATTGCTAGTCTGGCGGAGGTTGGGGTGACCAATGTGTCAACCAGCGATACGATTGATTCAACGTTCGCGGCCCTACAGCGGGCACAACTTGCGCGTCGCGGAAGCTTTACCTTGGAGGCTCGAATAGCGCAGCTCGACCAGCTGCGGGATTCAATTAAACGCCACGAATCAAACATCATTGCGGCTTGCGCGGCGGACTTTCGAAAACCCGCTCCAGAAGTCAAATTAACTGAACTCCTGCCGGTGCTTCAGGAAATTCGACACACTAAAAAACACTTGCGTAAATGGATGCGTCCGAAGCGAGTGGCTGCATCCGTTGGTGTTCTGGGCACGAAATCTTATGTTCGGCCAGAACCAAAGGGAGTGTGCCTGATTATTGCACCGTGGAATTATCCGCTCAATCTTGCGCTCGGGCCTCTCGTCTCAGCGTTGGCTGCAGGGAACGGAGCCATCATTAAACCCTCGGAAATGACACCACATACCTCAAAGGTGATTGCCAACATTGTCGCCGAAACCTTCCCTCCCGATCTGGTTTCCGTGATTGAGGGTGATGCCGCGGTAGCGCAGAAACTGTTGGCCTTACCCTTCGACCACATATTCTTCACGGGCAGTCCTGCGGTAGGCAAGGTGGTCATGGAGGCTGCCGCCACGAACCTTTCCTCAGTGACGCTGGAATTGGGGGGTAAGTCCCCGACCATTGTTGGCCCAGATGCCAACATAAAGAGGGCTGCAAGAAACATTGTCTGGGGTAAGTTTGCCAATAATGGACAGACCTGTATCGCCCCAGATCATGTTTTTGTGCACGTTAATATCGCAGATCAATTCAATGAAGCACTTAAAACGGAAATTGGGCGAGTCTATGGAAAAACACCAGAAGCCCAGAAATCGACCGCCGACTATTGCCGGATTGTAAATCGACGTCATTTCCAGCGAGTTTCAAACCTGATAGATGATGCCAAAAACAAAGGTGCAAGAGTCTTTGAGGGCGGTGTTACAGATGCTGAAGAGAATTTTATTGCTCCGACGTTGATTTCAAATGTATCCAGCGACATGGATATTTCACGTGAGGAGTTATTCGGCCCGATCTTACCCGTTATTGAATTCGACGATATTGATCTGGTTATCAAGAAAATCAACGATAACCCTAAACCGCTTGCGCTTTACATATTCGACAAAAACGAGTCTTTTGCCACGGATATTATCGAGCGAACGAGCTCCGGCGCTGTAGGAGTCAACCTTACAGTTGTGCATTTTCTACATCCGGGTCTGCCGTTTGGTGGAGTTAATAATTCCGGGATAGGGGCGGCACACGGTGAATACGGTTTCCGCGCTTTTTCGCATGAAAAGGCGTTGATGGAGGATAAACATTCTCTTATGCATCTTCTTTTTCCACCCTATACAGCCTGGGTCCGGCGTCTTATAGAGGCTGCTGTTCGTATTCTGGGCTGAGCATAATCAAATAATAAGAGAGTTATTATGTACGATTACATTATTGTCGGTGCGGGATCGGCGGGCTGTGTATTGGCCAATCGGCTTACGGCGGACTCTTCAAAGCGAGTAGCGTTGCTAGAAGCGGGCCCAAAGGATAAAAATCCACTCATACATATGCCTATAGGTATAGCACTCCTTTCCAATAGTAAAAAGCTGAATTGGGCTCTTGAAACCGAACCTCAAGAACATCTAAAGGAGCGCCGCCTGTTTTGGCCTCGTGGGAAAACACTTGGCGGGTCCTCTTCTATCAACGCCATGGTCTATATCAGAGGTCACAAAGCCGATTATGACCACTGGGGTCAAGTTGCCGGGACAGACCTCTGGGGATGGGATCGCGCTTTAAAATTGTTTCGTCGACTGGAAGATAATAAACGTTTTGGCGCAGATTCTTACCATGGGGAGGGCGGTGAGCTCACCGTAAGTGAACTCAAATCAGTCAATCCGTTGAGTCGAGATTTTGTTCGAGCGGCACCTCATGTAGAGCTCCCGATAAACACGGACTTTAATGGAGAGACGCAAGAGGGATTGGGACTCTACCAGGTGACACAAAAAAATGGTCGCCGTTGGAGTTCAGCGCAGGCATTTCTGCGTGTCGCGGAGAACCGGCCTAATCTTGATGTGCTAACGGACGCGCGGGTAACCCGGGTGGTAATGGACGGTAAGCGGGCAGTCGGCGTGACACTGAACCAGGGGGGCGAATATCGCCAGCTTAGACTCAATAACGGCGGTGAAGTCATATTGTCTGGTGGTGCGGTTAATTCACCACAACTACTTATGCTTTCGGGAATCGGTGATAGCGAAGAGCTTGGAAAACACGGGATCCCCCTTGTGCATCATCTCCCTGAGGTCGGCCAGAATCTGGTTGATCATTTGGATATTACGATCATGCACGCGGCGAACTCACGTTTGCCCATTGGCGTTGCTCCCAGTTTCCTGTTTCGGGGCGTGAGCGCATTATTCTCATATATCTTTGCGCGACGTGGATTTCTTACCAGTAATGTTGCCGAGTCCGGAGGCTTTGTTAAATCCGAGCGCTCGTGCGAACGGCCAAATGTGCAATTCCACTTTTTGCCAACTTACCTGAAGGATCATGGACGAAAAGTGATGGCCGGGTATGGGTACACCTTGCATATTTGCGATCTAATGCCCAGAAGCCGCGGTTTTATAGGTCTCAAAAGCCCTGACCCATTGGCCGACCCGTTGATTCAACCCAATTATCTCAGTAACCCCGAAGACATCAAAACAATGATCTCGGCCGTTAAATTTGGACGACGGATACTCGGGGCACCAACAATGGCTTTACATAGTAAACGAGAAATTAAGCCCGGAAACTCGGTGTCTTCGGACGGTCAGATTGCGGACTTTATCCGGGAAAATGCAGAGACTATTTACCACCCCGTTGGCACTTGTCGTATGGGCGCGGATCCGGATTCAGTCGTTGATCCGGAATTAAAAGTCAGAGGGATTGAAGGGCTAAGAGTTGTCGATGCCTCGATAATGCCCAGTTTGGTTGCCGGTAACACCAACGCACCCACCATGATGATTGCCGAAAATGCAGCCGACATCCTCTTGGGAAATGTTTAGGTTCAAACCCGGATTATGCCTTCTACATTGGACCTTAATGACGCCAGATACTCGCGTCAACCAACTACAAAAACGACAGGAGATAAACGTGCTTGGCCAAATGATGAACATGGAGCTCACCGTGAATTCCTTGATCGACCATGCTGCTCGCTACCATGGAGACGCTGAGATTGTGTCGATAGGAACGGATGGAAATCCCAGTCGATCTGACTGGGCAACTGTTTCGGAGCGGTCGCGACAACTTGCGTCAGCGCTTCGAACGGCAGGCTATGTCCAGGGGGATCGGTGCGCGACCATTTGTTGGAATAACGTGGGGCACCTGGAATGTTACCTTGGCATCTCTGGTGGCGGGATGGTGTGTCACACCATTAACCCGCGACTGTTTCCAGAACAACTCGTTTACGTTATCAACAATGCTCAAGACAAAGTCATATTCTTTGACAAAACGTTCCTTCCCATTGTTTCAAATATCCGAGACCGACTGGAGACGGTTGAGAAATTTGTATTGATGTCCGAACCGGACGAAGAAATTGCAGCGCAATTTCCAGGATTGTTGTTTTATGAAGAGTTTCTCCAGCGAGGAACGCCTAACGCGAATTGGCCTGAAATCGCCGAAAACCAGGCTTCAAGCCTCTGCTATACATCGGGCACCACTGGAAATCCCAAAGGGGTGCTCTATTCACACCGCTCCACCGTTCTGCACGCGCTGGTAGCTGCTCAACCCGACGCACTGAATTTATCGGCACGGGACGTGGTGATGCCGGTTGTTCCTATGTTTCACGTAAATGCGTGGGGGGTACCCTACATTACGGCGATGGTTGGAGCCAAACTGGTGTTGCCTGGTCCTGGCCTGGATGGACAAAGTTTGGTCAAGCTGATCGATTCAGAAAGCGTAACGATTGCGCTGGGTGTGCCTACAATTTGGCAGGGACTTCTCTCGGCTTTGGACGAGCTTGGCTCCTCGGCACAGTCGCTTAAACGGACGGTGATAGGGGGTAGCGCTTGTCCGCCCTCAATGATGTCGGAGTTTCGTGGTAAGTATGGCGTAGAAGTTGTCCATGCATGGGGAATGACAGAAACATCACCGATCGGAACCGTCAATGCACTGCTGTCGAAACACAATACTCTTTCGGAGGAAGGAAGAAACAAAATCCGTGAAAGCCAGGGACGGCCTCCCTACGGGGTGCAGCTCAAAATTGTGGGTGAAGACGGCCATCAACTGCCCGAAGATGGCATTGCTCAGGGAAATCTCCGCATCCGTGGTCATTGGGTGGTAGCCGATTACTTCGGTGTTGAACCAAATCAGACTCTTGAGGAAGACGGTTGGTTCGAGACAGGTGATGTTGCTTCGATCAATGATGATGGATTTATGACAATACGTGACCGCTCAAAAGATATTATTAAATCTGGTGGTGAATGGATATCTACAGTCGAATTGGAGGGAATCGCAATGGGCCATTCTGCCATCAATGAAGCTGCCGTAGTGGCGGCCTCCCATGATAAATGGGACGAACGACCGATCCTGTTGGCAGTAAAAATACCCGACGCAAATATTACTGAGGAGGAACTTCTTGCTCATTATCAAGGGAAAGTCGCCAAGTGGCAGATCCCGGATCGCGCGATCTTTGTGGAAGGATTGCCACGCAATGCCACTGGGAAAGTATTAAAAAACAAGCTGCGTTCTGAGTATGGGGAAGTATTAGTCAATAAACCGGCAAGCTAGCTTCAATGAGTGGCATTTGTGTTACGAAAAATTGCAGTTTTACCTAAAGCCAATTTGTTTTAATACCAAAAAGGATAATAAAAAATGAAACCTAAAATAATTAGTAAAGTCTCGTTAGTGGCGTTCCTTTTACTTTCACTTGCTGCGAGCCTGGCCAACGCTCAATCTGAGCCGGTTTACAGTAGAGGCGACTGGGTGGTTGGGCTGAATGCCACTAGAGTTCTAACCGATGAAGATTTGCGATCAGCCTCTGCGGGGAGTGCCCCCGTTCCAAATTCCAACCTGTCTATTAACAACGATACGACCGTATCATTCGACGTGTCGTATTTTCTGAGTAATCAGCTGGCATTTAACATTTTTGGCGGCATTCCCGCTAGTGCGGACCTCCAGGGCGAAGAGTCTCTCTCCGGTCTTTTTCTTGGTCAAACAGATTATGGTCCGGTAATTCTTTCGCTTCAGTATCATGTTTTGACGGGTAGCAACTTCTCTCCGTACTTTGGAGCGGGTGTAGGACGGATTCTCTTTTTAGATGAGAAGGATCGCGCACTAACCGACTTCGACGTCGAAGATACATGGGCCCCTGCGGTTCAGGCTGGTTTTCGCTGGAGGATACACAATAACTGGTCGGCAAATTTTGACGTTAGATATGCACCCTTCGAGGCGGATATCACCGGTAACCTGGGCCCGGCCCCTGTTCAGGCAAAAGTGGAAGTGGACCCCACTATCGTGAGCATCGGTGTTGCATATCGCTTTTAAATGCCAAGTATACCAACCGTCTGCATTTGCTGGTCGCTTTCAGCAACCTGCTGATTGATAAAAAACCTGCAGCGTAAGACCAATGCGCCCCTTTTCCGCCAAGATTGCGGAAAAGGGGCAAAAACCAGCGGTTATTCAGATCTTCCTTAGGTATATAGCCCCAGCCTTATGCATCATTTAAAGGTCTCGTATCGTTTAGTCGAGTAGTATATAGCCATCAGGACCGGCACGTCCTTACTATAGAAAACCTTTTCAGTAGTCCCGCAAGTTTCATTTAATCGAGCAAGTGTCTTAACATTAATACCGCTCGTAACTATCGGTTCTTGATGTCCACCATCAATAAGCCGGAATCTTACTGTGTTTGATTTACACACCGCTTGAAGCTTGCAGTCTGAAAAGCCCTGTCTTGGCTGCCACCACCCATCCGCATGAAAAAGCATATGCTCAGATGAACCAAAACAAGAGGTCGACACCGAATGGGCGATGTTGCTTATGAAGGATTGAGTGATCGGAACCTCTACCCATAATGGCCGATAGAGACTTCGCTTTTTCTTTGTGGGTAAAATCAAGTTCATATTTTCGTCGGTAATTGCAAGGTGAGGTTATTAGTGGGACATATAGAGAATTATTTCACCTACATGGACTCCCCCTGCGGTCAAGCAACGCCATTTGAATCCGAAGCGGTTTGAGACTGCGGCTCTACATTCGGCCTCTTTGTGGGCGTTTTTGCCCGGGCCAGGATGATGATGCGTGTGAGCGGGGACCTTATTCGTTAGTCGGCTTCGCTGAGCCGCAGAAATAAACAGGTTCTCCCACTCTCGGTCTGACCGTTCCGTCATCGCTTGCCGTTGCAAGACTCTTCTGGCAGGCTTGTTCTGCCTGTCGTTGGTGCTCGGTTTTAGCCCTCCACAGGCTGTGTCTTAAACTCGGTTTGATTCATGAGTAGTGCCCATATAATCCGGGCGTTCTTGGCCGCCATCGCAACGGCGGCCCGCTTGTATCCACGTCGTTCCACCAGGTCTTTGGCCCAGTCACTGAGTCGATCATTCTTATCCGGTAATTTTGCAATCACTGCCCGGGTGCCATGGATCAGCAGCGTTCGCAGGTATTTGTCCCCGCGCTTGGTGATTCGGCCAAGTCGCACCTTGCCACCGGTCGAGTATTGTCGGGGCACCAGACCCAACCATGCGGCAAAGTGTCGCCCACTTTTGAACTGTCTGGGGTCAGGCGCACTGGCCAGCAGGGCTGTTGCGGTCTGTGGTCCGATACCCGGTATGGCCATAAGGCGCTTGGCCTGCTCATCGCTCCGGGCCATCGCTTCGACCTCCCGATCGTAAGCCAGGATTTCTTCATCGAGCTGTCGAATGCGTTGGTTGATGTTGTTGATTAAGCGGCGAGCGAGCATGGGTAAGTCGTTTTCGGCATCCTCCAGGATTTCGGGAACCCGGCGCCGTGCGGCGTAACGGCCCTGGGGAATGATCAGTCCGAACTCGGCCAGCAGCCCACGAATCTGATTGATCTGCGCGGTGCGTTCTTTGGTCAGTCCACGGCGAATACGATGCAGGCACAGTACGGCTTGCTGGTCTTCGGTCTTGATTGGAACAAACCGCATATTCGGCCGACCTACTGCCTCACAGATGGCCTCGGCATCGTTGTCGTCGTTCTTGCTGCTCTTGCGATAGGGCGCGACAAACCGGGGTGCAATGATTCGGACATCGTGGCCGAGTTTGGTCATTTCCCGAGCCCAATGGTGGGCACCCGAGCAGGCTTCCATGCCAATCAGGCAGGGTGGGAGCTGAGCGATATAAGGCAACAGCTTGGGCCGGTTCAGTCGTTTGCGAACCACGACCTTGCCGTGTTGATCGGTGCCATGAATACTGAACACAGTTTTCGCCAGATCGATGCCAATGGTTGTAACATTCATGATGACTCCTCCTGCTTTTGATTGAAGATGTCAGACACCTTCAATGTGGCACATCGATGCCGTGGGAGCAGGGGGAGTCCATATCATTCGCTATGGTGCTCTCGGTTTACCAGAGCAACAGTAATGTGTCTGGCTACGGGAAATTCCGCCGGTTGTGGCTCACGCATCCTTTGCGCTCACTGAAAGCTGTCGGTCGTAGGATATGATATCCATAGGCCGTATGAGTTGTGCATTGCTTTCGCAATTTTGGGCAAACTAAGGGCACAGCTCTACTCGGTCGTCAATTTCAATTTATGGACTGACCGCTCACCAAGGACTTCAGTTCAATATCCGGATCCTTCAACATTTCAGGATTGACCTGCCTGCGTTGTTGAACGAGGGTCTTGCCGACCATAAAAGCGATGGGCAGGTTGACCGCATCAACAGCAATGACACAGCCATCGCGGAGATAGAACACCGCAAATCCCTTGTCTTCCGGGCTTCCGCGCAGCACACGCTGATCATGATATTGCGACAACCCCACCATCTGCAGACGCACGTCATACTGGTTCGACCAGAACCATGGAGCGCTATTATAGGGTTTCTTCTCGCCCATCAGGGTTGCCGCCACTGTCCGGGCCTGATCAACCGCGTTGGCGACAGATTCAAGGCGCTGCATCTTCTCGAAGAAAAGATTCCGGTGGCGGGTACAGTCGCCGATCGCCAGGATGGCTGGATCTTCTGTGCGGGTAAACTCGTCAACAATAATGCCGTCATCACAGGGCAGGCCGGCGGCCTCAGCCAGCGCGGTTTCCGGCACAACACCCACTGAAACGAGCACGATGTCGGCCGGTACAGTGCCGCCGCTCGCCAATGTCACGCCAGCCACATGCCCCTGATCGCTAGCTTCGAAACCGGTTACCGCCGTGTTCAGGCGTAGATCCACGCCAGCGTTACTGTGTTTGGTGTAAAAAAACTCCGACATTTCCGGGCCTGTTACACGCTGCATAAGACGCTCGGCCGCTTCCAGTACCGTGACATCAACGCTTTTTTTGGTAGCGCTGGCTGCCACTTCAAGGCCAATGTAACCACCACCCACGATGACCAAGCGTTTCCCCGGAACCAGTTGTTCACGCAGGGCATCCGAGTCAGCTATGTCATGTAGGTAATGAATGCCCTTCAAGTCAGCCCCGGGTGCGTTCAGGCGTCGAACGTGTGACCCCGTGGCCAGGACCAGTCGATCGTATTTCAATGTGCTCTGGTCCGACAAACTGATGGTCTTGTTGTCCCGATCAATTTGTTCGGCACGTACACCGAGCCGCAACTGATGGCCGGCGTTCTCGTACACCGAGCGCGGCTTGAGGTACAGCGACTCCTGATCCACCTCGCCTGCCAGGTAGTTCTTGGACAGGGGCGGCCGCTGATAGGGTGGATGTGGCTCTTCGCCCACCAGGACCACCTCATGTTGATATTTCTTTTGCAGCAAGGTTGTCAGGAGCGCACCTGCTGCGTGCCCGCCGCCAACGATGACTGTCGTCTCTTTCTGTTGGTTTGCCATAGCCTGTCTCTTTCTACTGTTCTTTGGAATCAGATTGATCAGAAGTCCAGATGCCAACTGAGCCCTGTGACGCCCGCGCGCGCGGAGCTCAGCCGACCATCTCCCCGGCATCCTCAAGTATCATCGCGGCACCTTTCTCGCCGATCATGGTTGCCGGCTGATTGGTGTTTCCGCCGACCAGCGTCGGCATGATGGAGGCATCGACCACCCGCAGGCATTGCAGGCCATGCACGCGCAGGCGCGGATCGACCACCGCCATCGGATCAACACCCATCTTGCAGGTGCCAACCGGGTGGTACGCTGATTCACCGCTGCGCCGTACCCATGCGGCGAGATCGTCGTCATTCTGCAGCGCCGGCCCGGGCAAGACCTCAACCTCGTGGTGCGGGGCAAACGCCGCCTGCGCCAGGATCTTGCGCACCAGGTGGACACCGCGCACCAGTCGCTCGACATCGGCGGACTCGGCCATGTAGTTGGGGTCGATCAGCGGCGCGGCAAACGGGTCGGCACTGTGCAGACCGACGCGCCCGCGCGACGACGGCCTAAGCCCGTAGATCATCACCGCGTAGCCATAACCGCTCATCGCGGTCTTCAGGTCTCGCCCGTGATCGTCGTACAGCATTGGCGCGAAGTGCAGCTGCAGGTCGGGTACCGGCTCCTCGGGCCGGGAGCGGATGAACCCGCCGGCCTCGGCGCCGTTGCTCGACAGCACGCCCCGCCGACCGCTCAGATACGTCAAAGCGCCCCACAGCCCCTTGAGCCAGTAGCTCGGATGCATCGAGATGCTTTGGCGGCTGCGGGCGCTGACGCGCACGAACACGTCGATATGATCCTGGAGATTCTGCCCGACGCCCTCCAACGCATGGCGCAGTTCTATGCCATGCCGGGACAGCTCCTCCCGCGGACCGATCCCGGACAGCATCAGCAGTTGCGGCGAGTTGAACGCGCCGCCGCAGAGCACAACTTCGCGCCCGGCACGAACCTGCGTCAGCCCCTTTGTATCGCGGTATTCGACACCGGTGGCGCGGGTGTCTTCGAGTAGCACCCGGGTGACATACGCGCCGCTGCAAACCGTCAGGTTGGAACGCGCCGTGGCGGGTTCGAGATAGGCCCGCGCGTTGCTACAGCGTGTGCCGTCTTTCTGGTAGGCGTAGTAGAAGCCCACGCCCTCCTGCTCACTGCCGTTGAAATCTGTATTGAGCCGGTACTTTGCCTGGGTCGCCGCCTCGACAAACGCCGTGCTCAGCGGATTGGTATAGCGGCGCTCGGCAACGTTCAGCGGACCACCCTGACCATGAAATTCTGCCTCATTCGGCGTAAGTTTGGGCTCGAAATGTTCCGATCGGCGGAAGTAGGGCAACACCTCGGCGTATGACCACCCTTTGCACCCCAGCCGTGCCCACTCGTCGTAGTCCCGGGCATGCCCGCGAATATAGACCTGCGCGTTCATGCCGCTGGAACCGCCAAGCATCTTGCCCCGCGGCTGAAAAAGCGCCCGGTCGTGCATGTGACGCTGCGGTTCGGTATTGAACTGCCAGTTGTAGCGGCGGCTGAACATTAGCTGCAGGAAACCCAGCGGCATGTTCACGAAAGGGTTGCGGCGGCTCTCCGGACCGGCTTCAAGCAGCAGCACAGAATGGCGACCGCTCTCCGACAGGCGGCTGGCGACAGCACATCCGGCCGAGCCCGCGCCAACCACGACATAGTCAAATTGTTCGGTCGTCATCCTGGTTAGCCTGTTCATTAACTTTTTGGTGTCAGCTGGACCATCAGCTCCGAATAGCCCCGCACGAAGTTGGACTGCACGCGCTCCGGCTCGCCGACGACTTCGATCTTGTCAAAGCGTTTGAGAATCTCTTCCCATAGGATACGCAGTTGCAATTCGGCCAGGCGGTTGCCCATGCAACGGTGAACACCGTAGCCAAATGACATATGGTTTCGTGCGTCCTTGCGATCGATAATGAAGTGATCGGGGTCTTCGAACTTGCGCTCGTCACGGTTGCCCGAGGCGTACCACATCACAACGCGATCGCCCTTTTTGATGGTCTGGCCGCCCAGCTCAACATCTTGCTTGGCGACTCGGCGCATATAGGCCAGCGGCGTTTGCCAGCGGATGATTTCCGACACCATGTTCGGAATCAGTTCCGGTTTTGCCTTCAGTTTTTCGAGCTCCTTTGGGAATTCGTTCATGGCCACCAGGCCACCACTCATTGAGTTGCGAGTGGTATCATTGCCGCCAACGATAAGCAGCGTCAGATTGCCGATAAACTCCATCGGGCGATTGATCAGATCTTTGGTGTCGTCGTTGCTCTGTAGCAGGCTGATCAAATCGAAACCGGGCTCTTCGCCCGCCGCGCGGCGCGCTTCCTTATCCCTCCAGAGCCTGGAGAAGGACCAGGCCATGTCAGCCGCGTCGTCAAACATGATCTCTTCATCGGCATACTCGCCGCCGGTTGCCGATGCTGCCCCGGCCATCCGATCCGACCACTCAACCAGCTTGTGACGTTCCTCGTAAGGAAAATCCAGAAGGGTTGCGAGCATGCGACCGGTGAGTTCCTTCGATACAGTGGGCACCCAGTTGAAGGGCTGGCCCAGAGGCAGGCTGTCAAGCACATCGCCGGTACGCGATCGGATCAGCTCCTCCATTTCCTTCAGGTTCTTCGGTGCCACCACGCCTTGAACCGAGCTGCGCTGCACATCGTGTTTTGGCGGATCCATGGCTATGAACATTTCCACCGACAGCCCCTCTGGAGGGTCACCCAGAATGATTTGCGGCTCGGCGGAAAACAGGTCGTGACTCTTATCCACGAACATGATGTCTTCAAAGCGAGTCACCGACCAGAAGGGGCCGAAGGGGCTGTTCTTCTGGTAATGGACCGGAGCCTCATCACGCAACCGTTTGAAATAGGCGCGCCACTGATCCTGCCGATATAAAAACGGATTGCTGACATCGATGTCCTCAAGGGCCAGCGTGTTAACGTCCGGGATGGCTGATTCAACAAATTCGGGCACGGGCCGGCGTGGGCCGAAGGCCTTCTTCTTGGCGCCCATTAACAGTTTCAGCCCCTGGATCTGCCTGTGCATCGGCACCACCCTGGAGGTAGCATTAATCACTCGGGACTGAATGTCGTCAAATGTTTTGGACAGTGTTGGCATGCGTCCTCCTATGATCACATCTGGAACTCGGGTAAATGCACGGTCATGCCGTCCATTTCATCAGTAATGACCACCTGGCAGCCCAGGCGCGAAGTGCTTGCCCGCTCCGGGGTCATTGACAGCATTTGCTCTTCCTCACCACCAGGCGTACCTGTCTTTCTGAACCAATCGTCCGAGACGATCACGTGGCAGGTACCACAGGCACACTCTCCCCCACAATCCCCGTCAATACCGGGAATCAGATTGTCAACGGCGATTTGCATTACCGAGGAACCAGCTTTGAATTCAGCAACATGTTCAGTTTGATCATGTTCTATAAAAGTAATCTTGCCCATTATTGTTCTCCTGCCAGTAGTGTTCAGTAATAGATATTGTCTGTCTGACGACACTCCTGTCAGGTCATTTCTTGACAAGCTGAGGTCATTTAAAGACAAAATGACGATCATTTAGGACGGGGAAGATCGATGATGACGACGCAGAAGACGGGTGATTTGCAAAAATCCGGTCCCGGTATTCCATCGAATTACTCACGGCTCATTGCACGTGAGCTCGATTTAACAGCCAAACAACTGCCACGTCTGCTGCTCGGCACCGGGCTTGGTGTGACGCAATTCCTGAGCGAGGAAAGCCTGCTTACCGCAGCGCAGCAGGTGCGGATTCTGCGCAACGCACTGGATTTGTCCGGCCAGCCGGAATTAGGGTTATGGCTAGGCAAGCGACTGACCCCGGCAACCCATGGTGCGATGGGATTCGTGGCCTACAGCAGCCCCGACTTTCTCACTGCGCTGCAAGCGATTCATACTTTTCTGCCCACGCGCGCGAGCTTCATCCAACTGCATTTGCGGCAAGTCAACGAGCGCCTGGAATGTATTCTGGACTACCAGGAGTCGCTGGACGATGACATACAGCGGTGCCTGTCGGATGCGATGGTTAAGGCCCTTTTTGAATTTGGCGAGTTTATAATTGGTCGCCCTTTGCATGAGGCTGAAATATGCTTCGCTCATCCTGAACCCCCGTATCAGGCAATGTATGCCGATTTTTTGCCCGGGCAGATTCGCTTTGATTGCGACCAGTTAAAACTTACGTTGCCGATGTCGTTGTGTCAGGAACCGAATGCCTCCGCCAATCACGAAAACTATCGTCTGGCCTTGCAACAGTGTGAATCGATGCTTGCGCAACTTCAGTCGGATAAACCGAGCTATCAGACCCAGCTGAAGATGATGATGTTGTCCCGACCGCCCGGAACGCTCAGTGAAGACGAAGCAGCAGCCTCGTTGTTCATGAGCAAACGCACCCTGGCACGCAAACTCAAACAGGAACGCAGCGGTTTTCGGAAAGTTCGCGACGAGATTCTGTCCCAGCAGACAGCGACCTACTTGCGTGACAGCCAGCTGTCAATCGAGGCCATTGCCGCGTTGATGAACTATCACGACAGTGCCAATTTCAGACGCGCCTTCAAGCGCTGGTTTGACCAGTCGCCTGAGCAGTTCAGGCAAAATGTCAGATCACAAACCGTGCATCCGCATGATTAGCGATCATAAACAGAGGCTACTTGCTTGCGTTTGTGAAGCCAGAACCTATGCCTGCCCCCCTTTATTGATCACACCGTCCATAGCGATCTGCCAGATCAAGTCGCCAATGGTGTCGAGTGAATGAGCCCCGTTCGGGTCGAACCAGGTTGCAACCCAGTTGAGCGCCCCAAGGCCGATCAGGCGAAGCAGGCGGCCATCAATATTCTTGCGGACCACGCCCTGCGCAATCATTGTTTCGAGGATACCGGCCCACAGGGACTCGTACTGGTCACGCAGTTCGATGATTTCCTCGCGAGCCTCCGGGCCCAGCGCCCGCCATTCAAACAGCAGCACGTAAACCGCGTCCGAATCGACCAACAGGGCTCGCAGATGCGCGTTGATACAAAGACGTAAACGCTCAACCGGGTCATCCGAACTGGCGTAAGCCGACTCGACCTCTGCGGTAACCAGGTCCACCCCCCGGCGCATCAGCTCGACAAGCAGCGCTTCCTTGCTGTTGTAACGATAATACAGACTTCCGGGCAGCATATTGCAGGCCTCGGCAATCTCCTTGAGCGACGTCCTTTCAAAGCCTTTCTCACGAAAAAGCCTGGCTGCGTTAGACAAAACGTCGCCCTGGTCGCCCAGTTTGCTTGGAGGAGCCATCTGTCTGTTAACCATCGCTTAAGTATCTCCTCAGCAAGCCAGTTCGTTATTCATCAGAGCGGCCACCACCTGACTTGTTACACTGATCGTACGCCATTGCACGGGTGGCGTGCCATTTGCCTCAACAGATTCTTGACTTTTGGTTGGTTAACCAACCAAAATCCAGCAACAATGTTATTCGGAAGAAACTGACATGGCAATGACATATGACAATCAGCTGTTTCCCGCCACTTCCGCCCCTGTGCGAAATGCAAACCGGGGTGGGCAGATCTGATGACGGAGTCGAACAGAGCTCAGCACAGTGACGCTGTGACGACGGCGTGGCAGTTCACCGAACAGGTTCCCCACGGCAGGGATCTGGGTATGCAGGTTGTCTCTGTGAACGGAAACCAGGTCTGCATGCGCCTGACCCCACAGCCGTGGATGTTCGCCGAAGAGGATACAAAAGAAATCTGCACCAGCGTGCTCTACTCGCTGGCCGACTCCGCCGGAGGCTTGGCGGTATTCGCGGGGGCCCTGGAGTTGATGCCCATTGCCACGCTGGATCTGCGCATGGATTATCTGCGGCCCGCCATCGGCGACCGTGCCCTCTTGGCGGTGGCCACCTGTCGTCATTTAACGGACGAGGTCGCGTTCATCCATTGCGACATCCTCAGCGAGAGCGATAGTGCACTGTTAGCGACGGCAAACGCCACCTTCATGCGCAACACCCAGGGCCAGCGATTCCAGGCCGGTGGACGAAAAAAGGAGGGCGCATGAGCACGACTGGCGATTCGGCACAACCCATCTCAGGCCCTACCGAAAGCGGGAAAGAATGTTCCGACTGGCAGGCTCTGCTGGAGCGCATTCCCTACGCACGGCACCTTGGGCTTGAGGTTCAACGCGACGATGTAGGTCTAGTGGTTCATATGCCGTGTCGTGAAGCGCTCATTGGCAACTTTATGCTACCCGCCCTCCATGGCGGCGTGCTTGGCGCCCTGATCGAACTCACCGCGCGGGTCGCTGCGCAAAGCCAGGATACCGACAAACGTTGCCCACGCATTCTCGACAGCCACATTAACTACCTCCGTTCCGCGCAGGCCCGATCGACGTTCGCCAGCGCCGAAATTGTTCGACAAGGCAGGCGGAGCAGCCTGGTCCGGGTGACCTGCTGGCAGGGCGATAAGCGCAAACCGATCGCCAGCGGTCAGGTTCAGTTGTTGCTCCCGACAGTGGCGGCCAAAGAAGCAGATCTTCATGAACAATAAGCACAACAACCCTGAACGCGACCAATTCCAGGCGCCGGATGGCGCGGAGATCGCACTGTGGCGCTGGCCGCAATCCAAAGCGCGCCCCACGGTGCACTGGGCGCATGCAACGGGTTTCCATGGCCGCCTGTACCGCCCCCTCCTTGATGGGCTTGCCACGGACGTCAATGTCCTGGCCTGGGACATGCGGGGGCACGGGGCCAGCGCCGGTGCGGCGAACTTTTCGACATTCCGGGGCTGGGAAACCTACTATCGCGACATGACCGCTCTGCTGGGTAGCCTGGACGAGCCGGTCTGGCTCGCCGGCCATTCTATCGGTGCCACCACCAGCATCATGGCCGCTGCCCGACGGCCAGACAAAGTGCTGGGCCTGATTCTGGCGGAACCGGTGATCATGGATCCGGGGCAGGGCCTGAAGTTGTGGCTGGCCAAGCTGCTACGCCAGTCACATCGGTTGTCACTGGCCGCCGGAGCCGCACGTCGGCGCCGGGTATTCGACTCGCACGCTGCTGCGCTGGACAACTATCGGGGCCGCGGTGGCTTCAAGACCTGGCCCGATGCATGGCTGGAGGCCTACATCCAACACGCTTTTCTGCCGCAGGACGATCAAGTTCGCCTGGCGTGTGCGCCGGAGTGGGAGAGCACCACCTTTGCCCATACCGAACACAACCCCTGGCCCGGTATTCGTCAGTTGCGGTGCCCGGTTATCGCGCTGGCGGCGGAACGCGGGTCAACCTTCTCGCCGGCGGCGCAAAAACGTCTGCAGACCTTGTTGCCCTCGGCTGACGTGAGGGTTCTTGAGGGTACGACTCATTTTCTGCCCATGGAACAGAAGGAAGCCGTTCGCGATGCCATCCTGCAACTTGCTTTGTCCAGACACCGCGAGAACTGATACCCACACCTTGATTTTGCCAATCGGGACACCTGCCATGCGCTGTATGCTGACACTGTTTATCTCGCTGCTCATTCTGTCTGGTTGTCAGCAGTCTTCGGAACCGCCCCCAGAGGCCCGCGCCCCTATCCCCTGGGTAAAAACAGTTGAACTAAAGGACGCCGGCCCAACAACGCACAGATTTTCAGGAACCCTGCGAGGCCGCCACGAAGTTCCTCAGGCCTTTCAGATCGCCGGTCGGATTCAACATCGTTACATTGATGCCGGTCAACGCGTGGAAAAAGGCGACTTACTGTTCAAACTCGATACACGAGACCTTGTAGCAACGGCGGAGGGAGCCGCCGCGGATCTGAAGCGTGCAGAAGCGGCCCTGGCAATTACCACCAATGAGCTCCAGCGCCAACAGCAACTTGTGGGGCGTCAGTTTGTCAGCGAACAAACCCTGCAACGCCTTGAATTGGCAGAGCGTGAGGCGCGCAGCCAGGTGCAAACGGCTTCTGCACGCAATCAGCAGGCTCAGAATGCCCTGGGGTATGCGGAACTGAAAGCCGCCCATGCAGGCGTGGTCACTGAGGTCATCGTTGAACCCGGCCAGGTTGTGGGTGTCGGTCAAACCCTTGCCGTTCTGGCCGAAGATCAATCGCTGGAAGTCGAGGTTTTTTTGCCAGAGGGCAGTAGCCCGCCCAGGCGCGGTTATGTTCCTTTACCCAATGGCGAACAGCTTGCTGTGAGCCTGAGAGAGATTGCCGGGGCTGCCGACCCGGCAAGCCGGAGCTGGCGTGCCCGATACAGCCTGGAGGGGCCCTACCCCTCATCTTTAACCCTGGGTTCGGTGGTGAGTGTCCAGTTAGCACAGAAGCAAACCGCGCCCAGCCATCGCGTACCGCTGGGTGCCCTCGATGAGAGAGGGCAAACGCCGCAGGTCTGGTTGGTCTCCGATGGCACGGTGAAGCCCCTTGCGGTCGAGGTGATCGATCTGGGTGAAGAGTATGCGCAGATCAAGGCCGATATCAACGCGGGAACGCCCATCGTCGCGTTGGGGACACACCTGCTCACGCCTGGCATGGCGGTGCGGGAGCTGGCTCAATGAGCTTACCGAATCTTTCCGCGCTGGCAGTGCGCGAGCGTTCGGTCACCCTCTTTTTTCTTTTGCTGTCCGTTGTTGCCGGTTTCTACGCGTTCTCCTCCCTTGGTAGGGCGGAAGACCCTGCGTTCACCGTCCGGGCGATGGTGGTTTCTGTCGTCTGGCCAGGAGCAACCCCTGAGGTGCTGCAGAATCAGGTCGTGGATCGTCTGGAAAAGCGAGTTCAGGAGGTGGCGTATACCGATACCATTGAAACAACCATCCGGCCCGGGCAGGCCGCCATGGTTATCCGATTCCAGGATTCTACGCCCAGCGAAAAAGTGCCGGACCTCTTCTATCAAGTCCGCAAACGCATGCTCGATGAGAGGCCCAATCTGCCCCGGGGTGTGATCGGCCCCATCGTCAACGATGATTTCGCGGATGTGTATTTCTCCCTGCTGGCGCTGACGGCACCCGGGATGCCAATGCGTGAACTGACCCGAGAGGCAGAATCGATACGGGATCGCTTGCAACGGCTGCCCGGCTTGCAAAAAGCACAGCTCCTGGCGGAGCGTCCTGAGCGGGTGTATCTCGAATTTGATCAGGACCGGCTCAACAACCTCGGTTTGTCGGCAGAAGAGGTGTTGCAGGCGATAGAGGCCAACAACCGTCTTCAGCCTCTTGGCTTTGTTGATCTTGCCGGCCCGCGGGTTTATGTCCGCAGCAACATCGACCTGTCTGACCTTGAGCGCCTCACCTCAGTACCTCTGCGTATCGGAGACCAGCTTATCACCGTGTCTGATCTGGCCGAGGTGCGTTTAGGTTATGAAGATCCTTTGAGCTACATCGTCCGCTCCAACGGTGAGGATGCGATCCTGTTAGGTGTCGTCATGCGCGCGGGTGAAAATGGCCTGGAGTTTGGTGAGCGGCTGCGCGAGTTTGTCAGTGCCGAACAGGGCAGGCTGCCGCTGGGAATGTCAATACAGACCCTGACCGATCAGGCGGAAGCCATCACTCAGGCGGTTGATCTTTTTCAGGTCAAGTTTCTGGTTGCGTTGGTCGTGGTGATGGGGGTTAGCATACTGGCGATCGGTCTGCGCGCGGGTTTGGTGGTGGGCATTGCGATTCCTGTGACCCTCGGCCTGACTTTCTTGTTGATGAAAATGGCGGGCATAAACCTGGACCGCATCACCCTGGGTGCGTTGATTATCGCACTGGGTCTGTTAGTGGACGATGCGATCATCGCCATTGAAATGATGATTGTGAAGATGGAGAGCGGCTGGGACCGGGTACGGGCAGCCAGTCATGCCTGGAGCGTAACAGCCGCGCCCATGCTGTTTGGAACGCTGGTGACGGTGGCCGGATTTGTTCCCATCGGATTTGCCCAGTCCGGAGTGGGAGAATACACCGGCAACATCTTCTGGGTGCTCGCTTTTTCGTTGTTGATTTCCTGGGTGGTGGCGGTAACTTTTACGCCTTATCTGGGCGTCAAGCTCTTGCCCGATTACACCGGGCATACGGGCCAGGACCTCTACCAAAGCGCGTTTTATCAGCGGTTGCGTAGAGTGATCACAGCGTGTGTACAGTACCGGAAAACCGTCGTTTTTATCACAGTGGGTTTGCTGGCGATCAGTGCTTTCGGGATGGCAACCCAGGTGCAGAAGCAATTTTTCCCCAGTTCTGATCGCCCCGAAGTTCTGATCAGTGTCTACGCTCCGCAGGGGAGCGCTATTGCCACCACGGATCAAAGTGTCAGACGCCTGGAAGCGATTCTGATGGACATGCCGGAGGTGAAAAGCCTTTCCGCTTACATCGGTGCCGGTGCACCCCGATTCTTCGTATCGGCCAACCCCGAGCAGCCGGACCCGGCATTTGCCAAGTTGATTGCCATTGGGCAGGACGTTGAAGGGCGCGATCGCATCATCTCGGCGCTGGAAACCAGAATCGCGGCGGGTGAATTTCCGGAGGCACGAGTGCGGGTGACGCGTTTGCTGTACGGTCCCCCGGTGGTCTGGCCGGTCAGTTTTCGTGTGCTGGGTCCGGAATCCGATCAACTCAGAGAGATCGCGCACCAGATCCGCACTCTCATGACCGGGCATCCGAATATCGTCATGCCGCATCTCGAATGGGATGAGCGTGTGCCCACTCTCTATCTTGATATGGACCCGGAAAACCTGGGTTGGATGGGCCTGACCCCGGCGGAAGTTGCCCGGCAACTGCAGTTCCAACTCCGCGGAGTGGCCGTCACCGAACTGCGCCAGGGCATAAGGAGCGTTCAACTGGTGGCGCGTAATGCCCGTGGCGAAGTGATCATGCCGGAAGATCTTGAGATCAAAACCCGCGACGGCCGCAAACTTTCCGTACAGCAACTGGGCAAGTGGCAGGTTCGTTACGAGGACCCCGTCATAAAGCGTTACAACCGTGACCCCTTCCTGGCCGTTCAGGCCGATGTAGAAGGTGCCCAGCCACCGGATGTTACCAAGGAGATATGGAGTGCGATGACGGGCCTGCGCGAACAGTTGCCGGAGGGTTACCGTATTGAAATCGGCGGTACGGTGGAACAATCAGCCAAAGCCAATGCTTCAATCCAGACATTACAACCGGTGATGTTGGCGTTGATGCTGATCTTTATCATGCTTCAGATGCGTTCCTTTATCGGCACATTGACTGTTCTTGCCACCGCGCCACTGGGTCTGATCGGGGCTGTGCTGGCTTTGCTGCTGTTTAATCAACCCTTTGGCTTTACCGCGCTGCTGGGGCTGATTGGCCTGGGCGGCATCCTGATGCGAAATACCATGATTCTGACGCAGCAGGTGCAGGACAACTTCAAAGCAAGGATGGCTGCCCGGGAAGCCGTTGTCGAGGCGGCAGTCCAGCGTGCCCGACCCGTGGTACTCACCGCCCTGGCGGCCGTTCTGGCGTTTGTTCCTCTGACCTTTGACCTGTTCTGGGGGCCGCTGGCTTATGTCCTTATCGGTGGCGTGGCGGTCGGCACTCTGATCACGCTATTGTTTGTGCCGGCGCTTTATGCTCTTTGGTTTCGCTTACAGATGGAAGATTGAGGTAGGTTTGAATGAGCGCCAATTTTGTTAGCAATTACATTTCACTTAAGTCTTCCAGGAAGGTGATTGAGTTCTGAAATAACCCTTAGACACGACCTGTTTTGCCGCCAACACCAGAACCGGTAAAGTCAGGTGTTGAAGCAGCCAGGAGAGTCGTCGAAGTGGCCAGTAGGCACGGACGTCTAAGTTTTGACAGCATTAACGGTTTTTCCAGCATAGCGGCTGCGCCGTCGGGGCGCAGCACGATGTGAAGGTTGGGTTGGGTTGGGTCGGTTTTGGAATCAGGACTCGGTAGAGTTTCGGTACCCGGCCATCATTGCCATCATCCAGCCCGGGTACTCCTCGGGCAGGCGGCTGACTTCATCCAGGGCTATCAGTTCATCGTCGGACAAGCGGATTTGGGCCGCGCGGATATTGTCCCTGAGCTGCTCGGGCCGCTTGGCGCCAACGATGATGCTGGTCACAGGCTTCTGGTGTAGCAGCCATGACAGGGCAATCTGTGCCACATTGACCGGTTCGCCGTCGATCTGTTTGCCATCGGCAATCTCCCGCATAACCTTGATGACTTCGCTGCCCCGCTCGCGGTTGACGGGTGGAAAGTCAAACTTGGCGCGCCGGTTTTCTTCGGAAACGTCCGGCCCCTCGTATTTACCGGACAGGTAACCCCCGGCCAGTGGGCTCCACACCATCAGACCAACGTTCTCAGATTTCAGCATCGGAATAATATCCCGCTCCAGATCGCGACCTACGAGGGTGTAGTAGGCTTGCATGGATATGATCGGGCACAGGTTGCGGGCCCGGGTGATGCCGATGGCTTTCATCACTTGCCAGGCGGCCCAGTTGGACAGGCCCACGTAACGCACATGGCCTTGCTGCACCAGGGTGTTCAGTGCCTCCAGAGTTTCCTCGATCGGCGTGGCCGGGTCAAAACCGTGGATCTGGTACAGGTCAATATAATCCGTTTGCAGGCGCGCCAGGCTCGCCTTGCATTCGCTCATTATATGGCCGCGGGAAGCACCACGGGCATTGGGGCTTGCGCCCATGGGGCCGAGCACCTTGGTCGCCAGCACCACATCTTCGCGGCGAACGCCGAGATTCTTCAGGGACTGGCCGACGATGCGCTCACTGGCGCCGAAACCATAGATGTTGGCGGTATCGATAAAGTTGACCCCCGCCTCCAGGGCGATCTTCACGAGTTCGTCGGCCTGTTCCTGCTGCAACTGGCCGATCAGGCCCCAGATGTCCTCATCGCCGCCGAAGGTCATGGTGCCCAGGCACAGTTCGGATACGAACAGCCCCGAGTTGCCCAGCGACTTGTAGCCTGGACGATTGTCTCCATCGAACAGTGGTAAACTCTCAGTTGCCATGTTGCACCTCATCATGCTTTTCGGTTGGTGTTCCAGAATTCACTGTAAATACTGCCGGTTTCGGTTTGTTTGCACTCGCTTGTGTTACTGGGTGAAGATGGCCTTGTAGAAACGCATGGTGCCATCCCAGGAACGGCTGGCAGCCTCTTCATCATAACCAACCGGCATGCCGAACTCCTCGGCGATCTTGTCGGCGCCTGGGTTGGTGAATGAGTGCAGTACTCCGGGAAAGCTCACCAGTGTCAGGTCGACTTCGGCATCCTGCATCTCCTTGACCAGGCCCGCGACCTGATCCGAGGGGACCAGCTTGTCGGCACCGCCGGTGTACACCTGGATCCTGGCTTTCACGGACTCGGGTTCAGCCGTGAGGGGGCTGCCGAGCGCGCCGTGGAAGCTGACAACGCCGTCCAGATCGACGCCCATGCGCGCCATGTTGAGAACCACGGCGCCGCCAAAACAATAACCCTGTGCCGCAATTCGGGACGCATCAACACTTTCGTGGTTCTTCAGGATGTCCATCGCCTTCATGAAGCGCGCCTTGACCTGACTCATGTCCCGAGTGGCTTCCTGCATGAACTTCTGGGCGGTATCGGGATGGTCGGCTTGTTTGCCAGAGCCATACATATCCAGCGCAAACGCCGTATAGCCGGCCGAGGCAAGTCGTTCTGCCTGATTCCGGGCAAATTCATTGTGCCCCCACCATTCATGGACCACCAGAACCCCCGGACGCTTTTGCCCGAATTCATCATCCCAGGCCATGTAGCCGGTGAAGGTCTCGTCGCCGACTTGATACTCGATGGTTCTGGTTTGCGTTTCTGCCAGTACCTGCGTACTTGCAACAGTGAGTGACAGCGTGGCTGCTGCCAGTGCTGTTTTCAGGGTGCTCATCATCTGTTTGCTCCTTTTCGCTCGTTATGAGTCAATTTGCGTAGCGATTCTGTACATCAAAGCGCGATTCCTGTCCCGTCGTTACTGGCAGCGGGCGCGCAGCAGTCGCGTTGCGGCATCAAACACGGCGAGGTCTTCTTCGGTGCGCGCGGCAAGGTGGGCCCCTTCCAGCATCGCCAGGGTCGCCTGCGCTTCATCGGCGGGACCCAGGATGGCCGAGACGGATCCATCCCTTTGTCCCAGTTCAAACGTTGCCGTAATCCACTGCAGAACCATTGCGCGAACGGCGCCGACTCTGGCAATAACGGTGTCGGACAGGCTTTCGCGGCAGGTCGAAAAGGCAACGCACAGACACACGGTCTGGCCATCATGCAACGCCCCGCGGTACAGGGCAATGAGTGCCTTGAGGCGCGCGCCAGCGCTGGCATGGGCTGCGTCTATCTCGGTCAGACCCTGCTGCAGACTGGTCTGATAGCGCTCGATCAAGGCTTCGGAGAGCTTCGCCTTGGTGGGGAAATGATAATGGATCGAGGCCTTTCGAATGCCGATGGCCTCGGCCAGATCCGCGTAGCTGAACCCGTCAAAGCCCCGTGACCGGACGGTGTGCTCGGCAAGATCCATCAGGGCTGTTCTGGTATCACGGTTCATGGTTGTTCACCTGTCTGCCTTTTCAATCCCGCTATTGCCGGGCTTATACCCTCGGTGCCCCGGCAAATCGCAGGTGCCCCGTTTTCATCCAGATCTTGGCGCCGTCGTCCCCGGCCGTCACGGACAACCTGTGTCCTTCAGGGAGGCGCAGCCAGTCATGCCTGGCCAGCACCTCGCCATCCCTGATAGCCGAACCTTCGACCACCAGCAGTTCGATTCCGCCGGGCGCCTCAGAGGTCAGTGTCGCCCCCGCATCGAGCTGGCTGTAGGTCACGATCTCACGATCGTCCTCATGCAGCTTTGCGGTGGCAACGCCGCCCACTGGGGCGCCCAGCTCGGCCTCCATATTCTTGCTGAACTGGGTGCGGTCGGCCAGGTCGAACTGCCACAGTTTCACAAATATCGTACAGCCCGTTTCAGAGCCCGGAATATGTGACGTGGTTGGGGGGTTGCGCACGTAGGTGCCAGCAGGGAAGTCACCGTGCTCGTCCTGGAACACGCCATCGAGTACGATGAATTCTTCTCCACCGGTATGGGTATGCGCCGAGAAATGACTGCCCGGCGCATAACGCACGATGGTCGTGGCGCGGGCAACTTCGTCCCCGATCCGGTCCAGCATGCGCCGCTCCACCCCTTTCATGGGCGAGGGCTGCCATTCAATCTGGTCGGAATGCATAACCACCGGTTTGGAGAAATCTGCATTAATCTCCATGATATTCCTCCCTTTTGTGCCCTTCATGTTTTCAGCGCTTGCATTAAATCCGAAGGTTTCGGATTACCCGGCAATTGAAGGACGGGCTGCGACTTTTGCGCGCCAGGCCTGGAGATTGGTCAGAGACTCGGGAATGTCAACCTTCGCGAAATCCGCAAACCCCAGGCCGGCAAAGGCGGTGATGTCTGCGACCGAGAAGCTGTCGCCTGCGAGAAACTCGTTGTCCGCCAGAACGCTGTCAAGGTAGGCCATGGTTGCGCTGGCAATTTCTTTCTGTTTATTACCCCACTCAGCGCATTGCCAGGTTTCCAGATCCGGACCAAGCCCCGGGGTCGCGTGGTGGAAATAGGCACCCACGGCGTTCATCAGACCGTTTTCTGCCCGCAGATTCATCATTGCGATACGGGCACGCTCCGCTGGGGTTGTACCCATAAGGGACGGACCATCAAAGACGCCGTCGATATATTCGGTGATGGCATTGCACTGGGCGATGCAGGTGCCGTCGTCAAGTTCCAGCATGGGCACGGTGGCATCCGGGTTTTTCGTCTTGAACGCCTCGGAACGGTGCTCGCCGCCCATGACATCGACCGGGACGAATTCCACCTGGTTTGTTGCGCCTTTTTCTGCCAGAGCGATGCGAACGCGGAGCGGGTTCGGGAAGCCTTCGATATCGTAGATTTTCATTGATTGCCTCTGTTGGTCATTAAACATGCGCCAATTAATCTACCTATTAGTAGGTAGATGTGCAAGAGGCAATTTGATTGTTCTGCTTTTCTTTGCGCTGTTGACAAGACATTCCAAACGCCAAGAACAGCCCGGGCCTTCTTGCAGTACATAGCCAAACCAAAAAGCCAGCTTCTCAGTTAGACGATTTGATAAATATCGAAGTGTTTTTGTTGAAAGAAGCGTGTGCGAAAGAGCAGCCGTGAATGTTCGCTTATGTTTAAAAGCTTGGATTTATACTGGTGCCCTTGCCACTCCTAGCCTATGAGTGAACCTACCTCGGTTCAGATTCCACTCACTGGCTCACCTCGTCACGGTAAAAAGTCCGCTTTCCAATGATTTTGCAAGCCTTCAGCTACGGCACTCCTTCAGAAAAGACGTTATCCACCCTGCCTCGGATGAGGAGGGCTGAAGATCATACTTCTTCACAATACGGAAAAATCTCGCCACATAACCGCACCGGGCTGACGGTGGCAACCATTCGTCAGGGCCCTTGGCGCCCTTGCTGCTTCGATTCAAGCCAGCTCGACGGGCCACAGATTCACCGGATCATTGGCAAACTTTTCGCGCTTATTCCTGATCCAGTCACTGGCTTCGCGATCCCAGGCCCACCTCAGTGGCACGACATGGTCGATGTCGATCTCGCTGCTATTCTGGATGACATTTCCTGTGAATGGACTAATCCAGCGGCCTGTGATCACTCTGCAGCGACTTTCGTCCGCAAACCTGACCTCAGTGGTAGATAGAGCAATCAACGCCTCTGCGCGGCTGTCCTGGCAGTCACTATCCACGTCATCCCAGCCGTGCCCAAACGCTGAACGGCTGTAATCATCTGCCGGATTATGAGCGACATTCATTGACGCCCGGGTTACCCCCTTTGGCAACTTCCCAGCTGACTCCAGGCAAGCTTCAAGAGAGTCGAAAGCCGTATAGTGCTTGGTTCGTTTATACCAGCTGCTTTGTGGCGGGTGGCACAAGCCACTGTTGGACTTCTTTACGAGGGCAGCATCGGCCGAAATGGTGAACAGGATCGCCAATACAAAAACGCAAATCGATAGGGTTCTGGAAGCACGAACCATAATGAAGAAATGTCCTCTTGGGTGTAGACTTTTCACTCAGCGCCAGCGTATCTACAATAGGCTTCGCACCGACATACCCCGCGGAAGATGATCCAATCCATGGAATGACAGAGACGACTATTCAGTCGGCGTTCCGACATTGTCTGTTAGCAATGTAAGGCTGTGAAGTTTATTCATCGGTACCAGCAGCTGCAACCAAAGCATTCCAGGACGACCCCTGCTGCGTTCAGCTGCTTAAGATTTCCAACATGATATAGAAAGGAGAAGATCGACTATCCATGGCTATCAGCTTTTATGAAAAAGGCGAGTTGTCATCAAGCTTTTACGGATGGCGTGTTGTTGCCACTATCCGGGGTAAACGCTACCAGAAGTATTTTTCATTAAGACGTCCAAACACCCGAATTTCTCAGGAATTCTGGCACCATTATCAAGAGACTCGGGCCCGGTACTATGAAGCCCGCTGGATGGCACGCTCTGCGGCCATCCAGTATCTGGAATTTATCAACAAGGAACACTCCACGACCCGCCCCCACCGGGGAGTCGGATTTTGTGGCATCACCCTTGGTATTGGAACCGCTCGAAACACAGCTCGTGAGGTCTGTTATTTCTCAGTCAATAAACGGGGTGCTGCCACCAAGTTTTATATCGATGAACAATCCTCCCTTTCTCAGGCTTGGAAATGGGCAGTAAAACATTGGGGAGAGGTCTACGACATCAGACCGAAAGACGTTGTACAAAAACTAACGCGAGTACCCCATCCCGATCGATTCAAAACACTTCGCAAACACATGAACGATCATGAAGGTCAGGATTTTCCGACCAGTGTTCTACACCATGTTTATGCAGAACAGCGCGGGCAGCTGGAAACACAGAAAGTCCGGGAAACCACAAAAGGAAGGCTCGACGAAGACGAACTGCTGGCCATGTATGCCAACCTGGAGCGCGAGGTCTCTGAGTACCGCAATTAAATTGATCTAAATCTGATCGCCCACGGAACGCTCCAAGGCATCTGGCCTGGAGGCCAGAAATCGAACCATCGGCTGTCGTCCTTCCATTACTCCGACGACACCCAGATCACCAATTCGAGCCCCGACCATATAGCTGCCAGGGCCAAGCCGATTGTAGGGCTCCAGAATCATGGTTCGCCACGCTTGAACGTCCAGCAGCACCGACTTTAAGCTCAGGTACCAATCTGAGGATTTGGCGGTCTGCGACACCGAGCCAACGGGTATGCTCAATACCCTCTTCGGTGACAGCACCTACTGTGTCCATGGAGGCAAACGCTTCGAGCGTGGCGTGGAACATATTGTGGCGACGACGGAATTCCACGCCCAGCAAGCTCCCCTTGGTTGTGGAATCAGTACCGGATCAAGCGTATAGGCGTGATGCTCTGATCTTGATGGGCAGCCCTCGGTCTTCATAAATTTGGCTATCCAGTGCACTGTATATGATCAGTATACTGGGTAGCCAACGACTCAAGGTCAAGGTGCCACGGCATATACTGAAACCAGCGAGAATCTGCGAAAAGGAATCTGAAACGTAGGCAAGCTGAGATTGGATTGGTGCCAGGCCTCTCCCTGGCGCGTCACACCACTGGGCAGGTGTCGCGCTTGCCTGGCATCCGTGCCGGCGTTGAGTCCCGGTCATCCTGACCAAATGACTCGGGAAGAGGCTATCATTGTCGATGAAGGATCAATGTGAGAAATATCCTAAAGCTTCGTAGGATAATGAAATGGACTGCACTACTACTGACTGAACAAGGAGGCGCGGGTTATGAATCTTATGGCAGGCTTCATTGGGTACTCAGCATTCGTCTTGTCGATGTTGGTGATCGGGGGAATGGGGTATTTTTTTGCCGATGACCTGGAACGCTGGGCAAAACGAAAACTGGGCAATGAACGGCTTCGGGGCGAATGATGCACCCTCAAAACCGCGTGATCGATATCACCGCAGCTGATGTACGGCTTCTGGTTCAGGTGGGTGTCTCCAAAGCTTATATCCGGAAGGCCCTACCAGAGCATCTAGAAAGTCAGGCTGACCATTTGACTGGGGCTCCGCGCCCAACCGGCCGTGGCCTTTCGAACACTGAGATTGGCATTCTCCGGCGTGGCGGAGCTCGTGGGCTGGATGATTCGCCCGAGGATCGTCGATGTCTGCGCGAGAATTTTGAGGCGCTCATCAAAGAATGCCGCGCGTTCGTTACCGGGGCTTACGATACCGCTGCCGTGGCCTCATGGCTCAGCCTGTCGCAAGAAGAGGTGGTGAACAAAGCAGGCCAAGTACCACCGACACTAGCTGTATTCGAGGTGCATCCCAGGACGTTGAAATTTCCGCAGTGGCAATTTAGCAACTCCGGGCTAATTCCTCATGTGTCCGATCTCTTGGCCGCAGCTCCCCCGCAGGTAAACGCCTTTGTCCTGGCGCGATTCATGGTCACGCCACACGTTGATTTAGACATCGGTACCGGACGATTGAGTCCGCGCACATGGCTGGTTCGTGGCCTGGATCCGGAGCCTGTCCTGGGCGCTGTCAAAGCGATGGGGGAGGACTGAGGGTTTCACCATAACCTCAGATTATGCGCAGCGGTACCGGCCGCCGAATTCAGCCAGTGGCGGCCTTCTCACCGGAATCAGTGGCAACCTTGGTCTGGAATCCGCAGTAATGATCAGTGAAGGAACTGATATTCCAAGACCGCAGGTGTGCTGCCGGCTCAGCAGGATTCGAACGGAGCTTCATTAGTCTGCCCGGAGGCGAACCTCAATTAGCACGTTCCTTGGGCTTCCAGATTTGGTAGATGGTTTTACGCCGATCGAACGCTTCCGGCCCGCCTTCCATGATTCGGATTATCTTGGTCTGACAATCCTTGGAGTCGACACTACCCGTAACAACGTTGAAGGCGTCGTTCTCAACGCTGCAGGCTGTCACAGTCTCGGCATCACCGAGTACCGGGAAATTGGCGTTGTGTGTGGCAAAGATGAATTGCTGCCTTGGTTTAATTGTACGCAACAACTTTACGACTTCCTCATAGACAGTTTGGCTATCGAGGTCATCCTCCGGCTGATCAATAAGGAGAAGGTCGTTGTCGTTTTGGCTGAGCAGGAACAGCATCATCGCAGAAGCTCGCTGCCCTAATGAGTGCGATTTCAGTGGCTTCCCGTTATATGTAACTTCATACCTGTTCGGAATTTGGAATGACAAAAGAGAAAGCGCATTATCCGTAAACATGTCGGAAAACGTTTCCGCCTTGCTCCGCGCCTTTTTTGCAGCCTCAGAGAGATCTGCGTAAATCGCACCGAAGTCATCATATTCAGTTGCCAGCCCAGCAAAGGATTCCTTTCGGATGTTACTGCCCCGGAATGTATCTTCCATCATCTTCTGAAACGCGGTTTTGTCGCCCTTGAAGTCACTGGCGATTTGAAGTGACGGCTGAGCCGAGTTAATTTTATCGAGTTCGGCCGCTATGAATTTAAATTCCGCGTGCCACGCCCCGTTGAGGTTGGCTATGGCCCGAAGGACGGCATCAAGCTTTGAAGAGTGCTTTTCGGTTTTCTTCTCGAGTTCAGCTACTAAGCTCTTGAGTTCGGTCTTCCTTTCTGTGAGTTTTATATAGTCGTCTGGCTGTATAGATGTAACGCCGTTACTTTCGAGAGCCTTCACGAGTTCGCGCTCTATCTCAGCAAACTCTTCCTTGAGGCCATCCTTAGTTGCTTCTAGCTCGTTGCGTAGAGCGCCAAGATCAGTCGTCACGGTCATGATGGACGTTATCACTGTCTTTGCCCCGGTAATCGTTTCTTTTAGCTTTGCTAGCTGGGCGGTGTATTTCTCGAATAGTGACTCATTAAACTTCGATTTGTGCGGCCCGACCTCTTCGAACCTTTCTTCGGCATCACGGACAACGCTTTCGAGGTTGTCCTTCCATTCAGCGCCCGCTTCGTCCACGGTCTCACAAAATGCTAGGTCGTTGCCGAACTCAACCTGCTTTTCGAGCTTGGCTTTTACGCCATGCTTGTCGAATTGCTCAAGACGGAACTCGACATCCTTTAGATCGCCTTCAAGCGAGGCCAGTTGATCGGCATCGCTCTGCAGCGATAAGAGAGCCTCGACAGCCTGTTCAAGTTTGCCCTTCTTCTCTTCAATCGTTTTTCGGAAAGGTTGAAGCCCGTCACCAATGAGCTTTTCAACGAGATCTCGACCGAACTCCTTGCCGGCAGCGGCGAGATCCTTTTGCCCGAAATAGAGCGGCCTGTTGATGACCGTTTCGCGAATCGAAACACCGGGCTGTAACTTGCCGGCGACATATACATCTGGCGCGTGGCCGTAAATGCGTTGGACTTCGTAGCGAGTGCCATGACGATCGGTTGCTTCAACCACAACCTTGCCCCCACTCTTGAGCACGTAGGGGATCAGCCCGTCCTTATATTCTCTGTCCTGCGCCTTGTCTCCAAACTCCACATTGAGAGCATAGCGAAGGCACTCCAGTACCGAGGACTTGCCGCTACCTTGAATTCCGATGAGACAGTTCAGGTGCGGAGAGAACGTGACCCGTTTTCCATCGAACAAACCACCCTCGAAACGAATAGCGTCTACGTGAGAGTGTTTTACATCTGGTGCTTTGTTTTGGCTCGTTCGGAAGGGGTAGTCGGTCAGAGCGTATCGGACAGCATCGAAATTGAAGTCGCCGATCTGCAGAAAGCTCTCTTTTCCCCTCCCCACTTCATCCAGGACCTTAGGGTCACTTCCTTCAAGTTCTGCTGGGTAGTTAGAGCCCCACCACTGTTGCACCTTCCTCCGGCATTTCTTGTCAGGTTTGTCATGCGTGCGCACCTTTTGGAAGCCGAGACAGTATTTCTGGATCAGTGGATCATCGGCCAGCTCCTGCATGCGCCCGCCGTCGATCTCATTCCACAACCCGCTCGGCGCTTCAACGTGTGCAAAAATGATGAAGAAATCCTTGTTGTACTGCTCTAACTTGTTCAGCGTGGTAAGCAGGTTGTCGTTGGAACGTCCATTTTCCTGTTCGTACTGGTCAGGGGTCTTACCTGTAAAGGCGACATTAAGAAACTGGTTGATGTAATCGTTCCCATCCTTAAGCCAGTCGTCGGAAAAGACGACGAGCGTATGCACGCCGTTAGCACCGTCATTGACCGACAGCTCCACACCGGGAAGCAGTCCAATGCCGCGCTTTCGCGCGGCCTTGCGCAAGGCTTTGAATTCGCCCACATCGAACTTGTTGTGATTGGTAATGACGCCAAGCCCGACACCGGCCGTTTCGAGTCTGTCTATGTACTCGCCGACGAATGCGTTATCGTCACCGTCGTACCTGAACTCCTTATCGGCCTTCGTGTGAAGGTGAAAATCACCTCGCACCCAGACGCTTCCGTGTTCAAACGGATTACTCTTTGACATGTTGTTCTCCGGACTGCGCTGTTGCTTCGAGTTCTCCTCATCAGTAGAGCAAAGAATCGACCTCATGCATCAATCGATGAGTTTCCATCAATGCTGCAATAATGCTTTGATAGTGACGTATGTCATTGAAGGAGAGCTCCATCCCGTTCCTATCTTTCAGCCATTTCTGCGCAGGTTGATAACCTCCTATATGGAATTTCCAAGCTATTAAAGGGACGTTGTCGAAATACTGGCTGTCGTTAATCCAAACCCTCCCTGTCTCACTATTGGTTTGTTCATAACCACGACTTGTCTTCGTCATTTTCCGTGTAACACGGTTATCGCCTTCAACTGGATAGGTCGAATTTGTGTCATCAAGTAGGGCGGAATCTAGCAGGTGAAGATCTCTCAAGCGGCCACCTAAATCTACTAGTGGCCAGAACGTATCCGGGTTTGGATACGGAACTTTCGGATAATCTGTTTTCAGAAATTCATAGAAATTAGTTCTATAGGTTGGGCTGTGAAGCACCGCGTAAACGTAATCAAAAACATCAAGCGCTGAGAATGAACTGCTCCTGGAGTACTCACCATCGCCAACAAAGGTTAGGCTGAGCCTGGATTCAAACTCTCTCACATGCTCATCAACTAAGTTAGGGATTCGCCCCGCTCCTTCGCCCGGATACAAATAGAGCGGGGCAATGTTATTAACTTCTTTATTGGAGAGAGAGTGATGCTGAATTAAGCGATCGAACACAAAAACATCCGTAAACGGACGCCTTTGCTCGATATTCCTATTAAAACTGAGACCAAGATTTGGTCCGGCCAGAAAGTGACGCATTACCTCGCTGCGAGGCATACAGTGAAAGCCTTTTGAGCGACCTGTGTAATAGGTAAACCTAAAATCAAAAGGTCGGTAACTAATGGGAACAATACAACTATCTCTGCTGCCAGAATCGTGCAAATCCCTCCGAGCTAAATGAACTTTCCAATCACGAACATCATCTCCAAGATTAAACTCATTCCGAGCGGTTTCGTCGTCAATTGAAAGGAATCTATCTACAGTATTTCTCACCTGGGCTGCCGACATGTGGATGGAAAAATTGTCTCTCGCGGTAGCGATTCCAACTGAGCGTACTCGGAAGAGATCTCTAACTGAAAAACCGTCATTATATTCTGCTTGCGCATCGAGATTCCTTGGAATCATATAGAATTGAGGCGCAACCATTGTTAGCTCTTGAAAAGGAACACTGGAAAAATTCGTGTTCGAAAGATAATCATATTTAGCGTTCCGGCTCCCGAATAAATCGTGATGAAAAACTCTCCCCAACTCTTTTTCTGACTTCTCCCCGGTCTTGATCAATATATTTATGCTGACACCCTGCTCTATATCAAAGACGTTCTCATCCTTTGATCCATCTGGAGCAACTTCTTTTTTCTTTGCATTGCCGTGGAGATCAATCGTATAAATTTCGTCATAGGTTTTAAGAAGGTTCCAGCGCATCCCGCGGAAAGTAGGGTTGTCAAGAAACCCGTGCGGGTTGATGAAAGCAACAATCCCCTCACCATTTCGTTCGACAAAATGCTGAGCGAATCGCATAAACTTCACATAATCGTCATTAATCCACTTTGAGTTACGCTCTTGAAGCGGAATCTCTCCCCCAGGCTCTTTCTTGTAATCTTCCATCAACTGCATGATCCAGTCTCCCTTATTCCGGCTTTCTCCTGAGTATGGAGGATTCCCGAGGATCACCATGACGGGCGTATCTTTTTTCACCGCATTGGCTTCACGTGATTCATTGCTTAGCCATTGCGCGAAGAGCGAGTGCGTGTCTGGATGGTGTTCCTCCAAGGAATTGGTAAGGAAAACCCTCAAGCGTTGTTGTGGGTTCTTAGGCTTAAAACCGGTTTCTCCAAGTAGCATGTCGAGCTTTAGATGGGCCATTGCGTAACTGGCCATCAAGATCTCAAACCCATTCAGCCTGGGAACCAGATCATTCTCTACATAGCTCGACCATATTCCCTGGTTCTTTGCGAAATACTGTGTGTAGATAGAACGAACCACTTCAGAGATAAAGGTTCCTGTACCTGTGGCCGGATCAAGCAATTGGACCCTATGAATATCTTTCTTATAGCGCCTGTAACCAGTGCTAGTTCGCTTATCACGAACCTGTGACTCTACTTCTATCGAGGTTTTCGAGTTATCAGCCAGACCATTCGGCAAATTGAATCGTTGCTTCAGAACCTCATCAACCGCTTGGACAATAAAGCCCACAACCGGCTCCGGTGTGTACCAAACGCCTCGGGATTTTCTGAGCGCTGGATCGTACTTTGCCAAGAACGTCTCGTAAAAATGGACAATTGGATCATTCTGAGCAGTCGTTTTACCAAAACCATCTAGAATCCTGCGCACATCCGAATGGCGAAAAACCTCCGCCAAGTTATCAACTGTTGAGCGGATTCGGTCGTCGATGTTGTAACCTGCAACCGACTGAAAGAGATTTCGGAGCAAGGGGTTACTGTGGGGGATCAGTTGCGCCGCCTCATTACGGTCAAAAGTTTCCAGAGTTGGGTCATGGTAGCGTGCTGCAAACAGCCCATAAGCCAGTGTTTGGGCATATAGGTCCGCGAACTGCTTCGGCTGAAGATCATGAATCAGCATATCCTGAAAAGTTTCGAACTGACTCGTCAGCTCTGTTATTACCTCGTTCTTCAAGTCGCGGAGCAGCGCGCCCTCAAGAATAGTCTCCAACAGCCGAGCTTTACCTGCCATAAGTTCAGCCAGTTTGATCGGAGATTTGACCGTTTGTGCAATGAATGTCGCGAAATGCTCAAGCCACCGCTCCAACAAGGGGAAATTTTCTGGTATCGCCTTAACGCCGTTGGGACCGAGCTCTCCAATACTGATCTCTTGAACCTTTTCGCCGTGCTGAAAAAACTGAAAGGTCAGATAGTCAGTGATAATAAGATTATCAAGCGCCTTTCTGTACCGAGAAAATTGTTCCGCATAAGCCTTGGAATCTAAATCCTTTCCTACATCTTTTGCCTCAATATAACCAAGGGGTAAACCTTTTCGGGTTATAACGAAATCTGGGCTCCCGCAATCAGTGACATTTACGGGCTCATTAGTCACATCGACGTCCGGCAGTATTTGGCGCAGCAGCTGTTCAAAGTCTGAACGATAAGCGTGCTCGCGTGAGATGTTCGAAGCAACCCGGTTTTTTACTGAGGCGATGTATTCGTCGAGTGTCATTAATAATCCGTTTTTTGGTTGGCTTTTCTGAATAATGTCCAGATATCTTAATTGAGCAATTAGCTTTGTAATCAAACGGCCTTCTGAAATTCCCACCCTAACTAGAGCTAGGCCAGGCCGTCGCATTGGATTTCTATAGGCACTGTCTGATTGCTTGCCGTTCCAATGGGATTTCCACGAACACGAAGGGATGCCATAAACCGTTCAAGCCAATAAACGTGCTTGCTGGTGTAGCTCTCCCTCTCCTTTTTTATAAGGATATTAGCCCTTTTCGAGTCGGTTAAGTGAAACGTTCAGAGTAGTTCTGGCAACGCCAAAGTGTTCAGCGACCTCTTTTTTGGTGATGTTTGGGTCTAACAGCATGGCTGACGCTTTCTTCACATCGTCATCTGACATGGACGGTTTACGACCACCTTTTCGCCCCCGAGCCCGGGCGGCCTGTAATCCAGCCATTGTCCGTTCCCGAATCAGGTCATGCTCAAATTCAGCAAGCGCCCCAAAAATATGGAATACAAGCCGGCCACCGGAACTGGTGGTGTCAATGGATTCCGTCAGTGACTTGAAGCCAATTTCCCGATCATGGAGATCCTGGACGATCTCAACCAAGTCTTTCAGTGACCGAGCCAGCCGGTCGAGTTTCCATACGACTAGAACATCGTCCTTACGCAGCATACGCAGACACTGTGAAAGCTCAGGTCGCTCTCGACGCATACCGGTAAACTTTTCCTGGAAAACCTGGTCGCACCCGGCTTTCTCCAAAGCATCCACTTGGAGCTCTGCGTTCTGATCCTGAGTGCTGACACGTGCATAACCTATGATCATCAAACGTACCTTATCTGTTCATAGATTCTTGTACGTGATTATTGGACGCGAAACAAGGCAAAAACCCTTGTTTTCGGCAAGCACTCTGAAGCGTCCAGAAAACGACCCTTTATTCTACTTTGAGCCGGCTCAACATATGCTGCATCAACCTCTTTCTGGCCATCCGATCAGGATGCCGCCATTTTCGTCAGATGTTAGTGAGGGGCGACAACAGGTAGTTAAAAATGAACGCCCATATCTATAATTTCTTACCCGTACCTGTAAAGCTTTTACACAAGCTATTATTCCTGCGTATTCTTAAGAACATTAGGAATTAGTTGCCACTTCGTTTTTTGACGACTTGCAAAATATCAACCAATGACTCCATATCTTCTGCACTCTCAACAAGCGATAGTGTTGTTAAACTAACATTGCCGGATTTTTTTAGCGCAGCGATTAATTCACGCTGAATTAGAGCGGCTGCACTTTTTAATTTCTGATTCGCTATTTGCACCTCAAGCAGTTCGTCTTCAAGTTTTTTGATCCTATTGCGAATGATTATTTGAGATTCAGCTAACCCATTATCTAAAAGTGACTTTAACTGCTCGACATAGAGTTCAGTCGATCGAGCATCCAATTCAGCCCTGAGCTTTTTCACCTCTTTTATTAACTCTGGTTTATTCATCGCTTCCGGCTTTCTAGCATTTGCTGAGCGCTGAGATTTAACTTCCCGGAGCGATTCAGACATACGCTTGAGCTTCCGCTGAGAACCGTTCACAAATTCGTTGAGTTTTGGATTTTTAGCTATGTAAGAAGCACTGAGCCCAAGCTCTTTGCAAATTGCAGATTTGGCTATTTTGCATTCGCTAGCTGTCAAGGGGGATCCGGACCTTTCGATCAAAGCCTCTATCTCGCTGATACGAGCAATCACGGCGTTAAATACTATTCGTTCATTTTCATTGGACACCCAATCTGGGATCGGGGCCTCAGGTACCGCCCTCTGAAGATCAAAACGTCCCATCAGCTCTCTTCCTGAGTGGGCACGGAAACAAGGGGAATACGCTTTTCAAAGTCCTCTAGAGCAGCCTCACATTGCTTAATGATCTTTTTAGAGAGCCTTGTTAACGATGAGAGCCCAAGCCCCTCCTTAGTATTCAAAAGCTCTTGCTCTCTCATTCCAATTCTCATTATTTTATCTCTATGATTATGAAGGGCGAAGCGACCCACACAGCCCCCACAATGCTCCCATTTCGCATTTCCATACAGGGGACTTGAAGTTGCTTTATCAAAACACTTCGCCAATGATTTGTGCTGTTTGGGCATAAAGCAGTACGAGTACTCATGCACATCAATGACATCGTACTCATCTAGAAGACGCTCGATTCCTTCAGCTGTTAGCACCCCCATCTCTTGGACCCGCTTTAATAGATAACGGCCGGAGGGTCCAAAAAACTCTTCCCTCCCTGAAGCTGCGCGATGAACTAACTCTCGCATGTAGCCCCGAGATATCTCCGGGAGGTCTGCTTTAACCTTGTTCCCTGCATATGCCATGGTAAAGGACGAGCCGTACCAGTGCCGAAAATAATTGCGAACGGCTTCCAAGACCGCGCCATCAAATCGCCTGAGTGCTAACTCAGCCCAAGTGTGCCGGAATCTATGAGAGGTGATCGCATGTTCAGCTCGATCAAAGTCAGATACGAGCTCCTCCAGAACTCTGTATGACTCCTCCTGCACACCAAACCGTGTGTCCGAGAACTTCAAACAGTCAAGAGGAGCGCCCCGCCACGGCACACACACCTGAAAAAGAGCGGCTGCATCCCCTTTTTCATGGGTAAGACCGGGACGACTTAGCATTATTGGAATCCAAGCAAAGTTTTCGGCATGGATCGAAATGGGGCGAACAGTTTCTATGTTATTGTTAGTTTTTTTAATCCGAGATTTAAATGTCGCCGACTTACCATCCTGCCTCACCTCAAATGCATTCTTTTTGAGTGATGCTATCTCGGAAATACGAGCTCCTGACAGAATCGATACCATGCAGAGAGCCTTCACCGAAGCACGGCGGATTCGGTCAGTTGCGACTCCGGACGACTGAGGAATATCCATTTCCTTAGGGTCTCCTCCGAGTTGTCTGTATTTTTCGCGAATTAAAGCCTGCAGCACATATCCTACCGGGGGCTTTTTAAAATCAGATGCGTAGCGTTTTACGGGCTCTTGAAAAGACGCTTTAGGCCCTTTAGCCTTTCCAACCTTATACACTCCCTGATCATCGATCTTCCACTCAGGCCCTACTGATTTATTAATGACGTTCCTCAACTGCGCTGGAACATTTAAATTATTAGCAACAGCATACTCTTCAACAGCCTGTACAAATGCGATTAAGGTTCGAGCTTCCGTGCTCTCCAGCCAGATTATGCCTTCCTGAAGCAATAGCAGGGTCAATTCCAAAGGAAATGTTCCTAGTGTTTCACCCGCTCGCCATTCCTTCCAATTAAGCCTCTTTTGAACAATCGGTCTGACCATTTCATAGCAGTCATCCCTATCAAACTCACACGATGGAGCGTCAGGTAATAAATAAAAGTCCTTATCCAAAGCCATCTGATGAATCATTGAGATTGTTGCCTCGAAGGTTCCGGAAGCTCTAATACACGGATCAACATTCTTACGCGGTCCCAGGTTGCTAAGGCCTTTTACTCTTACAACCAGTCCCTGAACAAACTGTTCTAGCGTATTCAGGTTAATCTCCGAAAGCGTCTCAAACCCACAGCTTTCACAGGCCTCCGCGACATAGCGCCACATAGCTCGAAGGTTTTCCAGGGTAGACCTTTTACTATACAATTGACCATCGACAAGTCGAGATTTATTCAGAATGTAGAGCTTAATTGCTAGTTCAGATTCAACTGACAATCCCTTGTATGCTTGAGAAATATCGAAATTGAACACTATATTCTTAGCTTTTCCGTCGCTGTCGATTATTGGCTTTTGGGTGTGATTATCAACCTGCAATGCTGTATCGTCGATACAATACCAAATGTCCGAAGCCAAATAATCTTGGTAGCCTTGTTCTAGAAGATCAACATCAACCTTATCAACAAGCAAATTATTTTTATCAATCATAATCACCTTTCAAACAAGAATATCTGACATTGGAAACACAACATCCCCATATAAATACTCAGACTCTCTGATTTCAGATGGTGTAAACTTCTCCACCAAAAGCATTTTCAAGTACATATACCTGATCATGAGCCTATTCAAGCGGTCCTCATTGCTATACTGGAGATTACAAACTTGTTCATCAATCGAGTTTATTTCTGACTGTATTAGCCTAATTGTGATAGGGTGCCGAATAACTACAACCTTGCTCTCAGCATCTTGAATTAAGCCAAGCTCATCTACGACATAACCTTCTAGGTCAACCTGCTCTAGCAACTCATTCAACTGCTCGATTTCTTTCTCTCGAACAGTTTCTACACCCAGCTGTTTTCTTAGCTCCGACATCGACATCACAGAGGTTTTTCCGGCTTTCACTTCACCTAGTTGAGCGGCCATTCGAACAGCTTCATCACCAACGCGAGCCCCAAAATTCGCACTATCTGCCATATATCTTGGCAGTTTATCGGCGTATACATTTAATGCAGTACCCACCGCGTGATTGTGGGTAGCTGCATCTCGAGCAGCTTCAACCATTTTTGATCTATCAGAGATAGCCATAGAGTTATCTTTTGATAACGGCAACTCTTCCAAAGAATAAAGCCTACCCAGCTTATTATTTACTTCCAACCTATTTATCAGACCAATACCAACAGACTTCTGCCTTTCGATAGGCTCATCAAAGTCCGAATCACGCGCACATTTCCTAAGAACTTTAAAGAAAAGCTCAGCCTCTGGACACTTATCTAGAACATAACGATTAGTAATACTGCCGTCCATAGCCGCTAAAAAAATCTCCATTGTCGAAATTGCACTTGGATGGATAGAGAGGTACCTAGTTTCAATGTATCCACCTTTACCCGTCTTTGAGGATGGAGCTCGCACTTCACTCAAGAACCAGACGTCATCTAACTCACCACTTGGTTCAACCTCATGCAACAACCCATTTCTTGAAGCTCTAATCAGTTGACGCCTGTAATCCAAAAAGGCGCGGTGAATATTCTGTCCACGCTTATAGGCGGCACCAGCATCTCTATTGAAAACCTCCTGGTTTCCATTCACAGAAAACTGGTATTGGGCGCCGCTAGATCGATTTGCACGCCCCTTTAGGGTATGGGGGTCGATGAATGTGCTCACACCATTGTCAGTAAATGCAACATCGCCCAGGGTCATCCAGCGTAGATTGGATGGCTGATGCCTATCAGTCGCTAGCAGCCAGGCCATACAAACCTGCTCTGATCGCGAAAGACCAATCAATGCCTGACCTTCGATACATGCTGTTAATCGAGTAGACCACCGAGGATTTAAGTCGGGATAATTCTTGCCTTTACCTCTCTTCGCCTGATCGGTATGAGCTTGTTGTATTGGCATCAACCTACCGGTTGTAGAATTTCGATAGATCTTGGAAATGCGATCCAGCCAGTCCACCTCACAAGCCGTTGAGACCATGGTCTCTGGATTCCAAGCATCTTTTAGAAAATCTGAAATACTTTTGTTATATCTAGAACCAATATCCAAGTACTGATATGCAAATAATTCCGTAAGAAACGGATGATCAATAGATTTTACAATCTCTAATACATGGTCAACGCAATAATTATGATACTTCGTTCCGCCCAAAAAATAATGCCCATACCTAATCTTTTTACCAGGCCATTTATTGTTTGATTTATATCGTTCAATAAAACTAGAAACATCATTAGGAAACTGGTCCAAAAATTTTTCTCGAAGCTGGCTCCACTCGCTTATAAAAAAAGCACAAAAAGCCCGAATACTACTAATTATTAGATCTCCCTGCGCCCACTCCTCATCTTCAATATTCAAGGCTTCAATTAAATCAGGAAACGGGTTATTTTGGACGTTCCTAACATTAGGAGCTAGCCTGTTTGCCCTTATTAAAGTGGATCTTTCATCAGAATCGATTGAAATTTCTCGTAATAGTTTTATATTACTTCTGTTTTTATTTTTTACCGCTACCGTAGACAGCTTACGAGCAGGAGTGCGAATACATTGATACCACCTCTCGATTTTGGCTTCCGTAAAATCCATCTCCTTCATATGACCAAGAATTATTGCGTAGATATTTTCAGGAACAGAAGACAAGCCTCTAATATCTAATATTTCAAAAAATAATTGGATTGCGGACTTATATTTAGCAACGTATGACTTTGATCCTACTTCAGAATTAAAGTACCGGGAATTAAAATACTTCACTAGACCTCGAACAAACGGATCGTCCACCCACTGCTCAGGAATTTTTGTAACACCATTGCCAGACCAAACGATACTTGTTTTGCTGAATTGAGGTACAGATACAGGATTTGGAACATCATGCCTTTGCCGCAATGGGGAACGGCCGCCATCTTCAAGCATATGAAAATTCCTCTGTATCATATGCAAAGGATACAGAGATCATCCTTTTTTCATACTCGTCGCGTCGTGATAAATTACCCAGCATTGCTGCCGCAAAATGGAGGTATATCATTGTAGTAGTGGGATGATTATGACCTAGTCTGTCCATCAAATATGTTTCACCCAGTGGGCGCTCCCCTGACTCTATTTGAAGAGCGAGATTCGTTGCATAAGAGTGTCGAGTGGCATGGAATGACCACCCAATGTTTGAACTCCATCTATCCGAATCACAGATCGCCGCTTTTCGAATTAGATTTTCCCGTCCTCGACGAAAGATTGTGCTTACGTAGTCTTCCGCAAGCTCCGCACCATTCTTGTCAGAGATGAGGTGGCTACCCAAGAGGCTTTTATAGTTTTCCATGAATGCAACGATCTTCCGCCTGAGAGGAGGCTCTATCACGATAGTTCTTAGTTTACCGCCTCTCTTTCCCTTCCCTAGAATGCGAATCTCGATTTCATTGAGGTTTTGCGCGTTGGCACGAGCGAGTGCAGCCTTAACCTCTGCTAGGGATAAATTTTGATGCCAAGTGATTTCATGGGCACGCAGCCCCGCCTCGTAACCAAGGCGAAGCATGATCTCGTTTCGATCTTTCACAAATTGACTCTTGGATCGATCAAACGATAACAACAACTCAAATTGCTGCCTTGGGATATAACGTTCGCTCAATCGAAAAGGATCATGGGAGTTCTGGCGAGCTTGGGACTTAGAAAGCTTCAGCTCCGCACCATCACTCAAATGGTAGGTAAATCTATCCGGGAGCCTTGTAAAACCGTGTTCATATAGAAAATCAAAAAATTCCGAGAGAATCCCCTTTGTCTGAATAACTGTAGATTCTGAATTATTTCGCTCATTAATAAGAACCGACTCCAAATAAATGGACATATCCTTATCTGTAAGATCGTCAAAACCTCCAATCTCCGGGTCGTACTCAATCTCCTCTATTAAAGACATAATTACCGAAGCATACTTCAAGACCGACCTAACTTTTGCACCTAAGAGAGTCTTATGGAGCAGGAATGCGGAAGCACCTGGATGTAGGACGTCGGTAGCCCTATGAGCTATCACGACTGTATCAACAGACTGGCTTCCTCTATTGAAGCGCACCTGTTTTTTCCTAAACGCGACACCCACTTTCACCCTCCAGACCCGCTAAAATCACACAATATCATAAAAAATATCAGTATCCAGCGAATATCTTAGATAAGGCACATTGTGAATTTCGAATTACCAACAAGCCCAGGGGTGAGTGCCAGCTATTTATATACAGTAGTGAGAAATGTCGTCCGGTCCCTCCTGGGTGTGTTCGTAGTGCGGCGCCTGTTCCGGCACCATCACGTTGAAGTGGCGCTCCAGATCTCCGCGCACATCGGGATCGGCGTTCTCATTGATCGCCAGGGACGCGGAGGTGTGCTGAAGGAACAGATGCAGCAGCCCCACCTCGCAGTTGCGAAGATCCGGCGCCTGGGCCAGCACCTCGTTCGTCACCAGGTGGAAGCCCCGGGGCAGGGGTGCCAGTTCAATAAAGGTCTGATCCCAGATCATTGCAAGCCTCCTGGTTATTTCTGGCGGTCGTCCCAGGGGTGAACGGGAACCACATCGTCACCCACGTCTCCCTCGTAGCTGCTGCGGAAATAATCCATGGCTTTTTCCGCCTCACTGAGTTCATCGAAGCGGGCGATGTGATAGATGGCCTCGCCTTCGTTCACCAGCGGCAGGTTGTTCACGCAGATCACGATACCGGAACAGGGTGAGAGGACGGCGGTTTCGGACTCGCCGAACGGGTCAGCCACCATCGCCAGTTTCTGGCCCTTACGCACTTTCTGGCCCAGGCTTGCCACCGGCCGCATGATGCCGTCGATGTCGGTTCGCACCCATTGTGAGTTGGCCGCGGTTTCCGAGCGCTTTCGCGGTGCTTTCGGGCCTTTCTTGGCGGGAATCATTTCCAGCTCCCGCATCACCCGAATGACACCTTTCACACCACTGGCTATCACCACGTCGTCAAACCGCAGGGCTTCGCCGCCCTCGAACGTCACCACGGGAATATCCTGGGAATCGGCGTATGCTCGCAAGCTACCCTCCCGCAGACTGGCATTGATGATAATCGGCGCGCCAAAGGCCTCGGCCATACGGATGGTTTCCGGATTCTTCAGCTCGGCGCGGATCTGCGGCAGATTAAAACGGTGAATCGCACCGGTGTGAAGGTCAATAATGTGGGTCACGTGCTCCATGATCTGCGTGCGCAACAGGTAGGCAATACGTCCACCCAGGGAACCGGTTTCGCTGCCGGGAAAGCAACGGTTCAGGTCACGCCGGTCAGGCAGGTACCGGGTGCGCTGCACAAAGCCGAAAATATTGACGATGGGCACAGCCACCAGCGTACCCCGCAGATGTCGCAGCGCTGAATTGGTCAGCACCCGGCGGACAATCTCCACACCGTTGATCTCGTCACCATGAATGGCGCCACAGACCATCAGTACCGGACCATCCCGCCGCCCATGCACGACCTCCACCGGAACGTGCAGGGGCGTGTGGGTGTACAGTTTGGCTACCGGCACTTCAACCGTCAGGCGGGTGCCGGCTTTGATTTCAGTGCCGGCAATCACAAAGGGGGCACGCGCCACGTCAACCTCTCCCTTTGGTGCGGGTCTTCCAGGGCTGCTGGTTCTTCTCGATCCAGTTCACGATCATGCCCGCCACGTTCTTGCCGGTGGCGTTTTCGATGCCTTCCAGACCCGGTGAGGAGTTCACTTCCATTACCAGGGGACCACGGCTGGAGCGCAGCAGATCCACACCCGCCACGTTCAGACCCATGGCCTTGGCGGCGGTAATCGCAGTGCGGCGCTCCTCGGGGGTAATGCGCACCAGTGACGCGGTGCCGCCCCGGTGCAGGTTGGAACGGAACTCACCTTCCCCGCCCTGGCGCTTCATTGCGGCGATCACCTTGTCACCGATCACAAAACAGCGAATGTCGGCGCCGCCGGCTTCCTTGATGAATTCCTGCACCAGAATGTCTGCTTTCAGCCCCATGAAGGCCTCAATGACACTCTCGGCGGCCTTGCGGGTCTCGGCCAGCACCACGCCAATGCCCTGGGTACCCTGCAGCAACTTGATCACCACGGGTGCGCCGCCCACCATTTTAAGCAGTTCGGGGACGTTGTCCGGCTTGTTGGCGAAACCGGTTACCGGCATGCCAACGCCCTTGCGCGCGAGGAGCTGGAGCGATCGCAGCTTGTCCCGGGAGCGTGTTATGGCTACGGATTCGTTGACGGGAAACACCCCCATCATCTCGAACTGCCGCAACACCGCTGTGCCATAGAAGGTGACCGAGGCGCCAATCCGCGGCACCACCACGTCAAAATTCTCCAGCACCTCTTCGTGATAGTGAATAAGGGGGTTGGAGGAGGTAATGTTCATGGAGCAGTGCAGACAATCGATAACCCGCACTTCGTGCCCGCGGTTAACGCCCTCTTCAACCAGACGGCGGGTGGAATACAGGTGACGGTTTCGCGACAGAATCGCAATCTTCATGTGATGGTCCTCAAAGCCGGTTCACCGGCAAGATAGGAAGCTTCTGGATAAATCAGGGATCGCCCCGCCATGGCGGTGCGGCCCAGCAACATCCGGAATCGCATGGAATCCCGGTTGGTCAGGGTCATTTCGACGGGCCAGACGGTATCGCCAAGCACCAGGCGGGTTTCAATCACCAGTCGCAACTCGCGATGGCCGCCGGAATCGGATACGTCTCGCTCGTCCAGTACGGCGGCATCACATTCCACCACGTGGTGCAGGTCGTTCTGGACCGGGTGCACCCAAAAGCGCACGCGGCGTTCCCCATTCTCGGTATAGGGTTCGGTGCGAAACGTGTGGAGGCACGAGGTACGCGCGCCGGTGTCCACTTTCGCCTTGATTCTGCGGATGTCCAGATCCGGCAATGCCACCCATTCCCGCCAGCCGAGATTGATCTTGCCGTCCAGCGTCGGGTAGGTGGATGGCTTTGTGGGCTTATCCGTTTTCGTTGGCATCCGGCAGTTCCTTTTGGGTGGTGCTTTGCGGCCGAAGCAGTTCGACCCTGAATGGTGCGGAATGACTTCCGGCATAGATGCTGGTGTGGGGGAAAGGAATCTCGATGCCCTCCCGGTCCAGCGTTTTCTTGATATCCACCATCATATTGCTGCGGCCTTCGAGAACACGCTCTTTCGGCACCCAGAACGAAAACTGCAGATCCACAGACGATGGTCCGAAGGACGTCACCAACACAAACGGCTTCGGCTCCTCAAGGCAGGCCGGATTGCGCGCGGCCAGCGCAAGCAACAGTTTCTCGACTTTCTCTACATCTTCAGCGTAGGCAATACCCACCGTCAGGTCGAGACGACGAATCGGAAAACGGGATCTATTGACCACCCGGGTCTTGATCAGCGTTTCATTAGGAATCCGCACGTAAAGGTTGTCGGTGGTTCTCAGTTTGACGCTGAGCATGTCGATACCGACGACTTCGCCGAGGGTGGCATCCACCTCGATAAAATCACCGATCTCAAAGGGTCGCTCCACCAACAGAAACAGCCCGCTGATCATGTTCGACGCGGAGGTCTGGGAGGCGAAACCGATGGCAACCGTCAGAATACCCGCTGCGCCAAGCAACACATCCAGGGAGAATCCCGCCTCTCGCAGCGCCGCCATGGCGAACACCGCCACCACCAGATAAAACACCAGGCGCCGGAACATGACTGTATGGTGCCGCGAGGCTCGCGCCTGCATCATCCGGGAGACACTGCGTGCGGCCAGGGAACCCAGAATGATACCCAGTACCAGCAGGAAGGCAGCGCTCAACCACTGCATCCAGGGCATGGCGCTGGCAACCTGAATCAGGCTGTTTTCGATGTCTTCAATCAAACTACTGGCTCCATTGTCCGCCGTCTCAGTTAACCGAACATCCGGTCGAATGCCCGTACCAGCCTGCCGCGACTGCCCTTCTCCCGCGCCGGCGTGATCAAACGGCAATCCCCGGCGGCCTTGAACAGGGCCTGATCCACATTCAGGCTGGCCGAATTCATGTCGGTTTCACAGACCACCGTGACACCCGGCGTCCAGAGCTGACCTCTCTCGTTCATATGCAGCGACAGCAGTGGCGTCGGCAGACTGAACCGCTCCAGCAACAGCGGCTCGGTTCTCCGGTTCATGATGGTCACCGGCGTCACCGCCCGCCAGGGCCGCCTGGGCACTGCCTCCAAGACCAGTCGTGCATAACTGGGGGCCGAGTAACACAGCTCGCCCTCCATGGTATTTTTACCCACCCAGGTCTGGGATGGCTCGGCCAACGCCAGCTCCGCCAACTGGGTGCGCTGCTGACCGACGCAGACACGCATCCACACCACCGTACCCACGTAGACCACACACTCACCACCGGCGGGAATGGTCAATGGCTGGTAGGGGCGAATAACGGTCGGCAGGCCCGCCAGCGCGGGAAGGAAGACGACATCTTTGCTGTCATCTGGCCTGACAAAGCGCTGCAGCGGGACATCGCTACCCGGCAGAACATGGCTGAGGTGTTCGGTCCAGCGCATGGGATCAACTTGCGGCACCCGGGTTTCGGCACGTATCTGCCACTCCAGATCGAGCCGGGTCACCCAAAGACGCGTGTGGCTGAGCTCATGAACCTGTGTCTGCCCGGAGTCCAGGGAGTAGATCTGGCCCCAGACTCCATCCCGCGGCAGCGCGGACTCTTCAGATTTGTCGACCATTTGCGTCCTGAACATTTTGGCGGTAAAGCAGTGTTAACTATAATCCAATCAATGCCTTCCAGCGAATATCCCTGTTAATGATTTCACCGTCCGCGGCGTGGTAATTACCCTTACGTCACACGACCGCGGCCAAGCACAGGAAACCCCATGTCTCACTTAGTCTGGTTTCGCAACGATCTCCGCCTCGCCGACAACCCGGCCCTGACGGCCGCCTGCAAGGCCGGGGGCCCGGTCACAGCCTGCTTTATCGTGACCCCGGAACAGTGGCAGGAACACGACTGGTCACCGGCGCGGGTCCACTTCGTCATCGCCCACGCCAACGCCCTGGCGAGAGACCTGTCAAAACTGGGCATCCCCCTGGCTTTCCTGGAGGCCCGTCGGTTCAGCGACAGCATCGAAACGCTCACCCGTTACTGTCGTGAACATGACATCAGCGCCGTGCATTTCAATGAAGAGTACGGCATCAACGAACGCCGGCGTGACAAGGAAATCCGGGAACAGCTCGCCGCCAGCGACATCAGAGTCAACAAATACCGCGACCAGACCGTGGCGCCGGTCGGCACCATCCTGACCCAGCAGCAGGAACCCTATTCGGTGTTCACCCCCTTCTCCCGCCGCTGGCGCAGCTGGATTGATGAAACCCAGCCCACCCTGTTCGCAGCCCCCTCGCCCCGGGGTGATGCGCTCAAGCCGCAGCAATACGACCGCGTTCCGGCCGGCTTCGAGGACGCGCCACCGGCGCTTGTGGAAACCGGCGAACACGCCGCGCACGACCAACTCGAGGCGTTTCTCTCTGAGCGTGGCGGCAACTACCGGGAAGATCGTGACTTCCCCGCCCTCGACGACACCAGCCAACTGTCCCCCTACCTGGCCAGCGGTGTGTTATCCGGCCGCCAGTGCCTGATCGCCGCCCGCCAGGCCCAGGGCGCCGGCGGCAACCAGGAGGGCCTGAGCACCTGGGTCAACGAAATCGCGTGGCGCGACTTCTACATCCACATCCTCTACCACTACCCCCGCGTCAGCATGCACCGGGCTTTCAAACCCGAAACCGAACAGCTGGCCTGGAACACCCCCGGCGAGCACTTCGAGGCCTGGAAAACCGGCCACACCGGCATCCCCATCGTCGACGCCGCCATGCGCCAGCTCAACCAGACCGGCTGGATGCACAACCGCCTGCGCATGATCACTGCCATGTTCCTGACCAAAAACCTGTTCATCGACTGGCGCCTGGGCGAAGCCTACTTCATGTCGACACTGGTCGACGGCTTCCTCGCCTCCAACAACGGCGGCTGGCAATGGAGCGCCTCCACCGGCACCGACGCCGCCCCCTATTTCCGGGTCTTCAACCCGGTGACACAGAGTGAGCGATTCGATCCGAAAGGCGAGTTCATCCGGCACTGGGTGCCGGAATTGCAGAAACTGGACAACAAACGCATCCACGATCCCGGCAAAGGCGGGGTGATTCCGAAAGGGTATCCACGGCCGATTGTGGATCTGAAAGAGAGTAGAAAAGAGGCTATTGCCAAGTTTCAGGCGTTGAGGGACTGATACTGAAGTTGAGAGGAGCCGTCAGCCAGCGACTGTCCAAAACCCTGCGGAGCCATGGATGGCGGAGCGGAGCCTACAGGGACGTATTCACGGCGTGTTTTGGACAGTCGCTGGCTGACGGTGACGCCCTGCTCCCAAGGCTAAGATCTAGCGGACTGAACACACAGGGCATTCGGGATCGCGGGCCAGCTTCATCTCCCGCCACTCCATGCGCCAGGCATCCAGAATCAGCAACCGCCCCACCAGCGGCCGCCCCACCCCGGAGATCACCTTGACCGCCTCCATGGCCTGACTGGCCCCGATCATCCCCACCAAAGGCCCGATCACACCGGCTTCTGAACAGGACAGATCCTCATTGCCCTGCTCCGGGTACAGGCAGTGATAGCACGGACTCTCGGGATCGCGGGCATCGTAAACCGACAACTGGCCCTCACCACGAATCGCCGCGCCTGACACCAGCGGCACTTTGGCCGCGACGCAGGCCCGATTCAGGGCGAACCGGGTATTGAAATTATCCGTGCAGTCCACCACCAGGTTCGCCTCATCAACCTGGCGCACCAGCTCGTCCGACGCCAAACGGCGAGCAACGGCTTGCACCGTCACCAGCGGATTCAACCGCCGCACCCGATCCGCAAGGCTCTCCGCTTTGCCACCGCCCAACTGATCCTGACTGAAGGCAATCTGCCGCTGAAGGTTGGCCAGCTCGATGCTGTCATCGTCCACCAGGGTAAGATGCCCTACCCCGGCTGCCGCCAGATAAAGCGCCACCGGACAGCCCAGACCGCCGGCACCGACCACCAGCACACGGGCAGACTTGAGCTTTTCCTGCCCCGCGATATCAAACGCCGGCATCAGAATCTGCCGGCTATAGCGCATCAGCTCCTCATCGCTGAGCATCGACTACTCCTCTCGCAGCTCCAGATTCGTGGACGGTCATCCCGGCCACTGCCCCCGAGTCAAACGGTCACGCCGACCATAATCCTGACCGGTCTCGACAGCAACCAGCCCCGCTTCCCGAAACAGCTCACGCACAACCTCGCCCTGGTCATAGCCATGCTCGATGATCAGCCAGCCGCCCATGTTCAGCCATTGCGGGCTGCTGGCGACAATCACCCGGATATCATCGAGGCCGTCCGCGCCGGCCACCAAGGCAGACGCGGGCTCGAAACGCACGTCGCCCTCGCCCAGATGGTGATCACCGCTGGCAATGTACGGCGGATTGGAAACAATCAGGTCAAACCGCCCCGCCGGCAGGCTTCCAAACCAGTGACTGAGAGTCAGGGTTACCGGCAATTCCAGGCGTCGGGCATTCTCGGTGGCAAGCTCAACAGCCGATGGCACCGCATCGCAGGCCAGTATCTGCCACTGGGGTTTTTCGCTCGCCAGCGCCAACGCAATGGCTCCGGTACCGGTGCCCAGATCCAGAACACGGGCATCAGCGGGCAGATCCAGAGTCAGCGCCGCCTCGACCAGGCATTCGGTGTCCGCCCGGGGGATCAGGGTCGCAGCATTCACCTTTAACGGAAGGGACCAGAATTCCTGCTCACCGAGCAGATGGGCCACCGGATGGCCTCCGGCACGCTGCTGCACCAACGCCTTGAATCGTTGCGCTTCGCTGGTGGTCAGTTGTCGATCCGGCCAGGCTCGAAAACTGGTCCGGGACAGTCCGGTAACGTGGCTGAGCAACAACTCCGCATCCAGCCTGGGGGAATCCCCGGCAATGGCGACCGTTGCCTGCCGGAGCAACGCATCACAGGTCAGCGATGACTCACTCATCCGACAGCGACGCGAGCAGTTCGGCCTGGTGCTCCTGCTGCAGGGGCACCACCACGGCATCCAGATCACCGGATATGACTTCATCCAGCTTGTACAGGGTCAGGTTGATGCGGTGGTCGGTCACCCGGCCCTGGGGAAAATTGTAGGTGCGAATGCGCTCAGAGCGATCACCGCTGCCCACCAGGCTCTTACGGGTTTCCGCCATGGACTTCTGCTGGCGTTCCGTCTCGACATTTTGCAGGCGTGACGCCAGCAGGCTCATGGCTTTAGCGCGGTTCTTGTGCTGGGAACGCTCTTCCTGGCACTCCACCACGATGCCCGTGGGCAGGTGAGTAATGCGGATAGCCGAATCGGTCTTGTTGACGTGCTGGCCACCAGCACCGGAGGAGCGAAAGGTGTCTACCCGGAGATCCGCCTTGTTTATTTCGATCGCTTCTGCCTCGTCCGCTTCCGGCATGACCGCGACCGTGCAGGCGGAGGTATGAATGCGGCCCTGGGATTCGGTTTCAGGAACGCGCTGAACCCGATGGGCGCCGGACTCGAACTTGAGGGCACCATACACACCGGGGCCGGCCACCCGGGCAATCATCTCTTTATAACCACCGTGCTCCCCCTCACTCTCGCTGATCACTTCCACCTGCCAGCGATGGCGCTCGGCGTAACGCAGGTACATCTTGAACAGATCACCGGCAAAAATGGCCGCCTCATCGCCACCCGTGCCGGCACGGATTTCGAGAAACACGTTTTTACCGTCATTCGGGTCCTTGGGCAGCATCAAGCGCTGCAGCTCCTCATCGAGCTCTTCTGTTTTCTGCTCCGTCAGCGCCAGCTCTTCCTCCGCCATTTCCCGCATGTCGGCGTCGCCGTCACGGGCCAGCTCCCGCGCCTCTTCCATGTCCGCCAGCGAGGATTTCCATGCCTGGAAACAGTGAACAATCGGCTCAATTTCCGCAAACTCCCGGGACAGGTCCCGGAATTTGTCCTGATTGGAAATAATGGAAGAATCACTCAACAGGGCACTGACTTCCTCGAAGCGGTCTGACAACTGCTCGAGACGGTTCTGAATCGATGGTTTCATAGTTTTTCCGGGGTGGTGGCATCGGCATCCTGGGCATCCAGCTGATGCAGCTCCCTCAGCCACTCGGTCACTTCACTGCGACCTTCGGTTGTTGCCTTGCGAACCTGAATGGACGGTTCGTGGAGAAATTTGTTGGTGAGACCACGGGCCAGACTGCGCAGCACCGTTTCCGGGTCGTTACCGTTACGCAGCGCCCGCAGGGCTTTCTCGGTTTCCAGATCACGCAGGGTTTCCACACGCTGGCGGAACTGTTTGAGTGTGGAGACCGCGTCCAGGGCCCGCAACTGGCTCAGGAAATCCTGCACGCCGTCTGCCACCAGATTTTCCGCCTCACGGGCAGCACCCTCGCGGGAGCGGATGTTTTCTTCAATCACCTGGCGCAGGTCGTCAACGGTATAAAGGTAAACGTCCGCCAGCGACGAAACTTCCGGCTCTATGTCCCGGGGTACGGCAATGTCGACCATGAAATAGGGTCGGTGCTTGCGCCTTTTCAGCGCCCGCTCGACCGCGCCCTTGCCGAGAATCGGCAACGGGCTGGCGGTGGACGAGATGACGATGTCGACATCCTGCAGGTAATCGGGAATTTCGGACAGCAGGATCCCCTTGCCGCCGCGGGACTCCGCCAGCGACTGCGCGCGCTCCAGGGTACGGTTGGCGACCAGAAAATCCTTTACCCCGGCATCGGCCAGATGACGGGCAACCAGCTCGATGGTTTTGCCGGCGCCAATCAGCAACGCCTTGTTGCGGGACATGTCGGAGAAAATATGGTGGGCCATGCTGACCGCAGCGTAGGCCACTGACACGGGATTCTCCCCGATGGCGGTCTGGGTGCGTACCCGCTTGGCCACGGAGAAGGTGTGCTCGAACAGTCGGGACAGAAACGTGCCGCTGGCTCCGTGCTCACGCGCCAGCGCGTAGGCATCCTTTAACTGCCCCAGGATCTGCGGCTCGCCCAGCACCATGGAGTCCAGGCCGGCAGCCACCCGCATCATGTGGCGTACCGCGTCGCCGTCCCGATGAAGGTACAGAGCCTGTTCCAGCTCGGCCGCGTCAAGATCATGGAAGCCAGCCAGCCAGCGCAGGAGGATGGGGGCACACTGATCATCACCGGCGATGTAGAGCTCGGTGCGATTACAGGTAGAAAGGATGGCGGCTTCACTGGCACCACACATGGCGCGCAATTCGGCAAACGCCTCGGCCATGCGCTCCGGCGTGAACGCCACACGTTCGCGCAGCTCTACCGGCGCGGTGCGATGATTGATTCCCAGCGTAACCAGAGCCATGTCAGGTGCGAGCAGCCTTTTGCCAGAGTAAGAACACCCACGCATTTTACCGACGCGGCGCCGCTGTCGCCACCCAAAACCCCGGAGAGTTCGGGAAGTGCTGACAGGTTGGGCAATATCAGGCGCTTGTGCCATCATAGAACCTTGGCACTGCATGGTCGCCTGAACACCGGGTCGGCCGTCTCAGATGCGTTGTACACAGGATACGGGATGTTGCATGCATAGATCTGCACGGTTTTATCTTTCCTGCCTTCTTGGGCTGTCACTCACCGGCTGTGCCGCACTCAGCGGAACTCCCGACGACCCCGTCGCCAGCGAAGAAGACACACCCGCCGAGGCTGCTCCGGCGGAACCCGAGATCCGCTACGCCGATTTCGAGCCGGAAGTGCTCTATCTGCTGCTGTCCGGGGAAATTGCCGCGCAGCGGGGGCGTTATGATGTGACCCTGGTGAACTATCTGAACGCGGCCAAACAGTCCCGCGACAAGGCGGTAATCGAGCGGGCCATGCGCATTGCCCAGTCCCTGAACGGTGACAACGCCCAGCGCCAGCTGGCCAGTCTGTGGCTGGAGGTGGAGCCGGACAACCTCCAGGCTCACCGGGTTTCCGCGATTCAGGCGGTCAAGAACAACGACCTGCAAACCGCCCTCAGTCACATGGAACAGATCATGGACCTTGGCGGTGATGCCGACTTTGACAGCCTCGCCGCGATGGCTGCCAACCTGCCGCCCGAGCAGCAACAGGAACTACTGACGCTGTACGAGCAAATGGCCGAACGCCACCCGCAGACCCCCGAGCTGGAGTACAGCACCGCGCTCCTGCTGAAAGTGACAAACCAGCCCAAGCGGGCGCTGGCCCGCATTGAATCGTTGCTGGAAAACGATTCCAACTTTCAGCCCGCCATCGTCCTCAAAGGCGACCTGCTATACCAGGTGGGTAAGCGCAGGCAGGCGCTCGATCACCTGCTGGTCAATACCCGGCGGTTCCCGGAAAATCGCGCCATGGGCACGCTGTACGGCCGCATGCTGATCGGTGAGGGCGAAATGCAGGCGGCACAGGACGAATTCAATCGTCTTATGAAGCGTTTCCCCGACACCCCCGGCCTGCGCCTGTCCCACGCACTGGTTGCGCTGGAGAATGGTCAGACCGAACTGGCACGAAAAGACCTGACCCGTCTGATCGAACTGGGGCATCACACCAGCGAAGCCCATTATTATCTGGGGCGGATTGCCGACGAAGAAAACAAGACGCAGCAGGCCATCGGCTACTACCGCAGTGTGGAAGAGGGCAATTATTACTTCCCGGCACTGGCCCGTGCCAGCGCGCTGCTGGCGCAAGAGGGGGAACTGGATTCCGCGTTGACGGACATTCGTGGCCTGCGCCAGTCCAATCCGGAGCAGGCGGAAAATTTCTGGCTGCTGGAGGTCAACCTGCTGCTGGACCAGGAACAGGAAAGCGCCGCCCTCGAAACCGCGACCGAGGCACTGGAGTCCTTCCCCGACAACGTCAGAATCCGCTATGCCCGCGCCATGCTGCATGACAGCATGGACGCAACGGGAAAGGCCGAGAAAGATCTGCGCCTGATTATTGAAGACGACCCCGAGAACGCCGTCGCCCTCAATGCCCTGGGCTACATTCTCACCACCCGCACCGACCGGCTGGATGAAGCACGCAGCCTGATAGAGCGCGCGCTTGCCCTGGACCCGGAAAACCCGGCGATTCTGGACAGCATGGGCTGGGTGCTGTTCCTGCAGGGCCAGCAGGAGGAAGCTCTGGCGTACCTGGCCGAAGCCTGGGCGGCCTATCCGGATCCCGAGGTTGCAGCCCATTACGGGGAAGTGCTCTGGAGCACCGGCGCCGAGGATCAGGCCAGAATCATCTGGAAGGAAGGCATTGATGTCGACCCCGACCACCCGCTTCTGATTGAGACCATTCAGCGGCTGACCGGAGAACAGCAACCTTGATCCTGCTCACCTCACGACTGCTGGCGCTAACCGCCGTTGTCCTGCTGTTCGGCGCCTGCACCACCATCCAGCTCGAGCCCCTGCCCGAGGGCCTGACCGACCAACCCCCCAGCGACTGGGCAGAACGCAGCGAGCAACTCAAGCGCTTCGACGCCTGGGAGCTGAGTGGCAAACTGGCGGTCAAACAGCCTTCGGACAGCGGCACCGCCGTAATCAACCACTGGATCCAGGCGCGTGACGCCTACGATCTGGAGCTGTCCTCTTCGTTCCTTGGTATGGGCCGGACCAGCCTTCAGGGCGTTCCCGGGTTCATTTCCCTGACGCTGCCGGACGGTGAGACCTATCGCTCCGGGGACCCGGAAGCACTGATCGAAGCCGCGACCGGCTGGCAACTGCCGATCGAAAGCCTGGTGTGGTGGATTCGCGGCCTGCCCGGACCAGACGGTGACTTTCGCCTATTGTTTGACGACGCCAGTCAGCTCGCCATGATCCGCCAACAGGGCTGGGAGATTCGTTACGACCGCTGGCAATCCTTTGTCGACGGCTACCCGCAACTGCCTGCCCGCATCACCGCCGTCAAGGACGACAAACGGGTCAGAATGGTGGTTACCCGCTGGGACGAGACCACGGATCGCGACCAGTGAAACCGTTTACTCTGCCCTCCCCGGCCAAGCTCAATCTCTGCCTGCACATCGTCGGGCGCCGTCCCGACGGCTACCACGAGCTGCAGACCCTGTTCCAGTTTCTCGACCACGGCGATGACATCACCTTTGTGCCGGCCCCCGACGGTCGCCAGGGTATTCATCTCGCCTCGTCGATACCCGGCGTCAACGACGACGACAACCTCGTTCTTCGCGCCGCCAGGCTGCTGGCTGGCACACAGGCGCACGAACTGCCCGGCATCACCCTGGCGATAGACAAACGCCTGCCCATGGGCGGTGGTCTGGGCGGCGGCAGCTCCAATGCCGCTACCGTGCTGCTCGGACTGAACCACTACTGGCAACTGGGGCGAAGCATCGACCAGCTGGCCGACCTGGGCCTGCAGCTGGGTGCCGATGTACCGGTATTCGTGCGCGGCCACGCCGCCTGGGGGGAAGGCGTGGGCGAAAAGCTGACCCCGGCCACGCCACCGGAAGACTGGTTTTTGGTTCTTAAACCCGCCTGCGATATAAACACCGGTAAGATTTTTTCCGAGCAAGGGTTGACAAGGAACATCCCTAGAATCAAAATAGCGCCCGCTTTTGAGGGAGACGCCTCGAGGTACCGAAACGACTGTGAGGATGTAGTTCGCCAACTGTATCCGGAGGTTAACCAGAGCCTGAAATGGCTTTCACAATTCGGACCTGCAAGATTAACCGGAACCGGGGCTTGCATATTTGGACGTTTCCCGACAGAATCCGCAGCCCGGATTATCTGGGAAAGCAAACCCTCCGGCATCACGGGGTTCGTCGCTCAAGGGGTGAATATTTCACCGCTTCACACAAAGCTGACAGAGCTGAAATGATGCCAAAAAAGCACGATACTGGGGTGTCGCCAAGTGGTAAGGCAACGGGTTTTGATCCCGTCATGCGCAGGTTCGAATCCTGCCACCCCAGCCACCTTTCTCCCGCTTCTTCTGAATCAAACGCCGATACCGTGAAGGATGCCGTCGTGTCCAAACTGATGATTTTCGCTGGCAATGCCAATCCCGACCTTGCCAAAGCTATTGCCCAGAAACTCCACATTCCCATGGGTCAGGCCACTGTAGGCCGGTTCAGCGATGGTGAAACCACCGTCGAGATCGATGAGAATGTCCGGGGCCATGATGTCTTCATCATCCAGCCCACCTGCTACCCCACCAACGATAACCTGATGGAACTGATCGTGATGGCCGATGCACTTCGCCGTGCTTCCGCAACACGGATCACTGCCGTTATCCCCTATTACGGATACGCTCGCCAGGATCGTCGCGTTCGTTCAACGCGGGTAGCCATCAGCGCCAAGGTCGTAGCCGACATGATTTCCAGCATCGGCGTGGACCGGGTCCTGACTCTCGACCTGCACGCCGACCAGATTCAGGGCTTTTTCGACATCCCGGTAGACAACATCTACGCCACACCGGTCATGCTCGAAGACATCGAAAAGCAGCGTTTTGAAAACTTTGTGGTGGTCTCTCCGGACGTGGGCGGCGTGGTTCGCGCACGAGCCGTCGCCAAGCGCCTCGACGATGCCGACCTGGCCATCATCGACAAGCGCCGCCCGAGAGCCAACGTGTCTCAGGTCATGCACATCATCGGTGACGTGAAAGACAAGACCTGCATCCTGGTGGACGACATCATCGATACTGCCGGGACCCTGTGCAAGGCTGCCAACGCACTCAAAGAGCACGGCGCAGCGCGGGTAGTAGCTTACATCACCCACCCGGTACTCTCGGGCCCGGCGATCGAGAACATCAACGCCTCCGAGCTGGACGAGCTGGTAGTCTGCGACACCATTCCGCTGGGTGACAAAGCGAAGAATTGTGATAGAATCCGCGTCCTCAGCATGGCGGGTCTGCTCGCGGAATCCATTCGTCGCGTCAGCAATGAAGAGTCCATCAGCGCCATGTTCGAGAACGCCTGATCCGGATAATCCGGAATTAACAAGGCAGCTCAGCAGGTTACAACACGCTGAAAAAGCATCTGAGTCGGGAGCCCTGCAAGGCTCCCGACTCTTTTAGTCAGCCTCGGAAAGTTTTCCGGGGCTATTCAAAAATATCATCCGTTCAAACGCCTGGTCGCGGGCAGTTCGGGTGACGATTGAGGTACATATCATGTCCCAGGAATTTGTTATTGAAGCATTTCCTCGTGGCGATCAGGGGAGAGGTGCGAGCCGCCGCCTGCGTCGTGAGGAACGGAAAATCCCGGCCATCGTCTATGGCGGTAACAAAGAAGCCGTTTCAATCTCTATCTGGCACAACGAGCTGAAAAAAGCGCTGGAGAACGAGGCTTTCTTCTCTCACGTTCTGACCATCGAGCTGGAAGGCAAGAAGGAAAGCGTGATCCTGAAGGATCTGCAGCGTCATCCGTACAAGCCGCTGCTGACTCACGCTGACTTCCTGCGTGTTGACAAGGATCACGAGATCCACGTTAACGTGCCGCTGCACTTCATCAACGAAGACACCGCACCGGCCATCAAGCTGCAGGGCGGCGTTGCCAACCACCAGATCAACGAAGTGGAAGTGATCTGTCTGCCGCAGAACCTGCCTGAGTTCATCGAAGTGGATATGACCGCTGTCGAAATGGACCAGGTTGTTCACCTCAGCGATCTGAAGCTGCCGAAAGGCGTCAAGGTTGCCGCTCTGCTTCAGGGCGAAGATCACGACCTGCCTGTTGTGGCGATCCACAAGCCGCGCGGCGCCAAGGTTGATGACGCCGAGGAAGGCGAAGAAGGCGAAGGCGAAGACAAGGAGTAATCACTCCTGTACTGACGAGGGCACCGGCGAATGGCACAGGATATTGTCATGGTGGTTGGTCTGGGAAATCCCGGCACTGACTACGAGAATACCCGCCATAATGCCGGCGCCCTGTTCGTCGAAGCTCTGGCCCGCGCTGCGGGTCAGACGCTCCGGCCCGAACGCAAGTACCACGGGCTGTATGCCCGCATCCAGTGGCAGGGCCTCGACCTCCACTTGCTCAATCCCTCCACGTTCATGAACCGCAGCGGCCTGGCCATCAAGGCACTGGCGGACTTCTTCAAGATTCAGCCGCAACAGATTCTGGTCGCCCACGACGAGCTCGACATTCCCCCAGGTACCGCCAAACTCAAGAAAGGTGGTGGGCACGGCGGACATAACGGCTTGCGGGACACCATTGCCCACCTCGGCAGCAACGAGTTCCACCGATTGCGCATCGGCATTGGCCACCCCGGCGACAGCCGCAAGGTCACCGGCTACGTACTGGGCCGCCTCGGCAAACAGGAAACCGAGGAACTGAACGCCGTGATCGACGAAATCCTGCGCGTATTGCCTGACGCCGCCAGCGGCAAACTCCCCGCCGCGATGAACCGGCTGCACAGCTTCAAGCCCAATCCCTGACATATCCCCTTATTCGCTTACACCAGCGGACACCGGTATAATCCGGCCAAATTTTCCAGCACCAGCAGAGGCATTCCATGGGATTTAACTGCGGCATCGTCGGCCTTCCCAACGTCGGCAAATCCACCCTGTTCAACGCACTGACCAAATCCGGCATCGGCGCGGAAAACTTCCCGTTCTGCACCATCGAGCCCAACGCCGGTGTGGTGGCCATGCCCGACCCGCGCCTCAACAAGCTCGCCGAGATCGTCAAACCAGAGCGTGTGGTACCCACCACCATGGAGTTTGTCGACATTGCCGGCCTGGTTGCCGGCGCCTCCAAAGGCGAAGGTCTGGGCAACCAGTTTCTGGCCAACATCCGCCAGACCGATGCCATTGCCCACGTGGTCCGCTGCTTTGAAGACGGCAACGTCATTCACGTAGCCAACAAGGTCGATCCCGCCTCCGATATCGACGTCATCAACACCGAACTGGCACTGGCGGACCTGGACACCGTGGAAAAAGCCATCAAACGGGTTCAGCGCGTGGCCAAGAGCGGTGACAAAGACGCCAAGGCGCAGCTTGAGATGTTCGAAAAGCTGCTGCCGGTGCTGAACGAAGGCAAGCCGGTGCGCAGCATGAATCTCGACAAGGACCAGATGGCCCTGGTGCGCGAACTGTGCCTGCTGACGGTCAAGCCCACCATGTACATTGCCAACGTCAATGAGGACGGCTTCGAGAACAACCCGCACCTGGACACCGTCCGCAAGATCGCCGAATCCGAGAACGCGGTGGTGGTGCCCATCTGCAACAAGCTGGAAGCGGAAATCTCCGAACTGGAAGACGACGAAAAAGCCATGTTCCTCGATGAAATGGGCATGGAAGAGCCCGGTCTGGACCGCGTGATCCGCGCCGGCTACAGCCTTCTCGGCCTGCAGACTTACTTCACCGCCGGGGTGAAGGAGGTGCGCGCCTGGACCGTCAAGATTGGCGCTACCGCGCCTCAGGCTGCCGCGGTGATCCACACAGACTTCGAGCGGGGCTTTATCCGCGCTGAAGTGGTCAGCTACGACGATTACGTCCAGTACAACGGCGAATCCGGCGCTAAAGATGCCGGCAAATGGCGCCTGGAAGGCAAAGAATACATCGTCAAGGACGGCGACGTTATCCACTTCCGCTTCAACGTGTAAATTTTCAGGAAAAAACGGGCACCAAGCCTTGACAGGACGAAGCCAAATACTGAAAATACGCGCCTCGTTCAGGGCGATGCCCGAAGCGAAATGGCAAGGTAGCTCAGTTGGTTAGAGCACAGCACTCATAATGCTGGGGTCGGCGGTTCGACTCCGCCCCTTGCTACCAGTATTCTGAAAAGCCCGACTCGCAAGAGCCGGGCTTTTTTGTTGGTCTGAGGTCCAGTTAACCTGGGGGCCTCGCCGGGCCTATCAGGGGCTGGTTTTGAAGGATGACAGCCGATCCTTCATTTCCGCAGCGAGTCGCGCCAATTCATGGCTGGCTTCTGACGACTGCTTGGCGCCACCAAGGTTCTGGCTGGCCAGATCCACGATATGGGTCAGATTCCCGCTGACCTGCTCCGCGGCTACAGATTGCTCTTCCGACGCGCTCGCGATCTGCTCCCCCATCTGAACGATGTGGTCGATTGCGTCGCCAATGGCATTCAGTGTGTCGGCGATGTCATCAATCACGGTCCGATTTTCTTCAACCTGCTCCAGCCCCGACTGCATAACCGCAACCGTCGCTTTGCTTTCTTCCGTGAGGTCCTGGATCACGCCGGCAATTTCAGCAGTGGACGTCTGCGTTCTTTGCGCCAGGGAGCGGACTTCGTCAGCTACCACGGAAAAGCCGCGCCCATGCTCACCAGCCCTGGCGGCCTCAATCGCTGCGTTCAATGCCAGGAGGTTGGTCTGGTCGGCGATATCGTTGATGACCTGAGTAACTTTCTGAATCTCCAGACTCTTGTTCTCCAGGGAGCTGATCTGGTTGGCAACCCGTCGGATATCTTCCGACAGGCGATGCAACGCCTCGCGGCCTTTTTCCCCTTTGGCTCGACCCTCCACGCCCCGCTCTTTCGCCGATCGGGCCGCAGACTGGGCTTCTTCAGCGCTTCTTGCCACATCACTGGACGCAGCGCTCATCTGGTTCATGGCTGTTGCAACCTGATCCGTCTGGCCCGACTGGGACTCGATGTTGCGCTCAACGTCAGCGTTGATGGACGAAAGCTCCTCCGAAGCCGCTGCGACTTCGTCCGATACAGCGGAGAGCCGGCTGATGACCTGATCGAATTCACTCAGCATGTGGTTGAGCGATTGGCCAAGCTGGGCAAGTTCGTCTTTGCCCGAAACCTCCAGACGCTGAGAGAGGTCTGATTTTTCAGCCACGGATCCCATCAGCTCTCTCATGGCTTGTATCGGGCCGGTGATTGACAAAATGATCAGCATGCTGGCCCCGATCGAGAGCAGCGCAGCTACAACTGCCGTCGAGGGGTAAAGTACCTGGCTTTGGGCATAAAGCTCGCCCACCGATTCTCTCTCTGCAGCCGCCACCTCGAGTTGCAGTTCGAGCAACTCGCCAATCTTGCTGGTTACCGGATCGATGACGTCATAGAGCGGGCCGTCAATCTGATCCAGCAAGCCCTCCGCATCGGCAGGGGCTCGCCGCAGCACCGTCTTGGCCTCCTCAATACGCCGGTCCGCCGCAGAAAACAGGGCTTCGGACTCGCGTACAAGTTGCCGTTCACGATCGGTAAGAAACGTCTGCGTGAAACCGTTCCAGTTCGCCTCTATGGTTGATTCAGCTTTTTCGATCTGACGCAACGCTTCCTCGGAACTGACTATGCCTGCGTTGGCCTTGTTGATGGCATCGATCACCAGGACGGCGTAGTCGTCAGAAATCACCTTGAGATCTTTGAGAGGCACCACGCGATCGTTGTAAATGCTGCTGACTCCGCGGTTAATGTCTGCGAACACCACGAGTGCGTAAACTGAAAGGCCTGCGATGGCAACCAGTGGAATAGAGACCAATACCACCAACCGCAATTTGAGTGAGAGACTGCTGAGCAGATTCATTTAGCTATTCCGAATGTTTCCGACTTCCCTTTCGCTAAGTTGATCCCGGATGACAAGTATAGCGAAAATTGCTACTGATTCTTGAAGGTAGGAAAAAAAGGTGAGAATGTAACCGAGTGGGCAGTGCGGTTCTTTTGGCCGCCCGACTCACAGGAGCCGGGCTTTTTTCAGGTTCAGTCCCAGAGATTCCACCAGGCTTTGGCGTTTTCCTGTTTTTTAGCCTGCCCCTGCTCGCTGCCTTTGGAAGCGGGATCGGCCTTGCGGTTTACGTTATCCCGGTTGACGGCCTGAGCCTGCTCCCCTCCTGCTCTCGCTTCGTCGGCACGCTCTCGGGCACGCTCGGCTTCATCCTCTGCGCGCTCGCGATTACGCTCGACCTCATCCTCAGCACGCTCGCGATTACGCTCGACCTCATCCTCAGCACGCTCACGATTGCGCTCGGCCTCATCTTCTGCGCGCTCGCGCGCCCGCTCCGACTCGTCTTCAGCGCGGTCCCGCGCGTCCTCTGCATCACTGGCCCCGCGGTCACGCACGGCGTCCGCTTTATCCTGACCCTTGTTACGGGCCTCTTTCGCCTTTTCTTTGGCCTCGCGAGCCTTACCTTTACCTTTCTCGGACATTTCCGCTGCGCGCTGGCCATTGCCTTCAACTTCAGACTGGGCCCAGACAGCGGATGCGTTAAGGCTTCCAGCCAACACAATGCTTGCAGCAATCACAGTGGAACGCATGGTTTTCGGATTCATGGAGACTCTCTCTTGAATGAGTAAACACCGGTGTCATCCCCGGCAAGTTCAACCGCACCACGATGATAAGGATGAATGACATATCCGGGGTACTCATTTCACGCCAGAAGCCCTGCTCTGGTTCCATTCGGTATGGCATACTCCGGTAACGAAACCAACAAACACCATACAACAGTAAGGATCGTTGATATGAGACCTGAAACCCTCGCCCTTCACGCAGGCTTCAAAAGCGACCCCACCACCCGGGCCGCCACCACGCCCATTTACCAGACCACATCCTATACTTTCGATGACACCCAGCACGGCGCGGACCTGTTTGACCTGAAGGTGCAGGGCAATATCTACACCCGCATCATGAACCCCACCAACGCGGTTCTCGAAGAGCGGATGGCCGAACTGGAAGGCGGCGTCGGGGCCCTGGCCGTGGCCTCGGGCATGGCCGCCATCACCTATGCGCTGCAGACCATCTGCAAGGTCGGCAACAACATTGTCAGCACCAGTCAGCTTTATGGCGGCACCTACAACCTGTTTGCCCATTCCCTGCCCAATCAGGGCATCGAATGCCGCATGGTGCCCCACGACGATTTCGACGCCGTGGAAAATGCCATTGATGACAACACCCGCGCGCTGTTCTGTGAGTCCATCGGCAACCCGGCGGGCAATGTGGTGGACATCCAGCGCTGGGCGGACATTGCCCACAAACACGGCATCCCGCTGATGGTGGACAACACCGTCGCCACGCCGTTCCTGTGCCGCCCCTTCGAGCACGGCGCCGACATCGTCATTCACTCCCTCACCAAGTACATCGGCGGTCATGGCACCACCGTGGCCGGCGTGGTGGTGGATTCCGGCAAGTTCGACTGGAAAGCCAGTGCGGCCAAGTTTCCGATGCTGAACGAGCCGGACCCGTCTTACCACGGCGTGGTTTACACCGAGGCGCTCGGCCCGGCCGCCTTCATCGGACGCTGCCGCGTGGTGCCCCTGCGTAATACCGGCGCCGCCCTGGCCCCGTTCAATGCCTTCCTGATCATGCAGGGGCTGGAAACCCTTGCGCTGCGCATGGAGCGCCATTGCGAAAACGCCGAGAAAGTGGCCAGCTTCCTGCAGGATCATCCCTCGGTGGATTGGGTCAACTACGCCGCTCTGGCCAACAGCCCCTACAAAGCCACCTGCGACAAGATCTGTGGCGGCAAGGCCTCCGGCATCCTGAGTTTCGGCATCAAGGGCGGTCGCGACGCCGGCGCCAGGTTCATTGACGCCCTGAACCTGATCCTGCGCCTGGTCAACATTGGCGATGCCAAGTCCCTGGCCTGTCACCCCGCCACCACCACGCACCGCCAGCTTAACCCGGAAGAACTGAAAAGTGCCGGGGTCAGCGAGGATCTGGTGCGGCTGTCGATCGGGATTGAACATGTCGACGATATCATCGCCGATATCACCCAGGCACTGGACGCCGCTGCTATTTGACGAAGATCAACGGGTACGACGAAAGTCGTGCCCGTTAACCCCGTGATTGCCCCTACTCGCCTTGTAACTATCCCGCCCGCGCTTTACTCTTTAATGCTCCCCCACGTTTTTACGAGAGTCCGGCAGTAATGAGCGACACCGCAAAACCCCGTGTCACCAGTGGTTCCAAATTTCGCAATGAGCATGGCTTTTCAGCCATCAAGGATGGCGTGAAGCGCTCTTCCGGCGGGGAGTCCAAACCGGTGGAGCGCAAGCCCCGGTGGTTGCGGGCACGCATGCCCGGCGGGGAGCGGTACGAGGCCGTCCGCAAGAATGTCAGCGAACACCGTCTGAGCACGGTATGCCAGGAATCCCACTGCCCCAACATCGGTGAATGCTGGACCAACGGCACCGCCACCATCATGGTGATGGGCTCAGTGTGTACCCGCGCCTGCAAATTCTGCGCAGTGGATACCGGCAATCCCAGAGGCTGGCTGGATCCTGAAGAGCCGGAGAACACCGCAAAGTCGGTGGAGCTGATGGGGCTGCGCTACATCGTGCTGACCTCGGTAGACCGTGACGATCTGGAGGACGGCGGCGCGGCCCATTACGCCGCCTGTGTAGCCGCCATTAAACAGCGCACCCCCGAAGTCGCTGTTGAGGCACTGACACCGGATTTCGACGCGGTGATGTCCGACGTGGAGAAAGTGGTGGATTCCGGTCTCGATGTGTTTGCCCAGAATGTCGAAACCGTGGAACGGCTGACCGGTCGCGTGCGCGACCCCCGGGCCGGCTACCAGAAAACCCTGAACGTGCTGGCGCACGCCAAGAAGCACCGCCCGGATGTCATTACCAAGACCAGCCTGATGCTGGGCCTGGGGGAAACCGAAGACGAAGTACTGCAGACCATGGATGACCTGCGCGCCGTCGGTGTCGATATTCTTACCCTGGGCCAGTACCTGCGCCCGACCCCCAATCACCTTCCGGTGGAGCGCTATGTCACGCCGGACGAGTTTAACCGCTATCGCGACATCGGCCTTGAGAAAGGCTTTATGGAAGTGCCGTCCGGTCCCATGGTGCGCTCAAGCTATCGCGCCGACCGGGTGTTCGATAAAAACAACCTTGGCCTTGCCGTTCCGGAGGTGCCGGCTCCCCAAGCCCGCCACATTCCGGTAAAAGCCATCGACTAAGAACACTTTTACATTGGGAACACCATGCTGACCCTGCTCAAAAATGCTCGCCTGAAGTACAAGTTCTGGCTTCTCAACATTGTTGTGTTTGCTGTCCTGTGCCTGCTGGTGCTTTACGCCATTCAGACCATTGCCGACATCACCGGGGCGAGTTTCGCAGCCGCCTTTGCGGAAACCGCGCCCGGTTTTGCCCTGGTGGTGGCGGTGCTGATGACGCTGGAGATGGCCGGCTCACAGTTGCTGATCTCGTTTATCGAGCGCCACGTCCACCGTCTCAAGAGCACCATGGTCGAGGTCCAGTCCTCGGGCAATCTGAGCAAACGCGCGCAGGTCGACTCCACCGATGAAATCGGTGAAATGGGTTCTGCGTTTAACGCCATGCAGGATCGCACCATGGCCGTGGTCAGGAGCATGAAAGAAGCCATTGAACGCCTGCACAGTGAAGTAAGGGAGCTCACCGCGGCGGCCGATAGCCGCCGCGACGATCTGACCCGCCAGCAATCCGGCGCAGACCGCTCGGCCGAGGTGATCGAAACCATGTTGCAGAGCTTTGGCGGTATCGCGGAGCAGGCGGGTATTGCCAAGACCCTGTCCCACGAGGCACGCAGTACTGCCCAGGAAGGCGGCGAGCGGGTAACCCAGAGTGCGGATTCCATCCGTCGGCTGGAGGAGATTATCCGCAACTCCGCCTCCAGCGTGGAATCCCTGGCAGAGAACAGCCATGAGATCAGCAAGGCCGTCACCGAAATCAAGGGCATCGCCGAACAGACCAACCTGCTGGCGCTGAACGCTGCCATTGAGGCGGCACGCGCCGGCGAGCAGGGCCGCGGCTTTGCCGTGGTCGCCGATGAGGTACGCAACCTGGCGCAGCGGGTGCAGGATTCCACCGACCAGATCCAGACCACCATCGACCGCCTGCTGCAGGCCATGGACACTGCCGTCCGACAGATGACCGAAAGCTCCGCCGACGCCAGGCGCTGTGTGGATGAATCGGAACAGGGCCGCAAGGCGCTTGACGCCATCAATTCTGTGGTCAGTCGTATTGACGACACCAACGAGCAGATCGCTGCAATGTCCGCCGACCAGACCGCCTCCACCGACGACATATTGGCCAACGTTCAGGGTATTCGCGATACCACGCAAAGCATGGTGACCCAGTTATCAGAAAGCGCGGACATGACCCGCCGGCTGAAAAACCTGATCGATTCACTCGAAGAGGCCTCAAACAGGGTCACAGTCAGCTAAGGGTTTGTGGCACACTCTGCACTCTTTTTTTCACAGCGTGGACAATTGTGCCGATGACCCCGATCCGCTCCCTCTATGACCGATGGATTCTCCCCCACCCGGTCGCCGTTCTTGTGGTGTTCGCTCTTATTCTGATTCTCGCCAGCCTTCGGCTTGACCAGTTCCGGCTGGATGCCTCGGCGGAATCCCTGGTACTGGAGAATGACCGCTCACTGGAACAGTACCGGGAGGTCAACCGGCGTTTCACCACTTCCGACGATTTCCTCATCGTCACCTTCACCCCGAAGAACGAGCTGTTCCAGACCGAGACGCTGGACACCCTGCGCCAACTGCGTGACGAACTGGAAGCGCTGGACGCGGTCAGCTCCACCAACAGCATTCTCAACGTGCCCCTGCTGCACAGCCCCGATCTCACCCTCGACACGGTGGATTCGGAGATCAGGACCATGGACGGCGATGACGTGGCGCCCGACACCGCCAGGGACGCCCTGCTCAGCAACCCCCTGTATCCGAATCTGCTGATCAGCAAGGACGCCGGCACCACTGCGATTCAGGTCAACCTTCCAACGCCGGACCGGTATTTTGAACTGCTCAACGAGCGGGAACGGCTGCGTGAGTCCGTTGCCGGCGACAACCCCAGCGCCGAGGACCAGCAGGCGCTGGAACGGGTAAGCGATGACTTCATCCGCTTCACCGAACAGCTCGGGGCGGAACGGGAGCAGACGATCAATCAGGTTCGCACCATTCTCGACAGCTACCGTGACGAGGCCGAAATTTACCTGGGTGGCGTGCCGATGATCGTCGCAGACATGATTCAGTTCATCGAAAACGACCTGTCCACCTTCGGCATCGGCGTGCTGATTTTCCTGCTGCTGACTCTCGCGATCATCTTCCGGCAGTGGCGCTGGGTGCTGGTGCCTTTGCTGTGCTGCAGTTTCACGGTCTGGCTGGTGATCGGTTACCTGTCCTGGGCGCAATGGCCCGTCACAGTGATTTCATCCAACTTCGTGTCGCTGCTGCTGATCATGACCCTGTCGCTGACGATTCACCTGATTGTCCGCTACCGGGAATTCCAGCACGATGCCCCGGAAGCGTCGCCGAAAGAGACTTTACGCCAGACAGTGCTGGCAATGATCAAACCCTGCTTCTACATGGCCATCACCACCATCGTGGCGTTCGGCTCACTGACATTCAGCGGCATCCGCCCGGTGATCGATTTTGGCTGGATGATGACCATCGGCCTGACGGTGGCGTTCCTCATCACCTTCCTGATTTTTCCGGCGTTGCTGGCGCTGCTGCCGCCGCCAATCGACCGCTACGTCAGCTCGGACCGGGTGCCTCTGACCGACGTTTTCGCAGGCTTTACAGAGCATCACGGCAAATTGGTTCTGGGCGGCTCCGCCGTCATTGCCGTGCTGTGTGTGCTGGGCATGAACCGCCTCTCCGTCGAAAACAGCTTTATCGACTACTTCAAATCCAGCACCGAAATCCACCAGGGCATGCTCACCATCGATGACCGCCTCGGCGGAACCACCCCGCTGGACGTGGTCATTACCGACGATCCTGCCCCTGAGAACGCCGGCTCGGACGACCCGTTTGCCAGTGACTGTGACCCCTTTGTAGAAGATTGCGGCGAGGCGGCGGACTATCGGGATACCTGGTTCACCTATCAGAAAATGGACCGGCTCCGGGGCGTTCATGAATACCTGGAGAGCCTGGAGGAGACCGGCAAGGTGCTGTCCATCAGCACCACCCTGGACCTGCTGGCACAGGTCAACGAAGACGAACCGCTGAACGCACTGGAGCTGGCGTTCGTACCGTCAGCGTTGCCGGACGACCTGCAGGACATCCTGCTGACGCCGTACATTTCCGAAGAACACGACCAGGCCCGCTTCAGTATCCGCATACTGGAAACCATGCCTGAGTTACGCCGTCAGGAGTTGCTGGACACCATTCACCAGCATCTGACCGGCGAGCTGGGCTTCGAGGACGACCAGGTACTCTTCGCCGGCATGACGGTGATGTACAACAACATGCTGCAAAGCCTGTTCGACTCCCAGATCAAGACCCTGGGCGTGGTGTTCCTCGCCATCATGATCATGTTCCTGATCCTGTTCCGCTCGGTCCTGCTCGCGCTGATCGGCATGGCGCCGAACCTGATTGCCGCGGGCTCGGTTCTCGGCCTGATGGGCTGGCTCGGCATTCCACTGGATATGATGACCATCACCGTCGCCGCCATTACCGTCGGTATCGCGGTGGATGACACCATCCATTACATCCACCGTTTCAAAACCGAATTCGCCAAAGACGGTGACTACATCGCCACCATGCACCGCTGCCACCGCAGCATTGGTCGGGCGATGTTTTACACCTCGCTGACAATCATCACCGGCTTCTCGATCCTGGTACTGTCGAATTTCATACCCACCATCTACTTCGGCCTGTTTACCGGCTTCGCCATGTTCATGGCCCTGGTTGGTGCCCTGACCCTGTTGCCGCGCCTGATCGTGCTGATCAAGCCGTTTGGTTCAGGTTCAGGTTCGGGGGAATAGTCTTTTTGTAGCCTGGGGGTTGGTATTGCAGGCACAAAAAAGCCGCCTGTGGCCAAAGGCCACAGGCGGCTTTTTTGCTGCCAGAATTACTGCATTTGCTGCTGCATTTGCTGCTGCTGTTGCATCTGCTGCTGCATCTGCTGCATGCGCTTGTCGAGCTCTTCACGCTGCTCTTCGGTAAAGACCGCATCGACCTTGGCCTGCATCAGGGTGGACAGCGCTGTCATTTCGCCGGTCAGATCACCCAGCTTTTCCGCGTCGTCACGGATCTTGCCTTCATCGTAGTCCGGCTTGATTTCCGCCTGGATGGACTGTTGCAGTTGCTGCGCTTCTGCCTGCAGTTCCTGAATCTCGCCCTGCATCTCGTCAATGATGCCGCGGATTTCTGTCTGCTGGTCATCACTCAGACCCACCAGTTCGGCCAGCTGGTCCACCTGGTCACCTTGAGCGCCCTGGGCACCCTGGGCACCCTGCTGGCTCATGTCCTGTGCCATGGTCGGTGCGGCCAGGCCGAAGGTCAGTAGAGCAATGCCAAACAGTTTTACGAGCTTCATAGAATTCTCCGTCATGTGTCGCAGCTCAGGGTTTCAAGCTGCTGATCGTCATTGGTTTTCGTCGTCAGGTCTCACACCCTAAAACAAAACGCCCCCGGCTTTCATCCCGATATCCCCTCTTTTTGTACACACTTCGCAAACCGGACGCCCGAATCCCGCGGCAGCAGCGGCTTCAAACAAATGTGAAAATTTGGTCATTCCCGTCCATAATGGCGCCGTTCCGCCAACTCTGGAGTCACACCATGGCCATAAACTGGTTTCCCGGGCACATGCACAAGGCCCGCAAGGAGATCAAAAAGGTAATGCCGCAGATGGACCTGATTATCGAGGTTCTCGACGCCCGCATTCCGTTCAGCAGCGAAAACCCGCTGGTTCCCAACCTGCGCGGCGATACCCCGCTGATCAAGGTGCTCAACAAGCGCGACCTGGCAGATCCCGGTATTACCGCCGAATGGCAGACCTGGCTGGAAAAAGAACGGGGCGTACGTACCATCACCCTGACCCACAACCAGCGCAGTGAAGCCCTCGACATTCTCAGGCTGGCGGCCGAGATGACCCCCGGGCACGACCGTCAGAAGAGTGCGCTGAGAGTGATGATTCTGGGCATTCCCAACGTCGGCAAATCCACTCTGATCAACACCCTTGCCGGACGGCCCGCGGCCAAGACCGGTAACGAGCCGGCAGTGACCCGGGCCCAGCAAGCCATCAAGCTGCCCGACAACATTTTGCTGTACGACACACCGGGTTTTCTGTGGCCCAAACTGTCACCGGAAGCCTGCGGTTACCGGCTGGCCATCACCGGCGCCATCCGCAGTGCCGTGCTGGATTTTGAGGACGTGGCCCTGTTCGAGGCCGATTACCTGCTCCAGGCATATCCAGATCTGGTCATGAAACGCTATGACCTGAAAGAAAAACCCGTTGACGGGCTGGCACTGATGGACGCCATTGCCGCCAGGCGCCGGTTTTTCGCCCGCGGCGGCATTCCGGACCTGCATAAAGTGTCCGAGGTGTTGCTGAACGAGCTGCGCGCGGGCACGCTGGGGCGGATTTCCCTTGAAACGCCGGCCATGGTGGAACAGGAAACGCGGGAAGCAGAAGCCGCCAGGGCCGCAAAGGAAGACAATCGGTCTACCTGACTGGCTGCCGCCCCCCGCCCCGTACCAAGGTCAAATATCGCCCCTGCCGCAAACCCCTTACACTGTCAGTCAATGTCAGCGATGCAATGGCCCGCCGCAGGAGGCTTGGCCATTCAGGAGGAAAGTATGAGACGCGTAGTCGTCACCGGCATGGGCATTGTGTCGTGCCTGGGTAATTCTACGGATGCGGTTCTGGACAGCCTGAGAACCGGGCGCTCCGGCATCCGCTTCAACCAGACTTATAAAGACATGGGCTTCCGCAGCCAGATTTCCGGATCGGTGGATGTGGACACCAGCGTGATCGACCGCAAACTGCGCCGCTTCATGGGTCAGTCCGCCATGTACAGCTATCTGGCTATGCAGCAGGCCGTGGCGTCAGCCGGACTCACCGACGAGCTGATTTCCAGCGACCGGACCGGTCTGATCGCCGGCTCCGGCGGAGCCTCAAGCGCCAGCCAGGTGGAGGCGGTGGATCTCATGCGCGAGAAAGGCGTCAAGCGCATCGGGCCCTACATGGTCCCCAGGATCATGACCAGCACCGTCTCAGCCTGTCTGGCCACGGCCTTCAGAATTCGCGGGGTGAACTACTCCATGTCCTCAGCCTGCGCCACCAGCGCTCACTGCATTGGCCACGCCATGGAGCAGATCCAGTCCGGCAAGCAGGACATCGTCTTCGCCGGCGGCGGCGAGGAAGAGGACTGGAGCCTGACCATGCTGTTTGACGCCATGGGCGCCCTGTCCACCAAGTACAACGACGAGCCGGCGACCGCCTCGCGCCCTTTCGACAGTGGCCGCGATGGGTTCGTGATTGCCGGCGGTGGCGGCATGCTGGTGATGGAAGAGCTGGAGCACGCCCGCCGGCGCGGCGCTACAATCATCGCAGAGCTCACCGGTTACGGCGCCACTTCGGATGGTCACGACATGGTAGCGCCTTCCGGCGAGGGTGCCATGCGCTGCATGAAGCAGGCCATGGCCACGGTGAACGGTCCGGTGGATTACATCAACGCCCATGGCACCAGCACGCCCGTTGGTGACGTGGCCGAGTTGGGTGCGGTTCGCAATGTGTTCGGCGACTCCATCCCGCCGGTGTCTTCCACCAAGAGTCTTTCCGGGCACTCTCTCGGTGCCTCCGGGGTGCATGAAGCCATTTACTCCCTGCTGATGCTGCAGAACGGCTTCATTGCCGGGACCGCCAATCTCAACAACCCGGATGAAAAGGTCAGCGACATGCCGGTCATCGGCCCGCAAGCCCGCGAGGCTGACCTCACAACGGTCATGTCCAACAGCTTCGGATTCGGCGGCACCAACGCCTCGTTGATTTTCCAGAAGATCTGATCCGGGTACGAAGCCGCCGGCAACCAGCCGGCGGTGCTCTCCGGGAATTACCTACCCCGTCTGCAGCATCTATCATTGGCAAACCGGGCCATCCGTATTATGGTACGGTTTTGATATGAATCAATCTGGATGGTTCATCCGCCATGGCACAAGCAATCCGAATCAAACAGGCTTCACCTCTCAAGGCGTCCTGTCACCAGTGCAGTCTCAGCAACCTTTGCCTGCCTCTGGCCATCGAGGAAAACGACCTCGACCGGCTGGAAGATATCGTGCAACAAGGGCGCATCTTCAACCGCGGCGAACACATTTTTGACCAGAGCACGCCGTTTCGGTCCTGTTTTGCGGTGCGCAGTGGCGCGGTAAAAACCTCGATCATCACCGAGGGCGGCGAGGAACAGGTTACCGGTTTTTTCATGCCGGGCGAGCTTGTCGGACTCGACAGCATGAGCGGCGAGAGTTACGCCTGCACCGCCAAAGCCCTGGAGCGGACCAGTGTGTGCGAGTTCCCGGTGGAGAAGCTGGAAGAGCTGACCGGCAAGCTGCCGGATCTGCAGCATCACATGTACCAACTGATGAGCCAGGAGATACAGAACAGTCACCAGCTGGCCATGCTGCTGAGCAAGAACACGGCCGAGGAGCGTATCGCGGCGCTGTTGTTGTCGCTGTCCAGCCGTTTCCAGCGACGGCGGATGTCGCCTACGAACTTCAGCCTGCCCATGGCCCGCAACGACATTGCGAATTTCCTGGGCCTTGCCGTGGAAACCGTCAGCCGGGTGTTCACCCGCTTCCAGAATCAGGGACTCATTCGTGCGCGTGGACGCGAAGTGGAACTTCTGGATGTTGAAGCTCTGCAACTGGTGACACGGGAATTCGCACGCCAGGGGTCCTAACCCCTGGCAAGTGTTTCCAGTTCTTCCGACAATCCCGATCGCCAGGGCAGCTGCTTGATACCGAAGGTATTACGAATCTTGGTGCAGATCAGCGTGGCATTGGCGGGCTCGAGTGTGGCCCACTCCGGAACGGCATCCACCACGCGGATGCCCGCGGGAATACCGGGCAATCCGGCAATCGCCAGACCAAGCTCGTACAGAGTGATCTCCTCCGCACCCGCGTACTGATAGGTTCCCCAGACTTCCGCTCCGCAATCCAGTTGCAGAATCACCGCCGTCATCACCCGCGCCAGGTCCCGCACCGTGACCGGCTGCCCCCGGCATCGTCCTGGCAGCCGCAGGGTGTCGTCAGCACCGCTGCTCTTCTGCATCTTGCGAATGAAGCGTCCGAGGCTCCAGCCTGTCCGCAGAATGATGTGGCGCGGTAACAGCGTGCGCAGTGCCTGCTCGCATTCCCATTGCCAGTTGCCCAGCTCATTACACGGCTGGCCGGGGTTGGACGAGATGTAGGCACTCTGTTTTCGGCCATCAAACACATAGCAGGACGACAACTGCAGCAGGGCCACGTTGCGATCGCGTGCGAACTCCGCCAGCGCAATGGGCAGGGAAAACGCCGCGATATGGACGCCCTCGGGATCACGCTCGGCCACCTCGGGATCGGTCAGCCACAGTGCATTGACGACCAGGTCGGTCTCCGGCGGAATCCACTCTTCCAGCGCCGACAGGTTGACCTTGTCCGGATCACTGACCAGCAACGGAGTCACCTGAAGCGGTGTTTCCCGAAGCCGCTCAAGCAGCACCTTGCCCAGCGGGCCGTAATCATGAACTACAACAACATGCACAAGCGTCCAACGCCTCCCGGAATATCACTGATGTGACGGACACCCCATTACGCTCTAGCCAATGGCACACACGGTGACCGCCATACAATACTATGTAACTGACCATTCAGACCCCGATGAGCATACAACAACAGGATCCGACATGCTGAAACAACAAAGTCATATCGTCGCCCCGATCACCGATGACCTTCGCACCCGCGCCCTCTACACCGTTAACGAATTGCGGGAGCGGGGCAAGGCCGACAAGGAGGCCATCGACAAGCTCTACAACCTGATCGTCGACATGACCGACGACGGCCTGGACTTTTTCTTTCTTGAGCCTTTGCGCCGCCTGAACGCCAGCAGCATGATGATGGGGATGGCCAAAGTGGGCATCAGCAGCATGCTCAAGGGCAGCAAAATGGTTGTCCACAAGGTGCTGAAAAAACTGGACGATCGCAGCCTGGGCGCGATTCTCGATTTCATTGAAGAAATCATCCACGAGCCGGAACCGGCAGCCCGAGAGGGGTAACCCCTTACCGGTACAGCCTGGGCACCCGGGCTGTCACCCCCGTCAACAGTTCGTATCCGATCGTGCCGGCATGAGCCGCAATCTCATCAACGCTGACCTGAGCACCCCACAGCTCGACACTGTCCCCCTCACGGGCCTCCGGAGCCGGGGACAGATCGACCGCAAGCATGTCCATCGACACCCGGCCGATCAACCGGATACGCCTGCCTCTGACGGCCGCTGGGGTACCGGTACCGGCATGACGCGGATAGCCATCGCCATAACCCACCGCCACCATCCCCATACGAGTGTCCCGGTCGGCCACCCAGGTGCCACCATAACCAACGCGATCACCGGCCTTGAGCATACGGGTAGCAATCAGCGGAGCTTCCAGCGTCATCGCCGCTTTCAACCCCAGCTCCAGCCCGGTCCGGCCCAACATCGGGGAGGAGCCGTAAAGCATGATGCCGGGCCGACTCCAGTCGAACAGCGGCTGGCCGGGCAGAAAGTGCGCCGCGGAATTGCCCACGCTTTTCTCCAGCTGCGGCCAGGGTGCCGCGGCGTGGCACAGTCGCTGTGTCTGCCCCGCGGTTTCGTCGCTGGCCGCGTCATCGGCACAGGAAAAGTGGGTCACGAAGCCCTGTAGCGCGGACCGTGTCGCCGCCGCGGACAGCAATGGCTCGACCCGTCGGGCCAGGTCCTCCGGCGGAAACCCGAGCCGGTTCATCCCGGTGTTCACCTTCAACCAGAAGTCAGGCGCCTCTGCCAGACCGGTCAGCCACGCCAGTTGATAGTCACTGTGCAACACCGGCTGGAAGCCCTGCCGGGCACACATCGCCATATCCTCCTGCTGATGCGCCCCCTGCAACATCACCACCGGCTGCGACAGGCCGGCCTCACGGATCGCCAGGGCCTCCTCGAGACACGCCACGGCGTAACGGGGTGCATCATCGGCCAGAGCCTTCGCCACCGCCTCAATGCCATGGCCATAGCCATCCGCCTTGATCACTGCCATCGCCCGGGCCGTGCCGGCACGGTCACAGGCTACCCGGTAGTTGTGACGAATGGCACTGGTATCAATCCGCGCGACGGTGCTCCGGGGCATCAGTAATCCCCACCGTAATCGCCGTAATCCCCGTGCGCCAGATCTTCAAACTTGGTGTACTTGCCGATAAACGCCAGGCGAATGGTACCGATCGGGCCATTACGCTGCTTACCGATGATAATTTCGGCGATGCCCTTGTCGGACGTGTCTTCGTTATACACCTCGTCGCGATACACAAACATGATCACGTCCGCGTCCTGCTCAATCGCGCCGGATTCCCGCAAGTCGGAATTCACCGGTCGCTTGTTGGGGCGCTGCTCAAGGCTTCGGTTCAGCTGTGACAGCGCCACCACCGGGCAACTCAGCTCCTTCGCAATGCCTTTCAGAGAACGGGAGATCTCGGAAATTTCCGCGGTCCGCCCTTCGGTATTGCCCGGCACCCGCATCAGCTGCAGGTAATCCACCATGATCAGACCGATCTTGCCGTCATTTTCCCGGGCGATACGGCGGGCGCGGGACCGCATTTCAGTCGGGCTCAAGCCAGGGGTGTCATCGATGTACAGCGGCTTGTCCTTGAGCAGGCTGACGGCCGAGGTCAGCCGCGGCCAGTCGTCCTCCTCCAGTTTACCGCTGCGCACCTTGGTCTGGTCGATCCGCCCCAGCGAAGACAGCATACGCATCGCCAGCGCATCCGCCGGCATCTCCATACTGAACACCAGCACCGGTGTCCCGGTGCTGATCAACGCATTCTCCACAATGTTCATGGCGAAGGTGGTCTTACCCATGGAGGGACGGCCCGCCACGATGATCAGATCCGCCGGCTGCATACCCGAGGTCTGTTCATCCAGATCGCGGAAACCGGTGGTCAGGCCGGTGGTCTGCTCACCCGATTCAAACAGTTCCTCAATGCGACTCAGTGCCTTGGTGAGGATGGGGTTGATGGCCTGCGGGCCGGAGCCTTCTTTGGCCCGGGACTCGGCTATCTTGAAAACGCTGCGCTCGGCCTCATCCAGCACCTCGGCACTGGTTCGCCCGAGCGGATTGAACGCCGAATCGGCAATCTGTCCAGACACTTCCACAAGACTGCGCAGAATGGAACGTTCCTTGACGATGTCCGCGTAGGCGCGAATATTCGCCGCCCCCGGGGTTTTCTCGGCCAACTCCGCCAGGTAGGACAGGCCGCCGGCGTCGTCAATATCACCCGCGCGCTCCAGAAACTCGGCCAGCGTGACCACATCCAGCGGTTCACTCTCGCTGGCAAGACGCTCGGCGGCAGCAAAAATCAGGCGGTGATCCTGGCGATAGAAGTCGGAAGCGGCAATCACTTCACTGACTTCATCAAACCGGCGGTTATCCAGCATCAGGCCCCCGAGGACCGCCTGTTCGGCCTCTACCGAATGCGGTGGCACCTTGATACGGCTGGTTTCCAGATCGGTTTTCGCAGGTTTGAAATTCGGATTGGCCATGAACACATCTTCAGTTAGGGATCGCTTCCGCGACAGTTTAAGCCCATTGGAGTGCAGATGGGAGGGGCTGTCGAAGTCAGCAGCATATCAGAAAGCAACAGGCCCGGAACCCGCGTTTGCGGGGCCGGGCCTGTGCAGCCATTGCCATCCTGGCATTCCGGACAACAACAGCGTTCACCACTGGTTGCAGGCTGCACCCCGGCACTGTTGCCGAAGCGCAGACCCGCTGGAACCGATTACTCGGCTACAACAACCAGCTTGATCTCAACGGTGACGTCGGAGTGCAGCTGCAGCTCGATGTCGTACTCGCCGGTCGCGCGGAGCGGACCTTCGGGCAGACGAACTTCGCTCTTCTCGACTTCAGTACCACCGGCAGTCACGGCATCAGCGATATCGCGCACGCCAATGGAACCGAACAGCTTGCCTTCGTCACCAGCTTTGGAGCTGATGGTGAACGACGCACCCTCGAGCGCTTCAGCGCGAGTCTTGGCTGCAGTCAGCTTCTCGGCAGCCGCTTTTTCCAGCTCTGCACGGCGCTCTTCGAAAGCTTTCAGGTTGTCAGCCGTAGCTGCAACCGCTTTGCCGTAGGGCAGCAGAAAATTACGACCGTAACCGGCCTTTACCTTGACCTTGTCACCCAGTGAACCAAGGTTTGCTACTTTTTCGAGCAGAATAACTTCCATCTCGTTAACCTCTTCGTGCTTTATTCAGCCGGCCCGGCGGGTTTGATTCGCCTCCGGATATCCAGCCAGCTATCCACAAAAGCCACAACTACCAACAGAATCATCAGACTTGGGCCCAACAGCACCAGTGCTATGTAAAACAACACCAGCCACTGGCCATTCAGATTTTTACGCCCTACCACGCCGTGGACCAGAGCCAGGCTTGCCAGGAACAGCGGCATACCTGCGGCCCATCCCAGCAACATGGAGTTCAGCCCCAGAAGAGGCCCTGCCACCATGGTCACTGCACAGAGCACAGCCACCACCGGCGACAGCCGGAAAGCATGAAACTCCTTCCGGAACCCGCCCGGGTTGTACAACCCGGCCTGCCAGGCTCGTGCCACCATGGTCATCGCCACGCCCGTTACCAGGTACGTGCCTGCCATGCTGGCATTCATGGTGTCCCGGATCACAGTCTCCAGCTCATCGCCCAGACTGCGGGCCACCTCGGCATTGTATTGTTCGTAAAAACTGACCCCGGTGCGGACCAGATCGTCCAGCAAGCCGGGATAAATCACGGGCAGCATTAGCCCCGTGATAATCGCCAGAAAACTCCCTCCGAGAAGGGCCTTTTCCCAGGACAGGGACAGCCTGAGAATGGACGCCATCACCATCACTTCCAGCAACACCGCCAGTGCCGTCGGGTCTTGCCCGAACCAGCTCCAGCCCAGTGCCGGCAGCAATGCCCAGAGGCCGATATTCAGCCCCTGACCGATACCGAGCCTGAGAATCACCAGTCCGATAACGGCAGCGCCAATCCAGAACAACAGGGGTATGGCCGTTGTGACCGCCGCAACCCCGCCTGCCTGCAGGGGACCGCGCATTACAAACTGTGCCAGTGCACGCATGGTCCCAGGTCCTGTTTATCTGTTAATTAGTTGTCGTGGCTGTCCGAGTACGGCAGCAGTGCCAGGTAGCGGGCGCGCTTGATAGCGGTAGCCAGCTGACGCTGATAACGTGCTTTGGTGCCGGTGATGCGGCTGGGCACGATTTTGCCGGTTTCAGTGATGTAACCTTTCAGGGTGTCCAGATCCTTGTAATCGATCTCTTTAACACCTTCTGCCGTGAAGCGACAGAACTTACGACGTCTGAAAAAACGAGCCATAACTTAACTCCTCAACTCCGGTTAATTACTCTTCTTCGTCCTGGGTTTCAGCCTGACGACGCTCGTCAGATTCGGCTGAACGACGGGGACGATCTTCGCCGCCTGAACGACGGTCCTCGCGGGACTCAGCGGCTTTCATCGGAGACAGATCGGTAACGGCTTCATCGCGACGCAGAATGAGGTCACGGATGATGGCATCGTTGAACCGGAAGTTGTGGGTCAGCTCGTCCATAGCGGCCTGTGAACATTCGGCGTTCATCAGCACGTAGTGAGCCTTGTGGATCTTGTTGATCGGGTAAGCCAGGTGACGACGGCCCCAATCTTCCAGGCGATGTACCTTGCCGCCATCTTCAGTGATGACGCTGGTATAACGCTCGATCATCGCGGGCACCTGCTCGCTCTGATCCGGGTGTACCATAAATACGATTTCGTAGTGACGCATGAGTTCTCCCTACGGTTTAAACAGCTTCCTCAGTAACGACCGGCTTGAAGCACCCGGGCCCGTTAAAGGTGGAAGCAAGGAGGTGGCAGTCAAGCTGCCGGTTTCTTTTGCTTTATCAATAAGGCGTATCAGACAGACCTGATCAAAAGCGTCGCGTTGCTGCCCGGAATTCAGGCAATACAACACCGCCCCTATAAAAAGGGGTGACGTATTCTAGGCGTGCGAGTGGATCTATGCAAGCCTCTGGCGCAAGGCTTCGTAGAGACAGACACCGGTGGCCACCGACACATTGAGACTGTCCACGTGCCCAAGCATGGGGATATTGATCAGCGTGTCGCAGTGTTCACGGGTCAGCCGCCGCATACCCTTGCCTTCCGCCCCCATAACCAGCGCCACGGGGCCGGTGAAGTTCGCCTGATAGAGCGTGCAGTCGGCCTCTCCGGCGGTACCTATCAGCCAGACACCCTGATCTTTCAGGGCACGGAGACAGCGCGCCAGATTGGTCACCCGCACAAAGGGCACGGTTTCGGCGGCACCACAGGCGACCTTGCGGGCAACCGGTGTCAGCGTGGCGGATTTGTCCTTGGGCACGATCACCGCCTGCACACCAACCGCATCGGCGGTGCGCATGCAGGCTCCAAGATTATGGGGATCGGTCACGCCGTCCAGCACCAGCAGAAACGGGGGCTTGTCGGCGCCGGCAAGCATTGACATAAGATCGTCCTCGCCCCACTCCCGGCTTTCCGACACGGCCGCTACCACGCCCTGGTGAACGCCGGCGACTTTCTCGTCCAGCTCTTTGCGGTGTACCACCTTCCAGCGCACCCCGAGCTCGTCCAGACCATCGGTGATGGTTTTCACCCGGCGATCCTGGCGTCCGGTCTGGATCCAGACCTGCTGCAACCGCTCAGGCTCACGCTTGAGGACAGCCTCAACCGCGTGCCAGCCAAATATGAATTCTCCGGACACTGACTATTTTCCTGACTTGCGGGGTTTCCGTTTCTTGTCCTTGCCCAGCGCCAGCTTGGCCGCCTGGGCCACCAGCTCATCCCGGGCCGACAGCGGCTCGTTATCAGCCCGCGACTCCTTTGCCGCCGCTTGCCCACCGGGCTTGTCACCGGCCGCCTTCGACGGCCGCTTTTTCGCTGCCGGCCGCTCACGGGCTGCCGGCTTTTCGCGGCCCTCCGGACGGGACCGGGGCTTGCCATCCCTCGCGGAACCCTTGCCCTTACCCCGGCCCTTCGCTTTGCCGCGTGGCTCCTTGCGGGTGACATCCAATGCGTCCCGGTCGGCCTGGCGATGGCGCGGCTCACTGATGAGCTCAAGATCAATCTTGCGATCTTCCATACCAACCCGCACCACCTTGACCCTCACCTCGTCGCCGAGGCGGAAACTCTGGGCCGTGCGCTCGCCGATCAGGCGATGCTTGGCGGCGTCGTGGTGGAAGAAATCACCGCTGAGGGTGGACACATGGACCAGCCCTTCGATGTACACCCCCGACAACTCCACAAAGAAACCGAAAGGCACGACAGCTGCAATAACGCCGTCAAACTCTTCGCCCACGTGATCGCTGAGGTACTCACACTTGAGCCACGCCATGACATCACGGGTGGCATCATCGGCCCGGCGTTCGGCCATGGAGGTGTGTTCGCCAAGCCTTTCCATGCTCGCGAAATCGTAAGGGTAATCCGCCAGTTCCGGATCGCGCTTCGGCGCTTTGACCACATCCTTTGCCGGACTTTCACCGTGAATGATCGACTTGATGGCGCGATGGGCGATCAGGTCCGGGTAGCGACGGATGGGAGACGTGAAATGAGCGTAGCCGGCAAAACCGAGACCAAAGTGGCCACCCTCTTCCGGGCTGTAGACCGCCTGGCTCAGTGATCGCAGCATCACGGTCTGGATCACGTTCGCATCAGAGCGATCCGCAATATGGGACAGCAGCTCCTGATAGTCTGCAGAGGTGGGGCTATCGCCACCACCGAGCTGCAGCCCGAGCTCACCGAGGAACAGCCGCACCGCGTTCAGGCGCTCTTCCGAGGGGCCATCATGGACCCGGTACAGCGCCGGCAGCTTGTATTTCTTGAGGAAGCGAGCGGTGGCCACGTTCGCGCACAGCATGCATTCCTCGATGATCTTGTGGGCGTCGTTGCGCTGCACCGGCACGATTTCTTCAATCTTGCGGTCGGCGTCGAACACGATCCTGGTTTCGGTGGTTTCGAAGTCGATCGCGCCACGCTCGGTACGGGCCTTGCGCAAAAGCTGATACAGCCCGTAGAGGTTGTGCAGCTGCGGCAGTACGTGGGCGTACTGCTCACACAGTTTGTAGCCCTGCTCCGAGTCCGGGTGCTCCAGCATGGAGCTGACCTTGTTGTAGGTGAGCCGGGCGTGGCTGTACATCACCGCCTGATAGAAACTGTAGCTGCTGATGTTGCCGGCCGCGCTGATGGTCATGTCCGCCACCATGCACAAACGATCCACCCCGGGGTTCAGGGAGCACAGACCGTTGGAGAGCTTCTCCGGCAGCATCGGCACGACATGGTCGGGAAAATAAACGGAGGTACTGCGATTGACCGCTTCCTCGTCCAGCGGCGATCCAACCCGGACATAGTGAGACACGTCGGCAATGGCCACCAGCAGACGGTAGCCGCCTCGCGCACGCGGCTCGCAATAGACCGCGTCGTCAAAGTCCCGTGCGGTTTCGTCGTCAATGGTCACCAGGCGAAGGTTGCGGATATCCACCCGGTTGGCCTTGTCCTTCTCCTCCACTTCCTCGGCAATCTTCGCCGTCTGCTCACCCACCGCGGGGGGCCAGCTGTGGGGAATATCGTAGGAGCGAATGGCCACGTCGATTTCCATCCCCGGAGCCATGTGTTCTCCGAGCACTTCCACAACTTTACCCAACGGCTGGGTACGCACCGTGGGCTGGCGAATAATATCCACCACCACATACTGGCCATGGCGGGCGTCGCCACAGTGCTCCTGGGGCACCAGAACTTCATGGTTGATGCGGGCATTTTCCGGAACCACAAAGCTGATACCGCTTTCCTGGAAGAAACGACCGACGGTCTGACCGGTGCGATGCTCCAGCACCTCGACGATCACGCCTTCGCGCCGGCCCTTGTCATCAACCCGATCCACCCGCGCGGCCACCCGGTCGCCGTGAAACACCTGACGCATCTGGCGCGCCGTCAGAAACAGATCGCTGCCGCCGTCATCGGGAATAAGAAAGCCGAAGCCGTCCTTGTGCCCCACCACGCGACCGGTCACCAGGTCTGCCTCTTCAATTGGCAGATAGGCTCCGCGACGGTTGCAGATCAACTGGCCATCCCGGCACATCGCAATCAGCCGGCGACGCAGCGCCTCAATACCCTCTTCGGATTCCTGCCCCAGTTCCTGGCAGAGCGTCTCGTGGGTCGCGGGCGCACCGCGCTCCTTGAGGTGCTCAAGAATGAATTCCCGGCTCTGGATGGGATTGTCGTATTTTTGCGCCTCACGACTGGCGTGCGGATCTCTGTCCGTCTTTTTACTGGAAACCATTCGGATCCTTGTCCTGTCCGCATCAAATCAATGCGGTTATATTGCATGTGATCAGGAGTATAACGCCGGATCGGTCAGCCTGCCTAACCGACGGCAAAATAAAGCAATTAAAAACCGGATAATTTTCTGAAAAAAAGGTTTGACAGCTTTTTATCGAATCATTAAAGTACGCGCCATCGGTTGAGGGACACACCCGACCGACGGCAGAAACGCCCGCTTTTCATAAGCTAAGGGCGCGACTGCAAATCACCTGCCGAGGTGGTGAAATTGGTAGACACGCTAGCTTCAGGTGCTAGTGGGGGCAACCCCGTGGAGGTTCAAGTCCTCTCCTCGGCACCATTTCTTTCCTCAAGAAATGGCAAAAGATCCCAAGTAAAATATCCGCATACGCCAGCCCCGCACGCTACTGCGCCCGGAGCATTTTTGCGCGCTTCAGAAAGCCGGAGCAGCGCCCGCGGGCCACTACTCCACAAGACCGGTCAGATACTCCGACAAACGCTTGTACTGATACTCCACGCGTCCGAATACCGCTGTCGGTGCGTCCTCGAATTCCCGGCCGCAGGACGCGGACAATCGCACCTCTGTCAGATACGCGCTGGTGATCAGGTTCGGCTGCTCTGCCGTGTAGCCGGCCGAACCTGTCGGCGGGTAATACATGATCCAGTCAAACCCGTTGTCGGAGTCGACATGATCGAAACCGGCGTTCACCGGGTCGGCAAAGGTGTAACGCAGCAGGCGGAACGCATCATTGCGGGTGTCCAGCTCGAGGGTGAGCTCCCCAAAGCCTTCTGGAGCGGCCGCGGCCGTGAAACTGTAGGGCTGCGTGGCGGAAACCGCGTGCGTGGGCTCCTCGTCGCCGGCTTCAACCGTGCAATCCGTGACCTCCCCCGTGAGCGACACCACCTCTTCGTTGCCTTCCACAGACTGACGATAACCGTTGAACAGCGGGGCGCTATAGGGGCCACCGGCATCTTCCGGAACGGCGCTGTTGGTGTAATCCGGCGCAAGTGTGCGGGTTTCGACATCGGAAACCGCCGACAGCTCGGCTACCTTGTCGCCATCCAGGGTCCAGGTGTAGGTGATTTCGGCGGGCCCACCAAGCTCGCTGCCATCGGCAAGACCTTCATGACACGATGCGGCTGTTTCAAAGTAGGCTTTGCGCTGCGCCCAATCAAACGTGAGCCGCTCGTCAACTCCATCAGCCTCATAGGCTGCGCGGCTTGCCAGCGAGAGAGAAACGGAAGGCAGCCACTGGGTGCCGAGATCGGCCATTCGCCCACCCGCATTGATCAGCCTCACCAGTTCAGGCATCGACGGGTTCATGCAGCCGTTGACGGAAACCGACAGCAACCGCCCGTCCGGGCTGTAGTCGAATTGCGATTCCGCCGAAACCTCGAGGCTGGAACGATTCCCCGGCAGTGAGCCGTTTTCGGGATAGGCAGACACCCGCTGCCCAGTCACCAGAAGCGGGTCAGCAAGCTCCAGGGGTACGTCCGGAAGATCGAGCTCCGCCACATTGACGTTGCCGTAATCCCCCGAGGCCGCTGCCTCATCCACCAGCTCCACAATGCCGGGGGCATTCTGGGCCAGCGATAGCCCCAGCAGGTACGCCGCCCGAGACGACAGCACGCGCTCGGTGCCATCGGCGTTGCGCTTGGCCAGTACGTCGCTGTAGGGGAACTGACTGGCCATAAAGCGAGCCATCGCTCGCGCATAGGCGTGGGCGCGCTCATCCCCGGACCGTATATAGTCGGACAGCAGGTTAACGCGGGCAAGTGAGTCACTGGCGCTGCCAGCCCCGGCAAGACGCCGGTGGCGAACCAGGGTGGTCAGCGGCGTGATGTTTGTCACGCCCGGAGGCGCCGACATCATGTAGGCGTCGGTGATGGTTTCATCACCGTGACGCAATTGCTCCACCGTTTTGCCCGGCAACGCCACGGCGAACAGGGGATAATCCCGGGGATCGAGGTTCGGGGCGTCAGCCGGATCACTGACCAGTTCACTGATATCCAGCACAAAAGCACCGTCCTCACCGGACAGCGCCGTTGGCTCGCCGGACGCCAGCGTTACCTCGGAGCCGGAGTCCAGCTCGACCGTCACCGGCCCCGCCGTGTACTGGCTGTCCCCGTCGAGATCGAGCCACACCCGCGCATTACGAAGATAACCGTCAATGACTTTGCCGCTGTAGGGGGCCGGCTCGCTGTAGGCCTCACCGTCGAAATCACGACCGTCTACGGGCAGGTCATCGGACTCTTCGCCACAACCGGCTATGGCAAGGGCAAAAAGCGACACAGACAGGGGAAGAAAGCGTTTCATGGCAGCAACCGGTTATCCTTGTTGGAGGTTGTGCCGCTACTGTAGGGGATGTTGAGGAGAGGAACCTTGATAGGCTTGGCAATTTGTAAAGTTTGGTAACCGATGACCCCGACGGCTCAGGGGCCGCCGGGGTCCATCCGATCAGAACGACCGGGCGACAATCTCTTTCATGATCTCGTTGGTGCCAGCGTATATGCGTTGCACGCGGGAATCGGCCCAGGCACGGGCAATCGGGTATTCCCACATGTAGCCGTAACCGCCGTGCAGCTGCACGCACTCGTCCATGACCTTGCACTGGATGTCAGTGGTCCACTGTTTGAGCATGGCAGCGGTCGGGATGTCGAGCTTCTTGTCCAGGTGGAGCTCCAGACAGCGGTCACAGAATACCCGCGCTGCGGTGATTTCCGCTTTCATCTCCGCCAGTTTGAAGCGGGTGTTCTGGAAGGCAATCACCGGTTTACCGAAGGCTTTACGCTCTTTTACGTAATCCAGCGTCCACTTCCACGCGGCCTCCGCAGCGGCAACGGCGGCGAGAGCCACCTGCAGTCGCTCGGCCGGCAATTCCTGCATCAGCTGGAAGAAGCCCTGCCCTTCCATGGCGCCCAGCAGGTTTTCCGCCGGCACTTTGACGTCCTGGAAAAACAGCTCCGAGGTATCCTGGGCCTTCATGCCCACCTTGTTCAGATTCTGGCCCTTTTCAAACCCTTCCGATGCCGTCTCCACCAACAACAGGCTGGTGCCCTTGGCGCCTTCCTTGGGGTCGGTTTTGGCCACCACGATGACCAGATCCGCCAGCTGGCCATTGGTAATAAAGGTCTTGGAACCGTTGAGAACGTAATGATCGCCTTGCTTGATTGCCGTGGTCTTCACGCCCTGAAGATCCGACCCGGCGCCCGGCTCGGTCATGGCGATGGCGGTAACCATCTCGCCGGATGCCATTTTCGGCAGGTAGCGCTCTTTCTGCTCCTGGGAACCGTGGTTGAGGATATACGGCGCCACGATGTCCGAATGCAGCCCCCAACCAATGCCGGACAGGCCGGCGTAGGAGATTTCCTCAATGATCACCGCGCTGTACCGGAAATCGGCCCCCACACCGCCGAACTCCTCCGGCATGGTCGGGCACAGGAAGCCCAGTTCCCCGGCCTTGCGCCAGAGCTCGCGGCTGACCTGCCCGTCTTTTTCCCATTGCTCATGATGGGGCGCGGCTTCCTGCTCCAGGAATTTGCGGACGGAATCGCGGAAGCCCTCAAGATCGGCATCAAAAAGTGTGCGTGGAATCATGGTAAACCTCGGTGAATGACCTGTGTTGTGATTGTCGTTCACCAAGTCTCTGCCGAGTGGTCATTTCGCTCAATGGTGAAAACCATCAATCGGGCTGACCAAAACCATCGCCTAGGTGCGGTCCCGGCGCTTGCCTTCGGCGTGCTCCTCGCCCCAGCGTGGCATCAGGTCCTGGGGCAGTCCCAGATGATCGAGAAGGCGGGCAACGATGAAATCGACCAGATCACTGACCGACTGCGGCTGGTGATAGAATCCCGGGCTGGCGGGCATGATCACCGCACCCATCCTGGTCAGCCTGAGCATGTTGTCCAGATGCACCTCGGAATACGGTGCCTCACGGGGCACCAGGATCAGTTGCCGCCGCTCTTTCAGGGCAACATCACCGGCCCGCTCAATCAGGTTGTTGCTGGCACCGGTGGCCAGCGCCGAGAGGGTGCCCGTGCTGCACGGGCAAATAACCAGCGGGGCCTTCTCGCCAGAACCGGAAGCCGGCGGGGCGAACCAGTCCTCGCGGCCAAAGACCAGAACCTGACCTGGTCTGGCACCCGCAAACCCGGTCAACGCCGACTGCATGGCCGCCGGGGAACCCGGCAGCTTGAGGTCGGTTTCGGTGGCGATCACCACCTGGGCGGCGCGGCTGACCATGACGTTCACGGTGCAGCCGGCGGAAACCAGGCATTGCAGCAGGCGCAACCCATACTGCGCACCGGAGGCGCCGGTGAAGGCCAGGTTAATCGTTCGCGATGGTGCTGAAGGTTCTGTCATGCCGGGTATCTACGCTCAAGTTCGGCGATCAGTTTCTGGTGAATGCCACCAAAGCCGCCATTGCTCATGATCACAATGTGGCAGGGGCCGCTCACATGCGCCAGTGTCCGCTCGATCAGGGCGTCCACACTGGCCTCCACATGATGCTCCACAGTATTGCTTTCGCCACCCTGCCAGTCGCTGACGAGCGCGGGCAGCCACTCCAGCCCGTTAAGATTGGCCCAGATGACCTGATCGGCAGCGACCGCACTGGGCAGCAGCGCCTGCTGGTGTACGCCCTGCTGCATGGTATTCGAGCGCGGCTCGATCAGCGCGATCACCGGCTCATCGCCCACCTTATGGCGCAGCCCTTCCAGCGTTGTCGCAATGGCGGTGGGATGATGGGCAAAGTCGTCATACACGCTGACGCCGTTAATCTCTGCCAGCAGCTCCATACGCCGTTTCACGCCGGAAAAACGACACAGGGCGGCCACGGCGTGGTCCGGGGTGACGCCCACGTGCCGGGCGGCGGCGATGGCGGCCAGCGCATTGCGCACGTTGTGCAGACCGGTCTGAGCCCAGGTTACCGTGGCCACTGGCTGCTCGTGGTGAACCACCATGAAACGGCTGCCATCCTCGGATAACAGCTCCGCCCGCCAGTCGGTGGTGTCGGCTACTTCACTGCCGATCGCGGTGGTTTGCACCCCGCTCCAGCAGCCCATCGCCAGCGCGCGATCCAGATGCACATCCTTCGCCGGCCGCACAATCAGTCCGCTGGACGGCACAGTACGAACCAGGTGGTGAAACTGACGCTCGATCGCTTCGACGTTGTCGAAGATATCCGCATGATCGAATTCCAGATTGTTCATGATCAGCGTGTGAGGACGATAGTGGACAAACTTCGAGCGCTTGTCGAAGAAGGCGCTGTCGTACTCATCGGCTTCGATCACAAAAAAGTCGCTGGAACCCAGGCGTGCCGATACCGGGAAATCCTTCGGCACCCCCCCGACCAGATAGCCGGCATCAAAGCCGGCCTGCTCCAGTATCCACAGCAGCATGGAGGTGGTGGTGGTCTTGCCATGGGTGCCGGCAACTGCCAGCACCCAGCGGTGACGCAGGACTTCCCGCGCCAGCCATTCCGGGCCGGACATGTAATCGACATTGCGGTTGAGCACCGCTTCCACCTCGGGATTACCGCGAGACATGGCGTTGCCAATCAGTACCAGATCCGGCCTGGGCTCAAGATTCTCGGCGCGGTACCCGTCCATCAGTCCAATCCCCTGGGCTTCGAGCTGGGTGCTCATGGGTGGGTACACACCCTGATCCGAACCGGTCACCGTGTGACCGAGCTCCCGGGCCAGTACTGCAAGGCTGCCCATGAATGTGCCACAAATTCCCAGGATATGAATGTGCATGACCGGTCTGACCCCTTGATTGGCCTGAAATAGAACGTGCCAAGCCTCCCGTATAGATCACGAGCCGTCAAGCGCTTCGTTATCCGCAATCCTGCTCATGAAAAAAACCGGCATTTGGCGTATCATTTGCCGCATTTACTGAACCAGCAGGAGGCACCAGCCCGAGATGGCCACCAAGAACGCTTTTTACGCTCAATCCGGCGGTGTGACCGCAGTCATTAACGCCAGCGCCTGCGGGGTCATTCAGACTGCGCGCAAATACCCGGATCGCATCGGCAAGGTCTACGCCGGCCGCAACGGGATTATCGGCGCCCTCAAGGAAGAACTGATTGACACCAGCCTGGAAAGCGATGAGGCCATTCAGGCACTGATCCACACGCCTGGCGGTGCCTTCGGTTCCTGCCGCCACAAGCTCAAGAACTTCTCCGAAAACAAGCGCGAGTACGAGCGCCTGATCGAGGTGTTCCGCGCCCATGATATCGGCTATTTCTTCTACAACGGCGGTGGCGATTCCCAGGACACCGCCTACAAGGTATCCCAACTGGCCGACAAGATGGGCTATCCGATCACCTGCATCGGTGTGCCCAAGACCGTGGACAACGACCTGCCGTTCACCGACTGCTGTCCGGGTTTCGGCTCGGTTGCCAAGTACATCGCCACGTCCACCCTGGAAGCGAGCCTCGACATCAAGTCCATGTGTGAAACCTCCACCAAGGTATTCATTCTTGAGGTCATGGGTCGCCATGCTGGCTGGATCGCCGCGGCCGGTGGACTGGCCGGACAGGGCGAAGGCGAGCCGCCGCACATCATCCTGTTCCCGGAGGTCCCCTTCGATCGCGACGCCTTCCTGGCGCGGGTAGAATTCTGCGTGAAGGAATATGGCTACTGCGTGATCGTGGCTTCGGAAGGCGCCCAGTACGAGGACGGCCGCTTCCTCGCCGACGCCGGTGCCAAGGACGCGTTCGGCCATACCCAGCTCGGCGGCGTGGCCCCGGCCCTGGCGAACATGGTCAGACAGGCGCTTGGCTTCAAGTACCATTGGGCAGTGGCGGACTATCTGCAGCGCAGCGCCCGCCATATTGCTTCAGCCACCGACGTGGAGCAGGCCTATGCCGTGGGCAAGGCGGCCGTGGAGATGGCAATGGAAGGCAAGCAGGCGCTGATGCCGACCATTGTACGCGAGCAGGGAAAACCCTATCGCTGGCACATTGGCGAGGCTCCGCTGAGCGAGGTCGCCAACCAGGAAAAGAAGATGCCGATTCACTACATCACCGACGACGGCTTCGGCATCACTCAGGATTGCCGCGATTACCTGGAGCCGCTGATCTATGGCGAGAGCTTCCCGCCGTTCGATAATGGCCTGCCCCGGGTGGCAAAGCTGCAGAATACTCTGGTCGAGAAAAAGCTGAAAACCGACTTCCAGCTTTAACGGATGGGCCTGTCCGGCCCAAAAAAAGCGCTTGTGATGGTGTCACAAGCGCTTTTTTTCGGCTGCCTGCCACTCAGTTGGCGGCCGCAGTCTCCTGCTCTCGCAGGTAGCGCACGAATTCGTCCGAGCCACCGATGTATTGCTGGCCTACCAGAATCTGCGGAACCGTGTGCACCGGGCGACCAATACGGTCGGCGATGTCGTCCTTGCTCAGGCCCTCGGCCACCATGTCGATCCAGGTGAAGGGAATGCCCCTGGACTCACACAACTGCTTGGCACGTACACAAAAGCCGCAAGAGGTACGGCCGTAGATGGTCACATGCTCCATAAAAAACTCCTCGGTCTGGCATCATTCCGGCGGGGATCTCGCCACACATTCAAACTGTCGCCATGATGACATGTCATGAAACGATCACAAAATTGACGCAATGAATGGCCCCCATAGGGCCGAGCCATCCATGCCTTCAGCGTTACGGAATTCTCAGGTCTTGAGGCGGCCCAGCTCGGTATCCAGCACGTCGACCTGCTCATCCAGCGTATCGCCACTGCGGCGGACCCGTTGAGCCAGCCCCCGCAGATCGCTGGCGGCGTCGCCGATTTGCGTCAGGTTGCGATTGATTTCCTCACTCACCGAACTTTGTTCCTCGGCCGCAGTCGCCACCTGTGTGACATGCTCCACGATGGTTCCGATGCGTTCCACGACCGCTGCCAGGGAATGATCCGCTTCGCGGGTGCCCTCGACGGCCAGCGAGGCCCGATCAACACCGGAGCGGATCACTGACACCGCTCCGTCAACGTCTTTCTGCAGGCCTTCGATCATCTCACTGATTTCGTCCGTTGACTCCCGGGTGCGGGAAGCCAGGGTACGGACCTCGTCGGCAACCACGGCAAAGCCACGCCCCTGCTCGCCGGCCCTGGCCGCTTCGATGGCAGCGTTAAGAGCCAACAGGTTGGTCTGTTCGGCGATACTGCGGATCACGTCCAGTATGCGGTTGATGTCGTCGCTGCGACCCGCCACCTGGGTGATGGCAGTGCTTGCCTGATCCATATCACCGGACAGGGCGCCGACGCCGCTGACCGCGGTGCTCAGGGTATCCTGAGTGAACTTGACGCCGTCCTGGGCCTGGCGGGCGTTGTCCGCCGCCTCCCCGGCAAAACCGGCCACTTCACCGGCGGCGGCCGACATCTCGTTCATCGCGGTGACCACGTTTTCAATGTCCTGGTGCTGGCGCTCGGTCTGGGCGTCGGTTTCCCGCGCGATGCCACCAACGTCCGTCGCCTGCTGACGCACCTGGCCGTTGACACTCTTGAGATCGTTGATCATGTCCCGCAGGCGCGCCAGGAAGGCGTTGAACCCGCCCGCCAGCTCGATCAATTCCGCATGGGTATCGATGGTCAGTTCGCGGGTAAGATCCCCTTCCGCGCTGGCCAGATTCTTCATGCGGTCGCGGATTTCGTTCAGCGGCCGCGTCACCGAGCGCACCAGCAACACCAGCACCAGGATGGCGAGCACCGAGACCACCATGCCCACCAGCGTCTGGCGACCTGCCGTGGCGCCCACCTCGTCGGACAGCAGGCTCGTGATCTGCGCCACTTCCGCCAGCGCGGTCTCTCTTGGCAGCTCAATCAACAGCGACCACTGCGTGCCGGGCAGCTCAATATCGACGGGATAGGACACCGCCAGTGTCTCGCCGTCATCGTAGGTGCCCTCGTCGCGATGGAGGCCGGCAAACTCGTCTGCCAGCTGCGGCAGAGCCTCCTTCAGGGGACGTCCGAGGTGATCCTCATAATGACTGGAGGCCGCAATCAGACCCTGGCTGCTCAGCAACGTGACCCGGGATTCGCCCTCATAAAGCTGCTGACTGACGTCCCGAATGGTGTTCTGGAGCGTGGAGAGATTGATATCGACACCCACAACGCCGGCAAACTGGTTGCCATCGAGTACGGGCACCACGAGGCTGGTCATCAGTTCGGAGTAACCCTCCTCAATCTCGTACTCGTAGGGCTCCATGATGCAGGGTGCTTTGCTGTCCCGGGAGCAAAGGTACCATTCTGCCTCCCGGATGCCGAACTCGTTCCGACTGTCCAGATATTTGGTGGCCGGGTCCTCGGTGCGACTGAACATCACCTCCCCTTCCGGATTGCGGTAATAATAGATTTCCAGGGTACCCTCATCGCTACTGTGCTCTTCCACGCCGCCGGTGAAGTAGCGGTCCTGGCCATCGTAGCCGTCGGGTTCGAACTGGGCATAGACCGAGCTCAGGCCTTTCTGCTCCTCCAGCACCGCGCCGATGGTTTCCTGCAGGTCAATGCGGCTGATTCGCCCGGAACTGTCTGCCTGAATGTTGCGAATGATGACATTGCTCACCACCTCCGGCGTCCGGTACGCGGTCGCGAACAGGCCACTGACCAGCTCACCGTATTGACCGGCAGTTGCGCCGAGGCGCTCCATCACAATACCCTGCACCGTGTCGCGGGTTTCTGTGGTAATCCGGTCTTCCATATCGCTCAGGGACAGCTGGGCGGTAATCACAATGCTGACTCCCATGACCAGGAGCAGTGTGATCACCAGAGCATAGAGTTTCAGGCGGAGTGAGAGCTTTTTCATGGCGATGGAACCTGTACGGTAACGGTGTTTATAACGAGGTAACAACGTGGCATACCTGACCCTGTTTCTGACCGCGTTCGCAGCGGCAACGCTGCTTCCGGCGTACTCTGAAGTGCTGCTCGGAACCCTGGTCACCCAGGGCTACTCGCTGTGGTGGCTGTGGGTGTGGGCAACCGCCGGCAATACGCTGGGCTCCGTTGTTAATGGGGTTATCGGCCGGCAGGTGGATCGCTTTAAGAACAAACGCTGGTTTCCAGTATCCGAACTCCAACTGGAAAAGGCCAGGGAAAGGTTCAACCGTTACGGTCAGTGGTCGTTGTTGCTGGGCTGGCTGCCCATTGGCGGCGACGCGCTGACGCTGGTGGGTGGGATCATGCGCGTGCCCTGGCTCAACTTCGTCGTGCTGGTTGGCATTGGCAAAGGCGTGCGTTACGCCTTCGTATTGTGGCTGGTCATGGAGGCGGCCGGCGTTCCCTCCGAGTCCGTCCCCTCCCCGTAGAGGTAGGCCCTGAGCAGATCCTCGCCGTTGAACTCGGCGTTGAGCACGGCAATAAAGGTATAGACACCGATCAGCTTGCGATTGAGAAAGACGAATTCTTTCGGCGGCACCCGGAAGTAACGGCTGATTGCCGAGCGCGCAGCCTGACGAGCGACCCGGGAGGGCAGATCACTCTGCTTCCAGCGATATTGCCCGTGCTCGTTGACGGCATAGTCCGGCCACTGGCTGCGGTCCCTGGAGAGCGGTTCCAACACTGACATGCAAACCGAGCCAAACTTGTCGAGCACGTCACCCGGCCAGTCGCGACTCATGAAACGAAGCGTTACGCCGCCTTCGATGACCGCCGGAAGATCGCCTTCGTAAGAGGCGCGGATCATCTGAATCACCGGGTCCAGAAATTCGCGGGAATAGGACTGCACCGCACCGAAGTCCAGCAATACGATCTGGTCATAGCCGGGGTCAGCGTCCTGTTCGCCGGCAATCCGGATGCGGTAGTTGCCGAAATTCGGGTCGGTCTGTATCTCTCCCCAGACAAACAGCTCGCGGAAGAACAGCTCAAGCGCGGCCTCACCCAGCGTGGTCCGGCGTTCCAGCGGCAATTCCCGAACCGCCACGGAGCTGACGGAATGGCCGTGCTCGTAGGTGGACGCAATCACGTGGGCCGTGGAAAATTCTTGCAGTACCCGCGGCACCACAAACCTCGGATCGGCGGTCAGCATGGTGCGGAACTTTTCGGTGGTGCGCGCTTCCAGGCGGTAGTCCACTTCCCGGTGCATCATTTCCCGCACTTCTTCCAGCCAGTCGTTGAACTCCGGGCCGAAAGACACCAGGCGGGCAATCTTCAGCAACTGGGCAACGGCGTTCAGGTCGCTGTCCACCGCGTCCGCGACGCCGGGATACTGCACCTTGAGCACCAGCTCGAGGCCATCGCTTTTACGGCGGGCGCGATGCACCTGGCCAAGCGAGGCGGCACCGATGGGTTCCGGATCCACCTCAAGTTGCGCCAGGCGCTCGGCACCCAGCTCGTCTTTCAGGACCTTCTCGATGGCACTCCATTCGAGAGACGTGGTCTGGTCTTCCAGGGTGTGCAGCGCTTCGGTGACTTCCTCCGGCAGAAAATGCTCACCATAAAGCGCCATCACCTGGCCGATCTTCACCACGCTGCCTTTGAGTTTGCCAAGTTCGTCCACCAGGAATTCCGCCTGACTCGACAGCATGGCACGGTGGCGCTGATCCCGCGTCTCACGGCTACTGAACCAGTTGGTCGCCATGTGGGATGCCATCCGCGTACCCGCGAACAGCCCCGCCCTGGTCAGCGTCAAGCGGCGCTCGAAACTCCCGGTTTTGATCCGTGAAACCGATGTTCCCCGTTTTTTGGATACCATCAAATACCTGCGCGGTTCAGAAATTTCAGCCCCCTGGGCTGTTCATACCATTATACGGACACGAATGCCGCCGAGGCTCACCGCTCCGCCGTCGCCAACGCGGCTATGAGGCCAATGTGCCGGCTTCCGTCACCCTATAGTGATGAAATCCTTGCAACTCTTTACGTTTTTACACAATCAGGGCCGCCAATTCCGTCTAGTATGAGAGGCGGCTCACATTGTTAGCCCAACAATAACACCTGAACAACAAGACGTGAAAATGACGCAAGCACCCATAAAGTCAGTAGACGCAGATCTGTCCCAGTATCGGGTCAAGGGCGAAATTCCGGTTCCGACCCTGATCGGGTGGCTGACTCTGGCCGCTGTGCCCTTGCTGATCTTCTTCGCGTACCGCTCGTCGCTGCGGGGAGATCCGCTGACTCCCATATTATTGCTGGTCTTCGCCGGGCTTCTGGCCGCCAATGGGGTGGCCTACCTGCTCAGCAGGCACAGCACCCTGCAGCGTCGCGGGTTCATTACCATCATTACCGTCCTGTTTACCTATCTGGCGGTTCAGGCGGTCGAGGACGGCTCAGCCATTATCTGGCTGTTTGCCTACCCCCCCATCATTTTCTATATCAGCCAGGCGAAAGTCGGCGCCCTTGCCTGCCTCGGGGGGCTGGCCGCCGTCGCCCTTCTGTTCAGCCCCCTCGGTGACCTGGCCTTCAATTCGCCGTACAGCACCAGCTTCCGGCTCACCATGCTGGCAGTTCTGGCGTTCGAGATGTCGACCTGCTACGTACTCGACCAGAGCCGCCGGCGCAGCAAACTCGGCCTGCTGAAGCTCGCCAGGGAATTCGAGTACGCCGCCAAGCACGACGCCCTGACCGGCCTCGCCAATCGCCGCGAGGTCATGGCCCAGTTGGACAATGAGTATCAACGCTATCTGCGCAACTCACGGGTGTTTTCCGTTCTGCTGATGGACATCGACCTGTTCAAAAGCGTCAACGACAACTATGGCCACCACGTGGGCGATGAAATGATCGTGCTGGTCGCCTCCACGCTCAGGGAACAGTGCCGCAAAGTAGACACTCTGGCCCGCTGGGGAGGCGAAGAGTATCTGGTGTTGCTGCCGGAAACCGCGACGGCAGAAGCGGTTCAGACTGCCAACCGCATCCGCGAGGCGGTAGGTGGCAAGACGATCAGGACAGAAGAGCAGACCATTGCCGCAACCATCAGCGTGGGGGTGGCTACCATCAATGGATCGGAATCCGTGGACCGCCTGCTGCAGCGCGCCGATGAGGCCCTCTATCGGGCCAAAACCCTGGGGCGCAACACGGTCTGCGACTCTGCCAGCTCCACCGCCGCCTAGGGCTCTCGCCGTGACCAGCCCTCGCGGTATTCCACTCGCTCGTGCCCGAGGCCTGCCACCAGTTCATCACTGAGCCTTGCAGCCAGTTCCTCGACGGTGGCGCCGGGCGAAAAGTCACTGACCTGACACATGGGCATGCCGGCAAACCCGCAGGGATTGATGCGATGAAACGGTTCCATGTCCATGGCCACATTCAGCGCCAGGCCGTGAAAGGAACAACCCCGGCGAACCCGTAATCCCAGGGAGGCAATTTTGGCGCCATTGACATACACCCCCGGGGCATCCGGACGGGGCGCAGCCGTAACGCCTACCGCTGCCAACACCCGGACGATGGCCTGCTCGATCTCATCCACCAGGGCCCGTACACCCAGCTTCAGACGCGGCAGATCAATAAGCAGATAGATCACCAGCTGGCCCGGACCGTGATAGGTTACCTGCCCGCCCCGGTCCACCTGAATGACAGGGATGTCACCGGGCGCCAGGATGTGTTCCGCTTTACCCGCCTGGCCCTGGGTGTAGACCCTTGGATGCTGCAGGCACCAGATTTCGTCCGCAACGGCGGCGTCGCGATCTGCGGTAAAGGCCTTCATGGCCTCCCAGGTTTCCAGGTAGGGCTGTTCACCCAGAGAGCGGACAATCAGCTGTCGCATCGGGTCAGAGCACCATATGAACCCGGCCGCTGGCTTTCAGCTCTTCGAACAACGCCTTGAGCTGCTCCTCGCCGGTGGCGACGATCTTCAGCTGGACCGACGAGAACCGGCCACCGCTGCTGCTGTTCACGGAAACATCAGCCTCTGTGATCCCGGGCGCATGCTGCTCCACGACCTCAACCACGAAATCCGTGAAATCAGGCGCGGCGTTGCCGATGACCTTGATGACGTAGTCACAGGGAAACTCGATTTTGGGTGCTTTCGGCTCACTCATGCCGGCTGACTCCTGAAGCCCTTCAGGCCTTGATTAGAACAACTGAATGAAGAACAGTTTGATGGCGTCCCACAGGCGTTTGAACAGCCCGCCTTCGGGCACGTCCGTCAGGGCCAGAACCGGCTGGTCAACGATTACCTCGTCACCCAGTTTGACCTGCACGCGGCCCAGCTCGTCACCAACCTTGATAGGCGCTTTGATCACCGAATCCAGATCCACTGTCGATTCCAGGGAATCACGGGAGCCACGGGGAATGGTGACGTTGACATCCTCGGTCACGCCCACCGCCAGCTCATCATCACGGCCGCCCCAGATGCGCGCGCCAATCAGTTCCTGCCCAGCGCTGAACAGGGTTTCGCTCTGGTAATAGCGGAAACCGTAGTTGAGCATTTTCTGGACTTCCTGGGCGCGGGCGGCTGTGCTCTCGGTGCCCATGACCACGGCGATCAGCCGGGTATCGTTGCGCTCGGCGGAGGCAACCAGGCAATAACCGGCTTCCTCGGTATGACCGGTTTTCAGGCCATCGACCGTGTCGTCACGCCACAACAGACTGTTGCGGTTGGGCTGACGAATATTGTTATAGGTGAAGTGCTTCTCCGCGTACAGCGGGTAGTTTTCGGGGTAATCGTTGATGATGGCCTTGGCCAGTAACGCCAGATCATGTGCTGTGGAGAAATGGTCCGGCGACGGTAGCCCGGTCGCATTCTCAAAGCGGGTATCTCTCATGCCCAGCAGTTGCGCCTGCTGGTTCATGATATCCACGAAGGCATCTTCACTACCGGCCACGAACTCCGCCAAGGCTACCGAAGCATCGTTACCGGACTGGATAATGACGCCTTTCAGCAGGTCCTCCACAGAGACTCTGGTACCCTCCTGCACGAAAGTTCGCGAGCCCTCGGTGCGCCAGGCATTCACGCTGATGGGCACCATGTCCGACATGGAGATTCGCCCCTCGTCCAGCTCACGCTCCACGATGTACGCGGTCATCATCTTGGTCAGACTCGCCGGAGGCAGGCGCTCGTTGCTGTTCTCGTCCATCAGGATCTGACCACTCATCGGATCCATAAGGATATAGGAACTGGCCGCTACCTGAGGCGGCGAGGGTATCAGCACCGATTGGGCGTTAGCCTGACCCAAGGGCACCAAGGCCATGATCAGGACTGCAGTAAGTACGCGGAAAACAGAAATTATCGCCATGGGTCCATTCATTCGTCGTTAAGGGTGTAATTGCTTTTTTAGTGGGAATCGGTCAGCAGTATGCTCTGGTCGAATCCCTGATTTTCAAGCCTCGCCTGGGCTTGTCGTGCGTCATCCGGATTGCTGAACGGGCCAACCTGAACCCGATGAAAACGGCCGGACGCCGTATCCACCTCCCGCACCCGCATCTGGTCTCCGATGACATCGCGGGCTTTGCCCAGCAGGCTTTCCGCCGGACTGCGGCTGCTGAACGAGCCCAGCTGAATGAACAGCGCCTCGCCACCGCTGCCTGAGTCCGATTGCTCTGCCAGCTGCTCGACGGGAACTGTGTCGCCCTTACCCGGGAACGGTTTGCCGGCAAGCGTCATGGTACCGTCTTTGCGGACCGTAATGGCAGCCACTTCCACCCGCGCGGTGCCTTTCCCCTGATAACCCAGCTTCTTGGCAGCGGCGTAGGAAAGATCAATCAACCGGTCACCGTGGAAAGGGCCACGATCGTTCACCCGGACCACGACAGAGCGGCCGTTGTCGAGGTTGGTCACCCGCGCGTAACCCGGAATTCGCAGGCTCTTGTGGGCCGCTGTCATGGTGTACATATCAAAAACCTCACCGTTGGAGGTTTTGTGGCCGTGGAACTTTTCCCCGTACCAGCTGGCAATGCCACGCTCAACATAGCCATCGTTACTGTCGTTTACAGAGTACTGCTTGCCCCAGACCGTATAGGGCGATTTGTTGCCGGCAGCCCGCGGCGCCTCGTAACGGGGCTTGGCATCCACCAGCCCCGAGGCGTCAAAATTGCCCTCGGGCGCACGATCCTGGGAAAGCGTGTACCGCGAAGAATGATCTTTCTCGGGGGCCGGCGAAGAGGCGCAGCCTGTCAGGATCAGGGCGGAGGCGGCCATCAACTGCATCATAATGGAAAACTTGATCACCACCGGTCAGGATTCCTTTGTCTTTTTGGTGTTTTCGTTCACTTCAGCAAGCCCTCTGGCAAGCTCTTCCGCCAGTTCCAGCACTGCCATGGCATACAGATGACTGTGATTGTAGCGGGTTATGACATAAAAGTTGTGGTACGTCAGCCAAAGCTCCGGGCCCTCTGCGCCTTCGAGAAGAATCGCCCTGGCAGCGGCCTCGTCGCTCACCGCCAGTTGCGGCTCCAGCCCGGCATTCCGGTAGTCACTGACCGTCAGCTTCGGCTTCAGTTCCCGGGTTAGCAGCGGCGAATCGGCAGCAAGGCTGCCACTGACGGGCTCGGCAACCGGCGCACCCTCACGCCAGTGATGGGCACTGAAATAATTGGCGACGCTGCCAATGGCATCGACGGGATTGCGCAACAAATCCGCGATGCCGTCATCGTCAAAATCGATGGCGTAGTGGCGGTAGCTGCTGGAAATAAACTGGCCGTAACCCATCGCCCCGGCGTATGAGCCTTTTACCGCCAACGGGTCAAAACGCTGCTCCCGTGTCATCAGCAGGTACTGCACCAGCTCGCTGCGGAAGAAACCGCTGCGGGGCGGATAATCGAAAGCCAGGGTCGCCAGCGCATCCAGCACCCGATAGTTTCCCAGGTAGTTGCCGTACCAGGTTTCCACGCCAATAATTGCGGCGATGACCGTCGCAGGCACGCCAAATTCCTCTTCCGCGCGGGCAAAAGCGTCTTTGTGCTCTCGCAGGAACGCCACGCCCTGTTCGATGCGCGCCGGCTTGATGAAAATCTGCCGGTATTCGTGCCAGGTCAGGGTCCGCTCTGCCGGGCGGCTGATCGACTCCAGAATCTTGTCGATGCGGGTGGCTTCCGCCAGCAGAGCTTCAACCCGATCACCGTCGAAGCCGTATTTGGCCACCATCTCTTCAATCAGCGCCTGCCCTGCGGCTGTCGATTCGTAGCCCTTGGCCTGAGCGGGCGCAACGAAAACCATCGTGGCCAGAAGAACGCCCAAAAGCGGACGGCAAAAGCCCGGAATACCTACAGCTGTCATGACTTACCCGTGAAATGATGGCCAATCGGTGAGAAATTATCAGCGCTTACAGTACCATGGAGCACGAGATGCGAACCATTACTCACCGTCCATGGTCAGGCACTGATCATGCGCCGGTGGGTGTGGATGGACATCAGCACACCGAAGGCGGCCATCAGGGTCACCCCGGAGGTGCCGCCGTAGCTGATCAACGGCAACGGCACACCAACCACCGGCAGCAACCCGCTCACCATGCCGACGTTGACGAAAATGTAGATAAAAAAGGTCATCGTCAGCGCACCGGCAAGCAGTCGGCTGAAGGAGTCCTGGGCCGTGGCGGAGATGTAAAAGCAGCGCAGAATGATCAGCAGATACAGGGTCATCAACGCCAGAATCCCGATGAAACCGAATTCTTCTGCCAGCACCGCGACAATGAAATCGGTGTGGCTTTCCGGCAGGAATTCAAGGTGCGACTGCGTCCCCTGCAGCCAGCCCTTGCCATCCACACCACCGGAACCTATGGCCGTTTTCGACTGAATGATGTTCCAACCGGCCCCCAGGGGATCACTTTGCGGGTCCAGTAACGTCAGCACGCGCTGTTTCTGGTAGTCCCGCATCACGAAGAACCACATCAGCGGCGCCGCAACCGAGACCATAGCAACGAACGCCCCGATCAGGCGCCAGCTCATGCCGGCAAAGAAAACCACGAACAGCCCCGCAGAGCCGACCAGCAGCGAAGTGCCCAGATCGGGCTGAAGAATGATCATCGCCATCGGCGCAAGCACAATCACCAACGCCACGGCAACCCGGGAGAGCCGGGGGGGCAGGAAATGGCGAGAGAGGTACCAGGCCGTCATGATCGGCACCACCAGCTTCATCAGCTCAGACGGCTGGAAACGAGGCAATCCGGGAAGCGCCAGCCAACGCTGGGCGCCTTTGGCCCCCACCCCCACCAGCAACACCGCCAGCAGGCTGGCCACGCCGACCAGGTATAACCAGGGCGCCCAGCGCCTGAATACTGCCGGGTCCAGTTGCGCAAAAACCAGCATGACGACCAGAGCCACGGCCATGCGGATGCCCTGAGCCTTCACTACCTCAATGTTGCGATCCGCACCGCTGTACAGGACCACCAGGCCGCCGCCAATAAGCAGCAGGAGCAGTACCAGCAAAATCGGATCGATATGGAAGGCCGACCACAGGTTGCGAGGCCCGGACAACGGATGGTGAGGGGATTGTCCCAGCGACTTACCCAGCATCAGTGCATTTCCCTGACCGCAGAACCGGAGACCAGTGCTTTGCCTTCCTCGGGAAACCCGAGCAACCAGGCGTCGAACATGGCCCGCGCCACCGGGGCAGCCGTTCCGCTGCCGCTGCCGCCATTTTCGACAATGACGGCAACGGCAATCTGTGGATCGTCAACTGGCGCAAATCCGACGAACAAGGCGTGATCCCGCAGGCGCTCGCGAACTTCTTCCTCATCATATTCCTCGTCTTCGGCCAGGCTGAATACCTGGGCCGTGCCTGTTTTGCCTGCCATCCGGTAGGGCGCTCCCCGGGCGGCACCGCGAGCAGTCCCTTTGGTGCCATGCATAACTTCCGCCATGGAATCGACCACAAATTCCCAGTCATCGGGGTTCTTCAGAATCAGCGGGTCGTGATCCGCCGGCGGCAGGAATTCCTCTGCCGAACGGTCCCCTTTGATGCCCCTCAGCAGCCGTGGCTCGACCCAGCGTCCGCGATTGGCGATCAGCGAGGTCGCGGTCGCCAGCTGCAGGGGCGTGGCCAGCATGAAGCCCTGCCCGATCCCCATGTTGACCGAGTCGCCCGGGTACCAGGGCTCGTTGCGCACGGCCCGTTTCCAGTCCCGCGACGGAAGCAGTCCGCTGAGGGCTCCGGACACATCCAGCGTGGCGTCTTCGCCGAAACCGAACTGAGCAAGGTACTCGTACATGGTGTCCACGCCCATCTCCACCGCAATCTCGTAGAAGTAGACATCGCAGGATTCGGCGACGGCATCGGTCAGATCGACCCAGCCATGCCCGCTGCGTTTCCAGTCACGATAGCGCCGCCCACCGGATTTCAGCTGGAAGTACCCGGGGTCCCAGATGGTTTTGTCGCGCGTGGTGGCACCGCTATCCAGCGCGGCCACTGCCAGCATGGGTTTGAGAGTCGAGCCTGGCGGGTACTGACCTCGCAACGCGCGGTTGAACAAAGGCTTGTCGACATCCTGGCTGAGGGTGCGATAGTTTTCCACGCTGATGCCGGTAACAAACTGGTTGGCATCGAAGCCGGGCACGCTGGCAAGGGCCAGCAGCCCGCCGGTTTCCGGTTCTACCGCCACAATTGCACCGCGACGGCCATCCAGCAGTTCGTGAGCGAGACGCTGCAGCCGGAGGTCCAGGTGGAGCTCGATGTCCTCCCCGGGCACCGGATTCTGGCGCTCCAGCACTCTCAGAGTGCGGCCGCGCGCATTGGTTTCCACGTGCTGATAGCCCACCTGCCCGTGCAGCAGGGCCTCATAGAAGCGTTCAATGCCGGATTTGCCGATGTAGTTGGTACCGGCGTAGTTGATCGGATCAATCCGCTGCAGCTCATCGCGGTTGATGCGGCCCACAAAGCCCAGAGCATGGGCGGTCAGCTCACTGTGCGGGTAATATCGCACCAGCTCGGCAGAAACTTCCACGCCCGGTAATTCATGCCGTTGAACGGCGAGACTGGCAATTTCCTGTTCATTGAGATCGTAGCGCAGGGGGAGCGGCTGAAATGGACGGCGGGGCTCACGCAGCCGGCGCTGGAAACGCTCCATGTCTTCATCAGAGATCGCAAGGATGGCCGACAGCCTGTTCAGCGTTTCTTCCATACCGTCAACGCGCTCAGGCACCAGGGTAACGCCGAACACCGGCCGGTTCTCGGCGAGCAGCTCGTCATTCCGGTCATAGACCAGCCCCCGGGGCGGCGCAACAGACTGCACCTGCACGCGATTCTTGTCGGAGAGCGTGGTATAGATTTCGTGCTCGACGATTTGCAGCTGGTACATGCGCGCCACCAGCAGTCCCAGCATGACCAGGACAACGCTCAGCATCACCACCGTGCGCCGCTGGAAAAGGCGGCGTTCGGCGGCAACGTCTTTGAACTCTCCCCAGGGCATGATGCGTCCTAAGCCCGATGATACGGATGATTGCGGGTAATTGACCAGGCGCGATAGAGCTGTTCGGCCAGCAGGATGCGCACCAACGGATGCGGCAGCGTCAGGGGCGAGAGAGACCAGAGCTGATCGGCCCGCTGGCGGCAGGCGTCCGCCAGACCGTCCGGACCGCCGACGAGAAAACTCACATCGCGGCCATCGTGCTGCCAGCTTTCAAGCTGGCTGGAAAGCTTTTCGGTCGACCACGGGCGACCGCCTACTTCCAGCGCCACCACACGATCGCGGGTCCCGGCGGCGGCCAGAATCGCATCGCTTTCTTTTTGCATCAGCCGGGGAATATCCGGATTCTTGCCGCGATGGGCCATGGGAATCTCTACCAGTTCAAGCGGCAGTTCCGGCGGCATTCGACGAGCATAATCGTTATAACCCTGGCTGACCCAGTCGGGCATTTTCTGCCCCACGCAGATCAGACGCAACCGCACGGTTATTCGCTACCTGCAACACCCAGATCCGGGGCATCGCGCCAGAGGCGCTCAAGGTCGTAAAACTCGCGGGTGGCCGGCATCATGACGTGAACCACCACATCCCCGAGATCCACCAGAATCCAGTCACTGACGTTGCTGCCCTCGACGTTGCTGGCACGAACTCCCTGCTCTTTCGCCTCGGAGACGACGGAATCCGCCAGCGATTTCACATGACGGTTGGACGTTCCCGATGCCAGCACCATGTAATCGGTCACGCTGGTACGGTTTCGAACGTCAATCACACTCACGTCCTGTGCTTTAACATCCTCAAGTGCATTTATCACCAGATCTTTCAGTTGCTCAGCCTGCATAATCACCCTGTCGGACGGGTGGCGGCGTCTGCGACCACCCGAAAAGTCATATTCAGACGCGATTGTAGCACTAAAACTTGCCCTCGGGGCACGCGCCGTAAAGCCCGAGCCGGCAAATTTCCCGCCAGACAGGGTCGGGCAGAAGATAGCGCGGCGATCGCCCGTCTGCGATCCGCTCGCGGATGCCGGTGGCCGAGATATCCAGCAATGGCGGATCCAGCTCCAGAAAACGCCCGCAAGGGGCGTCGTGAAGCGTTTGCGGGCTCTCCACGCACCGCTCCCACAGCAGTCGTGCCGCCGTGCCCTGCGAATCCGGCGGTGGCCCCGGACGCCGGACGACCACCACATGGGCAAGCCGGGGTATCTCTTCCCACTCACGCCAACGGTCGAATCCGGCAAAGGCGTCGGTGCCCACCACCATAACCAGCGGCTCGCGCTCGCCCAGCTCAGCGCGCAGTTGCCGCAAGGTGTCGGCGGTATAGGAAGCGCCTGCCCGCTGAAGCTCGCGGTCATCCACCACCAGCCCGGGTTCACCGGCCACCGCCAGCTTCAGCATCTGCAAACGCTGTTCACTGGTGGCGCCGGTATCACCCCGATGGGGCGGAATATGGCACGGCACCAGAGCGACCTCCGCCACACCCAGGCGGTCTTTGAGCTCGATGGCAAGCCGCAGGTGGCCATGGTGGACCGGGTCGAAGGTGCCGCCGTATATGACGCGCATGGACAATCAGGTCCGCACGTGGCCGTCGCCGAACACCACGTACTTCTGGGACGTCAGCCCCTCCAGACCGACCGGACCACGGGCATGGATCTTGTCGGTGGAGATCCCGATCTCCGCGCCCAGTCCGTACTCGAAGCCGTCGGCGAAGCGGGTGGACGCATTCACCATCACCGAACTGGAATCCACCTCGGTGATAAAGCGGCGGGCCCGGGTATAGTTCTCGGTGATGATGCTGTCCGTATGCTGCGAGCTGTAACGGTTGATGTGGGTAATGGCGCCGTCAAGGCCCGCCACAACCCGCACTGCCAGAATCGGCGCCAGATATTCCTCTTCCCAGTCCGCCTCGCTGGCCGCAGCCACCGCCGGGACGATGATGCGAGTGCGCTCGCAACCCCGCAGCTCAACGCCCTTTTCCGCGAACGCGTCCGCCAACAGCGGCAGTAGATCCTCAGCGATCTCGGCATCGACCAGCAGGGTCTCCATGGTGTTGCAGGTGCCGTAACGATGGGTCTTGGCGTTGATCGCCACGTTCAGCGCTTTTTCCGGATCCGCGTGACTGTCAATGTAAACATGGCATACGCCGTCCAGGTGTTTGATCACCGGCACCCGGGCGTCACGGCTGATACGTTCGATCAGACCCTTGCCACCCCGGGGAACGATCACATCGACGTACTCGGGCATGGTGATCAGCTCACCCACAGCAGCACGGTCAGTGGTGCTGACCACTTGCACGGCCGCCTCCGGCAGGCCGGCGGCGGCCAGCCCCTGCGCCAGGCACGCCGCAATGGCCTGATTGGAGTGGATCGATTCAGAGCCGCCGCGAAGAATGGTGGCGTTACCGGATTTGAGGCAAAGGCTGGCTGCTTCCACAGTTACATTGGGCCGGGATTCGTAAATAATGCCGATGACACCGAGGGGTACGCGCATTTTGCCAACCTGGATACCCGACGGGCGATAGGTCATATCGGTAATAGCACCGATCGGATCCGGCAGCGCAGCGACCTGACGCAGGCCCTCTATCATGTTGTCAATGCGCTGCGCCGTCAGCTCCAGACGGTCCAGCATGGCGGCATCGAGACCGTTGTCGCGTCCCCGGGCCAGGTCCTTCGCGTTCGCCGCCGTCAGTTCGTCGCGAGCAGCGTCCAGCGACTCAGCCGTCGCCAACAGAGCCCGGTTGCGCACAGCCGTGGTTGAACGAGCCACGGCGGTAGCTGCGGAACGCGCCTTTTGCCCGACGTCAGCCATGTAAGCTGCAATATCCATTCGATTACCTTTCGTTTTGATAGCCAGAATCACAATTCAGGAGGTAACTTTACCTTTCCCGTTTCAAGTACGCATCCCAAACGATTATTATACCGCTGCTGACAGGTCTGCCTGCCATTCAATGAAAGGCGACAGGCACAGGCTATTCCCCGCAACCTGCGGTATGCTGACACAAACGGATGTCCGGGAGAGGATGGATACTATGGCCCAGTTGGCCGAAAAATTCCTGTTGAGCCGCCTGTCGCGTGTCGGGTTTGTCACACTGGCGGCCGTCGCTGTGCTGGCGGGCCTTTCCGGCGACTCCCTTACCGCGGTTACCGCGGTTGCCGCCGCCGCCCTTGTTTTCACCGGAAGCGCGTTTCATCCGCGACGGGCCGAGGCGCCCTGGCCGGCCGTCAACCGACTGGTATTCTGTGGGCTCCTGGCGTTGCTGGTAAGCAGCCTGTGGTCAGGGCCCTGGAGCCTGGTGCACTGGCTGTATGGCGCCCCCCTGCTGGGGTTTGCCCTGCTCTCGCTGACCTGGGCCTCGCTGGTCACACTCGCTTGCGCGCTCCTCGCCATGATCGCGACCCACTGGTCAGCGGGACTCCCCGAACGTCATCAGATGATCAGTGCGTTTTTGCTGACCATCATGCTGTCAGCGCTGCTGGTATTTCTGCGGGAATACAAATCCCGCCAACTGGCGCCGCTGCGGCGGACCGACGAACTGACCCAGGCCGCCAGCCGTGAATACCTGTCCGCCGACCTGCACAAGGAAATCCAGCGCAGCGAGCGCGAGGGTACCGAGATGTCTCTGATCATGATCGGACTGGACACTCACCTGAGCGACAGCGACCCGGATGCCGACATCCGGTCCATTCTTCCCCGCATCGGACGCTACCTGCATTCCCAGCTTCGGGATTTCGACACCTACTATCGCGTGGCAGACCTGCAGTTCCTGATCATTTTGCCCGGCGTTTCCACCTCCGACGCCGCCGCCCGCGCCGATACCATTCGAAAGGGTTTGCGGGCACTACTGGTGTCCCACGGGCTGGAACTCACGGTCAGCGCCGGGATCGCCGGCCTCAACATCGGCGACAATGCCGACAGCCTGCAGCAGTCAGCGGCCAACGCCCTGCGGCGGGCACAGCTGCAGGGAGGCAACCGGGCCCAGTCCTACAGCACCTGGTCACACCCTGCGCCCGCCACCTCGGAATCCGAAACCGGAGGGCCCGCCGCATGACCGAGACCCGCCTGCGGACCTACACCCACCTGGCCGGTTATTTCCTAGCCAGTCTGTTTATCGCCAGCCTTGCCTTCCAGAACCTGCGTTACGGCTTTTATGGCCTGTTCTATCTGGCCGCAGGCATGGCGACACTGACTCTGGCCGGTGCCGGTTATACTTTTTTGTGCCGGCGCCATCAGCTTTCGGCACCGGGCCACCTGATCATACTGGCTGCCCTCAACTGTGGACTGGTTGCGGCCATGTACGCGATGAATGCGCCGGGCATCAGTCATTGGAGCATGCCGCTGATCCTGCTCAACCTCCTGATTCTGCCACTGCGTCAGGGGGTGATCCTGTCGCTGCTGCTGTTGCTGGCCCTCGGTGGATTTCTCCTGTTCAGCCAGCCGCTGCAAACCGCAGTGACTGTGCTGACGGGCGGCCTGGCCCTGACCACCATCGGTTCCCTGTACATCTGGCACTACAACCATATGGCCCAGTCTGCCGAGGACCTGGCCATTACCGATCCGGTAACCGGTGCCCACAATGCCCGCTTTCTGGACGAGACCCTGCAGAAAGAGATCAGCCGCGCAATCGCCACCGGGCACTGCCTGTCGGTGATCACCCTCGCCATCGATTACGCCGACGAAATTGCAGACCTGCATGGAAAAAACGGCCTGCAGACGCTGTTCCGCGACGTCACCCAGCACCTGTTCGGCGTCATCCGCGCGGGAGATACGCTTTACACACTGGATCAGTCGGAATTTTTCCTGATCCTGCCGTTCACGCCGGAAGAAGGTGTCCGCGTAAGCGCCGAACGTATCCGCCGGACCATTGCCGAACATAACTGGGCAGTGGTCGGCAAAGCCACCGTCAGCCTTGGCTGCACCACCCGGGGCTCGAGTGACACCCGTACCGACACGCTGCGCAAGCGCGCGCGCCAGGCGATGGAAGAGGCGCGCAAGCGGGGTGCCGATTCGGCATGGTTTCTGCCGGGAGACGCCACCGGCTCATGAGCAGTGACTGGCTGACCTCCCTCTCCGCCTGGCTGGCTGCCAACCCGGAATGGCTTGCCTTGGCGATGTTTGCAACGGCCTTTGCGGAATCGCTCGCCATCGCCGGCATTCTGATCCCGGGTGTGGCCATCATCTTTGCGGTTGCCGCACTGGCGGGCAAGATCAGCATGCCTCTGAGCGACGTTCTGTTATGGGCAGCGCTGGGCGCCATTCTCGGTGACGTGGTCAGTTTCGCCCTTGGCCGCCTGTGCCAGGGAAAACTCGACCGCATCTGGCCGTTAAGCCGCTACCCGCGAATGATCCACAAGGGCGAGCGTTTCTTTTACCGGTACGGCGGCGTCAGCGTGGTCATCGGACGTTTTGTCGGCCCGGTTCGGCCCGTCATTCCCCTGGTTGCGGGTGCGCTGCTGATGCCATGGCGCAGATTTCTGGCTTTCAACCTTGCCTCGGCCGCGGGCTGGGCTCCGGTCTACGTCCTACCCGGCTACCTGGTCGGCAGTGCGCTGGCCACCGATCTTCAGCCCCCCGCCCATTTCTATCCGGTCATTGCTGCCAGCCTGGGCACGCTGCTGCTGATCTACCTCACGGTGTTCCGGTTCCAGCTCGGCCTGGGCCATGACAGCAAGCTTTATCTCTGGCTCGCCGAGCGCATGGCGCGCTACGATGCGACCCATCGCTTCTGGCGCCTCTATTCCAGTGAACGCCCCGCGCAGGCCGGCGAATTTCCGCTGCCCTCACTCTCCCTGGCGGTGGGGGCAACCGCTCTTTTCCTGATATGGGGCCAGCTCGCCACCGGCACCCGGTTATTGCAACCGTTTGATGAGGCCGTCGCGCAGTGGTTTTCCGCACTGCGATTCCCGCTGTTCGATCCGGCCATGGTGTTTCTGACGGTGATGGCCGACTGGCCGATCCTGGCTGCGGCCGCGGCATTACTGTGCCTGGCACTCGGGTTTCGCGGCTTCTATGGCGCTGCGGTGCATGTGGCAGCCGCGGCGGCCCTCACCTTCGCGACCGTCTGGTTACTCAAAACCGCCGCCGCCATTCCACGGCCGGATGAGGTTCTGGCACCCCCTGCCTCCGCTGCGTTCCCCAGCGGTCATACGGCGGGAATCACCGTGCTTGGCACTCTCATCGCCAGCTTTGTTGCCAGGGAAGGCAGTCACCGCAAGCGCTGGCGCGCCTACTTGCTGTTCAGCACACCGATTGTACTGGTTGCGGTCAGCCGGCTTTATCTCGAGGTCCACTGGTTCACCGACGTGATAGGAGGGCTGTTTCTCGGGCTCGCCATCACCGGTTATATCCGCGCCAGTTACAGTCGCTACGACCGGGTACCGCTGACGCCCGACGCCTCATTCGGTGCGGCACTGCTGGCCTGGGGGTGCCTTACCGGGTTCTACGTCTGGCAGCGCTGGCCCGAGGCCGTGCTGTTCTACTCCCCGCTGTGAGCCACCGGGGGCGGAGGTCAGTCCTGTTCGAGCGCTTCCAGCAGCGTTTGCAGCCGGCTCAGGCGCGCCAGCGGGTCCTGAAGCTCCACCAGACGCTGCTTTTCCTGCTTGTCCAGAGGTAACAGTTCGGTAAGGCGCCAGCCCACGTCCCGGGCGTCCTGGTAGTCCACCTTCATATCAAGGTCACGGATAACCGGATGCCGGAACAACGCCCTGAGCACGGATGGCAGTTCGGTGTAACGCTCCGGAACCTCGCACTCGGCCTCGTCCATCAGGCATTCCACATCACCCAGGTTCAAGCCATCCGGCGCCTGCCAGCTGCGCACCACCGAAACCTTCCCCTCGCCTTCAACCGTGATCCCTAACAGGCCATTGTCCAGCTGCTGGAAATCGATGATCCGGACGTAGGTGCCGATATCGTAGAAAGCCGCCTCTTTCTTGGTTTCCAGCCCTTCACGGAGCAGCACCACGACAAACCCCCGGTCTTCCTTCAGACAACGGGTCAACATGTCGATGTAACGGGGCTCGAACAGCTGAAGGGGAATACGCCCTTTCGGCAGTACGATCGAATTCAACGGAAAGAGAGGAACGTTCATCAGGGCAACGGGCACCTTTGAGTTAACTCCGAAATAACCATCACGCGGCGTCAGTGAATCGACAGCAGCTTGTGAACCTCATCCACCCTGGCACGAGCTTCCGTCAGCAGCTGCAGGCTGCGCGATGCATTCAGTTCCAGTTCGCCCAGTCTCCGGTAGGCCGGTACCTCGTCAAATGCGGGCAGACTGGCATTCTGACTGGAACCGATCATTGAGTGCAACTGAGCCACAATCACCACATCCACCAGCTGGGGCTCCGGCTCTCGGCTCTCATAGTGCCAGTCTTCCGCGTGGCGAACCGCCTCGGTAAAGGCTGCCGGGAACGACCAGCTTTCCAGCATGGCGGTACCCACATCGGCGCGAAGCTCCGCCACTGCGTGATCCAGGTTGGCCTGATCCGCGAACAGGTTCACGTGGTGTTCGGCCTGAACCAGTACCGGCACCACCCCGATATCGTGCAACAACCCGGCCAGCAGCGCCTCCTCGGGATTGAGACGGGTAGCCCCGTCCGCCAGCACCCAACACAAGGCAGCGACCTCACGGGAATGACGCCATAGCCGGTCCATCTCTTTCTGCAGCGCCGGTTGGCGGGTCTTGAATACTTCCCGCAACGCGAAAACGGTAACCAGCTGACGGGTGGTGCGCATACCCAGCCTCACCACCGCCTCGCGCACATTGCGAACGTCACTGAAGCCGCGATAGAGCGGGCTGTTGCTGGCCCGCACCAGCTTCGCCGCCATCGCCGGGTCCGCTGACACCGCCTGCGCCACCTGATCCGCGCTGGATTCGTCGCGATCAACAATGCGCCTGACCTTCCAGGCCACATCCGGCACGCTGGGCAGACTGACCTGGTTGGAACGCAGTTCGGCATAGAACTCCATCAGCAGGTGGTGCTCCTCGCTCTCGTCACTGCCGAACCCGTCGCCGGCTTCCATTTCCGCCTGCTGGACAGGGGCCGCCCGCAGCAACTGATTGAGAATATCCTGCTCCACCACAAGCAGCTCGCATGGTCGCACAGCAGTCACCTCGTACATCCGCGGCTGCAGCCGGGCGATGGGGTTAACGGCCTTCTCGCTTTCGGCGTCAATGATGGATTTACGGCCGTCCGCCGACTCAAGCTCCACCACACCGGTGACCAGGAACAGATCGAACCCGTCGCGCACACCCCGCTCCGCCACTTTCTGGCCCGGGCCGTGAACCCGGCGCTCGGCGCGACTGGCAAGCAGAACAAGTTGTGCATCCGTCAGCCGGTTCAGTGGCTGGAATTGTCTGAGACGACGCAGCGGCAGGCTGTCCTGGCCAGCCATAAGTACTCTCCTTTTACGGCGTTCGTTTCCGTACCCAAACGCTACGGGTTTATGCCATCGTTACTTATTGTAAACACGGACCCGCAAAACAACCATGCGATCAGGGGCGAATCTGGTATCCTTTGGCCTTTCCAAACCGAACACAGGCAACAAAAGAGAGACCCCAAGCCCATGCCTCAGTATCGTTCGCGGACATCCACCGCAGGCCGTAACATGGCCGGTGCCCGTGCGCTCTGGCGCGCCACCGGCATGAAAAACGAAGATTTCGGCAAACCGATCATCGCGGTCGCCAATTCCTTTACCCAGTTCGTGCCCGGCCACGTTCACCTGAAGGACCTGGGCCAACTGGTCTGCCGTGAAATTGAGGCTGCCGGCGGCGTGGCCAAGGAATTCAATACCATTGCCGTCGATGACGGCATCGCCATGGGCCACGACGGCATGCTGTACTCGCTGCCGTCCCGCGAGATCATCGCCGACTCCGTAGAGTATATGGTCAACGCCCACTGCGCGGATGCGCTAGTGTGTATTTCCAACTGCGACAAGATTACCCCGGGGATGCTGATGGCCGCCATGCGCCTCAACATTCCTACCATTTTTGTTTCCGGCGGCCCGATGGAGGCCGGCAAGACCAAACTGTCCGAGCACAAGCTTGATCTGGTGGACGCCATGGTCATTGCCGCCGACCCCAATGCCGATGACGAAACCGTGGCCGAGTACGAACGCAGCGCCTGCCCCACCTGCGGCTCCTGTTCCGGCATGTTCACCGCCAACTCCATGAACTGCCTCACCGAGGCCATTGGCCTGGCCCTGCCCGGCAACGGTTCGCTACTGGCCACTCACGCTGACCGGGAGCAGCTGTTCCTCAACGCCGGACGACAGATTGTGGAGAATGCTCGGCGCTATTACGAGGAAGACGACGCCAGAGTGCTGCCACTGAGCATCGCCTCGATGGCCGCGTTTGAGAACGCCATGGTGATGGATATCGCCATGGGCGGCTCCACCAACACCATCCTGCACCTGCTGGCAGCGGCGCAGGAAGGCGGCGTGCCGTTTACCCTGAACGAGATCGACCAGCTCTCACGCAAGGTGCCGCAACTGTGTAAGGTGGCGCCCAACTCGCCCAAATACCACATGGAAGACGTTCACCGTGCCGGCGGCATCATGGGCATTCTCGGAGAACTGGAGCGCGGCGGGCTGATCAACACCGACCTGCCGACAGTGCACAGCAAGACCATGCGGGAAGCCCTGGAAACCTGGGACATCATGCGCCAACCACCGGCGGAAGTGGTGGAAATGTACAAAGCCGGCCCTGCCGGTATTCCTACCCAGACGGCATTCAGTCAGAACACCCGCTGGCCATCTCTGGACGGCGATCGCGAAACCGGCTGCATCCGCTCGGTGGAACATGCCTATTCCGCTGAAGGTGGCCTGGCAGTTCTTTACGGCAACATCGCCCTGGACGGTTGCGTGGTCAAAACCGCAGGGGTCGACGAGAGCATCTACGTTTTCGAAGGCAGAGCCCGGGTGTTCGAAAGCCAGGATTCTGCGGTTGCCGGCATTCTGAGCGACGAGGTAAAGCCCGGCGAAGTCGTCATCATCCGCTACGAGGGCCCCAAAGGCGGTCCCGGCATGCAGGAAATGCTGTATCCGACCAGCTACCTCAAATCCAAGGGGCTCGGCAAAGACTGCGCACTGTTGACCGACGGTCGCTTCTCGGGGGGCACCTCAGGGCTCTCCATCGGCCACGCTTCACCGGAGGCCGCCGCCGGGGGAGCCATTGGCCTGATCGAGAATGGCGATCTGATCCGCATCGATATTCCTAACCGCAGCATCAACGTAGAGCTGGATCAGCATGAGCTGGACCGCCGCCGCGCCGAGCGCGACGCCAGGGGCTGGAAACCGGAGCTGGCGCGAGATCGCAAGGTATCCGCCGCGCTCAAGGCCTACGCGTTGCTGGCTACCAGTGCCGACAAAGGAGCGGTCAGAGACCTCAGCAAACTCGACTAGGCCGCCGGCCCGGTGACAAAAAAGCCCGCTCAGGCATCACACCTGGCGGGCTTTTTTGTGAGGTTTCGCGAATCAGAACAGCGACCAGCCGCCGTCGTCATCCTCTTCCACCGCCTCTTCCTCTTCCGGCTCGGCGTCGGACGCTTCCGCTGCATTTCCGGAATTGCTGTCAGCACCGTCAGTGGCAGGCTCTGAGGCCCCGGCTGCCTGAGCGGCCGCCTCATCCATCGGCACCATTCCCAGAGCCGACTTGGTCGCCTCGTCCAGCTCACCGGTCACTTCCAGCCCCTGATCCTGCTGGAACGAGCGCAGCGTCGAGCGGGTAGCGTCGTCCATGGTACTGTTGACGTTATCCACCTCATAACCGGCTCCGTAAAGGGCGTTCTTGAGGGCAACGGTATCGTCGGCAGCCGCGGCGGGCGCTGCCGCGAGGACCAGCGCAGCAGTCAGCGCGGCAACGGCCAGCGGATGTCGTGGTGATGTTTTCAAGCGCATGGAATTCTCCTGGAACTCGCCTGATACCTTGCCGGTACCAGTTCTTCTTTTTATGGGGTTGTGGTGCCTATCTCCACAGGCTCGGCATACAATCGAAAGCCTAGCATACTTTCGGTCATAATCGGCCTAACCGGCATCATGTCCGCCCTGGCGCTGATCTGGTGCTCCCGCCGACAACTCGGCGGAACGCTCACCGAACTCACGGATGAAAATACCCCAGAACGCCATGAACAGGGCCGCCACCAGCGGCCCCATCACGAATCCGTTGATACCGAACATCACGATCCCGCCCAGCGTGGACAACAGCACTATGTAATCCGGCAGCTTGGTATCCCGCCCCACGAAAATGGGGCGCAACACGTTATCCGCGAGGCCAATGACAATGGCGCCATAGGCGGCCAGCACAATGGCCGGTACCACGTCCCCTACTGCCGCCAGATAGACCGCCACCGGCACCCACACCAGCGACGCGCCGATCGCCGGGATCAGCGACACTATGGCCATAACGACGCCCCAGAGCAGCGCCCCGGTAATCCCCAGAATCCAGAATATGAGGCCGCCCAGAGCACCCTGAATGATGGCGATCAGCAAGTTGCCCTTGACGGTGGCGCGGGTGACCTCCGCGAACTTGGCGAACAGAAGTCGCTCACGGGCATCTCCGAGCGGCAGCGCACGAATCAGCAGATCCACCAGCTTGTTGCCATCACGGAGCAGGAAAAACGCCAGGTACACCATCAATGCCAGGCCGAGGAAAAACTGAGCGGTATTCTGACCCAGACCGAGGGCCTGTTTTGCCAGAAACTGGCTGCCGCCCAGAAACGCACTGACTGCGCGATCCCGCATCTCGCTGAAATTGATATCGAACTGGGCAAGAAAGGCCTCAATGGCGGGAAACGACTGGTTGACCTCATCAATGTACTCACCAGGGCGGATTTCCCCGCTCTGGATCTTCTGGTAGAGCCCCAGCCCCTCAGCGACCAGCGACGTCACCAGGATAACCACCGGAATCACCACGATTACCAGGCAAATTATCAGTGTCAGCAGCGCGATGGTATTGGGCCGGTTTCCCAATTTACGCGACAACGCTTCGCGTACCGGGTGAAAAATCAGGACAATGGCCACCGCCCAGAAAATCGGACCAAAAAAGGGCTTCATCAGCAGAAAGAATGCCAGGGACACACCCACCAGCAGAGCAAGAAAAGTCCGTGTTTCCAGTTTCCCGTACATACTTACAGCGTTCCCCGATGACGAATTCCAGTTGGCAGGCATTAGCCTAACACGGCCCGTGGCCAGTGACGCCTTTTAAAGGGTATAGTGGTTGGTTATTGATCAGTAATAAAACAGGTCAGCCCATTGCACGACGAAGAATTCAGCACCGACACCGCTCTCGACGCCGCCGGTGCCCTGAACCAGGTGCTCGCAGCCCGCACCCATCGCCGCAAGGTGATGGGGCAGGAGGTGTGGGTGCCGGGCCAGCTGGGCGAGGCGCTGCACCTGCCGCGCATCATGCGGCGATTGCAGAGCAAGCAGCAGAAGCAGCGGGAGCTGGGTCTGGAGGAGTTTCAGGAACTGTGGCCTACCCTGTCTCCGGCAACCCGGGAAAAGGTGTTGGACCGTATTGGCTGGTATAACCCAAAAGAGCTCGACTGGGAGGACAAACGCTCCAACCGTCGGCCGATTCCGGATGCCGATAGCTGACAGCTGACAGCTGACCTATAGTGAACGTTAGCGGAGATCAGCTCGTACCTGTTACCAGTCAAAGCAGGGCCCACGGTCTTCGAACTGTCATACGGGACTCTTATGTTAGGGATACTGAGGAGGTCTATCATGAAGCAACAGGAACATTACAACGCGATAGCCGCGGAAGGGAGCGCAGTGCCCATGCTGCTCTGCGGCCATTGCCACTCCACGCTGCCCCGCGCGCGCCTGATCCGTAACGCGGGCGAACGCTTCAAGGATTTTAGTTGTCAGACCATCGGCCTCTGTTCGGCCGACGACTGCGGGGCGGTCAACTGCTGCGACAAGGCCCTGGCAACACTCGACGACCCCGACTTGCTGTTCCGGATCGCTTCCTGATTCAATCCGGCAACGCACTGTTACCTAAACCAAACACAGAAAATTCCCATCTGATTTATCCTGTTCTGAGTTAAGGCTGCCACGATCGCAGCCACGCAACCACTCAGTCAGGACAGTCGATGGGCATGCGTATTCTGCGAACCGACGAGACCCGCTTCGAGGGTCTTACGGATTACCCCTTTGCACCTCACTATCTGGATGTCGAGCCAGGTCTGAGAATGCACTTTGTAGACGAAGGCCCCGCCTCCGCCTCGCCGGTGGTGATGCTCCATGGAGAACCCTCCTGGTCGTACCTCTACCGGCATATGATTCCTCTGGTTGCCGCCGCCGGTCATCGCGTTCTGGCGCCAGACCTGATCGGCTTCGGAAAATCCGACAAACCCGCAGCGATGAGCGACTACAGTTACCAGGGGCACATCGCCTGGCTTACTCACTGGCTGGAAACCCTAAACCTCACCAACATCACCCTGGTGTGTCAGAACTGGGGGTCCTTGCTGGGTCTGCGGCTGGCGGCGGAAAACCCGCACCGGTTCCAGCGCATCATTGTCGGCAATGGCATGCTGCCGACCGGTGATACCGCGATTCCGCCCATATTCACATTGTGGAAGGCCTTTGCCACTCACAGCCCCTGGTTTCCGGTCGGCAGAATTGTGCAACTGGGTACCGAGCGAACCCTCAGCAAAGCCGAACTGGCGGCGTACGAAGCACCGTTTCCCGGCGCAGAATACAAGGCCGGTGCCCGGGCGTTCCCGAAACTGGTTCCGGTAACACCGGACGATCCGGCCAGCGAGGCCAACAAGGCGGCCTGGAAGGTGCTGGAGAAGTGGCGCAAACCGTTCATTACCTGCTTCAGCAGCGGAGACCCCATTACCCGGGGCGGTGACCGTCACATGCAACGTCGCATTCCCGGCGCCTACGGTCAGCCCCACATCACCCTCAGCGGCGGCCATTTTCTGCAGGAGGATTCCCCCGAAGACTTCGCCCGCATCATAAACGACGCGCTGAAGTCCGAGCTGGCAGCCTGAACCGGGCTCGTCAGCTCGCCCCTGATTAGCCGAATACCGTGACGGTCTGACGGCTGAGTGCCACCAGTTCCCCGGTCCGGGTCCAGATACCCGCTTGCGTGTGCCCGTAGCCCGAGCCCGCCTGATCAATGGTCGCGCGGTACAGGAGCCAGTCCCCCGGCGCGATCGCCGGGCGCGGATGCATGATGTCCAGCGCCCAGCTCAGGGAGCTGGCCGGTACCCGCTCGCTCAGGTGCGGTAGCAGGGCCGGAGGCCAGGCGTCCACCAGCGCCACGATGTGGGCGTCGGTGATCGCCTCGGGCGGCTCACGGAATTGCATCCATCCGCCCATCTCGCGCCCGCCCTTACCGCTGAAAGGAAATGCGCCGAATGCCCAACGCATTTCGATGTGCTGAGTGAATTCCGGTGTCACGCCTTTGATGTAGGGCAGACCCTGGCACTGATCCACGGCCACTGCCTCCGGCGCAGGCAACGGATTGACCGCCACCGACGACTCACGATCGCCGCCAAAGCTGGCAAGACACATCAGCTTCACCTCGCCATCCTGAAGTATCCGGCCCTGGACCTGACTGACAGCCTTGCCCTCCCGCAGGATTTCCGCATCAACCTCAACGGGCACATCGGGAGTTACCGGCCCCACAAACGAGACCTGCATGGATCTCATGGCACGCCCGGAGGCAACCACCGTTTCCATTTTATCGAACACAAGCGCGGCAATAATACCGCCGAATGTTGCCCGCCCCTGCGCCCAATCGGGCGTGAAAACCATCTGGTCTCCGGCCCTGCCGGCCGCGAGCACGTCGTCAAAATTCATCGGATTGTCCTGTTAGCTTGCTATTCGAAACATTCGGAAGACTGCCCAATTATCCGCCACAGCGCAATGGGCCGCACCGGCAACTACCTACGACGGGTCCGGTATTATGCGTATTAAAGCAACGACAAACGGGCTATAATGCGCCCACATCATGCATTGCAATGCAATGCTTTACCCTCCGAATTCCGAGTACATTAATGTCAGAATTGTCTTTTGCCGAACTTGGTCTGGATTCAGCCGTTCTTGAAGCTGTGACCGCCGTCGGCTATGAAACTCCGTCCCCGATCCAGGCCCAGGCCATTCCCGCTCTGCTTGCTGGCAACCACCTTCTTGGCGTAGCCCAGACCGGCACCGGCAAGACCGCAGCGTTCGCGCTGCCGTTGCTGAGCCGGATCGACGCGTCCGTGATGGATCCGCAGATTCTGGTACTGGCCCCCACCCGGGAGCTCGCCATCCAGGTGGCGGAAGCCTTTACGACCTACGCCAGCAAATTCAGCCGGTTTCATGTGCTGCCCATTTATGGCGGCCAGGATTTTTATCCCCAGCTGAAAGCGCTCAAGCGCGGCGCCCAGGTGATTGTCGGTACCCCGGGCCGCCTGCTGGATCATCTTCGCCGTGGCACCCTGAAGCTGGACAATCTGAAAGCCCTGGTGCTGGACGAAGCGGACGAGATGCTGCGCATGGGCTTTATTGACGATGTGGAGGCGATACTGGCCAAAACACCGGAGAACTGCCAGCGCGCTCTGTTCTCGGCCACCATGCCACCTCAGATCAAGAAAGTGGCGCAGACCTATCTGCGTAACGCCACCGAGGTAAAAATCGAGAGCGAAACCCGCACCGTCGAGCGGATTTCCCAGTTCGTGCTGCCGGTCTACGCCGAGCGCAAATTGGACGCCCTGACCCGTATTCTTGAAGTGGAACCCTTTGATGCCTCGATCATTTTCGTGCGTACCAAGGCGGAAACCACACTGCTGGCCGAGAAGCTCTCTGCCCGCGGCCACGCGGTGGCACCGCTGAACGGTGATCTCAACCAGCGTCAGCGTGAGCAGACGGTTGAAGATCTCAAGCGCGGCAAGAAAGACATTATCGTGGCGACTGACGTAGCGGCGCGGGGCCTGGATGTGCCACGGATTACTCACGTCATCAACTACGACGTGCCATACGACACTGAAGCTTACATCCACCGGGTTGGCCGTACCGGCCGTGCTGGCCGTGAAGGCAAGGCGATCCTGCTGGTGACTCCGCGTGAACGCAGCTGGCTGCGCACCCTGGAGCGTGCCACCAACTCGCCGATGGAAGCCTATGAGCTGCCCTCGCCCACGGATCTGAAGAAAATGCGTGAGCAGCAATTCGAGCAACAGTTGCTGGGCTTTGCCGAAGACCGCAAGCTGGCCAAGTCAATGGCGCTGCTGGATGAGATTGCCGAGCGCAATGACATGGACATGGCGATGGTCGCCGGGGCCCTGGCGTGCTGGATGGAGGCGCTGCAGCCTGGCTCCATGCCGCTGGAGCAGCCAGAAGCCCTGCCAGTGGTGTCTGCCTCTGCGCCGCGCCGCGATCGCAAAGGCGGCGGTGGTCGCCCTGGCGGCAAGCCCGGCTTCAAGCCTGGTTTCAAGAAGGGGCCGAAAGGCCGCGGCGGCCCTGGCCCCAAGGGCAAACCCCCGGGCAAGGGTGGCAAGCCGGCCGGCAAGCGCCCTCCCCGTCAGGCTGACGCCAAGCGCTGATAGACGACGAAACTGTAGTCGTAAGGGTTGTTATCGGACGCGGAGAAATCCTCCCGTCCGATTTCTTCCCATTCATCCCAGTTCACTTCCGGAAAGAACGCATCGCCCTCGATTTCCGCATGAACCCGGGTGATGTAGATCCGATCCACCGTCGGCAGGGCCTCGGCATAGATCTGCCCACCGCCGATAATCATCACTTCATCCCCACCCTCGATTTCCGCCTGAGCCTCGGCTTTGACCAGCGCTTCCTGCAGAGACGTTGCCGCGACGGTACCCGCGGGCGCTTCCCATTCCGCGTTCCGCGAAATAACCACGTTCATCCGCCCGGGCAAGGGTCGGCCGATGGAATCCCAGGTTTTCCGCCCCATGATAATGGGCTTGCCCATGGTGGCCTGCTTGAAGTACCGCAGATCGCCCGGCAGATACCACGGCAGCTTGTTGTTTCGACCGATGACCCGGTTACGGGACATGGCGACGATCAGTGCCTTGCGCATTACTTTTCCTCTTGAACTTGGGGGCTGCAAGGGTGCGGGGAAGACTTTCCAAAAAACGCCTCAAGGCATCCATGCGCGGCTTGGGCTCCGCCATCCCTGGCTCCGCACATTTTTGGAAAGCCTTCCCCACACCCTTGCGAGCAAACATCAGAGTCAGACTGCAGAGCTTAAATCGCAATAGGAGCCTTAATCCCAGGATAAGGGTCATACCCCTCAAACTCGAAATCTTCCAGCTCGTACTCAAAAATCGAATCCGGCTTACGTTTGATGACCAGCTCGGGCAATGCCCGCGGCTTCCGCTTCAGTTGCTCGAAGACAATGTCGTCGGTCAGGTGATTCTGATACAGGTGGCAGTCGCCAAAGGTATGAACAAACTCCCCGACACCAAGATCACACTGCTGGGCAATCATGTGCGTGAGCAGCGCGTAGGATGCGATGTTGAACGGGACACCCAGAAACAGGTCGGCGCTGCGTTGGTAAAGCTGGCAGGAAAGCTTGCCGTCCGCGACGTAGAACTGGAACAGGCAATGACATGGTGCCAGCGCCATGCGGCCCTGACGGACGTTGTCCTGGGGACCGATGGATTCGTCCGGGAGTTCGGCCGGGTTCCAGGCAGAGACAATCAGCCGGCGGGAGTTGGGTTTGTGGCGGATCTGCTCGATCAACTCACTGATCTGGTCAACGGTGCTGCCGTCCGGGCAGTGCCAGCTGCGCCATTGTTTGCCGTAGATCGGACCCAGGTCGCCGTTGTCCAGCGCCCATTCGTTCCAGATGGAGACGTTGCGTTCTTTCAGCCAGGTGTTGTCGGTGGAGCCCCGGAGGAACCACAGCAGTTCCTGGATGATGCTGCGCAGGTGGACTTTCTTCGTGGTCACCAGCGGGAAACCGTCCTGCAGATCAAAGCGGATCTGGCGCCCAAAGACAGAGCGCGTGCCCACGCCGGTGCGGTCGCCCCGGTCGAGACCGTTGTCGACCACATCTCTCATCAGATCAAGGTAGGCTTTCATTCAACACCTCTGCGATAAGCAATAAACATCAGGCCGGCACCGGCCAGTATCATCGGGAACGACAGCACCTGGCCCATGGTGAGCCAGTCGAAGGCCAGATAGCCCAGCTGTGGGTCCGGCTGCCGCACGAATTCGACCAGAAAACGGAACACGCCGTAGCACACCAGGAACAGGCCGGAAACCGCCATCCGTGGACGGGGTTTGGCGGAAAACCACCACAGAATGATAAAGAACAGCACGCCTTCCAGCGCAAACTGGTAGAGCTGGGACGGGTGGCGCGCCAGGGCATCCGGTGCTTGTGGAAACACCATGCCCCAGGGAACGTCCGTCGGCTTGCCCCAGAGTTCGCCATTGATGAAGTTGCCAATACGGCCAACACCAAGGCCAACGGGCACCAACGGGGCGACAAAATCTGCCATCCGCCAGAAACCACTGCCCACCTTGCGGCCATACCACCACATGGCGAGGATCACCCCGAGCAGACCGCCGTGGAAGGACATTCCGCCCTCCCACACCCGCAATAACCAGAGCGGATCGGCAATGAAGGCGTCGAAGTTGTAGAACACCACATAACCGAAACGACCACCCAGAATCACGCCCAGGGCGATATAGAACAGCAGATCACCCACCTGGTCCTCATTCAGCGGTGACCAGGGTTTGCGGGCCCGCAGCCGGCCCAGCCACCAGCCGGCGACAAAGCCCACCAGGTAGGTCAGGCCGTACCAGTGGATTTTCAGCGGTCCCAGGGAAATGGCCACGGGATCAATCTGCGGATGCTGCAGCATCAGAAACCTCTCAGCTCAGAAGAAAGCGGATGCCGACCAGGATCAGCATGATGGCGAAAATTCGTTTCAGAAAGCGGGCGTTCAGCCGGTGGGCGAGGTTGGCGCCCACTCTCGCAAACACCACACTGGTGAGAATAATGCCCAGCAGGGCCGGCAAATAAATGAAACCTACCGTCAGTTCCGGCAATCGGGCGTGGCCCCAGCCGGTCCAGATGTTACCCAGGGCGCCGGCCAGGGCGATTGGCAGGCCACACGCCGCGGAAGTGCCCACGGCCTGCTGCATTTTGATATTGCACCAGCTCAGGTAAGGTACGGTCAGCGTCCCGCCGCCGATACCGAAGATGGCAGACGCCCAGCCTATGCCACCGCCGGCGGCTCCCAGACCGCCTGATGCCGGCACCACACGCCCCGGCTTCGGATTCACCTCGAGAATCATTTTTACGGCCACCAGAATGACAAAAACACCGATGACAAGTTCCAGGGCCGGGCCGCTGAGCAAAGAGGCCGTCCAGGCCCCCACCAATGCCCCGACCACAATGCCGATGGTCATGGGCCGGAAGATGTCCCAGCGCACCGCCCCGTGCAGGTGGTGGGAACGGATGGAACTGAGAGAGGTGAATACGATGGTGGCCAGTGACGTGCCTACCGCCATGTGCGCGGCCACTTCCGAGCTGATACCCTGAAGCCCGAAACTGAAGATAAGCACCGGCACAATGACCAGCCCGCCGCCGATGCCGAAAAGCCCCGCCAGGGTCCCGGCGAAGGCGCCCAGCGCCAGATAAAGGGCAAATACGCTCAACAGGGTCATGGTACCGTCACACCCGGACAATTAATGAGGCTGGTATGATACACACCGACGCAGCCGAGTTCATTATGAGAGCGCCCCGAACACTATGTGCCTGATTGCCTTTTCATTAGGACAGCATCCGGACTACCCGCTAGTGGTTGCCGCCAACCGCGACGAATTCTTCCGCCGGCCCACGGCCGCTATGGAATGGTGGCAGGAGGGGGACACCCCACCGGTACTTGCTGGCCGCGATCTGCTCTCTGGCGGCACCTGGCTCGCCGTTACCCGCGAGGGTGAGGTGGCCGCGGTCACCAATGTGCGCGAGGGCAGCGCCGAGGCGGGGCAAGCCAGCCGCGGCGAACTGCCGCTGCGGGCCCTGTCCGAGCCGGCGGAGGCCTTCCACCCCCGGCTCGCGGAACAACAGGCCCGGTACTCCGGCTTCAATCTGATTCACCTTAACAAACTGGCCGGCTGGTACTTCAGTAATCGCGACGCCCACCCGGGTCGTGACCTGCATCGCGGAACCTACGGCCTCAGCAATCATCTGCTGCAAAGCCCCTGGCCGAAACTGCTCAAACTGCGCACCGCCATGGCGCAGCTGCTTGCGGCGACGCCCGCCAACGCTTCGGACCGTTTGCATCAGGCGCTGATCCCGCTGCTGCAAGACACCACCCCGGCGCCCGATCACGAGCTGCCGGACACCGGGGTTGGGCTGGAAACCGAGCGTTTCCTGTCGTCGCCGTTCATTGTGGGTGGTGATTACGGCACCCGTGCCACGACTGTGGTGTCGGTGAGCCGCTGCGGAGAAATCCGCGTCACGGAACAAAGCTGGCTACCGATGGGCGAACCTGGCGAACAACGTCGGTTCTGCTGGCAGCGATAGCCGCTAACCTTTGATATAATCCGCGAAATCCCGCGAAGCAACCGGAGGCCCCGATGGCCGGTGAACAAGGCGCAACATCCATCGCCGACTTTGAAAAATCCCTTGATGAGCTGGAGAAGCTGGTTCGCGACCTGGAGCAGGGTGAACTCTCTCTCGAGCAGTCACTGGCTGCCTTCGAGCGCGGCGTGAAGCTCACCCGCGAATGTCAGCAGGCGCTCAAGACGGCGGAACAGCGTGTTGAACAGCTGGTTCAAACCAGCGACGGCAGCCTGGAAACGCGACCGTTCACCCCGGATGAGTCGGCCTGATGACCGCGCAACCCCTGCTTGCGGAAAGCTTTCTGGAAACCTCGCGGGCGCGTGTCGACGCCGAGCTGGACACGCGCATTGACGCCAACGGCCAGGCCTCTGGCCGGCTGCAGCAAGCCATGCGCTATGGCGTACTGGGCGGTGGCAAGCGCATTCGGCCGGCCCTTTGCCTGGCCGCAGCCAAGGCGGTGGGGCAGCCGGCGGACAAGGCGCTGGTGCCGGCCTGCACGCTGGAGCTGGTGCATGCCTATTCGCTGATTCACGACGATCTGCCCGCCATGGACAACGACGAGCTGCGCCGCGGGCGCCCAACCGCCCACATTGCGTTCGACGAGGCCACCGCCATTCTCGCGGGCGATGCCCTGCAGGCCATGGCGTTTGGCTGGCTGGCAGAGGCGCCCGGGCTGAGCGACACCACGCGACTGGCACTGGTGCGCGAGCTGGCCCTGGCGAGCGGGCACGGTGGCATGGTGGGCGGCCAGGCGATTGATCTCGCATCCGTGGGCAAGGCACTGACCCTCAACGAACTGGAAACCATGCACCGCCACAAGACCGGCGCCCTCATTGAAGCCAGCGTGCGCATGGGCGCCCTGACCGCAGCGGACGTGACCGCACAGCAGCTGGAAGACCTGAGTCACTACGCCCGCGCTCTGGGGCTGGCATTCCAGGTACAGGATGATCTGCTCGACATCGAAGGCGATACGTCGGTGATCGGCAAGCCCCAGGGCTCGGACCAGGCCCGGGGCAAACCCACCTTTCCGTCGCTTTTAGGTATTCAGGGCGCACGGGATCACCTGGCGCAACTGAAGCAACTGGCGCAGGATAGTCTTGCCGGCTTTGGCTCCGAGGCGGATCCGTTGCGCGCCATCGCCGATTACGTCGTCGCCCGCACCCATTGATTGATCCAGGGCCGGAAGCGCACACTATCATTCACTGATTTGTCACATATAGACCGGAAAAGACCCCAGCAGATGCAGGACACATATATTTTCAAGGAAATCCCGCCACAGCGGCCCAATACGCCGCTTCTGGACCGGGTTGAGACTCCGGACCAGCTGCGGGAACTGCCGGCTGAGCAGTTGACCCAGCTGGCGCGCGAGCTGCGGGCATTCCTGTTGTGGTCGGTTGGCCAGACCGGCGGCCACTTCGGCGCGGGCCTTGGAGTGCTCGAGCTGACGGTAGCCCTGCACTATGCCTTCAACACCCCCGAGGACCGGCTGGTCTGGGATGTGGGCCACCAGGCCTACCCCCACAAGATTCTCACCGGCCGCCGCGAGCAAATGGGCAGCATTCGCCGCAAGGGCGGGCTGGCAGGCTTCCCCAAACGCGCCGAAAGTGAGTACGACACCTTTGGTGTAGGCCACTCCAGCACCTCCATCAGCGCGGCACTGGGCATGGCGATGGCCGCCCGCATGCAGAACACCGGGCGCAAAAGCATCGCCGTGATCGGCGATGGTGCGATGACCGCCGGCATGGCTTTTGAGGCGCTCAATCACGCCGGCCACCTGCACGCCGATATGCTGGTGGTGCTGAACGACAACGATATGTCGATCTCCCGCAACGTTGGCGGGCTGTCCAACTACTTTGCCAAGCTGCTGGCCAGCCGTACTTACAATCAGGTACGCGACAGCAGCAAGAAAGTCCTGCAGGGCGCTCCCAATCTGATGGCGCTGGCGAAGAAAACCGAAGAGCATTTCAAGGGTATGATCGCCCCGGGCACTCTGTTCGAGGAACTGGGCTTCAACTACATCGGGCCCATCGACGGTCACGACCTGCCCCTGCTGGTGGAAACCCTGGAGAACATCCGCGAGCTCGACGGCCCGCAGTTTCTCCATGTGGTCACCACCAAGGGCAAGGGCTTTGCGCCGGCTGAGGCTGATCCGATCGGTTACCACGCCATCAACAAGATCGACCCCGTTCCGGCGAGCAAGCCCGAGCCGGTCAAGCCCAAGGCATCCAGGCCTAAATACGCCAACGTCTTCGGCCAATGGCTGTGCGACGCCGCAGCACAGGACGAACGGGTTGTCGGCATTACCCCTGCCATGTGTGAGGGTTCGGATCTGCTGGCGTTTTCCGAGCGTTTCCCGGATCGCTACCATGATGTGGCGATCGCTGAACAGCACGCAGTCACCCTTGCAGCTGGCCTGGCCTGCGACGGTGCCAAACCGGTGGTGGCCATCTATTCCACGTTTCTGCAACGAGCCTACGACCAGCTCATCCACGATGTCGCCATCCAGAACCTGGACGTACTGTTCGCCATCGACCGCGCGGGCCTGGTGGGCGAGGACGGACCGACCCATGCCGGCGCCTTCGACATCAGTTTTCTGCGCTGCATCCCCAACATGGTGGTGATGACGCCCTCGGACGAAAACGAAACCCGTCAACTCCTGCAAACCGGGTTAATGTACGAGGGCCCGGCGGCGGTGCGCTATCCCCGCGGCACCGGACCGGGCGCGGAGATTGTGCCGGCGCTGACGCCATTCCCGCTCGGCAAGGGGCGCGTGGTAAAGGAGGGGCGAGAGGTGGCCATACTGAACTTCGGCACACTGCTGACACCAGCGCTGGAGGCGGCCGAAGCGCTGGGTGCCTCGGTGGCGGACATGCGTTTCGTGAAGCCGCTGGATGAAGAACTCATCCTCTCTTTGGCGGAACGCCACAGCCTGCTGGTGACGCTGGAGGAAAACACCATCGCCGGCGGTGCCGGCAGTGCCGTGACAGAGTTTCTGAACAGCCGTGATCGATGCCAGCCAGTACTGCAACTTGGGCTGCCGGACACTTTCATTGATCACGGCAAACACGGGGAGCTACTCAGCGACTGCGGGCTGGACGCGGACGGCATTCGCCGCGCCATTGAGGTTCGCCTGGAGCGACTGCGTCACCAGACCCTGAAAGCGGTCAAGTAACCCCCTGCCCCTGCGACGCCAACCGGCTCCCTGCGGAGGCCGGTTAGCCGGTTGGCCGGTTACATCACCCTTGCGGATCGTCGTCCTGGTGGGTCTCGAGCCAGTGGCCCAGCTTGCTTTGCTTGGTATCGAGATAGTGCTCGTTGTGAGGATTACGACCGACGTGGAGCGGAACCCGCTCGGTGATGTCGATGCCGTAAGACGTCAACGCGTCCACCTTGCGGGGGTTATTGGTCATCAGCCGAAGGCTTGAGATCCCAAGATGTTCCAGCATGTCCTTGCACATGCTGTAATCCCGCAGATCCGCCGCAAACCCCAGCCTCTCGTTGGCCTCCACGGTATCCGCCCCCTGATCCTGCAGGTTGTAGGCGCGGATCTTGTTCAACAGCCCGATGCCACGACCTTCCTGACGCAGATACATGAGAATGCCCCGGCCTTCCCGGGCAATGCTTCGCAGGGCTTCTTCAAGCTGGTAACCGCAGTCACAGCGCATGCTGTACAGGGCATCACCAGTGAGACACTCGGAATGGGTGCGGGCAAGCATGGGTTCACTGCTGTTCAGATCACCCAACGTCAGTGCCACATGCTCCTTGCCGGTGTCAGGCTCTTCGAAGCCGTGCATATCGAATACCCCGAACGGCGTGGGCAACCGGCAGGTCTGGATGTAACGAACAGCCACAGTGTTTCCTCGTGGTTCAATCAATCGGGCCGCGCATTCTATCATGGGGCTGCCCGCTTGGCGTAGTCTCTGCACTGTCCGTTCCTCCGGCTGGGTTCACTCCCAAGGCTTTACGACGCCGGAGCAGAAGCGGACCAGTGGCCACTGCGACCACCTTTCTTTTCCAGCAGGCGAACGCCGTCGATCACCATGCCGCGGTCAACCGCCTTGCACATGTCGTACAGTGTCAGCGCGGCCACACTGGCGGCGGTCAACGCCTCCATCTCGACGCCTGTCTGGGCGGAGAGTTTGCAGAAAGTAAGGATATGCACTGATTCGCCATCGGCTCCCGGCGTCAGCTCCACTTTCACCGAGCTCAGGTTCAGCGAATGGCACAGGGGAATCAGCTCATGGGTTTTCTTCGCGGCCATAATGCCGGCTATACGAGCCACCGCCAACACATCCCCTTTTGGATGCTGGCCGTCCACGATCATCGCAAGGGTTTGCGGCGCCATACGGATGCGCGCTTCGGCGCGGGCCTCGCGCTCTGTCACGTCCTTGGCGGTCACGTCCACCATGCGGGCTTCGCCCTTGCCATCGAGGTGCGTCAGTTTGCTCACCGGCTCTCCTGTGCCCGGCATTCCGGGACTGATAATACTGAATTCATGATCTCGTCATTGATCAGGGTAGCAGACCCCTGCCACGTCCCGCTCTGACGTTTATCAGACACCGGGCCACCAAAGGCTGATGCCCGCGATTCCCTGGGCACCGCTGTCGATCGCCATCTCCCGATCAGCCGGCGTCAGCCCGCCAAGGGCATAGACCGGCATGCACGCCGCCCTAACCTGCCTGCGGAATGCGTCCCAACCCATTACCGGGGCACCGGGATGGGAGGCCGTCGGCGCAACCGGCCCGAGCGTAATGTAATCCGCCTGCAGCGCGAGCGCGTGGGCAACTTCACCATCATTGTGGCAGGACACCCCCAGCCATTTGCCTGTTGGCACGGGACGAGCACGACACGCCACTGCCTCGCGCCAGGGCAGATGCAGGCCGGCGGCCTCCGGCACCAGGTCCAGACGCTCGGGGCCACCGTGCAACACAAGCGCGGTGCCATGATCGCGCCCGATCATCACCAGGTCACGGGCAACAGCCTGATACTCCCATTCGTTCAGCGCAGGCGCCCGCAGCACTGCCAGCGCCGGCCGGGCAATGCTCACCCGCTCCTGGAACTGATTCACCAGATCCGCGGGTGCGTGAAAAGCGCCGGTTATTGCCAGCCACGAGGGCAGCGTGAGTGCCCGGATAATCGGCCGGTTGGCCGCCGGAAATTCGTCGTCCCGCAGTTCGTCGATGGGCAACCACTGAACAGGCTGGCCCTCGCGACCCTCGGCCTCGCCAGCGGCGTCGTCGGTTCGCCAGACATCCAGAAAGACCTGCTTGTCACCGTAATCATGACGGATTTCAATCACCGGGCGCAGCGAATCCAGTGGAACCCGCAGGCCGGTTTCCTCGCGGATCTCCCGCACCAGCGCCTGCCGTACCGTTTCCCCGGCCTCCACCTTGCCACCGGGGAACTCCAGCAGTCCGCCCTGATGCACATGATCCGGACGCCGGGCGATCAGTACCCTGTGCTCGCGGACAATCACCGCCACCGCCACGTGGATTTCCCGGAACGCCATGGTCAGGTGCGATACTCGGCGTTGATGGTGACGTAATCGTGGGAAAAATCGCAGGTCCAGACCCGCTCCGATACGTCGCCCCGGTTCAGATCTATGGCAATGGTGATTTCCTCGCGATCCATCACCGCCTGCCCGCGGTCCTCGGAATAATCCTCGGCGCGGCCGCCGTTGCGCACCAGGCAAACGTCCCCGAGGTAAATTTCCAGGGCGTTGAGATCCAGATTCTCGACGCCGGCCCGCCCCACCGCTGCCAGAATCCTGCCCCAGTTGGGGTCGGAGGCAAACAGTGCGGTCTTCACCAGCGGCGAATGCGCTACGGTGTAGGCCACGTCCAGCGCCTCCTGCTGGTTGGCGGCACGGCTCACTTCAATGGTGACAAATTTGGTGGCCCCTTCGCCGTCACGGACGATGGCGTGGGCCAGCTCCAGGTAGATCTGTTCCAATGCCTCCCGCAGCTCGGGCAGCAAGGGGCTGTCTGCGGAAATTTCCGGACCATCGTACTGGCCACTGGCAATCAGCATGCAGGCGTCGTTGGTAGAGGTATCGCCATCGATGGTGATGCGGTTGAAGGATTTTTCGCCAAGCTCAGCGGCCAGAGTCGCCAATGCATCCGGGGAAATGTTCGCGTCGGTCGCAATAAACCCCAGCATAGTGGCCATATTCGGGCGAATCATGCCCGCGCCCTTGCTGATACCGGAGATCGACACCGTGTGACCGCCCAGATCCACCTGAACGGAAGCCCCCTTGGGGCGGGTGTCGGTGGTCATGATGCCGGAAGCCGCCTCGGCCCAGTGGCTTTCACCGGTGTTCGCCAGAGCGTCAGGCAAGGCCGACACGATTTTCTCCACCGGCAGTGGCTCTCCGATCACGCCGGTCGAAAACGGCAGCACGGCGGCAGCGTCCACCCCGGCCGCATCCGCCAGCGCCTGACAGCAAGTCAGCGCGTCGGTCATGCCGCGCTCGCCGGTGCCGGCATTGGCGTTTCCGGTATTGATCAGCAGATAACGCGGCTGTCCCTGCGCGAGGTGACGACGACTCACCGTCACCGGTGCGGCACAGAACTGGTTACGGGTAAAAATACCCGCCACCCGGCTGCCCGGGGCAAGTTCAAAGACCACCAGATCCTTGCGGCCGGGCTTTTTGATGCCCGCGCTGCCAATACCGAGCCGGACGCCGGCAATCGGAAAAAATTCGGGCAAGGTGCCTGGACCTACTGCCATGCTGACTCTCCTGATGTGTTCGTGAAACCGTTTCCGCTGTAACGAAAAACCCGCAGCCTGACAACGTCAGAGTGCGGGCCATCTGGCTTACTGAATGGTCGCCGTTCTAGCTGACCTTACCGCAGCACTGCTTGTACTTCTTCCCGGACCCGCAGGGGCAGGGCTCGTTTCGCCCCACCTTACGCTCCTGCCGTACGAAGGTTTCCGGAGTGCCCTGCTGATTCTCCCGGTCGCCGTCTTCGCGCTGCTTCTGGGCCGTCGCGCTGGTCTCATCATGGCGTAGCTTGGCCTGAGCCAGTTCCCGCTCCAGCTCCTCTTTACGGCGGCGCTCCACCTCTTCCATCTCCTCCCGACTCTGTACACGCACGTGGCACAGTACACGGGTAACGTCGCGCTTCATGGTCTCGAGCATGGTTTCAAACAGATTGAAGGCTTCGCGCTTGTACTCCTGCTTCGGGTTTTTCTGGGCATAGCCGCGCAGGTGAATACCACGACGCAGGTGGTCCATGTTCGACAAATGCTCTTTCCACAGCGTATCCAGTACCTGCAGGAATACCTGCTTTTCAAACTTGCGCATGGATTCGGCACCGGCAATGGCTTCCTTGGCCTGGTACTCACTGACAATGGCGTCAAGAATCTTCTGGCGCAGACTCTCTTCGTAGAGCTTGCTGTCCTCGTCCAGCCACTTCTGTACCGGCAGGTCGATCGCCATTTCCGACTGCAGCTGCGATTCGAGCCCGGCCACATCCCACTGCTCCGGCATGCTCTGGGGGGGAATGTATTCACTGACCAGGGCATCCACAACGTCTTCACGGATGGTATTGATCATGTCCGACACATCGGCCGACGACATGACTTCGTTCCGCTGCTCATAGATCACCGTACGCTGATCGTTGGCGACGTCGTCGTACTCCAGCAGGGTTTTCCGCATATCAAAGTTGCGGCCTTCCACCTTGCGCTGGGATTTTTCGATGGCGTTGGTCACCATCCGGTGCTCGATGGCCTCGCCTTTCTTCATGCCCATTGCCTGCATCAGGCTCTTGACCCGATCGGGGGCAAAAATGCGCATGAGGTTATCTTCCAGCGACAGGAAGAAACGGGAGGAACCCGGATCACCCTGGCGGCCGGCACGGCCACGCAACTGGTTGTCAATGCGACGCGACTCGTGGCGTTCAGTACCGATGATGTGCAGGCCGCCCGCATCCAGCACCTGATTGTGGCGCTCGGTCCATTCCGCCTTCAGACGTGCGACTTCCTCCTCGGTCGGGTTTTCCAGACCCGCCACTTCAAATTCCCAGTTACCGCCCAGCACAATGTCGGTTCCGCGCCCGGCCATGTTGGTGGCAATGGTCACCGCCCCCGGGCGACCGGCCTGGGCAATGATCTGGGCTTCACTTTCGTGCTGTTTGGCGTTGAGGATTTTATGGTCGATACGCGCCTTTTTAAGCAGCATCGAGAGCAGCTCGGAGGCTTCGATTGAGGCGGTACCCACCAGAATGGGACGACCTTCGGCGGTCACGTCCTTGATCTCGTCAATGATGGCGTGGAATTTCTCTTCCTGCGTCAGGTAGATCAGGTCGTTGTAGTCAATACGCTGGATGGGCTTGTTGGGCGGAATCACCACCACATCCAGGCCGTAAATCTGACGGAACTCGAAGGCTTCGGTATCGGCGGTGCCGGTCATGCCCGCCAATTTGTCGTACAGACGGAAATAGTTCTGGAAGGTGGTGGAGGCCAGCGTCTGGCTCTCGGCCTGAATCCTTACCCCTTCCTTGGCTTCGATTGCCTGGTGCAGACCCTCGCTCCACCGCCGCCCCGGCATGGTACGGCCGGTGTGCTCGTCGACGATGACCACCTGATCACCCTGTACAATGTAGTCAACGTCCTTCTGGAACAGGTGATGGGCGCGCAGGGCCGAATGCACATGGTGCAGCAGGCTCAGGTTGGCCGCGGAGTAGAGGCTTTCACCCTCCTTCAGCAGACCGCGCTCAAGCAGCAGCTCCTCGACCTTTTCGTGGCCCCCTTCGGTCAGCTCCACCTGCCGGGACTTCTCATCGATGGTGAAATCGCCGCTGGGTTCGCCTTCCTCGCTGACCTCACCTTTCTCCAGGTTCGGAATCAGGGTGTTGATGGCCTGGTACAGTTTGGAACTGTCCTCGGCGGCGCCGGAGATGATCAGCGGGGTCCGGGCTTCATCAATGAGGATGGAATCCACCTCATCAACAATGGCGTAATGCAGACCGCGCTGGACCTTGTCCTCGGTGCTGAACGCCATGTTGTCGCGCAGGTAATCGAAGCCGAATTCGTTATTGGTACCGTAGGTGATGTCGGCCTGATAGGCCGCACGCTTTTCTTCCGGAGCCTGACCGGCCACCACCACGCCTACCTGCAGACCGAGAAACCGGTACAGTTTGCCCATCCACTCGGCATCACGGCGAGCCAGATAGTCGTTTACAGTAACGACATGCACGCCCTTGCCGGGCAACGAGTTCAGATAAACAGACGCCGTCGCCACCAGGGTTTTACCCTCACCGGTCTTCATTTCGGCGATGTGGCCTTCATGCAGGGTAATACCACCGATCAGCTGGACATCGTAGTGACGCATGCCCATCACCCGGCGACTGGCCTCGCGGACGGTGGCAAAGGCTTCCGGCAGAAGGGCATCGAGCTTTTCACCGTCCTCAAGCCGACGACGGAACTCAGCGGTCTTGCCTTGCAACTCGGTATCGGACAAATTGCCAAACTGTTCTTCAAGTTCGTTAACGCGCAGGACCGTCTTGCGCATTCTCTTGATTTCTCTGGCGTTTTTACTGCCGAACATCTTCGTTGCAAGCTTTGTGAACATAGACCACTGCTTCTTTGATTAATCGGAGGAAGCCGGCATTCTAACCTTATTTGCCGACAGTACAAAAGGCAGGGCTCACAGTGCCGAGATTTACGCCTGTGACATCATCCAGCCCGGGGTAACATTCTGATATTACGGGAGTGGTTACAAAAGGGAAAGGTGTGGGGCCGGTCCCGACCCCGGTCGGCAAGGTCAGCGGCTGGCCCGCTGAATGTAGGTTTCCGGATTTTCCGATTTGCCATTACGGATGACTTCGAAATGCACGTGCGGGCCGGTAGAGCGACCGGTACTCCCCATCAGGGCCACAACCTGCCCTTTCTGGACCACGTCGCCGACCTTTACTTCGATGGACTTGGCATGGGCATAGCGCGTCACCAGGCCATCGCCGTGGTCCACCTCCACCAGATTACCATAGCCGTAACGCTCGTCCGCGTAAGTCACCACGCCCGCAGCGACCGCGATAATGTCGCTACCTTCCTTGCCGGCCAGATCCACGCCGGCGTGCCAGGTACGCTTGCCGTTAAACGGATCGGAGCGATAGCCATAACGGGACGACAGCCACCCCCAGGTGATCGGGCGACCCTCCACAAACAGTTCGTCTTCAAGCTTTTGGCGGGAAGCGACCTGATCCAGCAACCGCAGCTGCTGCTCACGGTCGTCAATACGACGGGCAAGCTGGTCGATCATATAAGTCAGCTCAGGGGCCGTAAACGAATCCCCCGCCAGCCCTTCATCCTCGGGGCCACCCACAGCCGCGGGCTGATCAAAGTCGAACTCGTCACTGGCAACCAGCCCGGACTCGACAAAGCGCTGACCCAATGCGTCCAGGCGGAGCAAGCGCCCCTGCATTTCGCCCAGACGCAGTGTCAGCGCGTCGACCTGTTGCTGGACGTTCTGCTCAATCATCGCCAGCTCGGATTTCTGGTCCGTGAGCTTTGCCTGCCACTCCAGGACCAGCTCTGAGGGCGTGGGTTCGGCGGCGTCAGCCTGACTGACGGCAACCCTGTAACCGGACCATCCTGCCAGCGCCAGCAAGCCGAGGATCACTACCACCAGACCGGCCGCGACCGGGGCGTTCACAGCAACCACTCGGGACTTTCCATGGCGCTTGCCAACGAAAATTATGTTCATATCGTCTTCTGGTTTCATAGAAGAGCCGCAACCTGATCCTGTAGTGTTGCGCCTCAGACATTCTGCGCGGGCCTGCCATCCTTAGCAACAACTACGTACCATAATTATCGCAGCAGCCCGTGGACATTCACACATGAGACAATGTAAAAGGAGTGTAATATAGGGGCTGCTTCCAAACCGTGCCGAAGTGTAACCAATCGTAACCGGAGTCGTCGAGAAAAACCGCGACCATGAAAAAGAGAACAGACCTTAAATTGACCCCGGACACCTTCCGCCGCGCACCGGTTCTTCGCGAACTGATGAACAAGGCGGAGCTCCATCAGCAGGCTGAAGCCATTGTGCTGGCGGCCCTGCCCGACCATCTGGCCCGCGGGGCGCGCTTCGTGACCTGTCACGACGGTGAACTGGTGCTTTCGGCCGAGAACGCCGGCGCCGCCAGCCAGATCCGATTCCGCCAGCACGAAATCATGGAGCAGCTGCGAAGCAATGACATGTTTCGTTTTGTCTGGAAACTGAAAGTGAAGGTGGCGCCACCGCGTTTCCGCGAGAAGCCGAAAGTGGAAAAAACACCGCTCAGTAACGAAAATGCCCGGCTCCTCAAAGAGGAAGCCGGGCACACGAAGGACAAACAATTACGCGAGGTTCTCGAAAAACTCGCAAGCCACGTCCGGGATTAAAGCATCCAGCCTTAAGCCTGGGCCGCCAGCACAGGTTTCATGTAGGAAATCGGAGCAGTGGCCTCGTCGTCGAAGGTAACCACTTCCCACGCATCCTCTTCAGCCCTGAGCTTGCGCAGCAGCTTGTTGTTCAGATCGTGACCGGATTTGATGCCGCGGAATTCGCCAATCAGGCTGTTGCCCAACAGGTACAGGTCGCCAATGGCGTCCAGCACCTTGTGTTTGACGAACTCGTCATCGTAACGGAGACCGTCTTCGTTAAGAATCTTGTAGTCATCCACCACGATGGCGTTATCCACACTGCCACCCAGCGCCAGGTTCATGGCACGCAGCTTCTCGATATCACGCATGAAACCGAAAGTACGGGCACGGCTGACTTCCTTCACGAAAGACGTGCTGGAGAAGTCAACGGTAGCAGTCTGGGCGCGCCCCTTGAATACGGGGTGATCGAAGTCGATCCCGAAGCTGACCTTGAAGCCTTCAAACGGCAGGAAGGTGGCCTTCTTGTCGTCTTCTTCAATGGTCACTTCGCGCTTGATGCGGATAAAGCGTTTGGCAGCATCCTGCTCGGCGATGCCGGCAGACTGCAGCAGGAACACAAACGGACCGGCAGAGCCGTCCATAATGGGAACCTCGGCAGCACTGAGCTCCACAAAGCAGTTGTCGATTCCGAGACCAGCCATGGCCGACAGCAGATGCTCTACTGTTGCCACACGGACACCGTCTTTCACCAGCGTCGTGGACAGCATGGTCTCACCCACATTTTCGGCACAGGCGCGGATCTCGACCATCGGGTCCAGATCCGTTCTGCGGAAAATGATCCCTGAATCAACGGGCGCAGGTTTCAGGGTCAGGTAAACCTTCTCCCCCGAATGCAGCCCCACGCCGGTTGCACGGATAGTGTTTTTAAGTGTCCGTTGTCTGATCATCGGTTCATCATTCCGTCACAAATTGGCGATATTCTAGGCAAAAATCTGCCCGGAGAATATCAGAAAGTCAGACTGAGTACCATTTAACCAATCTGGCTTTGCCTGAAATTTACAATAAGCCAACACATGGTAATCAGTTGCACGCTCAATCCGTCGCACTGGTTCCCTCTTTCGTCGGGAAACGGTTTCCGGATCACCGTTGCAACAGATTATCAGTCAGCCTGTCGGCGAAGGAATGCGGGAATATCGAGATAGTCGACTCCCTGCTCTTCGCTTTCCTTGCTCTGATCAATCGCCACATTACCATGGGCCACGGCACGACGACGCAGCACTGCGGGCCGATCGAGCTGGTTGTAATCGGTCTTGCCGTCGAGGGAGCGGGTATTGTCCACTACCTTGGTCGGCTTCTCACGGTCACCACCGAGGCCAGTCGCCACCACAGTCACTTTCAGTTCGTCGGTCATTTCCGGATCAATCACGGTACCCACAACCACGGTCGCGGAATCCGAGGCGAACTCACGCACAATGTCGCCAACTTCCGAGAACTCGCCCAGGTTGAGATCCATGCCCGCGGTGATGTTGACCAGAATACCCTTGGCACCCTGCAGGTTGATATCTTCCAGCAGCGGGCTGCGGATGGCCGCTTCGGCCGCTTCGCGGGCCCGGTTTTCGCCGGTTGCGCGGGCGGTACCCATCATCGCCATGCCCATTTCCGACATCACGGTTTTCACGTCGGCGAAGTCGACGTTGATCATGCCGTTGCGGGTAATCAGATCGGCAATGCCCTGCACTGCACCCAGCAGTACGTCGTTGGCCGCGGCAAAGGCGTCCAGCAGGCTGGTTTTCTTGCCCATCACCGCCAACAGCTTTTCGTTGGGAATGGTGATCAGCGAATCAACGCTCTCCTCGAGCTCTTTCAGGCCGGATTCTGCCACGCTCATGCGCTTACCGCCCTCAAACTGGAACGGCTTGGTGACCACGGCCACCGTCAGGATACCCAGCTCACGGGCCACTTCGGCAACTACCGGAGCCGCGCCGGTCCCGGTACCACCGCCCATGCCGGCGGTAATGAACACCATATCCGCGCCCTTGATGGCTTCGGCAATGCGATCACGGTCCTCGAGGGCCGACTGGCGCCCCACTTCCGGATTCGCCCCCGCACCCAGGCCCTTGGTGATGTTGCCACCCAGCTGGATGATCTGGCGGGCATCCATATCGAACAGAGCCTGTGCATCGGTATTGGCGCAGATGAATTCCACACCTTCAATGTCACTGTTAAGCATGTGACGAACGGCGTTGCCGCCACCGCCACCTACACCCACTACTTTAATGACAGCGTTTTGCTGGACATTATCGACGAGTTCAAACATTCCCCTACTCCTTCGTGCTGTTTTCGGCCTTGTTCCAGGCCGTTTGTTCGAGATTGTGTTTTCGAGATACCTTCGTTGTTCTCTTTACTGCTACCCGGTGCCGTCAGAAGTGACCGGTGAACCAGGCTTTCATGCGCTCCAACAGCGAGGGTGCGTCTTCACCCTTGAGCACAGGTGTCCGCCCCAGATCCATCTGGCGGAAACCATGAATCAACAACCCCACGCCGGTGGCGTAAATCGGGTTGTTGACCACCTCCGTCATGCCGGAGACCGCCTGCGGACAGGCCAGCCGTACCGGCATGTGGAAGATCTCTTCAGCCAGCTCCACCACTCCTTCCATGGTGGAGGAACCGCCTGTAATCACGATGCCTGCGGGAATCAGGTCCTCGAACCCGGACCGGCGCAGCTCTGACTGCACCAGGGTGAACAGCTCCTCATAGCGGGGCTCAACCACTTCCGCCAGCGCCTGTCGTGACAGGTCCCGCGGTGCACGGTCGCCGACGCTGGGCACCTTGATGGTTTCATCGGCACCGGCCAGCTGGGTCAGCGCGCAGGCATACTTGATCTTGATCTCTTCGGCATTCTGTGTCGGTGTGCGCAGCGCCATGGCGATGTCATTGGTGACCTGGTCGCCGGCGATGGGAATCACCGCGGTATGACGGATCGCCCCACCGGTGAACACCGCGATATCGGTGGTGCCACCACCGATGTCCACCACACAGACGCCCAGCTCTTTTTCGTCTTCGGTCAGAATCGCGTGGCTGGACGCCAACTGCTCGAGGATGATGTCGTCCACTTCCAGGCCGCAACGCTTCACGCATTTCTCGATGTTCTGAGCGGCGTTAACGGCGCAGGTCACCAGATGCACCTTGGCTTCCAGGCGCACGCCGGACATGCCCATGGGCTCCTTGATGCCCTCCTGGCTGTCGATGACGAACTCCTGGGGCAGAATGTGGAGGATCTTCTGATCCGCCGGAATCGCCACCGCCTGGGCGGCATCAATCACCCGGTCGATGTCCGCCTGGGTCACTTCCCGGTCACGGATAGCGACAATGCCGTGGGAGTTCAGACTTTTGATGTGGCTGCCGGCGATGCCGGCGTACACCGAGTGAATCCGGCACCCCGCCATGAGTTCGGCCTCTTCCACAGCGCGCTGGATGGCCTGCACGGTGGTCTCAATATTCACCACCACACCACGCTTCAGCCCCCGTGACGGGTGCGAGCCGATGCCCACCACCTCAATGGTCCCGTCCATCTTGCGCTTGCCGACAATCGCAACCACCTTGGAGGTTCCGATATCGAGGCCGACAATCATGTTTTCCGTTTCAACCGATGACATGTGTTTCACCAAACCGTAGGTCTGAATTTGACGTTGCTATGATTTTTTTCCGGAGCCGGACACGTCCGACTTCCACTTAACCGCCACCCCGTTGGTGTAGCGGGCATCCACCTGGCTGACTTCATCCTCGCGGGAGATCAGCCGGTTTTCGTACACCGTAATAAAGCGCGCGAAACGCTCCTCAACCTGGTCGCGCCCCAGCACCACCTGGATGCCGTTGGCCAGGGTCAGGGTCCAGGCACCCCGTTGCTCGAGGGTCAGACCGGCAAAGCCCAGCCCGTGCCCGCCCAGGGTTTCACTCATGGTGCGGGCCATGCGGATAACATCCTTGACCCGCTCATCGGGCCCCGCCAGCCTCGGCAGGCGCCCGGCAACTTCCGGATTTCCGGGAGAGAACAGCTCGCCGGAGCGGCTCACCAACCGGTCGCCATTCCAGTAGGCCAGCGGTTTTTTCTCACGAATTTCGATCTCCAGCCGATCCGGCCAGACCCGTCGCACCGCGGCCGATTCAATCCAGGGGCGCTGCTCCAGATCGCTCTTGATATCGGAGAGATCCGTGGCGAAGAAGCTCTTGCCGATCCAGTCGCCGGCTTTCCGCTCCAGATCCGTGCGGTTTTCTCCGATCAGGGTGCCTTTCACATCAATCGCCATGACCTGGCGATCCATGGCGCTCAGCACCTGCCCGGTCCCCCAGGGCACCATCGCCGCCAACAGAACAATCGCCGCGCCCATGCCCACCTGGAGCCAGGGCACCGCCGCCAGGACCGCTTTCAACAATCCGAACCGGTTCCGCTCGGGACCGAGGGTGGTTGCCCCCCGTCGCCGCGGGGGATCGGACGGTACCGCCCGACTCCGGATCAGAAGGTTTTCAAGCATGGCGATCCTCCAGGGTGTCCTTGAGAATCCGCACCACCAGTTCCTCAAAACCGATCCCGGCAGCACGGGCCGCCATGGGCACCAGACTGTGGTCGGTCATGCCCGGCACGGTGTTGACTTCCAGCAGCCAGAACCCGCCGTCGCGGTCCTGCATGATGTCCACCCGCCCCCAGGTGCGGCACCCGATCACCCGGAACGCGTCGAGGGCAAGGTGCTGCAACTCGAGCTCGCTTTCCGGATCCAGACCACAGGGAATCCGGTAACGGGTGTCGTCCGCCAGGTACTTGGCGTCATAGTCGTAGAACACGTGATCGGTGCTCAGGCCGATGGCTGGCAGCGCCTTGCCCTGCAGCAGGCTGACGGTGAACTCCGGCCCTTCGACCCACTCCTCCACCAACACCAGTGAATCCAGCGCACTGGCCTCCTGGTAGGCGTCGGCCAGCTCCTCGCGGCTGGTCACTTTGCGGATACCGATGCTTGACCCCTCGCGGGACGGCTTGACACTCAGGGGCAGCGACAGATCACGCAGAATGTCGTCAACCTCGCTCACCGCTCCCATGGCGCGGAACTTCGGTGTCGGCAGACCACAGCCTTCGAACACGTACTTGGTGCGCAACTTGTCCATCGCCAGGGCCGACGCCAGCATCTCGCTGCCGGTGTACGGAATCCCGGCCTGGGACAGGATGGCTTGCAACGTGCCGTCTTCACCGCCGCGGCCGTGGAGTGCAATGAACACGCGGTCAAACTCGGGGCTGTCCACGGTGCGCAGCAGGCAGCCCTGAACATCCACACCGTAGGCGTCCACACCGGCGGACTGCAGTGCCGCCAGTACCGCGTTGCCACTTTTCAGCGACACCTCCCGTTCCGCCGAGTCCCCCCCCATGAACACCGCCACACGCCCCAGCGCGCGCACCGTTTCCGGGGAGGCCTGATAACCCTGTGTATCCATGCGCTTCGCATCACTCACTGGCAATCACTCCTGCCGCCGCCAGGCGTGCTGCAACACCACCAATATCGCCGGCCCCCTGGGTGATCAGCAGATCACCGTCCTGCAGGGTGTTGGCCAGCAGCTGTTCGATTTCGTTGTTGTCTTCCACAAACACCGGTTCCACATTCCCGCGCTGACGGATGCTGCGGCAAAGAGCGCGGCCGTCGGCGCCGGGAATTGCCGGTTCGCCGGCGGAGTACACGTCCATCAGCAGCAGACCGTCCACCTCGGAGAGCACCTTGACGAAGTCCTCGTAAAGGTCGCGGGTGCGGGAGAACCGGTGCGGCTGGTAAAGCATGACAATGCGGCGGCCCGGCCAGGCATCCCGGGCGGCACGGATCACTGCATCCACTTCCGTCGGGTGATGGCCATAATCGTCCACCAGCGTGACGTTACCGTTGGGCGTCTGGTAATCGCCATACACCTGGAACCGGCGTCCGACCCCGGCGAAACCGGCCAGCCCGCGGCAAATCGCCGCGTCATCAACCCCCTCATCGGTGGCCACGGCAATGGCTGCCAGGGCATTCGCCACGTTGTGGCGGCCCGGCATTTTCAGTTCGACCTGAAGATCCGCACGACCGCCGGGGCGACGCACCACAAAGTGGGTCCGTAATCCGTCGGAGGTAATTTGCTCGGCACGGTAATCCGCGTCCGGATTCTCGATACCGTAAGTGATGATCGCCCGGGAAATGCGGGGAATGATCTCACGCACAAAACCGTCATCGACGCACATCACGGCCACGCCGTAGAACGGCAGATTGTGCAGGAAGTCGACGAATGTCTGTTTGAGCCGTTCGACATCACCGCCGTAGGTGTCCATGTGATCGGCTTCGATGTTGGTGACCACCGAAATCACCGGCGTCAGGTGAAGAAACGACGCGTCGCTCTCATCGGCCTCCGCCACCAGATAGCGGGATCCACCCAACTGGGCGTTGGTGCCGGCGCTGTTGAGCTTGCCGCCGATGACGAAGGTGGGATCCAGCCCCGCCTCGCCCAGCACCGAGGCGATCAGGCTGGTGGTCGTGGTCTTGCCATGGGTGCCTGCCACGGCAATGCCGTGGCGATAGCGCATGATTTCCGCCAGCATCTCGGCGCGGGGAACAATGGGCACCCGCCGGTTGCGGGCCGCCGCCACTTCCGGGTTGTCAGCGGCCACGGCAGTAGACACCACCACAACGTCCGCCTTGGCACTGTTCGATTCACGGTGCCCAATGTGTACCTCAACGCCCATCGCCTTCAGGCGGTCGGTGACGGCGCCCTCGCGGATATCGGAACCGGAGACGTCGTACCCCTGATTCTTGAGCACCTCGGCAATGCCACTCATACCCGCGCCGCCAATACCCACGAAATGGATATGGCGGATACGGCGCATTTCCGGCACCTGATAGACCAGTGGCGGATTCGTTACATCAGCCATTAGCGGCCTCCAGACAGTAATTCACGACTCTCTCCGTTGCATCCGGGCGAGCCAGCGATTTCGCTGCCTTCGCCATATTCAGTACCCGGGCCCGGTCGTTCGCCAGATCCCGCAGTGTCTCCGCCAGCGTCTCGGGGTTGAGCCTGGGTTGCGGTATCAGCACCGCTGCCCTGGCGTTCACCATTTGCTGGCCATTTCTGGTTTGATGGTCATCCACGGCATGGGGGAAAGGCACCAGAATCGCGCCCACACCGGCCACACACAGCTCCGACACGGTCAGTGCGCCGGAGCGGCACAGCACCAGATCCGCCCAGTTGTAAGCTTCCGCCATATCCTTGATAAACGGTTCGACCGGCGCTTCTAACCCATGGCTTTTATAGGCCGAGCGGGCGGCCTCGATATGTCTCTCCCCGCACTGGTGACGCACCTCTGGCCGCTCGGCCTCGGTCATCATCGCCAGCGCCTCTGGCACCTGCTGGTTGAACACCTGCGCACCGAGACTGCCACCAACGACCAGCACCCGCAGCCGGCCTTCACGCCCCGCAAGGCGCGCCTCCGGTGATGGCAACGCCGCCAGATCCTTACGAACCGGGTTACCGGTACAGCGGGTGATCACCTTTGCGTCGAAACTTCCCGGAAACGCCTCCAGTACGGTATCGGCGAACCGGGCCAGAATACGGTTGGTCATCCCCGCGATGGCGTTCTGCTCGTGGATAACCAGCGGAATACGACTGATCCGGGCTGCAACACCGCCCGGGCCGGTGACAAAACCGCCCATACCGACCACACAATCGGGCCGGATCCTGCGTACTACCGTGAAGGCCTCCCCCAAGGCTCTGAGCAGCCGGAACGGTGCCGTCAGCAACGCCAGCTTGCCCTTGCCGCGGAGCCCTGACACATGGATCAGAGACAGTGGTATTCCGGTGTCTCCGATCAGACGCTCTTCCATGCCGCCCGCGGAACCCAGCCAGAACACCTCGTGGCCTTTCTCCTGCAACGTACGCGCCGTTGCCAGGGCCGGAAACACGTGGCCACCGGTGCCGCCAGCCATCATCAGGAACCGACGCGATTCAGTCATAGACCGCACCTCCCCGGACGCGCTTGCCGCCTTTTTTCTCTTTCGCCAGCCGCTCCTGGTCCAGCCGCTCCATTTCCACACGCGCCAGAATGCCCAGCGAAATGCAGGTAATCATCAGACTTGAGCCGCCATAGCTCACCAGCGGCAAGGTCAGGCCCTTGGTCGGCAGCAATCCGGTGCTGACGGCCATATTGATGCCCGCCTGCAGGCCAATCAGCAGCGTGATGCCGTATGAGAAACAGGCCGCAAACGGCATCTTGGCAAGCTCGGCACGACGGGCAATCACGAAGCCCGTAACGACCAGCACGGTGAACAGCCCGAGAACGATGAGCGACCCTATCAGACCAAACTCTTCGGCGATGATGGCGAAAATGAAATCAGTGTGGGCTTCGGGCAGATAGAACAGTTTCTGAATCGAGTTACCGAGCCCCACACCGGCCCATTCGCCGCGCCCGAACGCAATCAGCGACTGGGTAAGCTGGTAGCCACTGTCAAACTGGTCTTTCCAGGGGTCCAGGTAACTGACCACCCGCTTCAGACGGTATGGCTGAGTCAGAACCAGCACCACGCCCAGAGCCACCAATATGCCGATCAGCGGCATGAAACGACTAAGCCGGACACCACTGAGGAAAATCATGCCCGCGGCGGCTGTCACCAGCACCACCGTGGCACCGAAGTCGGGCTGGATCACCAGCAACATCGAGGCAACCCCCAGTACCGCCAGCGGTTTGAGAAACCCGGGCCAGGTGTTCAACAGTTCTTCGCGGCGACGAACCACGTAGCCCGCCAGATAGGCAATCAGGCACAGTTTGGCCACTTCTGACACCTGCACATTGAACAGGCCGAACGGAATCCAGCGGGTAGAGCCGTTCACCGTGCGACCCAGCGGTGTCAAAACCAGCACCAGCACCAACAGGCCGACACCAAGCAGCAACCAGCCGCTGCGCTCCCACCAGGCCACCGGTACGTTGACCGCCACCAGGGCCAGAAAACACCCGACACCGGCAAACAGGAGCTGACGGATGACATAGTGGTAGCTGTTTCCGGCAGACTCAGCGGCTATATCCATGGAGGCCGAAGAAATCATCACCACGCCCATGACCAGCAGGGCGACAGAACTGATGATCAGCAGCGGCAACGGACGCAAATCGCTGACAAGTTGCTGACGAGTGGACAGAGACAGACCGGCGTTCGTCATAGCCCCCCCTCTACCACTCGGCGAAACTGATCTCCACGGTCGCTGTAATCGCGGAACATGTCGAAACTGGCACACGCGGGTGATAACAATACCCGGTCACCTGGCTGCGCGAGACGGGAAGCGGCGGTGACCGCCTCCGCCATCGTTCTTGCGTAGACAACCTCGACCGAGGCGCCCACGCGTTCGGCAATAAGGCTGGCGTCCTGCCCGATCAGCACCACGGCGCGGCAATGCAGCGTGACCGGCGCCTCCAGCGGTGAGAAATCCGCGCCCTTGCCTTCGCCCCCGGCAATCAGCACGATCTTGCCGTCCGTGGGGGCCAGGCTGTCGATCGCCGCGACTGTGGCACCAACATTGGTGCCCTTGGAATCGTTGATGTAATCCACGTCGTTGAGCCTGCGGACGAACTCACAGCGGTGAGGCAATCCACGGAAATCACGGGCCACCGCCAGCATGGTTTCCATCGGCAGTCCCGCAGCGTGCCCCAGCGCCAGCGCCGCCATGACGTTGCTGATGTTGTGGCGCCCCATCAGTTTCAGCTCGCTCGCCAGCAGCAGGTTATCGAAGCCGAAGGTAATCCAGGTGCCCTGCTCGTCCTCACGGGTGCTGAAGGTTTCCGGATTAACACGGTGGAATCCGAAACACAGAAAACGCAGGGTATCTCTCGCCATTGGGGTGCTGAGGGCATCATCCAGATTGACGATGGCATTCTGGCAGCCGCGAAATATCCGTTGTTTGGCCTGGAAATACGCCATTTTGGACGGATAGCGATCCATATGGTCATCGCTGACATTGAGAACCGTCGCCGCCAGCGCGTTGAGTTCGTCGGTAGCCTCGAGCTGGAAGCTGGACAGCTCCAGCACGTACAGATCTGCACCGCGCCCCAGCAATTCCAGAGCCGGCGTTCCGATGTTACCGCCTACTTCGACGCGGCGGCCGGCGGCAGCCGCCATCTCCCCAAGCAGGGTGGTTACGGTGGTTTTACCATTGGAACCGGTAATGGCGACGATGGGCGCGTCAGCGGCTTCGGCAAACAGGTCGATATCGCCACGGACTTTCGCACCCTGCGCCTGGGCAGACTGGATGGCCGGGCTTTCAATACTGATACCCGGGCTCACCACCAGCTCATTGAACGTCTGGAACAGCGCGGCGTCGAACGGCCCGGTGTATACCGGCACCTCCGGCCAGCCAACCTTCAGCGCTTCCAGGCCCGGAGGGTGCTGACGGCTGTCTGCCACGGCCACATCTCGCCCCTGATTGCACAGATAACGCACGCAGGAAAGCCCGGTTTTACCGAGCCCTACGACCAGTGTGCGACGATCTGAAGCAATGACACTCATGGAGACGCCTTTACCCTATCGGAGTTTCAGACTGGCAATGCCAATCAGAACCAGAACCACAGTTATGACCCAGAAACGCACGATGACGCGCGGCTCAGGCCAGCCTTTCAATTCAAAATGATGGTGCAGGGGTGCCATGCGGAAGATCCGCCGGCCGGTCAGGCGGTACGAGGCAACCTGCAGTATCACCGAGACAGTTTCCATCACAAACACGCCACCCATAATGAACAGCACGATTTCCTGCCGGACGATGACCGCCACCACACCCAGGGCCGCGCCTAGCGCCAAGGCACCGACATCACCCATGAAGACCTGGGCCGGATAGGTGTTGAACCACAGAAAACCAAGCCCGGCGCCCACCAGCGCGCCGCAGAATACAATCAGCTCACCCGTGCCGGGCAAATGGGGAATCAGCAAATAGTTGGCAAACTGGGCATGTCCGGAGAGATAGGCGAACAGGCCCAGCGCACCGGCAACCATCACCGTCGGCATGATGGCGAGGCCGTCCAGTCCGTCTGTGAGGTTTACCGCGTTGCTGCTGCCCACGATGACGAAATAGGTCAGCAGAATGAAAAGCACCGGCCCCAGCGTCAGCGACACATTCTTGAAAAACGGCACATACAGCGACGTCTCCTGCGGCAGGGCGGAACTGAAAAACAGAACAACCGCCGCCGTGGCGCCGATCAGCGATTGCCAGAAATATTTCCAACGCGCAGGCAGACCGCGGGGGTTACGCTCCACCACCTTACGATAGTCATCGACCCAGCCAATGGCACCGAACAGCAGCGTCACCAGGATAGTCACCCAGACGTAGCGGTTACTGAGATCGGCCCATAGCAGGGTACTGACGCCAATGGCCACGAGGATCAACGCCCCGCCCATGGTCGGGGTGCCCGCTTTGCTCAAATGGGTCTGGGGCCCATCGTCGCGAACTGCCTGGCCAATCTGATACTGACTGAGTTTGCGTATCATCAGCGGGCCGATCAGCAGCGAAATGGCGAGCGCGGTCAGCGTGCCCAGGATGCCCCGCAGTGTCAGATACTGAAACACGGTCAATGCCGTGAAATATTGTGATAAAACCTCTGTCAGCCAGAGCAGCATGAGTTATTCACCTTTTCTTTTATTCCCTCCACCACGCGATCCATGGCGGAACTGCGAGAACCTTTGACCAGCACGGTCAACGGACGCTGCTGGTCGGCCAGCACACGGTCCACAGCCTCAGTGTGGGTTTGGCAGATCTCGGTGGCGTCGCCGAAACCGTCGATATACCCCTCTCCGCCTGGCCCAACAACGACCAGGCGTTCAATTCCCTGTTCCCGGGCGAATGCCGCAACCTCGCGGTGCAGGGCATGACTGTCCGGTCCGAGTTCTGCCATTGCTCCGAGCACCGCCACACGGGTCCCCGGGCGTGACGCCAGAACGCCGATAGCTGCTTGCATTGATGCCGGGTTGGCGTTGTAACTGTCATCAATCAGCGTCAGGTCCGCAGCCAGTTCGATCATCTGCAGGCGCCCCTTCACCGCCTGCAGTGCCCGGAGACCGCGCTGAACAGCGTCATCGGTCACTCCAAGCGACCGGGCCGCAGCAATGGCCAGCAAGGCATTGGTAATGTTGTGATCACCGTGCAGTGCCAGGGTGACGCTACACTGCCAGCCATCGCGATGATGTGCGATGAAACTTTGTCCATGGATATCGGAGGTCACCGACGACGGATAATAATCCGCCAGTTCACCGGCCTGCCGGCAGACCACCGCGACCGGGCGCCGGCCGGCCCGCTGCTTCCAGATGGCCAGCGCCGGATCATCCCCGTTCAGTACGACCAGTCCATCAGCAGCCACCCCGTCAATAATTTCACCCTTGGCCCGAACAATATTTTCGTAACTGCCAAAGCCCTCAAGGTGGGCCTGACCGGCATTGGTCAGAATGGCAACTTCCGGACGGGTGATGGCCACGGTATGGGCAATCTCCCCCAGTCCGCTGGCACCCAGCTCAATCGCACCGTAACAGTGCTCTGGCGCAAGCCGGAACAGTGTCAGCGGCACGCCGATGTGGTTGTTGAGGTTACCTTCAGTTGCCAGTGTCGGTCCCGACTGGGACAAAACCGACGCCACCATTTCCCGCACCGTGGTTTTGCCGCTACTGCCGGTCACCGCCACGAAGCGTGCGCTGCTCTCGTCGCGGTTACCCGCTGCGAGCCGGGCGAGTGCCTCGACCGTGTCCGATACCACGATCTGGGGCAAAGCCACGCTCTCGTCGGCGGTGTCGACAACAGCGCCAACGGCTCCGGCGTCGCGGGCGGTTTCCAGAAACCGGTGGCCGTCAAAATGTTCACCACGCAGCGCCACGTACAGATCGCCCTGCTGAATTTTGCGAGTGTCCGTGGACACCGCGGAATACTGTCGATGCACGGCCGAGTCGTCATTACAACGGCCTGCCGTCAGCGCCGCGGCTTCGGCCAGGGAAAAGGCGCGCATCATGCCACACCTCCGTTGAGTTTAAGGACATGGCGCACCTGCTCAGCATCACTGAAATGATGCCGTTGGCCCGCAACCTCCTGATAACTTTCATGACCCTTGCCTGCGATCAGCACGACATCGCCTTCAACAGCCCGGCGAATAGTGCGGGCGATCGCTTCTGCGCGATCGTGGATAACCGTGACTGGCTCCGGGTTGGCGAAACCGGACAGAATATCCCGCACGATGGCTGACGGCAGTTCGGTACGGGAGTTGTCATCGGTCACCACCACCTCATCCGCTGCACGCTCCGCCTCTTTTGCCATTTCCGGGCGCTTGCCGCTGTCACGATCACCGCCGCAGCCGAATACGCAGAACAACTTGCCCGTCACATGTGGGCGGAGCGCAGCAAGTGCATTCGACAAGGCATCCGGCGTATGGGCGTAATCCACCACCACCCGCACGCCGCCGGCGCCCGTGAAAGGCTCCAGCCGCCCCGGAGGAGGCTGTAGTGCACTAACCGCGCCCTTGACACGATCTACCGGAACCCCCAGCGAAAGCACGGTGGCCATGGCCGCGAGCACGTTACTGGCGTTGAAACTGCCCATAAGCGGGACCGACACCTCGAAGGCGCCCCACTGGCCATCGACGGAGGCAGAGAACCCGTGCATCGTCGGTTCGAATCCAGTCAGCCACAACTCGGTCTGTGCTTCGTGCAGACTGTAGCGAACACGATCGCACTTCCCGGCAAGCTGATCATGGAGCTGCCGGCCAAACGGATCGTCGAAGTTCACCACCGCGAAATGCAGCTCCTCGCGCTCGAACAGTTTCGCCTTTGCCTCGCCGTAGGCATCCATGGAACCGTGATAGTCCAGATGATCCCGGGTCAGGTTGGTGAAAACAGCCCCAGTCATGGTCAGCTGGTCAACCCGCCCCTGGTCGAGGGCATGTGACGACACCTCCATTGCCGCCGCCCGCCCACCCTCGGCAAGGATGCGTGACAGCGCACGGTTCACCTGAACCACATCCGGCGTGGTATGGGAAGCTTCCTGCAAAGCGCCAGGCATACCATATCCGAGCGTGCCGAGAACCCCGCAGGGTGTGCCGGTGTGCTGCAGTAATTGTGCGATGTACTGACTCACCGAGGTCTTGCCATTGGTACCGGTTATGCCAATCAGCCGCAGACGCTGGGACGGATGCTCGAAAAACCGGTCGGCAATGCGTCCGAGCTTGCTGCGCAGGTTTTCCACCGGCACCACCAGAGCTCCATGGTACTCATGGCACTCGCCCGGTTGCTGCGCTTCCAGAATGATGACCGAAGCCCCGGCCTCCACGGCCTGATCGATGTAATGGTCGGCCTTCGTTCGCGCGCCGGCCAGGGCAATAAATGCATCGCCGGAAGTGATCTGGCGACTGTCCGTTTGCAACCCATGAATGGTGACATCGAACACCGAGGGCACCGGTGCAATGCCCTGCAACAAAGTGCTGAGTGATGTGATACACATACGCTTACCCCCGCTCCCCGGGTGTTTTCGATCCCGCCGTTGCGTCACCGACGTCCAGTTCCGGCTTCACATTCAGCAGTCGCAATGCATCGCTCATAACCCGTGCAAATACCGGGGCCGCTACCTCACCACCGTAGTACTCCCCTGACTGCGGAGCATCCACCGCCACCACAGTGACGATCCTGGGGTGATCAATCGGCGCCATCCCCGCAAAAATTGCCTTGTACTGACTGTCCTCGTAGCCACCCTTGCCCACCAGGTGAACGGTGCCAGTCTTGCCGCCAGCGGAATAGAAACCCGGCTGCGCCCTTTTGCCGGTGCCGTTCTCGACCGCTTCGCGCAACATTTCCCGCACCTGAAATGAGACCTTCTCCGACAACACTCGTTCCCCGGCGGGGCGGCCCTCCACCTTCATCAGGCTGAGGGGATAGCGGATGCCACCATTGGCCAGCACCATATAGGCTTGCGCCAGCTGCAAAGCGTTCACACTCATGCCATAGCCGTAGGACAGCGTTGCCTCCTCGACCGGTCGCCACTTCGGGGGCGCCGGCAGCACACCAACCGCTTCACCGGGAAAACCAATCCCTGTTGGTTGCCCGATACCAAGCCGCGCGTAAAGATCGCGAATGGCATCGCCACCAAGCTCGGTAGCAATCCGGCTCATGCCCACGTTGCTGGACTTGGCAATGATGTCGGTCAGTTCCATCACGCCGTAGTTGCGATTGTCACGGATGGTAAAACGACCGAAGCGCCGGTAACCCGGCGCCGTATCGATAGTGCTGTTGCGACTGAACTTCCCGGATTCCAGGGCTGCCGCCACCGTCACCGGTTTCATTGTGGACCCCGGTTCAAACAGATCCGTGATCGCCTTGTTCCTGAGTCGATCGGGACTCAACTGGCTCCGGTTATTCGGGTTGTATGACCCCTGATTGACCATGGCGAGCACCTCGCCGGTTTCCACATCGAGCATCACCAGGGTGCCGCCGCGAGCATCATGGGCACTGACTACTGCCTTCAGTTCCCGGTAAGCCAGGTACTGCAGGCGAAGGTCGATACTCAACGCCAGATCCCGCCCCGGACGCGCTTCACGAATCAGCGCCAGGTCCTTGATCACTCGGCCCCGGTTATCCTTGAGTACACGCTTGCGGCCACTCTCGCCGCTGAGCCAGGGGTTGTAGGCAAGCTCGATGCCTTCCTGGCCGCTTTCATCTATATTGGTGAAACCCACCACATGGGCCGTCACTTCGCCGGCCGGGTAGTAGCGGCGGTACTCCTGCCGGCTATAGACGCCGGGAATGCCCATACTTAATGCGCGCTCCGCCAGGCCGGGCTGCACCTTGCGCCGCAGGTAGATAAACTCGCGACCGGAATAGGTGTGCAGACGCTCGCGCAGGCGCGCCTCGCTGATATCCAGCAAACGAGCGAGGTGTGTCAGACGGGGCTCATCCGGATCCATCTCCGAGGGATTTGCCCACAGCGTCTGCACCGGCGTACTGACGGCCAGCGATTCTCCGTGGCGATCCGTCACCACCCCGCGGTGGGCGTCAATGGACTCCACTCGGATAGTGCGGACATCGCCCTGCTGGCGAAGAAACTCGTTATCGACAACATGCAGATCCACCAGACGCCATCCCAGCGCAGCCACCACGATCAGAAAAACACCCAGCACGGTGCCATAGCGCCAGGCTTCAAGCCCGGCAGCCAGTCGCTGCCCCCATGTTGTGTTCCTTCCCTGATCGGACAAAACCGCCACCCTGAGTTGGTTATTGTTGCTGTTCAGAGACCCGCTACCGGCGCCATCAATGGCACCAGCACAATATCTTCCTGCCCTGGCACCACCATGCCGAATCGCTGCGCAGCGAGACTCTCCACTCGGCTGTGCGCGCTCAGTGCGCTCTGCTCAAGCAGGAGCTGACTCCACTCCCGTTGGTACATATCGCGCTCGGCATGAAGCTGTGACAAAGTATTGAAGAGTTCCCGGTTTTCATAGGAGCTGACCACCACGCCAATGGACGAGGCAATCAGCAGCCCCACCAGCGCCATCGAGATCAACACACGCTTTTGCTGCAACGCGTCGAAGACCTGTTGCGACACCCGCACGGCACTGGCCAGCCCGTCTTTTACTTTCTGCCTGCTCAGCCCGGCGTTCCTGACTGCCGGCTCAATAGCTACCGCGCCCATGGCTACGCGCTCCCCTGCCTGTCCTGTTTGTTTTGAACACGTTCGAGCACTCTCATCACTGCGCTTCGAGCCCGCACGTTGTCGCTGATTTCTTCCGAATTGGCCTTACTGGCCTTGCCCACCAGGCGGAAGCCCGACGCTTCCTGGGCGGCGGTAACCGGCACACCCTTGGGCAACCGGGGCCCTCTGGCCAGATCCCGCATGAAACGCTTGACCACCCGATCCTCGAGAGAATGAAAACTGATCACCACCAGGCGTCCGCCCGGGGCCAGCCGATCAACAGCCGCCGCCAGCCCCGCCTCAAGATCCTCAAGCTCGCGGTTGATAAAGATCCGGATCGCCTGAAAGGTGCGGGTGGCGGGGTGTTTGTGTTTTTCCTTTTTGGGCACGGCCTTGCTCACCAGCTCGGCCAATTCCCGAGTGGTACTGATGGGCGATTCCTGACGCTGCTCAACCACCAGACGCGCGATACGACGGGAGAAACGCTCCTCGCCGTACCGGAAGATCACATCCGCAATTTCTTTTTCTTCCGCCTCTGCCAGCCACTGGGCGGCGCTCGGTGCCTGCTGAGGATTCATCCGCATGTCCAGCGGCCCATCCCGCATGAAACTGAAACCGCGAGCGGCATCGTCCAGCTGCGGTGAAGACACGCCGAGATCCAGCAGCACACCGTTGACTGCACTCCAGCCCTGACCGGCAATCGCTTCATCAAGGTCGGCGAAGGAGCCGTGATAACAGGCGAACCGCCCGTCTTCCGAGGCCAGTTCATGAGCGACACGCATGGCCTCGGGATCCTTGTCGATCCCCAGCAGACGACCGGCTGCACCCAGCTTCCCCAGCACAAGACGGCTGTGGCCACCGCGACCAAAGGTGCCATCCACGTAGAATCCGTCGGGGTCGTTAACCAGATAATCGACCGCCGAATCCAGGAGCACGGAGCGGTGCGAAAACGCCTGGCCCGCTGCCCCCGACTTACGTTCGGAGGTCATAAGGACAACGCCTCCATTTCTGGCGGCATGTCATCGTCATCCGTAGACTCATCCAGCCAGGCGAACCAGCGCTCTTCACTCCAGAGCTCCAGCTTCTTGCCCTGCCCGATCAGCATCAGTTTCTTCTCCAGGTGCGCGTAGGAGCGCAACGTCGGCGGAACCAGAATCCGCCCGGCGCCGTCCAGCTCCATGGGCGCCGCATTACCCAGAATCAGGCGCTGAAGCCGGCGGGCCGCCCGGTTCATGTTCGGCAAGGCTTCAATCTTGGGCCGCAGAATTTCCCATTCCGGCTCCGGATACATCAGCAGGCAGCGCTCCTCATCGGCATTTGCGGTCAATACGATGCGTCCGCCACAAGCCTGCGCGAGCTCTTCGCGCACCTTGGCGGGGATCGCTAAACGACCCTTCGCATCCATATTGATGGCATGACTGCCAAGAAAATTGCTCATTCGCACCGACTCTGGGGTTCAGAAACCAAAAAAAACCACTAAAAACCACTTTTTCCCACTTCTGCACACTATAGAAACACGCAATACACAATGCAAGCGCCGTTGATGGCGTCGCACCTGTAAAAGTTCCTTTTATGACAAGAGGTTAGAGGCGAGGACTCGCCGAGAATCGGAGATTACCAAAAAGAAACAGATAAAAATCAGAGACCTGCAAAAAGGTCTGAAGATGGCAAGTGAGGTTTAAGATTTTTTGGCTATAAAAGACGCTGCCCGGCAATGACAAGCATCACAAGGGCAGGTTTAAAAAGAAATGAGCTCGCCGGTAAGCCGGGTTCTGTCGTGGACAGTCATTCATCTAGGGCCTGCGTCACCACAGGCCTCAAGCAACCTACCCGAATCCAGCGCGGGCCACGCCATTGGATTCCTATTTGGTCTTGCTCCAGGTGGGGTTTACCATCGCCGTGAACTGTTACCAGTCACGCGGTGCGCTCTTACCGCACCGTTTCACCCTTACCGGCGCCCGAAGGCGCTTAGGCGGTCTGCTTTCTGTTGCACTTTCCGTCGGCTCACGCCGCCCAGGCGTTACCTGGCACCTTGCCCTGCGGAGCCCGGACTTTCCTCCCCCAGCGTACTGGCGGCGACTGTCTGGCGAGCTCGGGCACGACAATACCCTCGCAGCCGGGGCGGTGCAAGGAAAACCGCGCCGGAGTGCCCGTACAGCCCGGCTACTACTCCGGTTTCAGGGCCAGAGCGCGCTGGTAGAGTTCGTTCTTCGGGCGGCCGGTCAGCTCCGCTACAATTTTCGCCACTTTTTTGACCGGCAGTTCCGCCACCAGCAGGCGCAGCAGCTGATCCGTGTTGACCTCGCCCGCCTCGCCAGCGGTGGCCGGCAGTGGCGCTCCGCCAACCATCACAACGAATTCGCCTCTTGCGCCGTTGGGGTCGCGCTCGATTGCCTCGCAAACCTCACCGGCCTGCCCGGCGTAAAACGTCTCGAAGGTTTTGGTGAGTTCCCGCCCCAGCACCAGCCCTCTCTCAGATCCCATGACATCACGGATTTCGGCAACCGTTTCCAGAATCCGGTGTGGCGACTCGTAAAACACCAGGGTGGCCGGCTCCGCCGCGAGCGATTCCAGCTCGGAGCGCCGAGCGCCCCGCTTGGTCGGCAGAAAGCCGGCATAAAGAAACCGGTCCGTGGGCAAACCCGCCGCACTGAGTCCCGCGATCAGGGCGTAGGCACCAGGCACGGGACTGACGCGCAGGCCGCGCTCGCGGGCCTGCCGAACGAGCACATAGCCGGGATCGGAAATCAGCGGCGTGCCGGCATCGGACACCAGCGCAACATCTTCCCCTGCCTCCAGACGGTCCAGTACCTGGGCCGCTCGATCCCGTTCGTTGTGATCGTGCAGCGCCAGCATCGGCTTCTGGATCCCCAGATGCTGTAACAGCCGGCCGCTGTGACGGGTATCTTCAGCGGCGATAACAGCAACACGGGCAAGCACCGAGGCCGCCCGCGGCGACAGATCGTCCAGATTGCCAATCGGTGTCGCCACGATATACAGGGTGCCGGACCCGGTACCGGGATCTGATTTCACAACATTGCCTCTCTTTGCCAGGGGACCATGACACCTACGTCATGTGAAATGGCCCGGGAGCTGTTAAACTTGCCAGCCTGAGAATGATACAGGGAAGCCCGGCGCCGCCGGAGCTTCCGGCATGATGCCGCCGTTTATCCGGCGCCACAAGCGTATTTACCCGGAGTTCGTGAGCCTGCCATGACCAAACACCGCCTGAATCCGAAACCCCTTGCCACTCTTCTGGTGCTGGCCATGCTGGCCACTGGCTGCGCCAGCGTCGATCTGGAATCCCGTGTTGCCGAAACCGCGGAGCAGGCACTGCAAACCGCCAGTGATCAGGCTGACCGCAGAGAAGCACAGAGCTTTCTGTTGCGCTCCGCAGACCGGTTCCAGAAACGCGATGATCACGCCTCAGCCCGGCGGATTCTGCGCAGCGAGCAACTGCAGGAACCGCTCGGCGATCTGAACGATCAGTACCTGTTACTGTCCATGGCAAGCGCGACCGCCCTGGAAGATCGCGACTGGGCGCGCGAGCTGTCACAGGAGCTGACACCCGACCAGTTCCTCAACTATGAGCGCGGACTGATGGCGCGTGCCGCCGACTATCAGGCAGACACCCTGCAACTGGCCGGTGACCACCTGGGCGCAGCCGCCACGCTGATAACCCTCGCCCAATCGGATTCCCGCCAGGACCTTCAGGCCCTCCACGATCGCATCTGGCAGGCACTGAAGGCGACCTCGGACGACCAGCTCAGCAAGGAGGCCGGCAACGTGCTGGGCTATGAAGCCCAGGGCTGGATCGAGTTGGCCGGCATTCTCCGCGAGCCCGGCGTGGGTCTGGATGAACAGGGTCGACTGGTTCGGCAATGGCAGAATAACTGGCCGGGGCACCCGGCCTCGAGCGCGCTGCCTTCCGAACTCGGACTGATTGCCAGCCTCGCCGCAACCCGTCCGGAGCAGATCACTCTCGCCTTACCACTCGAAGGACCGCTGGCCAGCGCCGGCAAGGCCATCCGCGACGGCTTCTTCGCCGCCTACTACAGCGATCAGTCCGCCGACCGCGGTAAAACCAGTATCCGCGTCGTCAATACCGCCGGCTCCGATTTCCGTGAACTGTATGAAGAAATCTCCGGAAGTGGCCAGGACCTGATTGTCGGGCCACTGGAGAAAGATGCACTGGCCTCCCTGAGCACCCTGAACAACCTTCCCGTACCTGTACTCGGCCTGAATTACCTTCCTGGCGATGACGACCTTCCATCCGGGCTTTACCAGTTCGGGCTGTCGGCGGAAGATGAAGCGCGACAGATTGCCAACCGGCTCGCCCGTGAAAACAACCATCAGGCACTGGTACTGATCCCCCAGGGTGAGTGGGGCGACCGGCTGGAAAACGCCCTGCTCGAGCGCATGGCGGCAAACGGCAGTGTTGCCCTGGCGACCGAGCGCTACTTCAAAGAGGACAACCTTCGGGCGGTCACCGCCGACCTGCTGGGCATCACCACTTCCCGCAATCGGGCCATTGACGTTGAACGTACCGCCGGAATCGACGTCGAATTCGAACCCCGCCGCCGACAGGACGCCGATGCCGTGGTCATGGTGGCCGAACCAACCATTGCACGTCAGTTCAAGCCCCTATTCGCTTTTTATTTTGGCGGCGACCTGCCGGTTTACTCCCCGTCCATGGTGTACGAGGGCAACAAAGATCCATCCCGGGATCGCGACCTGAATGACGTCATCTTCACCGATATCCCGTGGATACTGGACGACGACAATGAGTTTCGCAGCACCGCCACCGATGCGCTTCCGGATATGCGCGGCCAGCTTGGACGCCTGTTTGCAATGGGCGCGGATGCGTGGAACCTGAGCAAACGCCTGCCGCTACTGCGCCAGGTGGACGGGGCGTCCATCGATGGACAGACAGGAACCCTGACCATGACGCCCGACGGCAGCATTCATCGCGAGCAGCTTTGGGCCCGATTTCGCAGAGGGACCCCTGAACTGCTCCCGGCCCTTACCGAAGACGACCGCACCAGCGAGGAATAACCGCCACCCGACTTAAAGGAGGCCGAGCCATGGAAGGCAAGCCCGGTAGCAAAGCTATCGGAAACCACAATGAAGCCGTGGCAGCGCGCTACCTGCAAAGCCGTGGCGTCACCATACTAGAGCGCAACGTCTTCAATCGGGGTGGCGAAATCGACCTGATCGGCCGGGACGCTGACGTTCTGGTATTCTTCGAGGTAAGGTATCGAGGCCATGGCAGCCTCGCCGGCGGGGCAGAATCAATCACGTGGTCCAAGCAACGCAAGCTGGTTAAAGCCGCCTCGTTTTATCTGCACCGCAACGGCCTCTGGGCCAATCCTTGCCGCATCGATGTTGTGGCAATCTCGCCGGGCGATGTCAAAAAATACCGGATACAATGGATCAAAAATGCTATTCAGGCGTGAACATGACCGACACTGAACAACAGATCAATCAATGGTTTGCCGCTCACATGGAGTACACGGCCCAGGCGGCGAGCACCACCGCCCCGGCCATCGAACGGGCAGCCGAAGCCTTTGTAAACACCCTCCTGAACGACGGCAAAATCATCACCTGCGCCAACGGCAGTGCCAACATCCTTGCCCAGTACTTCTGCACAGCGCTGCTGAATCGATTCGACCACGACCGGCCAGCGCTTCCGGCCATCAACCTCGGCGCTGACGCGACCACCTACTCGGCAATCTGTCGCGACAACCGCTTCAACGACACCTTCTCACGACCAGTGAGAGCGATCGGCAAGGCATGCGACCTGTTGTTTGTGATCGTTGATGACGGTCATAAGGCAAACCTGATCCAGGCCATCCAGGCGGCGCATGACCGGGAAATGAACGTGGTGGTACTGAGCGCGAAGGAAAAGTCCGATATCACCTCACTGCTTCAGCCAGAAGATTACGAGATCGCCCTCGACAACCTCCCCACTACAGCCGCCGCACCGCTACTTTTACTGATCATCAACGCCCTGTGCGGCCTGATTGACAGTAAACTTTTCGGCGGTTAATAAAAAAGCCAGCATCAAGCTGGCTTTTTTATTAACGCAAGCACACCTGGCTTACTTAACGACCTTCAGGGTCGGTCGCCCGGAAGGACGCTCGCCGCTCCCCTGGGCACCAGCGGGACTACGCGTACCATCATCGTCAGGATCCGGAGAGCCGGGCTCGCTGCCAAACACCATGCCCTCGCCGTTTTCCTTGGCGTACACCGCCATCACCGCTTGCAGCGGAATGAAAACCTGCATCGGCACCCCGCCGAAGCGGGCGCTGAATTCCAGCGCTCCGTTACCGATCACCAAACCACGCACCGCCCCCGGACTGATATTGAGGACGATCTGTCCGTTGGCAACGTGCTCAGTCGGAACCTGGACACCCTGCACACCCGCATCCACCACGATATACGGCGTGCAGTCATTATCCAGAATCCACTCATTGAACGCCCTGACCAGATAGGGGCGGCTCGATGTCATGGTCACTTTGCTATCAGGCACTGCCTTTCTCCTGACCCGCTCTCAGGCCCTGCGTGACTGTATCTCAGCTACGGATATCTTCTTCAAGATCCGAGAGGCTTGCTTTGAATCCTTCCCGACTGAAGATGCTCTCCATGTACTTCTGCAACGGCTTGGCCTGTTTATCATCGAGATCAATGCCCAGCGCCGGCAAACGCCAGAGAATCGGCGCAATGCAACAGTCGACGATGGTGAACTCCTCGGACAGAAAGAACGGCATCTCACCGAACAAGGGCGCCGTGGCCAACAGACTTTCCCGCAGCTCCTTCCGTGCCGTCTCAGAAGCCTTCGCATTGGGCTGGGCGAGGATCTGGTCAACCAGACCACACCAGTCCTTCTGGATGCGATGAATCATGAGGCGACTGTTGGCGCGAGCCACCGGGTAGACCGGCAACAGTGGAGGATGCGGGAACCGCTCATCCAGATATTCCATCATGATGTTGGGCTCATAAAGCACAAGATCACGATCCACCAGGGTAGGCAGGGCATTGTACGGGTTCAGGTCGGCCAGCTCGGCCGGCGGGTTATCCGGATCAACATCAACGATATCAACCGTTACACCCTTTTCCGCAAGAACAATACGCACACGATGGCTGTAATGACTGGCCGGGTCCGAGAAAAACGTCATTGATGACCGCTTGGTCACAACGCCCATAGAACTACCTCACGAGTAAACAAATCAGAATGATCCTGAAAACGCAAAAATCCAGCGGGCCGGTGATTGCCCGCTGGAACTCAGGACCGGAGATTATACCTGAAATCTCAGTGTACGTCCTTCCAGTACTCACGATTGAGCAGGTAAGCGAAGATGAAGAAGATCGCGACAAAGATCAGAACGAAGATCCCCATGCGCTCACGCTCCACTTTGACCGGGTCGCCCATGTAAGAGAGGAAATTGGTCAGGTCGTACATGGCACGATCAAACTCCGCCGCCGACATGCTGCCCTCGACCGCATACTCGGGGCAGACATCAGCGTTGTTGACGTTACCACTGAGCGGATCGACATTTGCTCCCTCGCCGATTCTCGGCTCGACAGCGCACAGACCTTGCATGTCGATTAAAACATGAGGCATGCCAACGTTCTCAAAGACCACGTTGTTCACACCCAGAGGGCGCATGTCGTCCTTGTAGAAGCCGCGCAGGTAAGAGTAAATCCAGCTCTCTCCACGCAGGCGCGACTCCAGCGTCAAGTCTGGCGGCGGAGCACCGAACCAGTCCGCTGACTGATCCTTGCTCATGGAGACCTTCATCAGTTCACCGATCTTGGCACCGGTGAAAATCAGGTTCTCTTCGTAGAGTTCTGCCGGAATCTCCAGATCATCGGATACGCGCTTGTAACGCGCATATTCCATGGAGTGGCAGCCCATGCAGTAGTTGGTGAAAAGCGCCGCACCACGCTGCAGGGATTCCTTGTTGGTGTGATCCGGCTCCATGGTATCCAGTGGGACGGAGGCACCAGCTGCCAGCCCGAGAGCCGGCAGGATCGCGATGAAAAGACCAAAAATCAGCTTTCTCATTATCCTGTGACCCTCTCTGGAACTGGCTTGGTTTTCTCCATGCGCGTGTAGAACGGCATAAGGATGAAGTAGAGGAAGTACAGCGTCGTCAGAATCTGAGCGACGATGGTGCGCCCTTCCGTTGCCGGAACAATGCCGAGGTAACCGAGGATCACAAAGCTCACCACGAAAATCGCGAGCGCGCACTTGCTGATCCAGCCCTTGTAACGCATGGAGCGTACCGGGCTCTTGTCGAGCCAGGGCAGAACAAACAGGATCGCGATGGCCGCACCCATGACGACAACACCCCAGAACTTCGCATCCAGCCCGAACAGATCCACGGTAACGGCACGGAGCATCGCGTAGAACGGCGTGAAGTACCAGACCGGCGCAATGTGATCCGGCGTTTTCAGTGCGTTGGCCGGCTCGAAGTTAGGCTTCTCGAGGAACAGCCCGCCCATTTCCGGGAAGAAGAACACCACGATAAAGAAGATAAAGAAGAAAACCCCGACACCCAGCAAGTCGTGCACGGTGTAGTAAGGATGGAACGGAATACCGTCTTTAGGAATACCGTTCTCGTCCTTGTTTTTCTTGATGTCGATACCATCCGGGTTGTTCGAACCCACTTCGTGCAACGCCAGAATGTGCAGCACCACCAGTCCCAGGAGCACAATGGGCAACGCGACTACGTGGAGCGCGAAGAACCGGTTCAGCGTAATACCGGAGATCAGGTAGTCACCGCGAATCCACAGGGACAGATCTTCTCCGATCACCGGAATGGCGCCAAACAGGTTCACGATAACCTGGGCACCCCAATAGGACATCTGACCCCAGGGCAACAGGTAGCCCATGAAGGCCTCAGCCATCAGCACCAGATAGATCAGCATACCGAAGATCCAGATCAGCTCCCGGGGCTTCTGGTAGGAGCCGTACATCAGGCCACGGAACATGTGGAGGTAGACAACCACAAAGAAGGCGGACGCACCGGTGGAGTGCAGGTAACGGAGCAACCAGCCCCATTCCACATCCCGCATAATGTATTCCACGGAAGCAAAAGCGCCTTCAGCAGAGGGGTTGTAGCTCATGGTGAGCCAGATACCGGTGACCAGCTGATTGACCAGCACCAGCATCGCCAGTGAGCCAAAGAAGTACCACATGTTGAAGTTTTTCGGCGCGTAGTACTTGCCAACGTGTTTGTTCCAGGCGTCAACAACAGGAAGACGTTCATCAATCCAGGTTACTAACTTTTGCATTACGCTGCCCCCTCCGGATCAAGACCGACGGTCAGAGTACTCTCGTCATCGAAGCGATACGGAGGAATCTCCAGGTTCTGTGGCGCCGGCTGGTTTGCGTATACACGCCCTGACAGGTCATAGCGGGAGCCGTGACAGGCACAGTAGAAGCCGCCCAGCCAATTTTCGCCCAGATCGGCAGGCGCCACTTCCGGCCGGAACTGAGGCGAGCAGCCCAGATGGGTACAGATACCCACGAGTACCACGTACTCTTCTTTCAGAGCGCGATGGATGCCTTCAATGTACGCAGGCTGCGCTGCCCCTTCGGATTCGGGGTCTTTGACCCGGTCATTGAGCTTTTCGATGTTCTCGAGCATTTCCGGGGTGCGGCGGACAATCCAGACCGGCTTACCCCGCCACTCAACGGTCATCTGCTGACCCGGCTCCAGTTTGCTGACATTAGCGGTAACCGGCGCACCAGCTGCTTCCGCTTTGGCACTGGGATTCCAGGACGCCACGAAAGGAACTGCCGCACCGACGACGCCGACTCCACCTACCACCGACGTAGCACCGATCAGAAACCGGCGCCGGCCTTGGCTCACGTCGCCATTACTCATTATGGTTTTCTCCCATCAGGCGAGGCGCAGAGCACCGCGATTCGGCGCTGCCACACTTCAAAAAGGACTTCACAACCCAAAATTATAAGCGCACAAATGGTAATGAAATTACCGAGGCCTTACAAGTCGGAAAGGCGTAGCCAACGGACCACCTCTGCCCCAGATCAATTCCGCAACCTTTGACCGGGCAATAAAAAACCCGGCCGCAGGCCGGGTTTTGAGGGTAGTACTCCAGCTGTATTAACGCTTGGAGAACTGAGGACGCTTACGCGCCTTCCGCAGACCCACTTTCTTACGCTCGACTTCACGCGCGTCACGGGTAACGTAGCCCGCCTTGCGCAACGCCGGACGCAGAGTCTCATCGTAATCCATCAGGGCACGGGTCAGACCGTGGCGAATAGCGCCCGCCTGACCACTGATGCCACCACCTTTCACAGTGATGTTGATGTCAAAACGATCGCTGGACTCGGCAACAACCAGCGGCTGACGAACGATCATGCGCAGGGTCTCACGACCGAAGAAATCTTCGATGGAGCGACCGTTGATAGAGATGTTACCGCTTCCCGGCTTGATGAAAACCCGAGCCGTGGATGTCTTGCGGCGACCAGTACCGTAATTTTGTGCTACAGACATATCCGCCTTCCGTTAAATGTCGAGTTCTTTGGGCTGCTGGGCTGCGTGAGGATGCTCAGCGCCGGCATAAATTTTCAGCTTCTTGAACATGGCACGGCCGAGCGGTCCACTCGGAAGCATGCCTTTGACAGACTTCTGAATGATTTGCTCAGGAGCCTTGTCGACCAGCTTCTCGAAGTTGATGGACTTGATTCCACCCGGAAAGCCAGTGTGGCTGTAGTACATCTTTGCAAATGCTTTTTTGCCCGTAACCCGGACCTGGCCTGCGTTGATCACAACGATGTAATCGCCAGTGTCTACATGAGGGGTATACTCAGGCTTATGCTTGCCCCGCAGACGACGGGCGATTTCGGTTGACAGACGACCCAGCGTCTTGCCGGCTGCGTCTACAACGTACCAGTCACGTGTTACTGTTTCTGGTTTCGCACTCAGAGTCTTCATTGATTCCGCCTTGAACGCTATATAAGAAACGTTAAAAACCGCCACCGGTAAATGCTTGGCATCCGGAGGAGGTTCTGCACCTGTAATGATCGGCAGTGACATCATTCGGGGCTGAGATGATGGCATCGCCTTGAAAAGCCAGGGCGCGAAGTATATCCAAACCACACAGGAAAGCCAACCCCATTGCGCGTTGTTTCGCTAATCCCCTACGCCGGACCGGACCAACCATACAGTTGACAGCTGTTGCTCAGCATTTGCCTCGCCAGCGTCTCCCAACTTTCAGATCGCAAACCGGCGATCGCATCCAGAATAATCGGCAGATATTCCGGTGAGTTGCAGCCTTTGGCAACGCCCTCCGGCGCCATGTCCGGAGCGTCGGTTTCCAGTACCAACGCGTCCAGCGGAAGGCGGGCGATCGCATCGCGGGTTTTACTCGCACCCGGGTAGGTTACAACGCCGCCGACGCCGATGTAACAGCCGAGGTCGACCAGCTTCTGCGCCTGCTGGTAGCTCCCGGAAAATCCGTGCACCAGTGACCGACCCCCGAAACGCCGGGCCCGCAGAATGCCATAGACTTCATCATGGGTCCGGACCGAATGAATAACCAAAGGCCACCCCAGGCGACTGGCGATATCGACCTGCGCTTCGAACCAGGGGATCTGGTCAGAAAGCTCACCCCGCAGCCGGTCCAGCCCACACTCTCCAAGCCCCACGCAGCGCTCGCCTGCGGCGGAGAGGGCATCTTCCAGTGCCGTCAGATCCTGCTCATCGTGCTCGCCGATAAACCATGGGTGGATCCCGAGACAATAGAACAACCCCGGCCAGCGCTCAGCTGTTTGCCGGGCCCGCAGCCAGTCATTGCGCCTGACCCCGGGTATCACCACCCTTTCGACGCCGAGATGGTTCGCACGCGCCAGCACCTGCTCCCGACAGTCATCAAATTCGGGGAAGTCAAAATGACAGTGCGCGTCGATGAGTTCCATGCCGTTTCGCCGCTGTTAATGCTCCCGGGTTTTATGGAAGCCGATGTCGGGATAGCGCTCCTGCGCCAACTGCAGGTTCACCATGGTGGGCGCGATGTAAGCCAGTTGGTTACTGCCATCGAGCGCCAGGTAATCGTTATTCTTTCGCTGAAACTCGTCGAGCTTGCGCTCATCGCTGGCGCTGACCCAGCGGGCGGTCGCGACGTTGATTGGCTCGTACACTGCTTCTACCTTGTACTCGCTTTTCAATCGACTGACCACTACGTCAAACTGCAGAACACCCACGGCGCCCACTATCAAATCATTATTTTTCAGGGGGCGAAACACCTGAACAGCACCCTCTTCCGACAACTGGATCAGCCCTTTCTGAAGCTGCTTGGATTTCAAGGGATCCTTCAGTCGGATGCGACGAAACAGCTCGGGCGCAAAATTGGGAATACCGGTGAATTTCATGTCCTCGCCGGCCGTGAAGGTGTCGCCAAGCTGGATGGTGCCGTGATTGTGCAGACCGATTATGTCGCCTGCGAAGGCCTCTTCGGCGTGCTCACGATCCCCCGCCATAAACGTCAGCGCATCCGAGAACCGAACCTCCTTACCGATACGGACGTGACGAGCCTTCATGCCCTGGGTATAGCGACCAGATACGATGCGCAGGAAAGCGACGCGATCCCGGTGCTGGGGATCCATGTTGGCCTGAATCTTGAAGACAAACCCGGAAAACCGGTCTTCGGCCGGCTCGACAAGTCGCAGGTCCGTCTCCCGCGGCTGTGGCGCTGGCGCCCACGCCACCAGGCCGTCGAGCATATGATCCACACCAAAATTACCGAGTGCAGTTCCAAAAAAGACCGGAGTCAACTCGCCCTTGAGAAACGCATCGTGATCGAACTCATGGGAGGCGCCTTTGACCAACTCAATCTCATCGCGCAGATCGGCTGCGTAAGCGCCCAGTACCTCGTCGAGCTCCGGGTTGTCGAGTCCTTCGATAACACGACGCTCCTGGATGGTGTGCCCCTGGCCAGACTGATAAAGGATGACCTCGTCCTTCAACAGGTGGTAAACGCCCTTGAAATTCTTGCCCATGCCGATCGGCCAGGTTACCGGGGAGCAGGCAATTTTGAGGATGTCTTCCACCTCATCCATCAGCTCAACCGGATCCCGGGTATCACGGTCCAGCTTATTCATGAAGGTTAAGATGGGGGTATCCCGCAGGCGCGTCACCTCCATCAGTTTGATGGTCCGCTCCTCAACGCCCTTGGCGCTGTCGATCACCATCAAACAGGAATCCACGGCGGTCAGCGTGCGGTAAGTGTCTTCGGAAAAGTCCTCGTGCCCGGGGGTGTCCAGCAGATTGACCAGCCGGTTACTGTAAGGAAACTGCATCACCGAGGTGGTCACCGAGATGCCCCGCTCTTTTTCCATCTCCATCCAGTCCGACTTGGCGTGCTGGCCGGACTTCTTGCCTTTGACTGTGCCCGCTTTCTGTATAGCCTGGCCAAACAGCAGAACCTTTTCGGTAATGGTGGTCTTACCAGCATCCGGGTGCGAGATAATCGCAAAAGTACGGCGGTTGGACACTTCTTTTTCAAGGGTGGACATAATGGACGACAACCTGATTCAAATACGCTGAAAAGGCCGACATTATAGGGGGAATAAGATCAAGACGCGAACGATGCCCACTGCAGCAAAGAACTGAAAGCCGACAGCTGGGGCTCAGGCAGCACCCAGCTCCAGCGCCATAACCGCAGCGTCCTCCCGCCCTTTCACCGCGGGATAATATGCCGGTCGTTGACCGATCACACGAAACCCTTCCGATTCATAAAGTGCAACGGCCCCGTGATTGGAGACGCGGACTTCGAGAATCGTCTGTTTCATGCCCTCGTGGGTCGCCCGCGCAATAAGGTGACGCAGCAACTGCCTGCCCGCCCCCGCTCTGCGACACCCCGGTGCCACGCAGAGATTGAGCAGGTGGGCCTCATCATAGAGATAGGCAACAACGGCATAGCCCTCCAGGTTACCGCCGTGGCGAACCGCCCACAGCCGATATTCTGGCCGGAAACAGTCGCGGAACACCGTCTCGCTCCACGGATGCGAATAACTGCCGCGCTCGATCTCCAGAACCTCTGGCAGATCCGCGGGGACGAGTGGTTCGATCGCGCAATCGGCCTCCCGAACGGACTGATATAACAAGCCCGTCACTTCCTGCCCCTGGACAAAGGCTTTAGCTCGCGCCACAGGGCTCGTTTGTGTGACGGTACTGCAGCGAGCTCGGCGAGCGTGCTGGGGAAATCCACAGTCGGCGGCCCAAGTGTTCGGCCAAGCCAGGTCTGACGGTCTTCGGGTAGCCCATCCGGCAAAACGCCAAGCAGAACCAACTGGCGGGCTCCCTGCTCACTCACCATGGAGGCCACAAGGCGAGAGAAGTCGGCAAAGCCGTTCCCCGGAACCACTGGGTTAGCGAATACCGGCCAGCGAAGGTAACTGGGGGTAATCTGTCGAACGGCCCCCAAAGCCGCAATAATGTTGTTGGCCAAGGCATCCTGCAGCAGTTCGCTGGCATCGTCGGAGACGCCGCTAACCAGGACCAGATCTTCCGTAGACCAGAAACCGAGCGTCACCCGAAGATCCGACAGATCGACTCGCTCCTCTACCGGGGCGTTCGCCTTTGGCTCCGCTCTCGGCTCTGACTCTGCCTCCGGTTGGGGCTCCGCAACCACCGCCGCGTCAGCGGGAGAGCTTTGAGGAGCGGCGGCAGCCGAGCCCCCGGCCATCAACGCCTGCAGATGCGCGATCCGCTCACCTGCTTGACCGGAACTGATGTTTGGCCGGGCACGACCACCAGACCTGACCGGCGCCTGCGCAGGGGGCGCATCAGCGAATTGATCGGGTTCCTCCTCTTCCGGAAATTCAAATTCCGGACTCGGAGCTGCTCCGGGGAGCGAATCACGGGCATACCAGACCTGGATACCCGCCATCGCGAGATAAAACTGCCGTTGGACTTCAGGGCTGGACATGTCTACTCCCGGGCATTCTGGACAGATCAGACATCGGCCACCTGGGGATGTTGGCGCACGCCCCCGCGGCTAATGAGGTTCAACGCCTCAATGTAGGCCTTTGCGGAGGCAATGATAATATCGGTATCGGCGCCCACACCATTGACGATGCGTCCGCCGCGCTCCAGACGTACCGTCACCTCACCCTGAGCATCCGTGCCGCTGGTAATATTGTTAACCGAGTAAAGCTGAAGGTTGCAGCCGGAATCCACCAACGATTCGATCGCCTTGAAAGTCGCATCCACGGGACCGCTGCCCTCCGCCTCGACATGGTGTTCTTTGCCATCCATCAGCAGGGTCAGACTGGCCTTCGGAACCACACCGGTTTCCGAACACACCTGCATGCATACCAGACCGAACCTGCCGTCCTCCTCTTTCTGACGGGTATCACTGGCAATCGCCTGAAGGTCTTCATCGAAGATTTCGTGTTTCAGATCTGCCAGTGCTTTGAAACGCGTGAAGGCTTCATTGAGCTCGGTTTCAGTTTCAAACTGAATACCCAGTTCAAGCAGTCGGGTCCGGAAGGCATTGCGACCGGAATGTTTACCCAGCACCAGGCTGTTGGTGTGCCAGCCCACATCTTCGGCTCTCATAATTTCATAGGTTTCGCGGTGCTTGAGCACGCCGTCCTGGTGGATCCCGGACTCATGAGCGAATGCGTTCGCCCCCACAATGGCCTTGTTCGGTTGGACCGGGAAGCCGGTGATCGTGGATACCAGTCGCGAAGCCGGCACGATGTGACGGGCATCCACGCGGGTATCAAGAGAGAACAGGTCCTGACGGGTACGAACGGCCATTACGATCTCTTCCAGGGACGCGTTGCCGGCACGCTCTCCGAGCCCGTTAATCGTGCACTCTACCTGTCGCGCACCGTGACTCACGGCGGCAAGCGAATTGGCGACCGCAAGTCCCAGATCGTTGTGGCAATGCACCGAAAAGATCGCCTTGTCGGCGTTGGGTATACGATTCAGCAGCTGATGGATGGTTTCTCCAAACTGCTCCGGAATGGCGTAGCCGACGGTGTCAGGAATGTTAATCGTGCGGGCCCCGGCATCAATAGCAGCTTCGATAATACGGCACAGGAAATCCAGTTCGGACCGGCCGGCATCCTCGCATGAGAACTCGACGTCGTCGGTATGGCTACGGGCCCTTTTCACCGCGCGAACCGCCTGCTCCACCACCTCCTCAGGCTCCATCTGCAGCTTATGCTTCATGTGGATCGGCGACGTGGCGATAAAAGTATGGATACGACCACTGTTCGCCGGGCGTATGGCTTCTGCCGCTCTGTCGATATCGCCATCCAGCGCTCGCGCCAGACTGCAGACTGTGGACTCCTTGATGTTTTCGGCGATGGCCTTGACCGCCTCAAAATCGCCCTGGCTCGCGATGGCAAAACCCGCTTCGATAACATCAACACGAAGTTTTTCCAGCGCCTTGGCAATCCGGAGCTTCTCCGCCTTGGTCATCGTGGCGCCGGGGCTTTGTTCACCATCCCTAAGCGTAGTATCGAAAATGACCAGATGATCGGTTGCGGGCATTGCGGCACTCCCTCGGAAAGGTTCGGTTCTTTATGGGCTGAAGTATATCATCGAAGTCTTTTTTTCGCGGCCCA
>JBNJJM010000007.1:0-197247 GCA_051750305.1 Pseudomonadota bacterium | reverse complement strand
AAAACCGGGTTTTTCTACAGCCTCGTTATGCATCATAAGGATAAAAATGAGCATCTATGAGGAATTGCTAGCTCTCAAAAGAGAACGAACTGAAGGACAGCCTTTTTCTACATTTCTCGAATTTGAAGAATGGAGTGATGCTGTCCGACCTTTATTGTCCTTTCATGAGCCATCTGAACGAGAGTTCTCCCAGATTGTTATGAGAGCTGGAGTAACTTATCGGATGGATAATATTGTAGATTCCTGCACAAATATGAACATGGCTATAGGCTTAGTAAATCAAGCAATAAAAAGAGCTGAGATAGTTGAGAAAGAGAGTGCTCTTCCTCAGGTTGGCTTTGAGGATCTTCTGCATCCTTTGATTATACAAAGCTCTCTCGACCTATATATCCGCGGGCATTTGAGAGAGTCAGTTTTAAACTCTATTACGGCCGTATTTGATTACATTAGAGAGAAAACTGGTGTTGAAGACGATGGAGACCGCTTAATTGGCAAAGTCATGTCTCTAAGCAACCCAATAATGATACTTTCGGAGCTGGATACAGAATCTGGTAAAAATGATCAAAAAGGTTTCATGCAAATTTTTCAAGGTGCATACCAAGGAATCAGGAATCCAAAAGCTCACACATTAAACCACGATCTGAATGAAATGAAGGCTGCCCAATACTTAATACTCTCTAGTCTTCTGGCCCGCAGGGTGGACGAGGCCAATGCATAACCAAGCAATGCAGCCGACGGTCAACTCTATGCACCTTTTGCGCGGTCGCTGCGCACCCATTATTGCGCAAAATGCGCACAGAGCTGGCCGCGGCTGATTGCGGCGTTATTCACATAAAATCAGGAGTCACGGATGAGTTCTAGTCATATTTTTTGGCCTGTGTTGGCACAAGTCTTCCTAACCTTGGTGATGTTTATCGTTCTCGGTGCGAGAAAGGTCAAGGCAGTGAAAAGCGGCAAGGTCGATCGCCAGCAAGCAGCCCTGGATAATCGGGTGTGGCCTGACGATGTTGTTAAGGTTTCCAACAACATTGCCAATCAGTTTGAGATTCCGGTTCTTTTCTACGTTCTCTGTTTCGTTCTATACAGTATCAACGCTGCCGGATCTCTCGCAGTGTTTCTGGCGTGGCTCCTCGTCGTGAGCCGGTACGCCCACGCATACGTGCATGTGACTTCAAACTATATACCAGTGAGGCTGCCTCTCTTCATGACCGGAGCCTTTGTCTTGTTGGCTATGCTGGTTGTATCGGTCTGGAATTTGGCCGCATGACGCATGCTTGCATAACGAGGCAATCAAATTCGTTCTGCACTTCCCCCGGTGCAGTGCCCATAGACAACAACTGGGTGGAAAACCAGACCCGGCCGTGGGCGCTGGGTCGTTCCAACTGGCTGTTCGCGGGGTCACTGCGCAGTCGTCAGCGAGCAGCAGCTGTCATGACTCTGATCCAATCAGCCAAGCTGAACGGAGACGGTCCTTAAGCCTAGCTAAAGGATGTGCTGACTCGCTTGCCTACGCGGAAAAACAACGCCATCCGCAAGCTATTATCCCACAACTGGAAGCCGGCTAAACCTGACAAGGTGTGATCACCGGCCGCTTACGCAAGATGTGATGGGCGGACGCTTGCAAAAGACCACCGGATCAAACCAAAAGACCAGCGACGGTGAATCGCTGGTTTTTACTTGCTCAGATAGCCGTTTCGATGAACACGCCAATCTTCATGCCATGTCAGTATTTAATGGCAAAATTGATATTAGACAGATGAGCATTCATCGAATCTGGCCGCTTTACAAGCCAATTGACGCTTGACTCACTCAGCACTTTGCCACCTTTATCAGATGAGAGGTCGATATACCCTCGTTCCAGGTCGCCTTTCGAGAGCTCAAAAAGCTGGTGCACAAACATTCGATACTCAGGATCTTGCATGGTCAGGTCTGTGCTTGAGATGAAGGAGATATAACCTTCGACAACTATATACAAGCCCTCAGTTTCTGTGCCGAACCCCGAAATTCGGAATTGGTTGTCAACGATATCAACTTGAAGATTATCCAGAGGAGTCATCATCTGGTTAAAGACGTTGGCTTGCTCTGAACGAGATTTCTCGGGAATTTTTTTGACCTCAGCGACATCACTCACGCCATAAGCTGCAAAGACCTCACCCCTATTGAGTTCAACAGAGAATCCTTTAGCTTTCAGCTTCGCTACCCCCCTCCCCTCAACAACAGCTGGCTTTCCCCATTCTGAAATAGGACCACTAAACATATCTCCTGCATATGACTTAAAGATGAGGCCAGCACCACCGGCAATGACAACCATCGAAAGAAAGAACGATCCATAAGGGTTGAGCTTGCCTCCGGCCGAGCTAAGCCAAAGACCACCGGCCACAAGTTCTACCGCCAACAAGGTTATGAACGTAGTGAGATAAGAGATGTCGAGTTTAAAAGTTACCTGCAGCAAAACTGCAATGAAACCGTAGAACAGCGGCATCCCAAAAAACCACGCCCACAAAGCCATCTGGCCGGTGAAAGTCCAGTATGTATACATTCTTTTTCCCTATTTTTTGGTTATAAGCCGGAGGATAATACGAGGAAATCGAATGAACTGCATCCCGCTAGCGGCTTCATTATGTTTTTTTGGAGGGATTCTCAGCGAGCTAGAACCATCAAGCTTTTGGCACTCTATTTGGAGCAGTGTAAGCCAACGCCGAGTGAAGCATATGTAAACATCCCTGTTTCAGTTGCACCGCTGATTCTTTGGCGGACCTTATCTTAAAGTCTGCGGCACCAGGCTCAAGATGGGCTCTCCGGACGGTTACGATGGTCTATTTTAAGCTGCCGTATTAGAAACTTTTAACAAGTGCAGGCAAGGGACGCTCCTGACGTCGCGCTGCAAGCGTTGATATGACTCCCCACGTCAAGAGGCATGCACCAGTCCAGGCCCGTTTTCAGAGCTACGATCCCGCTGTTAAAGGGCGGGTCAGGACAGGCGCTGAGACCATTAATCTTCGACGGTTTCAATGCTGATATCCGTGGGTTGAGGCTTCAGCCAGGCTTCCTAACGCGCGTCGATGGTTGCTTTACACTCCGCGGCTTGTGGCGCCTGTCCTGTCCCATGACTGTTGTCATAGCATGACCCTTGGATCGGGTTTGGCGATCACCACTTCCCGGGCTTATCGAGAGGCTAAAGATCGTCCAGTTTGGTCACCAAACTGGTGTAGACGATTTACCGGAAGACGGTGTTCTGCGCCGGTGTCGGCATGACCAGTTCCAAGAGCCAGTACTCGCAGGGGCCGATGAACAGTGTGCTATGTTTTTTTATGGTGCTGCCCCCCGATTACATGAGGAGTGCTCAATGCGTCGCATAGCCACCATCTCGATTGCGTGGGTTTTTTCCTTTTCGACGCTATTGGTCGCCGAGGAGACGGAGGAGCGTGTTCTCGCCGGCTACCCTCGCGTAGCGGACGCAGCGGAAGCGTGGGGCACCTGGGTTGAGTACCAACTAGCGATCAATAACGTACCGAGCGGCTCAGTTGGAATCGTCCACGATCAACAACTGGTATTTGCTAGGGGCTTTGGGTTGGCGAATCCAGATGCCCAGCTTCCTGCTACGCCGGAGACCCTTTATTCCATCTGTTCGATTTCAAAGCTCTTCACCAGCGTTGGTGTCATGCAACTTCGAGACGCTGGGCTGCTACGCCTCGATGATGAAATAGGAGACCATCTTGGTTGGTTTCGAATCCGCGATGAACATCCCGATGACGAGCCCCTCACGATTCGTCGGATTCTGAGCCACTCAGCCGGGCTACCGAGCGAGTCCGACTTCCCCTACTGGAGTGGTGACTTCACGTTCCCAACCCGCGAACAGGTTGTAAGCCGGCTGGGTGAGCAGAAGACTCTCTATCCCTCCGGACGTTATTTTCAGTACTCGAATCTCGGTCTCACGCTCGCAGGTGAAATCCTCTCGGCGGTCTCCGGTCGTTCGTATTCCGACTATGTTCGCGATCAGATCCTCGAGCCGCTCAACATGAATGACACTTACACGGATATACCGAAGGAGCATCATGGTGGGCGCTTGGCGGTTGGGTATTCGGCAAAGAAGCGCGATGGGACGCGTGATGCACTGCCCATATTCCAGGCTCAGGGCATTGCCCCGGCGGCCGGGTTCGCATCGAATGTCCAAGATCTCGGCCGCTTTGCCTCCTGGCAGTTCCGGCTCCTTGGTGAAGGCGGCGACGAGTTGTTACGTTCCGCGACACTGCGGCAGATGCAGCGAGTTCAATGGATGGATCCGGACTGGAAGACCACTTGGGGGTTCGGATTCTCCGTCTCAAGGATCGGCGACCGGACGGTAGTCGGCCATGGTGGAGATTGCCCAGGCTATCGCACAACGATCGCGATTGACCCAGAGGCGAAGATTGCCGTAATCGTGCTAACGAACGCTATCGGAACCGACGTGGGTTTATACGCCAAAACGGCTTTCGATTTCCTCGCGCCGGCCATAGCCGCCGCGCTTGATGAGCCAGAGGATACGCCGGAGCGAGACCCTTCGATGGACCGCTACACAGGAATTTATGATAGCGCCTGGGGGCAGACAGCCATCGTACGGTGGGAGGCTGGGCTCGCGGCTGTTCCACTTGTATCGCGTAACCCCAAAAGGGCACTGCAGAAACTACAGCCCGTCGGTGAGCACGTTTTCCGCCGAGTACGAAACGATGATGAGTCTTTGGGCGAGTCGGTGATTTTCGAAGTGACGGACGATGGAAGCGTCTCTCGAATGCTTCAGCACAGCAACTGGCTCACTAAGGTACAGTAGATCGGTCAGAGCGACCGCGTTCAACCGAAATGGGACATTACGGACTCTTTGCCGCGCCGCTGATCGTGCTAAACCGGGACAGATCTATTTTCCCGAAGGATCGAGTGTCCATGAACGAGGCTTCAAAAGCACTGATAATCTGGCTATGCATACTCGCCCTGGCCATCGCTAACGGCCTGTTTCGCGAGGCGGTGCTTCTCCCAGCGTTTGGGATTCCAACTGCATTTGTACTGAGCGGTCTGCTGCTTTCAGCCCTGATTATTGGCGTGGCGTGGGTATCGCATCCCTGGTTTCGCCTGCGCCGCCCGGGGCAATTCTGGCTGGTGGGATTTGGCTGGCTCGCACTCACGCTTGCGTTCGAGTTTTCCTTCGGGCTTGTACAGGGCAAGTCGTGGCCAGTGATGCTTGAGGCCTACACCTTCAAGGATGGCAACCTCTGGCCGGTGGTGCTTGCGGTGACCACCTGTGCGTCGTTCATTGCGGCGAAGATGAGACACAGGGCCAGTGGCTGAACCGAGGCCATGGTCTAGGATGTTGGCAAGGATGTCATCGAGCGCGTTGTCGATTTCGGGATATCCCGCACGACTACGGGTAAACAAGGAGGACTAAAACCATGGAACATCCGAAGAACACCATTTGCCTTTGGTTCAACGGCGGCGCCGAAGAGGCGGCCCACTTTTACGCAGAAACCTTCCCGGACTCATCGGTAGGCAGAATTCTCCGCGCGCCGGGAGACTTCCCCTCCGGCAAGAAAGGCGATGTACTCACCGTGCAGTTCACCGTGCTGGGCATCCCCTGCCTCGGGCTTAACGGCGGCCCTGCCTTTAGCCACGACGAAGCCTTTTCCTTCCAGGTTGCCACCGACAATCAGGCCGAGACCGACCGTTACTGGAACGCCATTGTGGGCAACGGTGGCCAAGAAAGCGCTTGCGGCTGGTGCCGGGACAAATGGGGCATCTCCTGGCAGATTACCCCGGTGGTTCTTACCGAAGCCATCGCCGATCCGGACCCAGCTGCTGCACAGCGTGCATTCGAGGCGATGATGGAGATGGGCAAGATCGATATAGCGACCATTGAGGCGGCGCGCCGGGGATAAGAGGGCTTACCAATGCACGTCCCATTCTGGCATGCCTTTGGGGTGGGAGGCTCTGGCCTGTCAGGAACTGGTGCCTCTGCTAGCCCAGGCGACGGGTGTGGAACTTAACGAGACCTCTTGACCCTCCCCCTTGGGGGAGTATTCCGCCTCTTTCGACAGTCTCCCAAAGTGGACCTGCGCCCAAAGACACTACCACGAGACGACGGCATATCGGGGTATGCGCGACAGCGAACAGACCGGATAAAGCAATAGGCCTATTCTAATAAGCGCAGAGGCGATGGAACAGCCGAGGCAGGAGGTTACATCATGCGCTCCAAGGATGACGACGCGCCCTGAATGCAGGATTGAAAGGCAAAGGAGCTACACATGAACAAGGTCATCTATATCGTTGGTCTGGTGGTTATTGTTTTGGTGATTCTTTCATTTCTCGGCTTGCGATGAGCTGGCGCTTTGCGCCGCTAGTCCGGGCAAAACTCTTTCACCAAACGTTCTGATTCGTCTACCTTCAAGCACAGGGTTCGGTAATATCTACCGGCAATGCCACCGGAATAAACAACTATGCTTGAAAAACGAATTCCTCCCCTGCTCCTGGTGCTGGTCATCGGTGGGCTGATGTGGGGCGTGTCTGCTGTTACTTCACCTGTGCCATTGGGCGATACCGTCCGCCAGGTCGTCACTGGCTGGTTGTTTGTTGTGGGCGCGCTGTTTCCGGTGGTGGGTGTGGTGGCCTTTCGGCGCGCCAGAACCACGGTAGCCCCCCGTGCGCCGGAGGCCAGCTCGGCATTGGTCACTTCCGGTATTTACCGTTACTCACGCAACCCGATGTATATGGGTTTTACCTTCTGGCTGCTGGCCTGGGCCGTATTCCTGGGGTCTGGCTGGGCGTTACTGGGGCTGGTCGCTTTCGTGCTGTATATGAACCGTTTCCAGATTGCCCCGGAAGAGCGTGCCCTGCGAACATTGTTTGGTGAAGAATTCCGGGCCTACGAGCAGCGGGTTCGGCGTTGGCTCTGAACAGGTGAGCCCTTACCCATTTCCGGGCGTACAGTAGGTTTGCAACCGAAACTCTCACCTTCACCAGCCACTGTCGATACACAGATTTTTATGCATCGGTTTTTCAGAATTCTTTGCGCCCTACTACTCACTGCTCCACCCCTGCTCTGCCACGCCCAGACCGCCGACTGGCAGGCCCCGCTGGAGCGCGATGCGAAACGCCTTGACCGCCTACACACATTGATGGTCGCCCATCAGGGTGAGGAAATTCTGGCGCTGGATTTACAGAACCGCGGCCTCGACACGCCAGCAAATATCAAATCCCTCTCTAAAACCGTGCTGGCCGCACTGGTGGGCATTGGCATCCGGCAAGAGGTGTTCGAAGGCACCGATCAGCCAGTGTTGGATGCGTTGGGTGACCGGGTGCCTGCCTCAGCGACCGACGGTGTCGAGGATATTACGCTTGGGCATCTGTTGTCGTTGCAGGCGGGGTTACAGCGTACCTCCGGCGCCAACTATGGCCCTTGGGTGACCAGTGCCAACTGGGTAAGCCACGTGCTGACCCGACCATTTATGGATAAGCCGGGTGGGCGCGGCGAAAGCGCCTACACGGATGATCCCTATGGCTATGGCTGGTTTCTGCGCCCGCTGGCCGGCGAGATGGGGTATTACGAGCGGCGGCCCGTTGCACTCAACGCTCCGGCGAAACAGGCCGCCGAAAGTCCAGTACCCGCCCAGGTTCCATCACAGAGGGCTCCACGGCACCCTGCTCAACCAGCAGCGCCTGCTGCAGCGCAAACAGCGAGTCATACATCATCGCCTGAATATCCATCAATGCCTTCACCGGGGTGCTGGCTACCCTTCGCCGGGCATCAATCACAAACTGAAGGCCGCGCAGCCGGCGTTGATTTGACAGAGAGCTGCGGCCGATACAGTCCTCAATCAATTGCGCGCGCAATGCCTCGAAGCCATCCGGATCGCGCTGGAGCAAATCTCTGAACTCATCGAACGTGGGCATATCCATGCCGTTTCTCCTTCCCTGAATTCAAGCCGTCCTTACCGTCCCTTTACTCATTTAAGCCCCTGCCAACGGCATTCGCCAGTTCCGAATCCGCCAGCCGATCGCTTACCGCTGCAACCGTGATGTAAACTGTTAGCCTGAGTGGTGTTCAGGTTCGTTGCGGTACCCAACGTGAACGGAGACTCATTCACCGATCGGAGAACGCTATGGCAGGTGGTTGGTCACGGGATGGCGCCGTGCAGGATCAGATCGACGCCAGCGTTGAAGACGAAGTGAAGCGCGCGCGGAGCCAACTGGCGTCCGGTGAGAGCGCTTTGCATTGCGATGAGTGTGGCTGTGCGATTCCGGAAGCGCGCCGTAAGGCCATTCCCGGCGTCCGGCTGTGCATTGAGTGCCAGTCGGCGCTTGAAAAGCAGGAAACCAATGCCGGCGGCATCAACCGCCGAGGCAGCAAAGACAGTCAGCTCAGATAAGCGGCGCGCAAACTCCCAGTACAATAAAAGGCAAAACCGATGCGAAAGAACATTCTGATCACCGGTGCCAGCACCGGTCTTGGTGAAGGCATGGCCCGGGAATGGGCCGCGAAAGGCTGCAATCTGGCATTGTGTGCACGGCGGGCCGACAAGCTGGAGGCGCTGCAGCGGGAACTGCAGCAGGCCCACCCGAACATCCGGGTACTGGTGCGCGGGCTGGACGTGTGCGACTACGATCAGGTGTTCGAGGTGTTCCGGGGCTTCCGGGATGAGCTGGGCAGTCTGGATCGCGTGGTGGTGAACGCGGGCATCGGCAGTTCCCAGCCGATCGGACGGGGGCATTTTGCCGCCAACCGCCAAACCGCAGAAACCAACTTCGTCGCTGCCATTGCCCAGAGTGAGGCGGCCATGGAGATTTTCCGGGAACAGAACAGCGGCCATCTGGTGCTGATGTCGTCGGTCAGCGGCGTTCGCGGATTTCGTGGTCCCCTGAACGTGTACGCCGCCACCAAAGCCGCCGTGGCATCGCTGGCGGAAGGGCTGCAGCTGGATACCAAAGGCAAGCCCATCAACGTCAGCAACATTCTGCCCGGCTACATCCTCACCGACATCAACCGGGAGACCAGGAACGCCCCCTTCCGGGTGGACCTGGACACCGGCGTCAAGGCACTGGTAAAAGCCATCGACTCCGAAAAGCGCCGCGCCTATGTGCCCTGGTGGCCGTGGACACCGCTCAGCTATGTGCTGAAGGCGATGCCGTTCGGGTTGTTTGCCAGGGCGATGTGAGCGGCCAGAAGCCGACTCCCTGCCGCACCAGCCGCGTGATGCTATGAGAGCTTTGAAAATCGGGTTGCTGCTGAGTATCGCACTGGCATCCGGCTGCGCGAGCATCGACCCGCGCGAGCGTTACCAGGACACGGGGCCGGCAACGGCCCTGCCCCAGACCTCCTACCACACTGACATTGTCGCCCATGATGGCACCGTACTCAGGGCTACTGTGTTTCAGCCAGCGCTGGAGCCGGGTGCCGAAGCGCCCATCATTATTCATACCCACGGTTTCGGGGCTTTTCGTGCGCCCCGCCGCTTCTCCATTTACGGCCAGCTGGTGCTCTCCGGGCAGGCCGCGATCGCCGCGTGGGATTCCGGTTACTGGGTGATCTCCTACGACCAGCGCGGCTTTGGTGACAGTGAGGGCCAGGTGCAACTGATGGACCCGGACTACGAAGTGCGGGATTTCATCAGTGTTCTGGACTGGGCCGATGACACCCTGCCCCGGGTTCGCCGCGCGCCGGACGGTGACCCTTATGTGGGCGCCAGCGGGGAAAGCTACGGCGGCGCCGTGCAGATTCTCGCCAGCATGCAGGACCCCCGCCTGGACGCCATTGTGCCTATCGCTACCTGGTACGATCTACAGCAGGCCCTGGCACCCAATGACGTAGTCCAGAGTTTCTGGCCCTTCGCCCTGGACTGGCTGGGGACCCTCGGCAGCGGCTTTGATTTTGATCTGATCAACGAAACCAGCTATCAGGCCGCCCTCTCCGGCGATATCGACAGTGCCACCACCCTGGACCTGTCCCGGCGCAGCCCGGCTGAGTATTGCGACGCCGGCCAGGGCATTCAGGCGGATGCCCTGTTCATCCAGGGGCTGCGGGATGTGCTGTTTCCGCTCAATCACGGGTTGGCCAACTGGACCTGTGCCCGCGATGCCGGGCAGGACGCGTATCTGGTCGCGATCCAGGATGGTCACATCATGCCCTGGCCCATGCAGGCGTGGTCTGGTACGCCGCTATTCAATACCCAGGAGGATATCCGCTGCGGCACCTACGAGACCACCGCGATAGCGATGGTACTGGCCTTCTGGGATGAAAAACTCAAAGACAAACCCGCTACGCGGCCTCGCCACTGCCTGACGTCCGGGTTCGGCGACCCCATGCCGAGTGCCGATTTGCTGCCGGGTTCGGGCGGCGAGGCGTTTCCTGTACCGGAAACGCCGGTGAAGCTCGCAATCAGCGGCAGGCTGGAGCTACTGCTGCAACCCTGGGACTGGTTTGCCGGTTGGTTCATTCCGGCGCGGGACGCACCTCCGGCCGACGAGCAGCCGGTCACCGGCGGCGGGCTGCGGCCGGCGTTTGTACCGCTGTACCGGGCTGAGGAAGGCGATTTCCTGGCCGGAGTGCCGCGCCTGCATCTGGCAACCTCGATAGAGAACAAAGGGGACGACGGCGTTTTGTTCGCAGGTCTGGGCGTGCGCCGGCCCGGCTCGCCGGCCGTTGAGGTCATTCATGAGCAGTTCACCCCGGTGCGTGTTCCGGCCGATCAGGACACCGCCATGGCGGGCGTGGTTTACCCTCTGTCCGCTGGCGAGACCGTGGGGCTGGTGCTGCAGGGGTTTACCGGGGCCTATTATAACCGTGGCAAAGGCTGGGGAGGCCAAACGTTGGTCAGGGGCGCGGTAACGTTGCCAATGCAGACTGATCGAACTGAAAGCCGGTAAAGATTACTATCCACACTCGGGACTCAGTAACGGGGTACCTGCAGGCCTGTTGGAGGGCGCGGAGGCCCTGAGGGTTGCGGTTCATCTTCATACCGGATCGGCAGCCGCCTGGGAGCATGAGACGCCGACCTGTGTCCGGCTTGAAGCCGGGCCGGAGAGCCTTGAAGCACTGCAATCTCTGCTCTCGGAGCCTTTTCGCGTTTAGTCTCGGTCACAGAAGCAAACGCTCAAGTTTTCCGCCGACGGGTCGACTAGCTAGTCAGCAGAAACTATCGCCCGTTGGTACGGGGGAATTCAAATCACTTTTAGGGCGTGGCGAGCTGAGCAAGGCGGGGCGTTCGGAGAAAACATGAGCATTCGACAGAAACTGACCCTGGGTATGGGGGCCGCGCTGCTGATCAGCGCGGCGATCCTGATTGCACTGAACATCTGGCAGATGCGGGGCGTCCTCGACCGCTACCTGATCGATTCGGCACTGCCCGCCAATGTGGAGGCCATTGCCCGCTCCGTTGAGCGGGATATGCAGCCGGCAATCTCGGCGTCGCAGATGATCGCCGACAACACCTTTCTGCAAAACTGGATCGATGACGGCGAGCCGCGCCGAGAGCTGGACACGGTCAGCCAGTTTCTGGACAACGTTCGCCAGCGACTGAGCGCCGACTCCGCGCATTTCGTGTCTGCCGAAACGGAAAATTACTACACGCAAACCGGAACCGCGCGGGTTATCAACCGGAACAGCGATAGCTGGTTTTACGATTTCCTCGACAGCGGCGAGGACATGGGGCTGTCGCTGGACGTGGACGAGGTTACCGGCGATCCCACGCTGTTCATCAACGTGCGCATGGAAAGTCGTGGCCGGCCACTCGCGGTGACCGGTATCGGCATTGGACTGGCCCAGATGGCTGAACGGATCCGCGAGTTCCGCTTCGGTGACACCGGCATTGTGTATCTTGTGTCGGCGGCCGGCAGGGTCAACATCCATCCGGATCTGGAGCTTACCGGCGGACAACTGACGGCATTGATGGGCGCAGACGCTGCGCAACAGCTGAGCCAGGCCGGTGACTACACCCTGGTGGAGTTTCAACGTGGTGGTGAGGACTATCTTGCCGCCAGTCAGCCGCTTGCGCTTGGCGACTGGCGCATTGTGGTGGAAGTGCCCTCTGACGAAATCTACGGCTCGCTGACCGAAGCCACCACCTTGGCACTGATCGCAGGGCTGGTGGTGACCGGGCTGTTCCTCATCATCATGGCAGTTGTGGCGGCGCGCATGACCCGACCTCTGAGCCGGGTTACCAAAGCGCTGACCGAAATCGGTAAAGGCGGCGGTGACCTGACCCAGCGCCTGGAAGTCGACAGCGAGGATGAACTGGGTGAACTGGCTACGGGTTTCAACAGTTTTATCGGTTCTCAGCGTGACATGATCCACGGCCTGCGCGAGACCGCGGAACGGTTGAAGGAGTTCGTCGAGCAAATCTCCGAGGTCATCGCCAGCAACACCACCCGCGCGGGGGAGCAGAGCAAACTGACTGACTCCGTGGCCACGGCAGTGTACGAGATGGAAACCACGGTGCAGGAGATTTCCCGTAACGCCACCGACACCGCCAGTCAGGTGGAGGACATGGGTCAGAACGCCGGCGATATCCGTATTGCCATGGCCAGGTCGGTGGAGCAGGTGTCAGGTATGGCCGACGATATTCGCGAGTCGGCTACGGCCATTCAGCAGCTGGCCAATGAGGTAGGCGACATCGGCCGGGTCATCGACGTGATCAACGCCATTTCCGACCAGACCAACCTTCTGGCCCTCAACGCAGCCATCGAGGCCGCACGGGCCGGTGAGCACGGGCACGGGTTCTCTGTGGTAGCCGACGAGGTTCGAGGCCTGGCCCAGAAAACCCAGACTTCGACTCAGGAAATTCGCGCTATCATAGAGCGACTTCAGGATGGCTCTGCGCGGGCGGTAGCCGCCATGACAGCCGGTGAACAGGCCACCAGCGAAACGGTGCAGACGTCGGAGCGCATGGGCGAGGCACTGGATCAGATCGTCGACAGTGTCGACCGTATTGTCGGCATGAGCCAGCAGGTGGCCGCGGCCACCGAAGAGCAAAGCTCGGTCACCGCCGAGATCAGCGCTAATGTGCAGAACATCTCCGAGCTGAGCGGCCGCTCCAGCGACGATATGCGCGCATGCAACAGCGAAGTTGACGACCTGCGCCGGCTGGCCTTTGAGCTGTCGGACCAGATGAAGGCCTTCAGGCTGTAGCGTCAGAAGGAACTAGAGCGTAATGAATCTACCATTCTGGCTAACCACCGCCCTGCTCCTGCCGGTGCTTCTGTATCAGGGCAAGCGCACGCGGAGGATCACGCCCCGGCTGCCTGAAGCTCAGGGCGCTGCTTGCGGCCAGTTTGGTGACGGTGAACCGCAGTTGCGGCTTCTGGTGCTTGGCGAATCCACGGCGGCCGGTGTCGGCGTGTCCAGCCATGAGCACGGCCTTGCCGGCCAACTGGCACTTCAGCTCCATGAACGGTCTGGCCGCCCGATTGCCTGGCATACAGTGGGCGTGAATGGCATCCGTCTCGACCAGCTCAACCAGAAACTGGCTGGCACCGAGCTGCCCGCCAGCGATGTGGTTCTGCTGAGCATGGGCGTGAACGACACCACAGGGCTGACGCCGCGGTATCGGTTCCGGCGGCAACTGCGGCTACTTCAGAAGATGCTCTCTGCCCATTATGCAGGGCCGGTATACCTGCTCAGCGTGCCGCCCATGCACCGGTTCACCGCTTTGCCCGCGCCGCTGCGGCACATCATGGGATGGCGGGCGCGCCAGCTGAACGGGGTCTATGAACAGCTCGCCCGGCAACAATCGCAATATTTCCGCTACTGGCGTTACCCGGCACTGACAGACCCATCGCTTCTGGCCAGCGATGGCTATCACCCCAGTGACAAAGGCTACCTCGCTATTGCACAGGCCCTGGCCGGGGACGACTGGTTCCGGGATCAGCTGCTGCCATAAACCGTCCGCGAAACCTTACGCGGCAGAGCCAGCCATGCCGGGCTGGCATCGCGTCTGTTGTTCCTGTGGATCGGGCCACCTGTGCAACCAGGTGCGGCATGTTTGCTGTGTCGACATATTTAACACCCCCGCCAACCCAGTTTGTCACCCCACTTCCCCCCGCTCTGTTTTCCGGAACCTTCTTGCCCCGTGGCGTTCATTTTGCTTGGAACTCCTGATCGGCAAGCCAATGGTTATTGGTAGAGGGTTTGACCATGACATGGATAGCAAGGAGCGCAGCCGTCCTGGCTCTGGCAGTCGCATTCAAAGGTTGCAGTCCTTCCGGGCCTTCATCGGACGATGACAGCGATGTGGCCGGCGATCAGTTGGTGGCATTAACCGGGCGGGCTGCTGTGGGTGCCCCGATCGCCAACGCGCCGGTCGATGCCCGGTGTGAAGGCGGGAAAACCTTTCTCGAACCGGTAACCACCGATGATTCCGGTGGTTTTGAGGGGCAGGTGGAAGCGTCTGGCCTACCCTGCGCCCTCAGGGTTGAAGGCGAAAGTGCGGCTCAACTCCTTCACAGTTATACGGCTGCCGCCGGTACCGTCAACATTACGCCGTTCACGGATCTGATCATTGCCCTGTCCGTGTCCGAGCGGCCTGCCGTCTGGTTTAACCGGGATGAACGCACCAGCGCCGTAAGCGATCTGGATCAGGCCAAACAGGAGTTTCTGAGCGAGCTGCAGCAGAAAAACTACGCGCTTCCCGATGACGACTTTGATCCTTTCACCACCCGCTTTGAGATCAGTGATGAGGTGGACCAGTTGCTTGGAGCCTTTTCTGATGCACTGGCAGGCAATCCCAACATCGCCAGTTATCAGGAATTTGTCGATCTGATCTCAAGCGGCAACCTCGCGACCATCCCTGCAGCGCCAGCACCAGGGCCAGGTCCTGAACCCGAGCCCGAGCCCGAGCCCGAGCCAGAACCGGAACCAGAACCGGAACCCGAACCAGAACCAGAACCAGAACCAGAACCAGAACCAGAACCAGAACCAGAACCAGAACCAGAACCAGAACCAGAACCAGAACCAGAGCCTGAGCCTGAGCCTGAGCCTGAGCCAGAGCCAGAACCTGAGCCAGAGCCAGACCCTCCAGGTGGTGGTCCGGGAAATGGCAATGGCGGGGATGACGATGATGACGACGACGAAGATGACGATGACGATGACGATGACGACGACGAAAGTCTGTTCGACATCATCTTCGGCTAACGGCTTTGGAACGTCTGTCCGGCGCCACGGTGGTTAACGCCCCGGTTGCCCGAAAGGCCGGGGCGCGCTTTACCCATCAGATCGCGGTGGCACCACCGTCAACCGGCAAGGCAACGCCGGTCGTGAAGCCGGCATCCGGGGAACACAGGTAAAGCACGGCAGCCGCAATTTCGTCGGCGGTTCCCAGCCGTCCGACCGGGTGCATGGCAGCGGCGAATTCAGCCTTGCGCGGGTCGCTTTCGGCGGCGCGGCGGAACATGTCGGTATCGATCACCGCCGGGCAGATGGCATTCACCCGGATCCCTTTCTTCGCGTACTCCACTGCGGCTGACTTGGTCAGTCCGATGACCGCGTGTTTGCTGGCGCTGTAGATGCTCATCTTGGGTGCTGCCCCCAGCCCGGCAATGGAGGCCGTGTTCACAATGGCACCGCCACCCTGGGCCAGCATGGCCGGAATCTGGTGCTTCATGCAGCGCCACACCCCTTTCACATTAATGTCCATGATGCGGTCGAACACTGCCTCATCGCCGTCCGCCAGCTTGCTCTGCTCCACTTCGATACCGGCGTTGTTAAAGGCATAATCCAGACGGCCGAAGCGCTCCAGCGTGGCCGCCACCAGAGCCTGCACATCGTCGTCGCGGGTCACGTCACAACGCACGAACACGGCGTCGCCGCCGGCTTCATTGGCGGCCTCGACGACCTGCTGGCCGCCATGCTCATCAATATCGGCAACCACCACCCGCACGCCTTTGGCGGCAAACGCCAGTGCCGTCGCCCGGCCAATGCCGGCCGCTGCGCCCGTGATTACTGCTACGCCCTGCTCGGCTCCGCTGTTCGTCATTGTTCCTGTCCTGGCTAAAAGTGTGATCACAGATTAGAGGGTTCTGGCCCCTGCGGGAAATCGATAGTTCTTATGCCGGCTTATAAGCCCCGTTCATAGGCAGGTGCGAGTCGGGGCTCACAGAAACCTGAACTTGACGTCAGGTTTGATCTTTGTTAATTCTGCTCTACACCTTTTGGAAGCCGATATGAAACCAGCCCCCAGACAGCAACGGGCGATCCGCAAGCGCAATGCGCTGCTGGCCGCCGCGTTTGAAGAATTCTCGGCGCAGGGCTTTGAGCCGACAACTGCGAAGTCCATTGCCGACCGGGCCGGTGTTGCAACCGGCACCTTCTACCAGTATTTCGATAACAAGCAGGATGTACTGCTGGAAATCACCCGGCAGCGTTTCGAGGAACTGCATGACCACCTCCAGGTCCCGGAGGCCCGGCTTGAAGTTACCCACAGACAGTCGACAGGCAACGAGTCATCCACCATTCGTGACCTGTTCCGCCAGGCTCTTGGGTTTCTGTACGACTTCCACCAGCAGGAAGCGGGCCTTCATGACGTGCTGGAATACCGCCGCAGGGTCGACCCCTCACTGGCAGCACTGATGGACCAGGGCGAAGCCGTGCTGATGGAGCGGGTGCGGGCGTTTGTTGCCCGTTATGTACGGGAGGATGTGGAGACCACCGCTTTCTGTCTGTTTTCCATGGCCGAGGGAATCGTCCACCGGCATGTCTTCCAGGGGCATCAGGACGTAACGCGGGACGAACTGATTGAAACGGGTACGCAACTATTGGCGGCCTATTTTGAAAACCAGAACAACAAAACGTGAGGCAATCATGAGTGAAGCAACAGCGGACGCTGCCACCTGGGATTATCTGATTCACGGCGCCAAGGTATTCGACGGCACCGGCGAACTGCCCCGTCGCGAGGATATCGCGATTGCCGATGGCAAGATCGCAGCGCGTGGTAAGGATCTGGATCCGGCTAACGCCCGCCAGGTCATCGACGGCAACGAGTACTGGGCCATGCCGGGGCTGTTCGATATTCACACTCATTACGATCTGGAGCTGGAGGTCGCACCCGGACTGCCAGAATCCGTACGTCACGGCACCACCACGGTGGTGATTGCCAATTGCAGTCTGGGGCTGGCCTTCGGCGCCCAGCGAAAGGATGGCGCAGATCCCATTGTCGACTGTTACGCCCGGGTCGAGAACATTCCGAAAGAGGTACTGCGGGCCACCGCCGACAAGGTGAACTGGCACAACCCGAGGGAATACATCCAGCACCTGAACAAGCTCAGCCTCGGCCCCAATCTGGTGACGCTGGTGCCCCACTCCATGCTCCGCATCGAAGTGATGGGCTTTGACGCCAGCATTTCCCGTGACCCGACGGAAGACGAACTGCAGGCCATGGAGGTATTGCTGGAGCAGGCGCTGGATGACGGCTACGCCGGCTTCTCCACCGACGCCCTGCCCTTTCACTACCTGGCCAACCAGCCCAACACGCGGAAAACCATTCCCACCCAGTTCGCCAGATACCCGGAAATTAAACGGCTGACGGACGTGGTCCGGCGCAAGGGCGGCGTGTGGCAAGCCACACCACCGAAAGACAGCACCATCGGCACCATCAAGACCTTTCTGCTCAGTTGTGGCCGCCTTCATGGCAAACCCCTGAAAACCACCGTGGTGGCTGCCCTGGATGTGCAGAGCAACCGCAAGATCGTGCGGCTGGCTCGCCTGCTGGCGCGGGTGCTCAATTCCCGGCTCTTGCAGGGCGACTTTCACCTGCAGGCCCTCGCCGCGCCGTTCAAGGTATGGTCCGATGGCGCGGTCACGCCACTGTCCGAAGAAATCGAAGAGCTGCGCATTCTCAACGAGACCGAACTGGAAGACCGCGAGAGCCGCATCAGAATCCTCAACGATCCGGACTACATCAAGCGCTTCAAGGCCATGTGGATGAGTGGCAAGACCGGCTTCGGCCCGAACCGGCTCAAGCGCCTGCTGCGACTGGAGGATTACGCCTTCAACCGCACCCTGGAGGACATGACCATTGACGTCTGTCCACTGAAAGAGTGGGAAGGCAAAACCTTCGCCGACATGTTCGACCGGGTTAAAGCCGCCAATGCCGGCAGGGAGTTTCACGGGAATGAAGCGGAAACCTCGTTGCTCAAAGAGCATTTCAGTGAGGTGAAGGACGAGGGCGACTTCGTGCTGGCGATGCTGCGGGCGTTTGACCGGGACCTGAGCTGGTATACCGTATCTGCCAACCGTGACGAAACCATGGTGCGCAAACTGCTGATGGACCGCCAGCTCCTGCCCGGTTTCAACGACAGCGGCGCCCACCTCACCAACATGGCGTTCTACGATGGCAACCTCCGCGCCCTGAAACTGGCCTCCGACGGTGGCGATATCGACGTTGCCTACATGGTGCGACGGCTGACCCGGGACCCGGCCCGCGTGTTCGGCGTCAAGGGCGGCAGTATTGATGTGGGTGATCAGGCAGACCTGATTCTGGTAGACCCCTCTGCTCTGCGGCGCATGGACCACAACAACACGGTACAACGCCAGTACCGTGAGGAATTCCGCCACGAGCAACTGGTCAATCGCACCGATGGCGTGGTGCCGCTGGTGATGATTGCCGGTCATCCCGCCTGGCAGCGGGACGAATTCGACTCCTCGCTCGGTAACACCAGACTGGGCAAGGTACTCGACACCACCTTCTAAAGTGCACCTGAGGCCGTTGCACTGAACCGGTATGGCCACCGCTCCTTTCCCGCGGCGGCCGTGTACCTGCAAACTACATAAAACCAACATTTCAGATACGGTTTGCATAAAAAAATTTTTCGTCAGTCCGGTACCATGACAGAAAGGAATAACCAAAAACTCACGGACTAACCTTGCACCTTTTCACCAATTCTCCGCCCCTTTCCGGGAGACAGCTCACCCGGCCGTGCTGGTTCCTTGCCCTTGCGGTTTTGCTGCTCATGGCGACTGCAGGAGCAGCAGCGACGGGGCCTGTCGCTCTCCCCGAAACAGACAGCACTGTGCCGCTGGGCCCACACCTCGAATACCTGAAAGACCCTGAACGCAGGATGACGCTGAACGACGTGCGTTCATCAGGTGAGGAGTTCAGTCCAAACGACAGCAAAGTGATCAACATCGGTTACAATCACGCAGGTCACTGGGTTCGTTTCCGGCTTAAAAATTCAGGCACGACAACGCTGACCCGCTATCTGGAGTTCCGTTCACTTTTTGCCGATCATCTGGACCTGTATCAACGCAACGGGCGGGGCATGTACCAGAAAATGGAATCGGGCCGAATGGTTCCTCCACCCGAACGCCCTCGCCTTTCGCAGAACTTCGTCTTCCCGCTGACCGTGCCGCCGGGTACCGACGACTTTTACTATCTGTACGTGGAAAGTGCCGATACACTCACTATTCCACTTTACCTTCATACCGATAAAGGGCTGCAAAAAACCGAACTGGCCAGCCGATCATGGCTCGCCTTCTATCAGGGCCTGATCGTCACTATGACGTTGTTCAGCCTGTTCCTCCTGGTGACCCTGCGGGATCGCCTGTACGGTTACTACATCGGCGTCATCGTGCTTCATCAGGGATTATTTTTTACCCTGTTTAACGGCCTGGGCTATGAATACTTCGGACTTGAGAGTTCGTGGTGGTCCCGCCAGGCAATGTCGGTATTTGTCAGCCTTTCCATGTGGATGATCATGCAGTTCGGCCGGGTGCTGTTGGCCACCCGGCAGGAACAACCTCGCCTTGACCGGGTAATAGTGCTCATCCAGCATGCGGCTCTGGCCATTACGGTGATAAGCCTGTTTGTCGATTACTCCGTGTCTATCCGCCTGGCCAATCCCCATGGCGCGATGACCGCGACCGTTATGTGGGTCGTTGGCTGGAACAGCTTGCGCAAAGGCAACCCCGCCGCCCGGTACTTCCTCATCGCCTGGTCCACGCTGATTGTGGGTGGGCTGGCCTACAGCCTGAAAGCCTGGGGGTTGGTGCCCAGCAACCTGTTCACGGAACACAGCTGGCAGATTGGCGCGGCCATTGAGGCCATCTTTCTGTCTCTGGCCATTGCGGATCGTATCAACACCGAGAGCCGGCAACGCATTCGCCATCAACAGGAAGCTCAGGTGGCACAGGCCAGAGCGCTGGAGATCCAGCGCAAAGCCAACGACATGCTTGAGCAGCGGGTAAAAGAGCGCACCGAGGAGCTGCGGGAAGCAAACCGCAAGCTGCAGCAGCTCAGCGATACCGACCAGCTTACCGAAATCAGCAACCGTCGCGCTCTTGAGCGTTATCTCGCCCATACTTTCAGGCGTGCAGTCATCGACAGGAAGCCGATTGCGGTCCTGATGATTGACGTTGACCACTTCAAGACTGTCAATGACACCCATGGGCATCAGGTCGGGGATGATTGTCTGCGGGTGCTGGCCGGGAGAATCCAGAAGAATTCGCGCTGGCCCGTTGATATGGTGGCCCGTTATGGCGGCGAGGAATTCTGCGTTGTACTCCGGGATACCGATCAGGTCACTGCCATGGCTGTTGCACAACGGATTCGCGAGAGCGTGGCCACAGAGCCAGTGATTACCCGGATCGGCCCTATGCAACTGACGATCAGCGTGGGCGTCTATGCCACCATACCTGCAGCAGAGGACTCCCCGGACCTTTTTGTTGAGCAGGCCGATCAGGCTCTCTACCGGTCCAAGCAGGAAGGCAGAAACCGCATCACACTTGCGGAAGCGACGTCCACCTAGCCCCTCTGTTCAGAATGCCCCAGAGAGTGCTCCGGCGCTATCTGGTCCCGCACGAGTTGCTTGAGCTGTTTGATGTCGGGGAAACCACCCTGCTCCTTGCGGGACCAGATACGTGTGTCGTTTACATGAACTTCGAAGATACCGCCGGTGCCGGGTTTGAGGGTGAGTTCATCAATCATGCCGTCGAAAGTGCTCAGCAGCTCCTGCGCCATCCAGGCGGAGCGCAACATCCAATTACAGCCCGTGCAATAGTGGAGAGTAATGCGGGTGGCCATCGGTATTAAGTTCCTTGATCTCGGCTCATAGTGGGTGTTCATGGCAACACCCCCGGCAGCCTAAGCTTCCGGGGTGTGACAGTAGCTCTTACGGACGCGCCTCCAGCACGATATTGAACGGCGTTTCCGCGGCCCTGACTACAGAGCCAAATCCGCCCTCTTTGATGACTTCCGCCAATCTGCGTTCGCCAGCCTGGGCACCCAGCGCCAACCCGGTCTGCTGTGCCAAAGCCGTCGGCACGCAGATGCTGGTTGAAGCGGCATAGAACAGGCGCCCGACGGGGTTCATGTTACCACTCAAGTCATCGGCTGCCATCGGCTCAACCACCATCCAGGTGCCATCCGGCTTGAGCTGTTGGAGCACATGAGCCGCTGTGCCCACTGGGTCCCCCATGTCGTGCAACGCGTCGAAACAGGTCACCAGGTCAAAGTCCCCCTCCGCGAAATCGGCGGCGGTGGCCTGTTCAAAACGCACCCGGCTGGCATCCACTCCTTGCTCCTCGCGATGTTCATTGGCGGCATCAATCGACGCCTCGTGAAAGTCGTAGCCGATAAACGTGGAGTTGGGGAAGGCTTCGGCCATCAGCAGTGTCGAGAAGCCGTGGCCGCAGCCAACGTCAGCGACCTTTGCCCCGCGCTCCAGTTTGCTGACCACACCATCCAGCGCCGGAAGCCAGCTTTCCACCAGGTTATGGGTGTAACCCGGGCGGAAGAACTTGGCCACCGCGCAGAACATGCAATGGGCCTGATCGCCCCACGCCACGCCATCTCCCGTCCGGAAGGCTGATCTCACCTTGGGTTCGTTCTCGAAGGTGGTGAATGCATTCTCGAAACCGCCGATCATATACACCGGGCTGTCTTCATCCGCGAACACCATGGCCTGCTCCGGTGGTAACCGGAAACGCCCGGTCGCCGGGTCATAGTCCAGGTAATTGGAAGCGGCGTGGTGGGCCAGCCATTCTCTCAGGTAGCGCTCCGAATAACCCGTTCGCTCCGCCAGTTCCTCGGAGGTGGCAGGGCCTCCGCTCTGCAGTTCCCGATAAAGCCCGAGCCGGTCACCGATCTTCACCAGGGCCGCGCTGTAGGCGCCCCCCAGATCACCAAGCACCTGCCCCACAAAGGCATTGAGCTTGTTTTCATCAAACATTTGAATCGCTTCCATGATCGTTCTCCCAGTACCGGTAGACGTGTGTGTCCGCCACCGCGGACACCTCTATCATGGGCGGATCCTTTGCGGGGCTGAATGATCATTCGTCCGCGGTTAATGACTGAATTACCGGACCTGCTGGACCGCGCGCTCACGACGCCACATCGCAGGGGGCTGGCCAACGGTGCGCTTGAAGGAGCGGCTGAAGGCTTCCTCCGATTCGTAGCCTACTTCATGGGCGATGGTCGCCATCTTGGCGTTACTGTCCACCAACAGGTTGGAGGCGAGTTGCATGCGCCAGCATCTCAGATACTGCATCGGCGGCTGCCCGATCAGTTCGACAAACCGTTCCTGCAGCGCAGAGCGTGACAGACCCGCGGCGCCAGAGAGCTTTTCCAGCGTCCAGGCTTCCGCCGGACGGCTGTACATCAGGCGGAGAACCCGGGCAATGTGCCTATCCCGCAATGCGGCAAGCCATCCGGTCTGGCTTTTCGGCATGGAGCAGAGATACAGCCGCACCAGATCCACGAACATCATTTCACTCATCCGTTCGAGGACGGCCTCCCCACCCGGCTGACTGGCGCGGGATTCGGCCTCTGCGAGCCGCGCGAGCTGGCCGGCCCAGCTGTCAACTGACAGCTCGCCGGCGCTGGCGTGAATGACCCGTGGCAGAGAGGCCAGCAGGGGGTTAAAGGGGCCGCGATCACAACCCAGAAACCCACACAGCAGGGTAGCGCTGCGCAGATGGGGGCCGGTTTCGCCCCGGGCTGTCACTGGCTGAACGAGTTGATCGTCCTGCTGGCGCACCATAAAGGGCAAGCCGACATGGCGTTTCAGGTTTGCTATCAGGAAGGGAAGATCCGGCGCCGCCCTTAACCCCGGGGCACTGGACATGACGTGAGGGTCGCCGTGAGGGAAAACAACGACGTCTCCCGCATTCATCTGGAACGGGGGTTCGCCGGTGATGCCGGCCCAACAGTTACCGCCCAGAACCACGTGGTACTCCATGAGATGTTCGGACCCCGGCATGACCGCGCTGGCAATCAACGCCGCCGGCGGCGCCTCTGTCACCCAGGCACCGACACATTCAACGTTGAAAAACAGGGCCCCACGCAGCCGAATGCGGCGTAGCAGTCCGGAAAGCACATCCTCACTCATGGCGGTTGTTCCGGTCGTTAAGTGTTACCGAGACCAACACCTGTCCATCGGATCACACTCCATTCAACCACAACCGAAGGCTGAAAGCGCTTACACTTGGGCTGCCTGGTAAGGAATGAACGTTACGCGGGTTGTCATGACGACGGGTTCCGGGATTGTAGACGTTGGTTCTGCCGATACTCGCCCGGAGTACACGCCATCCAGCGGCGGAAAGCGCGGGTAAAGCTGGCGGTATCGGTATACCCCAGGTGTATGGCCAGTTCATCAAGCTTCATGTCGCTGCCGGCGAGAAACTGGAGCGCCACTTGCCGGCGCTCGTCTTCCACCAGCGTGCGGAAACTGGTGCCTTCCTGGTCCAGTTTGCGGCGCAGGCTGCGGGGCGACAGCGCCAGTGCCTGGGCCATTTCGTCCAGCGAAGCCACCAGACCCAGAGGCCCATGCAGTTTCTGCCGCACCTGCCCGGCCAGACCGGAGCTCTGCAACCGGTCCAGGCGCCGGCGGCATTGATCGTCGAGCATGCGCACCAGCTGTGAGTCGTAGGTGGCCAGAGGCTGATCCGCCAGGTCACTGTGAACCACAAGGGCATTCCGTGAGCTGCGGTAGATCGGATCAATACCGCACAATTCGCCGATCCGTTGCGCATGCTCTGGCGGCTCGCCCTGAAACTCCAGTGCAACGATGCCCATTCCCGAGAGGCTCAGCTCCTTGAGCAGGTTCAGGCCGGTGGCGATGTCCCGTTCCAGCAGAAACTGGCGCAGATGGTGGGGAATCGCTTGTGGGGCCATGGTAATGCCGAAGCGATTCGCCTCGTCAATTCTGGCAATGGTGCAATAGGCGGTACTCAGCGGCAGATACCGCATGGCCCGCCCGATGGCTTCGCGGAGGGTGCGGCTGGTGCGCAGGGCAAAGCCCCAGATGCCGAAGGTGGCCAGGCTGTACTGGAGACCCAACTGAAATCCCAGTGCCGGGGTGTCCGGCAGGGCGAGCATCAGGTTCTCGATCAACCGCATTTCCTGCCCCCGGGTAACCAGCGCCTCACCGTCCTGAAGATCCAGGTTGGTGATGCCGGTGCCCAGCAGGCAGGTATCGCGATCAACACCCTGGCTGTGGGCAAAGTTGATCATGACCTGGCTGATGGCCACGGGGTGCAGGGTATTTTCGAAGTTCGACATGGCAGGGAGTCTACCCCGACAGGCTTATCAACGGCCATCGCATTAATGGCCATAAATGTCTGCCGAATGGCCACCGGGGTCCTGTTGCGCTTTCCCGGCGCCCCATAGACTGGTATTCGTGACCATTATCCATGCAGAGGTTCAATAATGTCCGACGATCTGGCTGTGCTCAACAAACAGGCGATTGCGTCCGCCAAACAGTACATGGGCCGGGTGGCGTGGCCCACGGTTTTGCTGGTGGCGGCAACGCTGATCGGCTTCGTGACAAACCTGGCCCTGTTCGCCGTGGGCGCCATACCGGCCTGGGTGGCGCTGCCGGTTCTGGGTGCCCTCACCTACATGGCCTACACCCCGCTGCATGAAGCCGTGCACGGCAATATCCACGGCGGGCAGGAGCGCTGGCAGTGGCTGAACGATCTGTGCGGTTACCTGGTGGCACCGCTGATTGCCATACCCTACGCCTCGCACCGGCTCGAACATTTTACCCATCACCGCTATACCAACCAGCCCGACAAGGACCCGGACTACATGGTCAGCGGCATGGGCCGGGGTTTTATTCCGGCGCTGGCCACGGTGGTCCGGTTCCTGGGGGTCCAGAACAGCTTCTTCGTCAAACAACACTGGGCATCCGCATCGCGGAAGGATCGCATCGTCTACTGCCTCGAAGTGCTGGTATCGGTGGGCTGGCGCGTGGGATTTGTGGTGGTGATCGATCAGCCGTGGACCCTGACGGTGATTGTTGTGGGTTATCTGCTGGGCGGTTTCTTCACGGCCTACTGGTTCGCCTACCGCCCGCACATTCCCTATCAGGATCCCAAGCGTTACCGCAACACCAGCAGCCTGATCATGCCCCGGTGGATGAAACCCCTGGAGTGGTTCTGGCTGGGCCAGAACCTGCACTCGGTTCACCACCTGTTCCCGCGCGTGCCGTTTTACCAGTACCACGCCCTGCATCGCGAGATCGAGCCCGTCATGCGTGCCCATGGCACGCCGATTATCGGGATATTCAGCCGCGAGCCGGTGGCGGATAAGGAATGAATTCCACTTCATCACCAACCACCCGGGCGAAGCGCCCCGCGCTCCAGTCTTCCTTGGCCTGCTCGATGCGGGCCTGGCTGGAGGACACGAAGTTCCATTCGATAAAGCGCCGGCCCACGGGCTCACCGCCAATCAGGGCAATGCGGGTGTCTTCGGTCGCCGTGACCGCTACCCCCGCCTCCGGCGCAAATACCGTCATGCTGTGGGCGGGCAACTCCGAGCCGTGGGCGGTCAGCGCCCCCTGGGCCACGTACACAGCCCGTTCGGCTGCCCGGGGCAGCTCCAGTGTCTGGCCGGCTTTGAGTGTGGCCTCAAGGTACAGGGTTTCACTGAACTGACGCACCGGCGAGGTCACGCCGTAAGCGCTGCCCATCATGACCCGCACCGGAACGCCGTTCACCTCGATGGCCGGGATGTCATTGCCCGGGTAATGGTGGAACCCGGGTTCGGTCTCTTCGTGCGCTTCCGGCAGCGCCAGCCACAACTGCAAACCGTGAAGGCGATGGTCTGTGGCGGTGATCTCCGGGCGCTCACGCTCGGAATGGGTGATGCCGCTGCCGGCGACCATCAGGTTGATATCGCCGGGCCGGATGGGCTGAAGACTGCCCAGGGAATCCCGGTGCAGTATCTCGCCCTCGAACAGGTAGGTCACCGTGGCGATGCCGATGTGGGGGTGCGGGCGCACATTGATGCCCTCTCCCGCCGGAAAATCCGCCGGTCCCATTTCGTCAAAGAAGATCCAGGGACCCACCATTTTTCGCCTGGCCGTGGGCAGCAGGCGGCGTACGGAAAAACCGCCCAGGTCGGCGACCCGCGGACTCAGTATCGTTTCGATAGCACTGCAGGGGGCATCGATGGCATCGCAACGTTGCTCCGCAGATCCCAGTACATTACTCATGACGTTACTCCTCGCAACGCTCAGCCATGGTTGAATGGCTCAGCGCAGGGTTTTCAGTGCCTGCGCCCATTTGGCCAGCTCGTCCAGCATGGCGCCGGCAGAACCGGTGTGGTGGTCACCCGCCTTGAACGCCCGGTGATCATCCAGCAGTTGCCAGGGCATCTGCACCATGACGCCCTCCACCATGGGCATCATCTTCACGGTGTTCACCAGCTGTTTGGCAAGCTGGGCCGAGCGCAGACCGCCGGACACCCCGCCGTAGCTCACGAAGCCGCAGGGCTTGTAGTTCCATTCGTTGTAGACGTAGTTCACCGCGTTCATGAACGACGGTGGCGGGCAGTAATTGTACTCCGGGATGACAAACACGTAGGCGTCCGCCCGGGCCACGCTCGCGGACCAGGCTTTGGTATGTTCGTGCTCGTACTTCTGCAGCCTTGGGTGATTGGGTTCGTCGTACACCGGCAAGTTGAAGTCGGCCAGATCCACCAGCTCGCAGTCGAAACGGCCGTGCTCTGTGGCGAAACCATGAAACCATTCGGCCACCGACGGCCCGATTCGACCCGGGCGGGTGCTGCAGATGATGATTTGAAGTTTTAACGTCATGTGGCCCATCCTTGATTCTGAGGTCGTTGCTACTGAGTTTAGCTGCTGATTGGGATCAAGGGTACGGTGCTGACGGGTTATCGGGGCCGCGCCGACGATCTGGAAGGGTTAACGCTGTGCGCGTCGATTGACTTGTCTCTATAGTAAAGCCAACCCTGACCACTTGAGGCTCCACGTGTTTTCGTCCCTGATCAGCAGCGTAATTGCATTCAGTATCGCCGCCATTGTCATTACCGTTGCCGGCAGCCGGTTGGCGCGGGTCGCCGATGAGCTGGCAGATCGTACACGGATGGGCGAGGCACTGTTCGGCATCTTTCTGCTGGCCGGCGTAACCTCGCTGCCTGACTTTGCTGCCACTCTCAGCGCGGCGCTGGATTCCAGGCCGGACCTGGCCATGAGTAACGTCATGGGCAGCATGGCGGCGAACCTGGTATTCCTTGGTATAGCGGATGTGATCTACCGCAAGGCAAACCTGGAACACGCGGCGGCGTCTCCCACCAATCTGATGCTCGCCGCGCTGTTGATCGCACTGCTGGCGCTGCCGCTGCTTGCGATTGCCAGCCCCCGGATTTCCATGCTGGGGGTACACCCCATTACGCCGGTGGTTGTCGCAGCCTATTTGTTCGGACTGCACCTGGTTCGCAGTACGGATAGCAAACCCATGTGGTTTCCACGTCATACGCGCCAGACAGTCCCGGACAGACCAGACCCCGCGATTCACGGCAACCTCGCCAGGGCCTGGGTCAGTTTCATTGCGCTGGCCGCGATCACAGGTGTGGCCGGCTGGGTACTGATGGGAGGGGCGAAGGTCATCAGTGATCAGAGCGGGCTCTCCGACACCCTGATCGGCGGTTTGTTCACAGCACTTGCCACCTCCTCCCCCGAACTGGTCACGACCATTGCCGCGATTCGCAGAGGTGCCCTGACATTGGCGGTGAGTAATATCTTTGGCACCAACTGCTTCAATATGCTGGTGGTGGCCTCTGCCGATGTGGCCTACCCCGGCGGGTCCATTTATCACGACATGGCGCCGATACAAATGACCTGGGGTCTGATCAGCATTCTGATGACCGCCATCCTGCTGATGGGCATGGTTCGGCGGCAAATTTACGGCATTGGCCGGATTGGCTTTGAAAGCGCACTGATACTGACGGTGTATACCGTAGCGCTGGGTATAGTGGTGGCAAGCGGATGATGTGAGCAAACCCTTTGCCGCGCAAGCAACTCAGCATGCAGCGTGCCGGCTGGAGCGGCCATGTTGACCTGGCCCTGAAAAAATTGGCTGCGTAACCGCGCCCGCGTACGATATCACCAGTTCATTCATACCGTTGACGGAGCCCGGATTCCCAATGCCTTACCAATTTGAAGACCTGAAAGCCGCTTGCCCCTCCGAATGGCAGGCCTACATCGAACACAGCTTTGTCCGCCAGCTCGGGGATGGCTCACTGGCCCCGGAGGCGTTCCAGCATTATCTGAAGCAGGATTACCTGTTCCTGATCCAGTTCGCTCGGGCGTTTGCTCTCGCCGCCTACAAGAGCCCCACCCTGACCGATCTCCGGCAGGCCAAGGAGGGGTTACAGGCCATCGTGGATGTGGAGCTGGATCTGCACATCAGCTACTGCAAGGAATGGGGAATCTCGGAACAGGAACTGGCACGGCTTCCGGAAGCCCGCGCTACCCTTGCCTACACCCGTTATGTGCTTGATACCGGCAACCGCGGCGATCTGCTGGATCTGCACGTGGCGCTGTCGCCCTGCATGGTGGGCTACGGTGAAATTGCCAACTGGCTGAACAGCCGGGCGGAAACCCTCCGCGGCGAGCAGAACGCCTACGATGCGTGGATTGCCATGTACGAAAGTGACGAGTTCCAGCAGGCCATGGGCGCGGAAATCCTCTGGTTGGACGAGCGCCTGGCCGACGTCTCCCCGGCGCGGTTCGAACAGCTCACCCGCATTTTCAGCGACGCCACCCGGCTCGAGATCGATTTCTGGGAGATGGGCCTTAAACAGAGCGACTAGGCGCGGCTGACAACGGCGGATGGCCCTGTGTTTTCAAGGGTTGGCATGTAATCAAAAGAGGCGTAACGTCGTAATATAAGGCTGCGCATGCATGGCCACCACTGGCAGTATGATACTCAGTCCTTGACCCGATTTATGACATGCCGGCCCCACTCATCACGGTTCAGGGGAGTTCTGTCATGAATTCATATCTACGCTACGCCATCCTTGCCGTTTCACTCAGTGTGCCGCTGGCGGCCACCGCCGCCGATGACATCGGCGCCGTGAACTTCGACGCTGGTTGCGCCGAGAATCTGCGACCGGACATCGACCACGCCCTGGGGATGATGCATCACATGATGTACACCCAGGCGCACGCCGAATTCCAGGCCATTGCCGAAGCCGCGCCGGACTGCGCTGCCGCCCATTGGGGCGTCGCCACCTCGCTGCTGCAGCCGTTGTGGGGAACAACTCCGACGGAAGCGGAGGTTGCCCAGGGGCGTGACGCCATCGAAAAAGCCCGGGACACGGCTAACAGCGAGCGGGACACACTGCTTGTTGAGGCCACCGCCGCCTTCTTCGAACCTGATACAGACCAGGTCCGCGAACGCCTCGCCGGCTGGATTGAAGGCATGGACAAGGCCTATCAGGCCTTCCCAGACGACATCAATGTGGCCACGCTGTATGCCCTTTCCCGCCTTACGCTGGCACTGTCCGATGACAACCGGCAAGCCCTGCACGACGAGGCCGAGCAGGTACTCCGTACCGCCTGGGAACGCGAGCCTACCCATCCGGGCGCCGTGCATTACACCATCCACGCCACCGACGCCGATGGCCGCGGCGCAAACGCCACCCGGATCGTCGAATCCTACGGCGAGATTGCGCCCAACGTCCCCCATGCGCTGCACATGCCCTCGCACATCTACGTTCGGCTTGGCGACTGGCCGAAGACCATAGAATGGAATCAGCGATCCGCCGATTTCGCGGAAGACCACAAAGTAGACGGCGCCACCTCGTTCCACTACATCCACGCACTCGACTATCTGGTTTACGGGCATCTCCAGCGCGGTGAAGATCAGGCCGCCGAAAACGTCTGGGAGACCGCGCAGTCCAATGGCCCGCATCAGGGCAATTTCCCCGGTGCCTACCATCTCGCGTCAATCCCCGCCCGACTGGCGGTTGAAACCCGAAACTGGGAGGCCGCTGCCGCGCTGACGCCTCGGGAACCCGAATACATCAGCTGGGACAGCTTTGCCTGGCCGGACGGGCTGAGCTGGTTCGCCCGTGGTCTGGGTGCGGTGCATACCGGAGACCTGGACGCGGCCCGCAAGGCAGAACAGCGAATGGCGCCCCTGGTGGAAGACGCGAAATCGGCGCCGGACCAACGGTTCTCGGTGTATCTGGAAGTGGATCGCAGAATACTCGCCGGCTGGATTGCCCACGCCGAAGAAGATGCGGAGCGCGCCATTGAACTGATGACCTCTGCCGGTGAACTGGAGGCCTCGGTGGAGAAGCACCCGGTAACGCCGGGCTCGCTGCTGCCGCCTTACGAATCACTGGGCGACCTGCTGCTGTCTCTCGACCGCCCGGACGAGGCCCTGGCCGCGTACGAACGGTCGGATCAGACCTGGCCACGGCGTTACAATACGCTGGCAGGGGCCGCGTGTGCGGCCAGTAACGCCGGCAATGCCGAGGCGGCAAAGCAATGGAAGAATCAGCTGAAGGAGACCGCACCGGAAACCACGCGTAAAACCGCCATCTGACCAAGACGAACGCCTGCAAAAACTGGATAATGGCCGCCATTGAATTCAATGGCGCGCCAAACTCTCCGATCCAGGTATCTTCGTAATGGAAATCAACGTCAACTTTCTCGACAACCTCAGACTTGAAGCCAAATTTGACGATTTCACCGTGGTGACGGACCAGCCAATTCGCTACAAAGGGGACGGTTCCGCCCCCAGCCCCTTCGATTATTTTCTGGCGTCGTCTGCCCTCTGTGCGGCCTATTTTGTGCGGGTGTACTGCCTGGCGCGGGACATTCCCACCGAAAACATCCGCCTGTCCCAGAACAACATCGTGGACCCTGAGAACCGTTACAACCAGATCTTCAAGATTCAGGTGGAGTTGCCGGAGGATATCTCCGATAAAGACCGCCAGGGCATTCTGCGCTCCATCGACCGCTGTACCGTCAAGAAGGTGGTGCAAACCGGCCCGACGTTCGAGATTGAAACCGTCGAAAGCCTGGACGCCGACGCTCAGGCGCTGCTGATGACCCAGCCGGAGGGCGGCAGCCAGACCTTCATCGAAGGCAAGGACCTGCCCCTGGAGCAGACCATCGCCAACATGACCCGCATCCTTGAAGATCTGGGCATGAAGATCGAAATCGCGTCCTGGCGCAACATCGTGCCCCACGTGTGGTCACTGCACATTCGCGATGCGGCGTCGCCCATGTGCTTCACCAACGGCAAGGGAGCGACCAAGGAAAGCGCCCTGTGTTCCGCGTTGGGTGAATTCATCGAGCGGCTGAACTGCAACTTCTTCTACAACGACCAGTTCTTCGGCGAGGACATCGCCAACAGCGAGTTCGTGCACTACCCGAACGAAAAGTGGTTCCAGCCGGGCCCGGAAGACGAGCTGCCCGAGGGCATTCTGGATGACCATTGCCTGGCCATTTATGACCCCGATGGTGAGCTGTGTGGCTCCAATCTGATTGACACCAACTCCGGCAAGACCGAGCGCGGCATCGTGTCTCTGCCGTTCGTGCGCCAGTCCGATGGCGAGACGATCTATTTCCCCTCCAACCTGATCGAGAACCTGTTTCTCAGTAACGGGATGAGTGCCGGCAACACCCTGCAGGAGGCCCAGGTACAGTGTCTGTCAGAAATCTTCGAGCGGGCGGTCAAGAAGCAGATCATCGAAGAGGAACTGGCGCTGCCAGACGTGCCCATGCACGTGCTGGAAAAATACCCGAACATCCTCGAAGGGGTGCAGGCGCTGGAAGCCCAGGGCTTCCCCACCCTGGTCAAGGACGCCTCCCTGGGTGGCCAGTTCCCGGTGATGTGCGTCACCCTGATGAACCCGCGTACCGGCGGCGTGTTCGCCTCTTTCGGTGCCCACCCGAGCTTCGAGGTGGCCCTTGAGCGCAGCCTGACCGAACTGCTGCAGGGCCGCAGCTTTGAAGGCCTGAACGATGTCCCACCGCCCACCTTCAACAGCCTGGCAGTGACCGAGCCGAACAACTTCGTGGAGCATTTCATTGATTCCACCGGCGTGGTGTCCTGGCGCTTCTTCAGCGCGAAGTCCGATTATGACTTCTGTGAATGGGATTTTTCCGGCACCAACGCAGAAGAGGCGGCTGGCCTGTTCGGTATTCTGAAAGAGATGGGCAAAGAAACCTATGTGGCCGTCTACGAGGAACTGGGCGCGCCGGTATGCCGCATCCTGGTGCCCGGCTATTCCGAGGTGTACCCGGCAGATGATCTGGTGTGGGACAACACCAACAAGGCCCTGGACTACCGCGAAGACATCCTCAACCTGCACAGACTGGACGACGAGGAGCTGGCTGCTCTGGTCGAGCATCTGGAAGAAAGCCAGATCGACGACTACACCGACATCATCACCCTGATCGGTATCGAATTCGATGAGAACACGGTGTGGGGCCAGCTCACCGTGCTGGAACTCAAGCTATTGATCAATCTCGCACTCGGGCAGCACGAAGACGCCCTGGAGCGGGTGGAAGCCTTCCTGCAGTTCAACGACAACACCATGGAGCGCAATCTGTTCTACCGTGCGGTCAATGCGGTACTGGAGATCACTCTCGATGAGGAACTCGAGCTGGGCGACTTCCTGGTCAACCTGCAACGTATGTACGGTGAACAGACCATGCAGGATGTGGTTGGCCTGGTGGAAGGCAGTGTGCGCTTCCATGGCCTGACCCCGACCAACATGCAACTGGAGGGGCTGGACAGACATCTGCGGCTGATTGAAAGCTACAAGAAACTGCACGCGGCGCGAGCCGCCAGAACCGCCTGACCCCACCCGTCGACCAGCCGGGCGGCCGCCTTCGCCCGGCTGTTTTACACCATTTTCCATTACAGACTTGTAACTCGCGCATGTACCGGTATTCTTAAAGATAGGTATTAACCGAGGCACAAGACATTCTGTATCCCCCAGTAGCAGTCAGTATTGATGCACTCCTCTCTTCCGGCGAGGTCGGTCCGAGTTCGCCAGCGGCATCTCTGCTGCGCCCTTCAAAACCTGAAAAGGAGAACCAACCATGCGAAAGCTAATGCCTGTCGCTATGCTTTGCGCCCTGTCCGCCCCTGCTCTTGCCCAGGCGGATTGTGGTGAGGTGTCCATCACTGAGATGAACTGGGCCTCCAACACGGTGGTGACCAACGTCGCCAAGTTCATCATGGAGCAGGGTTACGGTTGTGAAGTGACCATCGTGCCGTCCGATACTGTGCCTGCAGTGACTTCGGTGGCTGAGAATGGTGAGCCGGATATTGTGACCGAGCTGTGGCTGAACTCCGCCGGTGAGGCTTATTTGCGCCTGGAGGAAGAGGGCAAGATTGAGCGGCTGGCCAAAGTGCTTGATCCCGGCGGTGTGGAAGGCTGGTGGATTCCCACCTACCTGGCCGAGAAGCATCCTGAGCTGAAAACCATCGAGGGCGTGATGGAAAACCCCGATCTGGTGGATAACCGCTTCAATAACTGCCCAAGCGGCTGGGGCTGCCGTGTCGTCAGTGACAACCTGATCCGCGCGCTGGATCTGGAGTCCTCCGGCATTGAGGTATTCAATCACGGGTCCGGCGAAACGCTGGCGTCGTCCATGGCCTCCGCCGTGCAGGATGAAGAGCCCTGGTTCGGTTACTACTGGGGCCCCACGGTACCGCTCGGCAAGTTCGACATGACCCGGGTCGAGCTTGGTGAGTACAAAGCCGACGTTCACACCCGGAACCAGACCCAGGACGTGGACGACCCGGGTGTCTCCGAATTCCCGGCCGCAACCATCCTGACCTCGGTGACCACCGACTTCAAGGAGCGGGAACCGGAAGTCACCGAAATGCTCAGTAAGCTCACCTTCAAGACCGAGACCATGAGCAGTCTGTTGGCCTGGATGGATGAGAACAACGCTTCGGCGGAGGAAGCCGCGGTCTACTTCCTGAGCAATAACAGCGATGAGTGGTCCAGCTGGCTCAACGATTCCGCCCGCGAACGTCTGGCCTCTGTGTTGAACTGATCGCGGTCCCACCCTGGCAGAGCCGGCCCCCGGCTCTGCCAACTCCGGCTGTCGGAGAACTGCAATACTACCCATGATCGGAATGCGCAGGGGAAACTGAACGCAAATGGCTACCTATGATTTCGTGTTTTCATCACTGGGCCTTGAAGAGTGGTGTGCCGAAGGTAAAAGCGATGCGCCCATGACCATGGCGGCGCTACTGAAAAGAACCCAGGGCACCGAGTCCACACCGGATTCGTTATGGGATTTGCCCTTCCCTTCGATGGATGCGCTCAACGAGTCCTGTGCCTCCTTCCCTAAATCCCGCGAACTGACCAAAGGCCTGGAAGACGGTTTTCTGGCCGTCAAGGACAACCTCAGTATCGTTCTTGATCCGCTGACCCAGCCCCTGAGCTGGTTCCTCGACGGCGCGCTCTACGGCATGCTCAACACGCCCTGGTGGATCGTGATTCCGGTGCTTCTTGGTGTGGTGTTTCTGGTTTCCAAGTCCTGGAAGCTGGTGGTGTTTGTGGGCGTAAGCCTGGGATTGCTGGCGTTTATTGATTATTACACGTACGCCATGCAGACACTGGCCATCATTTTTGTCTGCGCTTTCCTGTGCGTGGTACTCGGGGTACCCATAGGCATAGCCATGTCCCGAAGTGACATGATGCAGCGGCTCACCGTGCCGGTGCTGGACATGCTGCAGACACTGCCGCCCTTTGTGTACCTGATTCCGCTGATATTCCTGTTCAGCGTGACCGAATCCAAACTGTATGGCATAGCCATCATTCTGTACGCCATCGTACCGGTGATCCGCCTGACCAACCTGGGCATTCGTCTGGTAGACAAAGACGTCATCGAAGCTGCCGATGCATTCGGCATGACCAGCCGGCAGAAACTCTACAAGGTGCAGATTCCCCTCGCCCTGCCCAACATTATGGCCGGGGTGAATCAGACCATCATGATGAGCCTGGCCATGGTGGTCATTGCTTCCCTGGTATCCGCCCCCGGGCTGGGCGTGCTGGTGCTTCAGGGCATCCGCAATCTGGAGCTGGGTGTGGGGCTGGTGGCCGGTCTCGGCATCGTGATTCTGGCGGTCGTCCTCGACCGCGTTACCAAGGCGTCCCTGGCGCGCATTAACGCCTCACAGAAACAGTAAGGGAGCGAATTGTGGATCGGGATATCAAGATTTCCATCCGGAACCTGTACAAGATTTTCGGCCCCATTCCTGACGTGGCTCTGGCCTATGTCCGCCGCGGCATGGGCAAGGCGGAACTGCTGGAAAAGCACAACCATGTGCTGGGCCTGCAAGACATCAACGTGGATATCCACGAGGGCGAGATCACCGTCATCATGGGCCTGTCGGGCTCCGGCAAATCCACCCTCATCCGTCATCTGAACCGGCTGATCGAGCCCACCGCAGGAGAAATCCGGGTCGACGGTGAAGATGTGCTGCAGTTCAATGAAGAACAACTGCGCACCTTGCGGCGGGAGCGGATGTCCATGGTGTTCCAGAAATTCGCCCTGCTGCCCCATAAAACCGTGCTGGAAAACGCCGGCATGGCCCTGCTGGTGCGCGGTTTTGCGGTGGAGGAATTTGAGGCCGAGGCGAAGAAGTGGCTGGCCCGGGTAGGTCTGGAAGGCAATGAAAACCAGTATCCACACCAATTATCCGGTGGCATGCAGCAGCGTGTAGGCATTGCCCGGGCGCTGGCCTCCAACTCCCCGATCATGCTGATGGACGAAGCCTTTTCGGCTCTGGACCCCCTGATCCGTTCGGATATGCAGGACCTGCTGCTGGAGCTGCAGGACGAACTGCAGAAAACCATCGTGTTCATTACCCACGATCTGGACGAAGCCCTGAAACTGGCAGACCACCTGGTGATTCTCAAGGACGGATACGTTGTCCAGCAGGGGGAGCCTCAGGAAATCCTGATGAATCCCAACGACCCCTACATCATCGACTTCATCAGCGATATCAATCGGGCACGGGTGCTGCGGGTGCGCTCGGTCATGAAGAAATCCAGCGAAACGCCCGAAAACAGCGCCGGCGATATTTCCGAGCGGGACAATCTGGAATCGGTGATTGCGTTGTCCGGGGGAGACACCAATCTCAACTACCGCGTCATGCGAAGGGACAGACAGGTTGGTGTGCTGGATATGAAAGATCTGGTCCGGGCGCTGGTACCCACTGAGGGAGCCGAAGTCGAAGAGCGGGCGCAGTAAACCGGAGTCAGCTTTCCTGCTCCCGAATCTTGCCCTCGCGGATGTTTTCCCTGGCTTCCTGGCGCTCGTCATGGTCAGCTTCCGGCACCTCATGCTCATCAGCGCGGGACGGGCGGAAACACAGGGTGGTCAGGATCGGAAAATGATCCGAGCCGAAGGCAGCCAGCCTCTCGATATGGCCCAGGGTGAAGTGCTCGGTGATGAAGACGTGGTCGAGCGGCCAGCGCAGGTACCAGCGTTCGGCGTGGAAGGTATTGAACATTCCGCGCCCCCGTCGGGGGTCAAGCATGCCACTGATGCGACAGAACAGCCGGGTGGTGCGTGACCAGGCCACATCGTTCAGATCACCGGCTACGATAGCGGGGTAGCCACCGTTGCGAATCTGCTGTCCTACCAGCAACAGCTCGGCGTCACGCCAGAGGGATTCTTCGCTCTCGCTCGGGGCCGGGGGCCTCGGATGCAGCGCGTGCAGTTTCACCCGGTCACCGCAGGGCAACTTCAGCCAGCCATGAATGGACGGAATGTCGTCCTGAATCAGGTACTTCACTTCCGCCTCCTCCAGCGGCAGCCGTGAATACAGGTGCATGCCGTAGAGGTTGTCCAGGGGCACGCGGATGATGGTGGGCCAGTCCCCCAGGGCCTCGTCCAGCTTGTCGCCCCACCACTGATCCGATTCCAGCGTAAGCAGCACATCGGGCTGCCGCTTGCGGACCTGATTAATCAGCCCTTCGCTGTTGCGGTTGGAGGTCAGCACGTTGGCAACCATCAGCGTTACGCAGCGATCCTCCTGCCCGGACTCAGCCGGATGCACCTGTATAGGCCATAGACGCGTCCACGGCAGGATCCGGTACAACTGCAACACCAGCACGGCAGCACACACCCCGAGTATCCACCCTCGCAGGCCCTCCTCCGCCAGCCCGAGGGCGGCAATGGCAACCACGGCCGTGAGGCTGGCGATCTGGACACGGGGAAACTCACAGGCCCGTATCCACCAGTCGTGCAGGCGCACCTTCCCCAGCACGGTTACTATCAGCAGGCCCGCGGCCAGAATCAGTAGGGCGTAGGTGATCAAACAGGCCTCCGTGACGTCGTTTATCCACTATCCTCTACAACATAAACCATATGGAGAGGTTCTGCCGCTAACAATCCATTCATCCCCCTGCCCTCGTATGCTGTTGAGCTAACCGCACTAAAAGGACCGGAAATGACAAAACTCCAGGACGACATTCAGGATTATCTTGACCACAGCCATCCCCATTCCGACGAGTATCACCAGGCCGTCAGGGAGGTATTCGGTGACGTTGCCGAGGCCTACCGCGATGAACCGGCCTACCACCGGTGGAATATCGCCGAGCGCATGCTCGAGCCGGATCGCATTGTCAGGTTCCGCGTGTGCTGGGAAGACGACAAAGGCAACGTGCAGGTCAATCGCGGGTGGCGTGTGCAGTTCAACAATGTGTTGGGCGCTTACAAGGGGGGCATTCGTTTCGATCCCTCGGTGAACGAGAGCATACTGAAGTTTCTCGGCTTCGAGCAGTGCTTCAAGAATGCACTGACGGGCCTACCCATGGGGGGCGGCAAAGGGGGTGCTGATTTCGATCCCAAGGGCCGCAGCGAACGGGAGATCATGCGTTTCTGCCAGGCCTACATGCAGGAACTGCATCGCCACATCGGCCCGAATGTGGATGTACCCGCCGGCGATATTAATGTGGGTCCCCGGGAAATCGGGTTTCTGTATGGCCATTATGTAAAGCTCACCAATCGATGGGAAGGTGTGCTGACCGGTAAGTCTCCGGGGTTTGGCGGCAGCTGCGGCCGCACGGAGGCCACCGGGTACGGCGTAGTCTATTTTCTGAAGAATATGCTTCAGGCCCACGACCTGGCCCTCGAGGGCCAGCGTGTTCTGATTTCCGGCGCTGGTACCGTGGCGCTTTACGCTGCCCAGAAATGCCTTCATGAGGGTGCAAAAGTGATCACGGTCTCGGATTCGGGGGGCACCCGGGTTTTTCGTGATGGCATGAGCGAACAGGAGCTGGACAGCCTTCGCACCCTGAAGCTGGAAAAACATGGGTCACTGAAAGACGCCGACTGTGGCACCTGGCATGGCGGAAAAACGGCGTGGGTCTGTGCCAAAGGTGCCATTGCCCTGCCCTGCGCCACTCAGAACGAGGTGGACGAAAAGGCCATGGAGCACCTGATCAGCAACAATCTGGTCGCCCTGTGCGAAGGCGCCAATATGCCGCTGACTCAGGCGGCCCATGACCAGTTGCTTAAGGCCAACGTGCTCTATGGTCCGGGTAAGGCGGCCAACGCGGGCGGTGTGGCGGTGTCAGGAATGGAGCGTTCGCAGAACGCATCGCTGCAGAGCTGGGGCATGGAAAAGGTCGACCAGATGCTCAGCGGGATCATGGAAGACATTCACTACCGCTGTATTGAGCAGGTCAAACGCAAAGACGGGGTCTATCCCTACAGTAAGGGCGCCAATCTTTATGCTTTCAAGAAACTTGCCGAGGCAATGATGGCGTACGGCATCAAATAACGGGTGCGGTAAAGCGGATCATACAAAAAGGGGCGCTGCCGGCAACGGCAGAACCCCTTTTCGGTTTCAGGTGAGTTATTTCAGATCAAAGCGATCCGCATTCATCACCTTGTTCCAGGCTTTTACGAAATCCCTGGCGAACTGCTCCTTCGCATCGTCCTGGGCGTACACTTCCGTCAGGGCACGAAGCTGCGAGTTGGAGCCGAATACCAGGTCTACACGGGTACCGGTCCACTTCACCTCGCCGGTCTTCCGGTCACGACCTTCGAACTCGTACCGCTCGTCAGACAGTGGCTTCCATTCGATCCCCATGTCCACCAGGTTGACGAAGAAGTCGTTGGTGAGTTTGCCCGGCGTGGCGGTCAGCACCCCGTGCTTTGACTGCTTGTAGTTGGCACCGAGTACCCGCATACCGCCGATCAGCACGGTCATCTCGGGCGCACTCAGACCCAGCAGCTGGGCTCTGTCCATCAACATTTCCTCGTCCGGTACCGCAAACGCCGTACGGCGATAGTTGCGGAAACCGTCGGCTTCGGGCTTCAGCCACTCGAAGGATTCGGCATCGGTCTGCTCGTCGGTGGCGTCGGTGCGGCCCGGAGTGAACGGCACCTCGATGTTGTGGCCGGCGTCCTTCGCGGCCTTCTCGACCGCCGCGGCACCGCCCAATACAATCAGATCCGCCAGTGATACCTTTTTGTTACCGGATTGAGCATTGTTGAAGTCTTTCTGGATGCCTTCCAGCGTGTTCAACACCTTGCTCAGTTGCTCGGGCTCATTTACCTCCCAGTCTTTCTGGGGCGCCAGGCGGACGCGAGCTCCATTGGCACCGCCGCGCATGTCTGAACCCCGGAAGGTGGACGCCGAAGACCAGGCGGTGTAGACCAGTTCAGGCACCGTCAGGCCGGAGGCCAGAATCTTGCTCTTGAGATCCGCAGTATCCTGCGCATCGATCAGTTCGTGATCCACGGCCGGAACCGGATCCTGCCATATCAGGTCTTCAGCCGGTACTTCCGGCCCAAGATAGCGGTCTTTCGGCCCCATATCGCGGTGAGTCAGCTTGAACCAGGCGCGGGCGAAGGCGTCTGCGAACTCATCCGGGTTCTTGTGAAAGTGCTCGGAGATCTTGCGGTACTCCGGATCTTCACGCATTGCCATATCCGCGGTGGACATCATGATGCCCACACGGCGGGACGGGTCTTCCGCATCGGGGGCCATGTCTTTCTCGGTCAGGCCTTTCGGCGCCCACTGGTTGGCTCCAGCCGGGCTCTTGGTCAGCTCCCACTCGTAACCGAACAGAACATCAAAGTAACTCATGTCCCATTTGGTGGGAGTTGGTGTCCACGCACCCTCCAGACCGCTGGTAATGGCGTCGCGGCCATGACCACTGCCGTGCTTGCTCTTCCATCCAAAGCCCATATCTTCGATGCCGCCAGCTTCCGGCTCGGCACCCACATTGGACGGATCCCCTGCACCATGCGCCTTACCGAAGGTGTGGCCACCGGCTGTCAGCGCTACGGTTTCGTAATCGTTCATGGCCATGCGCGCGAAGGTCTCGCGTATGTCCCTGGCTGACGCCAGTGGATCGGGGTTGCCATCAGGGCCTTCCGGATTCACATAAATCAGCCCCATCTGCACCGCCGCCAGCGGATTTTCCAGCTGCCGCTCGCCGGAATAGCGGCTGTTCTCCTTGTCACTGGTGGCCAGCCATTCATCCTCGGCGCCCCAGTAAATGTCCTCTTCCGGCTCGTAAATATCCTCACGGCCACCGGCAAACCCGAAGGTCTTGAAGCCCATGGTTTCCAGAGCAACGTTGCCGGTCAGGATAAACAAGTCGGACCAGGACAGTTTGTTGCCGTATTTTTTCTTGATCGGCCAAAGCAGACGGCGGGCCTTGTCAAGGTTACCGTTATCGGGCCAGCTGTTGAGCGGCGCAAACCGTTGGGAGCCGGAGCCGGCGCCTCCACGACCATCGCCGACACGATAGGTACCGGCGCTGTGCCACGCCATACGAATGAAAAACGGACCGTAATGGCCGTAGTCTGCGGGCCACCAGTCCTGGGAATCGGTCATCAGCGCTGCGAGGTCTTTTTTCACAGCCGCCAGGTCGAGTTTCTTGAATTCTTCCGCGTAATTGAAGTCGCCCAACGGATTGGACTTCGGAGTGTGCTGATGCAATATTCCGAGGTTCAGCTGATTGGGCCACCAATCGTGGTTCGCCCTGCCCTTGTTGCCCATGCTCGTGCGGGACCCGTGCATGACCGGGCATTTGCCTTCGTTATTAACATCGTAAGCGTCCATTACTCTCTCCGTTTCTCGCCAAACGTGCGGTGATTTGCTTTCGTTGTTTGTCACCACTCAATGTACTCCACTACCCCGGCACTGGATTAAGTTGCTTTTTCTAACCAGAGCGATAGCTTGTGCTTATTGAATGCGCCCATGCTAAAAACGGCCTATATCGGCACAGACCCCGGACGCTTCCAAAGCATAGTCCGGATTTCGGAGATTACCCGTGGGGCATCGAGCGCAGGCGTTCAGTCGGCGGATTTGAACCCGCCCGCGCCAGCGTTCGCACCCGCTGGTAATCTTCCTCGCTGAATACGCCGCTCACCCCGGAAATGGCCGCCAGCTCCATGCCGTGTTTAAGGCCGAGCTTGTAGATCTCTCGCACCTTTTCCCACTCAATGTTGCGCCCAAGGGTAAAGTTCTCGAACCGGCTTTCCAGCGCAAGCACGATGGTTTCCGCCAGACACGCGTAGGCAATACCGCGGGGCAGCCCGATATCTTTCATGCGCACATCACCGGGCAGGCGGATCTCGCCGGACTCGATGACCAGAACATCCGGGCGTTTTGCCACATCCTGAGCAGGTATATCCAGCGGCCGCGCCACGTCGGTAATCACGCACCCCGGTTTCACCTGCATGATGTCCAGCACACGCTTTCCGGCCCCGGAAGTCGCGGTCACCACCATGTCCATATCAGCCAGCTCGCGATCCGCAGAGGCAGCCACATGCACGTTCGCTCCTGGAGTTTCCAGCAATATGCTCTCTTTGAGGGCCAGCAATTTCGCCGCCTCGGGGCACACCAGAACAATGTCATCAACGGCTTTGGCCAGCAGCCTGGCGCAAACCGAACCGATCGCCCCGGTTGCTCCCACCACCATCGCTTTGCCGGCCATTTTTCCGCTCGGGCCAATGTCCACAAGACCGATCTTTTTTACCGCTTCATGGGCGGCCCACAACGCCCCGGATGCGCTGTAGCTGTTTCCGGTGGTGATCGGCAAAGGCGCCCTTTTGGCCACGGTTATGCCGGCGTCACCCACGACCTTGGTAAACGCACCCAGGCCCATGATCTGGGCGCCCAGTTTCTTCGCCAACCGGGCGGCGGCCAGCAAGCGGCTGTACGTGAACTCCGGGCCATGGGACATAATTTCCTTCGGCGTGCCGCCCACGGTGATGAGCCAGCCTTGTGCCTCATCCCCTGTTGGTGAGACCACGCCATCAATCCGGGAATACACGAAGGGCGGCGTATAGGCCACGGCCTTCTCAACCAGATTCATCACACCCGGCGGCGACACACTGGCGATCCAGTCCAGCGGCGGGGTTTTGGTCAGATACTGCTGTGACAACGGATGTATCACAAAGGCAAACCGGTTTATTCGCCGGTACCCGTTGGGGTACAGAATCCGTGGCTCGATGCCCAGTTGATCGATCACATCCAGAAAATCGTTGGCCGCCAGCTGCGTCGGCGCCCGTTCCAGAGCGGCGCTGATCATAGCCTCCATGACGTTGGCGCCCACCGGCCGGTCGTTCAGCCAGGGGCTGTAATCCACCACCATGGCGACCTTGCGGGAACGCATCCAGTCCAGTGACTGCTCTGTGACACGCGAGGTAATCACGGTTTTTCCGTCGAGTTCCGTCTGGGTGAAATCCGCCAGATCGCCGATCGTCGCCACCAGCACATGGGCCTGCTTTACTGCATGGTGAAGAGACCCTTTCACCAGGCCCTCACCCAGCCGATACAACGGGTTGTGGATGAGCGCCTCAAGCGCTCTGACCGCCATAGGTTTATACAGCAGTGGCGCCGTGATGGCGGTGTAGCGTTCCAGTTGCTGGAGTGAGGTCAGCAGCCGAGGCAAGCCGAAATCGGTGTATGGATCGGCGAACTGCAGATTGTCGGTGTGTTCGGAGAGCGCCAGTGCAATGCGGTAGCTGGCCTGACCGTTGAAACACAGCACCCGGGCATTGTCGAAGAAGTGCCCCAGCTCGCTCTGGGTATGACGAACCGCCCATTCCTGCAGGATCCGGCGCAGTCCGGCGCCGGTGGTCACGGATTTGTCCGGTACACAGGCCTCCAGGCGGGCAGTATCCGGGTGTTCAATCTGTTCCCGGCCTACCTGATAGTGGTCGTGCACCATGCTCAGGCCGATGGCATCCGCCTGTTCCCGGACGTTATCCAGCACCGCTTCCGCCCGCGACAGATCGCCATCGGTGCCGATGCGAACAACCCGGAACGGCTGCCCCATGAATTCGGTTTCCAGCTCATAGTCATATTCTGAGGAGCCCTGGCTGACACTGATTACGGTTTTCATGACCGGCATCCTTTCTCATGTGGTCCTGAGAACAGCTTATGCCCGATTTCACTATGCTGCCTTTGCACAGATCAAAATTTAATCTGCACAGAGGGTCTACACTGGATAACACAGCACCCACCCGAGCAAGGAGAGATCTCATGGGCCACCATCAGGAACTGGCAGACACCGTCGAAAAACTGATCCAGAAAGGCAAAGGCATTCTCGCCGCGGACGAGAGCGCCCCTACCATCGCCAAGCGGTTTACGGCGGTCGGGGTTGAGTCCACGGAGGAAAAACGCCGCGAGTATCGCAGCCTGATTTTCTCCACCCCGGGCCTCGGTGATCACATCAGTGGCGTCATTCTTTATGAAGAAACCCTCAGCCAGCAAAGCCTGGATGACGGCCCCATGCCCGAACTGCTGCAGCGTCAGGGCATCGTGCCCGGCATCAAGGTCGACAAGGGCAAGGGGCCCTTGGCCAATGCCCCGGGGGACGAGATCACTTTCGGATTGGACGGGCTTGAGGAACGGCTGCAGGGCTATCGCGATCAGGGCGCACGGTTCGCCAAATGGCGGGATGTCTATCACATCACAGACACCAATCCGGGACGGCTGGCGATAGAAGCCAACGCCGAGGTGCTGGCTCGCTACGCGGCAGTATGCCAGTCACAAGGCGTGGTACCTATTGTGGAGCCTGAGGTGCTGATCGACGGCTACCATACCATTGAACACTGCGCGCAAGTCAGCGAGGCGGTGCTGCGTGCCGTATTCAGCGCGCTCCATCGACACGGGGTTTCGCTGGAGAACATACTGCTGAAACCGAGCATGGTGACGCCGGGGAAATCCCACACCAGCCAGGCCAGCCCCGAGCAGGTGGCGGAAGCAACGCTGAAGGTCTTCCGCCGGGCCGTACCCGCGGCGGTGCCGGGCATCGTATTTTTGTCCGGCGGCCAGACACCGGAAGAAGCCACAGCCAATCTCAACGCCATCAACCGCCAGGGCCCGCAGCCCTGGGAACTGAGCTTTTCCTATGGCCGGGCGCTCCAGGAGCCGGCCCAGAAAGCCTGGGCAGGAAAGCTGGACAATGGTCCGGCAGCCCAGAATGCCATGCACAAGCGGGCGAAACTGAATGGAGCGGCGCGCAACGGCGAATACGAACCTGACATGGAGAGCTGAGGTCAGCCCGCCATTTGTTTCAGCAGCCCGAAACGCAACGGCCGTTGCCGTAAAACACCATGGTCTGACCGCTCAGCGGAACATGCACGGGCACCGTGGCCAGTTCGGTGAACAAGGCCGTTCGTGTTCCGCCCTGCACCTTCCCGTCCCGGGTCGCCGCCTCATTGGCGTGGGAGGCAATGACAGCGTTCGGCCGGAGCAGCTCATTCACCACGTAGGCCGCTTCCTTCGGGCCGGTGGTGAAGGTATCGCCAATGTTCATGACCGCCAGTTTCGCGCCGTAGTGGTCGTTCACCACCAGTTTCTGTTCAGCAGTGATGCCGGTATCGCCGGACAGATACACCACCAGCCCATTACTGAAGGTCAGCACATAACCGGTCGGCGGCCCGACGCTGGCGCCCACCCCCGCGGCTTGCAGATGCTCGGCCAGTGGCCCGGTGAGAAACGAGGGCGACACCCCATTGCTGTGTGCCGCCGGCACGGTGGTAATCCTGACGCCGCCCGCGTCGGTTTGACCTCCGAAGCGCACCAGAACCGAATTGGCCGGATCCGCCCCGGCTTCCTTGAGCTTGGCAGCAAAGAACGCGGGCATTTCGCTGCCGGTCACAATCCGGGCGTCTTTTTTCACTGCGATATCGACGGTGTTTGATTGCGGCAATGTACCCACAGAGGTGTCTGGCGCATCACAGGTGCCGGCATTGATCTCGCGGATGCGCTGATCACCGACATGGTCGCCATGCATGTGAGACACCAGAATGACATCGATGTCGCCGAGGCGGGGATCCTCCGGCCCGGCCACCGTGCGGCCGGCGTCGTACAGAATGCGGGTGCCGTTGGGGTCTTCCAGCACCAGCGCACGGTCGCGACCGCAGAACTCGCCGTCATGACTCCCGAGGGGCGTCACCTTGACGCCTTCTTCGGCTGCCCCCTGGCCGGAGGCCAGCGTCAGCCCGACCGCCAGTGTGGCTATCAGTCCTGTACGTTTCATCACGTCCCTCTCCGCTGTTTGTTGTTCGGTCTCCGTTTATCGAGTACGAACAGCGCCTCCATCCGTACCAGTGTAGACGGAGAAAGCGAATCGGGTTGCGTAGCAGGCGTGGTCGGTCGTAGAGGGTCTCAGGCGGCGCGAGGCACGGCCACCGGTTGCTGCAGGCAGGCCAGCATAGCAGCCACCTCACGAATCTTGCGGGCCTCGGGCCAGAGTATCTCGGCTTCGGCGAAGCCCTGGCGCAGGTAGTTGAGCCATTGTTTGATGCGGCCGGTCACAAAACGGTCTTCCAGCCGTTGCTGCAAAGCGCAGGCATACTCCTGAACCAGAGCGACGGCTTCTGGCCAGGTCATGTCGGGTACCGTTTCTCCCCGCTGACTGGCACGGATCTTCCGTGCCAGGTCTGGCCGCGCAATCAGGCCGCGGCCGATCATGACATCGTCACACCCGGACACCTCGCGACAGCGCCAGTAATCGTCCACGGTCCAGATATCACCGTTGGCAATCACCCGCACCCCGACTGCTTCGCGGGCTTTGGCGATTTCTTCCCAATAGGCCGGCGGTTTGTAGCCGTCAACCTTGCTACGGGCGTGTATAACGATTTCCCCGGCGCCTGCGGCTTCGAGCGCCTGGGCACAGGCCACACCCATGGAGCGGTCCTCGTAACCCAGGCGCATTTTCGCGGTCACCGGAATAGCGGCCGGCACCGCTTCCCGCACTTGGGCCACGATGTCATGCATCAACTCAGGTTCCCGCATCAGCACGCAGCCCCCCTTGTGCTTGTTGACGGTTTTGGCCGGACAGCCAAAATTGATGTCGACCTGCGTAGCCCCGAGCTCCGCTGCCTTGGCGCCGTGGCGGCCCATCTGCACCGGGTCGGAGCCAAGCAACTGCACGGCAACAGGCGTACCCGCTTCCGTAAGGGACGCGTTGTGCAGTTCCGGAGCGTACTTGTAGAAAATGCGGGGCGGCAGCATGCCGTGGGTCACGCGAATAAACTCGGTCACACAGCGGTCAATGCCGCCGACCCTGGTCAGCGTTTCACGGATCGGTGCGTCAACCAGACCTTCCATCGGGGCAAGGATTATTCGCATGGAAACTCCGGGGGTGTTCAGGAAACAAACGGGCCGGAATTGTAGTGGGTTCCGCACCCGCTGGCCAGTCCCCGGAAGACTCAGGACGCCTTGCGATGGCGCTCCATTTCATTGCGATACTGCGCGCCGAGATCATCTTTCTGTTTGTCGGTCAGCGCCTTACCGGCCATCTGGAAGACTTCCTGCTCTTCCTCATCCAGATGGTGGGTAACCATGTGCTTGAGGTCCTTGAATTTCTGGAGCCATTGCGGGCTGCCGTAGTCGATCGCCGCCAACTCCTCCACAAGATCGTCCATGTCCTTGTGCTCCGCTACGCTGTGACGGGCTTTGTCCTGGGTCAGATCCACGGACATCAGTTGGGCATAGAAGCACTTCTCTTCCGCCGCGGCGTGCTGGGAAAGTTCCGCCTTGAGCATGGCAAAATTCTGTTTGCGAACCTCCTCGGCTCCCTGGGTGTCTTCGAGGCGGTCGAGCAAATCCCGCTGAACTTCGTGATCCTGCCTGAGCGCTTCAAATACGTTCATGTTGATCTCCTTGTTACCGGGTATTTAGCGGTGGGAACCATAAAACTGTAGCCCAGAACGAGACACCGCGCGGTGACTGTTTGGTAATCATGGGAAGGCGGATATCACAGCCGTTCGATGGTTTCGAACTTGCCCTGATCGTTGAAAACAATACGGAAACTGCCGCGAACACCGTCACGCAGGTAAAAGCGGGAAAGGATCCGCGCCGGGAAGCGGACTGAGCGTCCGTCCCGGGCGGTGGTGTGAACGTCGGTCGCGACGCCCTGATAAAGCTTGATCCATTCGTCAGGGCTGATGCTGAGGTCCACAATGATCTGGTGCATCGGCGTTTAGTTCGCCAGTTCCAGCAACAGACGGTTCAGGCGGGTCACATAGGCACCCGGATCTTCAAGCTGCTCACCGCTGGCCAGGGTGGCCTGATCCAGCAGTACCGCGGACAGTTCGCTGAATCGCTCCTCGCCTTTCTCGCTTTCCAGACGCTGAACCAGCGGGTGATCCACGTTGATCTCGAAGATCGGCTTGCTGTCCGGAACTTTCTGGCCAGCCGCTTCCATGATCTTCTTCATCTGGGCGCCCATGTCGAAGTCGCCCACCACCAGACAGGCCGGTGAGTCGGTCAGGCGATTGGTCACACGAACGTCCTGGACCCGGTCCTCAAGAGCGGTCTTGATGCGCTCGAGCAGATCTTTGTGCTCTTCGGCAGCCTCTTCCTTGTGCTTCTTGTCTTCCTCGGTTTCGACCTCGCCGAGATCCAGATCGCCGCGGGCAACATCCTGGAATTGCTTGCCGTCGTACTCGTTGAGGTAGCCCATCATCCACTCGTCGATACGGTCGGACAGGATCAGAACCTCAATACCTTTCTTGCGGAATACCTCCAGGTGCGGGCTGCTCTTCGCCGCGGTGAAGGTGTCTGCGGTAATGTAATAGATCTTCTTCTGGCCTTCTTTCATGCGGCCAATGTAATCATCCAACGATACGTTCTGAGTGCTTTCGCCAGTCTGGGTAGAGGCAAAACGCAACAGGCCGCCGATTTTCTCGCGGTTGCTGAAGTCTTCCGCCGGGCCTTCCTTGAGTACGGTGCCAAATTCGCCCCAGAATTTCTGGTACTGTTCGGGATCTTTCTTCGCCAGTTTCGACAGCATGTCCAGCACCCGCTTGGTCAGCGCGGAGCGAATGCTCTCAACCGTGCTGTCGTTCTGCAGGATTTCCCGCGACACGTTCAGCGACAGGTCGTTGGAATCGATCACGCCTTTGGCAAAGCGCAGGTACAGCGGCAGGAACTGTTCAGCGTCGTCCATGATGAACACGCGCTGCACGTAGAGTTTCAGGCCGCGCGGCGCTTCCCGGTTGTACATGTCGAACGGCGCGCGGGCCGGAATGTACAACAGACTGGTGTAATCCAGCTTGCCTTCCACCTTGTTGTGGGACCAGGTCAGCGGATCTTCGAAGTCGTGGGCGATGTGCTTGTAGAATTCCTTGTATTCCTCGTCCTTGATCTCGGTACGTGGCAGGGTCCAAAGGGCGGTGGCGTCGTTGACGGTCTCGTACTCGCCTTCTTTGCCCTCTTCCTCCGATTCGGCCTTCATCACCACCGGGAACGAGATATGGTCGGAGTATTTCTTCACCAGGCCGCGCAGACGGAAGCCGTCGGCGAATTCCTTGGCGTCGGATTTCAGGTGCAGAACAATCTCGGTACCCCGGGTGTCGCGGTCCACCTGCTCGATGGTGAACTCACCGTCGCCGTTCGACTCCCAGTGCACGCCCTCTTCTTTCGGAGCACCGGCACGGCGGGTAAAGACTTCTACCTTGTCGGACACGATAAAGGCGGAGTAGAAACCGACACCGAACTGGCCAATCAGCTTGCTGTCTTTCTTTTCGTCACCGGAGAGCTGCTGAAGAAACTCGGCCGTGCCTGACCGGGCGATCGTGCCCAGGTTCTGAACCACGTCATCACGGGTCATGCCGATGCCGTTATCGGCCAGGGTGATGGTGTTCTTTTCCCCATCGAAATCCAGGCGGATTTTCAGCTCGGATTCCCCTTCGTAGAGGCTGTCGTCTTTCAGCGCCGCAAAACGCAGCTTGTCTTCGGCATCGGAGGCGTTGGAAATCAGCTCACGAAGGAAAATCTCTTTGTTCGAGTACAAAGAGTGAATCATCAGATGAAGCAACTGCTTCACTTCGGTCTGGAATCCAAGCGTTTCTTTATTGGCTTCAACCGTCATGGCGTTTTTTTCTCCTGCTGGTTACATTCGGAGGAGCGGTGCGGTCGGGTAGGCCTTTCCAAAACACGCTGTGGATACATCCATGTACGCTCCGCCATCCATGGCTCCGCAGGGTTTTGGAAAGGCCTACCCGACCGCACCGCCCGACTATCGAGTTCGTTGCACAGGAAAATGGGGGCACACCGGAGCAATTCAAGCCCCGGAAACAGCGGAAATCAGTCTTCAAGAAGGAAGTGTGCGCGAGCCGTCGCGATCGGCTGTGAACGGGATTTCTGCCAGGCGGTGATCATCACATTGGCCACCCGGTTGCCCTGGCGGGTCAGTCGGCATTCCGCGTAGGTTTCCCGGTTGAGGCCGGCGCGCAGGTAATCCAGCGAAAAATCGACGATGCGGGGCATGCGCAGGCTGTCCTGGGACATCATCAGGTAGATAGCGGCAGACATTTCCATGAAGCCGCCGATGACACCGCCGTGGATGGCCGGCAGGATGGGGTTGCCCAGATTCTCTTCCTTTTTCGGCAGACGGAAGATCAGATCATCGCCGAATCGCTCGCATTCCAGCCCGATAAAACGCGCGTAGGGAACGCTTTCCAGCAGACGGGAAAAATCACCGCTTTCACGGGTGTAACGCAGAATTTCCGGATCGGTCATTGTTCGCCTCCGGTGATCAGTTCCCGATAGCCTTTGGGAGTCGCGTCTTTGCCAATGCGCATGAACGTGCCGACACAGTTGGCGATGGTCTCGCCGCCTTCCTGGAAGGCCTCACAGCGGGTGAAGATAATGTTGCGGGTAATCTTGTAGGTCTCGGCACGGGCAAACACCGGCTTGTGGGGTTCCGCCGGGCGCATGTAATCCACCCGCAGGTCCAGGGTCGGACACAGTTCGAAATCCGTCAGCGCGCAGATGATCACTGAACCCGACGCAGTGTCCATCAGGGTGGTGATGGCACCGCCATGAATGACCCCGGTGTCCGGATTGCCAATGATACGGTCGCTGTACGGCAATCTCAGTGTCAACGAGCCATCGCCAGCGGTCTCGACGGTCAGGCCCAGTTCCCGGGCCTGGTTCAGTGTTTCAATAAACCGGCGGACCCGGTTCATACGAATGTCATCAGTCATGCAGTAATGCCAGTTCGGTTAACTATTGGATTTTTGCGAGGGGTCTGCCCTGGCGGCAGGTAGCCCAACGCAATCAGTTCCAGATATTCACCCATGCAGGATCCAGCGTGCGGAATAGGAAAAAGGCAGGTCTACGAGCGGCTTATCATACACTCTGCTATAAATTTGCTCCACAGGCCGCTGCTGGATGCACAGTCACGCCGGCGCCGCGGATGTGGTATAAATTGGCCCTATTAAAGCCGGGATTGCATGGTGCGCCCGGCTCAAGGACGGATAACAGGAGTTCACTGTGACTAACCGGCTGTTCTTTCACTGCCTGACTGTACTCGCGCTGCTTGTGACTCTGGCGGGTTGTTCCACCAATCCGGTGACCGGGAAAAAGCAGTTATCGCTGATTCCCGAGAGCCAGGAGCTTTCTATCGGTGCCGAACAGTACACCCCGACCCAACAAACCCAGGGCGGCCAGTTCTATCTCGACCCGGAACTGACGGTGTACGTGCAGGAGGTGGGGCAGAAACTGGCGGAAGTCAGTGATCGCCCTGACCTGCCCTACGAATTTGTGGTGCTGAACAGCAGCGTGCCCAATGCCTGGGCGCTGCCCGGTGGCAAGATTGCCATCAACCGCGGGCTGCTGACCCGGCTGGAAGACGAAGCGCAGATGGCCTCGGTGCTCGGCCATGAAATTGTTCACGCCGCCGCGCGCCACAGCGTTCAGCGTATGCAGCAGGGCATGCTGATCAGCGCCGGCGTCGCAGGGCTCGGGTTTGCGCTGGCCGACAACGAGTGGGGCGGCCTGCTGATGGGTGGCGCGGCCGTGGGAGCACAGATCGCCCTGGCCCAGTACAGCCAGGGTGACGAGCTGGAATCTGACCGTTACGGCATCGAGTACATGGTCGAAGCGGGCTACGATCCCCAGGCTGCGGTGGAACTCCAGGAACTGTTTGTCGAGCTCTCTGAAGGGCGCGAATCGAGCTTTATTGATGGCCTGTTCGCCAGCCATCCCCCTTCCCAGAAACGGGTGGACAAGAACCGCGAGCTGGCCCGGGAACTGGGCACCGGGGGGTATCGTGGCAAAGAGGCTTACGACAAGAAACTGGCCACAGCCCGCAAACTCCAGCCAGCCTATGATGCGCATGATGCAGCACTCAAGCTGGCAAGTGAGGATGACATGAAAGGTGCGCTGGCCAAGATCAATGAAGCGATCAGGATCGAGCCGGACGAGGCCATGTTCTATGCGCTTCGAGGCCGTATCTATCAGGAACAGGAAAACCTCGCCAAAGCCGAGCAGGATTTTGATAAAGCCGTGGATCTCTACCCGGAGATGTTCAGTTACCGTCTCCACAACGGCCTGAACGCGCTGCGCCAGAACCAGCTCGACAAGGCACAGACCAATCTCACCAAAGCCAACGAGGTGGTCCCCACTTCCATAGCCTTCCTGCGGCTGGGCGACGTGGCCATCAAACAGAACCGCCGTGAGGATGCCATCCGCTATTACAGCACCGCAGCTGAAGCCGGTGGCGAGGTGGCCGAGGAGGCCAAGCGCAAGCTCGCGAACCTGACCGAGTAAAACCACCGCTGAAAGTTGTCACCTGAGGCCCGGCAAATCCCGGGCCTTTCTGTTTTTTTGCCCCGCTGACGCAAAACTCTGTCATCGTCCGCATTGACTTTTAGAGCAATAACTCTAAAAATTAGATGACATCAACAACAATCGGACGATTGCCATGATTGCAAAACGTATCCAACCGATGGCCTTTCAGGCGAGACGGCTCTACGTGGAGCTGATGTTCCAGGTGATGGGGCGTGCGCTGCAGGCCGTCAGTGAGGTGGATGCCACCGTTCAGAACGACGCCAGAGCCTTGCCCGTGGGATTTCTCTTCGAAATGATGGTGATGCCTCAGGGCTCCCGTCTGATCGTTGAACACGTGGGTAACGGCCGTTTCCATTACCACGGAACCTCAGCGCCCCGACCTGTGGACCTGTCCATTCAGTTCAAACACATTGCCCATGCGTTTCTGGTGCTCTCTTTTCAGGAGAAAACCTCGGTGGCCTTCGCCAACGATCGCATGCTGGTGGATGGCGACATCAGTTACGCCATTCGCATGACACGGGTACTGAACCGCCTTGAGGCCTTCATTCTGCCGAAGCTGGTGGCAAAACGCGCCGTGAAGGAATACCCGGCCAACCTGCATCTGCCGGAAAAACTGATGAGCGCTGCCCGGATTTACCTCAAGGTTGCATCCAATTTTGTTGAAACGGTGAGAGCATAATGTCGAACAAATACTACGAGTTCTTTTGCCCGGTAAAAGTGATTGCCGGAAAGGCTGCCCTGGAGCACATTCCCTACGAGCTGAGCGGCATGGCCGCCACGCGGCCGATGATCGTTACCGACAAGGGCGTACGCGCCGCAGGCTTGTTGGACCCGGTCATAGCGGCCTGTGAAGAGAGTGGGCTGGAGATCGTCAGTATCTACGACGATGTACCACCGGATTCTTCCACTGCAGTGGTGCGGGATATTGCCGGCATTTACCGCAGCGAGAAATGCGATTCCATCATTGCCGTCGGGGGTGGCTCCGCCATTGATACCGCTAAAGCGGTCAATATTCTGGTTTCCGAAGGCGGAGATGACATTGCCGCTTACACCGGTGCTGGCGTACTGAAGCACCCCCTCAAGCCCTTCTTTGTGGTACCGACCACGGCCGGCACCGGTTCCGAGGTAACGGCGGTCGCCGTCATTGCCGACACCGAAAAGCACGTCAAACTGCCGTTTACCTCGTCATTCCTGCTGCCCAATGCCGCGATCATCGATCCGCGCATGACGCTGACGCTGCCACCCCATATAACGGCAGCAACAGCTATGGATGCCCTGACTCACGCCACCGAAGCGTTCACCTGCATGGCGAAGAATCCACTCAGTGATGCCTACGCCACAGCGGCGATCAAGAAAATCAGCAACTCGCTGCTTGCGGTCATGGACAACCCGAAAGATGCCGATAATCGCCTGGAGCTGGCCGAAGCTTCCACCATGGCCGGCATTGCATTTTCCAACTCCATGGTGGGCCTGGTCCACGCCCTGGGCCATGCCACCGGCGCGATCTGCCAGTTGCCCCACGGTCTGTGTATGAGCCTGTACCTGCCCTACGTGCTGGAATACAACATCGAATCAATTCGTGAGCCCCTGGGCGAGCTGCTGCTGTACCTGGACGGCCCGGACGTATACGCCGCCACACCAGCCTCGCGTCGGGCGGAAGCGAGCATTTCCGCCATTCGACGCATGCGGGATGCCCTCTACAAGCACTGCAAACTGCCACGCACTCTGAAGGAAACCGGTAAGGTCGTCGAAGAGCAGCTTGAGCGCATCGCTGAAGTTGCCCTGGACGATGGCGCCATCATGTTCAACCCGAAGGAAGTGACACTGGAGGATGCCCGGGCGGTTTTGCGCCGCGCGTGGGCGTAAGCGCGGGCGTTGGTTTACCTGCGCACCTGTCGTTACCGACCACCGTAACGGCAGGCGTGCGCAGGGTTGGCAGCGTCATTTTGATAACATGCTGATGAAATCGTTGAAAAGATCTTACGAAAACGTAACAATTGGCGAAGTACTGGCAGGGATGTAGCCGGGTTAGCACCATTTTCCGTTATCGAGGCCCTCCCCCAACATGCCACACCCATCTTTCACGCGCTTCACGCCGTTCCATGTTCTGCCGCTGATTTTACTGGCGCTCTCACTGCTCACGCCACCTCAAGGGGTTGCCGCCACTGAGCAGGACGACAAAATCCTGCGTTTTAATATTTCACCGAACGGGTACCCTCCCTACCTGATCGTCAAGGACGAACAGCCAGCCGGCATCGTATGGGATGTGGTCAGCGTCATCGCCGAGCGCATGGGCTATGAGGTTGTACCCAAGCAGGTTCCCCGCAAACGGGTCGATTCCATGCTGCTGGAAGGCTACATCGACGGCACGCCCCGTGCCATTGAATGGACCAGTGACCCGGATCAGTTCCTGTTTACCGACCCCATCGTGGCGATCGAGGAGGTGCTGTTTATTCCGGCCAGTTCAGAGTTTGAGTACCGGAAGCCGGAAGATCTTTTCTCTCGCACCCTGGTCACCCATCTGGGTTACTCCTACCCGCGGCTTGAGCCTCATTTCGAGACCGAGAAAATCAAACGCTTTGATGTATCCCGCGACCGGGATATGTTCACCTTCGTGCTACACGGGCAGCGTTTTGATGCCGCAGTTGCAGATCGCCTCGTGGGCCAGTGGATTCTGCTCAATGAGGGGTTGCAGGGGGAGTTCCGGATTTCCGAGGAAAGCATCAGCAACTACCCGTTTCGCCTGATGCTCCGGAAAAACTGGGCCGGATTTGCCGAGCGGTTCAATGCCGAACTGGCAACTCTTCGTGATAGCGGCGAACTGGACACCATCCTGTCTCAGTATCGCTGAGCGCCGGCACTACTCCAGGCGCCGCAGCAGTAGCATCGGCGACACGCTGAGTACCGGCCGCAACTGCCAGCGCCCAAACAGGGCCAGCACGAGGGCGCTGAACAGCGGTATCGGCAGCACCACCGACCAGTGCCACTGGAACTGGCCTTCAAACATGCGGAACTGCAGCGCCCACACTGCCGCCTCCGCCGCCACCACACCGAGAATCCCCGCGAACAGACCCAGCAACGCGAATTCCAGCATGGTGCTGCGCACCAGCAGGGACTGCCGGCCGCCAAGGGTTCGGAGCAGAGCGCCCTCGCGCTGACGGTCCCGCAGCGTGGCACTGACCACCGCCGCCATGACCACCAGCGCCGCCGCCAGAATCAGTGCCAGGATGGCTTCGATGGCTTGGGTGACCTGTTTCACGATGTCCTGGATGCGCTGGATAATGTGGTCAATTTCCAGCACGGAGACCGTCGGGTACCGGCGTGAAAATTCGTTCAAGGCCGATTTGTTGTCACCCGGGAGATAGAAACTGGTGATCCAGGTAGCCGGCATCTCTTCCAGCCCACCGCCGGGCGGAAACGCCATGTAGAAATTGGGCTTCATGCTGTCCCACTGCACCGTGCGGATGCTGGTGATGGGTTCCGTTACTTTTTCCGAGCCGATGGTGAATGTCAGCCGGTCACCCACTTTCAGACCGAGCTTGCCTGCCAGTTCAGCCTCCACCGAGACACCGGCGGTGTCACCTGGGGTGAACCACTCGCCCTCGACAATTTCATTGTCATCGGGGAGCGACTCCATCCAGGTCAGGTTCAGTTCGCGGTTCAGCGCGCCCACCTGCTCGTCCTTGGTGACGGCCTCCTTGACCGGATCGCCGTTCAACTCGGTAAATCGCCCCCGCACCATCGGGTACAGGGTATCAAGAGGCTGACCACGCTCCTGCCAGAAGTCGTCGATTTCTTCCACCACATCCGGCGCAATGTTGATCAGGAAATGGTTCGGTGTGTCATCCGGCAATTGCGCCTGCCAGTCCGCCAGCAGCGAGGTTCGGACCAGAATCAGCGTGGCCGCCAGCATCAGCGTCATGGCGAACACGGCCATTTGCGACAGGCTGGCGCGGCGGTGGCGGTACAGGCCCACCAGCGCCAGTCGCCAGGCGTTGCCGCCACCACGGATTTTGCGCAGGCTCAGCACCATGACCCACCCCAGCAACGCCAGGGTTCCAAGCAGCAGGCCGAGCCCGCCCAGCAGCGCCAGAACCAGGGATACCTCGCCGGCATACATCCACACCAGACCGAACACCGCCAACACGGCGATGACCAGATCCGGCAAGGCTTCGCGACCGGATTCCCCGGGCTGAGACCGCAGTACCCGCATGGCCGGCACGTTCCGCAACCGGCGAATGGGTGGGTAGGCGAATGCGAACAGCGCCACCAGGGCGGTCAGCAAAGCGGGCGCCAGTGCCGCGGGATCCAACTGGTAATCCACCGGCCGCTCCAGCACATCGCTGAGTAACTTTGACAACAGCCAGTAAAGTGGCAAGGCAATAACCAGTCCCCCGACCGCACCGGCCAGGCCCCACAGGCCCAGACGCTTCAGATACAGGGTGCCTATGCCCCGACTGCGCACGCCGAGCGTCTTGAGCAGCGCCACGGTATCGCGCTGGGACAATGCGTACTGGCGGCTGGCCACCGCGACGGCAACCGCGGCCAGCATCACCGCCAGGCTTCCGCCGAGCAGCAGGAAGCTCTCAGCGCGCTGCAACGAGCGGGAGAAGGTTTCCCCGTCCCTTACACCCTCCCATTCGTGACTGGGCTCCAGCTGCGGTTCAAGCCATTGGTAGTAGGATTCCAGAGCCGCTTCTTCGCCGGCAAACAGATAAACATACTCGACCCGGCTGCCCTCCTGGACCACACCGGTTGCGGGCACATCGTCCACATGCATCATCACCCGCGGCGCAAGGGCCGACAGACGAAAGCCTCCATCCGGCTCACGAACCAGCAGCCCGGACACCGTCAATTCCAGATTGCCCACTTCCAGCGCGTCGCCTACTTCGATATCCAGTAGCCGGAGCAGGCGCGGGTTGATCCAGACCTCGCCGGGCGCGGGACCTTGCGACACCAGCTCACGTGGCTGGTCTTCGTCACGCTGGTACTCGATCTGTCCTCGCAGTGGGTATTCATCGCTGACCGCCTTCAGGGCAACCAGCTGGAAATTGTCGGCCCCGGAGACCATGGTGGAGAACTCCACCATCTGGCCGGTTTCCAGCTGGCGACTCTGCGCCTCGGTCAGCCAGGCTTCGGGCACGGGCCGGCCGTTCTCCGCCTCCAGCTGACGATCCGCTGCCAGAAAGGAGCTGGCTGAGGTCACCAGTGTGCGCTGCAGCTGACTGGCAAACAGGGCAATGGTGGCCACGGTGGCGACGGCGATCATCAGCGCCGCCAACACCACCCGTACATCCCGCTCCCGCCAGTCCCGGCGGATAGACATGAGTTTGTCAGAAGCAGCCATCAGGACACCGGCTCCACAGCCTTGCGGATCTCCGGCTCGGTCAGCACGCCCGCCTCGATGTTGAACTGCCGCGCGCAACGTGCAGCCAGATGTTCATCGTGGGTCACCATCACGAGAGTGGTACCCCGTTCCCGGTTCAGTTTCATCAACAGATCCGACACGGACTGTCCGGTGCGGTTGTCGAGATTGCCGGTGGGTTCATCGGCAAAAAGAACCACCGGATCCGAGGCGAAGGCGCGGGCGATCGCCACCCGCTGCTGTTCCCCGCCCGAGAGCTGGCGTGGCGTGTGGTTGAGACGCTCACCCAGGCCAACCCGCTCGAGCAGTTCCCGGGCCTTTTTGGCGGGAGAATCCATACCACCCAGCTCCAGGGGCAGCATCACGTTTTCCAGCGCAGTCAGCGCTGGCAGTAGCTGGAAGGACTGGAACACGAAACCGACCCGCTGCGCCCGCAGTTTTGCTCGCTCATCTTCTGACAACTTGCTGATCACCGCGCCGTCCAGCTCCACGGTGCCCTCGGTGGGCGTATCCAGACCGGCCAGCAGGCCCAGCAAGGTGGTTTTACCGGACCCGGACCGTCCCACAATGGCTACGGACTCTCCACGATTGATTTCCAGACTGACCCCCTGCAAGATCGTGAGCGTATCAGTCTCCAGGCTGACGGTGTGGGTCAGGTCGCTGACTTTCAGCATGGGTTGCTGCCGCGCTTCGGTTTGAACGTCGGTCTGGTTGCTCACGGAGTCTCCATCGGTTTCGCGTCATTAAACAGGTTGTCTATGGATACGGTATTTTTGCGTCTGAGATCAATAGTTTTCCTCGCTTTTCTGCTGGCCTTCACACAGCTGCAGGCAAATCAGAGCGATGAACAGAATACCCTGCTGATTGTTGGCGACAGCCTGAGCGCGGCCTACGGCGTGCAGACCGACGAGGCCTGGGTAGCGTTGCTCCGGGCCCGGCTCCAGTCCGAGGGACTGGCAGAATGGAACGTGGTCAATGCCAGCATCAGCGGTGAAACCACCGACGGCGGTCTGCGCCGACTGCCACGACTGCTCGAGCAGAACGATCCGGACGTGGTGATCATTGAGCTGGGCGGCAACGATGGCCTGAGGGGCTTCCCGCCCCAGGTGGTCGAGAAGAATCTGGCCAGCATGATTGAGCAGGTTCGCGAGGCCGGTGCGCGACCACTGCTCGTGGGCATGCAGATTCCGCCGAATTACGGCGAACGTTACACCCGGGCCTTCGCTGATATCTTCCCGAAACTGGCGGAAGAATATGACACCGCGCTGGTGGAGTTTTTCCTGGCCGGCATTTACGACCAGGACGGCATGATGCAGGACGACGGCATCCACCCCACTGCCGAAGCCCAGAGCCAGCTCCTCGCCAACATCTGGCCACAACTGGAGTCCCTGATGAAGTGAGTTCAGTGGCCAGGCTACCCCGCCACCGACTGGATATGGGCGATGGCACGGCGTTCTGACCAGTAATAGCCATCTCGCGAATGCTCCACAAAGCCGACGTGACCGCCCCAACGCGGGGCGTCCAGGTGCACGTGCTGCCCCAGCAGGGCTTTCGACTCGGGAAAACACCGGGGAGAAAGAAACGGATCGTCCGCGGCGTTTACCATCAGCGACGGCACGCGGATATCACGCAATTTTCCCAGGGCCGAACAACTTGCCCAATAATCCTCCGCATCGCGAAAGCCGTGCAGCGGCGCGGTGTAACGGTTATCGAACTGGTGAAAGGTACGGATGTTCTCGAACCCGGCGACGTCGATCATGTCCGGAAACCGGCGGGCTTTTTCCTGCATTTTGATGTGCAGATCCCGCAGGAAGCGCTGCATGTAGATTTTGCGGCTTGGCTTCGCCAGTTCATCGGCACTGCCCGCCAGATCACAGGGCACCGAATAGGCCACGGCGCCACAGATGCGACTGTCGACCCGCTCCGATTGCTCGCCAAGATACAACAGAGTGAGGTTACCCCCCATGCTGAATCCGGACAGAAACAGGGTCTGGTAGTTCTGTGCCAGTCCGTGATTCACCACCCGCTCGAGATCGCCCGTGGCGCCACTGTGGTAAAACCTTGGCTGGAGATTCATCACCCCGCCACAGGAGCGGAAATTCCACGCCAGCACATCCCAGCCCGCCGTCAGTAACGCTCGGGTAAGACCGAGGATGTAAGGCCGGCGGCTGTGTCCCTCCAGCCCGTGGGACAATACCGCGAGCCGGTCGCTGCCCTGGCGGTACCAGTCGAGATGGAGTTCATCGCCATCGCTGGTCGGTAACACCTCGGTCTGGGGCGCTGCCATCTCGACCTTGCGAAACAACGTTGGCCACACGGACTGCACATGGCCGTTGCGCAGCCAGGGTGGCGGCCGATAGCGCAAGGCTCGTGTGCCGATGTCAGGCGGAACCGGATGAGGCGCAGACTGATAGTACAAATTTTAACCTTCTATTTCAGAGGGTTGACCCCAACGAATAAAGTCCTTATTATTCGCGCCACTCAACTGTTCCCCGATAGCTCAGTTGGTAGAGCAACGGACTGTTAATCCGTTTGTCGCTGGTTCGAGCCCAGCTCGGGGAGCCATTTATTCCGGAATGCCGCCGCTTTCACCAAAGCCGCGGCATTTTTCGTTTCGGGCCTCAGAACACCTGAGGCCGCTGCATGAATTCCTGCAACACACGGTAAAGAGTATAGCCGTCCTCGGTACCGGTCATCTCACGAATTGAATGCATGCCCAGCTGCGGCACGCCGATATCCAGTGTGGTCACTCCCAGATTTGCTGCCGTCAATGGCCCGATGGTGCTGCCACAGCCCATGTCACTGCGCACCACAAACGTCTGATGGGGCAGCCCCAACTCGTCACTGATGTGGCGGTACACCCCCGCAGACCGGCTGTTGCTGGCATAACGCTGGTTATGGTTGACCTTGATAACAGGCCCCTGGTTCATCAGCGGGCCGTGATTCTCATCGTGCCGGTCCGCGAAGTTGGGATGGACGCCATGGGCGTTGTCCGCCGAAATCATCATTGATCGGGCAACCGCACGGGATCGGCCGGCACCGCACCAACGATCCAGAACCACCGACAGGAACGGCCCCTGGGCGCCCTCGGCGGACACGCTGCCCACCTCTTCGTGGTCGTTGCACACCAGCAACGCCGGTTCGTCGCCGGACGTGTCCAGCAGCGCCTGGAGCCCGATGTAGCAGCTCAGCAGGTTATCCAGTCGTGCCGACGCAATGAACTCTTCCCGTAACCCCACAAAGGCCGCGCCCCGGGCATCGTAGAAGCTCAGTTCGTAGCCGAGGACCTTGCGCACGTCGATGCCGGACTCGCTGGCAATCTGACGCTCCAGTAATGACGCAAACGTCGTGGTGTCAGAATCCGGTACCTGCATCATGACCGGCGGCAGGTCCGTTTGCGCATTGATCGTCCGGTTGCTGTTGGCTTCACGATCCAGATGAATGGCCAGGCTGGGAATGAACGCCACCGGCTTGCGGAAATTCACCAGGGTATCCTTTACCGCACCGCTGTCATCGAGAACGGTGACCCGCCCCGCCAGTGACAGGTCCCGGTCGAACCACGGATTCAGCAGCACGCCGCCATACACCTCGACACCCAGCTGGAAAAACCCTTTGCGGCGCAGCTCCGGGTTTGGTTTCACCTTCAGACACGGGCTGTCGGTATGCGCGCCCACCATGCGGACGCCTTTGTCGACCACATCGCCCTGCCCGGTCCGGAAGGCGACAATCGATGAACCATTACGAATCACGTAATAGCCCCGGCCCTGCTCCAGCGCCCACTCGTCTTTTTCATCCAGCGCCGTAAAACCGGCCTCGTCAAGATGGGCCTTCATGGTGGCTACCGCGTGCCAGGGGGTTGGAGAGGAATCGAGAAAACTCAGCAAATCGTGATTAAACTGCGCGTGTTCCATGACGCTCCTGATTACCTGATAATGCAGCTGATAGTATGGCATGAAGCCAATACCCATCATACTAAATGCTACCGGGAGTTCACCTTGCCGCTACCACGATTTCTCGACATCGAGTACTGCCAGACCGACGACACCGTTTTCCCCACCGCCATGTCCTGGTCCCTGGAAGATGGCCGCCTGAAAACCGTGGTCATCGCCCCGGAAGACAGCTGGATTCCCGAAGATGGCGATCTGGGGGACATTGACCTGCTTTATCTCGAGGAACAGGGTGTGCCGCTCATTGAACTGGCGCGAGAACTTCATCAGGATCTGCCGGATCAGACTGTTTTTACCGATGGCATGGATCCGGACGACATTCTGGTGGACCTGATATTTACCGCCGTCGCCATGGAACCGCCGTTCGAGCTGGCCCCGATCACCGAGCTGATCACCTCACTGGATACTGACAGCCTCGAAGACCGCCGTCGCCAGCTACTGTTCGATGAAGGGCTTGAGCCCACCCGCGCCGAAAACGGCGTCTATGCGTTGTTGCTGATGGCCCGGGAAGAAGGCCTGCTGGAAGACTGAGGGGTTATTCACCGACCTCCCCTGAGGGAAGTGTGACGCGGGTCGACGTAACATACCGTTACAGGAGGCAGAATCTGCCCGTACCCGTCATCGTCAGGAAAGCCCATAACAATGAACAAGGTGTTGCGACATACCCTGCCGGCAGCGATGCTGCCCATCGCCCTGCTCGGCGCCGACCTCGCCCTCGCAAGCGAGAAAGCCCGGGAAGACATGCACTACGTGGGCCTCTACGCCACCGCCCTGAACCATCGCAGCATTGGTGAAACCTCCAACGAAGCGGCCTGGGGCCAGGTGGGCACACTGGTGGTCGGCGGCCACATCAACGACCTTTTCCATGCGGAAGTTCGTGCTGGCAGCGGTTACAAGGACGCCACTACCGGCGACCTGACACTCTCCATCGACTACTTCGCCAGCTGGTACATCGGCCTGCACCACGCCATCACCAGCTACGCCAACGTGTACGCCCAGGCGGGCTTCTCCCACATCAGCGGTGATGCGGAGCTGAGCAACTTCGATGCTGGCGACAACACCCAGTTCCGGGAAATCGACGGCGACTTCCCGGACAGCAGTTTCAGCATCAGCTGGCTGGCCGGTCTCGATTACGAGGTGATCGACAACGGCTACCTGGTGTTCGAAGGCGGGCGCCTGTTCAAGGATACCGGCTCGGACGTGAACACCTTTCAGTTTTCCGGCGGCGTTCGCTACGAGTTCTGATCAGATCATGTGGCGAATATGCCAGCACCGGTGAATCCGCGCATTGCGCTGGAAATCCTTGTCGAGGGTATCCCGCGACACTTCTTCGATGGCGAACTCCCGTTCCAGCGCCTCATCCAGCTTGAAGCGGCGAAAATTGTTGGAGAAGATCAACAGCCCCTCCGACGTCAGCCGCTGCATGGCTTGCCGTACCAGCTTGCCATGATCCTTCTGGATATCCAGCACCCCGGCCATGCGCGCCGAATTGGAGAACGTGGGCGGGTCCATGAAGATCAGGTCAAAACGCTGGTCTGGTGACGGTTTCGCCGCCAGCCAGGCCAGACAATCCGCCTGTTCTACCTGATGATGTCGGGTATCCACCCGATTCAGCGCGAGATTCTCCTGGGCCCATTTCACGTACGTCTTCGACATATCCAGACTCAGAGAGCGGCTGGCGCCACCCACCGCGGCGTGCACGGTGGCCGCGCCGGTGTAACAGAACAGGTTCAGGAAACGCTTACCGGCCGCATGCTGCTGGATCCAGTGCCGTACCGGACGATGGTCCAGAAACAGACCGGTATCGAGGTAGTCCTTGAGGTTCACCTTCAGCGCGCAGCCATGCTCATGCACGGTGAAGAACTCTCCGCTGGCGGCCTGTTTTTCATACTGGGCAGTACCGGTCTGACGCTGGCGCTGCTTGCACACCATGTCTTCGCGGTCGATGCCCAGAGCCTCGGGGATCACGGCCAGCGCTTCCGCTAACCGCTCCCGGGCGGACCGCTCGTCAACGGTCTTGGGCGCGGCGTATTCCTGTACGTGAACCCGGCCATCATAGATATCGATGGCCAGCGCAAACTCGGGCATATCCGCGTCATACAGCCGATAGCACTCGATACCCTGCTTACGGGCCCACTGGCCGATGGTCTTCATGTTCTTCTTCAGGCGGTTGCGCAGCATGGCCGCGCGTTCCTGGTTGGCTATGCGCGGCTGCACCTCGCCCGGGATCCCCGGCTCCCGCGGCGTCATGGCGCTGGCGTCGTCAATGGAAAACAGCAGCAGCTGGGCCGGCAGCTTGGCATTGAACAGGTTGTACTGCTTGTAACTACGCAGACCGATCGACTTCCCGAACTCGGGCGCGCCGGTGAAGACACCCAGCCGCCAGCCCGGAACCGCGGCTTTGACGGCCTCACCCAGCGATTGGTAGAGCGCGCCCAGCTCCTTGCGCTCACTCAACCGTTCGCCGTAAGGCGGGTTGGTCAGCACCAGACCCTGCGGCGCCCATTCACCGTCCAGGGCAAAGTCCGCGACAGATCGACACTCCACATGCACCAGCCCGTCCAGCCCCGCTCGCTGAATGTTCTTCCATGCTGTGGCGATCACCCGGCTGTCCTGGTCGTAACCGGCCAGTCGCGGCAACCTGCCCTGCTTGCCCTCATGGGCGCGACGCTCGGCCTCCTGGCGCAACTGCAGCCACAGTTCCGGCTGGTGGCCTGGCCAGGTCTCGAATCCGAAACGGTCAGTGTTGCGGCCGGGCGCGATATCCAGTGCCATCAGAGCGGCTTCGATCACCAGCGTGCCGGAGCCACACATGGGATCGATAAAATCACCACCGGCCTTTGCAATGTCCGGCCAGCCGCTACGCAACAACAGGGCGGCTGCCAGATTTTCCTTGAGCGGCGCAATGCCCTTGTCGGTGCGGTAGCCCCGCATGTGCAGGCTGTGGCCGCTCAGGTCCAGTCCCAGTGACAGGCGCCCCCGGTTCAGCCGCGCAGATATGGTGACATCCGGTGTTTTGGCATCCACAGAAGGACGTTGCCCACTGCTGGATCGCATACGATCGACAATGCCGTCTTTTACCCGCTGGGCGCCGTACTGCGTGTTGCGAATGGCCTCGTTCTCACCGAGGAAGTTAACCCGGAAGCTGCCAGTAGCAGGCACGTGCTGCTGCCAGTCCAGGTGCACCACGCCGTCATACAGTTCGTCGCCGCTGGTGGCGTTGACCTCGTCAATATGGAGGATGATCCGGTTCGCCAGCCGCGACCACAGGCACGCCCGGTAACCGCTTTCCAGTGGCCCTTCTGCCCATACGCCCGCAGGCGCATTCCGCACTGGCTCCATGCCGAACGTGCGAAGTTCATCCGCCAGAAGGTACTCAACGCCCTTCGGGCAGGTTACGAAAAAGACAGAATCAGACAAATTCAACTCCAGGAAATCTCGGTTTTCGGCTAACTGCATGGAATGGTGCATTTTCTCTTGGAAAAGCACCTTCGTTATGTCACACAACTATAAGAGAAGCTTCATATAGATGAAATAATTAGTGTACATCGGCGCGAGGTTCGACTTACCTTGTAAGTGACGCGTCGTTCGGGAGAGCAATTGTAGCTCTTCGTTAACAGGATCCTGACTGCTCTGGTCGGAACTGGCAATAGTGGATAATCCCGGAGGGATTCCGCATGGCAGGACCACGGCAGAAGTGTACACGCTTGTTCTGTTAATCCATCAGTGAGGAACGGCATGAAAAGACAGAAAAGAGATATGTACGCTCGTGCATTCAAACGGGGTTATCTGGCCGGCGTGTCCGGCAAATCCAAAGACAGTTGCCCGTTAGAGCAGGCGGAAGTCCGCCAGGAATGGTTGAACGGGTGGCGCGAAGGCCGCACAGATCAATGGGAGGGCATGACCGGCGTATCCGGCATCCACAGATTGGCGAACGTTACGGCGTGACAATCCACTAACCCCGATCTTTAATCTGATCTTTTATACACACAATTTGACGAAAAACTCAGAGCAACCGAAACGGGTTCTCCCGACCCGTACCATGCGATGAAGCGCCACGGGGTTCATTCCCCGCAAGGGCCCGCTCAGCGGGCCCATCTTCGTTCTGGCCCCGGCTAACGGGGCCTTCCTGCGAACTGCCACCTACCCCTGAGGCATCTGACGTATGGCGTCCACAGCCTCTTTGATCAGCGCCGGACCACGGTAAATAAACCCCGTGTAGATCTGGACCAGCTTCGCCCCCGCCTGAATTTTCTCCGCCGCACTGACGCCATCGGTAATGCCTCCCACACCGATAATCGGTAGATCATCGCCCAGCTCCGCATGAAGACCGCGAATGACCCGCAGCGACGGTTCGCGAACCGGGGCACCGCTAAGCCCCCCGGCCTCGCCGGCGTGCGCGTGACCCTGAACCGCGTCACGGCTTATAGTGGTGTTGGTAGCAATCACTCCGTCCAGACCGCTGCTCCGCAGCGCTCCAGCCACAAAGCGAATGCCCTCATCGTCCATGTCAGGCGCGATCTTGACGGCAACCGGCACGTAACGGGAGTGGAGAGTGGCGCACCGGGTCTGTTCATTCTTGATGGCCTCAAGTAGCCGCATGAGAGAGTCGCCGAACTGCAAATCACGCAACCCCGGCGTGTTAGGTGACGAGACATTCACGGTGATGTAGTCGGCCCGCGAGTACACGGCGGCAATCCCTTTACGGTAGTCGGATTCGGAATCCTCGTTCGGGGTGTCCTTGTTCTTCCCCACATTGATGCCGAGAATACCTCGGTACCGGCGTTTGTCGACCCGCGCCAGCAGGTGGTCCAGGCCTTCATTGTTAAACCCCATGCGGTTAATGATGGCCTGGTGCTCTGGCAGACGGAACATACGTGGTTTCGGGTTGCCGGGTTGCGCCAGCGGCGTGACCGTTCCTACCTCGATAAATCCGAAGCCCAGGGAGCCCAGGGCATCCAGGTGATCCGCGTTCTTGTCGAGACCTGCCGCCAGCCCGACCGGGTTCGGAAAGTCCAGCCCCATAACATTCACGGGGCATGCATCTATTTTTGGCGAGCACGCCTTCAGCACCCCGATCCGGTTTGCCAGATCGAGTCCGGACAGCGCGAGCGTGTGAGCCTGTTCGGGGGGCAAACGGAATAAGAGATTGCGGATAGCGCCGTACATCGAAAAAAACTCCTTGCCTTTGGGTGTCGCGGAGTATACCGGAAGTTGTCCACAGCATCCTCTAACTTACTTATTTAGCCCGTAAAGGCCCGTCACGTGGACGCCTTGTAAGCTTTTCCACGGAATCTGTGGATAAACCTGTGCAAAATCGCGGGGCAACGGTTGCCATCCCTTGATAACTGCGCCAGCCTACAGATTGATCATTTTTTGATCAGGTATTTTTTGCTTTAATTTCAATTATATACAAAGCATTTGCATAAAAGGCCAGTGTGTGCCGCCAGAATGTTACGATTTCATCGTTCTGTCACCGTGTGCATAAATCACACACGCGTACCATTTTTACCCATGGCCCGATCAAGCCTCGATTTACGGCTATAATGGCCGACACACCCGCGAGAGAGCATTCCGATGACGCACCCCTCGACACCCCCTTCAGCGCACAGCCCGGACCTCAGAGCCGAGCGACGGGCCGCGTCCAAAGTCACCATCATTGGCATGGTGCTGGATGCGCTTCTGGGGGTTATCAAAGTCATTGCCGGTGCTCTTTTTCATTCTCAGGCGCTGATTGTCGATGGCATTCACTCGTTCAGTGACGTCGCGTCGGACCTCGTGGTCCTGACGGTTATGCGGGTTTCCCGCCAGGCACCGGACCAGAACCACCCCTATGGACATCAACGCATAGAAACCCTGGGTACCATGGTGCTCGGCAGCATTCTGATTGCCGTGGGGGCCGCCCTGGCCTGGGACAACATTCTGCGGTTGATCGGGGGCGGCGCTGACCAGACCCCGGGATGGCCCGTGCTTGTCGCGGCGGCGGCATCCGTGGCCGGCAAGGAATGGATCTACCGCTATACCCGCCGTGTCGGCAAGGCCATCCGCTCGGATCTGATCATCGCCAACGCCTGGCACAGCCGCACCGATGCCTTTTCCTCGGTCATTGTGCTGTTCTCCACCGTAGGTGCGATGAGCGGCTTTATCTGGCTTGACGTTCTTGCGGCCGTGGTTATCGCGGTTATCGTTATGCACATCGGCTGGAGCTTCACCTGGGAAGCGGTAAAAGAACTGGCAGACACCGGCCTGTCACCCGAGGATACCGAAATGCTGAAGCGTATTGCCCGCGAGACCGAAGGCGTTCGAAATGTACATGAGCTTCGCAGCCGGCGGATGGGTCACGACATCTTGCTGGACATTCATCTGGTGGTGCGCCCGGAGATCAGTGTCTCCGAGGGGCACCAGATTGGCATGCAAGTGGTATCAGGAATGAGAGATGCGCTGGACAACATCCGGGACATCAACTTCCACATTGACGCGGAAAATGACGAACAGCATCCGCAAACGTCGGAACGGCTGCCGTCACGGGAAGACATTCGAAGCATCCTTGCCGAGCACATTGGCGAGCTGCCGCCTCACACCCGCATCCGCCTGCATTACCTCAGAAACAAGGTGCATATGGAACTGTTCATGGACAGTGCCGGCGATCCGCCACGTCTGGAGAGCTCGGCAATCAGCCAGCAACTCGCAGACTACCCCTGGTTCGGTAGCCTGCGGGTCTGGTACGGCACCCATTAACGGCGCCGGTTATCCTCCATGCGGGAGAGGAACTCCTGCATGATCAGTGTGTAAAGTTCGCCACCGAGGAATCGGTCTTCCACCCCGGCGTCGATGCTGGGGTTATCGTTTACCTCAATCACCGCCACCCGGTTGCCCGACTGCTTGAGATCCACCCCGTACAGCCCGTTGCCAATCAGTCGTGTGGCGTTCAGGGCGGCCTGGATCACGTTCCGGGGCACCTCATAGGTGGGCATGGTTTCGAAACCACCACTGTCCACCTCCGCACCGCCGTGCTGATAAATCTGCCAGTGCCCTTTCACCATGTAATATTTGCAGGCGTAGATGGCCCGGCCACCCAGCACGCCGATGCGCCAGTCATAATCGGTGTAAAGGTATTCCTGGGCCAACACCAGCGCCGACTGTTTGAACAGTTCCTTCAGCCCCGCTTTCAGGCTCTTCTCGTCTTCCGCCTTGGTCACGCCGCGGGAGAAGGCACCGTCGGGGATCTTGATCACCACCGGGAAGCCCAGCTCGCGAACCACCTGTTCCACAGCGTCTTTCTGGTCCTTCGACAGGATCAGGGTTTTCGGTGTGGGTACCTTGTTGTTCTTCAACAGGTCCGCCAGAAAGACCTTGTTGGTACAGCGCAGGATCGACACCGGATCGTCAATCACCACCATGCCTTCGGCCTCGGCCTTGCGGGCAAACCGGTAGGTGTGGTGGTCAATGGCCGTGGTTTCACGAATGAACAGGCCGTCGTATTCCGGCAGGCGCATGTAGTCCCGGCGGCTGATCTGCTCGACGTTGATGCCCAGCTTGCGGCCGGCCTTCTCGAAGCGGCTCAGGGCTACTTTATCACTCGGGGGCATTTTCTCATCCGGATTGACCAGTACCGCCAGATCAAACCGGTAGCGCCGGCGCGTGCGGGGCTTGCGCCACACCATGCTGCTGAAGCGATCAAACGCCGCGGCGAACACATCCTGCTCTTTTTCACTCAGATCCGATGGCGCCGCCGGCTTCATGGACTCGATCTGCCAGGTTTTGCGGCGCTTGAAAACGACTTCGAGAATCGGACAGGGGAAGCGCTCGAACAGTGCCCGCGCCACCGGCTTGAGCTCCGGATGCTCGGCCTGACCGAAATAGGTACGGATCCGCACCTCGTGGGTCGCGTTGCGCTCATCGCTGGCCGGATCGATTTCCGAGCCGGCCGCCTCCAGCCACGTCATGACACTGGTATCGAGCTCTTCCAGCTCCAGCGAAAACAGGCCTTTTCGACTCAGGTCGTTGAGGGTCATCACCGACGGCACCACATGATGCCCCCGCGCTTCCGCCAGTAAGGAACAGTAATAGCCCCGGCTCAGGTACTTGGCGCTCTGACACAGATTGATCACCCGCACCCGGCTGGCCGCCGGCGCCGAGAACTGAAGGTACTGGTCAAAAGACAGCACGTCCTCGCTGGGATAATAAGGTGCCCAGTCTTTGGCGCGATCCACTACAATGAGCAAACGGGACATGCAGATCCTCCCTGAGGAAAAGTCCGTTGAAGTGCCGGCCACAATACGCCTGCCCCCATACCCGCACAATCCCTTGAAGATGCGTGCTTTTACGCATGGCGACGCGCTTTGCGATTGCCCGACTCTCTACCATAATAGCCGGATACGGGAAGCCTGCGAGCCGCCCCGACCACGACGTACCCAAGGCGCTCTCCAAGCACGCTGCAAGCACTCTCAAGGCACCCCCTTTATGTCCGATGTCACGCTTCGCCAGGCCACCAGCCACGATCTGGATGCCTTGATTGAACTGGAGAACCGCAGCTTTCGCGAGGATCGCATTTCCCGCCGTAGTTTCAGGCGGTTTCTGGAGATTCCCCGGGACCGCCTGATCGTGGCGAACCTGGACGGCGCCCTTGTTGGCTATTGCCTGGTGTTGATGAATGCCGCCACACGGCTGGCAAGAATCTATTCCATAGCCGTGTCGCCGGACGCGCGGAGCCGGGGCGTGGGCGAGAAACTGATTCGCGAGGCGGAAAAGGAAGCGGTGGAGGCCGACCGGATTGTCATGCGTCTGGAAGTGCGCGAGGACAACGACGCTGCCGTCGCCCTGTATCGGCGACTGGGCTATCGCCAGTTCGGCACGTACCGGGATTACTACGAGGACCATGGTAACGCCCTTCGTTTCGAGCGACGGATTCTGTTCTATGAGCCGACGCGGGAATTTCCCAAGGTGCCCTACTATCCCCAGACCACGGAGTTCTCCTGTGGTCCGGCGGCACTGATCATGGCCATGGCCACGCTGGATGAACAGCAGCCGCTCACCACGCTGGAAGAACTGAAGATCTGGCGCGAAGCCACCACCATCTTCATGCTGGCCGGGCATGGCGGTTGTGGTCCTCACGGGCTGGCACTGTCGGCCTGGAACCGCGGCTTTCACGCCAGCGCGTGGATCAGCAAGGAAGGCGCCCTGTTCAAGGATACGGTCAGGAACGACGACAAGAAACGAGTGCTGGAACTGGTGCACGAAGGCTTTATCCACGACATTGCCCAGACCGGCATCCAGCTCCATCACGATCCACTGACCCTGGAGGGACTGGAATCGGCGCTGCACGACGGCCGCGTGCCGGTTATCCTGATCAGCACCTGGCAGCTGAACCGCAGCCGCGTGCCCCATTGGGTGACGGTGTGCGCCATCGACGACCAGTTCGTGTACCTGCACGACCCGGAAATCGATGTGAGCGTGGGGGAAGCCGTGTCCGACAAGCAGTACTTGCCCATCGACCGACGGGTATTTGACAAGATGTCCCGTTATGGCCGCAACCAGCCATTGCAGGCTGCGGTCATCGTAGGGCCACGGCGCTAGTCCGCTTACCCGGTTCTGAGGGCGGCCTCTTTCAGTTCGGCAATGTCATCCCGCAAACGGGCGGCGGTTTCAAAATCCAGCTCCGAGGCCGCCTTGTACATTTCATCCTCAAGGCGCGCCACTTCCTTGAGCACTTCCTGGGGCGACTTGTTACCGGTCCGGGCGCGATACTGCTCGGCTTCTTCCGCGGCTTTCTGCCCGGGGCGCTCGGCCTTGCGCCGGCCACGGCCACCACCGGCACCTTCCATGATATCGGCAATTTTTTTGTTCAGGCCCTGGGGCGTGATGCCCTGCTCCAGGTTGTGGGCCTCCTGTTTGGCGCGGCGGCGCTCAGTCTCATCAATCGCCTTCTGCATCGAGCCGGTGATTCGGTCACCATAGAGGATGGCCTTACCGTGTATGTTACGCGCGGCGCGGCCGATGGTCTGGATCAGTGAACGCTCTGACCGCAGGAAGCCTTCTTTGTCGGCGTCAAGAATCGCCACCAGCGACACTTCCGGCATATCCAGGCCTTCCCGCAGCAGGTTGATGCCCACCAGCACATCGAACTCGCCCTTGCGTAGATCGCGAATGATCTCCACCCGCTCCACGGTATCGATATCCGAGTGCAGATACCGAACACGGATATCGTGCTCCATCAGGAAGTCGGTCAGATCCTCGGCCATGCGCTTGGTCAGGGTGGTAACCAGTACCCGCTCGTTGACAGCAGTGCGGGCATGAATCTCGGACAGCAGATCGTCCACCTGAGTGGAGGCCGGGCGCACCTCGATTTCCGGGTCCAGCAGCCCCGTCGGTCGCACCACCTGTTCAACAACCTGACCCGCGTGCTCGGCTTCGTAGTTACCGGGAGTGGCAGAGACAAAGATCATCTGGGGCGCGATACGCTCCCACTCGTCGAACCGCATGGGCCGGTTATCCAGGGCAGAGGGCAGCCGGAAGCCGTATTCGACCAGGGTTTCCTTGCGCGACCGGTCGCCCTTGTACATGGCGCCGATCTGGGGAATGGTGACGTGGGATTCATCCACCACCAGCAGGGCGTTGGGTGGCAGGTAATCAAACAGCGTGGGCGGAGCCTCACCGGGCCGCCGGCCCGACAGGTAGCGGGAGTAGTTCTCGATGCCGTTGCAGTAACCCAGCTCCAGCATCATCTCGATATCATAGCGGGTACGCTCTTCCAGCCGCTGCGCTTCCACCAGGCGGTTATTGTCCCGCAACTGCTGCAGGCGACCATCCAGCTCCACCTTGATGTGTTCTACCGCGTCGAGCACAGTCTGCCTGGGGGTCACATAGTGAGACTTGGGGTAGATGGTCACCCGCGGCACCCGCCGCAGCACTTCGCCGGTGAGCGGATCAAAGTAGCTCAGGTTTTCCACCTCGTCATCGAACAGCTCGATGCGGATAGCTTCTTTCTCCGATTCCGCCGGGAACACGTCAATCACATCGCCGCGCACGCGATAGTTGGCGCGGTGGAACTCGATGTCGTTGCGGGTGTACTGCAGTTCCGCCAGTCGCCGCAGGATATAACGCTGGTCGATCTGATCGCCCCGATCCAGGTGCAACATCATTTTCAGGTAAGACTGGGGGTCACCGAGACCGTAGATGGACGACACGGTCGCAACGATAATGGCATCCGGCCGCTCCAGCAGGGCCTTGGTGGCCGACAACCGCATTTGCTCGATGTGCTCGTTGATCGATGCGTCTTTCTCGATGAACGTGTCCGACGACGGTACATAGGCTTCTGGCTGGTAATAGTCGTAGTAGGAAACGAAGTACTCGACCGCATTGTCCGGAAAGAACTCGCGGAATTCCCCGTACAGTTGCGCCGCCAGTGTCTTGTTGTGCGCCATGATAATGGTGGGGCGCTGTACCTGCTGGATTACGTTGGCGACCGTAAAGGTTTTACCGGAACCGGTCACCCCCAGCAGGGTCTGATGGGCGAGACCGGACTGGATACCATCCACCAGGCCGGCAATGGCCTTGGGCTGGTCGCCCGCCGGCTGGAATGGGGAATCGACCTTGAACGCACCGTCTTTCATCAGCGCGCCGGTTTCTGAAGTAGCCATAAGCGGCAGACAACCTCCGGTGAAGGGTTGGGGATTTCAATCATTGCAGTTTACAGAGAAATTTATCGTTACGCTGGCTTCATGGTACCATCACTGCGATCAACGACCGCCCGCGGACTAACCGGAACAACGGGATGCCGGCGCGTCGGAGCCCTATCAGACGCAGCTTTAAGGAGCGCAAGTTTGGACCTTCAACTTTCCAGCCGAGTACAGGCAATCAAGCCCTCTCCCACCCTCGCTGTTACCAATAAAGCAGCCGAACTGCGCGCAGCAGGCCAGGACATTATCGGCCTTGGTGCCGGCGAGCCGGACTTCGATACTCCCGAGCACATCAAGCAGGCAGCCATTGAGGCCATCAACAACGGCCAGACCAAATACACGGCTGTGGATGGTACGCCCGCCCTGAAGAAGGCGATCATTGCGAAGTTCAAACGGGACAACGGCCTGGAATACGAAGCCAACCAGATCCTGGTAAGCAGTGGTGGCAAACAGAGCTTTTTCAACCTCGCCCTGGCGACGCTGAACGCCGGTGACGAAGCCATCATTCCCGCGCCTTACTGGGTTTCCTACCCGGACATGGTACTGGTCGCTGAAGGCAAGCCGGTGATCATCGAAACCACTGCCGACACCCGCTTCAAGATCACGCCGGAACAGCTGGAAAACGCCATCACCGAGCGTACCCGCCTGTTCGTAATCAACAGCCCGTCCAACCCCAGCGGCATGGCTTACACCCTGGAAGAACTGCAGGCCCTCGGCGAGGTGCTGAAGAAGCACCCGAACATCATGATCGCCACCGACGACATGTACGAGCCGATCCTGTGGACCGGCAAGCCGTTCTGCAACATCCTGAACGCCACGCCGGAACTGTACGACCGCACCTTCGTACTGAACGGCGTGTCCAAAGCCTACTCCATGACCGGCTGGCGGATCGGCTATGCGGCTGGCCCGGCGAAAATCATCGGCGCCATGAAGAAGATCCAGTCCCAGAGCACCTCCAACCCCGCCTCCATCTCTCAGGCCGCCGCTCAGGCCGCCCTGGAAGGCCCGCAGGATTGCGTGGGTGAGATGGTCAAAGCGTTCAAGGAACGCCACGACTGGCTGGTAGAGGCGCTGAACAAGCTGCCGGGTGTGGAGTGCCTGAACGGCGACGGCACCTTCTATGTGTTCCCGAGTTTCCAGGGAGCAATCGATGCCGATCCCAGCGTCAGCAACGACGTGGAGTTTGCCGAAAAGCTGCTGACCGAGGCTGGTGTAGCACTCGTGCCTGGATCGGCCTTTGGCTGCCCCGGCCACATGCGGCTGAGCTTTGCGACCAGCATGGATAACCTGGAAAAGGCCATCGAACGGTTGCAGAAAGCCCTCGGCTAAAAAGTTTTTACCAGGGGTTGACGGGGCGGTATAGCCACCTTAATATACGCGCCTCGTCACATGACGACGTTCCCCGATAGCTCAGTTGGTAGAGCAACGGACTGTTAATCCGTTTGTCGCTGGTTCGAGCCCAGCTCGGGGAGCCACTATTCTGAAAACCCGCTAATTCTCTGAGTTAGCGGGTTTTTTCGTTTTGGCTTTGGTAATTGCTGTTCTGGTTCTACCCTAGCCTGTGAGCTTGGATGTATGGGGCGACGGGGCCTTTCTCCCCAGTTAAGCTTCAGAGATATAGTCCTGGAAATCGTAGGTCGGATTAGCGAAGCGTAATCCGAAAAAACCTTTCAATGCCGAATATGCGACCAAAATTGTCGGATTACGGCTGCGCCTAATCCGACCTACGTGGGTGACTATCGCAATATTGTCAAAGTGGTGCGGATGGAACCCCCTCCCAAAAATTTCGGAGGCCATGGATGGCCGGAGAGAAGCGCACACGGACGTGCTTGTAGCGGTTTTTGGGAGGGGGTTCCATCCGCGCCACTCCCGCCAATCCAAAAGGCTAGGGTCGAACCAAAACACCAGGCACCAAAGTCAAAGAGCCACGATCTCCGAATGAATAGCATCCAAAGCCACCAGAGGATCAGAGGCCTGAGTAATCGGCCGGCCAATAACAAGGTAATCAGACCCAGCCTTGAGGGCATCTGTGGGGGTCATGATGCGCTGCTGATCGCCTTTGTCGGCGGTCAGGGGGCGAATCCCCGGGGTGATCAGTTTGAAGTCGGCGCCCTGCTCCGCTTTCAGTTTCGGAGCTTCCTGGGCGGAACAGACGACGCCGTCGAGGCCGCAGTTTTTGGTGAGGGTGGCCAGACGAGAGACGTGGGCCTCCGGGCTTTCGGTGATGCCGATACCTGCCAGGTCGTCGGCTGACATGCTGGTGAGTACGGTGACGGCGATCAACAGCGGGCGGTCGGCGCCGAAGGCTTCGAGCCGTTCGCGGCAGGCGACCATCATGTTTTCGCCGCCGGAGGCGTGTACGTTCACCATCCATACGCCGAGATCCGCCGCTGCCGCCACCGCGGCTGATGTCGTGTTAGGGATGTCGTGGAATTTCAAGTCCAGGAAAACATCGAAACCGCGATCCTGCAGGCTGCGCACCAGTGCCGGGCCGGAGCGGGTGAACAATTCCTTACCGACCTTCAGCCGACACCTGGCTGGGTCCAGTTGATCGACCAGCGCCAATGCCGGGCGCTCTGAAGGGAAGTCGAGGGCAACGATAATCTTTGGATCGTAATTGGTTTGCACGGTGAGGTCCTGCAGGCAATCGGGTTAAAAAGAGTTACTCAGCTTCCACACCCTGAATCGGGCGCACGGTTTCCCATTGTTTGCAACTGGGACATAACCAGTGGAGCTGGCGGCCGGAGAAGCCGCAGCTGACACAGCGGTAAACCGGCCGATTGGCGAGAATCAGGTGGCCAATGCGACTCACCAGGCGGCCTTCATCGGTGGTCATACCTTTTTCGTAGCCGGCCATTTCCACCAACCGCAACAGGCCGCGAACACTCGGACGCACTTCCAGCTCCAGTCGCAGCAGCTCAATGGCGGCTGGCCGGCCGGAGGCGCGCTCCACCGACTCTACCAGTGCCAGCAGCAAACTGGTGCTGGGCCAGGTTTCGTACAGTTTACGGAGTTTTTTCACCAGCCTGCCAATGTCGCCGTGCTCGTGCTCCAGCTTCATCAGCCGGTCAACCGCTTCGGAGCCGAATTCCGGATTCTGATCGAACACCTTCAGGCTTTGGCCCGCTGCCTCTTTGAAATTGCCATGACGGATCTGCAGCTTCATGAGAATGAACGTCGCCCTCACACAGGAACGATCGTATTCCAGAGCTTCCTTGGCCAGCTTCTGTGCCCCCCAACGATCATCTTTCCTGAAGGCTTCATCGGCCAGCTCGCAGGTGATGTAGGCCAGAGCCTTCAGCACCGCCAAATCGGTCTGGCCGCTGGTCAGCGTGCGCGCCACCTGAGCAGCCTTGCCCCACTCTTTTTCCTGCTGATACAACTCGATCAGCTGCAACGAGGATTTACGGCCATATTCCCGGTCGCCCATCAACTCATGCAGCAGCGCTTCTGCCCGGTCCAGCAGGCCGGCATTCAGATAGTCCAGCGCCAGCTCGAAGGTTACCTGTGGCGAGAACCGGGTGGGCAGTTCCGGACGGGCGAGCAGATTCTGGTGAATCAGAATGGCGCGATCTGTTTCGCCCTTGAGGCGAAAATGCGCGCCAATGGAAAGGTGCAGACTGACCGTGTCGCGATTAACCGCCAGAGACTGGACAAAGTTCTCCACGGCCTGATCGGAATAGTTGGTAAACAGGAACTGCAGGCGGTCTTTCACCGAGTCTTCGTCGGCAATCACCTTTTTGGAGCGCCGTGAGGAGTTGCCAAGACGCCCGGCAAACCAACCGGCGGCGACAGCCACGGTCAGAAGCAGCCACTGAAACACGATTTCCATTAAAGCGTCCGGTCGTTCTCGGCCCTGGATTTCTCCAATGCCTGCTCTGTACGAGCAAGTTGTTTCTGCAGGTGTCGACGTGAAACGGAGGTACGAAAGGTTGCCAGCATGGTGATTACAACCCCTATCAACGCGCCCAGAACAAAAGACATGATAATCCACACAGCCACGCCGTGAGGCTGAGTCTCATACACAAGAAAGTTGAGCGATACTGCCATCTGGTTGTTGAGAGAGAAGACCAGCGCCACCAGGACGAGCAACAAAACCAACAGAATAATCAGAACTTTCTGCAACCCTGCCATCGTTGTAGTGCTCCTCCAGAGGTACGTTGACCCCGATCAGTGTCATTCCCCGTAAAAGGCGATCAGAAACCCTTTTTCAGGCTGTCGTTCACCTGTTCGCGCAATTCCTTGCCGGGCTTGAAATGCGGTACAAACTTGGCCGGTAACTGAACGGCCTCGCCGGTCTTGGGGTTGCGGCCGGTTCTCGCCGCACGGTGGTGCAGGGAAAAGCTGCCAAATCCACGAATCTCGATCCGTTGCCCGTTGGACAGGGACTGAGACATATGTTCAATGATGGTTTTTACAGCCAGCTCTACATCCTTCACGGAAAGCTGCGTCTGCTTGGACGCAATCAGCTCAACCAGTTCAGACTTCGTCATGAGGCTCATCCCTCTTCTTTATTATTGGATAGCCGGTTACCAGCTCCATGCCCCTAGTTTAGCCAAACCAGAAAAAAACACAAAAAAAACGGGCTCTTAGAGCCCGTTTTTTTGTACCAACCGGAAAACTTATTCCTTGTTGGCGTTTTGCTGCTGCATCTGCTCCTTGATGAGATCACCGATGGTGGTCGCACCAGAAGATTCTGCGGTCTTGCCACGCACGCTTTCAATCGCCTGCTTGTCGTCCTCAACATCTTTGGACTTCACGGACAGGTTGATCACGCGGTTCTTGCGATCGATGCTGATGATCTTCGCTTCAACTTCTTCGCCTTCCTTCAGCGCGTTGCGTGCGTCTTCAACACGGTCACGGCTGATTTCGGAAGCCTTCAGAACAGCCTCAACTTCGTCGTTCAGAGCGATAGTGGCTGCCTTGGCGTCAACGGCGGAAACGGTGCCCTTAACAATGGAGCCCTTGTCGTTCAACTGAACAAACTCGGCGAAAGGATCGCTTTCCAGCTGTTTGATACCGAGGGAGATACGCTCGCGCTCAGGATCAACAGACAGGATAACGGTTTCAACTTCGTCGCCCTTCTTGTACTCACGAACGGCTTCTTCGCCAGTCTCGTTCCAGCTGATGTCTGACAGGTGAACCAGACCATCGATGCCGCCGTCCAGGCCGATGAAGATACCGAAGTCAGTGATTGACTTGATCTTACCGGAGATGCGGTCGCCCTTGTTGAACTTGCTGGAGAAATCTTCCCACGGATTGGATACGCACTGCTTGATACCCAGGGAGATACGACGACGCTCTTCGTCGATATCCAGAATCATCACGCCAACTTCGTCGCCAACCTGGACAACCTTGGACGGATGAATGTTCTTGTTGGTCCAATCCATTTCGGATACGTGAACCAGACCTTCAACACCTTCTTCCAGCTCAGCAAAGCAACCGTAGTCGGTCAGGTTGGTTACACGTGCAGTAACCTTGCTGCCTTCCGGGTAGCGACCCTTGATATCGACCCAGGGATCTTCGCCCAGCTGCTTCAGGCCCAGAGATACACGGTTACGCTCGCGATCAAATTTGAGGACCTTCACATTGATTTCGTCGCCCACATTCACGATTTCGCTCGGATGCTTGATGCGCTTCCAGGCCATGTCAGTGATGTGCAGCAGGCCGTCAACACCGCCCAGATCCACGAACGCGCCGTAGTCGGTGAGGTTCTTGACGATACCTTTGATTTCCAGACCTTCGGTCAGGGTTTCGAGCAGAGCTTCACGCTCGGCGCTGTTTTCAGCTTCCAGAACGGCGCGGCGGGAAACAACCACGTTGTTACGCTTCTGGTCCAGCTTGATAACCTTGAACTCGAGCTCTTTGTTCTCCAGGTGCGCGGTGTCGCGAACCGGACGAACGTCTACCAGAGAGCCCGGCAGGAAGGCACGGATGCCAGCCAGATCGACGGTGAAACCACCCTTGACCTTGCCGTTGATAATACCCTTGACCACTTCTTCGGCTTCAAAGGACTTCTCGAGCACCTTCCAGGCTTCAGCGCGCTTGGCCTTCTCTCGGGACAGACGGGTTTCGCCGAAACCGTCTTCAACAGCATCGAGAGCTACATCGACAACGTCGCCAATAGCAACTTCCAACTCGCCTTTTTCGTTCAGGAACTGGGAGGCGGGGATAACGCCTTCGGACTTCAGTCCGGCGTTAACGGTGACCCAGTCGTTGTCGACGTCAACTACGGTTCCCTGGACGATGGAACCCGGTTGCATGTCAATTTCTTTTAGGCTTTCTTCAAAAAGATCCGCAAAGCTCTCGCTCATTATGTGTCCTATATGATCAACGCAAGTGTACTCCGTGCTACCAGCAACACGGTCTGTTAGTAGTTTCCGGAAGCAGCCTGTGGCTGGCAGATAACACTGCGTCCGGCATTTCAACGACAAAAAGGTGTAGTCAGGCCTGACCTGCCGCGGCCATACACCTGTCCAACACCTCTTCAATACTCAAACCCGTGGAATCAATGACTTGCGCATCATCCGCAGGCTTGAGCGGGGCTGCAGAACGGTTTATATCCCGCTCGTCGCGAACCCGTATCTCTTCTAAAAGGGTATCAATGTTAACATCGACCCCCGCGTCCTTCAACTGGCTGTAGCGTCGGCGCGCCCGTTCTTCGGCGCTGGCAGTCAGAAAAATTTTAACCGGGGCATCCGGAAACACCACTGTGCCCATATCGCGACCATCGGCAACGAGCCCCGGTGACTGGCGGAAATCCCGCTGGCGCTGGAGCAGTGCATCCCGAACCGGCTGAATGACCGCAACTCTTGAGGCATTATCACCCGTTGCTTCGGTGCGGATATCGCCGGTCACATCCTCGCCGGAGAGGATAACCCGCACCGGTTCGCCGGGTTCGGTCGGCTCGAAGGCCACATCGAGACTGGCAGCAACCCTGACCAGACCGGCTTCGTCATCCAGATCCACGCCCTGCCGGGTTGCGGCCAGGGCGGTCAGACGGTAGAGGGCGCCACTGTCCAGCAGGTGCCAGCCCAGCCGCCTGGCCAGCATCTGCGTGATAGTGCCCTTGCCGGAACCACCGGGGCCGTCGACAGTAATCACTGGGGCCAGAATAGAAGACATTACTGCCCTCCTTCGGAGGTAATCCGGATACCGGTCTGACGGGCCAGTTCCACGAACCCCGGGAACGAGGTCGCGACATTGGCGCAGTCGGTCACTTCGATGTCGCCGGCTGCACGCAGAGAAGCCACCGCAAAGGACATGGCAATGCGGTGATCGCCGTGGCTGTCCACCTTGCCGCCACCGATAGTTTGCCCACCCTCAATGACGATGCCGTCCGGCGTGACCGTAGTCTCAACGCCCAACTCAGAGAGGCCATCGGCCATGACCTGAATGCGGTCGCTTTCCTTGACCCGCAGTTCTTCAGCGCCACGCAATACCGTCCTGCCCTGCGCGCAGACAGCGGCAATGAACAGGACCGGGAACTCATCAATCGCCAGCGGCACCTGATCCTCCGGAATATCGATGCCCGTGAGCTGCGCAGAGCGCACCTTCAGATCCGCCACCGGTTCTCCACCGATTTCGCGCTCTTCCAGCACTTCAATATCGGCCCCCATCATCCGGAGGATGTTGATCACACCGACCCGGGTTGGATTCATGCCGACGTGCCGAAGCACCAGCTCGGAATCCGGTGCGATGCTGCCGGCAACCAGGAAGAAAGCCGCGGACGAGATATCCGCAGGCACATCGATGGCCGTCGCCGTCAGAGCGCCGCCGCCGGACACACTCGCTGTCGCGTTATCCCGGTGAACGTGGTATCCGAAACCTGCCAGCATCCTCTCGGTATGGTCCCGCGTGGGAGCCGGCTCGGTGACCGAGGTCACACCCTCGGCATAAAGACCGGCCAGCAACAGACAGGACTTCACCTGCGCTGAGGCCACGGGCATTTCGTAATGAATGCCGGTGAGGTGCTGACCACCGCGAATTTTCAGCGGCGGACGGCCGCCCTCGGCGGTGTCAATCACCGCCCCCATGGCACGCAGCGGATCGGCAACGCGCCCCATGGGACGCTTGGACAGACTGCTGTCTCCGGTCAGCTCGGAATCGAACGATTGTGCGGCCAGAAGCCCGGAAAACAGGCGCATCGCGGTGCCGGAGTTACCCAGATAGAGCGGTCCACGAGGTGGCTGAAGGCCGCTCAGGCCCACGCCGTGTATGCGCACGAAGCCGTCATCCGGGCCTTCGATGGTGACCCCCATATCGCGGAAGGCCTGGAGCGTGGCGAGACTGTCTTCCCCCTCCAGGAAACCTTTTACTTCGGTAATGCCGTCTGCCAGAGCGCCCAGCATGATGGAGCGGTGGGAAATCGACTTGTCCCCCGGCACCCGGATATCACCGGTCATACTGCCGCCGGGCTGAAGACGGAACGTTACCTGTTTCTGACTATTGTTTGTCACGTAAGCCTGTCCTGAAAGCATCTTCGAAAAATGTTCCCGCGCCGCCTTGGCGCGGCTGAAAACTCTGAGCAGGGTCGCACTGTCCTGATTGGCGATGGCGGTGCGAAGCTGATCCAGATCGTGAGTAAAGTGGTCAATACCCCGCAAGACCGCGTCCCGATTGGACAGGAAGATATCGTGCCACATCACCGGATCACTGGCGGCAATACGGGTAAAGTCACGAAATCCGCCCGCCGCATAGCGGAAGATATCCAGATTCTCGTCCTCACCGGCCAACGTATCCACCAGCGAAAACGCAATCAGATGGGGTAAGTGGCTGGTCGCCGCCAGCACTTCATCATGGTACGCCACCGACATGGTCAGCACCGTGGCGCCACAGCCTTCCCACAACGATTTCAGGCGCGCCAGGCCAGTTGCATCAACATCGTCTGCCGGCGTCAGAATCACTTTGTGGTTGGCAAACAATTCCGGATTGGCCGCGCGGATGCCGCTTTTTTCAGAGCCAGCGATGGGGTGACCGGGAATCACCTTTGGCGACACGCCTCCAAAGACCGCCATCACGTCCTGAACGAAACTGGTCTTGGTACTGCCCACGTCGGTCAGCACTGCGTCCGCTGACAGATAGGGCCGGACTTCCTCAAGCACGGCGCGGGTGGCACGGACCGGCACCGCCAGTACCACCAGATCGCTGCCGGCCACTGCCTCGGCGATGGAGGCGGACGCTTCATCAATAACACCCAGCTCCACGCCCAGCGCCAGCTCGTCTTCTCGCTGGTCAGTGCCTACCACAGTGGTAGCCAGACCATTCTGACGTACCGCTTTCGCCAGCGAGCCGCCGATCAGCCCCAGACCGATAACGGCGACGCGTTTGAAGAAGGGTTCACCGGTTACCACGGCTAAACTCCCTGCCCCGGGCGGCCGAGCGCGTTGCCCAATGCATCCAGCAGCTTCGCGTTTTCATGCTCCAGGCCAATGGATACCCGCAGGTGCCGGGGCATGCCATAACCGGCAACGGGGCGCACGATCACGCCCTGCTCCAGCAGCGACTGGTAAACGCCCATGGCATTGTCGCCCACGTCCACCGCGATAAAATTCCCGGCCGACGGGATAAAGGGCAGGTCAAGCGCGCGGAACCCCTGCTCCAGTTGCACCATACCAGCAGCGTTCACCTGACAGGAGCGTTCCAGATACGCCTCGTCCCCAAGCACCGCTGTCGCTGCGGCCAGTGCAATGGTGTCGACGTTGAAGGGCTGGCGCACCCGGTTCAGAATGTTTGCAATTTCCGGTGAGCTGATACTGTAGCCCACACGCAGTGCAGCCAGGCCCCAGGCCTTGGAGAAGGTTCGGCAAACAATCAGATTCGGGAAGCGGGACAGCAACGCCACGCCATCAGCATAACCGTCGCCCTGCAGATACTCACAATAGGCTTCATCCAGAACAACCAGAACCCGTGCAGGAATTTTTTCCAGGAATGCCAGAATAGCCTCGGCGCCTTGAACTGTTCCGGTCGGGTTGTTGGGATTGGCAACAAATACCAGCCGGGTACGGTCGGTGACTGCTGCGGCCATAGCATCCAGGTCATGCCCCCAGTCTTTCGCCGGAACGGTCACACCTCGCGCCCCGATCGCCTGAGTTACCAGCGGATACACCGCAAAGGCGTATTGGGAAAACACCACCTCGGCATCAGCATCGGCGAAGCAGCGGGTGATGACTTCCAGCACGTCATTGGAGCCGTTACCCAGAGTGATCTGAGACATGTCGACGCCAAAACGCGCAGCCAGGGCCTGCTTCAGATCAAAGCCGTTACCATCGGGGTAAAGGCAAAGCTCGCTCAGGGCGTCGCGCGCGGCTGTCAACGCCTGCTCACTGGGACCAAGGGGGTTCTCGTTACTGGCCAGCTTGACGATGTCATCCGGATTCAGTCCCAGCTCGCGGGCCAGCTCGGCAATGGGCTTCCCCGGCTGATAGGGTGACAGCGCCTGAACACCCCTGACCGCAAGACTCTGGTAATCAATCGTCATTACACCACCCTGAACATCGTCTTATAGAACCCCGATCGGGTAAGACCCCAATCGTTTCAGCTCCACCGCTTCCTCATCGATTTCCGCCAGTACCTTGCGCACCTGCTCGTCGTCCGTATGGCCTTCAAAGTCGATATAGAACACATACGCCCAGGTACCGCTCGGCGATGGGCGGGTTTCGATCCGGGTCAGACTGAGGCCGTGGCGATGGAACGGTTCCAGCAACTGATAGAGTGCGCCAGGCTTGTTACGCATGGAAACCAGAATTGATGACTTGTCGTGACCGCTGGCCGGCACTTCCTCGCGTCCGATAATCAGGAAGCGCGTGGTGTTGTCGGGACGGTCCTCGATGCTGCTGGCTTCCTTTTCCAACCCATACAGCTCGGCGGCCATGTCGCCTGCGATGGCGGCTGCCCCCGGCTCCTCCGCAGCGCGACGTGCCGCCTCGGCATTGCTGCTGACGGTAATCCGCTCGATGCCGTAGCGGTGGGTATCAAGCCACTGCCGGCACTGGGCAAACGACTGCTGGTGCGAGTAGATCCGGGTAATCTGCTGATCCTTGTTCGCCGGTGACACCAGCAGGTGATGGTGAATGCGCAGCTGCACCTCGCCGCAGATCTTCAGCGGCGACGACATGAACATATCGAGGGTATGGTTGATCATGCCCTCGGTGGAGTTTTCCACCGGAACCACACCGTAATGGGCCGCACCCGATTCCACTTCACGGAACACCGCATCAATCGCCGGCAACGGGACGCTGACCACGGAATGGCCAAAGTGCTTCAGTGCTGCAGATTGGGTGAACGTGCCCACCGGACCAAGGAAGGCGATGTGCATGGGTTTTTCCAGCGCCAGACACGCGGACATGATTTCGCGGAACAGTCGCGCCATTTCCTCGCCGGACAACGGCCCCGGGTTCTGTTCCTTGATACGACGCAGCACCTGGGCTTCACGCTCCGGACGGTAGAAAAACACATCCTGATCCGGATTGGCGGCCATTTTTACGTTCGCCACTTCCTGGGCGCATTTCGCGCGGGCACTGATCAGCTCCATGATCTTCTGGTCCAGCTGATCAATTTCGTCTCTCAGTTCGCCCAGCCGGGTCTGCTCATCGGTCATGATCAGCCGCGCTCCTTCGCAAATTCGGTCATATAGGAGATCAGCGCATCGACACCCGCCTCCGGCATGGCGTTGTAGATGCTCGCTCGCATGCCGCCGACCGAGCGGTGGCCCTTCAGGTTCAGCAGCCCGCGGGCATCCGCCCCTTTCAGGAACTCGCTGTTCAGCCCCTCATCGGCCAGAGTAAACGGTACGTTCATCCAGGAGCGGAAACGGGGCTCAATGGGATTGGCATAGAAGTCATTCGCATCGATGAAACCGTAGAGCTTCTGTGCCTTGCGCAGATTGATCTCACCCATGGTCTTTACGCCACCCTGCGCTTTCAGCCATTGGAACACCAGTCCTGCCAGATACCAGCTATAGGTTGCCGGAGTGTTGTACATGGAGTCGTTATCGGCGATGACCTGATAATTCATCATCGTCGGCGTCTCCCTGCGGGCCTTGCCGAGCAGGTCTTTGCGGATAATGACCACGACCAGGCCCGAAGGCCCGATGTTTTTCTGCGCCCCGGCATAGATCAGCCCGAACCTCGACACATCCAGCGGACGCGACAGCATGGTAGACGACATGTCCGCCACCAGCGGCACATCGCCACTGTCCGGAACAAAATCGTATTCCAGGCCGCCGATGGTCTCATTCGGGGTGTAATGCAGATAGGCCGCGTCGGCGTGGGTGCTCCAGGTACTCTGGTCAGGAATCGTCGTAAAACCATCCGCTTCACTGCTGGCCGCCACATTGACGTTGCCGTAGCGACTGGCCTCGGCAATGGCCTTCTTCGACCAGATACCGGTATTGATGTAATCAGCGGAAGACCTGTCACCCAACAGGTTCAGGGGGATGGTCGAGAACTGACTGGATGCTCCACCCTGCATGAAGAGTACGGCGTAATCATCTGAAATACCGGCCAATTCGCGAAGATCCTTCTCTGCCGTTTCGGCAATCTCAACGAACTCATCACTGCGATGGCTCATTTCCATCACGGACATGCCGGTACCGCGCCAGTCGAGCATTTCATCCCGTGCCTGTCGCAGCACGCTTTCCGGCAAGGTTGCCGGACCTGCACAAAAATTATACGCCCTGCTCATGTTGCTGTGTTCTCTCAAGTCTTACCTGTCGTTCCGGGAAACGGTGCTGGCGTTATTCCTCGCCAGCACCGTCTTCGGCATTGTCTGCACTGCTCTCGCCGGCATTTTCCGACTCGGTCGCGCCTTCTTCACCAAGTTCATCGGCATCATCGCTTTCGGCAATGCGCTCAACACCGACCAGGCGCTCGTCTTCCTGACTCAGCTTGATCAGCCGCACACCCTGGGTATTCCGGCTCAGCACAGATACCTCGTCGGTGCGGGTTCTTACCAGCGTGCCCTTGTCCGAGATCAGCATCATTTCATCGCCGTCGAACAGCTGCAGCGCCGTCACCAGGTTGCCGTTCCGCTCCGAGCACTGCATGGCGATAACGCCCTGGCTGCCGCGGCTGTAGGTCGGAAATTCGTCGATAGCGGTGCGCTTGCCGTAACCGTTCTCACTGGCGGTGAGCAGCACGCCACCTTCCTGCGGGATGATCAGCGCCACCACATGATGGCCTTCGGCCATGCGGATACCGCGAACACCACGAGCGGTGCGGCTCATCGGGCGTACAGCTTCCTCGTTGAAGCGGACGGCCTTCCCGGCGGTGGAGAACAGCATGACTTCGGCGTCACCCTTGGTGATGGCGGCGCCAATCAGGGTATCGCCCTCATCCAGTGACAGCGCAATCAGGCCGCTGCTGCGCGGACGGGAGAAGTTCGGCAGCGGGGTCTTCTTGACCACACCGGCCGAGGTGGCCATCAATACGAACTGATCTTCCGGATAATCACGTACCGGCAGGAACGTGGTGATGCGCTCACCTTCATCCAGCGGCAGGATGTTCACCATCGGGCGGCCGCGTGAGGCGCGGCTGGCACGGGGAATCTCGAAAACCCGCAACCAATACACCTTACCGCGGTTGGAGAAACACAGAATGGTGTCGTGGGAGTTGGCAACCAGCAGCTTCTCGACGAAGTCCTCGTCTTTCATGGAGGTAGCCGCCTTGCCCCGACCGCCACGGCGCTGGGCCTGATAGTCTTCAACAGCCTGGGTCTTGGCATAACCACCATGGGAAATGGTGACCACCAGGTCTTCTTCATCAATCAGGTCAGCAATGGTCAGGTCACGCTGGGAGCTGGTAATCTCGGTGCGACGCTCATCACCGAACTCGGACACTACAGCCTCCAGCTCTTCACGGATGACCTGCATGAGGCGGTCCGGGTCCGCGAGGATTTCCAGCAGGCCGGCGATCTTTTCAAGGATCTCCTTGTACTCGTTCTGGAGTTTTTCAGTCTCCAGACCGGTCAGACGGTGCAGACGCATATCCAGGATCGCCTGGGTCTGCTCGGGCGACATATAGTAAAGGCCGTCACGCAGACCGTAGATTTCCGGCAGGTCATCAGGGCGACAGGCGTCCTCACCGGCCCGCTCGAGCATCGCCAGCACATCGCCGGGCGCCCAGCCTTTGGACATCAGTTTCTCTTTCGCTTCCACCGAGGTCGGCGAGGCCTTGATCAGCTCGATCATCTCGTCGATGTTGGCGAGGGCAACGGTCAGACCTTCCAGGATGTGGCCCCGCTCGCGGGCCTTGCGCAGCTCGTAGATGGTCCGGCGGGTCACCACTTCACGGCGGTGGCGCACGAACGCGTCGAGCATTTCCTTGAGGTTGAGGATCTTCGGCTCGCCGTTAATCAGCGCCACCATGTTGATACCGAACACGGTCTGCAGCTGGGTGTGGGCGAACAGATTGTTGACGATGACTTCGGGGTTCTCACCACGGCGAAGTTCAATCACCACCCGGATGCCTTCCTTGTTGGACTCATCCCGCAGTTCGGTAATGCCTTCCAGACGCTTTTCCTTGACCAGTTCGGCGATCTTCTCGATCAGACGGGCCTTGTTCAGCTGGTACGGCAGCTCGGTGATGATGATGGCATCACGGTTGGTCTTGTTATCGTGCTCAATCTCGTGGCGGGCGCGGATGTAGATACGGCCGCGACCGGTACGATACGCCTCAACAATGCCGGCACGACCATTGATGATGCCCTGGGTAGGAAAATCCGGACCGGGAATGAAATCCATCAGTTCGTCGATGGTCAGGTCCGGGTTGTCGATCAGCGCCAGACATCCATTGACCACTTCCGTCAGGTTGTGGGGCGGAATGTTGGTGGCCATGCCAACCGCAATACCAGAGGAACCATTGACCAGCAGGTTCGGAACCCGGGTCGGCAGCACTTCCGGAATTCGCTCGGTGCCGTCGTAGTTGTCGACGAAATCAACCGTTTCCTTGTCCAGGTCCGCCAGCAGGGAGTGCGCGACCTTCTCCATCCGGATTTCGGTGTAACGCATGGCGGCGGCGTTGTCGCCGTCAATGGAACCGAAGTTACCCTGACCGTCAACCAGCGGATAACGCAGGGAGAACGGCTGAGCCATACGAACGATGGTGTCGTAGACCGCGGAGTCACCATGGGGGTGGTATTTACCGATGACATCACCAACCACACGGGCGGACTTCTTGTACGCCTTGTTCCAGTCGTTGCCCAGTTCGGACATGGCGAACAGAACACGGCGGTGAACGGGTTTGAGGCCGTCACGAACGTCCGGGAGCGCCCGGCCAACGATGACGCTCATGGCGTAATCGAGGTAGGACTGCTTCAACTCATCTTCTATATTTACCGGCAGGATCTCTTTGGCTAACTCACCCATCGAGAAAGGTTCCTTTGCGTTTGCTGGAAGTCGTTTCAGGGCTTTTTGTACGCCCCGTAGTTATTCTTTAACAAGCGGCCAATACTAACACAGTCAGCCCCTTACCGGGGCAATTGCGAACCGCTCTTAATCAAAAACCACCGTCTTGTTCTGGTAGGTAATCACCCGGTCTTCTATGTGGGAACGCAGTCCGCGGGCCAGTACGTTTTTCTCCACGTCTTTGCCCAGGCGGACCATATCTTCAATGGAGTCGCTGTGGGTAATGCGGATCACATCCTGCTCGATGATCGGACCTTCATCGAGATCCTGAGTCACGTAATGACAGGTAGCGCCAATCAGCTTCACGCCCCGGCTGTACGCCTGATGATAAGGCCTGGCACCAGCGAATGACGGCAGGAAGCTGTGATGAATGTTGATCACTTTACCGGAATATTTTTCACACAGAGTGGCCGGCAGAATCTGCATGTAACGGGCCAGCACCACCACGTCGGCGTCGTAGCCTTCAATCAGGCCATCAATTTCGCCAAACGCTTCATCACGGTTTTCCCGGGAGACCGGAATGTAGTGGTAGGGTATCTCGTGCCATTCCACCATGCGGCGCAGATCTTCGTGATTGGAGATCACGGCCACAATCTCGGCGTTGATCTCGCCGCTGTGCCAGCGGTGCAGCAGATCCGCCACACAATGGGATTCCTTGCTGCACATCAGGATCACTTTCTTGGGCTGCGCGGAATCCGCCACATGCCAGTCCATGTCGAACTCTCGGGCAATCGGGTCGAACGCCGCACGAAACTGGTCCAGGCCGAAAGGAATCGAGCTGGCCTTGATTTCATGGCGCATGAAGAAACGGCCCGAGTGGGTATCGGAATGGTGACTCGCCTCGGTAATCCAGCCATTGTAGGTGGACAGGAAATTACTCACCTTGGCGACGATCCCCACCCGGTCCGGGCAGGAAATCACAAGACGATAGGTATGCTCCATGGAAGCCTTTCCTTAGTTCTGATCCGGGAAAGCGGGGGCGAAGGTTTCACACCCGTAAAAATGACCGGCTATGATAGCTTATCTGAACGCCAGAAACGAGGAACAAGCACATGGACAGACACCTACCCGGGGTGCCCTCCGAGAACGCCTTCCAGGGCCGCTCACTCGCCGCCCGCGCTGGCCTGAGCTTTGCTCTCCTGATGTTTGCGACTGCGCTTAACGCCGAGGCGATCCTGGAGGGCGAACGGCACCATCCGGAAACCGGACGCGAGGGCATGGTGGTGACCAGTCACGACCTGGCGACAGACGCAGCGCTGAAAGTGCTGAAAAATGAGGGCAATGCGGTGGATGCAGCGGTCACCGCCGGCTTTGTACTGGCGGTGGTGCAGCCGCGCTCAGGGAATATTGGTGGTGGCGGATTCATGCTGGTGGCCCCCGGAGACGGCGGCCCGGTTGAAGCCATCGACTACCGGGAAAAGGCCCCTGCCGCGGCCACCGAAACCATGTTCCAGGATGATAACGGCAACGTGGTGACCAATCGCAGCCGCTTTACTCATCAGGCTTCAGGCGTACCCGGCACAGTGGCGGGACTGGCGCTGGCACTGGAACGCCACGGCACCCTGTCACTGTCGGAAGCGCTGGCGCCGGCAATCCGCCTGGCGCGGGACGGGTTTATCGTGCCGCCGCGCTTCACCGAAGGCCTGGAGCAGGCCCGGGACCGCCTGCAACTCTGGCCAGCCAGTCGCGCCACCTTCTATCGGGACGATGGCTCGGCCTGGCAGCCGGGCGAGCGCTTTCGCCAGACGGAACTGGCGGCCACCCTGCAGCGCATCGCCGATCAGGGCACCAAGGGCTTTTACGAGGGCGAAACCGCGCGCCTGATTGTCGAGGAGATGCAGCGCAATGGCGGCCTGATTACCGCCACTGACCTGAAAGACTATCGGCCTTCCGTGCGCGAGCCGGTGCACGGAACCTATCGGGGCCACGAAGTGTTTTCCATGTCGCCGCCCTCCTCCGGCGGCACCCACATCATTCAGATCCTGAACATTCTGGAACATTATCCATTGGCGGAATCTGGTCACAATTCTGCGGCCACCCTGCACTTCATGGCCGAGGCCATGAAACTGGCCTACGCCGACCGCTCGAAATTTCTGGGGGACACGGACTTTGTCGACGTTCCCCTGACTGGCCTGCTGGCCAAGTCCTACGCCACCGAACTGCGCAAAGGTATCGACGCCGAGCGAGCACGGCCCGCCGGGGAGATTCAGCCCGGCGATCCCGACGGATATGAAAGCCCCGAAACCACTCATTATTCCATTGTCGATCGCTGGGGTAACGCGGTCTCCAATACCTATACCATCAATTTCAGTTACGGCTCGGGCATCACCGTCACCGGGGCCGGCTTTCTGCTCAACAATGAAATGGACGATTTCAGCGCCAAGCCCGGCGAGCCCAATGCGTTCGGGTTGATTGGCGGAGAGGCCAACAAGGTAGAACCGGGCAAACGGATGCTCAGCTCCATGTCTCCGACCATTGTTCGCAAGGGCGGCCGTAACTTCCTCGTCACCGGCAGCCCCGGCGGCTCGCGGATCATCACCACCACCCTGCAGGTGATTCTGAATGTGATTGATCACAACATGAACATCCAGAGCGCCGTTGCCGCACCACGAATGCACCACCAGTGGCTGCCGGACGCCATCTTCATTGAACAGGGATTCAGCCCGGACACCATCGGGCTGCTGGAAGACCGTGGTCATACTGTCAGGACCACCAATGCCATGGGCGCGATTCAGAGCATTCTTATCGACGAGCATGGAACGCTTTACGGCGGTGCCGATCCAAGACGCAGTACATCATCAGCAAGGGGTTACTGAGCCCCGGGGAGGAATCATGTATCTATCCGTGCAACTGAGCTGTTATCCGCTCAAGGACGATTACAAGCAGCCCATTCTGGATCTGATTGACCGGCTGCAACAGACCGGGCTGGATGTGTACCCCGGGCGCATGAGCACTGAAATCTTTGGCGAGTACGATGATGTGATGAGCGTGCTGTCCGACACCATGAAATGGTCATTCGAAACCTACGGCAAGTCGGTTTTTGTTGCCAAGATCATGGCAGGTGACCGGAGACCCAGATGACACCATCGAACGGGCGGGGCAACGGACAGAAGCCACAGAACACGCCACAATCGGCGGTTCCCAATCAGTACTCGTTCCTGTGGCTCAGTGCCGTCATTTTTCTGGTGGTGCTCTGGCTCCAGGACGGCGGCCAGCCCAGATTGCAGGAACTGGCCTACTCTGACTTCAAGGCAGCCGTAGAGAAGAACCAGGTGGCGGAAGTCACACTCAGGGAAGAATCCATCACTGGCCTGTTCACCGGCGACGGCACTGCCTCGCTCGCCCCCGACACCAGTTCGCAGGCCCGCAGCGACGGCTTCCACACCATACGTCCGCCGATGGAGGACCCGGCTCTGCTGAACCTGCTGGAAGAACATGACGTCACAATAAAGGCCGTTCCCTCAGGGCTGCCCTGGTGGCAGGAGTTGATACGCAGCTTTCTGCCCTGGATCCTGCTGCTGGCCCTGATGTTCTGGTTCTGGGGCGCAGCCCAGAAGCGGATGACCCAAGGCGGCGGGCCGTTTGATTTCGGTCGCTCAAAGGCCCGCAGAACGCGCAAGGAAACCTCGACAGCAACCCTTGAGGACGTCGCCGGCATTGAATCGGCCAAACGGGAAATCGCCGAGATCATCGATTTCCTCAAAGCCCCCGACAAGTATCGGGCCCTCGGCGCGGTCATGCCTAAAGGCGTTCTGCTGGTCGGGCCACCGGGGACCGGCAAGACACTGCTGGCCAGGGCCATTGCCGGCGAAGCAGAAGTGCCCTTTTACAGCATCAGCGCCTCGGAATTTATCGAGATGTTTGTGGGGGTGGGCGCAGCCCGGGTGCGAGACATGTTCCAGGAAGCCCGGAAGGAGGCTCCAGCCCTGATTTTCATCGACGAGCTGGACGCCATCGGCCGGTCCCGGGGCGCCGGCCTGGGCGGAGGCCACGATGAGCGGGAACAGACCCTCAACCAGATACTGACGGAGATGGACGGTTTCGAGGCTCATGAAAATGTTCTGGTGCTGGCCGCCACCAACCGACCCGATGTTCTGGACAGCGCCCTGCTTCGTCCGGGGCGGTTCGACCGGAAGATTACCCTCGATCGTCCCCACAAAGACGCCCGCACCGCCATCCTGAAAGTTCACGTTCGCAAAGTGCCGCTGGCCAGCGATGTCGACCTGGAGCAGCTGGCCGCCCGGACCATCGGATTCTCCGGCGCAGACCTGAAGAACCTGGTGAACGAGGCCGCCCTCACCGCAGCCCGGGAGAGCCTTCACAAGGTGAACGCCCACTGTTTCGAGGTCGCCCGGGACCGGCTTATCCTGGGCGAGGAGCGGGATGCCCGGCTGTCACCGGCAGAGCGGAAAGCGGTGGCCTATCACGAATGTGGCCACGCCATCATGGCCTACTACATGCCAAACGCCGACCCACTCACCAAGCTGACCATCATTCCTCACGGCATGGCCATGGGCGTCACCGAACAGACCCCGAGGGAAGATCACTATACCTATACAGAAAGCTATCTGAAGGACCGAATCAAGGTAATGCTCGGGGGGCGCTGTGCGGAGAAGCTGGTTTATGGCGAAGTAAGCACCGGAGCCCAGAATGATCTGAAGGAAGCCACTACCCTGATTCGCCGCATGATTGGCCAGTGGGGGATGAGCGAAAAGATCGGCCCTCTGGGGCTGAGCATCGGAGAGGAGCACGTCTTCCTCGGCCGGGAAATGGGGCTGCCAAGGGAGTTCAGCGAAAAAATGGCAGAAATGATTGACGCGGAGATCCAGTCCCAGCTATTGGCGATGGAAAAAGCGACTCTGGATTTTCTGACGGATCACCGCGATCAGCTCGAAGCACTGACCAAAGCGGTGCTGAAAGAGGAAACCCTGTCTGCCGAAGACGTCGATGAAATTCTCCGCAAGGAAGATGCCCGCAAAATAGCCTGACCGACTGTGTCAGAGCCGGCTGTATCATCTGCGTACCCGACCTTCCGAACACGAAGGGGGTCAGGGAGTGATCGTGACCGGAAGGTTCAAGGCCACCAGGAGGGGCTCTGCGCCGGGCTCCCGAAACAGTGAGCAATCCCGGCTGAGTACCAGCTGGAGCGCTTTCTCCTGGCGCAGAATCCGGACCACAGTCAGCGGATCAGTCGCTGGCAATGACCGCACACGAAGCTCCGATGGGGCAATCCCCAGATCGTGACTGATGCTCGGCAGGCCATCCGGCGATATACCCCAATCCGGGCCCAGTAACAGCGTTACAGGCAGGTGTGAATGCCTGACGGCGTCTGCAGCTGCGCTGATAGCGCGACGATTTGCATCCTCGTGGTCGTTGAGAAAGACCACAACCCTGCCCTGTGGCAGGCGCTGTTGTTCGCACCAGAGCAACAGCCGGCCTGGCGACCGGCGAAGAAGCCCTCTGGCCGTGGATCCCAGCCGCGCCCCCGGTGCCGAAGACCAGCCCACCCGACCAAGAATCAGAAGGTCCTGGGGCCCCGCCAGCGCCAGCACCTCATCAATCACACTGCCCCGGGCAATGCTCATGGATTGCCGGCCCCCGTAATGGGCCACAGCGCCCGCAAGCGCACGATGAGCCTGATGTGCCAGACTCTGCATGCGCTGCTCCAGCCGGAGCGGGTCAAAGGGCCGGCTGACGCCGGACACCGAACCAACCTCCCGTGCAAAACCATAGCCCGCGCTGCGTAGCAGGTTCAGTTCCTCAACAAATACGCCGAGCACATCGGCACCTGTATTCGCAGCGATTTCTGCCGCTGCCTCCAGTGCGGCGTAACTCATTCTGGAGCCATCCAGAAGCACCAGAACACGTCCGGTTGTCATGTCGGAGTTCACCTGGCCTGCCGATGCGTCAGTCACGGTCCTTGCCTCCACCGGAAGTCGCGTCCCCGTCGTCATCCCGCTTTTTACTGGCTTCAGCGAACGTCGCCAGCCGCTCGGCAACGCGCCGGTTAAAGCTGTTCTCCGGAAATTCCCCTCTGCTGTCCGGCTCCCCGGCCTCAAGACCGGTCAAAAGTTCAATGGCCTGATTGATGTCAGACACCGGATAGATCCGGAACCGGTCCTCGGCAATCGCCTGGCACACATCCGCTCTGAGCATCAGGTGTTCTACGTTACTGGCCGGCAGCAAGACGCCTTGTTCCGCGATGTCACCAGCCTCCCGGCAGACGTCAAAGAAGCCTTCTATTTTCTCATTGACGCCTCCCACCGCCTGAACCTCGCCATGCTGGTTCATGGACCCGGTCACGGCAAGGGACTGCTTCAGCGGCAGCTGTGAAATTGCAGAAAGCAACACACAGGTTTCCGCCACCGAGGCGGAATCCCCCTCCACGCCGCCGTAGGATTGCTCAAACGCCAGGCTCGCCGACAGGGACAAATCGTCTTCACCGGCATAGCGGCTCGCCAGAAACCGGGAGAGGATCATCACTGCTTTGCTGTGGATCGGGCCACCCAGCTTGGCCTCGCGCTCTATATCTACAACTTGCCCCTTCCCCGGGCGCGCGGTTGCCGTAATCCGGGTAGGCTGCCCGAACATGGAAGCGCCGAGCCTGAGCACCGACAAACCGTTAACCTGTGCCACCTGCTCTCCTTCCGTGGCAATCATGACAACACCCCGGTTTATCTGCTCCCGGCTTCGCTCGCGAACCCGGCTGGCGCGGTATTCCCGCTCATCAATGGCCTGCTGGATATGAACAGCCTCCACAGTATCGGCGCCAGATTGCCCGGCCCAGTGATCCGCCTCACTGAGAATGTCCCGGAGCACACGATCGTGGGCGGTCAGCTTGCGCTGGTCCGCTGCCAGACGACTGGCCTGCTCAATCAGTCTTGCCACGGCATCCCGCTCCAGAGGCCGCATCTTCAGGCCTCTGGCCATAGTGGCAATCATTCGGGAGTAGAGGTCGTAGCAGTCGTCGTTACGGTCGAGATCGTCCTCGAAATCTGCCTCTACCTTGAACAGGTCCAGAAAATCCGGATCGTAGTGGGAGAGCAGGTAGTACAGCATGCGATCCCCGAGCAGCACCACCTTGACCGAAACCGGAATAGGCTCGGGCTGCATACTGACGGTACTGACCAGGCCGTAGATCCGTTCCAACGACTCAATGCGGATTTCGCCCGAGAACAGGATCCGTTTCAGGCTTTCCCATGCCATAGGCTGGGTCAGCACACGCCGGGCATCGATGATCAGGTACCCCCCACTGGCCCGATGCAGGGAACCACCACGAATCAGGGTGAAGTCGGTGTAGAGGTTGCCCTGCCGCGCGCGGTGCTCAATCTGTCCGGCCAGGTGCTGATGATTGGGGAGATCCTCGTAGACAACAGGCGCTCCCACGGTATCACCGTTGTCCACCAGGAGATTGACTTTATAGCGCGCCAACAAACCGGCCGGGACACCGTCATCGCTATCCTGGAACGCTGCTGCATGCTCCACTACGTCTTCACGAACCGCATCCAGATACTCGGTGACCGCGGGAAGATGCGACCACTTTTCCAGTAGTTCGCTGATGGGCGCCCCCAGGGCCAGCTGCACCATCTCCTCGTTCAGGGCTTTAACCCGCTCCCGCACCTCTTTTCGTAACCTGGGAATCTGCTGAATGGTCTGCTGGAGCTGCTTCTGTAAATCCTCGACCTTGGATTCAATAAGCTGCTTCTCTTCATCGGAGAAGGATTTATATTCCTCCGGGTCAATCACTTCGCCCTTTCGGATGGGGGCAAAGGTAAAGCCTGCCGGCGTGGTGATCATCGCGATGTTATTGCGGTTGGCCTCCTCCTGGATATCTGACAGGCCCTGGTGCTGGCGCTTGGCCATTTCTTCCTGGAGCTCCTGGAGTCGGGCCTGGTACTCCTCACTTTCAAAGGTTGCCGGGATGGCGGACCTTAATTCCTCGGCAAGGTCACTCATGTCTTTCTTGAACCGCTGCCCCTCCCCCGCAGGCAGCTGGATGGCGTTCGGTCGGTCCGGCAAACGGAAGTTGAAGACGTGGCACCAATCGGGAGGAACCGATTGCCGGGCGGCATGTTGTGAGAGAAAGCGCTCTACCAGTTCGTGCTTGCCCGCCCCGGAAGGCCCCAGAACAAACAGGTTGAAGCCGTCCGCCCGGACACTCGCGCCAAATTCCAGCGCCTTCAGAACCCGTTTCTGGCCAAACGGCCGCTCAAGATCCTCAAGTTCCTCTGTGGTAATGAAATCCAGTTTCTCAGGCGGACATCGATGGTAGACCTGGGCTTCGGTGAGAGGGGCAGGTATTGGCATTACATCCTCCTGGCAGTGAGAAAGGGACAGCCAGGAAAAGTATAGGATACCCGGGGCATTTCAGAAGCCTGATGTCAGACACGCCCCACAAACAGCGCCGCGACCAGTGCGGTGCCAAGAAACGCCACGATCATGTTCACCACCAGCCCCCAGCGGAAGCCGTAACCCTCGGGAAACTCCGCGGGGGTCAGGGTGCGCAACAGGGCGCGGAACTGGCGGGAGGACCACACCGCGGCAAAAGCCCCCAGCAGAATGAACAGGATGCCAATCCAGAACGCCAGCACCGCGTTGATGGCGCCCACCGCTTCCGGGGCCAGCGCATGGAGTAACAGCCCCGCCCGCTCGATCAGGAATCCGAACGCAATGAAGGACAGGCTGGTGCGGTTCCAGGCCAGCAATGTGCGCTCGGCGGCGAACAGAACCCGGGGGTCTTTCAGATCTGACATCAGGCGCTTTCCTTTTCATCCGGTGAAGGGTTTGGAAGTGTGCATTGATAGCGGGTCAGGCGTACATCTACGGTGACCGTCAACGACGACAGTGCCGCGGCACGCGCAAGCCCCTCGGCGGGGGCACGGTACAAGTGTGGCGTCATCGCCAGCAAATCCGCGATCCGCTCCTGGCTGTCCAGCGTCAGGGTAAAGTGCTCCGTGGTGGAGCCAAGCGCTCGGAAACCCTCCGGATCGTCGCGCACCGAGCTTTTTTCAGGCTTCAGCGTGGGGTAGATGATCTCACGCAATTCCCGCAAATGCGCGGGCCCGGCGTCCACCTGAAGCAACTGCCCCCCGGGCTTCAGCACCCGGGCAAACTCGGCGTACACGGGAAAGCCGAACACACAGAGCACCCGGTCCACGGAGGACGAAAGCACCGGGAGCATGGCGTTGGTACCTACCACCCACGCCGGGCGCCTGTCCTGCTTCGCGGCTGCCAGTACCGCCCATTTGGAAATATCCACGCCCAGCAACTCGAGCGCCAGATCTTCTCCGGCAGCCGCCGCCAGCTGGCGCAGGTAATAGCCTTCCCCACACCCCGCATCCAGGCAGGTTAACCGGTGTGTGTCCGGCATTTCCGCCAGCACCAAACGATTCACCGCATCGGCGACGGGCTGGTAAAAGCCGCCGTTCAGGAAGCGTTGACGGGCTGCCACCATCTCCTTGCTGTCACCGGGATGAAGAGAACGCTTGTTCTGGACCGGCAACAGGTGGGTATAACCCTGGCGGGCGATATCAAAATTATGCCCCGCCGCGCAGCGCCAGGCCTTGCCAGTATGGCTTAAAGGCTCTCCGTCCAGCGGGCAGGCAAGAGCTTGAAAGGATTCGACGGGCATGGGCGTTCCACCTGAATTCAATTGGGCTCCGGATCGCAACAGCAACCTGAAGAGCGCAAGGCTAACCCAAACGCGGCCGATGGTCTAAATTGAAAGCCACGTTTCACCGGAAATCGGCCCCGGCATCCGTGTATGAATCATCCATTTGCCAAGCTGTTCAACATCAACCGCAACGAGATCCTGCCGGTCCTGCTCGCGGCCCTGTTCTTTTTCTGCGTGCTCACGGCCCTTATGGTGCTGCGCCCCGCCCGCGAGGCGCTGGGGCTGCAGGGTGGCATCGACACCGTGCGCTGGCTGTTCGTCGGTACCGCGGTCATTACCCTTCTGGTCAACCCGGTGTTCGGCCTGTTGGTCAGCCGCCTGAGGCGCCTGATTTTTATCACCACCACCTACGTTTTTTTCGGCGCCAGCCTGGTGGCATTCTATCTGGTGATGACGCTGGCTCCAGGCGTTATCGGCATCACCACCGGCCAAGTATTCTATGTCTGGTTCAGCGTGTTCAACCTGTTTGTCACCATGGTGTTCTGGGCGGTGATGGCAGACCGTTTCAGCCTCGATCAGGGCAAGCGGTTCTTTGGAGTGATCGCGGTGGGTGGCACCTGCGGCGCCATTTTCGGCCCCTGGCTGACGTCCATGCTCGCCGAACCCCTGGGCACCCCTGCCCTGCTGCTGGTCAGTACCGGGTTTCTGGCGTTGGCGCTGCTGGCGTGCTGGGCCATCACCCACATCCGGCCCGACCGGGCTGAGCGCGAGCACGATGCCCGGCCCGCCATGGAGGATGAGGATCTGATCGGCGGCAGTGCCTGGGAAGGCTTTCGGGCGGTGTTTCGCTCCCGCTACCTGCTGGGCATTGCCGCCTATGTGATCATTCTGGCCATCATGGCCACGCTTATCTATTTCACACGATTGCAGATGGTGGCCGAACTGGGTGAAAGCACCGATCAGAGAACCACGCTGTTCGCCAGAATCGACCTGATTACCCAGATTGCCACCCTGGTCATGCAGGCGCTGGTGGCGGGCCACCTGATGAAGCGGCTGGGGGTACACATCACCCTGGCTCTGCTACCTTTAACAACAGCCTTCGGCTTTATCGGCCTTGCCATGGTCGGCTCACTGGCCGCGCTGATCACCCTGGAAGCCTCTTTCCGGGCGGCACAGCGGGCGATCATGCGTCCGGCGCGGGAAACCCTGTACACCGTGGCCAGCCGGGAAGACAAATACAAAGCCAAGGCCTTTATCGATACCTTCGTCTACCGTGGTGGTGATGTGGTGGGCGCGCAGGTTGAAGGCCTGCTCGGCCGCCTGGGGATGGGACTGGCAGCGGTCGCCAGTGTGGCGGTTCCCCTGGCGCTGATGTGGGCATTACTGGCGCTGTGGCTGGGCAGGACACAACAGGCCATCGCGACCTCTCCGCAAACGGAGAGTGCTACAGACCCGAGGACATCACCATGATTTCCCGCAGAGACTATCTGAAGCTCACCCTTGCTACCGGCGCCACGCTGGCCCTGAAACCCGGCCTGCTCTGGGCTCAGGACAAGCAACTGGAACTGATCACTCGCGCCATTCCCTCGTCCGGCCAGCGCCTGCCCGTGGTGGGGCTGGGTAGTTCAGCCACCTTCGCCAGCGCGGCCCGCAGCGAAGACCGGGACACCCTGCGGGCGGTGCTGAATACCCTGTTCGAACAGGGCGGCAAAGTGTTTGATACAGCCCCGGGTTACGGCGCCTCGGAAGAGGTGGCCGGGCAGATTGCCAGGGAGCTGGGTATTACCGATGAACTGTTCTGGGCCACCAAAGTGAACGTGGCCGGTCGTAACGGTGGCAAGGCCGACCCCGAAGCCGCGCGGGAACAGATTGAAACCTCGTTCCAGCGCATCGGCAAATCGGTGATCGACCTGATACAGGTGCATAACCTGGGTGACGTACCGACCCAGTTCGGCATTCTCAAGGAGTTGCGAGAAGAGCAACGGGTGCGTTACATCGGTGTGACCACCACCTTCCCTCGCCAGTACGAAGACCTGGAGCGCACTATGGAGCGCGAACCCCTGGATTTTATCGGCATCGATTACGCCATCGACAACCTCACCATGGAGGAGCGGATACTGCCGCTGGCCAGGGACAAGGGCATAGGCGTGCTGGTGTACGCCCCCTTCGGGCGCACTCGACTGTGGGAAAAAGTGAAGGGCCAGGCAGTACCCGACTGGGCCGCAGAATTCGACGCCCACTCGTGGGGACAGTTCTTCCTGAAGTTTGTGGTGGCCCATCCGGACGTTACCGCCGCCACGCCGGCCACCAGCAAAGCCCGCCACATGGCCGACAACATGGGCGCCGCCCTGGGCGCGCTACCCGACGGGGACATGCGCCAGAGAATGATCCGCCACATCGACAGCCTGTGACGGCAGCGGTCCGGAGCTTTGCTGGTCAGCCCCCGTAGGCTGCGTCAGTTCGGGTGGCCATGATGAAATCGTTTTTGTGCAGGCCACCGATCTTGTGGGTCCACCAGCGCACGGTCACCTTGCCCCATTCCAGCAGAACGGCGGGGTGATGGCCCTCGGTTTCGGCCAGTTCCCCGACCTTGTTGGTAAAGGCCAGCGCTTCGGCAAAATTGCGGAACTTGAAGACCCGTTGTAACTGCTCTTCCCCATCCAGCTCAACGAGTTGCCAGTCAGGGATTTCCCCCAACAGATTGTGCTTCTCATCTTCGGCTATTTTCGGGGCATCTGCGCTGCAGGCCTCGCAGGACAGCCCTTCCAGTGAAGTCATAGTCTTTTTTCCCTGAACAGTAGCGTGTACTACAAGCGTGGCCGCCGGCCTGCGGATTATCAAGCCCGCTCTTGAAATTCGATCCTGTTCAGAATACTGTATATTTAAACAGTATTCCGGAAACCAGGCAGGAATTTCACGTCATGAGCAAACTTCTGAACACGCTGATAGAGGATGCCCGTGTCTGGCAGGGGCATCGTCAGACACGGACCACGCAACCGGCGGAACCGACCGGTTATCAGGCCCTGGACAATCAGCTCGGAGGCCTGGGCTGGCCCCGCGGCGCTCTGAGCGAATGCCTGCTGGATGCCCCGGGTATTGGCGAATTGCAGCTGGTGCTGCCACTGATGCAACGGCTGTCCCACACTGGCAAAACCGTGTTCTGGCTGAACCCGCCACACACGCCTTACGCCCCCGCCCTGGCCCGTGACGGAGTGAATCTGGACCAGATTGTGATGATCCGCACCGAAGACCGCGGCGATCTGCTCTGGACCCTGGAAAACTGCCTGCGCTCTCCGGTCACCGGGCTGGTGCTGGCCTGGCCGGGCAAACTGGCCGCCCGGGATATCCGCCGCCTGCAACTGGCGGCGGAGGCCGGCAGCAATGTGTGCGTGCTGTTCCGCAGCCGCAAGCTGGCCGGCCAGAGTTCTCCGGCCGCACTGCGCCTGGAGCTGGAAGCCGGCGAACACCAGGACCTGCGGATCAATGTGTTGAAACGTCGGGGCAGCTGGCCCGGGCAGCGTTGCACACTGGCCATGGGCCGACGGGCCGATTTGCCAGTCACCGAATCGAACCGGGTGGTTCAGGGCCCCTGGTCCGCATCCGCTCCCTGACTGCACAAAGGCACGGCATCATGCTCTGGGCTTACCTGCATTTCCCGCACCTGCTGCTGGATCACATTCGCCGCTCCCGCAGCGGGCGTGATGAACCGCATGAAGAAAACAGCGAACCGGCCCTGGTGGTTGTGGATCAGTCTGCCCAGCGCGTGCTGCAGGCCTGCCCACAAGCCCAGGCCCAGGGTGTGCAGGCGGGCATGCGCCTGAAAACCGCCCTCAATCTGGTGCCCGAGCTGGCCATCGCCCACGCGGACCCCGGGCGCGAACAGCAGATTCTGGCGGAGCAGGCGCGCTGGCTGTATCGCCACGTCGCCAGCATTGTGCTCTACCCGCCCGACGGCTTGCTGGTGGAAGTGGGCAGCCTGGAAAAACTCTACGGCGGCCTGGCCGCCGTCTGGCAAACCCTGGAACAGGCCCTCTCGGAACGGCATCTGACCGCCTGGATGGCCACCGGGACCACGCCTCTGGCGGCTCGTCTTTGCGCCCGGGCCGGCCAGGGCCAGTGCACCGCAGACAAGGGCCATATGGAACGGCATCTCCATAATCTGCCACTGGCCGCCGCCGGCTTTGACGACCGCACCCTGACCCGGCTCCAGCGTCTGGGCCTTGCCCGACTGGGGGAAGTCATGACCTTACCACCCGCCGAACTGGCCAGGCGGCTGACACCGGAAACCCTGGCCCGGGTTCAGAAAATCCAGGGCAGCCGGCCAGACCCGCAGCAACCCTGGCAGCCACCGCACCACTTTCGTCAGCAGGCGGACTTTGTGCAGGACATCGAGCGCGCCGAAGGCCTGCTGTTTCCCCTGCAACGCATACTGACGGAGCTGGAAGAAGACCTGTGCTGGCGCCAGCAGGACACCGACAGCCTGCTCCTGGTGCTGACACACCGTCACCACGAGCCTACCCGCTTGCGCATTCGCACCTCCGGCCCGGAGCACCGGGCCGAGGCATTTCTGAACCTGATGCGCCTGCGCTTCGAGCAACACCCCCTGCCGGCTCCGGTGGTCTCCCTGGTGTTATCCGTACGCCGGTTCCTCGGGCGGGAAGCCGCCGCAAGCAATGATCTGCTGGGCGAAACCAGGGACCTGAACGAAGCCTGGCACACCCTGATCAGCCGCCTGCAGGCCCGGCTGGGCAACGACGCCCTGCAACAACTGTCGCCCCAGCCGGACCATCGCCCGGAACGGGCCTGGTCAGCTTCCGAGGTTCAGCGCAAACCGCGCCCGGCGATAAGCGATCTGGCCAGTCTGCCCCGCCGGCCCTTGTGGTTGCTGAGCGGCCCGCAAGCCCTGCCGGAGGCTCCGGTGGCCTGGTATTCCGGCCCCGAGCGGATCAGCGGTGGCTGGTGGGATGGCCAGCGGGTGCACCGGGATTACTACATCGCCGGACTGGGCAGCGGTCAGCTGGCCTGGGTATTCCGGGATGTGCGTGGCGGCTGGTTTGTCCATGGCTGGTTCGGATAAGCCCATGTCTTACGCCGAGCTTTACTGTTTCAGCAACTTCACCTTCCTGACCGGCGCCTCACACCCCCATGAGCTGGCCGGGCAGGCAGCGGAACTGGGCTATCGTGCCCTGGCCATCACCGATGCCTGTTCCGTCGCCGGTATTCCCAGGGCCTGGGCGGCGCTGAAAGACAGCCCGGTAAAGCTGATCACCGGCAGCTGGTTTGAACTGGAAGACGCCCCGGCCAACGGCACCCGACCGCAGCTCATCCTGCTGGCCCGCAACCGCGCCGGTTACGGCCAGCTGTGCCAACTGATCACCACCGGCCGACGACGGGCGGAGAAAGGCCAGTACCGGTTGTTCCGTGAGGATCTGGAAACCCAGCCTCTCGAGGACTGCCTGTGCCTGTGGCTGCCGCCCCTGAAGGCCAACGCCAGCTACGACGAAGCGCTGGCCAGCGGCGAGTGGCTGCACTGGCTGTTTGGCGATCGCCTGTGGCTGGGCGCCAGCCGCACCCTGGAATCCGGGGAAGACCAACACCTGAGCCGGATACGCCAGCTGTCCTCGGACCTGCGCTGTCCGATCACCGCCACCGGGCAGGTGCACATGCACAGCCGCGAACGCCAGCCGTTACAGGATGTGCTCACCGCCCTGCGTCACAACACCTCGCTGGAACAGGCCGGCCGCTACCTGTTCCAGAACGGCGAGCGCTACCTGCGCCCCCTGGCGGTATTGCAGCGGCTGTTTCCCGAGGCCTGGCTGAAAGAAAGCCTGGCCATCGCCGAGCAGTGTGTTTTCGAGCCCGGCAGCCTGCGTTATGAGTATCCGCCCGATCTGGTCCCTGCAAGCGAATCCCCCGCCAGCTACCTGCACCGCCTGACCCGGGAAGGCGAACGCCGGCGTTTTCCCGATGGCACACCACTGACAGTGCAGGCGCTGATCCGCAAGGAGCTGGCACTGATTTCCGAGATGAAGTACGAGCATTACTTCCTCACCATCCAGGACATTGTTGCCTTTGCCCGCAGCCAGGGCATTCTGTGTCAGGGCCGCGGCTCCGCCGCCAATTCCGCGGTGTGTTACTGCCTGGGCATCACCGAGGTCAACCCCACCAAAGTGGATCTGCTGTTCGAGCGTTTCATTTCCAAGGACCGCAACGAGCCGCCGGACATCGACGTGGACTTCGAGCACGAGCGCCGTGAAGAGGTCATTCAGTACATCTACCGTCGCTACAGCCGCGAGCGGGCGGCACTGGCCGCTACCGTCATCCGCTATCGCCCCCGCAGCGCCATCCGCGATGTCGGCAAGGCGCTGGGGTTCGATTCCGCGCTGGTGGAACAACTGCTCAATGGTGTGGACTGGCGTGACAAGGCTACTGACTGGCGCCAGCAGATCCTCGACAAGCGCCTGACCCGCAACCCGCAGGTGGCCGACCAGTTCTTTACCCTGGTCAACACCCTGCTGGGCTTTCCCCGCCACCTGTCACAGCACGTTGGCGGTTTCGTGATCAGTGCCGGGCCGCTGGCGGAGCTGGTGCCGGTGGAGAACGCCGCCATGGAAGGCCGCACCGTTATCCAGTGGGACAAAGACGATCTGGAAAGCCTGGGGCTGATGAAAGTGGACGTGCTGGCCCTGGGCATGCTCTCGGCCATTCGCAAGGCGCTGGAACTGATCAGTGAGGAAAAGAGCCACCCCTTTGCCATGCAGGACATCCCCGCGGAAGATCCGGCCACCTACGCCATGCTGCAACAAGGCGACAGCATCGGCGTGTTCCAGGTGGAATCCCGCGCCCAGATCAACATGCTGCCGCGCCTGAAGCCGGAAACCTATTACGACCTGGTAATCGAAGTGGCCATTGTTCGCCCCGGGCCGATCCAGGGTGACATGGTGCATCCGTATCTGCGCCGCAAACACGGCCTGGAACCGGTGGATTACCCCAACGACGAAGTGCGGAAAGTGCTTGAACGCACCCTCGGCGTGCCCATCTTCCAGGAACAGGTGATCAAACTGGCCATGGTGGCGGCCGGCTTTTCCGCCGGGGAAGCCGACCAGCTGCGCCGGGCCATGGCTGCCTGGAAATCCCACGGCGACCTGACCCCGTTCCGCAACAAACTCATCAGCGGCATGCTCGAACGTGGCCACGACGCCGACTTTGCCGAACGCCTGTATCTACAGATCTGTGGCTTTGGTGGCTATGGCTTCCCCGAATCCCACGCCGCCAGCTTTGCCCTGCTGGTGTACGTGTCCGCCTGGATCAAGCGTCATTACCCGGCGGCGTTCTACTGCGCCCTGCTCAACAGCCAGCCCATGGGCTTCTACTCCCCCTCACAACTGGTACAGGATGCCCGCCGCCACAACGTGGCGGTGCTGCCGCCGGATGTAAACCACAGCCACTGGGATCACACCCTGGAAGGCCCCACCCGGCAGCTGAGGCTGGGCTTGCGTCTGATACAGGGCCTGTCGGAAAGTGGCGCCGAGCGCCTTCACCAACACCGGCCCGCAACCGGCTACCGCTCCACCGGCGAACTGCGCCGGCTGGCCAGCCTGAATCAGCGGGACATGGAACTGCTGGCCGGCGCCAACGCCATGCCCGACTTCACCAGCAACCGCCATCAGGCATACTGGCAACTGCTGGATCACGAACAACCCGCCGAGTTGTTTGCCAGGGAAGCAGCCCCAGAATACCTCCCGGAACACTGCCACCAGCTGCCGGAACCCACCGAAGGCCAGAACGTTCTCGCCGACTACGCCAGCCAGGGCCTGACACTGCAGCGCCACCCCCTGGCCCTGCTGCGGGAACAGGGGCACCTGACATTCTGTTTGAGCGCCGAACAGCTCAAAACCACCAAAGCCGGCATCCCCGTTCAGGTCGCCGGCCTGGTTACCGGCCGCCAGCGCCCGGGCTCGGCCTCCGGCGTGACGTTTGTCACTCTTGAGGATGAGACCGGCAATGTGAATGTGGTGGTGTGGCTGGAAACCGCACGGCGGCAGCGAAAGCCGCTGTTAACCGCGCGACTGCTGCATGTGAAAGGCGTATTGGAGAGGCAAGGTGAGATTGTGCATGTGATGGCGGGGAAACTCTCGGATCTTAGCCATCTGATTCGTTCGCTACCGGTTGATTCCCGGGATTTTCATTAGAAAAAGAAAACCCCGCACGGAGGCCAGCCATTTACCTTAAGTGTGGCTGGGCTTGCTGACCAAACCGTGGAAGGCACCTATAGTACTGTGCATCCAGACAGTTAAGGTGCCCCCTAATATCTTGCCAGCAAAAACCGCCACGCATCCCCCTTCCTTTTGAAGGCATCCAGGTCAACGGGTGTCGAAATCCTACGTGTGAAAACTTTTTTGGCGCTCAGTCCTATAAAACTATTTAGTGGAGCTGATGATGGTCTTCCGAAAGCTTATTTTGATGACGAACTGGATTCAATGAGCTGACAGGCGAAACTCAGACCTCTATGGAATCGCTACGGCCTGCCTTAATTCTGTCACCTGTAATTTCAAATAGGACGGCTCCGTGGACGCCTATGAGGCCGAAAGGGAGGCTTTAGCGTCTGGTGATTACGATATGGCGCAACACCATAGAAAGCTCGCCAGAATCTGGCTCAACAGAGAATTTGATGATGCGATGAAGAATCACCCGTCAAAAAAACTGCCCTATGCAGGAAATCTCAGAGAATAGATCAAAATCAAAGCTTTCGTTGATCAAAGATTCAACTTATCAGATGCATCTGAAAATATTGATCGGACTAAAGAACTTCCGGCCCGTGGAGCTTCAGTTCATAACGAGTACACCATGCTGGCTCACTTTTTTCTATTGAAGCGGTTCTTCAGAAAGACAGAGAAAACCAGATTCTTTCGGGACTTGGACAGTGGCATGAAGACGGCCTACATCTCTGCCTTCAAAGACAAGATGGACGCGACGAATAAGATTATTGCTGAACGCCTGAACAACCCGATAAAAATATAGCACTCGCCGGAATGGTGGGTAAAACACCCGTGGGTGTCGAAGGTTGAGCCTGAGAACATGGTGGCTTCCATTACTCATCTTTCCAAATACGACATCATGCACCAGGCAAATCTACATCGAATGGCGACACTGTCACCGGTAGACCGCTTTTTTATGAGTTTCCGGCGAATGTCGATGTATTTTGAGCGACCGTTTCAGTCAGGAACAGGTATGGGGCGAATCTGGCACGGTTATTCGGCTTACAACTCAGAGATGTACACCATGATGGGCGCCATCTTTAGAGTTCATTACAACTATTGCAGTCGTAAAAACCGACCAGTGACGCCAGCGATGAAGCTAGGCTTGGCCAACGAGCCTGTGGAATTAGGAAAAATTATTTATCACAAAGAATATTGAGTCCAATTCAAAATGGCAAACACTATACGCAAAGCCTGAAAACCTTACTTATAGCCCCTTCAAACTCGAACCCTATTTCCAGAAAGTAATACCTTTGGTCACCGGGTTTACGCCTAATTGCCGAGTAAGGCATTCAGTTCAGGCATTTTATGGTAGCTCCCGAACCAGGAACCTTGGGAAGCGGTGTTGGCCAACGGTGGTGGCTCTCTGAAATTACCGAGTTGCTGCAAGAAATGCTAGTCGCCGCTCATCATCATGACTATGTCGTCTACAGCCTCTCATTAACGGGGCGAGCTGAGCCTTCTGTTCAGCAGGCGCTGAAAAAATGCCTGTGGATCGGGTTGGGCAACATAGTGCCGGTAGGCCTTCACAGCAAAGACTTCTGGGTCCAGCTGTAGAAAAATCCGGCTGATCTGCCTCTCATGCTGGAACGCCTGATTATCGAATGCCGCCAACAACTGCTGCCGAAGCGGCTCGGGAAGGGTCGCGATTTGCACCACGTAGGCGATGTATTCATGTGCCTCACGTGAAGGCTTCGGCATCCGGAAGTTTGCTTGTGCCACCGCGTGAGCCACCTCATGTGCCACGAAGCTTTGCCACATCGTATGGCACATGCTCATCCGGAATGGCGGGTTGCGATGCGCCATCAATTGCGCCTGGCTGAAGCTGGGAACCTCAATATGAAAGCTCCGGGAATCATAGGTGCCCGCCACTTCACAGCCATGCAGGATCAGGGGGCAATCCACCAGATCGATGGTAAAGTGGATATCGACGCGAAAGCCCTGGCTGCGCATAAACGCCAGTGTTGTACCAACTGCCTGGCACGCCAGTTCGCCATCCTCCGCCCGGTCGCTGAACACGGTGACGCCCGGAACAGGACACCCAACTCGAGTGGCAGAGTAACCTGGCACATTTACCAGCCACAACAGTGCAACCAACAGCAACCGCATGCTTATTACCCCACACCTCTTATTAGCGACCTTCTCGACTTGTCGCATCTGATCTCCTTTCCGATTTTTCTAGAACGACTATGCTTCATGGTCTAGATTTAATAATGAGGTGGCAGTATTGGTTAAAAACATTGGTAGTAATCTCGTACGATAAATTGATGATCGAACGAAAGGAAGCCGATATGAAACGGACAGTCGTATCAACCGCGCTTGCAAGCTGCCTCTGCCTCGGCTCTGCAACGACACTGGCAGAGTCTCAGCATCAAAGCACTATGCAACTGGCTGAAGAAAAACAGTGTATGGCTTGTCACACCACCAGTGACGAAGTGCCCCGGTCGCCCTCTTTTCAGAGCATCGCTCAGAAATACACCAAGGATGATGCAGACAAGCTGGTCCAGATCGTTCTGACCGGTGGCGAGGATCACTGGGGTTCAGCAAAGATGCCTGAAATGGATGACCGAGCTGAAGTCAGCGAGGAAGAAGCAAGAAAGCTGGTGAACTGGATCCTGGACTTGCGTTCAGAAACAATGTGAATTTCCAGGAAATTAGCAATTGGGTCAGGCCGGTGGCAATTGAACTGCCCCGGCCTGCACTTCCGCTTAGCAGATTCGACTGAGATCAGAAGTACTCAAACCCCAGATTCTGGTAGACGTACCCCGCATTCTTGCCAGAAAGCTCTAACGCGCTACCTGAAACCTAGTGCTGCGCCCATCCACAACAATTGGGTGCAAAACCAGAGAAGATCTAAGCACTGGACCCGGTCAAGTCAGCCAAATTGAATGGGCACGATCCCTATGCAAATAATAAACAGGTGCTGGGCTGGCTTCCGACGCCTTGAGGCCCAACCCTCAGCTATACGATGAAAGACCCTATGCCCGTTTCGGCTATGGCCGCTAAGGTTACTTCGGGTTCGAGATGATTTTCTGAAGTTATGTGAATCCTTAATCGAACGTCATCAGTCGACGGTTGGGGGCGAGGACGAGATATTCATACGAAAGGTTCTTACGTAAAAGCATTGTTATTCATTTATTTTGGATAATGAAAAGCCAGCGATTTTGGTCGCTGGCTTTTCATTTTCACTCGGCCCGTCCAAGCTCAGCCACACTTAAGGCAAGTGGCTTGCCACGGAGGCGGGGCGTTCAGCACTGCGGCGAACAATCAGCCCAGAAGCTTGATCATCACACCGGCAGCGACCGCAGAGCCGATAACGCCGGCCACGTTCGGGCCCATGGCGTGCATCAACAGGAAGTTCTGCGGGTTGGCCTCAAGACCGACCTTGTTGGATACCCGGGCCGCCATCGGCACCGCGGATACACCGGCAGAACCGATCAGCGGGTTGATAGCTTCCTTGGTGAAGCGGTTCATCAGCTTCGCCATCAGAACACCACAGGCAGTACCAACACCGAAGGCCACAATACCCAGGCCCAGGATACCCAGCGTCTGGCCATCCAGGAACTTGTCGGCCATCAGCTTGGAGCCGACGGACAAACCCAGGAAAATGGTCACGATGTTGATCAAGGCATTCTGCGCAGTGTCGCTCAGACGTTCTACCACGCCACACTCACGCATCAGGTTACCGAAGCAGAACATACCCAGCAGCGGCGCCGCGTCCGGCAGGAACAGAACCACCGCAATCAGAACCACCAGCGGGAAGATGATCTTCTCTTTCTTGCTCACCGGGCGGAGCTGGGACATCTTGATGGCCCGCTCTTTCTGACTGGTCAGCGCCTTCATGATCGGCGGCTGGATCATCGGTACCAGCGCCATGTAGGCGTAGGCCGAGACCGCAATCGCCCCCAGCAGATGCGGAGCCAGAACGCTGGACACGTAGATGGACGTCGGACCATCCGCACCGCCGATGATGCCGATGGCCGCAGCTTCCAGAATCGTGAAGTCCAGAATACCCAGCCAATCCAGCAGCGCAGCACCAATCACGGTACCAAAGATACCGAACTGGGCAGCAGCACCCAGCAGCAGGGTCTTGGGGTTGGCGAGCAGAGGACCGAAATCGGTCATTGCACCTACGCCCATGAAGATCAACAGAGGCCCGATGGTGCTGCCGATAACCACAGAATAGAAGTTATACAGCATGCCATTGCCGTAACCGAAGTCCTGGGCAAGGGAGTTCGCCATCGCCATTTCAGAGTAGCTGGCGTCTTTGACAGCCTCCTTGAAGGCTTCCTTCAGCTCAGGCGTTACTGCCTGCCCGGCCTGATAGGCCACATCCAGCGGTGCCGCGAGCGCCGCCAGGATCTCGGCGTTACCGCCTTTCAAGGCGAAATGAATGGCATTTTCTGCCGCAGTCAGGGCCAGGCCTGCCTCCGGAATATTTGCCAGGATACCACCGAACCCGATGGGTACCAGAAGCAACGGCTCAAATTTCTTGTTGATCGCAAGATAGAGGAGCACAAGGCCGATGGCGATCATGATCACCTGGCCGATTTCAATGTTGAACAGGCCACTACCTGTCCAGAGTGTCATTAATTTTTCCATGGAATGCTGGCCCTTTATGCGATTGTCAGCATTTCATCATCAGGGGAGACGGCATCACCGACCTTGATGAAGACTTCGCCGATCGTACCGGCTTTCGGCGCGCGAACCTCGGTTTCCATTTTCATGGCTTCGAGGATAATCATCACATCGCCCTCTTCCACGGTGTCACCCGGTGAGACCAGAACCTTGAAGATGTTGCCACCCAGCGGCGCAACGACAGGCTCACCTTCACCCGCGGCCGGAGCCGGGGCCGAGGAACCAGCTGGTGCCGAGGCAGCACCGCCCTCACCCTGGATCTGGGTGATCTCGCCACCTTCGGAAACAGCAACCACAAACTTCTTGCCGTTGACGTCCACGGTGTAGGTCTCGGGGCCTTCAGACTTCTTGGCCGGCGCGGCGCTTTCGGCGGTCGGAACCGGCTCGAACGCGTCAGGGTTGTTGCGGTTTTCCAGGAACTTGAGACCGATTTGCGGGAACAGGGCGTAGGTCAGTACATCATCAACCACGTTGTCCGCCAGTTTGATGCCCTTCTCGTCAGCCAGCTTCTTCAGCTCGTCGGTCAGCTTGTCCATTTCCGGTTCGAGCAGATCGGCCGGGCGACAGGTCACCGGCTCTTTTCCGTCCAGAACACGCTCCTGCAGCTCCTTGTTCATTGGCGCCGGTGCAGCACCGTACTCGCCCTTGAGGATTGCGGAGGTCTCCTTGGAGATGGACTTGTAGCGCTCACCGGTCAGAACGTTCAGTACTGCCTGGGTGCCTACGATCTGGGAGGTCGGCGTGACCAGCGGGATGAAGCCCAGGTCTTCGCGAACCTTGGGAATCTCGTCCAGAACCTGATCGAACTTGTCGCTGGCGTTCTGCTCACGCAACTGGTTTTCCATGTTGGTCAGCATACCGCCCGGCACCTGAGCAATCAGAATGCGGGAATCGGTGCCACGCAGGCTGCCCTCGAACTTCGCATACTTCTTGCGCACCTGGCGGAAGTAGCTGGCGATCTCTTCAAGCAGGTTCAGGTCCAGGCCTGTATCACGGTCAGTCCCTTCAAGAATGGCGACCACTGCTTCGGTGGGTGAGTGACCGTACGTCATACTCATGGAAGAGATGGCCGTATCGACGTTATCAATGCCGGCTTCCGCTGCCTTGATGGCGGTGGCAGTGGACATGCCAGTCGTGGCGTGGCACTGCATGTGAATCGGAATATCCAGCTCTTTCTTCAGACGGCTGACCAGATCGAAGGCCACGTAGGGCTTGAGAATGCCGGCCATGTCCTTGATCGCGATGGAGTCTGCGCCCATGTCGGCGACTTCTTTCGCCAGTTCTACCCACATTTCGATGGTGTGCACCGGGCTGGTGGTGTAGGCAATGGTGCCCTGGGCATGCTTGCCGGTCTTCCGAACGGCCTTGATGGCGCGATCCAGGTTACGGGGATCGTTCATGGCGTCAAAAATTCGGAACACGTCGACGCCATTTTCAGCGGCACGCTCACAGAAACGGTCCACAACATCGTCCGCGTAGTGGCGGTAACCCAACAGGTTCTGACCGCGCAGCAGCATCTGTTGCTGGGTGTTGGGCATGGCCTTTTTCAGTTCGCGGATACGCTCCCAGGGGTCTTCGCCCAGGTAACGGATACAGGAGTCGAAGGTAGCTCCACCCCAGGATTCCAGTGACCAGAAACCGACTTTGTCGAGTTTCTCGGCAATGGGCAGCATGTCGTCAAGCCGCATACGGGTGGCGAGCAGGGACTGGTGGGCGTCACGCAGGATAACGTCCGTAATCCCCAGCGGTTTCTTTGTGTCAGTCATCGTGTCAGCCTTCTGTTTAAAGGTTCTAATTCGTCAGCCAGGTCACTTCTTGTGGCGTGACCGGAATTGTGCAATCGCCTTCTTGATGGCTTCGGCCGTGTCGGGGTCTACCGACGCCGGAGCCTTGGGCTTGGCACGTGGCGTTTTGGCCGGGGTTACCGGCTCTGGCGCAAACCGCGTGATGATTTTGGACATGGCACCGGTTGCGAAAACCAGAATGACCAGGAACGTAAACACGAACCCCATGCCTGCAATCATCAGCTCGACGGCTTGTGACATCAGCTCATTCATATCGAACAGCTACCTGTATTGGGTTGTTTGATTTACCCCGAGTTGCATTGGGCGCAGGCTACGACTAAGGTCTGAAGCCCTCCCTTTGCAATTCGGGAGGCAAAATCCTGCGTAATTTACCGTTTTAGGCCGCCTCGAGCAACCTGAATGCGAATTACTATACGCGCTTTCCGAGGTCTGAGACCCTTTATGACAACGAGTCCGGGACATTACCACTGAAGGGGCTCAGGCAAACCGGACGCGCATTTTACGGCCTTTGATCCGACCATTCTCCAGCCGTTTCAGCGCTTCTGACGCGACGCTTCGGTCAACTGCCACAAAGCACTGAAAGTCAAACAGATCGATCTTGCCCACCGATGCACCAGGCAGTCCGGCCTCCCCGGTGATCGCGCCCAGCACGTCGCCGGGGCGCACCTTGTCTTTGCGTCCGCCGGAGACGCACAACGTGCGCATGGACGGCACCACTGGCTTATCGACTGTCGCCAGCAACTGGCGGGAATCCCCCCAACTCACATGCTGATCACGATGGGACTCAAGCCGGGAAATCTTGTGACCTTGCGACGGGGTACAGAAGGTAACCGCGAGGCCAGCCTCTCCCGCCCGGCCGGTACGACCGACCCGGTGGGTATGTACCTCGGGGTCGCGAGCCGGCTCCACATTGACCACCAGCGGCAGCGCCTTGATGTCCAGGCCTCGGGCCGCCACGTCGGTGGCTACCAGTACTGAGCAACTCTGGTTGCCAAACCGCACCAGCACACTGTCCCGATCCTTCTGCTCAAGATCTCCGTGCAGCGCCAGCGCGGAGAATCCCCGCAGCTCCAGGGACGCTGCCAACTCATCACATTGCTGCTTGGTGGTGCAGAAAGCGATACAGGACGTCGGCTGCAAGTCGGACAGGACCGCAGCCAATGCATCCGCCTGCTGTCCCGGCTCGATTTCGAAAAAGGTTTCCCGGATATCCGGCTTCTCTTCGTGGGCTTCTACCCGGATATCGAACGGTTCGGACTGATAACGCTCACTCAGAGTCCGGATGCTGGCAGGCCAGGTGGCCGAGAACATCAGCGTCTGACGCTGAGCCGGCGCCTGGGAGATAATGTCTTCCACCGCATCCTGGAAACCCATATCCAGCATCCGGTCCGCCTCATCGAGCACCAGGGTTTTCAACGATTCCAACGTCAGCGTTCCCTTGCGCAGGTGATCCTGGATCCGGCCGGGCGTACCCACCACGATATGCGCGCCGTGACTCAGAGAACCAATCTGCGGCCCGATGGCGACGCCGCCGCACAACGTAATGACTTTAACGTTGGCCCGGGCGCGCGCGAGCTCCCGCAAGGCTTTTGCCACCTGATCCGCCAGTTCGCGGGTCGGGCAAAGTACCAGCCCCTGCACAGAGAATTGCCGGAGCTTCAGCTTCTCGATCAGACCAATCCCGAAGGCAGCGGTTTTGCCGCTGCCCGTCTGGGCCATGGCAATGATGTCTTTGCCGGCGAGCGCGGGCGGCAATGCCTGGGCCTGTATCGGTGTTGGCTGCTTGAAACCCAGCTGCGCAAGATTGGAGACCATGGCCTGAGACAGACCAAGCTGGTTAAAGGAAGACATAGACAGAAAATCCCGAAATGAATAACACTGGTTATGGCGGTGTTGGCAGTACGCGTATACTACCCTATCAGCGCATACGAGATAGAAACAATTTACGGAGTCGCAGATGGCATCACTTCAGGATCAGCTAATGAAAGCCGGGCTGGCAGACGAGAAAAAGGCCAAGGCCATTCGCAGCGAGAAACGAAAGCAGCGCAAACAGCAGCCCAAGGGCGCGGTGCAGGTCAATGAGGCAGAAGAGCGCGCCCGCAAGGCCCGTGAAGAGAAAGCGGAACGGGACCGGCAGCTGAATCTTGAGCGCCAGCAACAAGCTCAGAAAAAGGCCATCCAGGCCCAGATCCGGCAACTGGTGGAAACCAATCGCCTGGACCGCTCAAGGGGCGAGACGTCCTATCAGTTTGTTCACGACAAGAAGATCAAGAAACTCTTTGTGGATGACAAAATGGTGGACCAGCTGTCGCGGGGCCGCCTGGCCATCGTGTTTGTCAATGAACAGTATGAGATTGTGGCTGAAGGTGTGGCGCGCAAGATTCAGGAACGAGACCAAAACGCGGTGGTGGTTCTGCACGACCGACAGAAGGATGATGTCGGGGAAGACGACCCGTATGCGGGTTATGAAATTCCGGATGATTTGATGTGGTAACCAGAGAAATAAAAAACCCCGCTCAAGGCGGGGTTTTTATTTGATATGGCGCGGCTGGGAGGATTATTCGGGCCTGCAGCCCTCCCCCCTTCGGGGCCGTCGTCGCTTTGCTCCGACGTTCCTCGGCACACTTCCTGCGCCTCGGTCGAACCTCTTTCGGTTCAAATCCTCCCAGCTGTAAATAGCAGAACGCCCCAGCCTGTGGGGTGCACAAACTGAGGCGTTCCGATCGTAATTTGGCGCGGCTGGGAGGATTCGAACCTCCGACCGCCTGGTTCGTAGCCAGGTACTCTATCCAGCTGAGCTACAGCCGCTTGAAACTTTGGGGCGAAATTGGCGCGGCTGGGAGGATTCGAACCTCCGACCGCCTGGTTCGTAGCCAGGTACTCTATCCAGCTGAGCTACAGCCGCGCATCTTTTTCGCTCTGGTTGGATGCCAGACCAACCTGCTCTCATCATCCTTCAAAAGAAAGTGGCGGAGAGGGAGGGATTCGAACCCTCGGTACGATTGCTCGTACGGTTCCTTAGCAGGGAACTGGTTTCAGCCACTCACCCACCTCTCCTTGAGAACGGGGCGTATACTACCATAATTTTTCTGTTTTCATAGGGTTGACATGAGTTTTTTATATCTCATTTTCGCCCACCAGAAAAAAAGCCGTTCAGGTTTCCCTTGAACGGCTTTTCATGCTTCTCAGCTGTTGCCAGGCTCTGGCCCTTCAGAGTCTTTTTCACTCTGAATCCGCTGATAAATCTCTTCGCGGTGCACCGCCACTTCCTTCGGGGCATTCACACCAATACGCACCTGGTTCCCCTTCACTCCGAGAACGGTAACGGTGATGTCGTCACCCACCATCAGAGTTTCGCCAACACGGCGAGTCAAAATCAACATATCCTGTTCTCCCTTGTCCAGAGCTACCTGTTCCGAAAAATAGTGTACTTCTTTGTTTTATGATGGGGGCACTTACCACTCAAAACACGCACTTTCCCTTATACGGGAAAGCAGCGGCAAAGGCGCAGCAAATGCACACCCTTTTTACAAAAAGCCCGTGCAGACCGACCTGTGCTCTGCATGGTCAGGCTTCTTCCACCCCAGGCTTGTCCAGCTCGAAAGCACTGTGAAGCGCACGAACCGCCAGCTCGAGATATTTCTCATCGATCACCACGGAAATCTTGATTTCTGAAGTGGAGATCATCTGAATATTTATACCCTCATTCGACAGGGCTTCAAACATCTTGGTGGCCACGCCTGCATGGGAGCGCATGCCAACGCCAACAATGCTGACCTTTGCTATCTTGCTGTCGCCGCCGACTTCACGGGCTCCCAGCTCATCAGCGACGCCCTGCAGAACCTCTTTCGCGCGCTTGAAGTCGTTGCGATGAACCGTGAACGTGAAGGAAGTACGATTATCCTCGCCTACGTTCTGTACAATCATATCGACTTCGATATTCGCGTCGCTTACCGGTTTCAGTATACGCAATGCGCTGCCGGGTGTATCGGGCACCCCGGAAATTGTGACTTTGGCTTCGTCGCGGTTGAAAGCGATGCCGGAGACGACCGGTTGTTCCATGGCGTTATCATCCTCAAGAGTAATCAGGGTTCCTTCGCCCTCCTGGAAGCTGGAGAGAACCCTTAACGGAACATTGTACTTACCTGCAAATTCCACGGAGCGAATCTGCAAAACCTTCGATCCGAGGCTGGCCATTTCCAGCATTTCCTCAAAGGTAATGCGTTCAAGCCGGCGGGCGGTGTCCACAACCCGCGGATCGGTGGTGTAGACGCCGTCCACGTCCGTATAGATCTGACACTCATCGGCCTTAAGCGCCGCCGCCAGCGCCACCGCCGTGGTGTCGGAGCCGCCCCGGCCCAGGGTGGTGATGTTGCCGCTTTCATCGATACCCTGAAATCCTGCCACGACCACAACCCGGCCCGCATCCAGATCCTGGCGCATGCGCTGCTCATCAATCTGTTTGATGCGCGCCTTGGTGTGCGAACTGTCGGTCACAATGCGCACCTGCGAGCCGGTATAGGAGCGCGCCTTGCAGCCCATTTTCTGCAGTGCCATCGATAACAGCGCTATGGTGACCTGCTCGCCGGTGGAGACCAGCACGTCCATCTCCCGGGGCGTGGGCTCTTCCATAATCTCATTTGCCAACGAGATCAGCCGGTTGGTCTCGCCGCTCATGGCTGAAACCACCACCACCACATCGTGCCCCTCGCGACGGAAGCGACACACTTTTTCCGCTACGGCCTGAATACGCTCGGTAGTCCCTACCGATGTACCACCGAATTTCTGAACCAACAGAGCCATTTTCTTCCCGGTATCCCGAATAGGACAAAGGCGGAGCCATGCTCCGCCGGTTAAAAGTCAAACGGGCGGGATTATAAACGCCCGCCCAGCGTCAAAACAGTTGCTTATCCAATATTTTCTTCAACCCAGACCGGCACACCCGCCAGCGCTTCGGCGAGCTTTGAGGGATCGTTCCCGCCGCCCTGGGCCATGTCCGGGCGACCGCCGCCCTTGCCATCGACCTGACCAGCCAGGTGCTTCATCAGATCTCCGGCCTTGATCTTGCCGGTGGCGGACTTGGTGACGCCAGCCACCAGGGTCACTTTGCCCCCCTCAACACTGGCCAGCACGACCACACCATCTCCCAGCTTGTTCTTGAGCTGGTCAGCCGTTTCCATCAATGCCTGTCGATCTGCCCCCTCGAGCTCCGACGCCACGACTTTCAACCCGCCAACCTCTACGGCAGAGCCCGCCAGGTCGGTACCTGCTGAACTCGCCAGCCTGGCCTTGAGTGCTGTCATTTCTTTTTCCAGCTGACGATTCCGCTCCACGGCCTGCTGGACTTTGTCCAGCAGGGTCTCACGGGTGGCTTTGACGAGTCGCGCCGTGTCGCGCAACGTTTGCTCGGTGCCATCAACCCACTCGAGGGCGCCGAAACCGGTGACCGCCTCGATGCGACGGACCCCCGCCGAAATACCGCTTTCGGACGTGATGCGGAAAAGACCTATGTCTCCGGTGCGGCCAACGTGAGTGCCACCGCACAGCTCAACCGAATAGTTGTCCGCGCCCATACTCAGCACCCGCACGGTGTCGCCGTATTTCTCACCGAACAGCGCCATGGCCCCCTTGGCCTGCGCCTGTTCCATGTCGGTAATCTCGGTCTGCACCGGCGTGTTGGCCAGTATCTGTTCGTTGACCTGGCGTTCGATTTCCTTCAGCTGCTCCGGCGTCACCGCCTCGAAATGGGAGAAATCGAAGCGCAGCTTGTCCGGATCCACCAGCGACCCCTTCTGACTGACGTGCTCACCCAGTATCTTGCGTAGTGCCGCATGCAGCAGGTGCGTTGCCGAATGGTTGCGTTTGGTGCGCTCCCGGCGGGCATGATCGATACGGGCGTCCACTTCCAGCCCGGGGAACAGTTCGCCTTCAATTACGGTCCCGATATGAAGGTGATTATCACCCTCTTTGCGGGTGTCGGTCACCTGAAAACGACCGCCGCTCCAGGTCAACAGCCCCGTGTCACCGACCTGACCACCAGACTCGGCATAAAACGGCGTGCGCTCCAGCACCACCACGGCTTCGTCGCCGGCTTCGGCGGTTTTTTCCTGATCACCCACAATGACCGTGCGAATGGCTTCGTGGCCATCGATGTGATCGTAACCGGTGAACTCGGTCGTGCCTTCGATGGTCAGACCCGCGGCGTTGTAATCGATACCGAATTTGCTCGCCGCCCGCGCGCGCTCGCGCTGACGCTCCATCGCTGACTCATAGCCGTCGTAATCCAGAGTCAGGCCACGCTCACGGGCGATGTCGTTAGTCAGATCGACGGGAAAACCGTAGGTATCGTACAGGGTAAAGATGGTCTCGCCGGGAATAACATCGCCCTTGAGCTCGGCGATATCCTGCTCCAGCAGGCGCAGCCCCTTATCCAGGGTCTTGGCGAACTGCTCCTCTTCCTGCAACAGCACCTTCTCGATCTGCTTGCGGCTACTCACCAGTTGCGGATAGGCTTCGCCCATCAGCTCAACCAGAGCCCCGGTCAGCTTGTAGAAAAACGGCTCGGTGGCACCCAGCTTGTTACCATGGCGAGCAGCGCGACGAATGATCCGCCGCAATACAAACCCCCGCCCTTCGTTGGACGGCATCACGCCATCGGATATCAGGAAGGCACAGGAGCGGATATGGTCCGCCACCACGCGCAGGGACGCTTCTGTGGTGGCAACACCACCGAGAATGACAGAGGCCGCCTTTAACAGATCCTGCATCAGATCGATTTCGTAATTGCTGTGCACACCCTGCAACACGGCGGTGATGCGCTCCAATCCCATACCGGTGTCGACCGAGGGCTTGGGCAGATTCAGCATCTCGCCGTCGGCGGTACGGTTATACTGCATGAAGACCACGTTCCAGATCTCGATGTAGCGATCGCCGTCTTCCTCTGGACTGCCAGGAGGACCACCAGCGACCTCGGGGCCGTGGTCAAAGAAGATTTCGGTGCACGGACCACAGGGGCCGGTATCCCCCATCTGCCAGAAGTTGTCAGAGGCATAGGGCGCGCCCTTGTTATCGCCGATACGTACAATGCGATCGGCCGGCACACCGATTTCCTTGTTCCATATATCGAAGGCTTCGTCATCCGAAGCGTAGACCGTCACCCACAGTTTTTCTTTGGGCAGTCGGAGCCACTCGTCACCGGTCAGGAACGTCCAGGCGTAGTTGATGGCTTCGCGCTTGAAGTAATCGCCAAAGCTGAAGTTGCCGAGCATCTCGAAAAAGGTGTGATGGCGGGCGGTGTAACCGACATTTTCAAGGTCGTTGTGCTTGCCTCCGGCCCGCACGCATTTCTGGGACGTGGTCGCGCGGGTGTAGTCCCGCTCTTCGCGGCCAAGGAAGAGGTCCTTGAACTGGTTCATCCCCGCGTTGGTGAACAACAGGGTTGGATCGTCCGCCGGTACAAGCGAACTGCTCGGCACAATGGTATGGCCCTGCTGTTTGAAATAGTCCAGAAACGCCTGTCGCAACTCTGCGGTTTTCATAGCCCTTTGATACCCTTCTATAAACCCGACGGGGTCCACGATTGAGAACACATACTTACATGCGTGTGCAAATCCGCTACTCTAGCACACGCCGAGAACAGGAAAAACGTGAAACATCACAGGAGACCCCATGCCCCGACGCTTCCACGACGCCGAGGAACTGCTGCCCCCCGCCACCTTTATCAAACGCCTGCTGGCGATTATCTACGACGGCCTGATCTGCATTGCGGTACTGCTGGTAGCCACCTGGATCTACACCATGATCGCAGGCTGGATAACCGGATGGGACCGCTATGAACAGCTGGCGGAGAGCGGGGCCCTGAGCGGCGATCCCATGTTGACCTTTGTGCTGTTCCTGGTGCTTTACCTGTTCTTCGCTTATTTCTGGACGCGCACGGGTCAGACACTGGCGATGCAGGTCTGGCGCATTCGGATCGAGAATCTTGATGGCAGTCCGGTGAGCTGGACCCAGGCGCTTCGGCGTTACGTCACAGCAGCGGCGGTGTTCTTTGTCACCCTGCTGGCGTCCTATTACCTGGGGGCGATCACCCTGATCATCACGGTGCCCGCCATGCTGGCGCTGTTCTGGCCAATCAACGGCCTGTCAGTCACTGACCGGCTGTCAGACAGCGTGGTGGTGCAGGTCCCTAAACCCGAGAAGAAGTAATGGTCATCCTGCGCGGCGCATCAGAATGGCGCCCACGGCAGCGTTGATGGCTATGGGCAGGAGAATGGCCAGCACCGGGTTGAACCCGAACACCAGGCTCATCGGGCCCAGCAGATCCTGCATGTATTTGAACAGCAGGCCTACGATCAAGCCGGTGAAAACCCGGAAGCCCATGGTGACCGAGCGCAGCGGACCGAAGATGAAGGAGATCGCGACCAGAACCATCACCGCCGTGCCCAGCGGCATCAGCACTTTCTTCCAGAACGCGAGCCAGTAATTGGCGGAGCTCAGCCCCTGATCATCCAGGTAGCTGGCGTAAGTGTACAGTCCCGTCACCGGCAGGTTCTCGGGTTTAACGATCAGCACACTCAACACTTCCGGCGAGAGACCGGTCTCCCATCTGAGGGTGTCGTGAATTTCCCGGGTCAGTTGCTCATCCCCGATCGTCGTAGTGGCGACATTCTCCAGCCGCCAGTGATCTCCCTGATAGGTCGCTTGCTCGGCAAAGCTGGCCGACAGCATCCAGCGCTCTTCGTCGAAACGAAACAGCGACACACCCCGCAAGTCACCCTCGGGACTGACGGCGTTCAAGTGCATGAAGACTTCCCCCTCCCGATGCCATATGCCGGAGGCGGAGGCAATATTCTCGCCTGCGCCCTGGGCAATGGCTTTCTGGCTCTGGGCCATGCGCTCTGCCGGGGGCGCCACGTATTCACCGATCACCAGCCCGATCAGCACCACCACCAGCGCCGGCTTCATCGCCGACCAGACGATGCGTTTCAGCGACACCCCGGCCGCACGGATGACGGTGAGTTCCGAGGAACTTGCCATGGCTCCCAGCCCCACCAGGCACCCCATGAACGCGCCCAGCGGCAGGTAATCGTAAATCCGCCGCGGCAGGGTCATGAACACGTACCACAGTGCCTGCATGGTCTGGTAATCGTTGCGGGCGTCTTCCAGCTCGGCAATGAAGCCAAAAATCAGGTCCAGTGACAGCACCACCACCATCACCAGGAACATGGCGCCGCCGACGGTCCGCATGACGTACTGATCAATCTTACGCACTGGCACGTCCCTCCCGTGTCAGACGACGCCGGTACAGCCAGGCGGGACCGAACTGCAACCATAAGCCCAACGCCAGGAAAATGGCGTGCACCCAGAGCATGCCGATCCACTCCGGCACCTTGCCATCTGCCATGGCATCCCTGGCAACAATCAACAGGCCGAGGTACGTGATGTAGACCAGCATGGCCGGTAACAGATGAAAAAAGCGGCCCTGGCGCGGATTCACCCGGCTCAGGCGCACCGCCAGCAGGGTCACGATGGGAACGATCAACGGCAGGGTAAACCGCCAGTGCAGCAGCGCCCGGTCCTCCGGATCGTCCGATGCCATCAGGGCAAGGGTACTCATGCCCTCTTCCAGCTCCTTGTCGCGTCCACCGCCACTCTGGATTTTCAGACCGTAGGCGTCGAACCCGGTGATCTGGTATTCCAACTGCCCCGGCAACCCCTGAAAACGACCGCCCTCCTCCAGGATCAGAAACCGGCTGCCGGTTTTCTGGTCGATCAGCTGGGAGCCGTACTCGGCGGTGATGATGGTCAGGCCGTCGTCACCGTACTCGGCGATGAACACGCCTTCCAGCACCCGCTTGTCATCACTCAGACCCTCGGTGTAGGTCACCCGACCGCCGGATTCCAGATCCTGAAAGCGACCCGGCGCCAGCATCTCGAACTCGGTGGCCTTGCGCTGCTCATTAAAGATCGCTTCCACCTGCTTCATGCCCCAGGGCGAGACATACAGGCTCATCGCCCCCACCGTGAGCATCACCGGAATGCTCGCCAACAGGGTTTTCCCCAGGATCTGCCGATCACTCATGCCGCAGGCAAAAAGCACCGTCATCTCACTCTCGAGATACATGCGACCGTATGCCAGCAAAATGCCGATAAAGAAACCCAGAGGCAGGATAAGCTCGAGAAATCCGGGGAAGCGGTAGGCCATGATCTGGAACAGCACGTCCGCAGCCAGTTCGCCCGCAGCCGCTTCGGCCAGATACTTGATAAACCGCCCACTCATGAAAACCAGCAACAGGATGCCGGAGACGGCAAGCATGCTGATCATGGTCTGTCGGGCAAGATATCGGAAAACGATGGTCAAAACGTTGTCTCTGGCCGGAATGGATCGCTGTGGGTCGAAAAGGAAACGACGCAGGTATTTACCGTCGGTATTCTATGTAACCTTCGCCCTGAATGACAGTGCCGAAGGTTAAGGAGCTGTCACCGCTTGATAAATCCCGAATAAACCCCAATGCTTGGGGTATTGCCCGCAAGGTTATTACCATCCTTTGCATTGATCCGACATCCACGACGGGAGTTGCCATGAATTTCAGCCTGAGCAGTAAATCGATCATCAGCACCAAGGCCGACAGTCTTGTCATTGCCCTGCCCGAAAAAGGCACCTGGCCGGAATCCACCACGCAGGCGGACGAAGCGCTGGGCGGACTGATCAAAAAGCTGCAGAAGGCCGGCGATCTCACTGGCAAGAATGCCTCCATCAGCGTCATCCCCGTTGCCGATCAGCCGTGGAGCCGGGTAATCGTCGTTGGCACCGGTAGCGACGGCGACCGTACCCCCGTCAATTACCGCAAGGCCCTGATCGCGATGACGGGCCAGCTAAAGGATGGCCCGGCCAAGACCGCGCTGATCGCTCTGGCCGATACTCCGGTGACGGGCGACGAAACCGTGGGTTCCGAGGCCGCCCGCCTCAGCCTGATCGGGCGCACGCTGGAAGACCAGCTCTACACCTTCAGCGCTTTCAAGAGCGAAAAACCCGCCGCGCGCAAACTCAATAAAGTCGTGGTAGCAGCCTCAGGCACTGGCAAAGCCCTCAAAGATGCGTTCAACCTTGGCCTTGCCACCGGCCGCGGCATGAACTTCACCCGCGATCTGGGCAATACCCCGCCCAACATCTGCCACCCGGAATGGCTGGCTCAGCAGGCCAAAAAACTCGCCAAGGATTACGACTGCATCAAAACCGAAGTGCTTGATGAGAAGCAGATGGAAAAAATGGGCATGAATACCATCCTGGCCGTCGGCAAGGGCAGCGCCCAGCCCCCGCGGCTGATCGTGATGGAATACCGTGGCGGCAAACCCAAGGACAAGCCCCACGTGCTGGTTGGTAAGGGCATCACCTTCGACACCGGTGGCATCAGCCTCAAGCCGGGCGAAGGCATGGATGAAATGAAGTACGATATGGGTGGCTCCGCCAGCGTCTTCGGGGCCATGAAGGTACTGGCCGAAACCCAGCCCAAGATCAACGTAGTCGCCGTGATTGCCGCTGCGGAGAACATGCCGGATGGCAGTGCTTCCCGCCCGGGCGACATCGTTACCACCCTTTCCGGCATGACGGTTGAAATCCTGAACACCGACGCCGAAGGCCGCCTGGTTCTCTGTGACGCCCTCACCTACGTCAAGAAATTCGACCCCGCGGCGGTGATTGACCTGGCCACCCTCACCGGCGCCTGCATCATTGCCCTGGGCAATCAGGCCACCGGCCTGCTCGCCAATAACGACGAGCTGGCCAACGAACTGCTGGCCGCCGGCGAACGTGCCGGTGACCGCGCCTGGCGCCTGCCCCTGTGGGACGAATACCAGAGCCAGCTGGACAGCAACTTTGCTGATATGGCCAACATCGGCGGCCGCCCCGCCGGCACTATTACCGCAGCGTGCTTCCTGTCGCGGTTCGCCAAAGACTACCGCTGGGCCCACCTGGACATCGCCGGCACCGCCTGGCATTCCGGTAAAGCCAAAGGCTCCTCAGGCCGCCCGGTTCCCCTGCTGGTCGACTACCTGATGTCCCATGCCGGAAAGTAATTCGCACTATCCTCCGGAGACCGGCAGCCCTGCTGCCGGCCCCTCCGGCGCAGACCATCGGAACCAGAGCTACTGGTTCCACATCCTCGCCCAGAACACCCCCGCTGCCCGCAACCTCCACGCGGCCAAACTGGTGGACAAGGCCTGGCAACAGGGCGATCGTGTGTGCATCGTCTGCGACACCGCAGAACACGCGGAAGAGCTGGACGACCTGCTGTGGAACTTCAGCCCTGACGCCTTCATTCCCCATAGCGTCGTCGCCGACTCTGCCACTGCCTGCACCGACCCCGTCGGCATCCTGTTGAACCCGCCCGCTGCTGAAGACTGGGATACGGTGATCATCCTCTCGGGGACCTTGCCGGCGCACGCCGAGCGGTTCAAACGGTTGGCTCTGGTTGCGCACAACGATCCCGCGGTTCTGGATCAGGCCCGATCGCATTTCAAGCAGTTGCGGGCGCTGGGGATTGAGCCTCGGGTGCATGATCAGCGGAAGCGTTAGGTTCGCCGCATCCCCGGTGACCATGTATAATCGGGCGTCTCAATTTTCCCTTGTGAATCAACCAACGGTCACTGCAGAAACCCATGGAAAAAACCTACCAGCCAGAAAACATCGAGCGCCAGTGGTACGAGAACTGGGAAGCCAAAGGGTACTTCCGCCCCCGTTCAGAAAAAGCGGAGGGGGGCGAGGGCGATTCCTACAGCATCGCCATCCCGCCCCCCAACGTCACCGGCAGCCTGCACATGGGCCACGCGTTCCAGCACACCATCATGGACACCCTCACCCGCTTCAAGCGCATGCAGGGCCGCAACGCGCTGTGGACCGTCGGCACCGACCACGCCGGCATCGCCACCCAGATGGTGGTCGAGCGTAAACTGGCCGCCGAAGAAGGCAAAACCCGCCACGACCTCGGGCGGGATGACTTCATCAAGCGCATCTGGGACTGGAAAGAACACTCCGGCGGCACCATCACCCGCCAGATCCGCCGCCTCGGCAACTCCGTGGATTGGGACCACGAACGTTTCACCATGGACGACGGCTTCTACAAGGCCGTACAGGAAGTATTCATCCGCCTGTACGACGAAGGCCTGGTGTACCGTGGCAAGCGGCTGGTGAACTGGGACCCGAAACTGCACACCGCCATCTCCGATCTGGAGGTGGAGAACAAGGAAGAAAAGGGCTTTTTCTGGCACCTGCGCTACCCGTTGGCAGACGGCGCCAAAACACAGGACGGCAAAGACTATGTTGTGGTCGCCACCACCCGCCCGGAGACCATGCTGGGCGACACCGCGGTGGCCGTGCACCCGGAGGACGATCGCTACCAGCATCTGATTGGCAAGCACGTCATGCTGCCGCTGGTGAACCGCCGGATTCCCATCGTGGCCGATCACCACGCCGACCCGGAAAAAGGCTCCGGCTGCGTGAAGATCACCCCGGCCCACGATTTCAACGACTACGCCGTGGGCAAGCGTAATCAGCTGCCCATGATCAACGTCATGACCCAGGATGCCAACATCCGCGACGTGGCCGAAGTCTTCAACGCCGACGGCACCGAGAACACCGACATCGACGGCACCCTGCCCGCCACCTACGCCGGCCTGACCCGTGAGGCCGCCCGCAAGCAGATTGTGGCCGATATGGACACTGCCGGGCTGGTACAACAGGTGGAAGACCACGTACTGAGCGTGCCCCGCGGTGACCGCTCCGGGCTGATCATTGAGCCCATGCTGACCGATCAATGGTTCGCCGACGCCAAGACTCTGGCCAAGCCGGCCATCGAGGCCGTGGAAGACGGCCGCATCCAGTTCGTGCCCAAACAATACGAGAACATGTACTTCTCCTGGATGCGCGACATCCAGGACTGGTGTATCTCCCGCCAGCTGTGGTGGGGTCACCGCATTCCGGCCTGGTACGACGCCGACGGCAACATCTACGTCGGTCGCAACGAGGACGAAGTGCGCCAGAAGCACAACCTCGCGGCCGATCTGGAGCTGACACAGGACGACGACGTACTGGACACCTGGTTCAGTTCCGCGCTCTGGACTTTCGGCACCCTGGGCTGGCCGGAGATCACCGAGCGCCTGAAAACCTTCCACCCCACCGACGTGCTGGTCACCGGTTTCGACATCATCTTCTTCTGGGTTGCGCGGATGATCATGATGACCATGCACTTCATGAAAAACGAAGACGGCACCCCGCAAGTGCCCTTCAAGACGGTCTACGTTACCGGCCTGATCCGTGATGAACACGGCGACAAGATGTCCAAGTCCAAGGGCAATGTCATTGATCCGCTGGACATGATCGACGGCATCGGCCTGGATGACCTGCTGGAGAAACGCACCGGCAACCTGATGCAGCCCAAGCTGGCCGAAAAGATCGGCAAGCGCACGCAGAAGGAATTTCCTGAAGGCATCGCGGCCCACGGCACCGATGCCCTGCGTTTCACTCTCGCGGCCATGGCCACCACCGGCCGTGACATCAACTGGGACATGAAGCGCCTGGAGGGCTATCGCAACTTCTGCAACAAACTGTGGAACGCCGCCCGTTATGTGCTGATGAACACCGAAGGCGAGGACTGCGGCGTCAACGACGAGCCCGTCTCGCTGTCACTGGCCGACCGCTGGATCATCAGCGAGTTGCAACACTGTGAGCAGGAGGTGATCCGCCACCTCGACCAGTACCGCTTCGACCTGGCCGCCTACGCCCTCTACGAGTTCATCTGGAACGAGTATTGCGACTGGTATCTGGAGCTGTCCAAACCGGTACTGAATGATGAAGAGGCCAGCGCGGAAGCCAAGCGTGGCACCCGTCGTACCCTGGTCCGGGTGCTGGAGGCGGTGCTGCGGCTGGCCCATCCGATGATGCCGTTCATTACCGAAGAAATCTGGCAGCGTATTGCTCCGCTGGCCGGTAAAGCCGGTGACAGCATCATGCTGCAGCCCTACCCGCAACCGGACGCCAGCAAACAGGATGCCGGCGTAACCGCCGATATCGAGTGGCTGAAAGGTGTGATCGTGGCGGTGCGCAACGTCCGTGGCGAGATGAACATCTCCCCGGCGAAGAAAATTCCGGTACTGCTGCGCAGCAAAGCGGGCGATGACAAACGCCGCATGGACGATAACCGCCAGTTCCTCAGTTCCCTGGCGAAACTGGAGAGCCTGGACTGGTTCGAGGGTGACAATGCTCCGATGTCCGCCACCCAGCTGGTCGGAGAGATGGAAGTGCTGGTGCCGATGGCGGGGCTGATCGACAAGGACGCCGAACTCAAGCGACTCGACAAGGAGCTGGACCGCCTGCAGAAGGAAATCGGTCGCCTCGAAGGCAAGCTGAACAATGAGAAGTTCACCGCCAAGGCGCCGGCGGACGTAGTCGAGAAAGAGCAGGAAAAACTCCGTGACGCCCAGAGCAGCCAGGCCCGCCTGAGTCAGCAACGGGCCGACATCGAGGCCATGTAACCGGCATGATCGCCATTCTGGGCGCAGGCTCTCTGGGGCGGCTGTGGGCCGCCTCATTGCCTGCCGGCCGGGTTGCGTTCATTCCCCGACCGGACCAGACGGCCGGGGAAGCAGTGAGCTACCGCTTCCGGTCCCTGGACGGGCATGAATCGGCCGTCCGGATCCCCTGGCTTGCCGCCGGTGACAGTCCCGAACTGGTTCTGGTCACCACCAAGGCAGGCAACACCTGGGATGCCATGGCCGCTGTCATCGACCGCTTCCCTGCACGCACGGCGGTCACTCTCTTCCAGAATGGCCTTGGCAGCCAGCAAGCCGTGGCCACCACATGGGCGGACCGCCCCATCCTTGCTGCCAGCACGACCGAAGGTGCCAACCGACCGGAACCCGACCTGCTGGTGCATGCAGGCACTGGAGACACCTGGATCGGACCGATGACCGCCTCTGCCCGCGGCCACCTCCGCACCGCAGTAGAATTGCTGAGAGCGGGAAAGCTGACCACTCATTCGGAACCGGACATCTTGCACCGGCTCTGGCAGAAACTCGCGATCAACGCCGGCATCAACCCGTACACAGCACTGCTGGACTGCCCCAACGGCGACATCCTGACGTCGCGACTCTACCAGAACACCATCGACGGTCTGTGCCGCGAATTGTCGGAGCTTATGCTGGCCAGTGATCAGGGCGCCGTATCACCGGATGAATTGCGGCAACGGATCGAAAGCGTCGCCCGCAAGACCGCGGGCAACACGTCGTCCATGCGTGCCGATGTGCTCCAGGGGCGCCCCACGGAGATCAACTACATCAATGGCTACCTGTCAAAACTCGGTTACGAGCTCGGTATCGGAACACCGGTGAACCAAATGCTGACCGAACGGGTACAACAGTTGTCGCCATAACAACAGGAGCAGACTGATGGGCAACCGCCTTTCCAAAATATACACCCGCACCGGAGACGATGGCTCCACAGGCCTGGCGGATGGCAATCGTATTGCCAAGAACGCACAGCGGGTCGAGGCCATGGGCACCGCGGACGAGCTGAACTGCCATATCGGACTGCTGATCGAGACGTTGGACAGCGACGACGAGCTTGTCGAGAGCCTGCGCCGCATACAACACCACCTGTTTGATCTGGGTGGCGAGTTTGCCATCCCCGGCAGCCGCGTGATCGGAGAAGATCACATTGAATGGCTGGAAAACACCCTGGACCAGCACAATGAAAGCCTGCCGCCACTGAAAAACTTTATCCTGCCCGGAGGCACTCCCGCAGCGGCCCAGTGCCACCTTGCCCGTGCCGTGTCCCGTCGCGCGGAGCGAGTGGTGGTGGCACTTGGTCATGAGGACTCCATCAACACCGCCTCGCGGCACTATCTCAACCGGCTGTCTGACCTGCTGTTTGTCATCGCCCGAGTGCTGGCCCGCCGCGACGGCGGCGAGGAAATTCTCTGGGAACAAAAAAAATCCGGCCTCTGAGGGCCGGATTTTTCTGTCACGGAACTGACATTTGCGTCAGACCTTGAACGCTTCCACCAGACGCCGCAGGGACGCGGTGAGTTCGGACATCTGCCGCGACGAACCCAGCGTTTCCTCGGCATTACTCGCGGTAGTGCGACCCAGCACGCTGATCTGCTCAACGTTGTCATTGACGTTCTTGGCCACCGCCGACTGTTCTTCCGCCGCCTGTGCAATCTGATGGCTCATATCCACGATCGTCGAGATGCCCTGGGCGATACGATCCAGCGCCTCGGTTACTTCGGACGATTTACGCACGGTGGTTTCGGTCACTTCGTGGCTATTGGTCATTGCCGACACCGCGTCTTTGACGCCATTCTGCAGGCGGGAAATCATCCCCTCAATCTCTTCAGTGGACTTGTGAGTCCGCTGGGACAAGGACCGTACCTCGTCCGCCACCACAGCAAAGCCTCGGCCCTGCTCGCCGGCACGGGCAGCCTCAATGGCCGCGTTCAATGCCAGCAGGTTGGTCTGTTCGGCAATGGCCTTGATTTCCACCAGGACCTGGCTGATGTTGTTGCTGTCAGCACTGACCCGGTTGATCACCTCAACCGCACCGGCAATCTCCGTGGCCAGATGATTGATGGTGCCGACGGTATCCGCGACCACCTCGCGACCTTTTTCAGTGTCACTCTCTGCCGTGCCGGCACTGTCAGAAACCCGATGAGCGCTCTCGGTGACCTCGTGAACCGCCTCAACCATCTGGGCCATGGCCTCGTTGATCTGGCCGGACTCCTCCATCTGCCTTGCGACCGCTTCACTGTTGGCAGAGGCGGTGTCTTTCACCCGGGTCGCCTGTTGATCCACTTCAGAGGTGGTGTGGGTAACCGAACGTACAAGCTCGGCGATACGATCCGTCATGTTGTTGAATTCTGATGTCAACTCGCCGAGTTCATCGCGGTTTTCAAGCTGGATATGGGTCGTCATGTCTCCGGCTGCAACACTTCGAGCTGCCGTACTGAACTGGTTGATGGCGGTCCGGACCGACATGAAGAAACCCACGTACAGGTAGACCACCACCAGCAGAACCACAATCAGAGCCACAATGATCAACTGGCGCTGGCGGATTTCTCCCTGCAGACGAGAGTCCAGGTTGTCACCTACCACGTCGAACACCGTGTGCTTCATAGTTGTGTAATGGGCAAGTTCCTTCCCGATAAAACTATCGAACTCCTCCCAGGGCAACTCCAGACGCATGGGGGTGATGACGTTAACGTCCAGCTCGTCACGAATTTCTCCCAGACTGTCGTTGATGCGCTCCGCGGTGGTGCCGGCATCGGTCGACAGCCGTGGCGAGGCGTCCAGTGCCACTGCCAGAGCTGGCGCCAGTAACGACCCGCGATTGGTCAGCTCGTCGTAAATTTCGTTCAATCCATCGCTGAGGTTATAACCCACCTGCCCCTCAACCAGCGCATAGATACCGAACGCGCGGGCGCGGCCCACAATATTTCGTGCATCCGGGAGGGCCTGGCGAACCAATCCGAGCAAAAGAAGGTTGTCCCGGGAGGCATCCTGGCCGAGACCGGAGATCTCGATCGTGGCGGACAGCATGGCACGAACTTTCTGAACGAACTCCTGATAATACTTGAACTGGGGCTCCATATTGCCCTGATAGCTGTCGGCGCTCCGGAGCGACTCCCACTCTGACTTGAGCTGAACAACCTGCTGATTCCAGTTTCCGGAGGTATCAAACGCCAGTTCACGGGTGCTGAGTTCATCGAGAATAGCGCTGATGGTATCTGCCGCCTCATCCGACCGGTTCAGCAACACCGTTTCATCTTTGATCTTCCCCGGCGCCCGGTAATCACGGTAATCAAACGCGGCCTCGAGAAGGGTATCCACTTGCTCCAGCTGGCGAAGCCCCTCTACGCCGCGGGTCATGGTGTCTACCGAACGATTGAGTTCACTGATGACCAGCCAGGACAGGCCGCCGATGGGAAGCAGAAACAGCACACTGATGAGACTGAACTTGTAGAACATCGGCAGCCGGTTCATTAGTGCGACTGCTGGTTTGATAAGTTGTTTCACATTTGACCCCGCACGGTGTTTCAAAAAGATGAAACGTTATTCCTTTTTATATTGTCGCCTAAAGTACTAGAAACTTGAGGGCCTTTTGTTGTTTATCTGTAATATTTCTTAAAATCTCACTCTCACACCACGCCAGCAATCACTAATAATGCGATTGCACAGATCCAGACCAGCATACTGCGATTCAGCAGATCCCGGATCGCCGTCAGGCTTTTACCACCGAACCTTGTCCACTCCTCCGCATGCATTCTGGAAAAACCGGCGGGGTCGAGTGCATAACCGGTAAGCGCGCCGTTCGCGGCAGCCATCAATACGCCCGAGGTACTGAGCCCCGGTGAACCCAGCAGTCTCCGCGCCTCCTTGAGCCAGCCGGCAAGGTCTCCGGCCAGCCCGAAAGTGAAGGCCAGCAGGCGCGCCGGCAGCCAGGTCGCGACACCGGCCATACGGGCGAAGCGTGGCCTTGCCGCCGCCTGCGGCCATTGTTCCTGCAGGGCCACCAGCCCACGAGCGAGTAATGCCAGACCAATACCGCCGAGCACGTACCAGAACGCCACCAGGAAAAACCGTTCAAACAGGGAGAGCATCAGTTTTCTGCACAGGGACAGGTGCATCTCGTCCGGAGAAGCTGCCTGACCACGCTCAGCGGCTGGCAGCGAATCCTGAATGTGGTGCCACGCCGCCTGCATATCGCCGCGGCTCCACGCCTCACCATAAGCCTGTAACAGCGGTTTCCATCCGGGCGCGCCCATCAGCAGGAGCAATACGCCGAATTCCAGCGGGTAGAGTACCAATCGCCAACCGCCCTGATGCGACGCCCACACCAAGCCAACAAGACCTGCCGCTGGCAACACCACCCGCAACAGGCCGCGCCAGACATCGGCCTCGTGGCCAGCTGTCGCTTTGCGACCGGAATGAAACCAGGCTCGCCAGACCTCATCGCCTGCCAATGCACCGGCAACGTCCAGTCGACGGCGAACCAGCCAGGCGAAAAGAAAGGTCACCAGTACCATTACCCCTCCCCTCCAGCGGCAGTACCGACGGCCGCCAGCTGCTGCTGATAATATGCCCAGTCGAAGGCCGGCCCGGGGTCGGTTTTTCTGCCAGGCGCAATGTCACAATGACCGGTGATCCGCTCACGGCTAATCTCCGGCCACGCCTGCATCACCAGGGCCGAAAGCTCGGCAAGGCTCCGGTACTGGGCCGGGGTGTAGGGGATATCGTCTGCTCCCTCCAGCTCGATCCCGATGGAAAAGTCGTTACACTCCTCCTCGCCCCGGAAGCAGGATCGGCCGGCGTGCCACGCCCGGTCGAGGAAGCTGACAAACTGCACCAGACTGCCGTCACGGCGTATCAGCGCATGAGCGGATACCTTCATGCCGGCGATGGTTTCGAAATAGGGATGCTCGGAGGGGTCAAGGCAGTTGCAGAAGAAGCGTTCGATAGCGTCGCCACCGAATTGGCCGGGCGGCAGGCTGATGTTGTGCACTACCAGCAATGAAATGTCCGCATCATCCGGCCGCGGCCCGAAGTTTGGTGAGGGGCACCAGCGGGCGGAGGCAATTCGCCCGCTTCGACGCAGAAGATCGATGGATGCTCGGGTGCGAGGGTCGGGGCTCTGGTTTTTTGTCGAATCAGGCAAGGTAATTCCAGCAGGCATGACGCTATGAGTAACTGCCTGATTGAATCACAAAGCGCCAAGGGTTGCCATGCCAGTTCAGTCCTTACGACTGCTTCGCAAATTGTCGATGATCGATTCCAGCGCCCGGTCAAAGATCAGACCGTCATCAAGCAGGGTAATGTCATCATTCGCCATCGCCTCAGCAAGGGACTCCCGTTGATACTCGGCTACCTTGGCGCCACTGCGATTGACGAAAATGTACTTTCCGGTCGCCTTGATGAAAGCGGCAAGCTTGCAGCGAGTTCGGGTTCCTTCACGATTAAGCTCGATCCACGAGCCGACCCGCAACCTGTCGGCTTTATCGAGCCAGGAGGGATCCAGATCAATCGCATCATCCCGTACCGGCACCTCATCGACCATCGGCGCACCCGCGGCGACGGACTCCTCCTGCACCGACTCCGGTTCCGGCTCCGGACGCACAACGGACTCCGCGACCGGTTGCTGCGACTCCGGCCTGGCGCGGGATGTGACCAGCTGCTGGAAGACATCGACATGAGCGAGCTCCAGGTCCCGGATCAAAGCATCGGTTGCGAACGGGTCCCAGGAAATTTCCTGCAGGGCATGACGCAGATCGTCCACGATTGAGGGAATCGCCCGTAACAGCTCAGTGCGAGTGGACTCAGTGATCGGTCGGGGATCGACACTCCAAACCAGCTTGCGGCTCAGTTCACCCGCGCGCGCCCACGCCTGGCTGTCTTCACCTTCCCGCAGCACCGTCCATTGCAGGTATTTGCTCCAGGCCTCGGAAAACAGCCCCTGCAGAGGTTGCGGCAGCTCATGCCCGGCCGAGACCTCCTCAATCAGTTGGCTGGCGGATTCCGCCGCGCGCTCCTGGCGCGCACGGCCCTCTTCGGCGTCCCGCAAGCGTTGTTCCACCAGCTCCCGGCGACGGCGATCCAGATCCATGAAATGGCTGAAGTCGCTCAGCAGCTCGTCGAACAGATCAACGTTTTCGGTGAACTCATTCAGCACGCGGTCCACCACGGCTTCAATTTTTTCCCGCAGCGGATCGCGCTGACCGCTTTTCTTCTCGGTCCAGCCAATCGCCGACATCGCCAGCTCGTTCAGCAGTTTGCGAACCGGATGGCCTCCGCGATTGAAAAAGTTCTTATCGCTGAGCGCAACCTTCAGGACCGGAATCTGCAGCCGGCCGATCAAGGCCTTCATCACCGGATGAAGCTGACGGTCTTCCAGGATGAAATCAAAGAGCATCGACACCAGATTGATGACATCACTGTCCACCTGACCGACAGTGTAGGCTTTACCATCGTCCGCCCGCAGAACCGGCGCCAGCTGTTCACTCAGGTGCAGCACACGCCCCTGGGTCCATTGGGCCGGCAGTGCCTGCGCCTCACTCAGGCGGGCCAACAGCGCATTGGTGTTAAGGATGGCGTGACCACCGGAGGCGGAGGCGTCCTCCGAATCCGACCGGCCCTGATGCAGTAACGCACTCAGCTCGGAAAACGTGACGCCAGCCTGGCCCCCGGTTACCGGCGCGTCTCCGGCCGGGCCGGCAGTATGCTGCTGCGGTTGGCCGACGGACATGCCGGGTGACTGCGGTGGGGCACCAGCCGGCCGGCGCGCAGAGCCAGCCGGGTGTCCCGCCACCGGGGGTCGCTTCATCTCCGGAAGCACGCCTTCGGCGATCAGGGTTTTGTTGGCTTCCTGATAGAGCTGACTGAGCTTGTCACCGAGTAGTCGATCAAACAGCTTGAGCACCACCAGTTTGGCGCGGATGTCGATGTCCAGGTCCGCGCAGGCTTCGGCAACGCCGCCGCAGATCACCTCCGGGCTGAGCGGCATCTGGCTTTCTGACAGAGTTATTGACGGCACCAGATGGGAAACACGGGCGTTCAGCAGCCGGATCGGTTCGCCGTGCTGATTGCGCAATTTGTTGACCAGATTCTCAATGGCGACCTTCTGCTCCAGTTCGGAATGATCCATCAGCGTCAGAGAATTCTGATCCACCTCATCAAGGCTGCTCCCTGCGTTGGCGGGATTGAATTTTCCGATGTCGTTAAAGGCCCGGCTCACATACTGAAGGATGGACACCGTCATTGCCTTCCGACGCAAGCGCATTTCCCGCATGGCATCGAAATAGGCGGTCTGGTCCTGGTTGGAACGGGCTTTGTCTGCAAGCTCGAACAAGGCATCGTCGGAGCGGTCGAAAAATCCGGCGAGCACCATTTTCAAGGACTGACCAGAAACGTCACGCAGCCTCACCAGGGCATGGGGTAATGCAAACCGGCCCCCGGCTTTCTGAGCGGCAAAACTGAGTACCTTGTTATCCTGCGCCATGTGGCTGCTCCGGACGTTAACTGATCAAGAATCGGACATTGTTGCTATCCAACATCTTATGCCGTGCCGGCGTCACCTTGTGTCAGATTTTGTCACCTTTTGTGATCAGGGGACGCAGTTCACATTCTAGCAGCCCAACCGCATCCCGTTTGTTGATTTCGATGGCTCCCTATAGAATCACGCCTCGGGCCATGAAACCCGTACCGACCCAAATCGAGATAACCGGACAGCCATCATGATTCCAGCCGAACTGCTTCGCCAATCCCGCGTTGAAACTGTCGCCCAGAGCCTGCGAGAAGATGTAGGAGATGGCGACATAACCGCGCGATTGATTCCGGAGAACCGGCTCGGAAGCGGCCGCGTGATTACGCGCGAGACAGCAGTGCTGGCAGGTCGCCAATGGGTCGAGGAGGTTTTCCGGCAGGTGGATCCGGCAGTCAGGCTGACCTGGTTTGCAGAGGACGGTGACCGCGTCAGCACCGACGCCGTGCTGTTCCGGTTTGAAGGGCCGGCGCGCAGCCTGCTGACGGCGGAACGGGCCGCGCTGAACTGGCTGCAGACTCTCTCGGGTACGGCAACAGTCTGCGCCGGCTACGCCGCCGAAGTGGCGCACACCGGGGTCAGGTTGCTGGACACCCGCAAGACGCTGCCGGGGTTACGGCTGGCGCAAAAATACGCCGTCAGCTGCGGCGGCTGCTTCAATCACCGCATAGGCCTCTGGGACGCCTTCCTCATCAAGGAAAACCATATCTCCGCGTGCGGCTCAATCGCCGCCGCGGTCGCCGAGGCCCGGCGAATTGCGCCGGAGCGTCCAGTGGAAGTCGAGACGGAAAATCTTGATGAGCTCGAACAGGCACTGGCAGCGGGCGCTGACATCATCATGCTTGATGAATTCTCGTTGCCGGACATGAAGCGCGCGGTCGAGGTCACCGCCAGCAAAGCGAAGCTGGAAGCCTCCGGCGGCATCAATGCCCTGACCCTGGTACCTATCGCAGAGACCGGCGTGGACTACATTTCAATCGGCGCACTGACCAAGGATGTCAAAGCCATCGATCTGTCCATGCGACTGGACTGAGGGAGCAATCAGGCCCCACCGGAAAGCAGCTGGTCCATTTCTTCCAGCGCCCGGATCAGTGCGGCACCGGACTTCTCCCGTCCGCGAAAATGCTCTTCCGCCATCGGCGCCATGCCCGATACCCGGGGAAGCGGATGATCGTTTTCCACCAGCACTTTCATCCGCACAACAAAGACAAACTGCAACCACTGGGTGAACTCCAGGGTGTCAATGCAAAACGGCTGGGTACTGCGGAATGCCTCGGGCGGGGGCGGCTCACTTTCCCATACCCCCAGTTGGCGAAGCTCAATTTCTATTCTCAGCAGGCTGTCGGCAACCTCACTGATGCGGTTGGGTGACGTGGCCATATAGCGTCCTGAATCAGTCTGCGAGCGGTTCCAGCGCCACGGTCTCGCCGTGCAACACCCGGAACAGGTCTTCGTACTGTCGGGTAAGCGCGTGTTTGGGCGCCATGTGAATCAATGGCTGCCGGCTCTGATGGGACTCTTTCATCTTGACGGAACTGGACAAACGCACCGGCAGCACCGGCAATCCCTCTTCCAGAAGTTCACGAACAAGCTGTTTGGGCAGGCTCGCCCTTGGCTGGAACTGGTTGGCAACAATCCCCTCCACCACCAGATCCTCGTTATGGTCCTCTTGCAGATCACGGATCTCGTTGAGGATGTTGTAGAGCGCCTGGCGTGAAAAGTCATCACAATCAAACGGAATCAGGCACCTTTGCGCCGCAATCAGTGCTGAGCGGGTATAAAAATTCAGCGCAGGCGCGGTATCGATATAGATCGCGTCGAAGGACTCACCCAGCTTCTTGAGCGCCTCCCTCAATTTATAAATCTTGTGCTTCGCCTCGAGTTTGCGCTCAAGAAAATCCAGCTCCGGGCTGGAAGGCATCACAAACAGATTATCAAAGGGCGACGCGTGGACGAATTCATCCGGCCGACGGTTGAATACGGTGAACGCCACGGTCTGCTCCAGCATGTCCGCAACGGTGTCCCGCAACTCACTCGCCGGTTTGCCCAGCAGGTAATGGGTTGAATTGCCCTGGGGATCAAGATCCACCACCAGCGTACGCTTGCCCCTGGCCGCACTGATTGCGGCCAGATTACAGGTAATGCTGGATTTCCCCACACCGCCTTTCTGATTAAATACGACTCGCCTCATCTCTCCCCCTGACACGCTGCCGGCAGACCAGCTCCCGGACGTTCCGATGTTATTTTGATTCTGGCGGGCTGTCACCAGCCCATAACCGACTTTACAAAAGGTATGGTTAACCGCCGCTGGGCCCGCAGAGAATTCTCGTCCAGGCGGTCCAGGATCGCCAGCAGTTCGCCGAGTTTTCTCGGCGCCCGCCGCAGGATAAAGCCGGCCACCTCGTCACCCATGACCAGCCCGCGCTGCTCAGCCCGCGCCATGAGGATTCGCAAACGGTCGTCATCCCGGTAGATGCCCAACTGTAACAACAGACCATGGGACAGGCGGGAGACCAGATCTGCCAGCGCAAATGCCGACGATGCCGGCACTTCGGACAGACTGACAATCAACAGATGCCCGTTGTCGAGCACCCGATTGTACAGGTGAAAAACCGCTTCTTCCCACTCTTCCCGGCCGGCAACAAGATCAACATCATCAAGACAGATCACCGCCTGATGCTCAAGGCCCGCCAGCGCTTCTGGCCCGAACGGCAGGAGCTCTTCAATACTGACACAGACCGCCCCCATGCCACGGTGCTCAGTGTAATGACAGGCGGCCTGCAGCAGGTGGCTTTTGCCGGTATCGGCGTCCCCGCACACCACCACGACCGGCACACCTTCAGCGGCGCCACATATTGCCTTCAGGCGAGCTGCCGCGTCGGCGTTGCGATCGCCGTGAAAATTATCGAACCGCGCATCATCCCGGAGCTTCACCCCCAGAACCATCTGTGAGGCACTCACTGTCGTTTCGCCCTCCAGGCCCTGGCACTCCAGACCACCAGATAGTGCCCGCCACTGAAAATCGCCGATGCCGTCACCAGAACTATGCCGACATCTCGCACCCAGGGCTGCATGGGAAGCCCGGCAAGCAGAATAATGATGGCAAGCACCACCAGTATCTGCACCAGCGTGTTCAGTTTTCCGGGGATGCTGGGCTCCATGTCAAAGCGACCCACTCCGTAGTGAAAGGCCATACCACCGACCACAATCAACAAATCGCGACCGAGGACCAGGGCAAACAGCCAGACCGGTAACACACCGGTGAGGGTGAGCATCAGGTAGGCGGTAATCAGCAGCGCCTTGTCCGCCAGCGGATCCGCAATTGCGCCCAGGCGCGACTTCCAGTTGAAGTGCCGGGCCAGGAAGCCGTCGAAGGCGTCAGTGGCAGCAGCGACGAAAAAAATGAGCAGAGCCAGCCGATACTCGGCTGCCAACAACGCCGCTGCGAACGGGATTATCAGCAGAATGCGCAAAAACGTCAGGGCATTGGGTATCCACCGCCACCGTTGCGTCATTTGCAGGCTCCTTCTGCCGCTGGATTACTCCGCAACATCCGAACCGATAACCGATGCTGGCTGCCAGCGATAATGAAGAATTTCGTAAAGCGATTCAAACGCTTCCTCCGACTCCTCGGCATCGGCATCGGCAAGAAGCGGCTGGTAGGCAAACAGTGGATCAGACAGGGCCTCCGAGGATTCCTCAGCTCCGTCTTCAGAGGTCACCGCCTGGCCGGAGCCGTCCACCGGTTCGGGCGCGGGCTCGTCATCCGGACGGTCTGCTGTTCCGGCATCGGCTCCGGAGGTCGGCACAAACCGGGTGTCCAGTGCAATGTATTCCCGCAACTGCTCCAGCTCGCCGGAGAACGCGACTCGCAGGGTGAGCTGATCGCCAGTAACACGTGATGCCCCCACGTCCTGAACCGGCGTGAGGTCGTCCAGCACATCAATAATGTTGCCATAGTCCCTGAGACTGGAAACACCGCTGATCACGATATCCACTTTCGGTAACTCATCGACCTCGCCGGCGGCGACTGCGTAGCGGCTGGCATAGGCATCCGCCCACAGACCAATCACTTTTTCCACCAGCTCCTGTTCGGATCCGGCGGTAACAGACTGCTCTCCGTCGTCCATCCCCATGCCATCGAAGATCCAGCCGGCACGCCATTGTCCGGCGGACCGGCTGACCCGGACCAGCGCCATCACGTCGTGGCTGATGTCTTCCGAGGAAGATTTCACGCGGGAGGTAAACTGACCCCATATATCGGAGAGCAGCTCCCGGTCGCTCGCCATGTCCCCCGGGGGCAGTGTCACCGGCAAGCCCCGGTCGGCGGCAGCCTGGCTGAACGCCCGGGACCATCGGTTGTCGCTGCTGCTGTCTTCATCGGCGCCCTGGCCGGTGAGCAGGGATCGTGTGCCCCGCTCTTCAACCGCCACCCAGGCAAGCGTTAATGGCCGATTCGCCCCCCACACCGGGGCATTCACCGACGCCAGTGCATTGTTCACGCCGACCGCCCCAAAGGTCATCCTCAAACGGTCTCCGCTATCGCTGCGAAGCACCTGGTACGACTGCAACAGGGATTCGGCATCATCAAGCAGCGCCTTCACACCCTCGTTCCCGAGCACATCGCGGCTTCCGGAGACCCTTACCAGCACTTTTTCCAGGCCATCTGCGTAGCCCTCGCTCAAGTCGTCTGGACTGGACCCCTTAACGGGAACTTCCGCCGAGTAAAGCCCCGTCACCGTCACTGCACCAGCCGGGGCCGCTACCGCCACCAATGCGACGGCACCCAGCAGGATCTGCCGGATCATTCGCGCTGCCTGTGTCGAGATTCGTCCTGATAATGACATGAAACACCCTGCAATTCGCTTGAATGGCGCATAGGATACACCAAGGCCCAGGGCGTGAGTAGCTAACGGGGGTTTCGGAAAATCAATTTGGAGCGCCACCCCTCACCTGTTAAAATCCGCGGCCTGACCCACTGGCCAAACGGTTTAAGCACACCATGAGCGAACAGAAGCCCTCCCTCACTTACCGGGATGCCGGCGTTGACATCGACGCCGGAAACGAACTCGTCAATCGCATCAAGGACACGGCGGCACGCACCCGCCGCCCGGAAGTGCTCGGAGGGCTCGGCGGTTTCGGCGCTATGGTCGCCATCCCGCCAGGTTACCGCGAGCCGGTCATGGTGTCCGGTACCGACGGTGTGGGCACCAAACTGCGACTGGCAATGCAGCTCGGAAAGCACGATTCCATCGGCATCGATCTGGTCGCCATGTGCGTCAACGATCTGGTGGTTGGCGGTGCCGAGCCCCTGTTTTTCCTCGACTACTACGCAACCGGAAAACTGAATGTTGAAGTGGCCACCCAGGTGGTATTCGGCATCGGCGAAGGTTGCGAACAGGCCGGTTGTGCCCTGGTCGGCGGAGAGACCGCGGAAATGCCCGGCATGTACGAAGGCGACGATTATGATCTCGCCGGCTTCTGCGTTGGTGTGGCCGAGCGCAGTGAGATCATCGACGGCAGCCGCGTTCAGTCCGGGGACGTTCTTCTGGCACTGGGTTCGTCTGGCCCCCATTCCAACGGTTACTCGCTTATTCGCAAGATCCTGGAGGTCAGTAACGCCGATCTCGACCAACCCATGGGCGACGGCTCGCTCGCCGATGCCCTGATGGCACCCACGCGCATCTACGTCAAGAACCTGCTGCAGCTGATCCGGGAAGTGGATGTACGCGCTCTGTCACACATTACCGGCGGCGGGCTGCCGGAGAACATTCCCCGAGTACTCCCGGATGGCGCTGTGGCCGCCATCGACACGTCCAGCTGGGCGCTGCCGCCGGTTTTCCAGTGGCTGCAGGACGCGGGCGGCGTAGCCAGCGAGGAAATGTACCGTACCTTTAACTGCGGTATCGGCATGATGGTTTGCGTGCCCGCCAACCAGAAGGACCTGGCCCTGGACACCCTTAACGCGATGGGTGAACAGGCCTGGCAGGTAGGCGTGATCGAGAGCGGCGACGACGCCACCGCGAAACCGGTGGTGCGTTACGCCCCGGGATTGCTTGCAGAATGAATGCTGATCCGGCCCCTCTCCCCCGCATCCTGATTCTTGCCTCCGGAAGCGGCACCAACCTTCAGGCGCTGATTGACGCCAGCCGCGAGCGGGATTTTCCCGGGCAGATCGTGGCCGTGGGCTGTAACCGCCCCGGTGCGTTTGCCCTGGAACGGGCCGCTCAGGCGAAGATCGAAACCTTCGTTGTGGATCACAAGAAATACGACTCACGGGAAGAGTTTGATGGCGCCCTGATGGCCGAGATTCGCCGCTACAACCCTGACCTGGTCGTACTTGCTGGCTTCATGCGCATTCTGACCACCGATTTCGTGCGCGCGCTGCGGGGCACTATGCTCAATGTTCATCCGTCGTTGCTGCCACAATACACCGGCCTCAACACCCATCAACGCGTACTCGATGCAGGTGACAAGGTTCACGGGGTATCCGTGCATTTTGTCACCGAGGAACTGGACGGCGGACCGGTCATTGCGCAGGCCGAAGTCACCGTCGACCCGGACGACACCGCCGACTCGCTGGCCGCAAAGGTTCAGCAGAAGGAGCACATTCTGTATCCAATCGTGGTGCGCTGGTTCTGCGAAGGGCGGATTCAGCTCGGAACAGACTATGTCCTGTTTGATGGCGAGCTACTGAGAACCCCGATGAGACTTCCAGACGACCGCGTGGTTCATTAAACGGATTGTCATCCTCTCGTTTGCCCGGGCAGGATACACTGTGCGCATCATGTAGCCTTGAGCAACAGGAGCGTCCTTATGCCTGCACCCGTTCTAACCCGACTGTCTGCGGTCTCCCTGACCTGGCTGGCGCTATCGCTTGCGCCCGTCCAGGCCGAACCGGAGCAGCCAGAGAACCAAGCCTCCGAGCCACAGGCACACTCCGACAACGCGGGATCCCCCACCCCCCCGCTGCTGCCGCTGAAAGCAAGCTACAGCGCCTCCATGGACAAGGGTATTTCGCTTAATGGCAGTGCGACCCGCACTCTTGAAGAACGTGATGACGGCACCTGGCGCTACCGGACGAAGGTGGATTCGTTCATTGCGGATATTGACGAGTCACTGATCCTGCGCTGGCAGGACGACCGGGTTGTACCACTGAAATACCGCTACCGGCTTTCCGGCTTCCTGATCCGCAACCGCGAAGAAGCCATCGATTTCGACTGGGACGCCGGGGTCGCAACCGGGCATCACGAGGGCGACCGCTTCACTCTGGAGCTTGAGAGCGGCACCCTGGACCCTATGGGGTATCAGCTTCAGCTGCACCAGGACATGCGTGCCGGCAAGCGGGAAATGGAATACCGGGTCATCGACGAGGGCGACTACGACACTGACCGGTTTGCAGTGATTGGCGAGGAAACCTTGCAAACGGATCAGGGATCGGTGGACACGCTCAAGGCGCAGAAAGTGCGGGACGACGACAGCAAGCGCCAGACCCTGATGTGGTTTGCACCGGAGCAGGAATACCTGCTGGTTCGCCTGCTGCAGGTGGAGCCGGATGGCAGCCGCTACGAGATCATGATCGACGACGCGGAGATCCGCCGTTAGCCAGTCCGGGCGGCCCAGACCGCCTTCACTTCATCAGCGATAATCCGCAAGCCCTCAGCCACCCGCTCGTCATCCTGGGAGTAAGTCACCCGCAGGCACTCATGACGATGCTTCCAGTCATCCCCGGGCAGGCCGGGGAAAAAGTAGTGGCCGGAAACAACCAGGACACCGCGGGCCTTCAGCCGCTGGTAAAGCTCCAGGCTGCTGATCGGCAGATCCGGAAACCACAGCCACAGAAACATGGCGCCCTCGGGCTTATGAACATACCAGTGGCAACTGTTCTCGCCCATGGCATCACGGAAAGCGGCGACCGCCTTCTCCATTTTGGCGCGGTAGAAAGGGCACACCACATCGCGACTCATTGACAGAATCTCACCTGAGCGTACCAGCGGCTCCGCGATCATCGCCCCGAAACTACCGGTCGCCAGGTTCATAATGGCGTTGATGCCCGAAAGCGCCTTGATCACCGGTTCGGCTGCGATCACGATGCCGGTCCGCGCTGCGGGCAGGCCGAGTTTGGACAGACTCAGGCACAGGATGATCTGCTCATTCCAGGTGGGTGTGGCATCCACGAACAGCAGGCTGGGGAACGGTGTACCGTAGGCGCCATCGACAATGAGGGGTACGTCGTGCTGACGGGCCAGCTGCTCCAGCCTCGCCAGTTCGTCATCGGTAATGACATTGCCCGTAGGGTTGGTAGGGCGGGAGACGCAGATTGCCCCGGTTTCACCGGTGACCTCCACCGCCTCAAAATCCACCCGGTACTTGAATTCATGGGCGTCGGTGAAAGAAATGTCGGGCTGAACCGCGCGGAACAGCTCCTGCTCGATACCGGCGTCCGCGTAACCGATGTATTCGGGGGCCAGCGGCAGCAGAATATGCTTGCGATGGCCATCGCCGTAATCGCCAGCGAACATGTTGAACAGCATGAAAAACGCCGCCTGACTGCCATTGGTCAACGCTATGTTTTCCGGGGTCAGGCCCCAACCGTACTCGCGGTTCAGCAAATCGGCGAGGGAGGCAATGAACTGCTTCTCCCCCTGCGGCGGGTCATAGATGCCAACAAGGCGCCGCATATCCGCCGGGCTGTTGGTGATGTCCGCCAGGATCTCCCTGACCCGCTCCTGGATCTCGGGAATGTGCCCCGGGTTGCCGCCGCCCATCATGATCATGTCGTCGCCCGAGGCCAGCGCATTGCCCAGATCATCCATCAACGAGGTGATACCGGCATCGGCGGTGAATTTCCGGCCAAAAGCTGAAAGTTTCATGGAACTTACCAATCCAACAGGGGGTTACGGTTTCAGTGTAGGTCAGTGCCGTGGTTACCGCAGGTTCAGTCTGTGACCGAGACACCCAGGTTGCTTACGCCCTGGTTGGCCGCCTGCTGTCGTATACGCTCGACAAACTGACTGGTTGGCGTACGCTGGCGCTTGAGATCCAGCACAAGATCCCGCTGGAACGCCTTGTCCTCTTTCATCAGCGGATGCTGTTCCAGTACCCTGACCAACTCGTCTTCGTCCATCTCCTCACCTTCGGACAACTCCACGAAATTCATAACGGTAGCGGTGGCCATCCCGGAAGCTTCGGTGGCCCGGTGCTTGCCGGGGTTAAGGCGGTTCAGCAGCGCCTGTTCCAATAACTGGCAGAAGTCGAACGCGGGGTAAACACCGTATGCGTCGTAGGCGTTAACATCCGGGGACAGGCTCTCCAGCTTGGCAAGCAGTTGTGGTATGGCCGCCTCGGACGCGTCCTTCTGGAGCATGTCCCAACTGAGGTCAAGAAGCTGGCGCATCTTGGCGCCGGTTTTCAGTTCGACAGCGTCTGCGAACAGCGCGTAGTTCGGGAAGGAGCGTTCCGCCAGTGCCAGCAGGAAAGCACATTCCCGCCAGCCCTGGAGTTGGGAGATCGCTTTGAGAAACTGGTTGGCGTTCATGTCCGGGGCAGGGTCACGCCGGTCTGGCCAAGATATTTGCCACCCCGGTCTTTATAGCTGGTTTCACAGATTTCGTCCGACTCGAAGAACAGCATCTGGGCCACGCCTTCGTTGGCGTAGATTTTCGCCGGCAGGTTGGTGGTGTTGGAGAATTCCAGGGTGACCTGCCCTTCCCATTCCGGTTCCAGCGGTGTGACGTTAACGATGATGCCACAGCGTGCGTAGGTGGATTTGCCGAGGCAGATGGTGAGTACGCTGCGGGGAATACGGAAATATTCCACGGTGCGTGCCAGGGCAAAGGAGTTCGGCGGGATGATGCAGACGTCGCCGGTGTAGTTCACGAAGCTGTTTTCGTCGAAGTTTTTGGGGTCGACGGTGGCTGAATGAACGTTGGTGAAGATTTTGAATTCGTTGCTGCAGCGTACGTCGTAGCCGTAGCTGGAGGTGCCGTAGGAGATGACACGGCCTTTTTCGGATTCACGGACCTGGCCGGCCTCGAAGGGCTCGATCATGCCGTGTTCTTCGGACATGCGGCGAATCCACTTATCGGATTTGATGCTCATGGGTGAAGTCTCGTTTTCACTGGGAAAAATTGAGGCGTAGTTTACCTGTTCGGTTGAAGTCTGTCGAAGCTTCATCCTTCTGGGACTTGGGGGGCTTCGGGGGCAGGAAGGGCGGTCCAAAAACCGCTACAAGCACTTCCCTGTGCGCTTCTCTCCGGCCATCCATGGCCTCCGAAATTTTTCGACCGCCCTTCCTGCCCCCTTGATCTGACAACGGAGTTGGCTTCCCCGCATTATTGAGACTAGTGCTCTGTCACCGATACGCTGGAAATCGAACCACTCAGGTTTCGCTCACGGGTAGACAGCTCTGCCCCCACCCGGCGGGCAATATCACGGTAGCGGCGCGCTACTTCGGAGTCCGGTTCGGCCACGACGGAGGGCGTGCCGCCGTCGGTCTGTTCACGGATGGTCATGTGCAGGGGCAACTGGCCCAGCAGCGTGGTGTCGTATTCTTCCGCGATGCGCTCGCCGCCGCCGTGGCCGAACAGGGGTTCTTCGTGGCCGCAGTTGCTGCAGATGTGGACGCTCATGTTTTCCACCACGCCCAGCACCGGGATGTCGACCTTGCGGAACATTTCGATGCCTTTCTTGCCGTCAAGCAAAGCAATGTCCTGGGGGGTGGTGACGACCACGGCGCCGGTGACGGGGACTTTCTGGGCCAGGGTGAGCTGGATGTCGCCGGTGCCCGGGGGCATGTCGACGATGAGGTAATCCAGCTCGTTCCACAGGGTTTGCTGCAGCAGCTGCATCACCGCGCCGCTGACCATGGGGCCGCGCCAGACCATGGGGGTTTTCTCGGTGACCACGAAGGCCATGGAGTTGGCTTGCAGGCCGTGGGCGTCCATGGGCACGAAGTATTTGTTTTCACGGGTATCCGGGCGTTTGCCTTCGGGTACGCCGAGCATCATGCCGATGCTGGGGCCGTAGATGTCGGCGTCGAGGATACCCACTCTCGCACCTTCCGCCTGCAGCGCCAGGGCGAGGTTGACGGCGGTGGTGGATTTGCCGACGCCGCCCTTGCCGGAGGCGACGGCGATGATGTTTTTCACGCCGGGCACCGAGGGCAGGTCTTTCTGGACTTTGTAGGAGTGGATTTTCTGGCCGACGTGGACGTCGACACTGTCTACGCCGTCGACGTCCTCGAGGGCGTTGCTGACCAGCTGTTTCAGGGCGCCGGCAATGCCTTTTGACGGGTACGGCAGCTCCAACATTACGGTTACTTTGCCGTTGTCGTCCGCACTCAGGGATTTAACCGCGCCCAGCTCGTAGAGATCCTTGTTGAGGTACGGATCGCGGTACTCGCGAACCGCTGTTTGCAGCGCCTGCTCTGAAATCTGTGTCATCGGATTCTCCGGAATAAGCTAATGCTCGATTATGAGCACGGAAACAGGTGTTTCGGATGAAAAAAGTCTGGCCGGAAGGTATCATCTGTGCCCGTTTCTGACCATACGGAGTCTTTGCCCGGATCAACGGCAGGCTCTGTTGTACTGATTTACGCCAAATCCTTATTCATTGAAGGTTCGGATATCAACATGACGCAAGCGAGTTCAAAGCAACAGCGCGATATTCTGGTGACCAGCGCCCTGCCCTACGCCAATGGCCCTATCCATCTGGGCCACCTGCTGGAGTACATTCAGACCGACATCTGGGTGCGTTATCAGAAAATGCGCGGCCAGAACTGCTACTACGTTTGCGCCGACGATGCCCACGGCACAGCCATTATGCTCCGAGCCGAGCGCGAAGGCATTACCTCCGAGCAACTGATTGATCGTATCCGTGAGGAGCATCAGGAGGATTTCAGCGGTTTCCACATCCGCTTCGACAATTACTACACCACCCATTCCGAGGAGAACCGTCAGTTCTCGGAGTATATCTACCGTCAGTTGCAGGAAAACGGGCACATTGCGACTCGCAAGATCACCCAGTCCTACGATCCGGAAAAGAACATGTTCCTGGCGGACCGTTTCATCAAGGGCACCTGCCCCAAGTGCAAGACCGAGGATCAGTACGGCGATAACTGCGAGGCCTGCGGCGCCACTTACACGCCGGCGGAGCTGATCAATCCCCGTTCTGCCGTGTCTGGTGCCACGCCCATTGAGAAGGAGTCCGAGCACTACTTCTTCAAGCTGCCGGACTTTGCCGATTTCCTGGCCAGGTGGACCCGCAGTGGCACGCTGCAGCCGCAAGTGGCCAACAAGCTGGCCGAATGGCTGGATGCCGGCTTGCAGGAGTGGGACATCAGTCGCGATGCACCCTACTTCGGTTTCGAGATTCCTGACGCTCCGGGCAAATATTTCTACGTCTGGCTGGACGCCCCCATTGGCTATCTGGCCAGCTTCAAGAACCTGTGTGTGCGTGAGAATATCAACTTCGAGCACTTCTGGAAGGCGGATTCCACGGCCGAGGTGTATCACTTCATCGGCAAGGACATCATCAATTTCCACGCGCTGTTCTGGCCCTCCATGCTACACGACGCCGGCTTCCGCACGCCGACGGCGGTCTGGGCCCACGGTTTTGTGACGGTAAACGGCAAGAAGATGTCCAAGTCCCGGGGCACCTTCATCATGGCCCGCACCTACCTGGATCACCTGGATCCCGAGTACCTGCGCTATTACTTTGCCGCCAAGCTGACCGGTGGCGTCGATGATATGGATCTCAATCTGGAAGACTTCGCCGCGCGGGTGAACTCAGACCTCGTAGGCAAGGTGGTCAACATTGCCAGCCGCAGCGCGGGTTTCATCACCAAGCGCTTTGACGGCCAGCTCGGCCAGATCACCGAGCATGACAAACTGAAGGACTTTATCGATGCCGGGCGGCAGATCGAAGAGTTCTACGAAACCCGTGAATTCGGCCGCGCCATGCGCCGGATCATGGAGCTGGCAGATATAGCCAACCAGTATGTGAACGACGAACAACCCTGGGTAATCGCCAAGCAGGAGGGCCAGGACGAAAAACTGCAGGCCATCTGCACCAACGCCCTCAATATGTTCCATCTGCTGATGACCTACCTGGCACCGGTACTCCCGGAGACCGCGAAAGCGTCCGAGGCCTTCCTGAACGCGAAACTGAACTGGAACACCCGCAGTGAGCGGCTGGAAAACCACGGTATCAACAAGTTCAAGGCGCTGATGAATCGTGTCGACATGGCGCAGATCGAAAAAATGCTCGAGTCCTCCAAAGAGGAGCTGCCCGCAGCGACCGGAAAGCCGACTGAGGCAGCCAATCTGGAGCCAGTGGCTGACGAGATAGAATTCGGTGATTTTGCAAAAGTTGATCTGCGGGTGGCGAAAATCGTCAACGCCGAACACGTTGAGGGCGCTGACAAGCTGTTACGCCTGACCCTTGATATCGGGCATGGCGAGCGCAACGTCTTTGCGGGTATCAAATCCGCGTACAGGCCGGAAGATCTGCAAGGCCGGCTGACGGTCATGGTGGCCAACCTCAAGCCGCGGAAAATGAAGTTCGGCATGTCCGAGGGCATGGTACTGGCCGCCGGGCCGGGCGGAGAGGAGATCTTTATCCTGTCACCGGATTCCGGCGCAACGCCGGGCATGCGGATCATGTAACGCGCCGGCATAACGGCAGCGTGATGGAGCAAGGCGAATGACCGAGTATTTGCTGATTCTGGTCAGCACCATTCTGGTGAACAATTTTGTGCTGGTTCAGTTCCTCGGGCTGTGCCCGTTCATGGGGGTGTCCGGCAAACTGGAGACGGCCATGGGCATGTCTCTGGCCACCACGTTTGTGCTCACGCTGGCGTCGGTGTGCAGTTATCTGGCCTACACCTACCTGCTGGCGCCGCTGGACCTGGCCTTCCTCAAGACCATCACCTTCATTCTGGTGATCGCGGTGGTGGTGCAGTTCACTGAGATGGTGGTCCGTAAGACCAGCCCGCTGCTCTATCGGGTGCTCGGTATTTTTCTGCCGCTGATCACCACCAATTGCGCCGTACTCGGCGTGGCTTTGCTCAACCTCAACAAGAACAACAACTTTGTGGAGTCGGTGCTCTATGGCTTTGGGGCAGCCGCTGGCTTCTCCCTGGTACTGGTGCTGTTTGCCGCGATGCGTGAGCGTATTGCCGTTGCCGATGTACCCGTAGCCTTTCGCGGCGCAGCCATCGGCATGGTGACCGCCGGGCTGATGTCATTGGCGTTCCTTGGTTTTACCGGCCTGGTCGGGGTGTGACAGGTTGACGGTTCAGGAGTAACGGTTTATGTGGACAAGCATTCTTGTTGCGGTCGTTGTCCTGCTGGCGCTGGCCGTGGTGTTCGGCGGCCTGCTGGGCTTCGCGGCCGAACGTTTTCGGGTCGAAGGCAATCCGTTGGTGGAACAGATCGACTCCCTGCTTCCCCAGACCCAGTGTGGCCAGTGCGGCTTCCCCGGTTGCCGTCCCTACGCGGAATCCATTGCCGAAGGCGGCCCTATCAACAAATGTCCACCGGGCGGCGAAGGCACCATTAAAGCGCTCGCCGATCTGCTCGACGTGGACCCGGAACCCCTGGACGCGGAGCACGGCGTGGAGCAGGAAAAACGGGTAGCGGTGATTCGCGAAGACGAGTGCATTGGTTGCACCAAGTGCATCCAGGCCTGCCCGGTAGACGCCATTCTGGGTTCGGCCAAACATATGCATACCGTGATCGAAAGCGAGTGCACCGGTTGCGATCTTTGCGTCGAGCCCTGCCCTGTTGATTGCATCGATATGATCACCATCGAGCCGGACATCCGCACCTGGACCTGGAGCCCGCCCGGTGGCGGGATCATTGCCACCGACCGCCAGGGAGCCAGCGCCTGATGACACAACTGTGGGATTTTGCCGGCGGCATCCACCCGGCCGAGAACAAACATCAGTCGACTACCCGTGCCATCCGCCTTGCTCCGGTGCCTGAACGTCTGGTGCTCCCTCTGCAACAGCACATAGGAGTACCAGCGGAAGCCTTAGTCGAGCCGGGCCAGCAGGTTCTCAAAGGCCAGAAAATTGCCGATGTTTCCGACGGCATGGGGGTGCCGATACACGCCCCGACGTCCGGGACGGTTGAATCCATCACTCGCCTGCCGGTTCCTCATCCCTCCGGCATGGAGGACTGGTGCCTGGTGCTCATTCCCGACGGGGAAGACCGCTGGTGCGAGCGCAACCCTACGCCCGATTACCGAAACCTGGATCGGGACACCGTTCTGGATACCATTCGTAATGCCGGTATTTCCGGTATGGGCGGGGCGGGCTTCCCCACCAACATCAAACTGCGACCGCCGAAGGATCGCAAAGTCAGCACCCTGATTCTTAATGGCGCGGAGTGTGAACCCTACATTACCGCCGACGACATGAGCATGCGCGAGCGGGCCGGTGAGATTATTGACGGCCTCAAGATCATGGCCTGGATTCTTCGCCCGGAACGCTGTGTGGTGGCTATCGAAGACAACAAGCCCGAAGCCATTGCGGCGATGACCAAGGCGACCGAAGGTACCCAGATCGAAGTGGCGGTGGTACCGACCAAATACCCCTCCGGCGGTGAAAAGCAGTTGATCCGCATCCTCACCGGTATGGAAGTACCCAGTGGCGGTATTCCCGCCGACATCGGCGTGATGTGCCAGAACGTGGGCACAGCCATTGCCGTCGGCAAAGCTATCCTGCGGGGCGAACCGCTGATCAGCCGCGTGGTGACCATCACCGGGGAAGCGGTGGCGGAGCCAGGCAATTTCGAGGCCCTGATTGGCACCCCTGTCAAAGGCCTGCTCCGCGCGGCCGCGCTGAAGGATTCCCGGTTACATCGGCTGGTTCTCGGGGGGCCCATGATGGGCTACACCCTGAACAGTGCGGATGTTCCGGTGGTGAAAACAAGCAACTGCGTGATTGCCGCCAGCAGGCAGGAATTGCCGGATCCTGCGCCCGAGCAGGCCTGCATTCGCTGTGGACTGTGTGCGGAAGTCTGCCCGATGGAACTGCTGCCACAGCAATTGTTCTGGTACTCGAAAGCGGGAGAGTTCGAAAAAGCCGAACACCTGAATCTGTTCGACTGCATTGAATGCGGCGCGTGTTCCTATGTGTGCCCGAGCTCGATTCCTCTGGTTCAGTACTATCGGTTTGCCAAGGGCGAAATTCGCGTGCAGCAAGCCGAACAGCTCAAGGCCGATCGTGCCCGCGAGCGCTTTGAGGCCCGTCAAGCCAGGCTTGAGCGGGAGCAGCAGGAAAAAGAGCTGCGCCGCCAGGAGCGCGCCAAAGCCGCGGCGGAAGCTCAGGCAAAGAAACAGGCGGAGGCCGAACAAGCGGCCGCCGAAACGGGCGCCCGGGACGAGCGAGCCGCCAAAGCCGCCCTGGTTCAGGAAGCACTTGCCCGCAAGAAAGCAAAAACACCAGCGCCAGCTGCGGATGCGCCGGACACCGCCGAACTGGAAAAGCAACTGGCCCAGGCGAAATCCAAGCTGGAGACCATGCAGTCGATGCTTGAGGACGCCAAAGCGCAGCAGGCAGATAACGTCGACAAACTGGAGCGGGCGGTTGCGAAAAATCACGAACGGGTAAAGCGGGCTGAACAGGCTCTGGCCGATGCAGGCACGGCGGCCCCCTCCGAAAGCCAATCCACCGATTAACGGACATCAGGGCCACCTCAACATGGCATTAGCACAACAGTCCTCTCCCCACGCTCGCGGCGCCCGATCAACGTCCCGGGTTATGCTATGGGTGATCCTGGCCGCCCTGCCGGGGCTGCTGGCGCAGACCCTGTTCTTCGGCTGGGGCAATCTGATCAACGTGGTCTGGTGCATTCTGGTCGCCCTTGGGGCAGAAGCCGCCATGCTGGCACTGAGAAAGAAGCCGCTGGCGTTTTTCCTGAAGGACAACACCGCCGCTGTCACGGGGCTGCTGCTCGGGCTGTCGCTACCCCAGTTCGTGCCCTTGTGGGTGTCAGCCCTTGCGGTCATTTCCGCCATCGTTATGGCCAAGCAACTATACGGTGGGCTGGGCTCCAACCCATTCAACCCGGCCATGGTCGGCTACGCGCTGGTACTGATTTCCTTTCCCGTCGCCATGACCACCAACTGGGCAGAAGCCGGCATGCTGTGGCAATCCGCCCCCGGATTCGGAGAGACACTCAGCATTATCGCCTCCGGCCAGCAAACCACCGTGGATGCCTACACCATGGCGACGCCACTGGATGAGTACAAACACAAGATCGCCAGCCACACGGCCACCGAAGTGTTGCAACACCCCACCTTTGGGACCGGCATCGCCCGTGGCTGGGAATGGGTCAATGCGGCATTTCTGATGGGCGGCGTGGCGCTGATCGCCCTGAAGATCATCACCTGGCACATCCCGGTCAGCATGCTCGCGGGTATCGCAGTAATGAGCCTGGCCTTCGGCAGCAATCCCGACCAGCACGCCCCTCTGAGTCTGCACCTGCTGGCCGGCGGCACCATGCTCGGCGCGTTTTTTATCGCCACCGACCCGGTATCGGCAGCGACCAGCCATCAGGGCAAACTGATCTACGGTGCCGGCATTGGTGTGCTGATCTACGTTATCCGGGCCTGGGGCAATTACCCGGATGCCGTCGCATTCAGTGTACTGCTGATGAACTTCGCCGTGCCTTTCATCGATCATTACACACCACCGCGCACCTACGGCCATCACAAAGCCCGCCGCGGCCTTCCCGGCAGAACACAGGGGTAAGCCATGACCGCCATTGCACAGTCTGTACGTCGCAGTGCCCTTGGCCTGGGCCTGTTCGCTATCGTGACCGGGGGAACAATTGCTGTCACTCAGGTCATGACCGAAGATCGCATTGCCTATCAGGCTGCCCGGGCGGAAGCCAAGGCACTGTTCGAGATCATTCCGGAAAGCCAGCACGACAACGACCTGCTGCGGGATACAGTGCAGTTGCCGGCAAGCGATCGACTTGCCACATCCGGCCCCGTGACTGCCTGGATTGCCCGCGCCGACGGCCGGCCGGTCGGGCTGATACTGCCAGCGATCGCCCCGGACGGCTACAGCGGCAATATCCGGTTGCTGGTGGGTATTGATCCCCAGGGGCGCGTGCTGGGTGTGCGCGTTACCAGCCACCGTGAAACACCGGGGCTGGGGGATCGCATTGAAACCAAGAAATCGGACTGGATCCTGTCCTTTAACGGTCGTTCGCTCGGCGATCCCCGACCCGATCGCTGGAATGTGAAGAAAAACGGGGGCGTATTCGACCAGTTTACCGGCGCGACCATTACCCCCAGGGCCGTGGTGAAAGCGGTGCAGAAGACCCTGGTATATTTCCGCCAGAATCGGGCAGAGATACGCGAAATATTGAATGAGCCACCGGCTATCAAAGGCAGCCCAGCGAGTCCGGAGGTCATTGCCGGCCAACAGCGTGAAGCGGAGCATTCCTGATCATGGCAACCAAAACCAATGCGGAAATCGTTCGTGAGGGCTTGTGGACCAACAACCCTGCACTGGTCCAGGTATTGGGTCTGTGCCCACTGCTGGCAGTCACCAGCACGGTGGTCAACGCCATTGGCCTGGGGCTGGCAACCTTGCTGGTATTGATGGGGTCCAATCTTGCGGTCTCGCTGATCCGCCACTTCGTCAGCGAGTCCGTGCGCCTGCCGGCGTTCGTAATGATCATCGCCTCGTTCGTTACCTGTGCTGAGTTGCTGATGCAGGCCTTCACCTATGAGCTGTACCAGATCCTCGGTATCTTTATTCCACTGATCGTAACCAACTGCGCCATTCTCGGGCGGGCTGATGCATTTGCCTCCAAAAACGGTCCGCTGCCCGCCCTGCTCGACGGTGTGATGATGGGGCTGGGTTTTCTCGCTGTGCTGGTGGTGCTGGGCGGGATGAGAGAACTGATTGGTCAGGGTACTCTGTTTACCGACATGGACCTGCTGCTCGGCCCTATGGCAGCCGACTGGGGGTTACGGCCGCTGGAGAACTATCCGGATGTGCTGTTCATGGTGCTGCCCCCAGGCGCGTTCGTGGGGCTTGGATTGTTAATCGCCCTGAAGAACGGCATTGATAATCGCCTGGAAAACCGTCGCAAGGCCGATAGCGCAGAACCCGTGGTCGCTGGCAGCAAACGGGTACGTGTAACTGGCCAGGTATCCTGACATGAACCGGGAGAAACGCACTGAAATCTTTGCCCGGCTACGGGCCAACAATCCCAATCCGACAACGGAACTGAATTACTCAACGCCATTCGAGTTGCTGATTGCGGTCATACTGTCCGCGCAAGCGACCGATGTGGGGGTGAATAAAGCCACAGACAGGCTCTTCCCTGTCGCAAACACGCCCGCTGCCATCCTTGCGCTCGGGGTGGATGGCCTGAAGCAATACATTAAGACCATCGGCCTGTTCAACAGTAAGGCCGAAAACGTGATCAAGACCTGCCGCCTATTGCTGGAACAGCATGGTGGTGAGGTGCCCGATAACCGGGAAGCCCTGGAAGCGCTTCCCGGGGTCGGCCGGAAAACCGCGAATGTGGTTCTGAACACGGCGTTTGGTCAACCGGCAATGGCCGTGGATACCCACATTTTCCGGGTCTCAAACCGTACCGGTATCGCACCGGGCAAGAACGTACTGGAAGTGGAAAAACGCCTGGTCAGGCTGGTGCCGCGGGAGTTCCTGCTGGACGCCCATCACTGGTTGATTCTGCACGGCCGATACACCTGCACAGCGCGAAAACCCCGGTGCGGCGCCTGTCTTATTGAAGATCTGTGCGAATTCAAACAGAAGCGGGATTATCAGTAACGTTGAGCCACTGCCGGACCCGAGAGCCCGGCAGCGACAGCATTCGCCGGGCTTAACTCTGACCCAGCATCTTGTCTTTCAGATCTTCCTGAGCGGGCTTGTCAGACAGCCAGATGCCGAACAGCGCCTTCTTGAACTCCAGATCGCCCAGTGTATCGCGGACTTCACCGTTCTTCAGCACGCGCACGCCCTCTGAAGGCAGGTAAACGAGGTCGAACACATCCCCTTCCTTGATTTCCTCTTCAAACACCGAAAGGAACTGGTCTACGTCGCTCTGGATAGCAGACAGGTCACCATCGGTGGAACTTTCGAAGCCTTCCATGGTGGCTTCGGTCATGCGCTCGCTGGTGATCATTCCCGAAATGATATGCAGGGTAATGGCCTGGGGTTCATCGGCATTGATGACTGCTTCGCCGTCATCGATGGTTTCCGGCACGTAGAGGCCGCCAACGTAGAGGTCCATGAACCATTTGGAACGGGTCCCTGCGCCGTTCAGTTTGAGTTCGGTATCCATCGCAGAATAGGTGTCAGGAACATCCACTCCTTCCACGGTGAGGGCCGTAGCCGGTGCTGCCAGGGCAGCGCTCAATACCAGTGAGGCAAAGCCAGTTGATAGGGCCTTCTTCATCATCCTTTCCTTATTCAGTCGTTATTATTGCGAGTTTTCTCGTTTTTATACCGGGTTTCGACAGCCGATCCCTGCCCGGGAAAACATTCTAACAGGGCGGGTAAGCGGCTTTGCGCCACCTGGTTCTCATTTGCGGATCTACTGAAACAGAAAAGCCGGCCATTTTCCATGGCCGGCTTTCAAGGATGACGGAACGCTAATGTCTACTTGAACAGCAGAGTGCCGGACAGCCCCTCTTTCTCAAGAATTTCACGCAACCGGCGCAAGGCTTCCACCTGAATCTGGCGAACCCGCTCACGGGTCAGACCAATCTCCTGGCCCACCTCTTCCAGCGTACTGACCGGGTAGCCCCGCAATCCGAAGCGGCGAGAAAGCACCTCCTGTTGCTTGTCGCTGAGCTGATCGATCCACTTCTCGACGCAGGAACACATATTGTTGTCCTGCAACAGATCGGCCGGATCGGACGCACCTTCGTCCGCAACGGTATCCAGCAGCGACTTCTCACCACCGGCACCTATGGGCGTATCCATGGAGGCCACGCGTTCATTAAGGCCGAGCATGCGTTTCACATCGTCCACCGGCTTGTCGACCATACGCGCGATTTCTTCTGCCGACGGTTCGTGGTCCAGCTTCTGGGTCAGTTCCCGGGCTGCACGCAGGTACAGATTCAGTTCCTTGACCACGTGAATCGGCAGACGGATGGTGCGGGTCTGGTTCATGATCGCCCGCTCGATCGTCTGGCGGATCCACCAGGTGGCGTAGGTGGAGAAACGGAAGCCACGCTCCGGATCAAATTTCTCGACCGCGCGAATCAGGCCGAGGTTGCCCTCCTCAATGAGGTCGAGCAACGTAAGGCCGCGGTTGACATAGCGCCGGGCTATTTTTACCACCAGCCGGAGGTTGCTTTCAATCATGCGCTTGCGCCCCGACTCCTCACCCTTGCGGGCAAGTCTGGCGAAATAAACTTCTTCTTCAGGGGTAAGCAGTGGAGAGAAACCAATCTCGTTCAGGTAAAGCTGAGTAGCGTCGAGTTGTTTCTGGCTGGTGAAATAACGGCCCTGGGCCGGGATACCTTCTTCAACTTCTGCCACTTCCGGGTCAGAAGGTTCTTTTTCGACCTTGTCTTCCGCCAGAAGCTGCTCTTCGGCGTCTTCGATGTCGCTCACACGGTCGATGATGAGTTCGTCTTGATCTGCTGACATATGTCTTGCCCCGCCTCTCAATAATCCTGGTTGTTCGCCCACGACTTCTTATTATTGTGAGCACCTTCGGTATTCGCTTGTTTTCAGGACATTTAGCTATTGGCTGGTTACAACGGCTGTAACCGTTCTTTTTATTGTTCGTTGTCGGCTGTGTCTGTCAGTGCCGGGAGTCCATGTTCCAGGTTACGATTTCACGGTCAGCGTGGCGGTAGATAATGCGTGGGATCAACCGGATTGCCATTCTTGCGAATCTCAAAATGCAATTTGGGTCGATCTGAACCGCTGCTTCCGAGCTCTGCAATAACCTGCCCGGCTTTTACGTCCTCCCCTTCCTGCACCAGTATCTTGCGGTTGTGAGCGTAAGCACTCAGATAGTGCTCGTTGTGGTTAACAATAATCAGATTACCGTAACCGAGCAATCCACTTCCGGCGTAGACGACATTGCCACCGGCGGCTGCCTTGACAGCATCTCCCGGATCTCCTGCGATATCAACACCTTTATTGACTTTACCGGACGTTGAATAACCTGCAATAACGGTGCCAACGTGCGGCCAGCGCCAGTTTATACTGGCGACGGTCTGGGACTGATTGTTCAGGGTTGATTTGCGGTCAGGCGCCTTGGACACCTTGGGTTTAGGCTCGGTTTTCGGGGGCGCTTGGGTGACTTTTCGTGCGGGCGCTGTGGTCGCAGGCTTACGCTCGCTGTTGTTGCGGGCTGTGGAGGTGACGGTGCCGCGGACGTCCAGACGCAGAACCTGCCCGGCGTTCAGGGTCCAGGGTTCGCTCAGGCCGTTGGCATTGCCCAGCTCCCTGTAATCCCTGCCATACCGCCACGCAATGCTGTAGAGCGTTTCCCCGGGCTTGACCACGTGACGCCCCCAGAACACAGGCGGGTTATAGCGGTCATCCTGATAAATGGCGGTGGTGTTGCAACCGGTGGTTAATATCGGACCTGTCAGCAGTACTATCAGAAGTGGAATGACGGCGGGCACGCGGGTAGTCCGGCCGGACAACAGCTTACGCCTGGCACCCGAGAGGAACCGGAAACCGGCGCGAAAGCCGGATTGGGGAAACCCACGCAAACATCTCACAGGTATAAAAACGGCCCCTTTATAAAATTTCCGTATGAAAAATACGACAGCTTCTAAAGTAATTGCAGTAACTCGCTAATATATTGCACATTTTGTAGGCAAAGCCAAGTTACTCGGCGGCCACCTTTGTTACCGGTTCACACACATCAACTGTTCAAAAAGTAACACCCTTCCCGGTCACGGCCGGTTGCGGCCACCAAACCACTCCACCAGCAACACCAGCGCAAAGCCACCTATGGCCATGGCAACAGCGAGCGCAAGGTGTGGGTCGAGGCCGGTCAATTCCGCGTAATAGCCGGGGCTGACACTGGCTTCATTCAGTGCCACCTGTTCACCCGAGCTGTTGGTCCGCCAGCTCAGGGTCTCTTTCCAGGGCCACACTTTGTTCAGCGCGCCAATCATGAATCCGGTCAAAAGTGCCAGCACGGGATCATGGTAACGGTGGAAGGCCCAGGTGATGACACGGGCAATCGACAGAATGCCAGCCACGCACCCCAGAGCAAAAAGCAGCAATAGTCCGGCTTCCAGGTTCCGGATCGCCTCCAGCACCGGCGCATACATGCCGAGGATCACCAGAATGAAACTGCCGGATATCCCGGGGAGGATCATTGCGCAAATAGCAAGAGCCCCTGCCCCCAGAAAAACCAGACCGGAAGGATTGACCTGCCCGGCTGGCAGCGTAGACACCCACCAGGCGAACGCGATACCGGCGATCAGCGGCACCAACAGGCCAGGAACAAAGGCGCGAACCTGACGGCCGACGTGCCATACCGACGCCACGATCAACCCGAAGAAGAAACTCCAGATCAGAATCGGATAGGTTTCGAGAGCGTAACTGATGGCCGAGGCCAGAGTGGCAATGCTCGCAAGAATACCGGCCAGCAGGCACACCAGAAAGTTGCCGTCGCAACGCCACCAGAAGCCTTTCACATCGCCCCGCAACAACTGGCCGAGGACAGCGCCAGGGACGGCATTGATTGCTTCCAGAAGCCGGAAATAGATACCGGTAATAAAGGCTATGGTGCCGCCGGAAACGCCGGGCACTATATCAGCGGCACCCATGGCAATGCCGCGCAGAAACACGGCATACAGACGATGCTCACGGGAACGCTCTGTCACCGGATAACCCCGCCCAGAAGGGGCACAAAATTGACGGCTTCAATTCGAGTAGACTCGAAAGTGTCTCCGCGACGCACCATCTTGACCAGCGTCTGCTCCGCCTCCCCAACCGGAGCGACGATAACGCCTCCGTCGGCCAACTGAGCCTTTAACTCCGCCGGAATATCTTTCGGCGCTGCCGTCAGCATAATGCCATCAAACGGACCTTTCTCGGGCCAGCCCATGCCCCCGTCAGCGTGCTTGAGCAGAGTATTGCGCAGATTCAGCTGGCGAAGCCGGTCACGGGCTCGATCCTGGAGTGGTTTGATGCGTTCGACACTGAACACCAGATCCACCAGGTGCGCGAGGATCGCGGTCTGATAACCGGACCCCGTGCCCAGTTCAAGCACGCGGGTCGGTTGATGTTGCATCAGGATTTCCGTCATTCTGGCAACGATGTACGGCTGAGACAGCGTCTGGCTGTAACCGATCGGCAGGGAGGTGTCTTCGTAGGCTCGGTGAGACAGCGCTTCATCGAGAAATATATGGCGAGGCACATCGCCCATCACGGCCAGCACCCGTTCGTCCTGGATTCCCGCGTCCCTGAGCCGCTGGATCAGGCGCATGCGGGTCCTGCGGGACGTCATGCCGATCCCCTGAAGTTCCGCGACCATCAACGCACCTCCCCGGCATTGACGTCCTCGACCCATTCCCGCAGTGGTGACAGCGCCTCATGCCGGGTCATGTCCACCTGCACCGGAGTGATGGAAACGTAGTTCTCACGAACGGCATGGAAGTCTGTGCCCGGCCCGGCGTCACTGCCCTGGCCGGCGGCGCCGATCCAGTAGCGTTCCTTGCCCCGCGGACAAGTCATGGGAATCGCGCCCTCGGCACGATCGCGATGCCCCAGGCGGGTCACCCGGAACCCTGCCAGCTGCTCCCAGGGCACATCCGGCACATTAACATTGAGAATGCAACGCGGCCCAAGGGAAAGCGGCTTCTTGCCTTCCAGAAGAATCCGCACAACCCGGGCCGCCGTCTCGTAGTGAGAATGCCCTTCGTTGACCAATGATACGGCAATGGCGGGCAGGCCCAGATTGCGGCCTTCGGTGGCCGCGGCCACAGTGCCGGAATAGATGATGTCATCGCCCAGATTGGCGTGGGTATTGATCCCCGAGACCACCCGGTCGAACACCTGACCGAAGAGTCCGTTGACCGCGAGGTGAACACAGTCCGTCGGGGTCCCGTCCACCGAACGAAAGCCGTTTGGATGCTCCTCAACCATCAGCGGTCGGTTCAGTGTCAGGGCATTGCTGGCTCCGCTGTGATCTCGATCCGGAGCAACAACCTCCAGCTCTCCGATACCCGAGAGCCCCTCATACAACGCCTGCAGACCCGGTGAATGAACACCGTCATCGTTGGATAACAGTATGCGCACAATTTTCTCCGCTAGCCTTTTCGTTCCGGGTCATCGCACCTGATCGCAGATTGCCTGCCCGGATATTTTTTATTCGGGGCCCGATGCCCCTTCTCGCAACTCGAATATGTCCGCCAATACAGTCGTGGCGTACTGCCCGGGCGCCAACCAGAAATCCACCCGCAACACCTCAGCGTCAAGCCATTGCCATTGCAGCTGCCCCGGCATGGCCATGAGAGGCCGCCGTTCGGGCTTCATGCGGGTCTGGGAAAACAGCGCCTCCAGGCCGGGCGCCCGGGCAACGATGCCACGCTCCAGCGCCCCCTGTTCCGCCACTGCCTCGGTACCGCCATCCCCCCACAGAGGACCGGTAACCTGAGGCACCGATTCAGGGCCGGAGCCTGGCTCGCCATCGAGAAGCTCTCGCCAGTTTCCTGCGACCACCCGATGCCCCAACACCTCGTTGAACAACCACGAGCGCGCGGCAGAAAAGTACAATACGTTTTTACTGTCCTGACTGCCAGAGCCCGGCCGCGCCCGGCCGCCCTTTTTGCTCCCTTTCCGACCCGATCTGTGAAGTCTGGAGGGATCAAGGGTCAGGGCTCGGTCAAGATTGGCGCCGTGATGGCCAAAACGCTGCCGGCCAAAATAGTTCGGGGCACCGGAGACAGACAGTTCCGCCAGCGCCCGATCGATGGCTTCCGCCTCCCCGGTAACGTCACGCAGAGTGATCTCGAACCGATTCCCACGGTGATCCCCACGACGAAGCTTGCGTGGCGAACGCGTGTGGGCAATAACCGGCCAATGCTCAACAACCTGCGCGATGAAGGCCTCGTCTTCGGCGTCCATACCGGGACGGTAGAGGCTGAACCACTGTCGGGTCACCGCATTCCGATCTTTCAACCCGCAAAAGCCCACGTCAAAATGACGACACCCGCTTAGCCGCGCCAGCTGTCGGGCCACGTATTCGGTATTATCGCCGGTTTTCTCCAGGTACAGACACAGGTGTTCGCCGGTGGCGATCTCCGTGTCCGGCCCGCCCGCCTCCGGGAAGCCCCTCATCCCGAGATCCTCAAAGACTCTGAAGTCGTCCGGCACACGCTTGAGTTCGGCAGCGGCAATCCTGCTGCCCCGTGAGGTTGGCCAGTCCAGCCGCCATTCGGCAGGCGTTTGCGCTGGATTGCTCACGACACCACCGGCTCAAGCAGACAAATCGCCTGGCAGGCAATGCCCTCACCGCGACCGGCAAACCCCAGCTTCTCGGTCGTGGTCGCTTTCACGCTGACCCGGCTGGCCGGAATGCCTAGATCCTCGGATATATTGAGGCGCATGGCCTCGACATGGGGTGCCATTTTGGGTGCCTGGGCAATGATCGTGGTATCCACATTCACCACCCCATAACCCTCCTCCTGCACCCGGGCCATGACCCGACGAAGAAGGTCGCGGCTGTCGGCACCCGCCCATTCCTCGCTGGTGTCGGGGAAAAGGTGCCCGATATCACCGAGCGCGACCGCACCGAGCAATGCGTCCGAGAGTGCGTGCAGCAACACATCACCATCGGAATGGGCTTCAAGCCCCTGGTGGTGGGGTAAACGTACGCCCCCGAGAGTAACGAAATCGCCTTCACAAAAGGCATGGACGTCAAAGCCCTGACCAATACGCATAGATGCTGTTCCCGAAGTCGTGCAGGAAAATTCAGAGCTGGCTGAGGATGAATCCCGCCAGAGCGAGATCCGCCGGGACGGTCACTTTGATGTTGTCCGGCCGGCCTTCTACCAGTACCGGTATGTTACCTGAAAACTCCACGGCAGAGGATTCATCGGTAACAGGATGCCCCTCGTTCAGGGCATGTCGGAGGGCGGCAACCAGCGTGGAGTAGCGAAACATCTGAGGGGTAAGTGCACGCCACAACTGGCGACGGTCGACGGTTTCGACCACCTCCGGCAAGCCCGTTGGACCGCTTCGCTTGATGGTATCCGCCACCGGCGCAGCCAGAAGGCCACCGACGGCATGATGTTCGAGCTGTGACATCAGACGGACCAGATCGTCCGGATGCAGGCACGGGCGGGCAGCATCATGCACCAGAACCCAATCGTCCGGAGCCGCCGTTCCGGCCAGCGCCTGCAGGGCCGCCAGCACGGAATCGGCGCGCTCCGAGCCGCCCGGACAGGTCTGGATACGGGCATCTTTGCTGGCATCGGTAGACGACCACCAGGCATCCGCCGGATTGAGGGCAACCACACAGCCGGCAAAAGGGGCGGCCTCCAGGGTTCGGGAAAGAGTGATATCAAGAATGAAGCGATGGTCAATCTTGAGGTATTGCTTGGGACACTCGGACTGCATGCGCTGACCAATGCCAGCTGCCGGGACTATCAACCAGAAACGGGGATGCGCCATTGGAAAGGATCAGTTTTCCACGACCAGGAAGAAGGTTTCGTCCTCGCGGATCAGTCCGAGATTCATCCGGGCACGCTCTTCAACGGCGCCCTGCTCATTACGCAGGTTGCGGACTTCGGCATAGAGGCGCTCATTGCGGACGGACAGTTCGGCATTTTCTTCACGCTGCTCGGCAATGGACTGCTCCAGGGTCCACACCTGCGCGAAGCTACCCTCCCCGACCCACAGGCGAACCTGCAGCAAGAGTATCAGCACAGCCATGATGGACCAAAGCAACTTCATTGCTCATTCCGTTTCGTGAAAGCCGAACAAAAAACCAACATCGGATGTTGAGTATAGACGTTAGAGTAGATTAACAACAAATTCTTCTAAATGATTGTGTAAAAAGGCCATCGTGTCTGAGTTTTCATTCAGAACACGATGGCCTTAACATTTTGTTACCTGAATTTGAGGTCAATACAGATAAAAAATGACTCTGGCGGACCTCAGCCCTGACCCTTGATCTCGGTCAGACCGCGGTATGGCGCCTTGCCGTCCAGAGTTTCCTCGATACGCAGCAACTGGTTGTACTTGGCAACGCGGTCGGAGCGACACAGGGAGCCGGTCTTGATCTGACCAGCGCAGGTGGCCACTGCCAGATCGGCAATGGTGGTGTCCTCGGTCTCGCCGGAGCGGTGGGAAATGACCGCTGTAAAGCCGGCGTCCTGGGCCATCTTGATGGCGTCGAGGGTTTCGCTCAGGCTGCCGATCTGGTTGAACTTGATCAGGATGGAGTTACCCACGCCCTTGTCGATACCCTGCTTGAGGATTTTGGTGTTGGTGACGAACAGGTCATCACCCACCAGCTGGACCTTGTCACCCAGCTTGTCGGTCAGGACTTTCCAGCCATCCCAGTCGCTCTCGTCCATGCCGTCTTCAATGGAGACAATCGGGTAGCGTTCACACAGGCCCGCCAGGTAATCGGCAAAACCTTCTGAATCAAAGCTTTTGCCCTCGCCGGACAGCTGATACTGGCCGTCCTTGTAGAACTCGGAAGAGGCACAGTCCAGCGCCAGGGTAACATCGGAACCCAGCTTGTACCCGGCCTTTTCGACCGCTTCCTGAATGACCGCCAGCGCCGCTTCGTTGGACGGCAGGTCAGGTGCAAAACCGCCCTCGTCACCTACCGCCGTGTTCAGGCCCTGAGCTTTCAGCACTTTCTTAAGGCTGTGGAAAATCTCGGCACCAATGCGCAGGGCCTCACCAAAGCTCTTGGCCGCGACCGGCTGAACCATGAACTCCTGAATATCAACATTGTTGTCCGCATGCTCACCGCCGTTGAGGATGTTCATCATCGGTACCGGCATGGAGAACTTGCCAGAGGTACCGTTGATGTCGGCAATGTGCTCGTACAACGGCTTGCCCAGAGAAATCGCCGCTGCCTTGGCGGCTGCCAGGGAAACCGCCAGAATGGCGTTGGCGCCCAGATTGGCCTTGTTCTCGGTGCCATCCAGCTCCAGCATGACGTTGTCGAGATCACGCTGGTCCGCAGCGTCTTTACCGACAAGCGCCTCACGGATCTTGCCATTCACCGCCTCAACGGCCTTGCGAACACCTTTGCCAAGGTAGCGGGACGCATCACCGTCACGCAGTTCCAGCGCTTCGCGGGAGCCGGTGGAAGCACCTGATGGCGCACACGCGCGACCCAGCGTTCCGTCTTCCAGAATCACGTCAGCTTCTACGGTCGGGTTACCGCGTGAATCCAGAACCTCACGGGCTTTGATGTTGGCAATCTTGGTCATTCTTCTGGTTCTCCAGGTTTTCAATGTCTTAAAGGTTTTAACTCGTTGATTCGTCTAGAGCAGGTGGGGGATGGCTTTCCGAAACTGTGCGGAGCCATGGATGGCGGAGCCCAAGCGTCACATGGATGTGCCGCAAGGAGCGTGTTTCGGAAAGCCATCCCCCACCTGTTCGTACTCCTGAACAGGACAAAAACGAACACCGCCAATCAAGCGGTGTCGATAGGTTTAAAACTCTTAACAAGATCATCCACCGCTTTCACCCGCTGGAGGAATGGCTCCAGCTGGCTCAGGCGCAGGGCGCAGGGGCCATCGCATTTGGCCTGATCCGGGTCCGGGTGAGCCTCCAGGAATAAGCCTGCCAGGCCCTGGGACATGCCCGCCAGCGCCAGATCGGTCACCTGGGCGCGTCGGCCACCGGCGGAATCGGCGCGTCCGCCGGGCATCTGCAAGGAGTGCGTCACATCAAACATCACCGGCACGTTCATCGACTTCATGATGCCGAAGCCGAGCATGTCCACCACCAGGTTGTTATAGCCGAAGCTGCTGCCCCGCTCGCACAGGATCACCTTGTCGTTACCCGCTTCTTCGCACTTGGTGATGATGTGCTTCATTTCCTGGGGCGCGAGGAACTGAGCCTTCTTGATGTTGATCACTGCGCCGGTTTTGGCCATGGCCACCACCAGATCGGTCTGACGACTCAGGAAAGCCGGCAACTGGATGATGTCGCAGACTTCAGCCGCGGGCGCTGCCTGGGCTGGTTCGTGGACATCGGAAATAATGGGGACGCCGAACTTGCTCTTGATGTCCGCCAGAATCTGCAACCCCTTTTCCAGGCCCGGGCCACGGAACGAGTTGACCGACGAACGGTTAGCCTTGTCGAAGGACGCTTTGAACACGTAGGGAATGCCCAGCTTGCTGGTGGCTTGCACATAGGCTTCGGCCACCTCCATCGCCAACTCGGCGGACTCCAGTACGTTCATGCCGCCGAACAGCACGAAAGGCTGATCGTTGGCGACTTCAATTCCGGCGACATTGACCCTGCTCTGCGCCATGCTCAGGATTCCTTCTTGCGCGCCAGCGCGGCCTGGACAAAGCCCTTGAACAAGGGGTGACCGTCACGAGGCGTTGAGGTGAATTCCGGGTGGAACTGACACGCGACGAACCAGGGATGGTCCGGTGCCTCAACAACTTCCACCAGGCGACCGTCGGTGGATCGACCGGAGATCTGCAGGCCAGCTTCTTCCAGATTCGGCAGGAAGTGGTTGTTGACCTCATAGCGATGGCGGTGACGCTCACGAATGGTTTTCTTGCCGTAGCAGGCCGCAATGGTCGAGCCGTCGGTCAGCACGCAGTCCTGCGCGCCCAGGCGCATGGTCCCACCCAGATCCGATTCCTCGGTGCGCTCTTCCGTGGTACCGCTGGCATCCAGCCATTCGGTAATCAGACCAACAACCGGCTCGGGGGTATGTTCGCGGAATTCGGTGCTGTGGGCGTCTTTGAGACCGGCGACATTACGTGCGTACTCAATGACCGCCACCTGCATCCCCAGACAGATGCCCAGATACGGCACTTTGTTCTCACGAGCGTACTGGACTGTGCGGATCTTCCCTTCCACACCACGCTCGCCAAAGCCGCCGGGCACCAGAATGGCGTCGGCGCTTTCAAGTGCGCCGGTGCCGTCACGCTCGATGTCTTCAGAATCGATGTAGTTGATGTTGACCTTGGTGCGAGTCTTGATACCGGCATGGAGCAACGATTCGATCAGAGACTTGTAGGCCTCGAGCAACTCCATGTACTTGCCCACCATCGCAATGGTGACTTCGTTCTGGGGATTCATCAGCGAATCCACCACTTCATCCCACTCGCTCAGATCCGCCGGGCGGGCGTCTAGATTGAAGCGTTCAATAACCAGCTGATCCAGCCCGTATTCGTGAAGCATGCGCGGAATGGCGTAGATGGACTTAGCATCCTGAAGCGGGATGACCGCTCGCTCTTCCACGTTGGTAAACAGGGCAATCTTGCGACGGGAGCTGGCATCCACTTCGTACTCGGAACGGCACAACAGGATGTCCGGCTGCAGACCGATGGAGCGCATTTCCTTGACAGAATGCTGCGTCGGCTTGGTTTTGATTTCGCCCGCGGTCGCAATGTACGGAACCAGCGTGAGGTGCATGAACAGCGCACGCTGCGCGCCCACTTCCACCTTGAGCTGACGACAGGCCTCCAGAAACGGCAGGGACTCGATGTCACCCACGGTGCCGCCAATCTCGATCAGTGCAACATCGGCTCCGGCAGCACCCTCCACCACACGGCGCTTGATCTCGTCGGTGATGTGGGGGATCACCTGCACGGTGCCGCCGAGATAATCGCCACGGCGTTCCTTGCGGATAACTTCTTCGTACACGCGACCGGTGGTGAAGTTATTGCGCTTGCTCATGGGAGTGCGAATAAAGCGCTCGTAGTGGCCCAGGTCGAGGTCGGTTTCCGCGCCGTCTTCGGTGACAAAAACTTCACCGTGCTGGAACGGGCTCATGGTGCCGGGGTCCACGTTGATGTACGGGTCCAGCTTGAGAATAGTGACCTTCAGGCCGCGTGCCTCGAGGATCGCAGCCAGCGAGGCTGATGCGATACCTTTCCCCAAGGAGGACACGACACCGCCGGTGACGAAAATATAACGCGTCATGCAGATTCCGTGATTTGTCTGGTTCGGTGAAGGAGGGAGATTGTCATCTCAAGATGGGACGCCAGACTACCAGAAAGCCCCCTCTTACTCAATCACATTCCCGCTCCACAACAATGCGCCAGCCGGCAGCGGGGGCCTCTCCGGCGTATTTTTCAGAAAGCCATAAATCGCCAACGGCAACCAGCTCGACCTGCCCCTCCGCCTGCTCGAAAACCAGCGGTATACAGGGCCTCTCCCAGGGGGGCACCCGCTGCTCCTGCAGCCATTTTTTCAGGGGTCTGGACGGGCCATCGGGACGCGGGCGGATGCGCTCACCACCAAGCCTCGTAGATATTCGTATTGGCGGGGGCGGGCGTTCCGGGGTAGTGGTGGATTGCAGCATCAGTCGCCAGGGACCTATGGTTATCGGCCGCCCAGGCGACAAGGGTTGCGGCGTCAATTCGATAACGGGCTGATCGGGCACCAGATAGATCCAGCCATGGAAACGCCGCAGGGTGTATCCATCGCCGCGAAACTCCGGTTCCCTGTCCGGCGCTGCCCGCAACAGGTCATTGAGCGCCTGCCCCCAGTTCGCAACGGTCGGAAAACGGTAGCCTCGGCGGGTAATCCACCAGTGCAGCAAATTTTTCTGCTCCACATGGCTCAGCCCCAACATCTGCGCCACACGCAACCGCCCCTCGCCGCCGGCGACAGAGGCATAGTGGATCTGCGCCAGTGACGCCGCCAGCTCCTCCTGTTCGCCACAGGCGCGGGCGCTGTGCCCGAGGCGTTTGACCAGAGATGGCCAGCGCGATTTCAACAGCGGCATCACCGAGTGCCGAAGATAATTCCGGTCGTAGGTCTGGTCGCTGTTGCTTGGATCTTCAACCCAGGTCAACCGTGCCTGACGCGCCCAGGCGTGGATCTGGTCACGACTGAATGCCAGCAAAGGACGGTGTAGCCGGCCCCGGCCAAGCGCGCGGGTCGATGGCATGCCGGCAAGTCCGCCCACCCCACTGCCACGCAACATTCTGAACAGCACGGTTTCGGCCTGGTCGTCGCCATGGTGAGCCATCAACAAAAGCTCTTCGCACTGCAGAATGCGCTCGAATACGTCGTAGCGGGCATGGCGGGCTGCCTCTTCGATACCCCCGGTGGTGGAGCCGCTCCTGCTGTTGACAGGCACCGACACACGTTCAACGGTCAGTGGTACACCCAGACCGGCACAAAGATCACGGCAGAACTGCTCCGTCTCGGCGGCATTGGGCTGCAACTGATGATTGACGTGAACCGCCTGAACAATACGGTGGTGGCTGCAATAGCGGGCTACCACATGGAGCAGTAAAACGGAGTCCAGGCCACCGCTGAGCGCGACCCACACTTGCGATGCATCGGGGAGGCGCCTGACCGACTCACGCACTTCCGCCGGCCAGGAGAAGTCCGGGACGGATTTACCGCCCGGTGTCATATCGGGTCAGCCGCTCGTAACGGCGGGACACCAATTCGTCGGTGGGGAGGCGGCTTAACTCGGCAACCCCTTTCTTCAGGGTCTCGCGAAGTGCTTCCGACATTTTTTCCGGATTGCGGTGCGCACCACCCAACGGCTCCTTGATAACGTTATCCGCCAGCCCGAGATCCTTCAGGCGATCAGCAGTCACCCCCATGGCTTCTGCAGCCTGCGCCGCATACTCGGCACTCTTCCACAGAATAGAGGCACAACCTTCGGGAGAAATCACTGCGTAGGTGGAATACTGCAGCATGTTCAGCTGATCGCACACACCAATGGCGAGCGCACCACCGGAACCACCCTCGCCGATAACCGTGGAAATGATCGGCGTTTTGAGACGTGACATGACGGCCAGATTGAACGCGATGGCTTCGCTTTGGCCTCGCTCTTCCGCGCCAATACCCGGGTAGGCTCCCGGGGTGTCGATGAAGGTCAGGATCGGCATACTGAACCGCTCGGCCATCTCCATCAGGCGTAAAGCCTTTCGGTACCCCTCCGGGCGCGGCATGCCAAAATTCCGCTTGACCTTGTCACGGACTTCCCGCCCCTTCTGATGACCGATGATCATAACCGGCTTGTCGTCCAGGCGCGCGGTGCCACCCACAATCGACAAATCATCGGCATACCGACGGTCACCATGCAACTCGTCAAAATCATCGAACATCATCTCGATGTAGTCGAGGGTATAAGGACGGCGGGGATGCCGAGCCAGGCGCGCCACATCCCACGGCTGGAGGTCGGAAAAGATGCTCTCCGTCAGGCTGACACTCTTGTTCTTGAGCCGGTTGATTTCATCGGAGATGTTGATGTCGGTGTCGTTACCCACCATGCGAAGCTCTTCAATCTTGGCTTCAAGGTCGGCAATGGGTTGTTCGAAATCCAGATAATTAGGGTTCATGATGTTCCATCATTTGATTGCCAGACGGAAAATTCATCCCGCCAAACCAGAATTTTGGACAAAGATAACAGCGCCCGGACCATGGCTAAAGCGGACATTGGTATGAGTCCGCTTCCTGACAAAACTGTAACTTATCAATATGTCAGCTGAGGGACCAGACCGAACCTTGCCGGATTACCTCAATCATAGACCAGTTCTACGGCCCGGTCGCCCACGAGGTACCGAAGTTCCAGCAACAGGTCGTCATCTGGCTGAACTCGCCACCCTTCTCCCAGTTCTATGCGGGTACTGGCGTCGTTGCTGCTGTACTCGATCCACACCGGGCTGCCTTCGCAGCGAAATGGCCTGAGGGTGTTGTCGAGTTTGTCGAGCAGGCCGTTCTGGAGCTGGTCCGCGTGAAGTGACAGCTTCAATCCGCGGCTGAACTGCTGGCGCGCGGTGCCTACATCCATCACCGAGCTGACGCGCATTTTCATCTGCCCGGAGTAATCGTCGTGGCTGACCTGCCCTTCCACCACGATGACCTGATCCGACTGCAGCAATTCCCGGTTTTCGAAGAAGGCTTCCGAGAACAGGGTCGCCTCGATACGGGCACTGCGGTCATCCAGTGTGATGAAGCACATGGTCGAGCCGGTGCGGGTCTTCATGGTGCGCTGGGCAACTACCAGACCCGCAACCCGCTGGGGGGATTTGTTGGGCTTCAGATCGGCAATGGACGAGCGCACAAAGCGGCGCACTTCCCGCTCGTACTCATCGAACGGGTGGCCGGTCAGATACAGCCCGAGGGTGTCTTTCTCCCCTTTCAGCCGCTCTTTCTCCGGCCACTCGCGCACCTGGGCGACGTCTTCGTAGGGATCGGTATCACCGCTGGCTTCCAGGGTTTCACCGAACATGTCCATCATACCCACGGCATCGTTACGGGACTGCTGACCGGCCTGCTGCACGGCCTTGTCGATGCTGGCCATCAGTTGCGCGCGGCCCGCGCCTAGCTTGTCCATGGCACCGGAACGAATCAGCGCTTCCATCGCCCGCTTGTTGACCTTCTTCGGATCCACCCGGCGACAGAAATCGAAAATGTCCTGATAAGGCTCGCCGTCGGCGCGACCATCCACAATGCTCTGGATCGGCCCTTCCCCGAGGCCTTTGATGGCGCCCAGCCCGTAAACGATCTGGCCTTCATCGTTCACCGTGAAGGTGAACTCGGAACGGCTGACATCCGGCACCAGCAGATCCAGCTTCATGTTCCGGCACTCTTCCACCAGCGTGACCACCTTGTCGGTGTTCTGCATATCAGCGGTGAGTACCGCGGCCATGAATTCGGCCGGGTAATGGGCCTTCAGCCACAGGGTCTGATAGGACACCAGCGCGTAAGCGGCGGAGTGGGACTTGTTGAAACCGTAACCGGCGAATTTTTCCACCAGGTCGAAGATGTTCTCCGCCAGGGTCTTGTTGATGCCGTTGTTTTCGCAACCGTCCAGGAAGATCTGCTTCTGCTTGGCCATTTCCTCGGGTTTTTTCTTACCCATGGCGCGGCGCAACATGTCGGCGCCACCGAGGGTATAGCCGGCCATGACCTGAGCGATCTGCATGACCTGCTCCTGGTACAGGATGACCCCGTAGGTGGGCTCCAGCACCGGCTTCAGGCCTTCGTACTGGTAGTCCGGATGCGGGAAAGACATCGGCTGGCGACCGTGCTTCCGATCGATGAAGTCGTCCACCATGCCGGACTGCAACGGCCCGGGGCGGAACAGCGCCACCAGGGCGATCATGTCTTCCAGGGAGTCCGGCTGCAGGCGGCGGATCAGGTCTTTCATGCCGCGGGATTCCAGCTGGAACACCGCCGTGGTTTCCGCTTTTTTCAGCATCTCGAAAGACGGCGCGTCCACCAGCGGAATCTCGTTGATGTCCAGCGGTGCCAGCCCGCGTTTTTCGCGGCGTGGGTTGATCATCTTCAGAGCCCAGTCGATGATCGTGAGGGTCCGCAGACCGAGGAAGTCGAACTTCACCAGGCCGGCGTCTTCCACATCCCCTTTGTCGAACTGGGTAACCAGGCTGCCGCCTTCGTCGTCACAATACAGCGGCGAGAAATCGGTAATCTTGGTGGGGGCGATGACCACACCCCCTGCGTGCTTACCGGCGTTCCGGCACACCCCTTCCAGCTTCAGGGCCATATCCCAGATCTCCTGGGCTTCCTCGTCGTTTTCAAGGAATTCGCCGAGCTGGGGCTCCTGCTCAATGGCCTTTTCCAGGGTCATGCCCGGTTCGAACGGAATCATCTTGGAAAGCTTGTCCGCCAGACCGTAGGACTTGCCCTGCACCCGGGCCACGTCGCGCACCACCGCCTTGGCCGCCATGGTACCGAAGGTAATGATCTGGGAAACTGCTTCGCGACCGTATTTCTCGGCCACATAGGCAATCACCCGGTCCCGGCCTTCCATGCAGAAGTCAACGTCGAAGTCGGGCATGGAGACCCGTTCCGGATTCAGGAAACGCTCGAACAGCAGGTCGTATTCCAGCGGATCGAGATCGGTGATCAGCTGGGCATACGCCACCAGCGAGCCGGCACCGGAACCCCGGCCAGGGCCCACCGGCACGCCGTTGTTTTTCGCCCACTTGATGAAGTCCATTACGATGAGGAAGTAACCCGGGAACCCCATCTGGATGATGATATCCAGTTCGAAGTTCAGCCGCGTGTAATAGGCTTCCCGCTTGGTATCGTACTCAGGGTCGTCCTTGCTCAGGGTTTTCGCCAGCCGCTCCTCAAGCCCCTCTTCCGACACCTTGCGGAAGTACTCGTCCATGGTCATGCCGTCCGGAATCGGGTAGTTCGGCAGGAAGTATTCCCCCATGCGAACCTTGACCGAGCAGCGACGGGCAATTTCCACGGTATTTTCGATGGCCTCGGGGATGTCACTGAACAGCTCGATCATTTCGTCGGCGCTGCGCAGGTATTGCTGATCGCTGAAGCGGCGATCGCGGCGGGGGTCATCGAGGGTGCGGCTTTCACCGATGCAGACCCGGGCCTCGTGCGCCTCGAAATCGTCCGCGTAGAGGAAGTGGACGTCGTTGGTGGCGACAACCGGTATCTCCAGCTGTTCCGCCAGTTCAACGCTCAGATGCAGACAGTCTTCGTCGCCGGCGCGACCGGTGCGCTGCAGTTCCAGGTAATAGCTGTCCGGGTACAATTCGCTCCAGTAGCGGGCACGCTCGCGGGCCAGATCCGGCTTGCCGGCCAGCAAGGCCTTGCCCACGTCGCCCATCTTGCCGCCGGACAGGGCAATCAGTCCGCCGGCCCGGGCTTCCAGCCAGGCCCGCTGAATGATGGGCTTGCCGAATCGCTGGCCTTCGGTATAGCCCTGGCTGATGATTTCGGTCAGATGCAGGTAACCGTCGTTATCACGGGCCAGCAAGGTCAGGCGAAACGGGTTTTCAGGCTCCTCCGGGTTTTCCACCCACAGGTCTGCCCCAATGATAGGCTTCACCCCCGCGCCGGTCGCCGCTTTGTAAAAGCGCACCAGGGAGCACATGTTGGACTGCTCGGTCAGCCCCACCGCAGGCATCCCCAACTCCGCCACGCGGCTGATCAGCGGTTTGACCCGCACCAGTCCATCCACCATGGAGTATTCGGAGTGTACGCGTAGGTGTACGAAGGTTTGCGCCATAACGTCGGGGTAGTCCTGCGGTTGAATTACAGTCGCGGTCGGCCTCAGCCGCCCGTCAATTCTTTCAGTTGTTCTTCGGTCTGCGGCCCGAAGCGGGTCTCGCGCAGCTCGCCGTCCGGATCAATAACGAAGGTGGCGGGCAGTGCCACGGGGGTTTTCCAGCCGAATTCAGTGCCGGGATCCTCCGCCAGCATGGTAAATTCAATGCCCATGGTGTCACCAAGATCCACCAGTTCCTGGCCGCGGATGCCGTCGAAGTTCACACCCAGCACCGTGAACCGGCTGCTTTCATTCACCCGGTTGAGCTCGGGGATCTCTTCAAGACAGGGCTTGCACCATTCGGCCCAGTAGTTGACCAGCACCCATTGACCCCGAAGATCTTCCCAGTCTAACGGTTCGCCCTGAGCCTGCTCGAATTCCAGCTGCTCACAGCCCGCCAGCAATCCGAATGCGACAACGACCATTGCGGTTGAAAACCGATTCCGACAACGAAACCTTGCAGGGTACTGCACGGGGAGTCCTCCTGTTAGACTACGGGGCATCCGGAATTCAGGACAGCCAAACTCAACTCAGGCCAGAAGATGACAGAACCGACCCGCATTTTCCACAACCCCCGCTGCTCAAAATCCAGACAAACCCTTGAACTGCTTGCCGCGCGCGGTATCGAACCGGAGATTATACGCTACCTTGAAACCCCACCGACAGAGCACGAGCTGCGACAGATCCTGAATCGGCTTGGGCTTGAGCCGCGGCAACTGATGCGCAAGGGGGAAAAGGAGTACCGTGAACTGCACCTCGACAACAACGACCTGAGTGACGATGAGCTGATTCGCGCCATGGTGGCAACACCCAGGCTGATTGAACGCCCGATCGTCGTTCATGGCAACAAGGCCGCTCTGGGGCGGCCACCGGAAAACGTGCTGACCTTATTCTGAGCGGAGCGTAACGATGTCGTCCGAAAATGCCTACGTGCTCGTACTGTATTACAGCCGCAGTGGCCAGACCGCTGAGATGGCCAGCCAGATCGGCCGTGGCGTGGCCCGTGTCAATGGTATGGAGGTACGCATTCGCTCAGTGCCACCGGTATCGCCGGACACCGAATCCTCCTTGCCGCCGGTGCCCGATCACGGCGCACCCTATGCCAGTAAGGACGACCTTGCCCGGTGCGCGGGGCTGGTCATTGGCAGCCCGACCCGCTTCGGCAACATGGCCGCGCCACTCAAGCATTTCCTGGATGGCACCGGCGACCTGTGGCTCAGTGGCGCGCTGTCGGGCAAGCCGGCCGGGGCGTTCACCTCCACCGGCAGCCTCCACGGGGGGCAGGAAACCACCCTGCTGACCATGATGATGCCGCTGCTGCATCACGGCATGGTACTGTGCGGTGTTCCCTACTCCGAGCCGGCACTGAATGAGACCTCGTCGGGCGGAACACCTTACGGCCCCTCCCACTGGGCGGGCACCGGCGAGCAGCAGCCACTGACGGACCATGAAAAAGCGGTGTGCCAGAGTTTTGGCGAGCGGTTGGCAACGCTTGCCGTGAAACTTCTCTGAACACATGCCGCAGCCATTTACCCGATTTCTAACGGAAAGTATCCATGCTTCATAATCCGAAAGCCCGCATCACCGCCAGACTGACTATTGCGCTGTACCTTGCGGTATTGGCCACGCTGCTGATCACCACCTTTTACCCGATTCAGGTAGAGGGCGTGTCAGTGCCATTGATGCTGACGGTCAAACTGCTGCCGCTGCTGGCGTTCGCCGTACCGGTGTTTCGTGGCCATAACCGGGGCTATATCTGGATGGCGTTTGTGGTGATTTTCTACTTCACCCAGGCGGTGGTGTCCGCCTGGCTCAGTGAGGGCGCCGTTGCGCCGGTGATTCTCACCATCCTGACGTTCCTGCTGTTCACCGTCGCCATGGTGCACCTGAAGGTGAACCGTCCCACAGCCGCCACGGGCGCCTGACCGGAGTGACCATGGGCAATCTCCGCGCACCCGCACCGCCACGAAGCACCCTGACCCTGCGTGACCTGGTAACCGCCCTGGTCACCAGTGGCGAGATCTCCCAGGAGGACGCCGACCGGGTTCTGCAGGCCAACATCGGTGCCGACTCACGGCACCGACACCCGCTGGAGCTGATCGCCCTGGCTGCCCTGAAAAGCCAGAACTCCGGCCGCAGCCTGGATCTGGATCGGCTGACCCAGTGGCTTGGGGAATGGGCCGGACAGCCTTACTACCACATTGATCCGCTGAAGATCGACACGCCAGCCATCGCGAAAGTGATGTCATACGCCTTTGCCCAACGCCACGGCATACTGGCCGTGGAAATCGGCCAGGACGAAGTGCTGATCGCCAGTGCGGAGCCGTTCAAGAACGACTGGGAAAGCAACCTCCGCCAGGCGGTGCGTAAGGACATTCGCCGGGTCGTCGCCAATCCGGAGGATCTGAGGCGCTACACCGTCGAGTTCTACCAACTGGCAAACTCCGTCAGTAAAGCCAGTGGCCGACAGGGGGATGGCGCCGCTGGGAACCAGAATTTCGAGCAACTGCTGGATCTGGGGGCCAACGAAAACCCGGATGCCAACGACCAGCACGTGGTCAAGATCGTGGACTGGCTGTTGCAGTATGCTTTCGATCAGCGTGCCTCGGACATCCACATCGAACCGCGACGCAACGTCACCCAGGTTCGCTTCCGCATCGATGGTGTGCTGCACAACGTTTACGAATTTCCTGAGCAGGTCGGTGTTGCCGTGACCAGCCGTCTGAAGATTCTCGGGCGCCTGAACGTAGCGGAAAAGCGCCGCCCGCAGGACGGCCGCATCAAAACCCGCAAGCCCGACAACAGTGAAGTGGAACTGCGCCTGGCCACCATGCCTACCGCCTTCGGCGAGAAGATGGTGATGCGGATATTCGACCCAGAAGTGCTGTTGAAATCCTATGAGCAACTGGGCTTCTCCCGCGAGGACCGGGAACGCTGGCACAATATTACCGACCGTCCCCACGGTATTGTACTGGTGACGGGACCAACGGGTTCGGGTAAGACCACCACGCTGTATTCCACACTGAAACAGCTGGCCTCGTCCGAGGTAAACATCTGCACCATTGAAGACCCGATCGAGATGGTCGAGCCGGCGTTCAACCAGATGCAGGTTCAGACCAACATCGAGCTGTCTTTTGCCGCCGGCGTACGGGCCCTGTTACGCCAGGATCCGGACATCATCATGATCGGCGAGATCCGCGACCTGGAAACCGCGGAAATGGCCGTGCAATCGGCACTGACCGGTCATCTGGTGCTCTCCACGCTGCACACCAACGATGCGCCCAGCGCCATCACGCGGCTGATGGAACTGGGCATTCCACCCTACCTCATCCGGGCGACGGTGCTTGGCGTGATGGCACAGCGGCTGGCACGTACCCTGTGCCCCCATTGCAAAGCTCCCGGGCCGGCCGACGAACAGGCCTGGCAAAGCCTGACCCGACCCTGGAAAGCGGCTACGCCGGAACAGGTGTACCGGCCGGTGGGCTGCCTGGAGTGTCGCAATACCGGTTATTACGGCCGCGCCGGTGTGTACGAAATCCTCAAACTTTCCGGCGAACTGAGTTCGCGGATTACCGATCAGTGCGAACTGGAAGAGTTACGACTGGAGGCCTATAAAAGCGGCATGAAATCTCTGCGCCTGAGCGGGGCCCAGAAAGTGGCGTCTGGCCTGACCACCATTGAGGAAATTCTTCGGGTAACTCCGGAGAGCCAGCGCTAGCGGAACTCAGGCGCCCGGTCGCAGGCCACATTGGCCTAGCAGACGCTGCCAGCTTTCGGTATGTTCCTTCATCGCCCGGTCGAGCTCCTGCCAGAGACTGCGGTCGCCTTGCTGACTCAGATGCCGCTCAGCCCACCCCCGGAAGGAATCCGGCATAACGTCGAGCTGGGCCTGCGCCATGTCAGAAAGTGGCCGGATCAGCGCTTCCCTGCCGCGACGGACATCGCTCATGTAGGGCTGGATACGCTCTATGTAGACGCTGAAAAACATGTTGCGGACAATGTCGGACTGGTTGTTGGGCTTGCCGTCAATGCACAGGGGCTGGTCCCCAAGGCGCGTACGGATGATCGCTGTGGCGTCGTCCAGTCTGGCGATCAGCAAGCTCGCGCTGTTCAGCAACTGCCCTGCCCGGTGTTCCGCCTGCCAGCGCTGGTGGATTTCGCCCACGTAATCCAGCGATTGCTCCAGCTGTCCCGCTAGCAGGGCATCAAGGGTATTATTCAGGCGGTCGAGGTCCAGTGACAGGTCGGACACCGGATTGCCCTGCACCGCCACAGGAAAATAGCCTTTGGAGAGGGTAAACAGAGTCTCGATTTCTTCCGTGGCCCAGGTGGCGTTCCAGACGGCCACAGGGAGTGACTCGCGCTTGCTGTCGATGGCCTCCTCAACGCTGGTCCTGAGAGCCTTCCGTTCGATCTCCGGCAGGCACTCCTCTGCGGCCTCGATAAACCGGAGCTCATAGCGCAGGCGGTTCAGCGGGTCCATCACCCGCCCCATCACCGAATTGCGCTCGCCCACGACATACTGCAACTGACAGCCATACAGGGACAGAAAGTCCAGAATGGCCATATCGAGGTCCGGCATGTCGAGGCGTCGATCACGTCGCAGAGGCATGCGCTGCGTCTGTGGCAGCTCCGACAGCTCAGGCTCGGCATCGAGAACCCTGGCAACCCGCTCCACGTACTCGGCCATCATGGAGTCGGCCTGCGAGAAGGGGTTGCACCCCGCCAGCAGAAGCGCAACCAACGCCGCCAGCGCTGATGGGATTTTTCGGCTCAAGCTCACAGCGCGCCTCCCCCCCTGATTCGCAGTGAACTGCCTGCCGGCTAGCGCCGCTTCAGCAGGTTATCCACCTCGGCAAACGTCCTCGCGACCGGCCGGTTCGCGTCCGGAAGCTCGCCGTCCCGGACCAGCCAGGCCGTCGCCATGCCGGCTTCTTCCGCTGCCTGAAGCTCCGCTTCCACGTCCGAGAGAAACAACACCGTTTCCGCTTCGACACCAAGCCGGTCGAGGATATTGCGGTAGGACTGCACTTCTTTCTTGCCACCCACCCGGGTATCGAAATAGCCTGAAAAAAACGGCGTCAGATCGCCGGCGTCACTAAAACCGAAAATCAGCTTCTGGGCCTTGACCGATCCGGAAGAGTATACGAACAGCCGCAGCCCCCGATCATGCCAGCGCTGCAGGTAATCCGCCGCGTCCGCGTAGACGTGCCCCCGGAAGGCGCCCTGCTGATAGCCCTGTTCCCAAAGCATGCCCTGAAGCGTCTTGAGCGGGGTTTCCTTACGATCCTCCCGGATCCAGCCGCGGAGCACGTTGATCAACCCTTCGATATCGTCCCGCGGCACGCCTGAACGCTCCGCCACGGCATCAAGCTGTTCCGAAATGGCCGGATTGTCCGGCTGGCCATCGCGGACAAAAGCAGCGATGTGTTCCGCCGCGTAAGGAAACAGTACGTCATGCACGAAGGAAATGGAGCTCGTGGTGCCTTCGATGTCGGTAAGAATCACCCGGATCATCAGGCGGCCCCGGCCAGCTGTTCATACCGGGGCAAGCGACTGGCGATGTCCTCACCGGTGAAATCCGCCACCCATCCCTCCGGGTTGGAGAACAGGCGAATGCAGGTGAATCTGGGCTGCGGGCCCATATCAAACCAGTGACGGGTGCCGTCGGGCACGCTGATCAGGTCGTTCTGCTGGCACAGTACGGCATACACCTGGGCGCCGAAATGCAGGTAGAACAGCCCCTGACCACGGACGAAGAAGCGGACTTCATCCTCACTGTGAATATGCTCGTCCAGAAATTTCTGGCGGAAGGCTTCTTTCTGGGGGTTGTCCGGATTCAGGCTGACCACGTCGGCGGTCTGGAAGCCACACTCCTGCTTCAGTGCTGCCACTTCTTCCTGATAGGCGTCAAGAATGGTCTCGGCCGAGGCATCATCGGGCAACTCACGGGTCTGCCACTGCTCGAAGCGGATGCCCTTCTCTGCCAGAAGGCGCCGGATCTCGGCGCTGTTTTCTGTCACGGACTGCGGTTGCTCGGGCTGGTTCTGATTGAAAATGCTCAGGGTGGTCATCAACGGAGCCTCATGGTTGCAAGTTCACATTCGAACAGGAATTCAAACGCTTCAACGTGTCTCAGGCAGTCTGCCATGGTGCGGCCCCAGGTATAAAGACCGTGGCCGCGGATCAGGTAGCCCGGCTGTTGGGGATGGTCACGGAACCATTGCGCGGTTCGGCCGGCAAGGTCCGGAATGTCCTGGGTGTTGTCGAACACCGGCACCAGCAGACTGGCATCGTGGGTATCCTGACCGGGAAAGGCTTTCTGCAATTCGTAACCCTCCAGAACCAGGGGCTGATCCGGCGGCAACAGGCGGCTCAGGACCGTGGCATTGACCGAATGGGTGTGTAGCACCGCACCCACCTCGGGAAACACCTCGTAAAGCACCGTGTGCAGCAGCGTCTCTGCGGAGGAGCGGCTTTGACTCTGTACCGGCTGGCCGGCCAGATCCACCACCATCACATCGCCGGCCCCGAGCCGACCCTTGTGGCGACCGGACACGGTAATGGCAACGTGGTTGTCGTCGAGCCTCGCGGAATAGTTGCTGCTGGTAGCCGGGGACCAGCCGCGGCCATACAGGAAATGCCCTGCCTCAACGATGGCCTGGGCCGCCTCGGCATAACGAGTTACATCGAACAATGACAGTCTCCGGATTATTCAGGCCGCCCGCTGGTGGCGGGCGGGTTTCAGAGGCATTATAAAGCCGGCGCCGCCGCCCGCAAACGATGCCGTGCGGCAATCAGATCGGCAACGATCGAGATGGCAATTTCCGCCGGCGTTTTACTGGGGATATTGACGCCGATGGGGGCGTTCAGCCGCGCCAGGCGAGCTGGCGACACGCCGAGTTCCAAGAGCCGCTCCCGCCGGTCTCGGGAGGTTTTTACCGAACCCATGGCGCCCACGTAGAAAGCGTCCGACTCCAGCGCCGCAAGCAACCCCATGTCATCAACACGGGGATCATGGGCCAATGCCAGGATCCCGGCTAAAGGGTCGTTGAACGCCGCCAGTACCAGGTCGTCCGGTAGCTCCCTGACCAGCGGTATATGGGAATAGCCCCAACCGGCCGCAAAGGCCGTCCGTGGCTCACACAGGGTGACGCTGAAGTCGGCAGCAGTGGCAAAATCGTGCACGTGGCGGGCCACCTCACCGGCACCGATCAACAACAGGCGGCACTCCGGCATCAGGTAATGGGTGACTTTCTCCTGCCCGGTTTCGACACCCCGGTGAAACTGCTCACAGATTCCGACACGCTGTGCGCCCGATGTCAGGCAGACCTGTCGATACACAGCCTCCCGTCGGGACAGCGCGCCCTCGAGCTCGCGTACATGCCCGACGGCGCGCTGGGGGCACAATGGCTCGACCAGCAGGTGGATCTGGCCGCCGCACGGCAGCTGGAAACGGTTGCGATCGCCCTCGGTGATGCCGTATTTCACCAGCAGGGGGGATTCGGGAGGATCCTGCACACACTGATGCAGTAAATCCTCCTCAAGACAACCGCCGGAAACCGACCCGGACCAGTCGCCACTCTCGCTGACCGCCAGCCAGGAGCCCACCGGTCTTGGCGAGGAGCCCCAGGTATGGATGATGGTGCAGAGCCAACAGGTTTTGCCCTGCTCCAGCCAGCCAGAAACGTCGGCCAGGATTTTCCGGTGGGCACTGATCATCCGTCGACCTGCCTGTTCGACACTTAACCCACCTCTGCTTTCAGAGGTAACTTACGCTGCCGTTTACCGGTCAGTGCGAACAGGGCATTACCCAAGGCCGGAAACACCGGCGGTACGCCCGGCTCACCGATCCCGGTCGGCGCCTCGCTACTCTCAGCAATGTCCACCAGCACGTCCGGGCGTTCGTAGTTACGCATAAGCATGTAGTCGTGGAAATTGCTCTGCTGCACCTCACCTTTCACCAGGGTTATTTCACCGTGCAGGGCTGCTGTCAGGCCGAAGATGATCCCGCCTTCTATCTGATCACGAACAATCTCCGGATTCACCACCTGCCCGCAATCTACCGCACACCAGACCCGGTGCACGCGAATTTCACCATTTTCGATACCGGCCTCTACCACCTGAGCTACAAAGGTACCGAAACTCTGGAACAGCGCCAGGCCCCGCGCCCGGCCCGATGGCGCACCGGCTCGCCAGTCCGCCATGGCGGCCACCTTGTCGAGCACCGCGAGATGACGCGGCTGGTTGCGGATCAGGTCACGGCGGAATTCGTAGGGATCGGCACCGGTTTCGTGGGCCAGCTCGTCCATAAACGTTTCCGCCGCAAAACCGTTATGGGAATACCCCACCGAACGCCACCAGGTAATAGGCACACCCGGGTCGGTGTGGGTGTGACGAATCTCGACATTGGCGATGTCGTAGGGGTAATCAATGGCCCCCTCGATAGCAGAAATATCCTTTGGCGTGGCGATGCCCTCAGCCAGCAGGCCGACCTTACCGAGGGTGCTGTAGAGGAATTTCGGCGACCACGGGTATTGCGCCGGCGCCGCGTTGCGAACGTACCAGTCCAGAATCTGGGGGCCGACCACCTGATGGTGCCAGCCGGTGACCGTATTGCCGGAGACGCTGGCTTTCATGCGATGGAGCATGGCCGGACGGAAAAGGTCGTGGCGGGTGTCTTCCTCCCGCGACCAGATGAGCTTTACCGGCTTTTTGATGCGGTAGGCCACCGCGGCCGCTTCTTCAATATAGTCCTGGGTCAGCCGGCGGCCAAAGCCGCCGCCAAGAAAGGTGGTATGGATGGTCACATCTCCCGGTGAGAGATCACTGACCCGGGCAGCGGCGATGCGGCCGAGATCCGGTGCCTGGGTCGGAGCCCAGACTTCCATGGCATTGTCACGGTACCAGGCGGTTGCGTTCATTGGCTCCAGCGTGGCATGGGCAAGATAGGGCTGCTCGTAGCTGGCTTCCACCACCCGCTCTGCGTTTTCCGCCGCCTCGCTGAAACTGCCATCGCTGCGCTCTCGCTCACCATCGTCTTCGTCGGCTGCACGGTGATAATGAGCAAATACGTCCCCAGTGGAGAGGTCGAGGGCATCGCCATTGTCCCACTCCACCTGCAATTGCTGCTGCGCCTTACGGGCGAGCCAGTATTTACTGGCCACAATGGCTACGCCGCGCTCGATGTCGAAAACACTCTGAACCCCCGGCATGCCCCCGATTTCAGCGCCATTGAAGGATTTCACACTGGCGCCATAGCGGGGTGGGCGGGTAACCACGGCATACACCATACCCGGTAATTCCACGTCGATGCCGTATTCTGCGGTACCGGTGGATTTCGCCCGGGCATCGAGACGACCGCGGCTTTTGCCAATATACCGCCACTGATCCCGCGGCTTGAGGGTCACATCGTGGCGCACGACCTCGCTGGCCGCCAGACGCACCAGTTTGCCGTAAGCCAGCGCGTCAATACCGTTAGGGTGACGAACGTGCCCCTCCAGCGCAGTGCAGTCCCGGTGATCGACGTCCCAGACCCGCGCCGCAGCCAGAATCAGCATTTCCCGGGCTTCGGCACCGGCTTGTCGCAGCGGCTCCCAGCTGGTGGCAAGACTGGTGCTGCCTCCGGTGAGCTGAAGTTTGTACAGAGGGTTGCGGTACTCCGGCGCTACCGGAGCAAACTTCGGCGTTATCGATGCCGGCTCCACTTCCAGTTCCTCCGCCACCAGCGTGGTGAGGCCGGTGTAGGTTCCCTGCCCCATTTCCACCCGGGCCAGGGTGAAATACACTTTGTTGTCGGAAGTCAGCTCGAGCCATGCGTCCGGCCGCCAGCTGCCGTTCTTTTCCTCATAACCGGTCTCGATTCCGGCACAACCCGGCAGTGAGAGCGCGAGCACGAGGCTGCCAGAGGAACCCGCACTGACCTTCAGGAAGTCTCTTCGGTTCATGGTCATGTCACGCGCCCTCCCGCTCGGAGGCGTTACCCGCTGCGACCGACTCCACCGCGGCGATGATGCGGGAATAGGTGCCGCAACGGCACAGATTCCCGCTCATGGCCGCTATAATATCTTCTCTTGCAGGCGCCGGGTTGTGCTCCAGCAGATGAGCGGCACTCATTATCTGTCCGGACTGACAGTAACCGCACTGGGGCACCCCGTGCTCTACCCAGGCCTTCTGCAGCGGATGCAGGTTCGCTTCAGTGCCCAATCCTTCAATGGTTGTCACCGACCTGCCCTGCGCCATCTCCACCGGCGTGGAACAGGAACGCACAGGCTGGCCGTCGAGATGAACGGTACAGGCGCCGCAAAGCCCGGCACCGCAGCCGAACTTGGTGCCTTTGAGACCGAGCTCGTCCCGGATAACCCACAGCAGGGGCGTATCCTGATCTATTTCAAGGGTGCGTTCCTCACCGTTCACCGTCAGGTTCAGGGCCATTACTGTTTCCTCTCATGGATTGGAAAAATGCCGCGAACCCCGGGGCATCTTCTTTTTGTTGTGTTTTTCAGGTCGTTCGTTGAGCGAAGCGTTTATTTGACCACGTCGTTGCCGTCCTCATCGGTCCAGACCTTGCGTTCACCCTTGTTCAGCTTGCCTTCGCTATCCCATACCTCACGGTTTTCGGTAGCTTCATCCACTTTGCCGTTGTCGTTCCAGATGACGCGGTCCTTGCAACCGGCAATCGCGAGCGTAACCACCGCGAGCAAACATAGTTTCCTGAACATATAACCTCCGTAATCCGGCCGGGCCGGGAACAGTGAATCATCCGGGATGAACAAATTGACCGACGACTCAGCGACTGCCGTGCAATTCACGGTTGTGCTGTTTGTCCCGGTCACTCTTACGAACCATGACATAGACCGCCCCGGTCCCGCCATGGTGCTTTTGGGCCGAATGAAAGGCAAGCACGCCGTCGAGCTCTGGCAACCATTTCGCCAGAAAGCTTTTGAGCTGGGCGATCCCGTCGGGATTGCGCTCACCCTTGCCGTGCAGAATGATCACCGAGCGCAAACCATAGCGGATGCAGTCATTCACAAAGGCAAAGACTTCACGACGCGCCTGGTCGACCGTCATTCGATGAAGATCGAGGCGCGCCTCGATGGGATACTGCCCGAGTCGCAGCTTGCGGAAAACGCCGTGCTGGACGCCGGGACGCTGCCAGCTCAGGATATCGTGGGCAGTCAACGGCTCCACCATGTCGGAGGTCAGAGGATTATTGTCCTTGACCGGCTGGTCAACCGCTGCCCGTTGGCGTTCCAGATGCCCGGGTGTGAGCTCTCTCGGGACCCGGGTTTCGACGCGATTGGGTTTGCGGATGCGCCTGACATCCTTCATTTCTTCCAGAAAGCTCAGGCGCTCATCTTTGGTCGTCATGGCAATGTCGTTCAGCGTTGGAGTTGATGAAACTTTACCACCAGCGTCCGGCAGCATAAAGGTAGAGGTGAAGTCCGGCCTTCGACGAAAATCTTAGGGTTACATTGCCCCGAACTGGTCTACACTCGTGGTCGATAATAAGTAAAACGGACGATACTATGGCTGCCGCACCTCCGGACACCCCGCGCCCCCAGAACACACGCGCCATCATGACCTTTCTGCGGGAGCATGCGCCTTTTTCGAGCATGGACGACACCCATCTCGCCCACTTTGCCGAGCATGCATCGCTGCGCTTTTATGCCGACGAAGACGTGGTGTTGTCACCAGAGGACGGGCCGGTCCGACGGTTTTACGTGGTCAAACAGGGACGGATTCGTGGCGAGCGCCACAACGACAAAGACGACAAGACCGAAACCACGTTTGAAATCAGTCAGGGCGAGTGCTTCCCCCTCGCCGCTCTGATCGGCGAACGTCCCACCCGCACACTTCACCGCGCCTCCGGAGACACCTTCTGCCTCAGCATTGAGCACGAGGCGTTTGTTACACTGTTTTCCCAGAGCGATCCATTTCGTGATTTTTGCCTGCGGGGCGTCAGCAGCCTGCTTGATCAGGTCAATCAACGCATCCAGTCCGGCGCCATGGCGTCCATGGGCTCCAGCAATTCACTGGACACCCCGCTGGAACGCTACGCACTGAGGAACCCCATCGTCTGCTCCCCGGATCTCCCTGTACGTAAGGCGGTCGCCCGAATGCACGAAAACAATGTCGGGAGCATGATCATCACCGACGATGAGCGGCACCCAACCGGCATTTTCACACTGAGAGATTTACGCACCATGGTGGCCGAAGAGAAAGGGCCACTGGATACGCCCATCGGTCAGGTAATGACCAAAAACCCGATCTGCCTGACGTCTCATGCCGACGCATTCGAGGCCGCCATGCTGATGGCCGAACACCACTTCGCGCACCTGTGCGTTGTTGATGAGGAGCACCGCCTGATTGGCGTGGTTTCTGAGCGCGACCTGTTCGCCCTGCAGCGCGTGGATCTCGTAAACCTGGCGCGCACGATCGGCACCGCCAGCCATCTGAGAACCCTGGTCAGCCTGCGTTCCGACGTCTCCCGCCTGGTGGATGCCATGCTGGCCCACGGCGCCGACTCCGGGCAGGTGGTGAAGATCATCACCACGCTTAACGATGTCACCGTCCGCCGTGTACTGGAACTCAATCTCAAAAAGAACGACCCCGGCATTCCCTTTACCTGGCTCACCTTCGGAAGCGAGGGACGGCAGGAGCAGACGCTGCTGACGGATCAGGATAACGGCATCCTGTTCGAGACGCCGGAGGGCATGAGCGAGGATCAGGTGCGGGAAAAACTTCTGCCATTCGCCGAAAAGGTGAACCAGGAACTGGCGGAGTGCGGCTTTACCCTGTGCAAGGGCAACATCATGGCCAGCAACCCCAAGTTGTGCCTGAGCGGAAAGGAATGGGATGACTGGTTTATCCGGTTTATCGATGCCTCAACCCCCCAGAACCTGGTCTACTCATCGATATTCCTCGACATGCGGGCGGTGTTCGGGCCGATGGAACCCCTTGAGGAGCTGTTCGGCAAGGTGCTGACCCGCATCCGCAAAAACCCGCTGTTCCAGAAGATGCTCGCGGGGAATGCCATCAACCGCCGCCCTCCGCTTACCATGTTCCGCGGTTTCCGCTATGCGTCAGATGGCAAGAAGCACACTCTTGACCTTAAACGCCAGGGCCTTGCGCCCTTCGTGGAAGCGGTTCGGGTCTTTGCCCTGGCCAACGGCGTGGAAGAAGCCAACACCCTGGAGCGCATGGATCGTCTGGTCGCAAAGGAAGTGTTCGACCCCAAGGACGCCAACGCCTGGAAGGAAGCCTACAGTCTGATCCAGGCCATTCGCATGAGGGCCCACCAGGAAATGCACAATCGCGGTGAACCCCTGTCGAACTACATCGACCCCGACGATCTCAATCCGCTCGATCGAAGAATTCTCCGGGAGTCCTTCCGTCAGGCACAACGCCTCCAGCAAAAGCTGGAAGTAACCTATCAATTGTGAGCCACGGGCCGGCCGTCATGTTGGAACACATCAGACAATGGTTTGAGCGTCGGCGGGCTGGCGGCATCGCGCCCTGCGATCCATCGCAGCTGCCCAGCCCAAAACCGGCGGGAGAACAAACACTGTCGTCGAGCAGGCTCATTGTGCTGGACCTGGAAACAACCGGGCTCAATCCTTCCAAAGACCAGGTCATCGCGATCGGGGCCGTGGCTATCACCGCCAACGTCATTCATCTGGCGGACCAGTTTGACCTGATTCTGCGGCGGCCCGAGCTGGACATCAGCGAAACCGTGCTCATCCACGGTATCGGTCCGGAGGCGTTGACCCGCGGCCACGAAACTGAAGATGCATTGCTGTACCTGCTGGAGTGGATGGACGGCGACCCGGTGCTGGCTTATCACTCTGCCTTCGATCAGAAGTTTCTGGAGAAAACCCTCAAGCACACCCTGGGTTATACCCAGAGCCATACCTGGATCGATGTGGCGGAAATGCTGCCGGCGTTCTTTCCCGATGCCAATACCGGCGGACGCGGCCTGGATCACTGGGCAGATTTTTTTGGCCTGGAAGTCAGCGCCCGCCACCATGCCGCCGCGGACGCCATGGTGACTGCGGAACTCACCCTGGTGACACTGAACAAAGCCGGTAAAAATGGCATCTCCACACTGGCCGAGCTGACTGACAAGCTCCGCTATTACCGCCGCCTGCAAAATATGCATCGCCTGTGAACGCGACCACGGCGCTAGAAACAGGTTTTCTGCGGCAAATTACTGAGAATTAGACCTTTTGCCAATATCTATAAATCCCTTGACCAGTAAAGTCGGAGATGACAACAAGTCGGAGAAACACCTATATGAATAATAAATTCTCTTACGGTTACAGCTCTCCAACAACCCACCCAACCTCCAAAACAACAACACAGGAGTGATCCTATGTCAGGTCATAGCTACGACGCTGAAAATTACTGGAAGGCGAATCTTCGCCTCATATTCGGGAGCCTTATAGTCTGGGCTCTGGCTTCCTATGGTTTTGCCATCCTGCTGCGCCCGCTGTTGTCGGGTATTGCCATCGGCGGAACCGACCTTGGCTTCTGGTTCGCCCAGCAAGGCTCGATTCTTACCTTCATCGCTCTGATTTTCTTCTACGCCTGGCGCATGAACAAAATCGACGAAAAATTCGGCGTACACGAGGAGTAAGATCGCATGAGCCAATTTGCAATCAATCTGCTGTTCGTGGGGGGCTCGTTCCTCCTCTATATCGGCATTGCCATCTGGGCAAAGGCCGGTAGCACCAAAGACTTCTACGTTGCCGGTGGCGGCGTTCATCCGGTGACCAACGGTATGGCCATCGGTGCTGACTGGATGTCGGCGGCATCCTTCATTTCCATGGCAGGTCTGATCGCTGCCGGCGGTTACGCCAACTCCACGTTCCTCATGGGTTGGACAGGCGGTTATGTGCTGCTGGCGATGCTGCTGGCCCCTTACCTGCGTAAGTTCGGCAAGTTCACGGTGCCGGAGTTCATCGGTGACCGTTTCTACAGCAAACAGGCACGCCTGGTTGCGGTGCTGTGCCTGATCGTTGCGTCGGTCACCTACGTTATCGGCCAGATGGCCGGCGCGGGCGTTGCCTTCTCCCGCTTCCTGGAGGTGGAGTCCACCACCGGCCTGATTATCGCGGCCGTGGTCGTTTTCATCTACGCCGTTCTGGGTGGCATGAAGGGCATCACCTACACCCAGGTAGCCCAATACTGCGTACTGATCATTGCCTACACCATTCCGGCTGTATTCATCTCGATGCAACTGACCGGTAATCCGATTCCACCACTGGGCCTGTTCTCCACGCACATTGAATCCGGAGTGCCGCTGCTTGAGCGTCTCGATCAAATCATCACCGAACTTGGTTTCACTGACTACACAGCGGATGTGGACAACAAGCTGAACATGGTGCTGTTTACCCTGTCGCTGATGATCGGTACTGCAGGCCTGCCCCACGTCATTATCCGCTTCTTCACCGTACCCAAAGTCACCGACGCGCGTTGGTCGGCTGGCTGGGCTCTGGTGTTCATCGCCCTGCTGTACCTGACTGCACCGGCTGTTGCTTCCATGGCCCGCCTCAACCTGATGACCACCATCTATCCGGAGGGTCCGGCGGCTGAGCCGATTGAGTACGACAACCGTCCGGAGTGGATCGCCACCTGGGAGCAGACCGGTCTGATCACCTATGAAGACAAGAACGACGATGGTCGTATCCAGCTGTACAACGACACCGAAGCCTTTGCGCCGGAAGCCGAGAGCCGAGGCTGGGAAGGCAACGAGCTGGTCGTCAACAACGACATCCTCGTTCTGGCCAACCCCGAAATCGCCAACCTGCCAGGCTGGGTTATCGGCCTGATTGCCGCCGGTGGCCTCGCCGCGGCATTGTCCACCGCAGCAGGCCTGCTGCTGGCGATCTCCTCTGCGATCAGTCACGACCTGATCAAGGGTTCCATCAATCCGAAGATAACGGAAAAAGGCGAGCTGAAGGCGGCCCGTATCTCGATGGCAGTGGCCATTGTGGTTGCGACCTACCTCGGCGCCAATCCCCCGGGCTTCGCCGCCCAGGTGGTGGCATTGGCCTTCGGTATTGCCGCCGCATCCCTGTTCCCGGCACTGATGATGGGTATATTCTCGAAGCGTGTGAACAACAAGGGCGCAGTTGCCGGTATGCTGGCGGGCCTGAGTGCCACCCTGATTTACATCTTCATCTACCTTGGCTGGTTCTTCATCCCCGAAACCAACAACCTGGCCAACACGCCGGACAACTGGCTGCTGGGTATTTCCCCTCTGTCCTTCGGTGCAGTTGGTGCGATGATCAACTTTGCGGTAGCCTTTGCAGTCTCTTACGCGACTGAAGAGCCGCCCGTTGAGATTCAGGAGCTGGTTGAAAGCGTCCGTTACCCGCGTGGTGCCGGTTCTGCCCAAGACCACTAAGCAACAAATCAACCGCTTTCAGTCTTTGCACTGACGGTTGATCCCGAGCGGGCTTCCTCTGTGAGGGAGCCCGTTTTTTTTCGAGGAAACCCGATTATGTTCTGGACTTTTGTAGCGACCATTTTCTCCGGATTGGGCGCGGCGGGCCTTGCCCTTGGTATCCGCGCCCTCACCCACAAGAAAGCACCCAAGTGGATCATTCCGGTATTTGCCGGAGCGGGCATGCTGGGCTATCTGGTTTACATGGAGTACAACTGGTTTGAGCACAAGCAAACCCAGCTCCCGGAAGAGGCGGTCGTCGTCAGCACCGAAAAGTACGGTGCCCCATGGCGCCCCTGGACCTACGTGGTGCCTCAGGTAACCGCCTTTACGGTTCTGGATACCGACAGTGTCGTCAGGGACAACCTGGGGCACAACGTCGTCAGGTTTAACCTCTACCGGTTTGAACAATCATACACCGACGCGGTTTCCCATAAGATGTATCTGCTCAACTGCGATACCCGGGAGCTTGTGCCTTTTGACCGGAGCAACCAACCGGACCTGGGCGAACTCCGCACGTTATCCGGTGAAGACAGGCTATTGAAGGCCACTTGTAACTGACCCGGTGCTGCGGGTCTGACAGACACTTTTCGATAATCGGGAACGCCTGTATATGCTCAGTGGCTGGCTGTTAGTTCTCATTTCAATCACTTACATCTCGCTACTGTTTGCCATTGCCTGGGCTGGCGACCGCCATCCCGGACTCTACCGCCGCCGTTGGGCGCGTACCCATATTTACGCCCTGTCGCTGGCGGTCTATTTCACCTCGTGGACGTTCTATGGCGCGGTGGGACGGGCCACTCAGGAGGGGCTGGGCTTTCTCCCGATCTACCTTGGCCCCCTGCTGGTCTTCGTATTCGGCGCGCCCCTGTTGCGGCGGATTATCTACATCAGCAAGCGCAACAACAGCACTTCCATTGCCGATTTCATTGCCTCGCGCTATGGCAAATCCCAGATTCTCGCGGCAATGATCGCCACCTTCGCGCTTATCGGCAGCGTGCCTTACATTGCTCTGCAGTTGAAAGCCATTTCCATGGGCTTCAACGTGCTCTCGGACACCGGTAACGGCTATCAGGAACTGAGCACCGCGGCGTGGAACGATTCCGCCTGGTACATTACGCTGGTCCTGGCCGTTTTCACCGTGCTGTTTGGCACCCGCCATCTCGAGTCAACGGAACACCACCGGGGTATGATCCAGGCGGTGGCGTTCGAATCTCTGATCAAAATCGTCGCCTTCGTTGCGGTCGGGCTTTTTGTCGGCTTTGGGCTGTTCGGTGGCTTCGGCGATCTGCTGGCCAATGTCAGAGAAGCTGACCTCACCGGAACCCTGACCACTGATGGTCTCGAAGCGCCGGCATTCATTACCCAGACTCTGGTGGCCATGCTTGCGATCATCTGCCTGCCCCGCCAGTTTCATGTCATGGTCGTGGAAAACACCGATCATCGGGATTTTGAAACCGCTCGCTGGGCGATGCCCCTCTACCTGATCATCGCCAGTGCCTTTGTGCTGCCCATCGCCGCCGCCGGACTGCTCTATCCCGAAGCGGCCAGTACCGACCCGGACATCCTGATTCTCAAGCTGCCAATTCTCGCCGGTGAGGAATGGCTCGCCATACTGGCGTTCCTGGGAGGCGGATCCGCTGCAGCGGCCATGGTCATCGTCTGCTCCGTGGCCATCGCCACGATGGTGAGCAATGAAATCATCATGCCGGCACTGCTCAAATTCTTTCGCCCACGGATGAATCAGCGCGCTGATCTGAGCTACCTGCTTCTCAGTATTCGCCGTGTCGCTATCTTTGTGGTGATGTTAACGGCTTATGGTTTCTACCGAATGGCCGGGGAGGACTACAGTCTCACCGCCTTCAGGTTGCTCTCGTTTGCCGCAGCCGCACAGTTTGGCCCGGCACTGGTCGGTGGGATCATCTGGCGGCGCGGTAACTTTACCGGTGCGGCCTGGGGCCTCGGGCTCGGATTCCTGATGTGGTGTTACACCCTGCTGCTACCTGCCCTCGCATCGACCGGTTGGCTGACAGAGACGCTGATCGACAAGGGGCTGTGGGGCTTGACCTGGACCCGGCCCACGGCACTTTTCGGATTGGACCTTGACCACATCAGCCACGGCATTATCTGGAGCCTGGGCATTAATACCGTCACCTACATTGTGTTGTCGATGCTGACGCGACAGCGGGTGCGGGAAAAAATCCAGATTGCGTCGTTTTTCCACGACCCCCAACCCAAGGCCGAGACACCTCAGCATCAGACCTGGCAGGGTGAGGTTCTTACCTCCGATCTCCAGGCCCTGACCGATCGGTTCATGGGCGAGGAACGGTCGGAAGCGCTTTTCAGAAACTATGAACGCCGTAACGCAATCCGCCTGCATCCGCAGCGGCCTGCTTCGTCCCATCTGATGAAATATATTGAACGGCAACTGGCATCGGTCATCGGCGCCTCGACTGCCCGGGTTGTGCTGGAATCCACACTGACCGGCCGGGACATGCAGATTGAAGACGTTGTCAGCATCGTTGACGAAGCATCCCAGGCGATGACCTTCAGTCGGGAGCTGCTCCAATCCGCCATCGAGAACATCAGCCTGGGCGTATCGGTGGTCAATCACCAGCAGCAACTGGTGGTGTGGAACCACCGCTATCTTGAGCTGTTCAACTACCCCAAAGGCTATGTTCGCGTCGGCCGCCCGGTGGAGGACCTGATGCGCTACAACCTTACCAATGCCAACCTGTCAGCTCGGCGTATCGATGAAATCATCCTCGACCGATGTGACAGCATGCGAGAAGGGCGCCCCATGTCGTACGAGCGCCAGCGGCCTGACGGCACGGTCCTGCGGGTGGACGGCAGCCCGATCCCCGGCGGCGGTTACGTCACCACTTTCCAGGACATCACTGCCATGCGGCGGACCGAACAGGCCCTCAAGGAGACCAATATCTACCTTGAGCAGCGGGTCAAGGAACGTACTCAGGAGCTGCAAGTAATCAATGAACAGATGCTGAAAGCCAAGTCCGTTGCGGAACAGGCCAACCAGAGTAAAACCCGCTTTCTGGCCTCTGCGAGCCACGACCTTCTGCAGCCCCTGAACGCCGCCAGACTGTTTACTTCCGCGCTGGCCGGGAAAGCGGGGGACGGAGACATGAAGGACCTGGTTGAACACATCGACAGTTCCCTCGGCGCCGCCGAGGAGATCATCAGCACCCTACTGGACATCTCGAAACTGGATGCCGGAGCGCTCGAACCTGACATCGGGGCCTTCCCGGTCAATGACATCATGCGCCATCTGGCCACTGACTTCTCCGCCATCTCCAAGGATCAGGGTCTCGAACTGCATGTTGTCCCCAGTACCGTCTGGGTACGTTCCGACGCCAAACTGTTGCGGCGGGTGGTTCAGAACTTCCTCTCCAACGCCATTCGCTACACCCCGGAAGGCAGGATCCTTCTGGGCTGCCGCCGACTGAAAGGCTACATTCGAATTGAGGTCTGGGACACCGGCCCGGGCATCCCGGAAGACCAGCTGGCCCATATCTTCGAAGAGTTCCGCCGGTTTCAGCACGGTCGCGATAAAAAAGGCCTCGGACTGGGGCTGGCTATTGTCGACCGCATCAGTGGCATGCTTAACCACCCGGTCAATGTCCACTCGGTGCAGGGCCGCGGGAGTGTTTTCAGTATTACGGTGCCGACAGCGCCACCTGAGCAGCCCCAGACTCTGGCGACCAAGACCTCGAGCCAGTCGCGCCGGGTTTCCAGTCTTGGCGGTCTGCATGTGCTGTGCATCGATAATGATCCCGCGATTCTGCAGGGCATGGTGGCGCTGCTGGGCAACTGGCAGTGCGAGGTCACGGCGGCGGAGAGTCTGGAAGACGCCAGACAGAAACTGAACGGGCAGGAACCCGATATCATCCTTGCGGACTACCAGCTTGATGAAAACAAGAACGGTCTGGACGCAATGGATGCCCTGAGAGCTGGATTCCGTAATGATATATCGGGCATACTGATTACCGGTTACATGGCTCCCGAGGTCAGGGAGGACGCCATTGCAAGGGGCTACCAGATTCTCTACAAACCGGTGAAGCCCGCAGCCTTGCGGGCACTGGTTAACAAGTTGCTGAAACAGAAGCGCCCATGACCGATACCCAGAAAACGACCGGCGGTAATATTTTCGGAAAGCTCAACTACCTGATCATTGATGACTTCGAGAATTTCCGACTGTCGATGCGACAGATGCTGCGCAGTTGTGGCGCAGACAAGATCGAACTCGTAGCCCATGCTGCTCCGGCCATTCAGTACTGCGCCTACAACCATGTGGATGTGGTGTTGTGCGATTACAACCTGGGGGAAGGCAAAAATGGGCAACACATTCTAGAGGAACTGCGGCATAAGAAGCTGCTGAAAAGATCGTCCCTGTTCCTGATGGTCACCGCGGAAACCTCGAAAGAAATGGTCATGGGCGCCCGTGAGTATCAGCCCGACGCCTATCTGACCAAACCCATCAACCGCGCCATGCTGGAAAAGCGCCTGGACGGACTGATAAACCAGCGAAGCGTCCTGCTCCCCATCAATCGGGAGATAGACCGTGAAAACTATCCTGAAGCCATCTCCCTGTGCCTGGAAATCCTGCCGAGGCAGCCCCGCTTCAAAACCTGGCTGATGAAGACACTGGCCGACCTGTACTACCAGGTCGGGGACTACAGCCACGCCCTGAAAATCTACGACGAGGTCCTGGCCCAGCGCGATCTCTCCTGGGCCAGACTTGGACGCGGCAAGATTCTCCTCGCCAACCGGCAATATGACGACGCCGTGACATCACTGAAGGAGCTGATCAGCAAGCATCCGGACTATATGGAAGCCTATGATCTGTTGGCTGAGGGCCTGGAGAGCCAGGGTCGGCCAACCCAGGCCCAGCAGGTTCTCGAGAAAGCCGCCGAGCATTCTCCCAATGCCCTTCTGCGCCACCGGCAACTTGCAAAGCTCGCCACCGCAAATCAGGACATGTCCACGGCGTCTGCTGCCTGGCGACAGACCGTCAATCTGGGCACTCATTCCATTCACGACAGCTCTGACCATTATCTCGCACTGGGACAATCGTTGTCGGATCTTTCCGAGGGAGACCGAAGCGACGAGGGCATTGAACACGCCGACGAAGCTCTGGGGGTGCTGACCAGAATGGAAAAGCGCTTCCAGGGAGAAGATGAGTCCCTTGTGGTGCGGAGCAAGATCGTACAGTCACGGGTACACGCAGGACAGGACAGGATCCGGGAAGCCGAAAAAGTTCTCGAATCGGTTGCCTCGGAGCTCTCCGATCCGGAGTCAATCGATGGAGAAACCGGAATCGACTACGCCAAGACCCTGTTTCGGCTGGGCCGCGAAGACCAGGCCAAAAAGCTCCTCGGCCATCTCGCCCAGCGATTCGACGATCAGCCAGAGGTTTTGCAAAAAATCGAGAACCTGCTGGATGAGCCTGTCGGATTCCGTCAGAAGCTTCAAGCCAGGGCATTCAACCGGGACGGTATCAAAGCATTCGAATCAGGTGACCTGGACACTGCCGTTGACGAGTTCTCGAACGCTCTGAAGATTGTGCCCGCTCACACTGCGCTCAATCTCAACCTGGTCCAGGTACTCATGAAAAAATACAACGACGGACCCGCTGATCCGGGCCTTCTCGTGCAATGCCGGAAATGCTTGGACCGGCTTGGTAACTTGCCCGAGCAGCATCGCCAATATCGACGGTATACAGCACTGTCCAGGAAACTGAAAGGAATGATGCCATGACCCCTACGCCGGAAAGCAGTGACCGATCCCGGGACAACCATATCGACTTCTCCATGGTTCTGGCCTCAGCGGTTCACGACATGAAGAACTCACTCGGCATGCTGCTTAACTCCCTGGATGAGTTACGCAATGACCAGGAAGAACGCCTTGGCGAGTCCGCGCGTTTCAATACCCTCCAGTACGAAGCGGAACGGATGCACAATGACCTGGTGCAGTTACTGGGGATCTACCGTCTTGGCGAGAACAACCTCTCCGCTCATATCGAGGAGCACTTTGTGCCCGCCTTCCTGTCTGAGCACCTTGCACGCCATACCCCCCTGCTACAGGGCCTCGGGATCGACTATTCCGTGGAGGCGGAAGATATCAACGGGTTCTTTGACGACGACCTGTTGACCGGCGTGTTGAACAACACCATCAACAACGCTATTCGCTACACCAAGAGTCGCATTCTACTCACCGCCTGCGAGCGCGACGGATACCTGGTCATCGGAGTGGAAGACGACGGCCAGGGTTACCCCGAAAGCATGCAGCACAGCGGCACCCTAAGCTTCAAATCTCTGGATTTCAACAGCGGCAGCACCAGTCTGGGATTGTTCTTTGCGTCCTCAGTGGCGACGTTGCATAACGAGGGCGAGCGAAGCGGGAGCATTCGTTTGCGCAATGGCGGTCATCTCGGAGGCGGAGTCTTCGAAATCTGGTTGCCCTGATTTTCTTGAGGC
>JBNJJM010000006.1:0-197957 GCA_051750305.1 Pseudomonadota bacterium | reverse complement strand
GGCACTTTCAAACAGTTGACCTCCGAATCCGGAGCCGCCTGACTGGCCTGCCCCTCGAAGGAGATGCGCATTCTACAGACACCAGAGAAGGTGTCAACGAGCATTTGAAAGTATTTTCCAATTATCTCGGTTTCCACCTAACAAACTGCCTGCCAGCGGCCGTTTCACTTACGTCGCTGCAGCTGAATATTCCCGACCCTTGCGGGCCGGGACGGGCACAGCTCAGCCCGCAGCGCCTTGACTGCGCCGCGCCTTCCGCGTCAGCGCAAGGAAGGGACCGGACAACCCATAAATCAGGAAACCGGTAAACAGGACAGTGGCCGGATCCAGTGCAACCACCACAAAAATCAGTACAACCAGCAAAATGGCGGCAAAGGGGACCCTTCCTCGCAAGTCGAGATCCTTGAAGCTGCGGTACAGGATGTTGCTTACCATCAACACACCGCTACCGCCGACCACGACGATTGTCATGAAGGTCAGCCAGGCTGCCGGATCAACGTCGTGGAAACACCAAACCAGACCTGCCACACACGCTGCAGCCGCCGGGCTTGCCAAACCAACGAAGAACTTTTTGTCCACAGAGCCGATCTGGGTGTTGAACCTGGCAAGCCGCAGAGCCGCACCGGCCACGTAGATAAAGGTAATGGCCCAACCTACCTGGCCAAGCTCGTTCAGCGACCAGAAAAACGCCACCAGTCCGGGGGCAACGCCAAACGCCACCATGTCCGCGAGACTGTCATACTCCTCGCCGAACTTGCTCTGGGTATTGGTCATTCTCGCTACGCGACCATCGAGGCCATCCAGTATCATCGAGACAAAAACCGCAATGGCGGCGTTATCGAAGATGCCGTTGGCAGCTGAAACGATGGCGTAGAAACCGGAGAACAACGAGGCCGTCGTCAGGGCGTTCGGCAGCAGATAGATACCCTTTCGCCTGACCGGCGCGCCCTCCACCAGCTCCTCTTCCACAACTTCGCCCGGCTCAAACTCTCCCACCGTCGACTCGACAGAAGGCTTGTCCGCCTTGGCGGCGTCTTCCGATTCCGGGATTTTCCTGTTTTCACTCATACCATTCGCTCCGGATAGTATTTGAGCGGAGTATATACGAAAAACGCGGCCACACGGGCCGCGTCTTCAGAACTGTACCGGAAACCCGACTCAGTTCTTGTCCTTATCCACGATCTTGTTCGCGGAGATCCACGGCATCATGCCGCGCAGCTTCTCACCCACCACTTCGATGTCGTGAGCAGCGTTCTGGCGACGACGCGCGGTCATGGACGGGTAGTTCAGAGCACCCTCGGAGATGAACATCTTGGCGTACTCACCGCTCTGGATACGCTTCAGCGCATTGCGCATGGCTTCGCGGGACTGCTCGTTGATGACTTCCGGTCCGGTCACGTACTCACCATACTCCGCGTTGTTGGAGATGGAGTAGTTCATGTTGGCGATGCCGCCTTCGTACATCAGGTCGACGATCAGCTTGAGCTCGTGCAGGCACTCGAAGTACGCCATTTCCGGGGCGTAACCGGCTTCGGTCAGGGTTTCAAAGCCGGCTTTGACCAGCTCAACCGCACCACCGCACAGAACGGCCTGCTCGCCGAACAGGTCGGTTTCGGTTTCGTCCTTGAAAGTGGTTTCGATGATGCCGGTGCGGCCGCCGCCGATGCCGCTGGCGTAGGACAGGGCCAGGTTCTTGGCGTTACCGGATGCGTCCTGGAAGATTGCAATCAGATCAGGAATGCCGCCGCCCTTGGTGAACTCGGTGCGAACAGTGTGGCCCGGCGCCTTCGGCGCGACCATGATGACATCCAGATCCTTGCGCGGAACGATCTGATTGTAGTGAATAGCAAAACCGTGGGCGAACGCCAGGGTAGCGCCCTGCTTGAGGTTCGGCTCGATTTCAGCGGCGTACAGCTGCGCCTGGAATTCGTCCGGAGTCAGAACCATGACGACATCAGCGGCGGCAACGGCAGACGGCACGTCGCTGGTTTTCAGACCATAGGCTTCAGCCTTGGCAACGGAAGAAGAGCCGGGGCGCAGGCCCACAGTGACGTCAACGCCGGACTCTTTCAGGTTGCACGCGTGGGCGTGGCCCTGCGAACCGAAACCGATCACGGCCACTTTCTTGCCCTGGATGATGGAAAGATCACAATCCTTATCGTAATAAACCTGCATGGGATAACCTCAGTATTTTACCGGCCCCGCCCAGGGGGCCATTATTTGAAAATGGAATGGGCGCCGGTCAGAGACTCAGCACCTTTTCGCCGCGAGCAATGCCGGAGACCCCGGTACGGACCACCTCGAGCACGCCTGATGTGCCCACCGCCTGGATAAAGCCGTCCAGCTTTTCGCTGTCGCCCGCCAGCTGGACGGTGTAGACCGAACTGGTGACATCGACGATCTGGCCGCGGAAGATGTCAACGGTGCGCTTGATTTCAGCGCGCTGGGACCCCGTGGCCTTGAGCTTGACCAGCATCAGCTCGCGCTCAATGTGGGAACCCTCGGTCAGATCAACCAGCTTCACCACTTCAATCAGCTTGTTCAACTGCTTGGTGATCTGCTCGATGACCTTGTCCGAACCCGTGGTGGTCACAGTCAGGCGAGACAGGGTCTCGTCCTCGGTCGGCGCCACGGTGAGGGTTTCAATGTTGTAGTTGCGCTGGGAAAACAGCCCCACCACCCGGGACAGGGCGCCCGGTTCGTTCTCCAGCAAAACAGAAATGATTCGACGCATGATCACACCCTCTCCGTTTTGCTGAGCCACATGTCTTTCATGGAACCACGGGCAACCTGCATCGGGTACACGTGCTCAAAGCGGTCGACATAAATATCCACGAACACCAGCTTGTCCTTCATGGCCAGAACTTCTTTCAGCTTGGCCTCCAGATCCTCCTTGCGGTCGATCCGGACGCCGACGTGACCATAGGCCTCCGCCAGCTTGATGAAGTCCGGCAGGGATTCCATGTAGGACTGTGAGTGACGGGACTCGTAGTTCATGTCCTGCCACTGCTTGACCATGCCCAGCGCCTGATTGTTCAGGTTGATGATCTTCACCGGCAGGTTGTACTGCTTGCAGGTGGACAGTTCCTGGATGTTCATCTGGATACTGCCCTCCCCGGTAATGCAGAGCACCTCATCGTCCGGATGGGTCAGCTTGACACCCATGGCTGCCGGGAGACCGAAACCCATGGTGCCGAGGCCACCGGAATTGATCCAGCGGTTGGGCTTGTCGAACTTGTAGTACTGGGCGGCGAACATCTGGTGCTGGCCGACGTCAGACGTCACAAAAGCCTCACCATTGGTCAGGCGACACAAGGCTTCGATCACTTCCTGCGGTTTGATCGAATCGGCGCTGGTTTCGTAGCGCATGCCATGGAACGCACGCCATTCCTCAATCTGTTTCCACCAGGAGGCAATGGCATCGGCATCGGGCTTTTCCTTGCTTTCCCGGACCAGGGTAATCATCTCTTTCAGTACCGCATCCACCGGACCGACGATGGGCACATCGGCGTCAATGGTTTTAGAGATCGAGGCCGGGTCGATATCGATATGGACGATGCGCGCCCCCGGACAGAACTTCTCGGTAGCGTTGGTGACCCGGTCATCAAAACGGGCGCCTACACAGAGAATCAGATCCGAGTGATGCATGGCCATGTTGGACTCATAGGTGCCATGCATGCCCAACCACCCCAGGTGTTGCTTGTCGGAGGCCGGGTAGCAACCGATACCCATCAGGGTATTGGTGATCGGATAACCGAGCATACGCACCAGTTCTGTCAGCTGACCAGACGCCTTGCCGAGAATCACACCTCCGCCGGCGTAAATAATCGGACGCCTGGCTGCCAGCAGCATGTCCACGGCTTTCTTGATCTGGCCGGCGTGGCCACGGATCGCCGGGTTGTAGGAGCGCAGTTTGACCTTTTTCGGGAATACGTATTCGTATCGCTCGTTCGGCGTGGTCATATCCTTGGGGATATCCACCACCACCGGGCCGGGGCGGCCGGTCGAGGCAATGTAATAGGCCTTGCGGATCACCTCGGGAATTTCCTCCGGGTGACGGACGCTCAGGTTGTGTTTAACCACAGGACGGGAAACACCGATCATATCGGTTTCCTGGAACGCATCTTCACCAATCAGTGTGGATGCGACCTGGCCGCACAGAACCACCATGGGGATGGAATCCATGAACGCAGTGGCAATGCCGGTGATCGTGTTGGTGGCTCCAGGACCCGAGGTCACCAGTACGGTACCTGGTTTTCCGGTTGCGCGAGCATAGCCGTCGGCCATATGGACCGCGGCCTGTTCGTGCCGAACCAGAATATGCTTGACGTTGTCCTGCCTGAACAGCGCATCATAAATATGAAGGGCTGCACCACCCGGATAGCCGTATATGTATTCGATACCCTCATCTTGAAGGGACCGGATCAGCATATCGGCGCCAGACAATAACTCCACGATTTTCTACCCTCTTCTACGAGTGAATGAGCCGGGAAAGCTCCCGGTTGCCTGGATACCCGGCCTGCCTGCTTCTTGTGAAAGCGACACCGGCTGCTCCTCCACACTACCTTTAAGAGGTTGTCTCCTGGCCAGCCGCCCTCCTGAGGGTTGCGGAGAACGGCCAATCGACGGGTTGCAAATAAGCAACAACCATCCCGCGACCTGTGCGCGGCGCGTTCAGTGTGGTGATTAACGGGGGATACTCGCTCGGGATTGCCTGCCGTATTGACCCCTGTCTTCAGGCAATCGGTAATTTTGACAGCGGGAAACTCCCTGTCAATAGCAGCGCACGGATTCTGTGCCCATACGACCGAAAGGTCTGTCATACTTTCTGCAAGTATTTGAACCAGGCTAGAGAAAATACAGGCATCAACTGGCATGATAAACAGGATCGACACACCGTGGAGCGGCGCCTCAACCAACCCGGCCTGCCCCGCCAACGCTAACGCGAGACGAGTAGAGTGATGAACAAAAAGACCCTGACACTGGCAATCATTCTGACAGTAGTGCCGGTAGCGGCCTTCGGCACCTCTGTCTACAAATGGACGGACGAGAACGGCGTAACCCATTTTGGCGACAGGGAACCGAGCGGCAAGAAGGCCGAGCGGGTAAGCGTTCGCACCGGTAAGAGCTCCGGTGAACAGCAACAGTCAAGCCCCCAGCAACAGCTGGAAGAGCTGGAATCCCGTCAGGCCGATGAAGCCGGCCGGCAGGAAGCGTCCGCGGCGGACGAGGCTCGCCGCAAGCAGCGTGAGGCCAATTGCGAAACCGCCCGCAGCAACCTCGACATACTTGAGCGTAACAGCCGGATCCGCATTGAAGAGGACGGCGAACAACGCTATCTCTCCCAGGAAGAAATCCAGGAACAACGGCAGAAATTTGAGGAAATCGCTGACGAGAATTGCGGCCCCGAAGACGCCCCCCAGTCAGAGAGCAAGTGAAGGCATCCGCTGGACAGCGTAAAAGAGGCGATCTTACTGATCGCCTCTTTTCGTTTGGCGGACCTCAGGCGAGCGTAGCAGCCATCAGGCTTTACTGAACACCAGCTTATGATCGCTCACGGTACCGCGAATGGTATCACCGGGCACAAACTCACCCTGAAGCAGCCGTTGCGCCAAGGGGTTCTCGATCATTCGCTGGATCGCCCGCTTCAACGGCCGAGCCCCGTAAACCGGGTCGTAGCCGACTTGCGCCAGCAGCTCCATGGCAGCCTCATCCATCTCCAGCTTCATGTCCTGCTCCTTCAGACGCTTGCTGAGCGACTCGATCTGGATTTTGGCAATACCCTGAATCTGACTCTCCGCCAGCGGGTGGAAGACCACCACTTCATCCACCCGGTTGATGAACTCGGGACGGAAATGGGTACCTACCACCTCCATCACCGCATGCTTCATGGCTTCGTAGTTCTCCTCTCCCGCCTTCTGCTGGATGATGTCTGACCCCAGATTCGAAGTCATGACGATAACCGTGTTGCGGAAATCTACCGTTCTGCCCTGGCCATCCGTGAGGCGCCCGTCCTCCAGCACCTGCAGCAGAATGTTGAATACATCCGGATGCGCTTTTTCGACCTCATCGAGCAACAGTACCGAATAGGGGCGCCGACGAACCGCTTCGGTCAGGTAGCCACCTTCTTCATAACCCACGTAGCCGGGAGGTGCGCCGATCAGGCGCGCCACGGAGTGTTTCTCCATGAATTCCGACATGTCGATGCGAACCATCGCCTCCTCGGTATCGAACAGGAACGAGGCCAGCGCCTTGCACAGCTCCGTCTTGCCCACACCGGTCGGCCCCAGGAACAGGAAGGAGCCATTGGGGCGATGGGGGTCAGACAGCCCCGCACGGGAACGACGCACGGCGTTGGACACTGCCTCCACAGCCTCCTCCTGGCCAATGACCCGGCCGTGGAGCGCCTCTTCCATGCGCATCAGTTTGTCACGCTCGCCCTCCAGCATCTTGGATACAGGGATACCCGTCCACTTGGAAACAATCTCGGCAATTTCCTCGTCCGTCACCCGGTTGCGGAGTAGCTTCATCTCCATCATCTCCGCCTGACTGGCCATATCCAGCTGACGCTCAAGCTCCGGAATCTTGCCGTATTGCAGCTCGGACATACGCCCCAGATCGCCACCGCGGCGTGCATTTTCCAGATCAATTCGGGCCTGCTCCAACTGGCTCTTGATCTTCTGGGAGCCATGCAGTGCAGCCTTCTCGGTATTCCATATCTCTTCCAGGTCAGCATACTCAAGCTCGACACTGGAGATCACTTCGGACAATTCTTCCAGGCGTTTTTTGGAGGCGGCGTCGGTTTCTTTCTTCAGCGCCTCCCGTTCAATCTTGAGCTGAATCAGGCGACGCTCCAGGCGATCCAGCGCCTCCGGCTTGGAGTCCATTTCCATGCGGATCTGACTCGCCGCTTCGTCCACCAGATCGATGGCCTTGTCCGGCAACTGACGATCTGCAATGTAACGGTGAGACAACTTGGCCGCTGCGATGATTGCCCCGTCCGTCACCTCGACCCCGTGGTGTACTTCGTACCGCTCCTTCAAGCCCCGCAGGATGGCGATGGTATCTTCTTCACTGGGCTCGTTGACCAGCACTTTCTGGAACCGGCGTTCCAGAGCCGCGTCTTTCTCGATATTCTCGCGGTACTCGTCCAGAGTTGTGGCGCCTACGCAGTGCAGTTCACCGCGAGCCAGCGCCGGCTTGAGCATGTTGCCCGCGTCCATGGAACCTTCGGCCTTGCCGGCGCCGACCATGGTATGGATCTCGTCAATAAACAGGATGATCTGCCCTTCCTGCTTGGACAGCTCGTTGAGCACCGCCTTCAGGCGCTCCTCGAACTCACCGCGGAACTTGGCGCCGGCAATCAGTGACCCCATATCCAGCGACAGCACCTTCTTGTCTTTCAGACCGTCCGGCACTTCGCCGTTGACGATGCGCTGGGCCAGGCCCTCGACGATGGCCGTCTTACCGACACCGGGTTCGCCGATCAGCACCGGGTTATTCTTGCGGCGACGCTGCAGAACCTGGATGGTTCTGCGGATCTCATCGTCGCGACCGATCACCGGGTCCAGCTTGCCCGCCTCGGCGCGCTCAGTGAGATCAATGGTGTATTTTGACAGCGCCTGGCGACTCTCCTCAGCGGCCGCATCGTTCACCGGCTCGCCACCGCGAACGTCGTCGATGGCTTGCTCCAGAGCCGCCTTGTCCACCCCCTGCTCCCGCAGCACTCGCCCCAGCGTACCGCGATCTTCCAGTGCGGCCAGCAACATCAATTCGCTGGAGATGAACTGGTCTTTGCGCTTCTGCGCCAGCTTGTCGGCGATGTTGAACAGTCGCCCCATGTCGTTGGACATGGAAACGTCGCCGGCGGAGCCCGGAACTTCCGGCAGGTGCTCGATCTCCCGCGCGATAGCCTGGCGAACCCGGCCGGGTTCAACGCCAACCTGCTTCAGCAACGGTTTGATGGAGCTGGCATCCTGATCCAACAGGGCCTGCATCAAATGCACCGGCTCAATGAAATTGTGTTCCTTGCCAACCGCAAGTGACTGCGCGTCCGCAAGAGCGGTCTGCAGGCGGCTGGTGAGTTTGTCGATTCGCATAGTCTTTCTTTCCCCGATTCGGTGGTGGATGCCCTGGCGTTAGCGCCGACATCCCGTGTGCTTTGACATTAAATGTAGGGGCAACCGGGGGGACTTCAAGCGGGGACCAACAGAAACTGTCAGAAAATTGACGGGCGTCAGGGGTTTTCAGACAACCAGATGAGGCTGGCCATGCGTCCGGTCTGACCGTCTCGCCGGTAGGAATAGAAGCGCTGTGGTTCGGATACGGTGCAAAAATCACCGCCGTAGACCTGGGGGACCCCGCAGGCTGCGAGACGCTGCCGCGCCAGCAGATAGATGTCCGCCATGAAGTGCCCAGGGCGCGCGCCATTGTCAGAGAAGGCACTGATCGCTGCCGTGTCATGGCGCTGGAAAGCGTCCCGCACCTCGGGCCCGACCTCGAACTGCGTCGGGCCAATGGCCGGGCCAAGCCAGGCCATTAACTCAGCGGGCCGGCCGCCGATTTCTTTCACCAGCGATTCAATAACGCCGCCACACAAGCTGCGCCAGCCGGCGTGGGCCGCTCCGACCCGGGTGCCGGATACATCACACAGCAACACCGGCAGGCAATCGGCCGTCATGATCACACAGGCGTACCCGGCCTCGAATGTATAACTGGCGTCGGCCCGGGGCGTGCCATTCGCCGGCAGGGCAACTACGTCCGTACCGTGAACCTGATCAAGCCAACCGATGTTGGCAGGCGCGATTCCGGTCGCCTCGGCCAGCCGTTGACGGTTGGCCGTAACCCGGGCCGGGTCGTCACCAACGTGCGAACCCAGGTTCATGGAACTCCAGGGTGATTCACTCACGCCACCCAGGCGCGTGGTCGAAAGCGCCTTTACCTGAACGGGAGCGGGCCAGTCAGGTTTGATCACCGGCAGGTCAGAAGTCATCGTGCTGCAGGTCCCTGACATGCTGGCGCAGTGCCGCCAGCAGAGCTTCCATATCCTGCGGCAACGGCACTTCCCAGCTCAGGATTTCCCCGGTTTCGGGGTGCTCCAGAGTCAACTGGCGTGCATGCAGCGCCTGCCGATGAAACCCCGCCAGTACCTCCCGCAGTTCCTCCGTTGTACCTTTCGGCAGTCGCAGGCGGCCACCGTACTGCGGATCGCCGATCAGCGGGTGCTTGACGTGAGCCATATGCACACGGATCTGGTGGGTACGGCCACTCTCCAGCTTGCAGCGAACATGGGTGTGGGCGGCGAATCGCTCAACCAGCCGGTAATGGGTGATCGCCGGCTTGCCACTGGAAACGACCGCCATTTTTTTACGCTCCTGGGGATGACGGCCAATGGGCGCGTCCACGGTAGCGCCACCGGTGAGCGTCCCCACCACCACCGCCTCGTATTCCCGTCCCATGGTGCGGGACTGCAGCTGAGCCACCAGCGAAGTGTGGGCAATCAGGCTGCGAGCCACCACCATGATGCCGGAGGTGTCCTTGTCGAGACGATGAACAATGCCGGCCCGCGGCAGGTTTTCCACTTCCGGGGCATAGTTGAGCAGCGCATTCACCAGCGTGCCGTCGGCATGGCCCGCCGCCGGGTGCACCACCAGCCCTGCGGGCTTGTTGATGACCAAAAGATGTTCGTCTTCGTAGACCACATCAAGAGTAATCGACTCTGCCTGCCAGCTCACCTGCGCTTCCGGTTCGGCGTCCAGCTCGAGGCGATCATTGAGCATCACTTTGTCCCGCGGCTTGCGGCTCTCGCCGTTCACGGTCAGGGCACCGCTTTTGATCCAGCCCTGCAAACGCGAGCGGGAGTGTTCCGGCATCAGTTCCGCGGCAGCCTGATCCAGGCGGCGGTCACTGAGTTCCGGCGGAACAGAAAAAGCAGCGGTAATTCGGTTTTCAACAGACATTAAGCCCCCGGGGCCATCGATGATATGTTACGTTTCGGTCAGAAAATTTCATTCGTGTTGGCCAGCCACTGCACAAGGCAAGGGTTCCCCGTTACAATGGCCGACCATTCGATTTTGTCATTATACGGGATTCCGGCATGAGATCAGTTGTTCGATTACTGCTATTGGCCACGACAGCGCTGATGTTCAGCGCTTGCGCCTCCAACGACCAGGAGGAAGTGCTGCCGGAAAAGACCTATTACGAGAACGCCCGCGAAGCCATGAGCTCCGGTAACTTCAATGAGGCCGAGCAGAATCTCGATTACCTTGAGACCTATTATCCGTTTGGCCGCTATGCCGAGCAGGCGCAAATGGACCTGATCTATGCACGCTACCAGAACCTTGATCTGGAAGGTTCGCGGGCGGCTGCCGACCGCTTTTTACGGCTGAACCCGCAGAGCGAACACGCAGACTACGCACTGTACATGCGCGGCCTCGCCTCCTATAACCTGGACATTGGCCTGGCCGCCCGCTATTTCCCGATAGATGTGTCCGCCCGCGATCCCGGCGAACAGCGCCAGGCCTTCCGCGATTTCTCGGATCTGCTCAACCGCTACCCGAACAGCGAGTACGCGCCAGATGCCCGCAAGCGCATGATTGCCATCCGTAATCGCATGGCAGAGCTGGAGGTCCATGCCGCCCGTTATTACATCAAGCGGGAAGCCTACGTGGCAGCCAACAACCGCGCCCGTTACGTGATCGAGAACTACTCGTCCTCACCGGCGGCCGAGGACGCACTGATCATTCTCGCGGAAACCTTCCGCTTCATGAAACTGAACAAGGCCGCCGATGACGCCATTGCGCTGCTGGCGGAGAATTACCCCGACAGCGAGGTATTCAATGACGAAGGTGAGTTTGTGCCCACCCTGCTGGAGCGCGAAAACCGCTCACTCACCAGCGTTGTCACCTTCGGCCTGATGGGCGACGAGTAAATACGCTCGTTCCGTAGCGGGGAGTAAGCCCTCTATTTCCCGCTTTTCCAGCCGTTGGTGATGGGATAGCGGCGATCCTTGCCGAAGCCACGCTCGGTAATCCTTACGCCAATCGGCGCCTGGCGCCGCTTGTATTCATTAATGTCCACGAGGCGAATCACCCGCTCCACGTCTGCCCGGTCAAAGCCCTCGGCGACAATCGCATCGGCACTGAAATCCCGCTCCACGTAGAAATTCAGGATCTGATCCAGCACATCGTAACCCGGCAGGCTGTCTTCATCTTTCTGATCCGGCGCCAGCTCCGCTGAGGGGGGGCGCGTAATGACACGCTCCGGAATCACCGCAGACAGCGTGTTGCGGTATCTGGCAAGCTGGAAAACGAGAGTTTTGGGCACATCCTTCAACACATCGAAGCCCCCGGCCATATCGCCATAAAGCGTGGAGTAGCCGACGGCCATTTCGCTCTTGTTGCCCGTGGTCAGCACCAGTGAGCGGAATTTGTTGGAGAGCGACATCAGCAACACCCCCCGCAGCCGGGCCTGCAGGTTTTCCTCGGTGGTATCGGGCGTTGTGCCCTCGAAAGGCGCTGCCAGTGCAGCCATGAAGGCGTCGTACATGGGCTCGATAGAATACACATCGTACTGAACCCCGAGCGCCACCGCTTCGGCTTCGGCGTCTTCCAGACTCATGCCCGAGGTGTAGCGAAACGGCATCATCACCGCCCTGACCCGCTCCGGGCCCAGGGCATCGGCGGCCACCGCGAGAGTCACCGCGGAATCGATGCCGCCGGACAACCCGAGCACCACGGATTGGAAGCCGTTTTTGTTAACGTAATCCCGCACTCCGAGTACCAGTGCCTTGTAGACGTTTTCTTCCAGCGCCGGTTCTGCCGGTAATGACTGCGAAATCGGCTGGCAATGGTGTTCACACAGAAAGTCCACAGGGAACAGGCCTTCTACGAACTGGGGCACCTCCACGTCCAGATGACCGGAATGGTCGAACACCATGGAGCCGCCATCAAACACCAGTTCGTCCTGGCCACCAACCAGATTGACATAAACAATACTGACCTGGTTTTCCCGCGCCTTCCGCTCCAGCAACGCCTTGCGCCGCATCTGCTTGTCGATGTCGTAAGGCGACGCGTTGAGATTGAGAATCAGCTGGGCTCCCGCGGCGGCCGTATCCTCCACCGGTCCGTCACTCCACAGATCCTCACACACGGTAATACCCACCGGCACACCACGAATGGTCAGGACCAGGGGATCACGCCCCTCGGCGAAATAGCGCTTCTCATCGAACACCTGATAGTTCGGCGGGAAACGCTTGAAATACCGGCCGGTAACTTCTCCCCCATCAATCACCACTGCCGAGTTGTACAACAGCCCGCCCTCGCGAAGCGGTGCGCCGACCACAATGGCGGGATCGAGTCCGGCCTGCTTCAGGGTCTCCAGCGCTTCGTTCACTCGCAGATCAAGGCTTGGGCGCAGCAACAGATCTTCCGGCGGGTAGCCCGTCAGGCAGAGCTCAGGAAACACCACCACATCGGCGGCGTGGTCCCTGTAGGCCTTCTGCGCCGCCTCGATCACCGCCCCGGTGTTGCCCGGAATATCGCCCACCAGGAAATCCAGCTGTGCCATCACCACACGCAAGCGCGGGGGCGTTGCGTCGGGGGCGGACCATTGCTGTGACTGGGACATAGAGGCAGCTCCTGTAACTTATTGCCGTTAAAAGGCTATTATAACCCGTCAAAGCCACGGAATTCTCGCGGGAAGCCCATCCAATTATGACCAAAGCGGCCATGAATACCCCAGACAACTGGCCCGGAAGCCCTCAGATCACACAGCGGGGCAAATTGTTCCGCATCTACAACCACTACCGGGTGGTGATCAGCCTGATGCTGGTGGCGCTGCTGTTTATCGATCCGGTAAACTTCGACACCCAGTTTCGCATGCTGGACATCTATCAGGCGGCGGTGGTCAGCTACTTTGCGGTGAATGCCTTTACGGCTCTGATCATGCTCGCCGGGTTCCACCCGCAACAGCGCCATATCACCCTGTCTGTGCTGCTGGACATTCTCGTGATTCATGCCTTGCTGCTCACCAGCACCGGCATCACCAACGGCCTCGCCAACCTGGTGATCGTGTCCGTGGCGGCGGGCAATATTCTCACGCCAAGCCGCATGGGTACCTTCTACGCGGCTCTGGCGGCCATTTGCTCTCTGGGCATTTCCGGCTGGTCGGTGCTGGCGTTCGACGAGTCAGCGGATGACATTGTTCGCGCCGGCTCCCTCGGCATTCTCTATTTCGCCGCCGCCTTCATTCTGCAGAACATTTCCCGGCGCATGCTGCGCAGTGAAGCACTGGCCACCTCCCGTGCCCGCAGCATTGCCGAGCTGGAGCAGATCAATCGGCAGATCATCCAACGTATGCGTACCGGCATTCTGGTGCTGGACCGGTACGGGCAGATCCGCGTTGCCAATGCCGCTGCCGAGGAGCTGCTGTTCGGTGCCAAATCCCGACCTTCGGTGAACGACAACCGCGGCCGCATCCTGCCACAACCTCTTCGCCTGGGCCTGGAGGCCTGGCTGAAAGACCCGAGCCGCAAGACCGAGCCTTTTCAGGCCTCGCCCACGTCTCCCCTGCTTCAGGTGAACTTCACCCAACTGGATCAGGAACGCGGCGACCACATTCTGGTGTTCGTGGAGGACATGAGCAAGGTGACCCAGCAAGCGCAGCAGATGAAGCTGGCATCTCTCGGCCGGCTCACGGCGGGCATCGCCCACGAGATTCGCAACCCCCTTGGCGCCATCAGCCACGCGGCCCAGCTGATGGAGGAGTCCAGCAGCCTGGACACCAGTGACCAGCAGATGCTCGACATCATTCGCCGCCATTCCAGACGCGTGAATGGCATTATTGAGAATGTCCTGGATCTGTCGCGACGCCGGGTAGCCAACAGCGAGCTGATCGATGTCAGCGAGTGGCTGAGTGAATTTCGCAGCGAATACCTGCAGACCCAGAACCACAACAACCAGCCGGACACCGAGATTGAGCTGAAACTGGAAGATACCCTGCCGTCGGCCCGCTTCGACAAAAGCCAGATTGAGCAGGTGCTGGTCAATCTTTGTGATAACGCCCTGCGTTACAGTGAACAGCACAGTGGCAAACGGTACGTGGAGCTGCACGCAGGGGCGACAGAAGACGGCGAACGGGCCTACCTGGATGTCCGGGACATCGGCCCCGGCATCACGCCAGACCAGCGCACCTCGGTTTTTGAGCCCTTTTTCACAACCGACAAGCGGGGCACCGGCCTTGGCCTTTATCTGGCCCGGGAACTGTGCGAGGCTAATCAGGCCCACCTTTCCCTGGTGGAAGACGATAAACCCGGCTGCTGCTTCCGCATCACCTTTGCCCACCCCGGGCGAATGATCTAGTGCCGGCAGACAAGCAGGCGACAGAATAACGACAGGGAACCGACACCACACGATGACCAATCACACCGCGCTGATCGTAGACGATGAACCGGACATCCGGGATTTGCTGGAGATCACCCTGACCCGCATGGGCATCAGAACCCTGACCGCGCCAGACATCACCTCGGCCAAAAAACTGCTCGACGAGCACAAGCCTCAGCTTTGCCTCACCGACATGAATCTGCCGGACGGCAACGGCATTGACCTGGTCCACTGGATTCAGCAACACACTCCCTGCACGCCGGTGGCGGTGATCACCGCGTACGGCAATATGGACACCGCCATCGAATCCCTCAAGGCAGGTGCTTTCGACTTCGTCTCCAAACCCGTCGAGCTGCCCCGCCTGCGGGAGCTGGTAAACAGCGCCCTCAGACTGTCCGAATCCGCACCGGCGGACGAGGCCGCAACGGATGAACCCGGACTGCTGCTGGGCAATTCCGCCGAGATCAAACGGCTGCGCAATCAGGTTCGCAAACTGGCCCGCAGCCAGGCCCCGGTATTCATCAGCGGCGAATCCGGCAGTGGCAAGGAACTGGTGGCGCGAATGATTCATCTCCAGGGCCCCAGGCGCGACGGGCCTTTTATCGCGGTCAACTGCGGTGCGATCCCCTCTGAGCTGATGGAAAGCGAGTTTTTCGGACACAGGAAAGGCAGCTTTACCGGCGCGGTGGACAACAAGGACGGGCTCTTCCGCTCTGCCGACGGTGGCACGCTGTTTCTGGATGAAGTCGCCGACCTGCCACTGGCCATGCAGGTGAAACTGCTGCGCGCCATCCAGGAAAAGGCCGTCCGCCCGGTTGGCGACACCAAAGAAGTGCCGGTGGATATCCGGGTGCTGAGCGCCACCCACAAGAACCTGCCGCAACTGGTTCAGGACGGCAGCTTCCGTCAGGATCTGTTCTACCGCATCAACGTGATCGAACTGGCAGTACCCTCCTTGCGCCAGCGCCCTGACGACATCGAACTGCTCGCCAACCACATTCTCGAGCGCATTGCGCGGGAATACGAGTGCGATGCCGCGACCCTGACACCGGACGCCGTTTCGCGCCTCAAGGAACACGACTTTCCGGGCAACGTACGGGAGCTGGAAAACATCCTGGAACGGGCATTCACCCTCTGCGACGACGAACGCATCGGCGCTTCCGACCTGCATATCGGCCACGCCCCCCTGGCGCAGCCGGGTAGCGCCCCGACCCGGGAAATAACCCGTGACGCCGAACCGGCTGAGGTGCCGGACGGGGAAATCGATCTTGAGGGTTACCTCGAAACCATCGAACGTCAGGCCATCGAGAAGGCTCTCGAGGCCACCCGCTGGAACAAGACGGCAGCAGCCAAGCGGCTGGGGATCAGTTTCCGGGCGTTGCGCTATCGCTTGAAGAAGTTGGGGATGGAGTGATTGTCCGGTAGACTTGCGCTGGGCAGGATGCCCACGCTTATTTAAACCACAGGGAGTGTTATATGACTAACCGCAGGGAACGCGGTGTGACTCTTATCGAGTTACTGATCGCATTGACTATTCTATCTATCGTGTCAGGTCTGACGATCACGTCCTGGACCGCGTTTGTTGAGCGCAACAAGCATAGGAACATCATCCAGACCTACCACCAGACATTTGCTTACGCCCGATGGATGGCCGCAAGCTCAAGGAATCTGGTAACCGTTTGCCCGCTGGACGAAGACTCGACCTGTGTCGACGACTGGAGCCTACCGGTCTCGGTTTTTCCGGACACCGACAACGATAAAAGTCCGGACGGCGATCAGGTGTGGCGAAGGGTCGATCCACCTGAGGAGCCCTATTCCGTAAAATCTCGCACGGCCAAACGCGGTTACTTGCAATTCAACCCGCGCGGGATGGTACACGGAGGTTCGGGCGGGCTGGTGCTGTGCCCCGACCAGGCAAGCCCCGGTCGGAAAATAACCTACATGGCAGTTAACAAAGGCGGCCGATTCCGCAGTCAGAGCGTAGACAGCCACCTTGGCTCAATAAAACTCAAGTGGGGAGCATTAATTGAATGCCCCCGCACCTGACCTCCCGTTTTCAGCGCTCCCAGGTATCGTCTCCGCCACCCAGACCATCGTTATCACGATCCCAGCGCTTGATTCCGGTAGAGGTTAACTCCAACACCCCGTCGCCTGCCTGGGCATTCTTCGGGGTAGCCCGGACGGTATAAGTTGTCGCCGTGGCGGCCGTGATAGTGAGGTCGTAATACTTGTCGTTCCCGTCACGGGGCACTTCGTCAGGGAATATACTGGGCGCTCCGGTATTCGGAGCGCCCGCCCCCAGGTAGGTGTTGTTGGCGGTGTGATGCCGCTCCATGGCGTTCGCGAGCCCCAACAGCGCGCCCTGGGCATCTGACCGCCGCGACCGCTCAACGTATTCCACGTAACTGGGATACGCAATCGCTGCGAGAATCCCGATGATTGCAACCACGATCATCAACTCGATAAGCGTGAAACCGGAATTTCTTCTGTTAGTACCGTTCAACATTTAGTCCTCGTACCAGTAGGTTTCAACTACACCGGTGACCGTATCAACTGGACGACATTCAGCCCCGACGCAAATGATGTCTTTACCATCCACTCGCATACGCTGTGGATCCGGTGGCAAACCAACCGTGTCCAGAGTCACCTCTCTATCGACCGACGTCAGATTGTCGCCACCCACGTTGTCATAGTTGACTACCGGGGTCCCGTCTTTCACGTACACGTGATAGAGCCGGGCTGTACCTGCCGACGGCAGGCAGGCATTGCTACTGGGTGTCGGCTCATAAGAGGTTATGAATGTCTGACCATTAATGGTCTGACTGGTCGACAGAATCTTTTCGCCGTCGCGAGTCATCCTGATATACCAACCCTTTGCGGCCGCCAGATCATTCTGCGCTTGCGTACGCTGGGCATCGTTGCCTTCGCCAATCAGATTGTCGGTGGTGTCGAAGAGATCGGCCTCGGTCACCTTGACGCCTGCGTAATCAACGTCGCCATCGGCATTCTCGGGAGGCTCAGTAACGTCTGCGATGCGCACCATGTAGATCCGATCATCAATGGCCGTATTGAGCGGATGAGCCTGCCAGCCCGAGCCAATGACCATACCAAGGCTCCGGCTTGCGCCATACTTCAGACCGAAAAGGTCCGGAGTGTGGTAGAAGCGGCGATTACTCTGGGCGGTATCACCGCCAAATTCGGCAATAACCCCTGCAGTCACGAGATCGGAGGTCTTCTGGCCGTTATACATGTCGAACCGCCATACCTGGCCGCCCATGTCGCCAACATAAACCTGGTCCACCAAGCCGTCACCGTTCAGATCCAGTGCTCTCGGCGATGCCGGAATGCTGTAATCCATGTCGGCAAGTTCGAGGTCAGCGCCACTGCCCGTCGGGCCTGCCCACCACAATCTCTGGCCAGTGCTTGCGTCCACGATGTACAGGGCGCGACCAACCGAGTCAGCTTCCCGGGTGGTCAATTCGTCCTGCTGCGCATCGTAACCGCCGGAGAAGATAAGCACCTCCTCGACGGAGTTCTGGATTTTGATCTTGGTCTTCACTGGCTTTGACCAGGTCTCGCCAAGCTCCTCAAAGTCACCCTGACCTCCGGTTATATTCCACAACATGCTGGGAGAGGTGCGGTTGGTCACGTCCAACGCATAGTAATTGCGACCTCCGCGGCGCATGCCGGAATAGATATACAGGTGGTCGCCATCGGCTGCATTTACCGCACCGTCATTGTTATCGTCGTGTTGCCAGCTGATGATAGAGCCGTCCATCCCATAAACGTGGTCTGTCACACTGCTACTGTTTTCCATCAATGTTTGCTGGTTATCAAGCAACTCCTCCGGTATGAATGAAAAATAGGTTTCACCGGAGTTGCCGTCGATGGCATGAATAAAGCCCTGGTTATCGCCGAAGAATACCGTGGTGTCGGGGGACTCTGAGTCGCCGCCATAAATGACCAGATGCGGAACGGAGTGTAAGGGATCCGCAATGTATTTACGTGCGTCTGTGGTCGACCCGTCGTCATCTTCATCGTCGACATCGAGCCCCCTGGTCCAGTTGATGAGCTTTTCGTGTAGCGCATCGGACATGTCCGCATCGCCAAACATGGTTTTCGTCAGATTGGCTTTATTGGCCACCGATACCGAATTGGCCGCCAGAGTGAGGTCGTTCGAAGAGCCAGCGTAATGCGTAAAGACTTTGCGGTTTACATTCAGATCGGCTTGCTGAGACGAGGCGCCACCCTTGGCGACCACCGGACCGTCCGCTTCAGGGCTCCACCAACTCTGGGCGTCGGTCTTGAAGAAGCCGGTGGTATCGTTAACCGCTTCGCTGCCGTTGCTGTCGTAGATCTTGCCATCGGAACCCAACCGGTAGCGCTTGAGGTTGCCGTCCCACTGGGGCGAGACATCCGGCTGGAACACAGAGAAGTACAATGAATCCAGATGGTTCAACCGGTTGAAGGTGTTTACGGCCACCCCCGGCGCAACAAACGTGGTGTTCACCGCCAGCACCGAGCGGACGATATCCGAAAACGCTTTTTGCAGTGACTCCGAGTCGTTGGCCGTGTAATACGCGCCTCCCCCCTTAACCGCCGCGTCAGAGAGCAGTTCCTGATCGGTCTCGAACCCCACCGTGTAGGTGTTTACCGTCTGCGTACCCGACATCCCCGAAAGAATATCATTGTCATTCATGTACTTAGCGACTTCGTCAAGACAGTTTCCTGAGCAGTTACCAACAACGGCCTCCATCGTGGTGTTGTGGTTGGCGTCCCTGGTTGGCTCGCCGTCCGTCAACATGATGACGTTGTTCGACTGACATTCGTATTCCACCGGGGAAATGTAGTTGTTTGAAGCATCAACTGTACCCGCTTCCGGGTTCCGGTCGAGGAACGGTGCGCCGCCGGAGAAATAGCGCATGGCGCCAAAGAGCGTCTCGGACAAGGGGGTGTTGGTGTCGGGCGATAAATCGTTGATAGCAGACTTGAACTGTTCTCTGTTGTCTTTGATATCGCCAATTGGCAGGATGACATGCCCACCTTCGCCTGTGGTGTAGCCGCACCCCCAATTGTTGCAGACATACTGGTCCTTATCCGTATTGAACGCCATCAGCCCGATGTTGACCCCGCTCATACTGTCCGCGAGGTTTTTTGCCACCTCCTTGACGATGCTCATTCGTGAACGCTCTTCGGCGACCCGATGATCAAAAAACCAGTTAAGATAGTTTGCGGAATAGATATCCGCGCCGCGATAGTTGCGCCACTTGATCTTCTTCTGGTCGTCATCAGCCTGACAGTCTGTGGTCGAATTGTTGATATTGACGTTACCCAGTTGGTTCCAGCCCCCCCGGTAATAGTACGCCATCTTATAATCCAGCAACCATCCGGAGCCATTGAGGCGGGGCAATACATCATCACAGGCAAGCACAGACTTTTTGATCGTACGCAGCCCCCACCCGGCATCGAAATAGATGAAATCGTTGTCGTAATCGCCGCTGTAATCCTCGGAAGCGTCGTACTCGATGGTGGTTTCCACCATCGCGTCCATACTTCCGGAGTTATCCATGACGAAGAGTATGTTCGGCCGGATTGTTGTTTCACTGGTGTTGAAGAAGATCTCGGTATCATCTGCAGCCACCGTAGTGGCCAGCCCCAAGGTCAGGACAAACGCGCCCGCTGTGGACAAGAACCGATCAGTTCGCATTCTGACGCTCCCGTTCAATTTTCTGGAAATCAACAGAGGTGGCCATGCCGCTATTTACGCGAATGGCCACAAAGGCAGGAGCACCATCGAGACTGTCGATGCGTGCAGCCGAAAGTTGCTGACCTTCGTACATCACTCGTATATTCCGTTCAGGCAAGTAGGATCGTCTCTCACACCCCTCGCACAGGCCGGTGACCACGTGCACCACTTCTCCTGCAGAATTGGTGACCACTGAGACTCCGCCGCTCTCCACGACGTTGACGGTCGGCTTCATCGCCGATTTATCAATAAGGCGCTCTGCGAAGGCCCCTGAACTTGCAGCGAGAACAAGCAGCGCAAGGGTACAAATCAGAAACTGATGAATGGTCTTTGGTACGGTCATAATCCCTCCCGGCAACTCAGCTAATGCGGACCTGCCCAATGATTTAGTAATACTCGATGCCCTTGAAAACGGTGCGCGAAGCACCGCTTCCGGAAATTTCCGAAGAACCGCTAAGCTCGTAGCGATATCCTTTCAACAGTGTTGTACTCTCGTTGGCGTCCATAGAGCTGCCACTACTGACGATGATTTCGCCCAGGTACCGGGCGGTGTATTCAGATGAGACGTCGGAGCCGCCGATCGTGAAAGCGGTGGTGGTACTCATGGAATCCGCTGACGCCATCGATTGCTGCAGCATACTCAGGTCACCATCCATCAACTGCTGCATCAAAGCACCCGCGGCACTTTCGGCAGCCTGAAACGCCCGGTTCGAATGCTGCGCGTTCGCAGCCATCCGTTCCTGCATCATCGAACTGTTCATACCCGCTACGCCCAGCAGCGTGAGAACCAGCAAGACAATCAGACTAACCACCAGAACCGCCCCGGTCTGATTGCCCGGTAACACTGCCCTATTGTTGCAAGCTGCCATCAATACGCCCTCGATTAGTCGCGATTCCGAATGTTGATCGTAGATTCGAATGTCCGGCGAATTCGGTTATCCACTGGGTGAAAAACCGTAGCCCCGGCAGTGCCTGCCGGAGCAACCGTTTCCCCTGGCAAGTCATAGCTCAGCTGATCGGTGCCATCCTGCACACTTTCCGGGCTACTGATCAGGAAGCCCACCTTGAGAGCCACCACTCGGGACATATCCAGGCCGGCCGTATCCGCAGGCACATAGCGGATATTGTCGTTTGGCAGGCGCTCGCCATAGAGAACCTGCAGACTCTCGATGCCCTCCACCAACTCATCCACGGTAAAGGAACCGCCGGCGTTGGTTTCGCGTTGACGATACAGAGCGAATACCGCATTGCCGCGGGCATCAACGCGGCCGGTATCGGCTACGAAATACGCTGTCGAACTGAAACGCATAATCGTTGCTGAGTCGGTGTACTGCTGGCTGAGCCGGTTTCCCGAGTTGACATTATCGGCGTGGGCCCAGGTTCCGCTCTCCGGATTACTGGAGATTCGGAACAGGTCGGCGCTCTCACAATCGGAAATCACGACTATGTCGTCCTGTTCAAACAGCGCCAGTTGGCCTGCAACCTGAATATTTGCGTTGGTATTGTCCATATTACCCGTGAGGTTGATCGGTACGATCTCTCCTCTCTGGATGGAAAGGACATCGCTGCCAACCACGGCATCGCCTTCAATATTCTCGCCATCGAACTCGGTGCCATCCGCCCAGGTTCCATCATCGACTTCCCAGCCTCTCAGGGAAGTCTGAAAAAAGTCTGAGGTAGGGGGATCATCCGCAATGATTGTCATGGCAACACTGTTCGGATCGGCACACCCCTGGAAGCCCGACATCCGTACATCCCGTGCGATAATGTCGGTAGCGATCCGGCCAGCCTCCTGAATACGTGCCAGCGAATTGCTCAACCGGGAGGTCTGACTGGAATCAAGATAAATGGTTGTCACACCAATGATCAGGGTTGCGCTGAGCGCGAGAGCGATCATCAACTCGATCAACGACAAGCCAGCGGCTTTCATTGCAAACTGGCCAGGTTGACGACGGTTCAAGCGTTTTTTGGTTTGGTCCATCTTCGATTCCTACAAACTGAATTCGACGGCGAACTGTTGAAGGTCCGTGGCGCGCGCTTCGCTTTCCTCATCCCACTGCGTTTCCTGCCAGCCAACAGTGATCGTGAACAGATTGCCCGCACCCCGGGTAATGGAGCCCTCTCCGTCAGGTAACAGGGCCGTGCCGCCCGCGCCCTGAATTTCCCGGGTCCACTCCGCAAGGTCCAGATTGACCTGGTCTGCTGCCGAGCAGCCGTCGGCATTGCCGACGCACGCCGGCAGATTGGTAACGCCGCTATCTCCCGAGGTGGAGTAACCGTCATAATCGCCTGCGATGGCGCGATCCCGGTTGATTCTGATCCTGTCCGCCATGTCATAAGCGAGGATACTGGCCTGGGTCCGCAGATAGGCGCTCTGATTGTTCTTCAGACCGTCCATCATCAGGCCAGCAAGCCCCAGCAGCCCGATCGCCAAAATTATCATGGTGACCAGGATTTCGATGAGGGTGATCCCCCGCTGCCTGTTCTGGAATTTACGGACAGGTAACATCGTTGCCACCTCCATGCAGATTTACGGTTCCGCTATTGTTTTCGTCGCGCGCGAGACGGGTTTGGCCTGAGACCATGACGACCACTCCGCGTGCGAACTCATCACCCCGGCTATCACACACCACCAGCGAACCGTCAACAGTTCCCAGCACACCGGGAGACACGGGCTGACCGCTGCCGTCAAACTGAATAAAGGCATTGCCGCCAAACCCTGACACCCGGAAGGTATTGCCGCCTGACAGCGGCTCGCCTACCCGGAGGACCCGGTCGCCGTCACCCGCATCCAGGGTCTGGTCACCGTCCACATCCAGCATGGCAATCCAACCCGCTTCCCATGCGCCCCCTCCAGAACAGCTGGCACCGTCATTGGATGGGCACAAGGTGACGCGTGCATCGGGGCGTTTTGATGCCTCACTTCGGGCGAAGCTGACAAGGCTGGTTATTTCGTTAACCTGAGAGGAGAGCCTGTTGTTCATGACCATCGCTTGAAATGACGGAATCGCAAACGTCACCACGACCGCCAGCACCGCGATCGTCAACATCAGTTCAATGACGGTAAAGCCTTTGTTTGTTGTTGAATCTGTCATAACCACCAGTCCAGTTTTACCTAGGCTGAAGGTTAAAAAACTTCAATGCGAGTAGCCATGGGTCGTCGACAAGCGGCGGGGAATTCCTGACGACCGGCAGGAGGGTAAGTCAAAGTGTGGCGGGGATCACATTTGTTCAGGAAACCTCAACCACATCAATCCGCAACTCCTTCGGCATGGAGAACACAATATTCTCCTCGCGCCCGGGAATCTCCTGCGGCAGGTCACCACCGAGTTCTTTCAAGCGTGAAATGACGTCATTCACCAGCACTTCCGGTGCCGAGGCGCCGGCGGTGACGCCAACGATTGTCGTGCCATCCAGCCAGGCGGGATCAATCTGGGCGGCTTCGTCGATCAGATGGGCGGGGGTGCCCATGCGCTCGGCCAGCTCGCGCAGGCGGTTGGAGTTGGAACTGTTGGGGGAACCCACCACCAGCATCAGGTCGCAGTCGCCGGCGAGCTGTTTGACTGCGTCCTGGCGGTTCTGGGTGGCGTAGCAGATGTCGTCTTTTCTGGGGCCCTGAATCTCGGGGAACCGGGCGCGCAGGGCGTCGATGACCCGGGCGGTGTCGTCCATGGACAGCGTGGTCTGGGTGACGTAGGACAAATTGGCAGGGTCTTTTACCTGCAGGCTGGCGACGTCACTCTCGTTCTCAACCAGGTAGATGTCACCGCCATTACTGTGATCGTACTGCCCCATGGTACCTTCTACTTCCGGGTGGCCGTGGTGTCCGATCAGGATGCACTCACGGCCTTCGCGGCTGTAGCGCATGACTTCCATGTGCACCTTGGTGACCAGCGGGCAGGTGGCGTCGAACACTTTCAGACCGCGGCGAGCCGCCTCATTCTGTACCGCCTGGGACACGCCATGGGCACTGAAGATCACCAGGGTGTCGTCCGGCACTTCATGCAGTTCGTCCACGAACACCGCGCCGCGATTGCGCAGGTTATCCACCACGAATTTGTTGTGCACCACCTCGTGGCGCACATAGATGGGCGCGCCGAACACGTCCAGCGCCCGGTTTACAATCTCAATGGCACGATCAACGCCGGCACAAAAGCCGCGTGGGTTGGCGAGTCGGATCTGCATATCAGCCTGCTGCTCTGGTTAGTGGGCCGGTCCGACCGGCTCCACGTCAATGATGTCCACTTCGAAGGTCAGTGTACGCCCTGCCAGCGGATGGTTGAAGTCCACCTCGACCTCGTCCCCTTCCACACGGCTGACCACGCCGGGCAGCTCCTGCTGGCGCGCGTCCGCAAAGGAGATCATCACCCCCGGCTCCAGTACCATGTCCGCGCTGAATTCGTGGCGCTTGAACGTCTGTACGTTATTGGGGTTGTGCTGACCGAAGGCCTTTTCCGGAGGTACTTCGACGGTTTTCTGCTCGCCCGCCGTCATGCCCATCAGGTACGCCTCGAAATTTTCGGGCAGGTTCTCATCGCCGATTTCCAGCGTGGCGGGCGCCTTGTCAAAGGTGGAGTCCACCACTTCGCCGTCCTGGAATTTCAGGGCGAAGTTCAGGGTCACGCGGGTGCCCTTGTCTACCGGTAAATCTTTCATCAGTGTTGGTCGCTCCCGTCCACAGCGCCATCGGCGGGCTTGCGGAACATGTCGAGAATCATCATGCCGGCTCCGATCGTAATGGCGGTGTCGGCCAGGTTAAAGGCGGGGAAATGCCAGTCGTTCCAGTAAAAGTGGAGGAAATCGACCACATAACCGTGCACCACCCGGTCATACACGTTGCCGAGCGCGCCGCCAAGAATGAGTACGATGGCAACCGCCGTCCAGGTTTCATTGCGCCTCAGGGTTTTCAGCCACACGACCAGCGCCACACTCACACCAATGGCCAGCGCCACGAAAAACCAGCGCTGCCAGCCGGCGGCGCCGGCCAGAAAACTGAACGCCGCGCCGGTATTGTGCAGCAGCGTCAGGTTGAAGCTGGGCATCACCGGCACCGGGTTGGCGTAGGTGAGCATGGCAGTGGCCATGGCCTTGGTGCCCAGGTCGAGGACAATGACCAGCACCGCCAGCCACAGCCACTTCAGTTTGGAGCCGGTGCTGTCATCGGTCATAACCGCATCCATCAGGCGAATGAACGGGCTTCGCCCGGTCCTTCAACGTTGGTTACGCAGCGGCCACACAAGTCGGAGTAGGACTCGTGCTGACCGACATCCTCGCGGTGATGCCAGCAGCGCTCGCACTTGGCGTGGGCGGCCGGCGTGACCTTCACCCGCAAACCTTCAAACGACGTTGGTTCGGCGTCTCCAGCTTCGGACACCGGCCGCACAGTCGCTTCCGAAGTGATCAGCACGAAGCGCAGCTCTTCTCCCAGATGTTTCAGATCCGCCGCCAGATCACCTTCGCAATACAGCGTAACCTCGGCGCTCAGGGAGCCTTTGATGTCTCCGCGCGCCCGCGCCTCTTCCAGGCACTTGTTGACAGCTTCCTTGACGCTGTAGATCTCGCGCCAGTAATCCCGACCAAGCTCGGCGTTTTCCGGCAGGGCCGCCAATCCGTCGTACCAGGTCTCGTAGAAGACGGTGTCACCACGCTTGCCGGGCAGGGTCTGCCAGATTTCGTCCGCAGTAAAACTCAGGATCGGGGCAATCCAGCGCACCAGTGCCTCGGCCACATGGTACAGCGCGGTCTGGCAGGAGCGCCGCGCCAAACTGTCGGCCGGGGTGGTGTACTGACGGTCCTTGATGATATCGAGGTAGAACCCGCCCAGCGTGGCTTCACAGAAGCTATAAACCTTCTGGTAGATGCGCAGGAAGGCGTAGTTCTGGTAATCCTCGTTGAGCTCGTTCTGCAACTGCAGGGCGCGATCCACCATCCAGCGATCAAGGGCGATCATGTCGTCCGGCGCCACCATGTGCTGTTCCGGCTCGAACCCGGTCAGGTTACTGAGCAGGAAGCGCGCGGTGTTACGGATACGGCGATAGCCATCGGCCGTCTGGCGGAGAATGTCTTTGGACACCGTCATCTCGCCGCTGTAATCCGTGGCGGAGACCCACAGGCGAAGGATGTCCGCACCCAGCTCGTTCATCACTTCCTGGGGCGCAATCACATTGCCCATGGACTTGGACATTTTGTGGCCCTTGCCATCCACCGTGAAACCGTGAGTCAGCACCTGCTTGTACGGCGCTACGCCATTCATGGCGATGGAGGTTTTCAGAGAGGACTGGAACCAGCCGCGATGCTGATCGGAGCCCTCCAGATACATATCCGCCGGGAACTTGCCCAGTTCGCTGCGCGGGCGCAGTACCGAATCGTGGGTGACACCGGAATCGAACCACACATCCAGCGTATCGGTCACCTTCTCGTAATGGTCGGCCTCGGCACCCAGCAGCTCTGTCGCATCCAGGTCGTACCAGGCATCGATACCGCCGGCTTCGATCGCCCCGGCAGCCGCCTCGATGAGATTCTGGGTGTCCGGATGCAGTTCCTGGGTTTCCTTGTGGATAAACAGGGTGATCGGCACGCCCCAGGTGCGCTGGCGGGAAATACACCAGTCCGGAGACTGCTGGAACATGGCCTCGATCCGGTTCTGGCCCCACGCCGGCACCCAGCGCACACCCTTGATGGCTTCGAGGGCATCGGCGCGCAGATGTTTTTTATCCATGCTGATAAACCACTGCGGCGTGGCGCGATAGATCAACGGCGTCTTGGTCCGCCAGCAATGGGGGTAGCTGTGGCGGAACTTCTCGGAAAACACCAGCTTACCCTCGCGCTCCAGAGCGCCACAGACCGGCTCATCCGCCTTGTAAACATGCACGCCAGCAAATTCGCCCGCGGCACTGGTGTAGGTCCCGTCGGCCTGCACCAGATTGATGGTGTCGATACCGTAGGCCTTGCCCACCTCAAAGTCTTCCATACCGTGATCGGGCGCCGTATGAACCGCACCGGTACCAGCGTCGGTGGATACATGGTCGCCCAGAATCACCGGCACCTGTTTGTCGAAAACCGGATGCTGCAACAGCAGGTTCTCGAGGGCGGCGCCGGAACAGGTCGCCAGCACCTCGAACTGCGCAACCGACCAGCGCGCCATGATGCCTTCCACCATGTCGGCCGACAGAATCATCCGCTCCGGCCCCTGCCCCGCGTCCAGCTGAACCAGCGCGTAGTCCAGTTCGGCATTCAGTGACACCGCCTGGTTGGCGGGGATAGTCCAGGGCGTGGTCGTCCAGATCACCACGGACACATTGCCTTCGCCCTTGTCGGTGGCAAACAGTGACAGGGCTTTGGCCTGATCCACCGCCGTGAAACGCACATCAATCTGGGTCGAGGTCTTGTCCTGGTATTCCACTTCCGCTTCAGCGAGTGCGGACTGCCCCACCACGCTCCAGTACACCGGCTTGTAACCCCGCACCAGATGCCCCTTGGCGACGATCTTGCCGAGCGCCCGCACAATACCGGCTTCCACTTTCGGATCCATCGTCAGGTAAGGCTTGTCCCACTGGCCCATCACACCCAGCCGGATAAAGTCGGCCTTCTGCCCGGCAATCTGCTTGGTGGCGTAGTCACGGCAGGCCTGACGGAAGGTTTTGTAGTCCACCTTGACGCCGGCCTTGCCGATCTCCTGCTCGACCTTATGTTCAATCGGCAGGCCGTGGCAGTCCCAGCCCGGCACATAGGGCGCATCATAGCCCATGAAGCCGCGGGACTTGACGATCATGTCCTTGAGAATCTTGTTGACCGCGTGACCGATGTGAATGCTGCCGTTGGCGTAGGGAGGGCCGTCGTGAAGAATGAACTTCTCCCGGCCTTCACGCTGTTTGCGCAGATTGCCGTAAACATCCAGATCCTGCCAACGCTTGAGCATGTCCGGCTCGCGCTTGGCCAGGTTACCGCGCATGGGGAAAGCGGTTTCGGGCAGATTCAGAGTGTGCTTATAGTCGCTCATGGTCTGTGTGCGTGCTCTTTCGGTCGGTTGTCATCAATAAATGGGGGTCAGATCGCGCCGGTTAAACCCGTTGGTCACTTGCGGCGGCGCCGTGTTCGGCAATCCACGCCCGGGCGCTGCCAAAATCCCGTGCTATCTGCGCTTTGAGCTCGTCCACGGAGGAGAATCGGATCTCTTCCCGCACACCGTGACGAAATACCACTTCCATTGTCTGGCCGTAGAGTGTGCCAGCAAAGTCAAAGAGGTGCACTTCCAGGGAGGGCTGTTTGCCATCCACGGTCGGCCGGACGCCAATATTGGCCACTCCGTCGCGAACCGAGCCATCCTGCAACGTGGCGCTGACCACAAACACGCCCTGAAGCGCGGGCATATTCTGCAGCAGGATATTCGCGGTCGGCGCACCGAGCTCACGGCCGAGCTGGCGGCCATAAACCACCCGCCCGCGAATCCGGTAGGGATGGCCCAGCAGTGTTTCCGCGCTCTCCAGCCCGTTCACGGTCAAAAGCTCACGAATCCGGGTGCTGCTCACCCGCTCTCCATCAACCATCACCGTCCTGGTGTTTTCCACCGTGAAGCCGCGGTCAGCGCCAACTTCTTCGAGCAGGGCAAAATCTCCCGCGCGGTCACAGCCAAAGCGAAAATCATCGCCCACCACCAGATGGCGAACGGCCAGGCCCTCAATCAGTACGTCTTCGATAAAACCCATGCCGGAATAACTGCGAAACTGCTCATTAAAACGCAGGCACAGCACCATATCGATGCCTTCCGCCATCAGGGTTTCGAACTTCTGCCGAAACTCCATCAACCGCGGCGGCGCATCGGCGCCCTGAAAAAATTCACGGGGCTGGGGCTCGAAAATCATCACTACCGACGGAACCTTCAGCGCTTTCGCCTTACCCTTGACCTGGTCAAGTATGGTTTTGTGGCCAAGGTGCACGCCATCAAAATTGCCAATGGTCGCCACACAGCCGTCAGCCAGAGGCGAAGCCTCTTGTTGAGCCAAAAGTTTCAGGTTGGTCAGGCCTCGGATCAGACGCATGCAATGCGAACCCTTACGCTGGTGAGAAAACGCGCGATTATAACCTACCTGTGGCGGAAATGTCTTACCCGCACCCCGGTGACAGCGAGCGCAAGGAAGTAGACGCCAACCCCGGCACCCACCAGCAACGCCATGTCCGACGCACGCTGGAGGCCACCGGCGACCAGCCACTCGCCCACCGGGGCGCGAAGGTAGAGCACTACGCCGGCCAGTGCAGCGTTGGCAAACAGCAACTGCAATAAGAACCGCGGCCAACCCGGCTGGCTTTTCCAGGCGCCCTCTTTTTTCAAACCACGCCACAGCAACAGCCCGTTGAGCCAGGCCGAGAGTGACGTAGCCAGTGCCAGCCCGGCGTGTGCCAGAGGCACAATCAATGCCAGATTCATTGCCATGTTGGCCACCATGGCAATAATGCCGATCTTCACGGGGGTTCTGGTGTCTTCGCGGGCAAAGAACCCCGGCGCCAGCACCTTGATCAGCATGAACGCCAGCAGCCCCGCTGAATACGCACGCAGGCTCTGAGCCGACATTGCCACGTCGCGATCCGTCACCTCACCGTAATGGAACAGCGTGGCGATCAATGGCTCGGCCAATAATGCCAGTGCAACCACCGCCGGCAACCCGATCAGTAGCACTGCACGCACCGCCCAGTCGAGGGTTGCAGCGAACTGGTCCGCCGAGGCGGCGGCATGCTTGCGCGACAGGCTCGGCAGAATAACCGTGGCAATGGCAATCCCGAATACACCGAGCGGTAATTCCGAAAGCCTGTCCGAGTAATAAAGCCAGGACACGCTACCGGTTTGCAGAAACGACGCCAGCACGGTATCGAGCAAGAGGTTGATCTGGCTGACCGAGACGCCAAATAACGCCGGCGCCATAAGCTTGAGGATACGGCTGACCCCTTCGTGGCGATAGTCCACCCGCGGCCGGGGCAGCAGGCCAAGGCGCATCAGAAAGGGCAGCTGGAAGAACAGTTGCAGCGCGCCGGCGATAAATACACCCCAGGCCAGCGCCATCACCGGGGTTTCCATGAGCGGCGTGAGGAATATGGCAGCCCCGATCATGGCCAGGTTCAGTAGCACGGGGGTGAAAGCCGGGACCGCAAAGCGGTCATAACTGTTGAGGATGCCGCCCGCAAAAGCGGTCAGCGAGATCAGCAGCAGATAGGGAAAGGTGATTCGCAGCATGTCGCTGGCGAGACCGAACTTGTAGTCGTCATCCAGGAAACCGGGCGCAAACACCGCGGTCAGCAGCGGCGCGCCCAGCATCGCCACAAGGGTAACTCCTAGCAACACCAGTCCCAGCGACCCGGCCACCGCGTTGACCAGCCGTCGCACTTCGGCGATGTCCTGCGTTTCCCGGTAGGAGGACAACACCGGCACAAATGCCTGTGAGAACGCCCCTTCCGCAAACAGACGACGCAGGAAATTGGGGATCTTGAACGCCACGAAGAACGCATCCGCCCCGGCACCGGCGCCGAAATAGCGTGCAATGACCATATCGCGCACCAGCCCCAGCACCCGGGACAGCATGGTCATGATGCCCACCAGACCTGATGAACGCAGCAAACCCGGCGTTTTCGGCGGCAGTTGTTTCTGTGGCGATTCTTCTGTTTGGGAGGACATTCGGACCCTGACGTCGAATTTGGCTGATTCGGCTGACAGCGTGGGGCCAATGCGATGGCATCTCGGAAATTACCTGCACCCGCCCGAACGCTGCCGCCCACCGAGCCGCGAGTTTAGCACAGCCCTTGCGCACCACGGGATGAAATGGGTTTAAACCTTGACATTTAAAGCCATCAGCGGCATAGTTCCGCGTCATTTATTTCGACGCGCTGGTTTTGGCGCGCCCGCGAATTTTTCGAATCAATTACAGATTTTCAGGAGTTACACGGTGGCAAATTCCCCGCAAGCCAAGAAGCGCGCACGTCAGAACGAGAAGAACCGCAAGCACAACGCCAGCCTGCGTTCCATGGCGCGTACGTACATGAAAAAGGTTCAGTCCAAGATCGAAGCCGGCAACTACGAGGAAGCCCAGAAGGCTTTCCAGCAGTTCCAGCCCATCATGGACAGCATGGTCAACAAGGGCGTATTCGCCAAGAACAAGGTTGCTCGTCACAAGAGCCGCCTGACCGACAAGATCAAGGCCCTGAAGAGCGCGTAAGCGACTTTCTTTCAGCGTCAAAAAAACCGGCTTGCGAGCCGGTTTTTTTATGCCTTTCAGACAATAACCATGTTATCCCGGTGAATCATCTCCTCTCCGGAGATATACCCGAGCACTTCGATAATCCGATCACTTGAACGACCCGCAATGGCTCTGGCCTCGTCAGCATCGTAATTCACCAACCCTCGCGCAACCTCCTTGCCACGACCGTCGACACAGGAGACCATCTCGCCACGGCGGAACTGGCCGGCGACGCTTTTGACCCCCACCGGCAACAGGCTGCGCCCGCCAAGGCAGAGCACCTGCACCGCTCCCTCGTCCAGAGTCAGCTTGCCCCGGGTCTGGAGATGACTGGCCAGCCACTGTTTGCGGGCGGCAATGCGCCCCTGCTCCGGCAACAGCAAAGTACCGATAACATCCCCGGCGCGCAGCCTGGTAATGGCGTGCTCGATCCGCCCACCGACAATCACCGTGAACGCCCCGGAACGGGCGGCCAGTCGGGCTGCCCGCACCTTGGTCTGCATGCCACCCCGGCCAAGTTCGCCAGCACCACCACCGGCCATGGCATCCAGCTCATGGTCACCCGCTCGGCGCTCTGTCACCAGCTGTGCATCCGTATGCTTGCGCGGATCCCGGTCAAACAGGCCCAACTGATCGGTCAGAATGATCAGCCCGTCCGCCTCAATAAGATTGGCCACCAGCGCCCCAAGCGTGTCGTTATCGCCAAAACGGATTTCGTCGGTGACCACCGTGTCATTTTCATTAACGATCGGCACCACCCCGAAATCCAGCAGCGCCCGCAGCGTGCTGCGGCCGTTGAGGTAACGCTTGCGGTCAGACAGATCGTCGTGGGTCAGCAGAATCTGGGCGGTATGGATGTCGTGACGCTTGAACTGGGCCTCCCAGGTCTGCACCAATCCCATCTGACCAACAGCCGCGGCAGCCTGAAGCTCATGAAGCTGCTGCGGCCGGGTTTTCCAGCCCAGCCGGCTCATCCCCTCGGCCACCGATCCGGACGACACGATCACCACTTCCACGCCCGCCTCAATCAACTCGGCGATCTGGTCCACCCAAAGCCCCAGGGCGGCAACATCCAGGCCCTTGCCGTCGTTGGTCAGCAGGGCACTGCCTATTTTCACCACCAGACGGCGGGCCTGGCGTAACTGGGCGCGTTCACTCATGATCGGTCCGGATGCTCTCTGGGCTGTTGTGAGATTATTCGGGGGCGTACACCACTTCGACATCGTAATCATCGTCGTCAAAGTCGTCATCATCGTCGTCTTCACGGGCCGCCCGGCGCGCCTGACGCTCCGCCTCGATGCGGGCGCGCGCCTCTTCGTCCATCTGGCGCCGGCGAGCGGCCTCGCGCTCGGCGAATTCCGGGTTCTGCGCCTCTTCCTCCGCCTGCTCTTCGATCCAGCGCATAACCGCCTGGGTCAGCGGCCTGGTGCCCTCGCCACTCAATGCCGAGATGCGGAACACCGGACCCTTCCAGTCAAGCTCGTCAACGATGGCCTGACAGTGAGCGTCACGGTCTTCTTCCGCCACCATGTCCACTTTGTTCAACACCAGCCAGCGCTCGCGATTGGCCAGCGTTTCGCTGAACTTCTCCAGCTCGAGGGCGATGGCGCGCACCGCCTCCGCCGGGGAAGAGCCGTCATAGGGCGCCACATCCACCAGATGCAGCAACAGGCGCGTGCGCACTAGGTGCTTGAGAAAGCGGATACCGAGGCCGGCACCTTCAGCGGCGCCTTCTATAAGCCCGGGAATATCGGCAATCACGAAACTCTGGTGGGCCTGCACACTGACCACACCGAGATTCGGCACCAGGGTAGTGAACGGATAATCCGCCACCTTGGGTCGTGCCGCTGAAACCGAACGGATAAACGTGGACTTGCCGGCGTTGGGCATGCCCAGAAGGCCTACGTCCGCCAGCACCTTGAGCTCCAGCCGCAGGTTTCTCAGCTCACCGTCGGAACCTTTACTGGTCTGGCGCGGAGCGCGGTTGACCGACGATTTGAAACGGGTATTCCCAAGGCCATGAAAACCGCATTGGGCGACTTTCAGGCGCTGACCGGCATGGGTCAGATCGCCGAGCACTTCGTGGGTATCCATATCGACAACCGTGGTACCCACCGGTACCGGCAGGATGAGATCCTCGCCTTTGGTGCCGGTGCAGTTGCGACCGGCGCCAGGCTCACCGTTCTGGGCCTTGTGTTTGCGCTGGAACCGATAATCGATGAGGGTGTTCAGTGCGCTATCGGCCTCCAGATACACGGAGCCGCCGTCGCCACCATCGCCACCGTCGGGACCGCCTCGGGGCACGTATTTTTCACGCCGGAAACTGAGGCAACCGTGACCGCCCTTGCCGGCTTCCACAATGATGGTGGCTTCGTCTACGAATTTCATGGATCAACCCTTTGCGCCGTGCGCATAAACTAAAAAGCCCCGCAGCCTCTAGGAAGCTTTGCGGGGCTCCGGATGACTCGATACCTGATCCTGTCAGGATACCAGCGCCATCCAAGGTTCGACAGAACCGGATCGCCGCTGCTTACGCAGCCGGAACGATACTCACGAACTTACGGCTCTGCGGGCCTTTGACTTCGAACTTCACCTGGCCGTCTGCTTTCGCAAACAGGGTGTGGTCCTTGCCAATACCAACGTTGCTACCAGCGTGGAAACGGGTGCCACGCTGACGAACAATGATGCTGCCTGCAGAAACAGCTTCACCGCCATAGCGCTTCACACCAAGTCGTTTCGACTCGGAATCGCGACCGTTACGGGTACTACCTGCTGCTTTTTTATGAGCCATTACAAGCCTCCTTCTCTAAGGGGTGTTTCGAGAGCTTTAGCCCTTGATACCCGTGATCTTGACTTCAGTAAACCACTGACGGTGGCCCTGACGCTTCATGTGATGCTTCCGACGACGGAACTTGATGATCTGGATCTTGTCGTGACGGCCGTGGCTGACCACTTCCGCTGTCACTTTGGCACCATCAACTACCGGCGCGCCTACCTGAACCTTGTCACCATCGGCGATCAGCAGAACGCGGTCAAACTCGACGTTGCCGCCGGTTTCCACTTCCAGCTTCTCCAGCTTCAGAGTTTCGCCTTCCTTTACACGGTGCTGCTTACCACCGCTAACAATAACTGCGTACATTGATGCTCTCCGCGATTGACCCATCCCTGCTCTTATCCACCTGGTTCTAAGGGAAGCGCTTCGGCAACCCTATAGCAGGGAGCGCAGGTTGGGATGAGTTGGGCGCGTGATTGTACGAAAACACGCCCGGCAATACAAGCCAAGTTGACACTGAAAGCGCCAGTACCTAGCATTGCCGCGACCTGCCCTAATTACAGACGAATGCACCAGACGAACTCACCATAAAGGGACTCGCAAGCCGCATGACAGCCCAGCGCATCTACGACACCGTGGCGGACGATTTCAGCCGCGTGAACGACCTGATCATCAAACGGCTTTCCTCCGATGTCCCGATGGTGGAGAAAATAGCCCACTATATTATTGAAAGTGGAGGTAAAAGGCTGAGACCCCTGTTGGTGCTGCTGTCCAGCCGCGCCGCTGGTTACCGCCAGGACGATCACCTGAAGCTGGCTGCGGTGATCGAATTCCTGCACACCGCGACGCTGCTTCATGACGACGTGGTGGATACCTCCGACATGCGCCGGGGCCGGTCCACCGCCAACGCCCGCTGGGGCAACGCTCCCAGCGTTCTGGTAGGTGATTTCCTCTACGCCCGCGCCTTCGAGATGATGGTGGAACTGCAGAATCTGCGAATCATGGACGTGTTGTCCCACGCCACGGCCGTGATCGCCGAGGGCGAAGTGATGCAGCTGATGAATGTGAAGAATCCGGATCTTGACGAATCCCGGTATATGGAAGTCATCCACAACAAGACCGCCATGCTGTTCGAGGCATCCTCCCACACCGGCGCCCTGCTCGCCGGGGCTGACAGCGCTCAGGAAGCGGCGCTGAAAGACTACGGCAAGCACCTGGGACTGGCATTCCAGCTGGTGGACGACGTGCTCGACTACCGCGGCGACGCCGAGGCCATGGGTAAGAACGTCGGTGATGATCTGGCGGAAGGCAAAACCACGCTGCCGCTGATCTACGCCATGGAAAAAGGTGTCGAGGAAGAACGTCAGCTCATCCGCCAGGCCATCCGCAAGGGGGGGCTGGACGACCTGCCCGCGATCCTGGGGATTGTCGAGAGTTCCGGCGCACTGGAATACACCATGGCCAAGGCGCGAGAGCAGGCCGCCCTCGCAGCGGGCTGCCTCGACGCCCTGCCCGACTCCCCTTACCGCGAGTCGCTCAACCTGCTCACCGAACTGGCGGTGGCGCGGGTAAGCTGATTCCTCAATCCAGCGCCTCGCGGCCGTGAGGCGCGTCGACATCGAGGCTCGGCCCCACCGGTACAATCTGGGTGGGATTGATGGTGCGCTGGCTGACGTAGTAATGGCGCTTGATTTGCGCAATGTCGACGGTTGCGGCCACGCCGGGCACCTGGTAAAGATCCCGCACATACGCCGAGAGCGCCGGAAAATCCCCGATACGCTGCCGGTTGCACTTGAAATGGCTGTAATACACCGAGTCAAAGCGGATCAATGTGGTGAACAGACGCCAGTCTGCTTCGGTCAGCAGCCGCCCCGCCAGGTAGCGCTGGCCCGATAGCCGCTCTTCCAGCCAGTCCAGCGTCTCGAACAATGCCGCGTATGCCTCTTCGTACTTGTCCTGAGCGGTGGCAAAACCGGCTTTGTAGACACCGTTGTTCACGGTGTCGTAGACCCGGGCGTTGATGTCATCAATCTCGTCCTGCAGGGGTTCCGGATAAAAATCGATATCCGTACGAACACCGTCGAGACCGTCAAACACCGAATTGAACATGCGAATGATTTCCGCTGACTCATTGCTGGCAATGGTCTGTTTCTCGGTGTCCCACAGGGTGGGCACGGTTACCCGTCCGGAATAATCCGGTGCCGCGCGGGTGTAGAGCTGGTGCAGAAACTGAAAATCGTGCAAATGATCACGGTGCCGTTCATCGCCGGGACGGAATTCCCAGCCGTTCTCGACCATGTCCGGGTGCACCACTGACACCGGGATGTGCTTCTCCAACCCCTTCAAGGCGCGAACAATCAGGGTGCGATGGGCCCACGGGCAGGCCATGGAGACATAAAGGTGATACCGACCAGACTCCGCCTTGAACCCGCCCTCGCCGTCCGGACCCGGCGATCCGTCCGCCGTGACCCAGTTGCGAAAACGGGCCGCTTCGCGCTCGAACCTGCCACCGGTTTTGCCGGTGTCGTACCACTGATCATGCCACTTGCCATCTACTAGCAGACCCATACCCTTCTCCTCGCTAAAACCGGTCAAATTTGCGAGAAGAATACCGGCCAGCCTGCTAACCTCTCAAACAAGCAATTTCGGCCAACTACCTCAGATAATTCGAACATGCATACAGCCATTACCATTGACGCCCTCAAAGTTCTCGATGCCATCGACCGCAAAGGCAGCTTTGCCGGGGCCGCGGGTGAGTTGTTCCGGGTGCCTTCCGCCATCAGCTATACCGTGCAGAAGCTGGAAGAGGACCTGGACATCGCCATCTTCGACCGCAGCGGTCACCGTGCCACCCTGACACCCGCGGGCCGCTACCTCCTTGAAGAAGGCCGTACCCTGCTGGAGGCGGCGGAGAACCTGGCGCACACCACACGGCAGGTCGCGCAGGGCTGGGAGACCCGGTTGCGCATCGGATTCAACTCATTGTTGCCCGCCGACAGTCTGTTCGCTGCCATTGGCGAGTTCTACGCACTCGGCGTGCCAGTGGAAGTGCAACTGGTGGAGGAGGTGTTCGCCGGCGCCTGGGATGCCCTGCAAAGCCGGCGGGTGGATCTTGTTGTGGGTGCCGACCAGCTCAGCAAACCCGCCGGGCCGTTCACCACCAAGGCACTGGGCACCATGAACTTTGTCTATGTGGTGGCGCCCGATCACCCGCTGACGTCCGCCACACAGCCATTGAGCGAGGAGGACATCAGCCGGTACCCCGCCGCCGTGGCTGCCGACACGTCCCGCTCCCTGCCGCCGGGCAACGCCGGGATCTTCCGCCGGCAACGCACCATTACCGTGGCGAACGTCGACCAGAAAATTGCCCTGCAGCAGGCAGGCCTGGGGGTTGGCTGGCTGCCGCTGCCACGGGTGCGGGAACAACTGGCCGCAGGCCATCTTGTCGCCCTCGATGTACACGACACGCGACAACCGATCATGCTGCACCTGGCGCGACACGCCGAAGACCAGGGCAAGGCCCTGATGTGGTTCTGGGAACGGCTGGGGCGGCCGGACGTGTTCAGCCGTTGGCTGGAACCCTGAGCCATGCAGGGAACCTGACTCCCGAGCCGGCAAAGATTGAGGCAAAACAGCCAACGGAATCGGGCCCTACTCGTTTATACTGCCCCAAACCCAACCGCAGAACGGAGTTCATGCATGCGGCAGCTGTCGGAACTGGACGCCTCTTTCCTTTACCTGGAGTCGGAAACGGCACCGATGCACATCGGCGGCATCTACCTGTTTGATGCCCGGGGCAGCGGCAAGCCGCTGGCGTTCAGCACGTTCGTGGCCTATTTGCGCAGCCGTCTACACGTGGTTCCCGTGTTCCGCCAGCGCCTTAAAGAGATTCCCTTTCGCCTGGGGCGCCCCTACTGGATCGACGATCCGGACTTCAGCATTGAACGCCACCTGGCCTACGTGAACCTGGGGGAACACGGGCAGGCCCATAGCCTGACCGAGCTGGCGTCAAAGATTCTTGAAGAACCCCTGAAGCGGGACCGGCCACTCTGGCACATCACCTTCGTTGACGGTTTCCCCGCCGATGAGGACGATGACGATCACCATGGTTTTGCCCTGATCGTTAAACTGCATCACGCTGCCATCGACGCCTTCAGCGGCGAGGAAATCATGGGAAAACTGCTGGAGTACACTCCCGAAGCCCGGGCCATTGCATCACCCCGGCCCTGGCAGCCCAAGCCCGAGCCATCAGAAGAACGGGTTATCCTCCAGACCGGCGCCAACCTGTTGCGTAAGCCCTTGCAGATGACATCCCTCGCCGTGAGTGCGGCAGAAGTCACCGCCCGGAGCCTGGTGCAGCGTCAGATCCGCAAGCTACCACTGCCGTTCCCGCTGTTCTCGGCGCCCCACAGCCCGTTCAATCGTCAGATCACCGCAAACCGTCAGATCGTTTCTGCGGAAATTGAGCTGTCGCGACTCAAGGCCATCAAGGCGAACCTCGGCAACGTTACTCTGAACGACGTGGTCCTGGGTCTGTGTGCAGAAACCCTGCACCGTTACCTTGCCAATCACGACGCAGACAACGAAAAATCCCTGGTCGCGATGACCCCGATCTCCGTGCGCTCGAACAGCCTGCGTAAAGCGACCGGCAATCAGATGTCCGCGATGCTGCTCGACCTGGCGACCAATGAGCCAGAACCGGCCCGCCGGATCCGCCGGATCCACCGCAATGCGGTGGCGTCGGAGCCTTATCGTGAAGCCATTGCAGCGGACCGGCTCACAGAGCTCCTGCCTTCTACCATGCTCGCACTCTCCGCCAGGCTGTACTCGGAACTGCAGATCGCCCAGCGTTACCAGCCGGCCTTCAACTTGCCCATTACCAATGTTCCCGGCCCCCAGGTGCCGCTTTTTTTGCAGGGCGCCCGCCTGGTACGTCATTACAATTCAGCGCCACTGTTTGACAGCATGGGGCTGGTGATCGTCGCCGTCAGTTATCAGGGCCGATTGACCATCAATTTCACTCTGTGCCCGGACGTCGTCGCTGACGGCGAATCGTTGAAAAGATTGCTGGCAGACAGTCTCGCCACCATCGAAGAGGCCGCGGCGGCGCTGCCGGACGAGGAAGAGGAGAACGGGCATAACGGTAACAACGGTCAGAGCCTCACTGATGAGGCTCTGACGCTACTGGAAGGCGTGCTCAAAAAAACTCTACGGCGGTTCCGTCACTGACGACACCGCGGGCAGCCGCTACGATCATTCGAACGCCCAGCGAAGAAAGGCGCGCTTCTCTTCTTCCGAGGCGTTCTCCCAGAGTGACTTCAACTGCTCGAGGTTATCACCGGGCGCTGCGGCAGACTCGCGCTCCGGGGATTCGCCTGACACCGGTGTGCGCGCAGGCGTCGCTGGGGGCTGGTCGTCCCAGGGCACGAACGTAGCCACCTTGTCACCGGCACTGTTGACGATGGCCCCGGAAAAATCGGCAGTGAGGGCCTCTGCCTCCCCACGCGATTCCGGTTTTTCGAACTCGAACCGGTAGGTCTCCCCCGCCTGGGCAGTGAACGTCACTGCATGGGGCTCGGTTTCAACCACATGCACCTTGGATTCACCGTTTCTCACCACCCCGGCTCTGGCCCAGATGGTCTTGTAGCTGAACACCACCTGGTTCTCGCCCGGCAGCAGGTCATAGTCCAGTGCCAGGTCATCCATGAGAAAGTTGCCCATGCGACGACCATTCACACTGGCAACCCGGATTTCACCCGGCGCTTTCAGGAGTGCAGATCCATCGGTCGCGGCCTCACCTTCCCAGGTTTGCACCCTGGTCATCGAAGAGCTGCACCCGGAAAGCACCAGAGCTGCCGTGATGAAGGCCAATACCCGTAGCGCGGATACCGGTTGCAGCATGGCCCGGAAAACGTCAGAAACGCGATAGCTATTCATGAAAAATCCTTCTGAAGTGGGTTCAAACTGTTGGCATTCTGACGAGTGCTTATGACGAGGGCAAGACGGATCGGTAAGCTTTCGGCGTTATCCCCAAGGTCCGCACGCGGCTCCGGAATGAGACCCAGAGCGTACTAATTGTAAAAAAATGTTGAATTCGGGCGGGATTGATTTAATTTTATTCAGATCGGCACACGAAAACGCAGAGCCCGGCACATAAAAAACAGAACAGGGCGCAGGAGACACCATGGACACTCAATGCCGTATCGGGGAAGACGGGCCTGTACCGTTTCGCAGCAGCCGCTTTTTCTGCGTGGGGAGCAAATGGTATTTCACCACCAGGGAAGGCTTTGACAGCGGCCCGTTCGCGACCCGCGAACGGGCGGAAACCGGCTTGAAACGCTTTCTGCATGTTGTGCGCCTGCTGCCGGAAGAGCAACAGCGGCAAATGCACTGAGCAACAGGTAAAACTGCCCTCAGCGTCTACCCACCTGCTCAGACAATGATCGGCATCAGCCAGTAATCAATGGCGAGCAGGCACCCCAGTGCCATGAATCCGGCCACCACATCATCCACCATGATCCCCAGCCCGCCAGGCGTTCTGCGGTCAATCCATCCGATCGGCCAAGGCTTGGCAACGTCAAACAGGCGAAACAGCAGGAACGCCATGAGTACGCCGTAGATATTGTCGGGAATCAGCGCGAGGGCAATCCACATACCCACAAACTCATCCCAGACGATCCCGCCATGGTCGTGCACCTTGAGATCACCCGCGGTTTTACCACACAACCAGATACCCACAACAAAAGCGATGGCCACCACCAGCCAGTAAGCAACAGGGGGCAGCCAGGCTATGGTGAACCAGAGCGGAATTGCGGCCAGGCTGCCCCAGGTACCCGGCGCCCGGGAGGCGGCACCACTGCCAAAGCCGAAAGCCAGCAGATGCACGGGATCTTTCAGGAAACCCGGCGGCAGAAGCGCTTCCGCGAATTCTGGTTCCTGAAAGTCGTTGTCACTGCTCATGTTGCGCTCCCGAAATGGTCGTATCCTGAGGCCGTTGCTGCCGAACCGAGCCCGAACAGCCCGGCTCCTTCCACCACTTTACCAATAATGGTCAGCTCCGTCCGCAGGGCGCCAGGCATTGCAGCCCATGCCTTCGGCGGCACCGTAACACACAACTCGTAATCGTCACCCGCCCCGAGTGCCAGATTCAGAGCCTGCTCGGCCCCCACCAGACGACAAACCACCGCAGAGACCGGAACGGCGGAAGCGTTGAGCTCCGCCCCGACCCCCGACGCCTCGAGTATATGGCGGAGGTCAGCCACCAACCCATCAGAAATATCGATGGCGGCACTCGCCACACCTCTTAACTGCTCGCCAAGCTCAAGTCGGGGCTGGGGCGTGTGATAGCGTCGCAGTAGCGTTTGCTGGTCGGGCGTGGGCTGCCGCTGCTCAAGGCATTGCAGGGCGGCTCCCGCTTCGCCGAGCACCCCACTGACACAAACGAGGTCGTCCGCACGGGCACCGGAACGCAGCAAAGCCTCGCCCTCTGGAACTTCTCCGTGGACCTGCAGCGTAATGGTGAGTGGGCCGCGCGTGGTGTCTCCACCAGCCAGCGCCAGGCCGAACCGTCCGGCTGCGCGAGACAAGCCGTGGGAAAATCCGTCAAGCCAGTCAGGGTCGGCTGCAGGAAGGGTCAGTGCGAGAGTGAAACAGACCGGATGCGCACCCATGGCGGCCAGATCGCTGGCGGCAACCGCCAGCGCCCGCCAGCCCAGGTGGCGGGGATCGTAACCCGCAGGAAAATGGACTCCCTCCACGAGAGTGTCCACCGAAAAAACGAGGTCGTTTCCGACGCCAACCCGCTCGATTGCACAATCATCCCCCGGACCCAGGAGCAGCGAGTCTGATCGCCCCCGGCCAGCCAGGGGCGCGAAATAGCGGCGGATCAGCTCGAACTCGCCCATGCGTTACCGCGGGCGCGTCTCAGCCAGCCGCAGGCGACGGCTGAGTTTGTCGAGAATACTGTTGACGAACTTGTGGCCCTCAGTACCGCCAAACTTCTTCGCCATTTCAATGCCCTCGTTGATGACCACCTTGTATGGCACATCAAGGCGGTGCTTCAGCTCATAGGCTCCGAGACGGACAATGGCCAGCTCCACCGGATCGACTTCGTGAAGCGGACGGTCAAGGAAAGGTTCAAGCAGTCGGTCAAGCTCCGCCTGCTCGCGATGAACACCGCGCAGCAAATCCCGGAAGTAGAGCGTATCCACTTTGGTCATGTCGTTATCGACCATGAATTCGGCCTCAATATCCGAGACCGAGCTCTTGCTGAAATGACGCTGATAAAGCCCCTGCATCGCCAGCGCACGGGCGCGACGGCGATCTCCGGCTTTCGGTTGCCCGGTGGCGCCCGGCTGCGGAGAAGTGTCTTCCGTTGTGCTCATCACTCACCCAGCTTCTTGAACAGGCTGACCATTTCCAGCGCCGTGATGGCCGCTTCCGCGCCCTTGTTGCCGGCCTTGGTCCCGGACCGCTCAATGGCCTGTTCAATGGAATCGACCGTCAGTACGCCAAACGTGACCGGCACGTCGGTTTCCAGACTGACGGCACCGAGACCACTGGAGGCCTCACCGGCGACGTATTCAAAATGCGGGGTACCACCGCGAATCACGGCCCCGAGGGCGATGATGGCATCGTGGTTACCGGATTCGGCGACACGCTTGACCGCCAATGGCATTTCGTAGGCGCCGGGTACACGCACAATGGTGATGTCCTCATTGGCAATGCCATGGCGACGCAGGGTATCAATGGCACCTTCCACCAGGCTTTCTACCACAAATCCGTTAAACCGGCCGACCACCAGCGCGTAGCGGCCACTGCACTGGGTAAAATCGCCTTCAATTACTTTGATCTCTGCCATGAATGGCTCCTTAACGGGCGGCTTCGCAGAGCAAAACCGCCGGGTTCATCATTCGGGGGTATAGGGTACGTACTCTTCCACTTCCAGGTCGAAGCCGGAAATGGCGGAAAACTTGATGGGCGGGCTCAGCAACCGCATTTTGCCAACGCCAATATCTCGCAGGATCTGGGACCCGGTACCCACAGTAAAGTACACACCGGAACTGCCTTTTGCGGCGGCCGCCTGCTCTTCGCCAAAGAACTCGTGAATCCGGTCCTCGAGGTTGTAGCTATCCTCAGCGCTGTTGAGCAGCACCACCACCCCGCGGCCCTCACTGGCAACTTTCTCCAATGCGTGGTGCAACGGCCAGCTGCGGGAGTCAGCCCGACGGGCACCCAGAAGGTCGCGCAGGGTATCGGTAATATGCACCCGCACCAGCACCGGATCGTCCGCCCGTATGTCGCCCATCACCATCGCCAGGTGCGTGGACCCCTGGATGTTGTCGCGGTAGGTACGAAGGTTGAACACACCATACTCAGTGTCCAGATCGTACTGCTCGACACACTCGATTGTGCGCTCGTTCAAAGTCCGGTAGTGGATCAGATCGGCGATGGTACCAATTTTCAGATCATGCTCTTCGGCAAACTTCTCGAGATCCTCACGACGGGCCATGGAACCGTCATCGTTCATGATCTCGCAAATCACACCCGCTGGCTCACAACCGGCCAGCGCCGCCAGGTCACAGGAAGCCTCGGTATGCCCTGCCCGGCTCAGTACGCCACCGGGATCCGCCATCAACGGAAAGATATGGCCAGGTTGAACGAGATCCGACGCTTTCGCGTTCTTAGCGACGGCGGCCTGGACGGTTCGCGCACGGTCCGCCGCCGAAATGCCAGTGGTCACCCCTTCGGTGGCTTCGATCGACAGCGTAAACTTGGTGCCGAATCCGGAGGCATTACGCTGAACCATCAGCGGCAGTCCCAGCTGCTCACAGCGTGCGCGGGTCATCGGCATACAGATCAGGCCGCGTCCGAAGCGGGCCATGAAGTTGATGGCTTCCGGCGTGCAGTGTTCCGCTGCCATCACCAGATCGCCTTCGTTCTCGCGGTCTTCATCGTCCATCAGAATGACCATTTTGCCCTGACGGATGTCTGCAATGATGTCTTCTATGCTGTTCAGTGCCATAGGTTGTTGCACCCTTTCAGTTCTCTGACCCCAACCTCCGGGGCAGGCAAACCATGAATTTGAAAAGTTACCGTGGCGCCAGGATCAAACGCTGATCCTCACCCACCTGACGACGATCCAGCACCTTCCATTGTACTTTATCCGCCATGGACTCCAGCGGCAGATGAGCGGTTGGCCGCCCGGTACTGCCCAGAAAAACCGGCGCCTGATAGAGCCAGAGCTCATCCACCAGCCGCTCATCTATAAACGTTCCGGCGAGCGTCGGGCCCGCTTCCACCAGCAATTCGTTGATCCCGAGATCCCCGAGCGAGTCGAGCAATTCCCGCACATCAATGCCGTTATCTTTCCAGGCAACGCCGGTGAGGCTGATACCCAGTGCGGCCAGATCCTGCGCCGGCGCCGACGCCAGCGTTGGCGATGCACAGAATACCTGCACGTTACCGCCCTGAAGAATTCTGGCACCCGGGGGCGTTCTGGCGTCCCGGTCCGCTATCACCCGCAGCGGTTGGCGGGAAGGCTCGGTGGCATCTCCAATATCGCCCAGTTCTGTGCGCCTGACGGTAAGCGACGGATCGTCTGCGAGCACCGTCCCCACGCCGGTCAGAATGGCGTCGCTGATGGCCCGTAAACGCTGCACGTCCTGACGGGCTTCCGCGCCGGTAATCCACTGGCTCTCGCCCGATGCCATTGCCGTGCGCCCGTCCAGGCTGGCCGCCATTTTCAGCCGCACGTAGGGGCGACCGGAGTTCATCCGTTTCATGAATCCCGGGTTCAGCCGGATGGCTTCGTCCGCCAGAAGACCTTCTGTTACCCGTATACCCGCGTCCCGGAGCATGTCCAGACCGCGACCGGAGACAGAGGGGTTGGGATCCTTGGTGGCCGCAAACACATGGGCCACACCCGCCTCGATCAGGGCTTTCGCACAGGGTGGCGTACGACCGAAATGGCTGCAGGGTTCGAGGGTTACGTAGGCGGTCGCGCCACGGGCGGCCGGACCGGCCTGACTGAGTGCCCGAATCTCCGCGTGGGCCTCACCCGCCCGCTCATGCCAGCCCTCCCCGAGTATCCGCCCATCCCGGGCAATGACGCAGCCTACCCTCGGATTCGGGTGGGTCGAGTAGCGTCCGCGCCAGGCCAGCTGTACCGCGCGGGCCATGAGGGCAATATCCCGGGCGTCGATCATGCCTTGCCTTTGGAGGAATGATTGTCCGCCAGCACCTTGGCCACATCCACCGGATCTTCGCCGGAGTTGACCGACAGCCGCTCGATTTCTTCCTTGAACTCGTTAATGTCCTGAAAACTGCGGTATACCGAGGCAAAACGCACGTAGGCCACCTTATCCAGCTGGCGCAATTCGGTCATCACTTCCTCGCCCAGCTGCATGGACTTCACTTCCCGCTCACCGGTGGCACGCAAACGGAACCGGATACGGTTCAAGGCCGCATCGATTTGCTCAATACTGACCGGGCGCTTTTCCAGGGCCTTCATCAGACCCGAGCGCAGCTTCTCCTCGTCGAACGGCTGGCGGGTACCATCCTGCTTGACCACCCGCGGCATCACCAGTTCGGCGGACTCGAAAGTGGTAAACCTTTCACGGCACGACAGGCACTCCCTGCGGCGGCGCACCTGATCACCCTCGGCCACCAGCCGCGAGTCAATCACTTTGGTATCTGCTTCACCACAGAAGGGACAGTGCATAGTCGGGAGCTCCGGAAAAATAGCCGGGGAAGAGTCACCGGATACAGGTTAACCGGGCCATCCGCAGGATTGCCCGGTCGGCTTGCCTGAAGTTTAGCCCGCGTAGACCGGGAAGCGAGCACACAGGGCTTCCACCTGTTCCCGCACCCGCGCATTGACCACCTCGTCCTCGAGGTTATCGAGGATATCGCAGATCCAGCCTGCCAGATCGCGACATTCGGCTTCGCCGAAGCCACGGGTGGTGATGGCCGGGGTACCAATGCGCAGGCCGGAGGTCACGAACGGAGAGCGCGGGTCGTTGGGGACCGCGTTCTTGTTGACGGTGATGTGGGCACGGCCGAGGGCCGCATCGGCGTCTTTACCAGTGATGTCCTGCTTGATCAGGCTGAGCAGGAACAGGTGGTTCTTGGTGCCGCCGGACACCACGTCAAAACCACGTTCTACAAACACCTCGGCCATGGCGGAGGCGTTTTTGACCACCTGCTTCTGGTAGGTCTTGAACTCGTCGCTCATGGCTTCCTTGAAGCACACGGCTTTGGCGGCAATCACGTGCATCAGCGGGCCGCCCTGGCCACCAGGGAATACGGCAGAATTCAGCTTCTTTTGCAGATCGGCGTCGTCACAGGCCAGAATCAGGCCTCCACGTGGACCGCGCAGGGTCTTGTGGGTCGTGGTGGCAACCACGTGGGCATGGGGAACCGGATCCGGGTAGACGCCAGCCGCCACCAGACCAGCCACGTGCGCCATGTCGACAAACAGGTAGGCGCCGACCTTGTCTGCGATTTCGCGGAAGCGGGCAAAATCCAGCTCCTGGGAATAGGCCGAAAAGCCGGCAATGATCATTTTCGGCTTGTGCTCGACCGCGAGGGCTTCCACGTCATCGTAATCGATCAGCCCGGTATCCGGATTCAGGCCGTACTGAACGGCGTGATAGATCTTGCCGGAAAAGTTGACACTGGCACCGTGGGTCAGGTGTCCGCCATGCGCCAGGCTCATGCCCAGCACGGTGTCGCCTGGCTTGAGCAGGGCCATGAACACGGCCGAGTTGGCCTGGGAGCCGGAATGCGGCTGCACGTTGGCGTAGGCAGCACCGAACAGCTCTTTGGCGCGGTCAATGGCCAGCTGTTCGGCAATGTCGACAAACTCGCAGCCACCGTAATAGCGCTTGCCCGGATAACCTTCAGCGTACTTGTTGGTCAGCACGCTGCCCTGGGCTTCCATCACCCGCGGACTGGTGTAGTTCTCGGACGCGATCAGCTCGATGTGCGCTTCCTGACGCTTCTCTTCCGCCTGCATGGCGTTCCAGAGTTCGTCGTCAAAGCCGGCGATTTTCATTTCACGATTAAACATGGATGCGCTGCCTCTGTGTGCTTGGCTGGCCCGGAGAACTTTGGAATCTCCGCAGGCTCCCTGAAAAATTGGGCCGCTATTCTATCGTACAAACGGGTGAAAAATCATCCTTTATACTGCCCCGAGCGCCTCCGCAGAAACCGTCACACCGCAATCCGGAGTTATTGGCGCCGGTTTGCTTCAATTGCTATAGGCTGCCGGTTTCGCTACCTTACGGGGCTTATCCGAACGTTTCCTTTATTTACCTCCGAATCAACAGAGGACACAGCCAGCTATGGCCCAGTACGTATACACCATGAACCGCGTGGGCAAAGTGGTTCCGCCCAAGCGTGAAATCCTCAAGGACATTTCCCTGAGCTTCTTCCCGGGCGCCAAAATTGGCGTACTCGGCCTCAACGGTGCCGGCAAATCCACCCTGCTCCGCATTATGGCGGGTGTGGATCAGGATTACATCGGCGAGGCCCGCCCTCAGCCCGGGATCAACGTGGGTTACCTGCCTCAGGAACCGGAGCTGGACGAAACCAAAACCGTAAAAGAAATTGTTGATGAAGCGGTTTCCGGCGTTCACGACGCCCTGGCGGAACTGGACCAGGTCTACGCCGCCTACGCCGAACCGGACGCGGACTTCGACGCCCTGGCCAAGAAACAGGGGGAGCTGGAAGCTTACATCCAGGCCACCGATGGCCATGACATCGAACGCAAGATGGAAGTCGCTGCCGACGCCCTGCGCCTCCCGGCCTGGGACCAGAAAGTCAATGTCCTGTCCGGCGGTGAGCGTCGCCGGGTGGCCCTGTGCCGCCTGTTGCTGTCCGGCCCCGACATGCTTCTGCTGGACGAGCCCACCAACCACCTGGATGCGGAATCCGTGGCGTGGCTCGAGCGTTTCCTTCACGACTACGAAGGCACCGTGGTCGCCATCACCCACGACCGTTACTTCCTCGACAACGTCGCCGGCTGGATCCTGGAACTGGACCGTGGCCACGGCATCCCGTTCGAGGGCAACTACAGTCAGTGGCTGGAGAACAAGGAAAAGCGCCTGGAAATGGAATCCAAGCAGGAAGCCTCTCATCAGAAGGCCATCAAGCAGGAACTGGAGTGGGTACGCAGCAACGCCAAGGGCCGCCAGTCCAAGAGCAAGGCTCGCCTCGCCCGCTTTGAGGAAATGAGTTCCCAGGAGTTCCAGAAACGCAACGAAACCAACGAGCTGTATATTCCACCCGGCCCCCGCCTGGGCAACAAGGTGATCGAGGTGGAGGGCATCAGCAAGTCCTTCGGTGACCGCCTGCTGTACGAAAACGTGTCCTTCAGCGTGCCCCCCGGCGCCATTGTCGGCATCATCGGTGGTAACGGCGCCGGCAAGTCCACCCTGTTCAAGATGATTGCCGGTTACGACAAGCCCGATTCCGGTCACATTACGGTGGGCGAAACTGTGGAACTGGCCTACGTCGACCAGATGCGCGACCTGGATGGCAGCAAGACTGTTTGGGAAGAGCTCTCCGACGGCAACGATATTATCAAGGTAGGCAACTACGAGACGCCGTCGCGGGCGTATGTGGGTCGCTTCAATTTCAAAGGCAGCGACCAGCAGAAGCGGGTGGGCGATCTGTCGGGTGGTGAGCGTAACCGACTGCACCTGGCCAAACTGCTCAAAGAAGGCGGCAACGTTTTGCTGCTGGACGAGCCCACCAACGATCTGGACGTGGAAACCCTGCGCGCCCTTGAGGAAGCCCTGTTGAACTTCCCCGGCTCCGCCCTGGTGATCTCGCACGATCGCTGGTTCCTGGACCGGGTCGCCAGCCATATTCTGGCGTTCGAGGATGACGGCGAAGTGGTGTACTTCGAGGGCAACTTCAGCGAGTACGACGAAGACTTCAAGAGGCGCAAGGGCGACTCGGCCATGCAACCTCAGCGCATGAAGTACAAGAAGCTGGCCTGATGGCAAAAACCAGAACCGCTTACGTCTGTACCGAGTGCGGTGCCGACTATTCCAAATGGCAGGGCCAGTGCACGGCCTGCCAGGCCTGGAACACCATCAGCGAAGTCCGTGGCGTCAGTGCCAGCACCAAAGGTGCCCGGGGCGCCCGCTTTGAGGGCTTTGCCGGCAGTCTGGCGGAGGTCCAGAGCCTGGACGATGTCAGCCTTGCCGAGCAAACCCGTATCAGCACCGGCATGCAGGAATTTGACCGGGTGCTGGGCGGCGGCCTGGTGGAAGGCTCCGCGGTGCTGATGGGCGGCCATCCCGGCGCGGGCAAGAGTACGTTGCTGCTCCAGGCGGTCTGCCATCTGGCCACCAGCGTGCCCGCGTTGTATGTCACCGGTGAGGAGTCCCTGCAGCAGGTGGCCATGCGGGCCAAACGCCTGGGGCTACCCACCAGAGATCTGAAGATGCTGTCGGAAACCAGCGTCGAGCGGTTGATGCAGGTGGCGGAAGCCGAGAAACCGCGGATTCTGGTGGTAGACAGTATCCAGGTGATGCACGTGGCGGAGATAGAATCCGCCCCGGGCAGCGTGTCCCAGGTGCGCGAAAGCGCCGCGTTCCTGACCCGCTTTGCCAAGCAGACCGGCACCATCCTGTTCCTGGTCGGCCACGTCACCAAGGATGGCAGTCTGGCGGGCCCGAAGGTACTGGAGCACATGATTGATTGCTCCATCCTGCTGGAAGGCTCCAACGACAGCCGCTACCGCACCCTGCGGGGCATCAAGAACCGCTTTGGCGCGGTCAACGAGCTGGGCGTATTCGCCATGCTGGAACAGGGCCTGAAGGAAGTGAAAAACCCGTCCGCCATCTTCCTGAACCGCGGCGAGGAAGCCGCACCGGGCAGTGTGGTGATGGTGGTCTGGGAAGGCACCCGGCCCATGCTGGTGGAAATCCAGGCGCTGGTGGACATGGCCCAGGGCGGCTACCCCAGGCGCGTCGCTGTCGGCCTGGATCAGAACCGGCTGGCGATGCTGCTGGCGGTGCTGCATCGCCACGGCGGCCTGCATGTGTCGGATCAGGATGTGTTCGTGAACGTGGTGGGCGGCGTGAAGGTCAACGAGACCAGTGCGGATCTGGCGCTACTCGCCGCCGTGGTCTCGTCCTTCAGGGATCGCGCCCTGCCCCAGGATCTGGTGATTTTCGGGGAAGTCGGCCTGTCCGGTGAGATTCGCCCGGTGCCCAGCGGCCAGGAACGTATTTACGAGGCCTCCAAGCACGGCTTCACCCGCGCTCTGGTGCCGAAGGCCAACGTGCCGCGCAAACCTGTGGAAGGGATGAAGGTGATTCCGGTGGCCAAGCTCAGTGATGCGCTTTCCGCTTTGGAGGAGCTTTAAACTTTGCCCCAGCCTTCATTATGTGGTGCTGGGGCAAGATTGGAGAAGCCCTCTAGCCCAGGCGATATCGCCAGTCTCCCAAAGCGTAATAGTAATGGTTGTATCTCAAGTCAGGCGCTGAAACGTAGGTCGGATTAGGCAAAGCCGTAATCCGACAAACCAGGACGGTAACCGCCTAATCAATCAAATGCGCAAATTCCCGCTCTAACAGAGCCTGATCACCAAGATTCAGCTCCACCAATCGCTTTAAATGCGTCGCACTTTCCAGGTCAATGTACTTACATTTGAAGCCCAGCCGCTCAGGCTCCACATGCCGCAATTCCACCGCCATCACGATACCGGTCTTATGATCGTCAAGGTGGATAATCACCTCGCACGGCTGCTTTAACGGCACGTTCCACCAAGCAGGACGCTTGACCAACAGGCCCTTGAGGGAAATATCAAGCACCTCCGTTGCCCACACACCCTCCTGACAATGAAGCTCACAGGGGGCGTCGAATTCGATTCGATGGAAGCGGCGTTTTTCGGGGGGCTGGGTGATCAAGTGGTTACTCCTGTCTACCGTTCTTGGTTTATCTGACTATAGACCCGACAGAAGAATGCGGCTAGTGGAGTTTTCGGGTCATCGGTAGGTTAAAGCATCGACGTACGGCTAACGAATCCGGGCCACGACTTCCGCTTTAAAAGCGATATTCCTGAACTCGGACGGCAGCGGTTGGAAGGGGATTCCGAAAATTTCGGAGGCCATGGATGGCCGGAGAGAAGCGCACAGGGGTGAAGCCGAGCGTTTATGAAGCAAAGCTTCATGCGACAGCTGAACGACAGCAATCTGTGATTGCTGGCCGGACCCCGGAGGGGTGCTTGTAGCGGTTTTTGGAAGCCCCTTCCAACCGCTGCCATCCCCGCGTTTACAGGCTAGGGGATGGCTAGCACCCAAATCAGCGGTGATACTCGGGACTCAGCTCTACCACAGCCTCAATGAACGCCTTGGCATGCTCAGGATCCACATCCGGGGTAATCCCGTGACCCAGGTTGAAGATATGCCCCGTGCCAGAGCCATAGCGGCGCAGGATATCCGCCACTTCCTCGCGAATCCGCGCCGGCGGCGCGTACAGCATGGCCGGGTCCATATTGCCCTGCAGGGCCACCCGCTCGCCGATGCGGGCGCGGGCGCTACCGATGTCCGTGGTCCAGTCCAGACCCACCGCATCCGCGCCGGAATCGGCGATGGACTCCAGCCACTGGCCGCCGTTCTTGGTGAACAGAATCACCGGGACCCGACGTCCATCGCTCTCACGGATCAGGCCATCCACAATCTTCTTCATGTAGCGCAGAGAGAATTCCTCGTACGCCCAGCTGCTCAGCACGCCACCCCAGGTATCAAAAATCTGCACCGCCTGGGCACCGGCACGGATCTGGCCGTTCAGGTAGTCGATGACGCAGTCCGCCAGATGATCCAACAGGCGATGCATCACCTCCGGCTGGCCGTACATCAGTTTCTTGGCTTCACGGAAATCCTTCGACGAGCCACCCTCGATCATGTAGGTGGCCAGCGTCCAGGGGCTGCCGGAGAAGCCGATCAATGGCACGCTGCCATTGAGCGCGCCGCGAATGGTGGACACCGCGTTCATCACGTAATCCAGATCCACCTCGGCCTTGATGGTCGGCAAGGCGTCAACGTCTGCCGCAGAGCGAATGGTGTTTTTGAACTTCGGACCTTCACCGGTTTCGAAATACAGGCCCAGTCCCAGGGCATCGGGGATGGTCAGGATATCCGAGAACAGAATGGCGGCATCGAGCGGAAACCGCTCAAGAGGCTGCAAGGTAACCTCGCAGGCCAGCGGGGTGTTTTTGCAGAGACTGAGAAAGTCCCCTGCCTGGGCACGGGTTGCGCGATATTCGGGCAGGTAACGGCCGGCCTGGCGCATCATCCACACCGGGGTGCGGTCAACGGGCTGGCGCATAAGCGCACGCAGGAAACGGTCATTCTTCAGCTCGGTCATAGGAGTTCCAGTCTGCTCTCGGTCTGCGAAGTGAGGGGGCAATGATACCCCGTTTACAGCAATAAAAAAGGGCGGCTTACCCTTAGCAAGCCGCCCTTTTGATCGGAATCAGGTCCGCATTCAGATATCCAGGTAGTCGAGAATACCTTCGGCAGCCTGTCGGCCTTCCCAGATAGCCGTTACGACGAGATCGGAGCCACGGACCATGTCGCCACCGGCGAAGATCTTGGGGTTGCTGGTCTGAAATGCAAACTCGGCCTCTTCCGGCGCGGCCACTCGACCCGAATCATCGGTACTGATGCGCTGATCGTCAAACCAGTCAGCCGGGCTCGGACGGAAGCCAAAGGCCACCAGCACGGCATCGGCCGGAATCACCTCTTCACTGCCCGGAACCACTTCCGGACGGCGGCGGCCATTCTCGTCGGGCTCTCCCAGCTGGGTCTGAACCACCTTGACGCCTTCAACCTTGTCTTCGCCAATGATGGCGATGGGCTGACGGTTGAACATGAACTTGACGCCCTCTTCCTTGGCGTTCGCAACCTCCTTGCGGGAACCAGGCATGTTCGCCTCGTCCCGGCGGTAGGCGCAGGTGACACTTTCAGCCTGCTGGCGAATAGAGGTCCGGTTACAGTCCATCGCGGTGTCGCCGCCGCCCAGAACAACAACACGCTTGCCTTTCATGTCGATGAAATCGTCCGCGCTCTCCTCGTAACCCAGGCGACGGTTAACGTTGGAGACCAGGAACGGCAGAGCGTCATACACCCCGGCCAGGTCTTCCCCGGGGAACCCGCCTTTCATGTAGGTGTAGGTGCCCATACCCATGAAGACCGCGTCGAACTCATTGAGGATGTCTTCCATCATCACGTCCTTGCCCACCTCTGTGGACAGGCGGAATTCCACGCCCATTTCCTCGAATACCTGGCGGCGACGGGTCATCACCGATTTTTCCAGCTTGAACTCGGGAATACCGAAGGTCAGCAGGCCACCGATTTCCGGATAGATATCAAACACCACCGGTTTCACGCCGTTGCGCACCAGGATGTCCGCACAGCCCAGTCCGGCAGGCCCGGCGCCGATTACGGCCACCTTCTTGTCGGTCCACTTCACCGCTGACATATCCGGTTTCCAGCCCAGCGCGAAGGCCGTGTCGGTAATATACTTCTCAACGGAGCCGATGGTGACGGCGCCGTAGCCGTCGTTGAGGGTGCAGGCGCCCTCACACAGACGGTCCTGCGGGCATACGCGGCCACACACTTCCGGCAGGGAGTTGGTCTGGTGACACAGCTCCACCGCTCTCATGATGTTGCCTTCGGACACCAGCTTCAGCCAGTTGGGGATGTAGTTGTGTACCGGACACTTCCATTCACAGTAAGGATTGCCGCACTCCAGACAACGGTGCGCCTGCGGCGAAGCCTCTTCCTGGGTAAACGGGTGATAGATTTCCCCGAATTCCTTCTTCCGCTTCTTAGCGGGTACCTTCTTCGGGTCTACGCGCCCTACTTCGACAAACTGGAAGTCGTTATTCAGTCGTTCTTTCATCATGATGCTCTCATCAACTCGATTTCGACAGGAGCACCGCTCCGCGGCGGATGCTCCTAACCCTGTTGTGTCCGGCGCTTATTCCGGGCGCGCGCGGGTGCTTGCCAGCAGGCTGCGAAGATTGGCAGCCTTGGGTTTCACCAGCCAGAAGCGGCCGATGTAGTCGTCGAAATCTTCAAGAATGTGCTCTGCCCACTGACTGCCGGTTTCCGAGATGTGCTCACGGATCACACCGCGCAGATGATTGCGGTAGGACTCCATGTCCTCACGGGAAATACGCTGGATTTCCACCAGTTCGTGGTTGTATTTGTCCACGAAGGTGTTATCCATGTCCAGCACGTAGGCAAAGCCACCGGTCATGCCGGCACCGAAGTTGTAGCCGGTCGATCCGAGAACCGTTACCAGCCCGCCGGTCATGTATTCACAACAGTGGTCACCGGTGCCCTCGACAACCGCATGGGTTCCGGAATTGCGCACGGCGAAACGCTCGCCTGCAGTACCGGCAGCAAACAACTTGCCTCCGGTGGCCCCGTAAAGACAGGTATTCCCGACAATCGAGGTTTCATTGCTCTTGAAACTGCTGCCGCGGGGCGGCTTGACCACCAGCTTGCCGCCGGTCATCCCTTTGCCCACGTAGTCGTTGGCATCGCCTTCCAGGATCAGGTTGAGGCCACTGACGTTCCAGACACCGAAACTCTGCCCGGCGGTGCCGGTGAGGTCGAGGGTGATCGGCGCGTCCGCCATGCCCTGGTTGCCATGACGAGCGGCAATTTCCCCGGACAGGCGCGCACCGATGGAGCGATCGCAGTTAGTCACGCGGTAGGACCAGGCGCCGCCGGATTTCTCCTCAATCGCCCCGGCGATGTCTTTCACCATCTGCTCGGCCAGGGCACCTTCATCGAACGGGTGATTGCGCTCTACCTGACAGGTCTGCGGCTTGTCTGCCGGAATGTGATCGTTCGCCAGCAGGCGACTCAGATCCAGCTTTTTCTGGCGCTCTGTATCACCCGGCAGGCGTTCAAGCAGGTCGACCCGGCCCACGAGCTCTTCCAGACTGCGAACACCCAGCTGGGCCATCCACTCACGGGTTTCTTCCGCCACAAAACGGAAGAAATTCATGGCCATTTCCACCGTCCCCTTGAAATGCTCTTCACGGAGATGATCATTCTGGGTCGCCACGCCGGTGGCACAGTTGTTCAGGTGACAGATTCTCAGGTATTTACAGCCCAGCGCCACCATCGGGGTGGTACCAAAGCCGAAGCTCTCGGCCCCAAGAATCGCGCCCTTGACCACATCCAGCCCGGTCTTGATACCGCCGTCGGTCTGCAGACGGATCTTGCCACGCAAATCGTTGGCACGCAGCGCCTGCTGGGTTTCGGTCAGGCCGAGCTCCCATGGTGAACCGGCGTAACGAATTGAAGTAAGCGGGCTGGCAGCGGTACCGCCGTCGTAACCGGATACGGTGATCAGATCGGCATAGGCCTTGGCCACACCGGCGGCGATGGTGCCAACACCTGGCTCGGACACCAGTTTGACCGAGACCAGAGCCTGCGGATTCACCTGCTTGAGATCGAAGATCAGCTGCGCCAGATCCTCAATTGAGTAGATATCGTGGTGGGGCGGCGGCGAAATCAATGTCACACCCGGCACGGAATAACGCAGGCGGGCGATCAGATCGTTTACCTTACCACCCGGCAACTGGCCGCCCTCACCCGGTTTGGCGCCCTGGGCCACCTTGATCTGCATGACATCGGCGCTGCGCAGGTACTCTGCGGTAACGCCGAAGCGGCCTGAAGCCACCTGCTTGATCTTGGAACGCTTATTGGTGCCGTAACGGGCCGGGTCTTCACCGCCCTCGCCGGAGTTGGAGCGACCACCCAGGGTGTTCATCGCCACCGCCAGCGCCTCGTGAGCTTCCGGTGACAGGGCGCCCAGCGACATGGCCGCCGAGTCGAAGCGCGGGAAGATGTTCTCGACCGGTTCAACGTCTGAAATATCAATCGGCTTGATGTCCTTGCGGAAACCGAGCAGGTCTCTCAGGGTCGCCACCGGGCGCTCATTCACCAGCCCCGCATACTCTCGGTAATGACCATAATCACCGCTGATAACCGCTTCCTGCAACTTACCCACCACATCGGGGTTGAAGGCGTGGTATTCCTGGCCGTGAACGTATTTCAGCAGACCACCCTGGGAAATCGGCTTGCGCGGTTTCCAGGCGACGGCCGCCAGTTGTTCCTGATCCTGCTGGAAATCGAAGAAGCTGGCACCCTGAATACGGCTGGGCACGCCCTTGAAACACAGATCCACCACATCATCTGCGAGACCAATGGCTTCAAACAGCTGGGCACCACGGTATGAGGTGATGGTGGAGATACCCATCTTCGAGAGAATCTTCAGCAAGCCCTTGTTGATGCCCTTGCGGTAGTTGTTCTTGGCCTCAATCGGATCCATCAGCACTTCACCGGTGCGGATCAGGTCATTCATGACCTGATAGGCGAGGTACGGATATACCGCGGTGGCCCCAAAACCGAACAGCACCGCAAACTGGTGAGGATCGCGGGCCCAGCCGGTCTCGACGATAATGTTGGAGTCGCAGCGAAGCCCTTGTGCCACCAGGTGGTGGTGTACGGCCCCGGTCGCCATCAGCGCATTGACCGGCAGCTCACCTTCCTTCAGATCTTTATCCGACAGGATCAGCAGTACCTTGCCGTTGCGGGTCGCCTGCTCCGCTTCCTCACAGACCTGACGGATCGCCTGCTCGAGCCCCATCTCCGGGCTGTAGCCCAGATGGATGCGCGCCACTTCAAAACCGGGGCGATCGTTATTGGCAATTTTCAGGAACTTGGCCGGCGACAGCACCGGCGTCGTCAGGATGATCCGGTCCGCATGCTCCGGGGTTTCTTCAAATACGTTGCGCTCGGAACCCAGACAGGTTTCCAGCGACATCACGATGGCCTCGCGAAGCGGGTCGATCGCCGGGTTGGTCACCTGGGCGAATTTCTGGCGGAAGTAGTCAGCAACGTGACGCACCTTACTGGAGAGCACCGCCATGGGGGTATCGTCACCCATGGAGCCAACCGCCTCCTGACCGTTTTCCGCCAGCGGACGAAGCACCTGATCACGCTCCTCGAAAGACACCATGAACATCTTCTGGTGCACCAGCAGTTCGTCAGCGTCCATCAGACGAAACTCGGGTGTGTCCTGATTCAGTGTCGTCTCCACCCGCAGGGCATTTTCCCTCAGCCAGGTCTTGTACGGATGGGCATTCTTGAGACGCTCATCAATGTCAGGGGTATGGAGCACTTCGCCGGTCTGGGTATCGACGGCAAGCATCTGCCCCGGCCCTACCCGGCCCTTGGCCACCACGTCATCCGGCTCATAGCCGTAGGTGCCGATTTCCGAGGCCAGCGTGATGAAGTCGTCTTTGGTGACGACCCAGCGAGCCGGGCGCAGACCGTTACGGTCGAGCATACACACGGCATAGCGACCATCGGAGAACACCAGACCAGCGGGACCATCCCACGGCTCCATATGCATGGAGTTGTATTCGTAGAAGGCGCGCAGCTTGGAGTCCATGGTATCGACGTTCTGCCACGCGGGCGGAATCATCATCCGCACCGCCCGGAACAGGTCCACGCCGCCGGCCAGCAGCACTTCCAGCATGTTATCCATGCTGGAAGAGTCGGAACCGGTCAGGTTGACCAGCGGCTGCAGCGTCTGCAGATCCGGCAGATCCGGTGAACTGAATTTGGCAGCGCGGGCGATCGCCCAGTTACGGTTACCGTCAATGGTGTTGATCTCGCCATTGTGGGCGAGGAAGCGGAACGGCTGCGCCAACGGCCAGCGCGGCATGGTGTTGGTGGAGAAGCGCTGGTGGAATACGCAGATGGCGGTCTGCAGGTCCGGGTCGCCCAGATCCTTGTAGAAATTCGCCAGGTCCGCCGGCATCATCAGGCCTTTGTAGGCCAGTGTCCGGTGGGACAGACTGCAGATGTAAAACTCGGAGTCCTCTGCCATGTCCCGCTCAGCGTAGCGGCGACCGATGAACAGGCTGATCGCAAACTCTTTTTCCGCCTTGTCTGACGGCGCAACGAAAACCTGTTCAATGCGCGGCAGGCAATCCAGGGCCATAGGACCAAGGCAGCTGTTATCGGTGGGCACTTCGCGCCAGCCAAGAATTTCCAGGCCTTGCTCGGTCAGACGCGCTTCAATGGCAGCGCGCCCCGCCTTTGCTTTGGCCTCGTCCTGATTGAGAAATACCTGACCGACCGCGAACAAGTCGCCGGGCTCCTTACCAAAGGCTGCTTTGGCAGCCTTGCGCAGGAAGGCATCGGGGCTTTGAATCAGCAGGCCACAACCATCACCGGTCTTGCCGTCCGCAGCAATACCACCGCGGTGGGTCATGCAGGTCAGCGACTCGATGGCAGTTTGCAACAACTTGTGGCTGGCGTCGCCCTTCATATGGGCGATCAGTCCGAAACCACAGTTGTCCCTGAATTCTTCGGGATGATACAAACCTGTCATCATAAGCGTTCTCTCACATAGAAGTGCTTTTCAATCAAAGAGTTATAAGCAAATACCGTTAAAGTCACCCTTTGACACTGAAAATGGGGGCTGGACATTCTACACACGTAGAAATACGTACTCAATCCGAAGACTGTTTATTTTAGAGGCAGGAAAACCAGGCGAGCCACTTAAAGCCATTGTTTTTACTGCCTTTTTTAGAAAGGGTGGCCGGCCTTCCCCGGGCCGGGAAAAATGGCGTCAGAAACCGCCAAACGGTCTGATCCAGGGCGTAATGGACTGCAATTCGTCGGGTAGACCGGAAACCGCTGCCCTGGCCGCCTCCGCATCATCAAATTCACCATAGAATACCACGAACCAGTCCTGACCCTGACGCGTGGAGCGGGTATAACGCAAGTCTGCCACAGCAGAATGCCGCTGCAGAAAATCAGTGGCGGTTTGCTCACGGAAACCGGCGACAAATTGCGCGGTCACGCCGCTCCTTTGACGAACTTCCTCCACCACCACAAAGCGCTCTGCCAGGGACGGCTCGAAACCTTGCCGGGGTTCGGACTCTGGCTCTGGCTCTGGCTCTGGCTCTGGCTCTGGCTCTGGCACAGATTCTGGTGCAGGCTCAGGATCCGGTACCTGTACAATATCCTCGGGCTCTACAGGTACCACCCGATCAAACTCTGACGCCGCTGGCATCACTGACTCCGACTCACCCTGGTTTTCTGGCAGAGGCTCAAGCCGGGGAGTGGCCTCGGGCAGTACTTGCACGGGTGCATCAGGATCAGATGCTGAACGGGCCTCCGTCTCCGGGTGGTCCGGACCGATGGTGATGCTTTTCCTCACACGCTCCGGCGCGTCAACGACCGCGTCCTGGCTCAGTGACTGATCGTACTGCTGGGACACGATCCACCAGGAAACGCCGAGCAGGACCAGTGCCAGCGCTGGCCAGCGAAAACCAAGCAGGGAGCGAAAAGGAGAGCGCCTCACCGCCGACGACGCAGCCGACGCCATATCCAGCCATACGGCGGGCGTTACCCGCTGCAACCGACCAAAACTGCCCTGACTGAGCTGATGGAGCTGGCGCAACCGGGACACGCTGAGCAGTTCGGCCGCATCCCCGCCCGCGCGATGGACGCGAGGCTCCAGATACGCCCTGGTTTCGTCAAGCGTTAATGGTCGCAGATGCACCTGATGAATGCCCGACGAGCTCTCATCAAGACCAAGCATTCCAACCAGATCGCTGCCACCACTGAAGACCGGAACCGCCGCCGCACTGCGGTCGGCGGCAAGGAATGCCGACAGCAACGTTCGCAACAGTTCCGGCTGCGCTTTATCTGCGTCATCGATCAGCAACACCATACGCTGGCCCTTGCGGGCGCGGGTTTCTGACCATCGGAAAAAACCGTGGATAGCGTCGCGAGCACTTTCCGGTGGCTCAATGCGTTTATGGGCAATCGCCAGCAGACACCTTACCAGCGCGGGTGCACTGGTCAACGCCGCGGCAGGCAGCCGATGAAAATCCAGGCGCGACGACTCGCTGCGGACCAGCTCAGCCAGAATCCGCGACTTCCCTGCCCCCGGCGCCCCGGTCAGCAACAGGGCGAGATCACCGAAACCGCAAAGGTGACGGAGTGCTTCCAGCGCATGGTGGCGCATGGCATCCGGAAAGAAAGGACTCTCCATCTCCAGCGGATCGGCCCGCAAACCGTACCGCTGCTGCAACCTGGGAAACAGACCACCGCCTTCAAGGCTGTTCAATCCCGCATCATCCACTGTCATTCCCTGTCACACCCTATCCACTCTCGCCCCCGGACGGCGCCTCAGCCCGGGGCGCTGCAGAATTCCGCCAGAGTCGCTGCCAGCAACTCCGGTTTCGCATCTGCGGTAACAAATGCGTCGCCGAGCGCCCGCAACAGCACAAGACGCAAGGCGCCATCCACATTTTTCTTGTCAACCGACATCAGAGTCATGAACTCCGCTGGCGTCATCGAGGCCGGCGGCATGGCGGGGAGCTCCGCGCTGAGGATCAGCGCCCGCGCCCGACGGAATTCGCAATCGGTGATCATTCCCTCCCGGCGTGAAAGGTCAGCGGCCATAATCATGCCCGTGCCGACGGCCTCGCCGTGCAGCCAGTTACCATAGCCTGCCGACGTTTCGATCGCGTGGCCGAACGTATGACCGAGATTCAGGATCGCCCTGAGCCCGCCCTCACGTTCATCCTGCGCAACCACATCGGCCTTGCAGGCACACGAACGGTAAATTGCCTCGACCAGCGATGGGGCTTCGCGAGCCATCAGCCGGGGCATCTGCTGCTCCAGCCAGTCCAGAAAACCGGAATCACGGATCAGCCCGTACTTGATCACTTCTGCGAGACCTGCAGAAACCTCTCGCGGAGGCAGAGTGTTCAGCGAATCGGTGTCAATCAACACCACTTCCGGCTGGTGGAAGGCACCAACCATATTCTTGCCCAGCGGATGATTGATGCCGGTCTTACCGCCGACCGACGAGTCCACCTGCGACAGCAGCGTGGTGGGAATCTGGATGAACGGCACACCACGTTGGTAGCAGGCAGCGGCAAACCCTGTCATATCCCCTATTACGCCGCCCCCCAGGGCGACCAGGGTTGTTTTACGGGTGTGACGTTTTTCCAGCAGGGCATCGAAAATCAGATTCAGGGTTTGCCAGTCTTTGTACTCCTCGCCGTCGGGGAGAACCACCGCATCGATCTGTTTGACGGAAAAGCAGGCCTTTGCCTTCTCCAGATAGAGGGGCGCCACCGTTTCGTTGGTGACAATCATCACCTGATTACCGGCAACATAGGGGCTCAGGTCGCGGGTGCCCAGCAAACCCTGACCAATGAAAATGGGATAGCTCCGCTCAGCCAGATCAACTGTCAGTTCTCGCACGGCACGGGTTCCTTCACTGGTGTCTGCATTACGCATGATTTCGACCTTCCTTTCTGACCTGGCGCCGGTGCCTGGGTGTTTTCGGGTTTACCCGGTTCACCAGCTGACGAACCACCAGTCGCGGACTCTTCCGGTCGGTGTGCATGATGACATCCGCCAGCCGGGTGTAGATCGGGTCCCGCAACGCAAAAAGGTTGCGCAGGACGGCTTCGGGATCGTCGTTCTGCAGCAGCGGGCGATTGCGATCACGGCGCGTCCGTTCAACCTGCTGGTCGATGGAGGTTTTCAGGTAGACAACGATGGCATCGCGCTTGAGCAGCTCATGATTCTCCGGTTTCATCACCGCGCCGCCGCCAGTCGCAAGCACCGTACCTTCAGCCTCAGCCAGCTCAGCCAGCATGGCCGTCTCCCGCTGCCGGAAACCCTCTTCACCTTCCACATCAAAGATCCAGGGGATATTGGCACCGCATCGCTCTTCGATTATCCGGTCCGAATCCAGAAAACGGTAACCCAGCTCCCGCGCAAGCATGCGACCAATTGTGCTTTTGCCCGCACCCATCGGGCCAACGAGGACGATTCGTTTTGGCAATGACATAACTTGAGCTCATCAACATTCTGGCGGGTGAGAATAGCACAGGGCGCCAGAATCGATAAATTTCAGCGATCTCCGGACGAAAAAAAGCCGCCGGTGTCAGGCGGCGGCTTTTCTATCCAGTGACGATTACTGGATCAGGTCGCTCTTGATGATCTTCGGGGTGATGAAGATCAGCAGTTCGCTGCGCTCATCGATGTGCTCGGTGCGCTTGAACAGACGCCCCAGGTAGGGAATGTCGCCCAGGAACGGTGTTTTGGTGGTCTGGGTGGCCACTTCGGACTGGAAAATGCCCCCCAGTACGACCGTCTCACCATTGCCCACCAGTACCTGGGTGGTCACCTCATTGGTGTTGATCGCGGGGATACCGGCAGTGACCTCACCACGGGAATCCTGGTTCACCACCAGGTCCATGATGATCTTGTCGTCCGGAGTGATCTGTGGCGTCACTTCCAGTGACAGGGCAGCTTCCTTGAAAGACACCGATGTTGCACCACTGGATGACGCTTCCTGATAAGGGATTTCCTCACCGGACTTGATCTTGGCGGTCTGACGGTCCGCAGTCACAACCCGCGGCTGGGAGACCACTTCCGCCTGGCCATCCGTTTCCAGTGCCGACAGTTCCAGGTCGACCAGGAAGTCGTCGCTACCCCAGCCAATCGCGAAGGAGGACGCGCCTTCACCAGTCACGCCCAGATCCACGGCGAGCGCTCCAGGGAAGGTAATCGTGCTGTCATTGCCGGCAGCCGCCTGACGCCCCTCTTCAACAGCCCCTTGCGAGCCCCCAATGGAAATAACGTCATTCCCATTCACATCATAAGCGGCACCGCCCCAGCGAATACCGAGGTTTTCGGCCACGTTGGTCTGCGCCCTGACGATCCGCGCCTCGATGGATACCTGGCGAACCGCCACGTCCCAGGTCGATACCAGGCGGCGGATCTCTTCCAGTTTCTCGGCGGTTTCGCGAACGCTGATGGTATTGGTACGGGCATCCGAGGATACAAAACCGCGAGAGGAGATAAGCTCTTCATCCGCCTGGATCAGGGCAACGATGTCTGCGGCCTTGGCGTAGTTCACCTGTACAATATCAAGGCGAACCGGCGCCAGCTCGGCGATCTGCTTGTTGGTTTCCAGCTCCAGCTTCTCGCGGGCAGCAATTTCGTCGGCAGGCGCTACCAGCAGCACATTTCCGATCTGGCGCTTGTCCAGCCCCTTGGTCTTGAGGATCAGGTCGAGAGCCTGGTCCCAGGGAACATTCTGCAGGCGCAGGGTAATGCTCCCGCTTACGGTGTCACTGGCCACCAGGTTGAGGCCGGTGAAATCGGCAATCAACTGCAGCACCGAGCGCACCTCGATGTCCTGGAAGTTCAACGACAGCTTGTCACCGGTGTACGGGAACTTCTCTTCGCGACGCTCTTCCGCTTCCTGCTCAGACAGTTTCTCGACGCTGACGGTGAACTGCGAGCCCGACTGGTAGGCGATGTAGTCGTAATTGCCTTCCGGACGGATCTCGACCACGGCGTTACCGTCTTCGACGAACGTGTCGACGCGGGTCACCGGTGTGGCAAAGTCAGTAACATCAAGGCGACGACGCAGGTTCTCGGGAACACGGGTTCCTTCCATGGTCAGGCGGATCTTGCCACCCAGCTCCGACAGATCAACGGGCGTGCTGGAGCGACCAAGATCGACAATGACGCGACCCTCACCCTCCTTGCCGCGCCTGAAATCCACACCGGTCAGGGCATCACCATTACCGGACCCCGTGGAAGCGGAAGCTGCAGAGGAGGAACCCCCACCGGACGCCATTGATTCTCCGCTGCTCTCACCCCCAATGGTCATCACCAGTGAGTTGCCCTCGCGAACGGTGTCGTAAGCCGCCAGCTCCACCAGATTGAAGATCAGGCGGGTACGGTCCTTGGTTTCCACCACGGTCATGCTCTGCGCATTGCCGGAGCCGAGGGGAACGCTGCGGCTGTCAAGGCCACTGCGGGTATCCCGAAGATCCACTGCAATCCGGGCGGGACGCTCAATGGTGTAGCCCGTAGGCTCGGGTGGCTGCCCGTCGAATTGCAACGTCACTTCCAGCTGGTCGCCGGGCAACGAGGAAAACGACACGTCTTCCAGCGTGACCGCATTGGCCAGGCCGGACAACAACCCAAGAGCAATCACGCCGACGTATACATTGAGTTTTCTGAACATCGCTAGCCTCGACCCCAAACTTTTTTGTTCATGCATGTTTCTTTCGGTATTCATACTGCCGCTCCTTAGCCTTCGTCATCCAGAGACAGGGAACGAGGACGTTCTACCCATCCCCCCTGGCCATTGGGAACGATTTCAATGAGCTCGACACGGGTTTCACTGATGCCGACGATGCGACCGTAGTTCTGCCCCATGTAATTACCCGAGCGGACCCGGTGCACACCACCGGCGTTATCACGAATCAGCGCAAAGAGCCCGCCGGAGGTATCGGTCAGTGTTCCCACCATCGCCAGATCCTTCAGCCCGAAGTTCTCCAGCACCTCTCGCGGACGATCGAGATCCGGCTCCACATCACTTACTGGTTCGTTGTCCACCATGGTCAGCTGAACATCCATCGGTGGCTCGAATGGCGCACGCCGATCGGCCGCCGAATAACTGAACGCCTCGTACGCCTGGAACTCCGGCAGAGGCTCGACATGCCCTCTCGGCTTGGCCCTGGTATCGGCCATGAATTTGTCAAGATCCGAAAAACCACTTCCCTGGGAACACGCCGTCAGAAGGGATACCAGACAAATTCCCAGCCAGGCTTTTCCCGCATGCTGTCGTGCCATGCTCATTCTCCAGCCCGGTAGCGGTAGGTGCGCGCAACAACCTGCATATCAAGCCGTTCGCCATCACCGCCAGTTGGTTTGATGGTTAAGTCATGCAGCGTCACAATCCGCGGCAGACTCGCCACACTGCTCACAAACGAAGCCAGTTCGTGGTAGGAGCCGGAGACACGGATATTGATCGGCAACTCGGAGTAGAAATCACGGCGTTGCTCGGGCTGCAGGGCCACTTCCTGCAAAGCGAGACCGCTGCCCAGCGCCGTATTGGTGATATCTTCCAGCAAGCCGGGAACCTCGGTTTCACTGGGCAACTGGCGAACCAGCGCCCCGAAGGTTTCCTCCATTTCCTCCATCTGCGCCTTGAAGACGTCAAGATTGGCGACCTGGTAGGCCTTGTCTTCGTATTTCTTGCGTAGCTCCTGCTCGGTGCGCTCGACTCTTTCCAGCTGCGAATACTGGTCCTTGATAAAGAACCAGTAACCGCCCCCCAGAATCAGGCCAAAGATGATCAGCGCCACGATGGCCTTGATCGGTGCCGGCCAGATGCCCGCATTGTTGACATCAAGATCATTGATATCGAATTCGTTAAGACTTTTCAGTGAGTCCGCGAGGCTCATTACTCATCCTCCCCTTCGGGCTCTGGAGTTTGTTGCTGAACCGACAGATTGAACTGGCTGTAACCCGCTCGCCGGTCGTCCGCAGCCGCCACATTGGAGAGGTTCGGATCGCTGAACCAGTCCGACTCCTCGAAACGCCGCAACAGGGTGGAGATCCGGCTGTTGGACTCCGCCATACCGACAATATCCACTTGATCACCGCTCTTCTCAAGGTCGGTGTAGAACAAACCGTCCGGCAGCGTTCGCACCAGCTCGTCGAACACCCGCACGATAACGGGACGCTTGCCCTGGAGGTCCTGAATCACCTGCATCCGCGACAGCAACTCGTCACGCTTGCGCTTGAGATCCTCGATTTCCTTGATCTGCTGATCAAGCTCTTTGGTCGCTGTCTCAATGTAGGCGTTCCGGGACTGCTGATAATCAATGCGGCTGTCCAGGTCGGATTTCCACAGGAAAGTCAGTCCGGCGGCGATTATGGCAGCCCCCAGAATCATTACCACGAACTGCTTCTGTTTCTCCGCGCGAAGTTCTTCGCGCCAGGGTCTGAGGTTAATCTTTGCCATCAGTCAAAGCTCCTCATCGCCAAACCACACGCAATCATCAGCGATGGTGCATCATTACTCAACGCAGATGCGTTCACTCTTGACCCCACTGCCATGTCGGCAAACGGGTTGGCCACCAGTGTCGGCGTGCCCGTTTTCTCTTCAACCATTTCCGTCAGCCCCTGAATGGAAGCCGTACCGCCGGCAAGAACCACGTAGTCCACCGCGTTGTACTGACTGGCGCCGAAAAAGAACTGAAGTGCGCGCGCAACCTGTTGCACGACCGCTTCACGGAACGGCGTCAGCACTTCCGAATCGTAGTCGTCCGGAAGACCACCCTGTTTCTTGGCCAGTCCGGCCTCCTCGAGGGACAAGCCATAACGACGCTGGATTTCTTCGGTGAGCTGCTTGCCGCCGAAAATCTGTTCGCGGGTATAGACCGTCTTGCCTTCCGCCAGAACACTGAGAGTCGTCATGGTTGCGCCGATATCGACAATGGCCACAACCAGCTCCTCGCCCTGGGATTCCAGCTGAGGCTCGACCAGAGCGTAGGCGCGCTCCAGCGCGTAAGCTTCAACATCGACAATCTTCGTGGTCAATGACGCGATTTCCAGCGCATCTTCACGAATATCGACGTTCTCCTTCCGACATGCGGCGAGAAGCACGTCGACCTGATCGGGATTGGTTTCCGACGGCCCCTGCACCTCGAAATCAATGGCGACTTCATCCAGGGGGTAAGGAATGTACTGGTCCGCCTCCAGGGCGATCTGGTCTTCCATCTCGAATTCGTTGAGGCCGCCATCCATCTGGATAACCTTGGTAATGACGGCAGACCCCGAAACGGCGACAGCGACCTGCTTCACTCCGGTGCGGGATTTGGATGCGACACGCTTGAGCACTTCCCCAACCGCCTCGACATCAGTGATGTTTTTTTCGACAACAGCGTTCGCCGGTAATGGCTCTACTGCGTAGCTTTCGACCTTGTATCGGTCTCCGGTCTTTGAGAGTTCCAACAGCTTCACCGAGCTGGAGCTGATATCTACACCCAAGACGGCACTGGATTTTTTACCAAACAATCCGAACACGCGCTCACCCTATACCTGGTTACATGCACCGGGTTACGTAACTTATGTGTTTTTTATTTAAGAGAATTTCTTCAGTTTTCCGTCTACAATGCGAGTTCTTCTTTGTTTGAGTAACATTGCAACGGTGAAGCGACTCGTCCTTCCTAAAGCAATTTCTCAAATGATAGACCTATATCCAACTGTTGTCAGAAAAAAATGTCTCATTTGTTGCGTACATCTCGCCTGTTTGCATGGTTTTTTTTCACCGGATTAAGTCTCTCGTTGATCGTGGCGTCCGGATTTTACCTCTACCTTCGCCCCGGACTCCCGCCAGTGGATCAGCTGCTTGATATCAAGTTGCAGACACCGCTGCGGGTCTACAGCGCGGACAACAGATTAATAGCAGAATTCGGTGAAAAGAGAAGGGCACCGATCACAATCGAACAGATCCCTACAATTCAGTTACACGCCTTTCTGGCCGCGGAAGACGCACGATTTTACGAGCACTTCGGAGTGGACTTTAAAGGCCTGATGCGGGCTGCCATCGAACTGGTGTCGACCGGTGAGATCCAGTCTGGCGGCAGCACCATCACCATGCAGGTTGCAAAAAATTACTTTTTGTCACGCGACAGGACGTTTATACGCAAGTTCAACGAGATACTTCTTGCACTTCAAATAGAACGTGAATTGAGCAAAGAGCGCATCCTCGAACTCTATCTCAACAAGATCTATCTCGGTAACCGTGCGTATGGCATTGCCGCCGCCGCACAGGTTTATTACGACAAACCCATATCCGAACTTTCACTGGCGCAAATGGCCATGCTCGCCGGTTTACCGAAAGCGCCCTCGGCCTACAACCCGCTGGCCAATCCCGAACGGGCACAGATCCGTCGCAACTGGATACTGGGCCGCATGCTGGACCTGGGCTACATTACGGAAGACGCGCACGAGCTGGCGACGGCAGCCCCGCTGACGGCAAGTTATAATGCGGCAGACACCGAGGTGGACGCCGATTTTGTCGCCGAAATGGCAAGAACCGAGATCGTGCGCCAGTTTGGCGACAAGGCCTATACCGATGGCTACAGGGTCAGGCTGACGGTGGACAGCACCAAACAGCAACAGGCCACGCTCGCCCTGCGCGGCGGCCTGGAAGCCTACGACCGCAGGCACGGCTTCCGCGGTCCGATCGGACAGATTGACAGCGACCAGCTGGAGCCGGAAAACCTCGAACGACTGGTTGCGAACTACCCCAGAGTGGAAGCGCTCATCCCCGCGATCGTGACCAACGTGCGGGACAGCGATGGCGAAGTCGATCTGTTTGCCCGCACTCTGGGCAACACGGTCATGGCTTTTGACACCATGACCTGGGCGCGTCGCTACAGGACAGAAAATCTGACCGGCCCCGAGCCCGAGAAACCCTCAGATGTGGTCAGCGAAGGTGACGTCATTTACGTCAAGCCCGCCGCAGAGCCGGCTCTCGACACGATGGACACGGAAAGCGGCGACAGTGGCAACGACGCTCCGCAGATGGACACCATCAACATCCGCAAGGTTGCTCTCGCCCAGGCCCCCGGAGTCGAAGGCGCGCTTATTTCGCTGGATTCCGACACCGGCGCCATTGAGGCACTTTCCGGCGGGTACAGTTTCAGCCAGAGCAAGTACAACCGGGCAACGCAGGCCAAGCGCCAGCCCGGCTCCACGTTCAAGCCATTTCTGTATCTCGCCGCACTCGAGAGCGGCATGACGCCAGCCACCATCTACAATGACGCTCCCATCGTCTTTGATGACGAGGAACTCGAGACTGCCTGGCGCCCACAGAACTCCTCAGGTCAGTTCTACGGACCCACCCGTCTTCGCAAAGCCCTGTACCTGTCGAGAAACCTGGTTTCCATTCGCCTGCTTCGGGACCTGGGCATCCAGACCACCCTGGATTATCTGGAGCAACTGAAAATTCCGACCGACGATATGCAGAAGGACCTGTCACTGTCTCTGGGCAGCGGACTGCTCACCCCGATGGAGCTGGCCAGAGGGTTTGCTGTGATCTCCAATGGCGGGTACGACGTTCAGCCATTCCTGATCGCCAGCATCGAAGACGTGAACGGTGAGGAAATCTACCGCGCGCCCGAAGTGATACTCTGCGAAGACGCGTGCGAAGAGAAGCAAGCGCAAGCCAGCGACGACGACGCGCCCCCGGCCCGCATTGCCCGACGCCTGGCCGATGAGCGCTCAGTCTACATACTCCACTCCATGATGCAGGATGTCATCAAAAGAGGGACCGGGCGCCGCGCACTGGCCCTCGGCCGCAGCGACCTGGCGGGCAAGACCGGCACCACCAACGAACAACGGGATACCTGGTTTGCGGGCTACAATCACGAAATGGCCACCACCGTGTGGGTTGGTTTCGATCAGCCAGCGCCTCTCGGGCGTCGCGAGTTCGGCGCCAGCACAGCGCTACCAGTGTGGATGGACTACATGAAAGTGGCACTGAACGGCACTCCAGGTGCACTGATGCCGCGCCCCAACGGCATCGTCAACATCCGGATTGACCCGGAAACCGGAAAGCGGGCTCGCCCCGGTCAGGACGGCGTGTTTGAGGTGTTCCGGGAGGAGGACGCACCGCCGGCTCTGGACCCGAAAGACGAATCCGGCAATGGCGACAACGGCGACGACGACCTGTCACGCCAGATCTTCTGACCAACCGGTCAGACACAAAAAAACCGGCGGGATCACCGCCGGTTTTTTTTGCGCTCAGCGTGCTATCAACGACTCAGATAATGTCGTCCATGGACTTGAGCGGGTAATGGGCCGGGTACGGGTTGCGGGCAACACCGGAATCGACCGCCGCGCGGGCGACTGCCGCCGGAACCACTTCCAGAAGGCGCACGTCCATGGGCTTGGGAATGATGTACTGCCTGCCAAACTCAAACCCTTCGACGCCATAGGCTTCGCAGATTTCGCGAGGCACCGGCTCTTTGGCCAGCTCACGAATGGCGTGTACCGCGGCAACCTTCATTTCCTCATTGATCGCGGTGGCACGAACGTCCAGCGCACCGCGGAAAATGAACGGGAAGCCCAGTACGTTGTTAACCTGGTTCGGGTAGTCCGAACGGCCGGTAGCCATGATCAGGTCATCGCGGGTGGCCAGGGCCACTTCCGGACTGATCTCGGGATCCGGGTTGGAGCAGGCAAACACGATCGGGTTTGGCGCCATCAGCTTGAGCTGGTCTGCCGTCAGCAGATCAGGTCCAGAAAGCCCCAGGAACACATCGGCACCGTCCATGGCGTCGTCGAGCGTGCGCTTGTCGGTGTCGTTGGCGAACATGGCCTTGTACTGGTTCAAATCGTCACGACCAGAGTGGATCACACCCTTGCGGTCAAGCATGAAGATGTTCTCAGAGCGAATACCGCAGCTGATCAGCAACTTCATGCAAGCAATTGCGGCCGCGCCTGCACCCAGGCACACCACTTTTGCTTCTTCAATCTTCTTACCCTGAAGCTCCAGAGCGTTGATCATGCCGGCCGCAGTCACAATGGCGGTGCCGTGCTGATCGTCGTGGAAGATGGGCACATTGCACTTCTCGATCAGCGCACGCTCGATCTCAAAGCACTCCGGCGCCTTGATGTCTTCCAGGTTGATACCACCGAAGGTATCGGCGATACGCTCCACGGTTTCAATAAACGCCTGCGGGCTTTCGGAATTGACCTCAATATCGAAGACGTCAATACCAGCAAAGCGCTTGAACAGTACGCCTTTGCCTTCCATAACCGGCTTGCTCGCCAGGGGACCGAGGTTACCCAGACCAAGAATGGCAGAACCGTCGGAAATAACGGCTACCAGGTTACCCTTGGCGGTGTATTTATAAGCGTTCTCGGGGTCCTTCGCGATCTCGCGGACCGGTTCGGCAACCCCGGGGCTGTACGCCAGGGAAAGGTCGCGGGAGGTCTGGGTCGGCTTGGTGATTTCAACACTCAGCTTACCAGGCCGCGGCTTGGCGTGATATTCAAGGGCTGCTTCTTTCAGATCTTGAGACATTGCCACTGTTCCGTTTGTCACGTTTAAGAGGTAATAACCGCCGGGACCTGTCCCAACGGAGCGCGACATTATGGCGCCTAGGTGTTCATCAGACAAGGGCTGATTGTGCATTTACTGAACAGTCAATAGTGCTAATTGCGTATACAGATCAATCTGCCCGATTTATCCCCAACACCCGGACACAAAAAAAGCGCCCCGCGGGGCGCTTTCTGACGAGAAGCTGAAAAATCAGTCCTTCTTGCCACCAATGCGGCCGCCGAAACGCTTCTGGAAGCGATCGATACGACCACCGGTATCCATGACTTTCTGCTTACCGGTGTAGAACGGGTGACACTGGGAACATACGTCCAGCTGCAGATCCTGACCGATGGTGGAGCGGGTCTTGATCACATTACCGCAGGAACAGGTCGCGGTAATCTCTGCGTACTTGGGATGGATACCTTCTTTCATGGTGAACCTCTGTCGGTCATGCCGCTACCTGATCGCGGGAGCTTTCCGCTCCGGGCGCCAGGCACCGCATGTTTGAATCAATGAAGAAGACGGGGCACAATCATGCCCTGCCGGAAACAGACCGCGAATCTTACTTGCAATCGCTGCGTCAGGCAAGCCCCAACCTCCGCGGAATTCAGCTTGCGCCAAGGCCCGGGCCATCTTCAAGCTCATTTCAAGGATACGCAAATACCGTGACAGCCTCACCAAAGCGGAACTCCATTGTGACCGGGCGGCAGTCGGCCACGGTGCGTATCGCCCTGAACCGCCCGCTGCGGCGCCTGTTTGACTATCTGCTTCCGGACCGCCTCCACCTTGAGCCCGGGCAACGGGTCCGGATCCCGTTCGGCCGCCAGAGCACCATTGGCCTGGTCGTCGAGACCGACGTAGAGCCGCCAGCGGGCATCACCCTGAAACCGGTCCATTCCGCGCTGGAAACCTGGCCAGCCCTGCCACCGGAAACGTTCCGCCTGTTGAGCTGGGCCTCGGATTACTATCAGCACCCGCTGGGGGAATGTCTTTTTACAGCGCTGCCGCCGGCACTGCGACGCGGCCGCCCCGCCGCGGAGAAACCCGATAGCCGGTGGCGGGCCATCGGCATTGCCGAGGCACTCCCGGCCAATGCCCACCGCCAGAAAGCACTGCTGACCTGGCTCCGGGAGCGCGCTGATGGCGCGCCAACCTCTGCCATTGTCGCCGCCGGATTCACCCGCGACCAGATCCGCACCCTGGTCCAACGCGAACTGGTGGCCGAGACCACTGCCGCGCCCCCCGACGGTAGCGGCACCAGCGCAACCATCACACCCGGGCCGATACTTTCGCCCGCTCAGCAAGCCGCCATTGACCAGGTCCCGGGGCCGGATCACGGTTTCAGTGCGTCCCTGCTGTTTGGCATTACCGGTAGCGGCAAGACCGAGCTGTATCTGCATTACCTGAAGCAGCAACTCGATGATGCCGCCCAGGCACTGGTGCTGGTGCCCGAGATCAACCTGACACCGCAAACCGTGGCGCGATTCCGGCATTACTTTGGTGACCGGATTGTAGTCTGGCACTCAGCCCTGAATGACGGCGAGCGGTTATCGACCTGGCTGAAAATCCGCGATGGCAAGCCGGTCATTCTGATTGGCACACGGTCCGCCGTGCTCCTACCGTTCACCAATCTGCGCACCCTCATCGTCGACGAGGAACACGACAGCTCCTACAAGCAGGGCGAGGGCTTCCGCTATTCTGGGCGAGACGTCGCCGTGTATCGGGCCCACCTTAACCAATGCCCGGTAATTCTGGGCTCCGCCACCCCGTCCCTTGAGTCCTATCATAATGCGCTGGCGGGGAAATACCGCCTGATCAGACTTGAAGAACGTGCGGGCAACGCCAAACCGCCCACCATCAGCCTGCTGGATATCCGTAGCCGTCCGCTCGAGGGCGGCCTCTCCCGCCCTGCCCTGCAAGCCATCGAAAAATGCCTTGAGGCGGGCCAGCAGGCCCTGGTGTTTGTGAACCGGCGGGGCTTTGCCCCGGTGATGATGTGTTTTGATTGCGGGCATATGGTGGAATGCCCGCGCTGCGACACCCGCCTGACCTATCATCGGCGCGACCGCGCCATGCGCTGCCACCATTGCGATTATCAGGCCGCCGCCACCGATCACTGCCCGGCCTGTCAGAGCGAAGCGTTCAAACCGGTTGGCCAGGGCACTGAACGCACCGAAGACATTCTGACCACCCAGTTCCCGGACACGCCCGTGGTTCGCGTCGATCGCGACAGCACGCAACGCAAGGGCAGCATTCAGGGCATTCTCAAGAAAGTGAACACCGGCGAACCCTGCATCCTGGTGGGCACTCAGATGCTCGCCAAAGGCCATGACTTCCCGAACGTCACTCTGGTGGTCGTGGTCAATGCCGATGGCGGCCTGTTCAGCATCGACTTCCGCGCACCGGAACAGCTGATTCAGACGCTGCTGCAGGTCAGCGGTCGCGCCGGCCGCGGGAAAAAGCCCGGCCAGGTGCTGGTACAGACCTGTCACAGCGATCATCCAATTCTACGGTCACTGTGCCAGGGCCACTACCTGACCCTGGCTGATCAACTGCTCGCAGAGCGGGAAAGCGGGCAGTTTCCGCCCTTTCGCGCGATGGCCATTTTTCGGGCAGAAGCCGACACCATGGAGAAGGCGCTGCAACTGCTCGACGGCCTCAAGCCAAAAGCCAGCATCACTGGAATAGATGTTTGGGGGCCACTACCGGCACTGATAGCCCGCCGCGCTGACCGGCACCGCGCTCAATTGGTGCTTTGTTGCGACAACCGTAAACGGCTAAATCACCTGCTGGCCTACCTGTGTCAGGAACTTGATCAGCAGAAACTGCCGGCTGGCCTAAAATGGATGATCGACGTAGATCCTCAGGAAACAGGATAAACGCCACAGAACGCCAAACCGCTCACAGACTGCAATTCGTTACAATCTTTTGCAGAAAACCGAAGCACTACGCAATCCATCCAGATTCACTGTGCTATGATTTTCAGCAAACTAACAACCAAACCTAAAAAAACACCTGAGGTTGCGTTTCTCAAGCAGGGAATGCGCAGCGAAAAGGCTTTTGCTGTAAACGAAAAAGTGGAGATAAAAAGATGTCAGGGAAATTCCTTGCGCGTGCGTCGGCGTTGTCGCTGGCTTTGATTTTGGCGGCTTGTGGTGGGGACGACGACTCGTCGCCGATTGTAAATGTCAGCTCCGATGGATCTGAGGGCTCGTCGAACAATGAGCCTCAGGAGGGAAATGATTCCGAAACGGGAAGCTCAAGTGCGGCAATCGCGCTCGGCACCTATGATGGTCAAAGCTTTTCGGAAAGCTCGATTAGACGGCTGGATGGGAATGATACCCCCATAGCCGCGTCTGGCTCAGCAACCTTCCGAGTGCATATCTTTGATACTGAAAACAACGAACTTGCAACTGGCGATGAATTTGACGTGTCGTTTAGTTCGGGATGCGCGACATCTGGAACCGCCACTTTGTCTCGCACTACCGTATTGACAAGTAATGGTATTGCGGAAACCACCTTCAAGGCAAATGGCTGCTCAGGTCAGGATCAGATCAAGGCTTCCATTTCTGATGTGTCCGGTGCAGAGGCATTCACAACCATTCAAATTACCGAAGCAGAAATCGTCGATATTATATCCGACGCCCCCACACAAACATCAATAGCTCCCACCAATGGATCTCCGGACGACCGATCCAGCACCTCAACGATAAAGTTCACCGTTCTTGGAGAAGGTGGCGGGGCCGTTGGTCAGGAGAAAACCGTTAAGCTCGAAGTCATCCCCGCCGGCAGTGACGCCTACCTAATAAATGACGAAGTAAAAACAGACGAAATCGGCCAAGTTACGGCTGAAATCCAAGCAGGTGAGGCGAATGAAATCATTAGAGTTGTCGCAACGGTGATGGACAATGGCTCCCCCATTGTTTCCACAACCTCCGCTCCAATTGCGATCAATTCGAAACTCGCAGTTCAAAGCCGGTTCTCACTGAGCTTAGACAACTTCTCAATCAATGCCCGAAACATTGATGGCGTAGAAATTAACGCAACAATAATGGCTGCAGATCAGTACGGTAATGCTATTCGTGGAAATACTATTGTCAACTTTACTACCTCAGAAGGTTCTATAACTCCAGACTGCGAGCTCAATAATGAAGGAACCTGCTCGGTTGTATGGCGAAGCCTGAATGCCACCGAACTTCGCCCCTCCATATACGCCTATACTCAAGGGGAAATTGTTTCTGGGGAGGGCTGCCATATTCCCGGCAACGACTGCACCCTTACACCCTCCCGAATCGAAGATACCGAGCGCTTTGTTCAATCATCCTCCCGAGGCGTAAAAGCTGAAATTCGAGACGAGGGGGACGGCTCCTACTGTGCTGTGGTCTTCACAGAGCTACTAAATAATGAAGGGAGTCTCGAAAATGTCATTCCTCCGTCTGGCACGGAAATTGAGTTTACGCCAACCGCTGCAGCCTTCATAAATCCGGACGCAGCTAACGGTTCTGTTCCCTCAGATCCTAATATTGTCGGCGCCAGCTTCTATGACGAAGTATGTGTAGAACCGGAGATAGATGCTGACAGCGAGGAAACACCAAGACTTAAATTGACCGTCACTCCACCCGAAGGAACAGCGGCTGTTGATAGTATTGACTTATAATTCACCCTTGAAAAAAGCCCGGCACTAACGCCGGGCTTTTTGCTTGCATTGGATTTTTCCGCGATAATAGCGGCCTTCGATTCCCGGCGGTTTCCCGCCTGACACCCATTCTCCTGTGAACCGAGTCACCCGACAGCATGAAAGAGACCGTATCCGATCTGCTCCAGTCTGCATTGGCGACACTGCAATCCGAAGGCACCCTGCCGGCGGACCAGTCTTTCAGCCCGCAGGTTGGCAACACCAAGGACAAGTCCCACGGCGATTACGCCTGCAACATTGCCCTGGTGGCCGCCAAGGCAGCGGGATGCCCGCCGCGCAAGTTAGCGGAAGCGCTGGTTGAGCGGCTTCCGGCAAGTGCGGAAGTGGAGAAAGTGGAAATTGCCGGCCCCGGCTTCATCAACTTTTTCATGAGCACGGCCAGTGCGTTTGGCGTGGTCAACACCATTCTTGATGAGGCGGGCCAGTTCGGCCGCAATCGTAACGGCCAGGGTGAGAAGGTACAGGTGGAGTTCGTGTCCGCGAACCCCACCGGCCCCCTGCACGTCGGCCACGGGCGAGGCGCGGCCATCGGCGACTGCCTGTGTCGTCTGCTGGCAGCCAACGGTTATGATGTCACCCGGGAGTTCTATTACAACGACGCCGGCGCGCAGATCAACAATCTCGCGCTGTCCGTACAGTCACGGGTCAAAGGTCTCACGCCGGACGACGAGAGCTGGCCGGCGGACGGTTATCGCGGCGACTACATCGTTGATGTGGCCAATGCTTATCTGGCGGGTGAGACCATCACCGCGGACGACCGCCAGGTGACCGGCAAGGCCGATCCGGACGATACCGACGCCATCCGCGACTTCGCCGTGGCCTACCTGCGCCGCGAGCAGGATCTGGACCTGAAAGCTTTTGGCGTGGAGTTCGACGTCTACTTCCTGGAGTCTTCGCTCTATGAAGACGGCAAGGTGGAAGCAACCGTGAAGCGGCTGCAGGAAAACGGCTATACCTACGAACACGACGGCGCCATGTGGCTCAAAACCACCGAGTTCGGGGATGACAAAGACCGCGTCATGCGCAAGAAGGACGGGGGGTACACCTATTTCCTGCCGGATGTCGCCTATCATCTCGACAAATGGCAGCGCGGCTTCACTACCGTGATCAACGAGCAGGGCGCAGACCATCACTCCACGGTCACCCGGGTACGCGCGGGACTGCAGGCCCTGAAAGCGGGCATCCCCGCAGGCTGGCCAGACTATGTGCTGCACCAGATGGTGATGGTGACCCGCTCCGGACAGGAAGTGAAGATTTCCAAGCGCGCCGGCAGTTACGTCACCGTCCGCGATCTGATTGACGAGGTGGGCCGTGATGCCACCCGCTTCTTCCTCGCGGCCCGCCGCGTGGATTCCCAGTTGACCTTTGATATCGATCTGGCGCGCTCCCAGACCAATGAAAACCCGGTCTATTACATCCAGTATGCCCATGCCCGTATCTGCAGTGTGCTGCGCAAGCTGTCTGAAGAGGGGGTTCATCGAGGCTGGAACGAGTGCGTTGGCGACCTGTCACTGCTGACGCTGGATGAGGAAAAGGAACTGGCCAATCAGCTGGCGAAGTATCCGGAGCTGATTGCCAACTCCGCAGCCCAGCGCGAGCCTCACCACCTGACGCACTACCTCAGGGATCTGGCTGGACAGTTCCATACCTATTACAACGCCCACAAGGTGTTGATTGAAGACACCGCCGTGCGCGACGCTCGCATCAGCCTCTATCTGGCGGTGCGCCAGGTCATCGCCAATGGTCTCGACCTGTTGGGCGTCAGTGCGCCCGAAGAAATGTAACACGGGATACCTCTGCACATGTCATTGAAGTGGATACTGTCTCTGGCGGCCGTTGGCGGCTTCATCGGGTTTATCGCCTACCTCAACTCGCTGCCAGCGCCCGGCCCGGTTCCGCAGGAACAGGCCACGCCCGCGCCGGTGGCACCGACGGCCCAGGAGCCGGAGACGGCCACCGGAAAGGATGAAAAACAGCGCTATCGTTTTTACGAGCTGCTGCCGGAATCCGAAGTGGTCCCACCGAAAGTGGAGGAGTACACACCCGGGCCCGGAACACAGGATTTCACCTACCTGATCCAGTCAGGCTCTTTCCGCAGCCAGAAAGACGCCGAGCGTCAGCGCGCCAAGATCGCCTTTCAGGGTCTGCGGGCCAATGTCCAGCGCATCGATCTCGACAGCGGCAGCACCTGGTTCCGGGTCAATGTGGGCCCGTTCAGCTCTCGCAGCCAGATGAACTCCGCCATCGACAAGCTGGTCTCCATCAATATTGAGCCGCTGGTTCGCAAAATTCCCAAGGAGGGCTGAGCGCCCTCTTTTGTGACCACCCTGTCACCCGCCACCTGCGCCCTTGAAAAATAACCGCCAGCCTCCATAACTGCTGAATACCGTTTTTCATCAGGCAACTGGAGCCCACATGACTACCATTCTCTCCGTCAGGCGCGACGACGAAGTCGCCATGGCCGGCGATGGCCAGGTTTCCCTTGGCAACACCGTAATGAAAGGCAATGCTCGCAAGGTTCGCCGTCTGTATAACGGCAAGGTACTGGCCGGGTTCGCCGGCGGCACCGCTGACGCTTTTACGCTTTTCGAACGGTTTGAGGCTCAGTTGGAGAAGCACCAGGGCAACCTTACCCGGGCCGCGGTAGAACTGGCCAAAGACTGGCGAACGGATCGCGCCCTGCGCAAACTGGAAGCGCTGCTTGCTGTGGCTGACAAGACGGCCTCCCTGATTATCACCGGCAATGGCGACGTCATTGAGCCCGAACAGGGCCTGATTGCCATTGGTTCCGGCGGGCCCTTCGCCCAGGCCTCGGCCCGTGCCCTGCTTGAAAACACCGATCTGAAAGCCAGTGAGATTGTGGAAAAAGGCCTGGATATCGCAGCCGACATCTGCATCTATACCAACCACAATCGCACCCTGGAAGTCCTTTCCGCCAACGACTGATTCGGAGCCACCATGTCTGCAATGACTCCCCGTGAAATTGTTCACGAGCTCAATAAACACATCGTCGGCCAGGAAGAGGCCAAACGGGCGGTAGCCATCGCCCTGCGCAACCGCTGGCGTCGCATGCAGCTGGACACCAGCCTGCGTGAGGAGATCACCCCGAAAAACATCCTGATGATCGGCCCCACCGGCGTGGGTAAAACCGAGATCGCACGCCGGCTGGCCAAACTGGCGGATGCTCCGTTTCTGAAAGTGGAGGCCACCAAGTTCACCGAGGTAGGCTATGTCGGACGGGATGTGGAATCCATCATCCGCGACCTCGCCGACATGGCGGTCAAGATGCTGCGGGAACAGGAAAAGAAGCGCCACGAGCATCGTGCTCTGGACGCCGCCGAAGAGCGCATTCTCGACGCCCTGCTGCCACCGGCACGGGACTTCAAGGAAGACAGCCAGCGTACTGACGGCGAGTCCTCCACCCGCCAGCTGTTCCGCAAGAAACTGCGCGAAGGCGAGCTGGACGACAAGGAAATCGAGATTGACCTGCGCAGTGGCGGCGCCGGGGTCGAAATCATGGCGCCCCCGGGCATGGAAGAAATGACCAACCAGCTCCAGAGCATGTTCTCCAGCATGTCTGCCGACAAACGCAAAACCCGAAAGATGAAGGTTGCGGATGCGCTGAAACAGGTTCAGGACGAGGAAGCCGCCAAGCTGGTGAACGAAGAGGAAATCAAGCAGCGCGCCGTGCAGTCGGTCGAGCAGAACGGCATCGTGTTTATCGACGAGATCGACAAGGTCGCCAAGCGCTCGGAGAACACCTCCTCCGATGTCTCGCGGGAAGGGGTCCAGCGTGACCTTCTGCCACTGATCGAAGGCAGTACCGTCAGTACCAAGTATGGCGCTGTGCGCACCGATCACATCCTCTTCATCGCCTCGGGCGCGTTTCATCTGTCCAAGCCGTCGGACCTGATTCCGGAACTTCAGGGCCGGTTGCCGATCCGGGTGGAACTGCAGGCGCTGACTCCGGAGGACTTCAAGCGCATCCTCACTGAGCCGGATGCCTCACTGGTACAGCAATACGAAGCTCTGATGGGCACGGAGGGTGTCAAACTGACCTTTGCCGATGACGCCATCACCCGGATCGCGGAAGTGGCCTGGAAGGTGAACGAAACCACCGAGAACATCGGCGCACGTCGTCTGCATACCGTGCTTGAGCGGCTGCTGGAAAGCCTCTCCTACGAAGCCGGGGACGAAGTGACGGAAGGTTTTGAAGTGACGGCCGCCTTCGTGGATGAGAAGCTCGGTGAACTGGCGGAAGACGAGGATCTGAGCCGCTATATCCTCTGACGCCGGTTTTGCAGCGGGAATGGGATGTCGGGTTACGCTTTGCTGACCCGACCACTTGCAGCAATTATTGCGCCCGGGAAAACAGGTGCGTGACGTTCTCCAGCCCGCTTGCCAGCTTACCCTTCTGGGACTGCTTTTTCCGACCCTTCGCGACGTACAGCGGCAGCATTTCACCATAAAGACTGGTGCTGATGGTGCGCTGCTCATCTTCCAGCCGATCCCGGCGCAACTTGATGCCGTATTTGGCCAGCTTCGGTTCCAGTTCATCCGCCCGCTTGAGCAGATCACGACGGGTCATCTGATAGGCGTGCTCACACACCATTCGGCGGGACTGGAAACTGAACACGTTGGAGAAAAACAGCTTGGCGTCGTCGCGGGTCGGCTCGAACAGCAGGATATCCTTGTCCGGATAATCCCGCTTGTACTGGGCAATGCCCGACTGCATGCGGGAATACACCATGGTACGGAACATCTGGGACAGCAGGTTTGGCATACCCGAGCGGGTCAGTTCGCCGGGTTTCATTGTGCCGGCCCGGACGGCCGCGCTGGCATCAATGGGCACCTGCGGGTTAACCGCGAACACCAGGTCGGCGCCGTCCTCGAACGCCACCGACGCATGCAGCCCCTTGCGCAGGGTACCGTCAACATAATACCGGCCATCAATATTGACCGGCACATACAAACCCGGCGACGCGGTACTGGCCTGTATTGCCCGGGAGATGGGCACATGGTCAAAGCCCGGCGCGCCGAAACAGACCGCTTCGGTGCTTTCCACGTCGGCTGCGACAATATACAGGCTGCGTTTCAGCTGACGGAAATCGTTGGTGCGCCCGAGCATGGTGAACGCGCGCTGGAGGTATTCATGCAACCCTTCGTTGTCGAAAAGTCCCGCCGGGGCCGCCTGCGCCAGGATGGTCATGGCTTCAAGCAGGCTTTGATCGTAGGGATTGTTGACGAAGCGACGAATGGCGGTGGTCACCAATCCAGGCACCGACAACAGGCGACTGCCTATTTCCCGGAAAGCCGGGCGGTAGAAAACCTCCGGGTGGAACGGGTGAACCTCGGCTTCGTTGCGCACAAAAATGCGACAGAGCTGCGCGGTGGTCATCTGGTTGGCCAGGTTGGCCGCCACAAACGACCCGCCATTCACGCCCACGTAAACATCAATGTTATTGAAATCCAGGCCATCCAGCGCTTCGTCCAGCGCCCGTAACGCACCGATCTCGTAGATCCCGCCCAGGGGGCCGCCGCCGCCCAGGGCCAGACCAACGCGGGGCCTGGATTTGATGTCAGTGGTCGCTGAGGTCATACACGTTCCCGATTGGATGCTTGTGCGTTGAGTGTTTACACGGTAACAACGGTTTTTAGAGTCCACACCCTATAAACGGAGCCTTGAGGCTGCCCCTATAACACGGCCTGCTCGGCCCGGGCCTTGTCAGTGGCTTTTCCGGGGCGCAGGTAACGGCCGAAACCGGCGTTGCGCAAGGCAAGGTCAACGCAGCTTTTGATGACGTGAGGCGAATCCAGCAACAGCACGTCCTCCAGCAACTGGCTGGCCCACTCGCGACTTACACTGCGAATGACCGATTTCACTTTGGACAGGCTGGCGGCATTCATCGACAGGGAATCGTAGCCCATGGCCATAAGCAGCAACGCGCCACCGGGATCGCCGGCCAGTTCCCCGCAAATCCCGACCGGCTTGCCCACCGAGTGGGCATCTTGGGCAATCCGAACCAGCGCCTGCAACACCGCCGGATGATAGGAGTGGTAAAGCTGGGCCACCCTGGGGTTGTTACGATCGACCGCCAGCAGGTACTGGGTCAGGTCATTGGAGCCGACCGACAGGAAATCGACACGGTCTGCCAGCTCACGGATCTGGTAGACCGCGGCGGGAATCTCGACCATCACTCCGACCTTGGGCATGTGGATGTCGTACCCTTCTTCCCGCACTTCGTGATACACACGGTAGATAAGGTGCAGGGACTCTTCCACTTCGGAGATGTTGCTGATCATCGGCAACATGATCTGCAGGTTATTGAGGCCTTCGCTGGCCTTGAGCATCGCCCGCACCTGAACCAGGAAAATTTCGGGGTGGTCCAGGGTTACCCGGATCCCCCGCCAACCGAGGAAGGGGTTTTCCTCCTCAATCGGGAAATAGGTCAGCGCCTTGTCGCCGCCGATGTCGAGGGTGCGCATGGTCACCGGGCTGGGCGCGAAAGCTTCCAGCTGTTCCCGGTAATATTCCCGCTGCTCCTGTTCCGACGGGAAGCGGTCCTTGATCATGAACGGCACTTCAGTGCGGTAAAGACCAATGCCTTCGGCGCCGTGGTTCAGGGAACGCACCACGTCAGTCATCAACCCCGTATTGACGAGCAACGACACCCGGTGACCATCAGTGGTTTCGCAGGGCTTGTCGCGCAGAACTTCCAGCCCCTTGATCAGCTCGTCTTCTTCGTCGCAGATCTCCTGGTAGTAGGCACGCAGGTCGTCGGAGGGGGACGCGAAAATCTGCCCCTCGAAGCCGTCCACGATCAGATCGCGACCATCGAGCTGATTCACCGGAATGTCTACCAGCCCCATCACCGTGGGCACGCCCATGGCGCGGGCCAGAATGGCAACGTGCGAGTTACTGGAGCCCTTCACCGAGACCAGTCCGACCAGTTGCCCTTTGGGCACCTCCCCGAGCATCGCCGGTGTCAGCTCCTCGCTGACCAGTACCGTGCGCTCGGGATAAACCAGGTCTTTCTGCTCGCCTTCCTGAAGATGCGACAATAACCGGCGGCCCAGGTCGCGGATATCCACCGCCCGCTCCTGCAGGTAGTGGTCGTCCATCATCTCGAAGTGACGCACATACTGCTGCACGACCTGTTTCAAGGCGCCCTGAGCCCAATAGCCCTCGCGGATTTTGTTGGCCACCTCGCCGGGCATGGCATCGTCACCCAGCATGCGCAGATACACATCGAACAGCGCCTGCTCTTCCGGTCGCAACTGCGACGCCAGACGAGCGGCTACCCGTTCGATATCCTCACGCACGGCGGTCACCGCGCCACCGAACAACCCCAGCTCAAGGTCGATATCGTCAGTGGGCTTTTCCGGCACCACGTCGAGATCTGCGGCCGGATAGACCACCACCCCTTTACCAAGTGCCACGCCGGGTGCCCCGGGGACACCACTGAAACTGACATCCTTCGCTTCTTCGCCAGTGAGTGACAGGCCGCTGATCGCACCTGTGGCCTCACTGTGGGCAATCACGCCGGCCAGTTGGGCGGAAACAGTAACGAGGAAAGCCTCTTCGCCCTCATCAAAGCAGCGCGAACTTTCCCGCTGCTGCACCACTAGTACCCCGAGCACACGGCGGTGGTGAATGATCGGCACCCCCAGGAAGGAGCGGAAACGCTCTTCACCGGTCTCCGGGAAGTAACGGTAGCGGGGGTGGGAGGGTGCGTCTTCCAGATTGATCGGCTCCTCACGGGAACCGACGAGGCCAACGAGACCTTCGGAATAGGCCAGACTGACCTGCCCCACCGCCTTGCGGTAGAGGCCTTCAGTGGCCATCAGGATATAACGGTTAGTGGCTGGATCCAGCAGGTAGACAGAACAGACTTCGGTCCCCATGGCTTTCTGCACCCGCGATACAATGATCTCCAGCGCTTCCTGCAGATCGCGGGCGCTGTTCACCTCTTGTACCAGATTTCGCAGTATGCTCAGCATGGCGGTTTCAGCCCGTCATTTCCATGGATCCTATGAGCGCCGGTTCTGCTCGATGCGATGCCGCTGCTCCATGTTATAGAACAGCCGCGGTGCGAGCTCTCTCAGCGCACGTCTGTATACTTCGCGTTTGAATGAGACCACCTGCCCCAGGGGGTACCAGTAGCTCACCCACTGCCAGCCGTCGAATTCCGGCGAATCGGTGCCGTCTACGCGCACCTGCGCATCCGGCGATAACATCCTCAGCAGGAACCATTTCTGTTTCTGTCCCACACAGACGGGGTGCGAGTTGTGCCGCACCATCCGCCGCGGGAGGCGATACCTCAGCCAGCCCCGGGTACAGCTGATGATCTCGACATCCGCCGCACACAAGCCTATTTCTTCCCCCAGTTCCCGATACAACGCGTCTTCCGGCGATTCATTGTTCTTGATACCGCCCTGCGGAAACTGCCAGGAGTCCTGCCCTATTCGCCTTGCCCAGAGAACCTCGCCCCTGTGGTTGGCCAGAATGATTCCGACGTTGGGTCTGAAACCGTCTGAGTCGATCACGGCACAGTCCTTATAAAAGTCGGCGGACCAGTACAAAAATTCACCGGTCGGATTTGTCCAAGTTGCTCTCATTCTTACAGAAACCCAAGGGTTCGGCAAACGAAGCCGTCACCGATGTGTCGTGGTAGACTGACGCCTTTCCTGCAACCCCTGCCATCACCGGAGGTAACATCTTTGACACTCGCAATCTTTGACCTCGACAACACCCTGCTCGCCGGGGACAGCGACCACGCCTGGGGCGAATTTCTGGTGGAAGAGGGCATTGTAGATGCCGAGGAATACCGCAAGGCGAACGATCGCTTCTATCGGGAATACCTCAACGGCGAACTGGATATCCTGCACTACCTCGGCTTCGCCTTGCAGCCGCTGGCAAAGTACGCCATGGAAGACCTGCTGGCCTGGCGCGAGCGCTTCATGGACAAAAAGGTACGCCCCATGTTGCAGGACAAGGCCTTCCGTTTACTGGAAGAGCACCGCAGCCAGGGCCACACCCTGATGATCATTACCGCCACCAACCGCTTCGTCACCGAACCGATCGCCGAGCTGCTGGGCATCGAGCATCTGATCGCCACCGACCCGGAACTGGTCAATGGCCGCTACACCGGCCAGGTGGCGGGGGTTCCCAGCTTTCAGGACGGCAAAGTCACCCGCCTGAATGACTGGCTGGCGTCGCAGAACGAGACACTGGAAGGCGCCTGGTTTTACAGCGACTCCCACAACGACGTGCCCTTGCTGAAAAAAGTCGACAATCCGGTGGCGGTTGATCCGGATCCGACGCTGGAGAAGCTGGCCTTGGAGAAGGGGTGGAAAGTGATGTCTCTGCGGGATTGACCACCGAGCTCTGGGCCCTTCAGCGGGTACAGTGCTCCGGGATCGTCAAAAACAGGGATGTTTTTGTCGAGCGTACAGGGACGTATTCACAGCGTATCCCGGAGCACTGTACCCGCTGAAGGGCCTCCACCAAGCGTTGAGGGAAGTCTAGAAAAATCCCGTTAACGAACGAACAAAGCAGGATTTGATGTAATCCGTCTCCGGAATACCCGGAATCACCGGATGATCCGGCGCCTGATGGCCCTGCTCCAGTAACTGAACGAAGCGGTCGATCTTGCGACCACTGCCGCGGATGATATCGATCAGCTTGTCCTGGGACAGATGCATCGAGCAGGACGCGGAAATCAGCAGGCCATCCCGCTCCAGCAGTCGCAGCCCCAACTGATTCAGCCGCGCGTAGGCCTGCTCACCCGCTTTCTGGTCACGGCGGCGGGGAATCAGCGCCGGCGGGTCCAGTACCACAATATCGAACTTCTCTTTCTCGTCCGCGAGCGCCTTCAGAGCCTCAAACGCATCGCCTTCAATGGTTTCTACATTTTCCAGACCATTCAGCCGGGCATTATGGTGAACCGAGTCTATCGCCGATGAGGAACTATCCACACAGGTGACCTGACTGGCACCGGCACACGCCGCCTGAATGCCCCAGCCGCCGACATAACTGAACACATCCAGCACCCGCTTACCGGGCGCATAGGCCTGCAGGCGCTGGCGATTCATGCGGTGATCGTAGAACCACCCGGTTTTCTGACCGCCTTCCAGAGGCACCTCGAACCGGACACCGTTCTCCTCCACCTTAAGCAGACGGGTCTCCGCACCATGGGCCTGCTCGACATAAGTGTCCAGACCTTCCACCTTGCGCATCTTGCCATCGTTTTTGAGGATGATCGCCGCAGGATGCGCCAGGCGCTGCACCGCCCGCACAATCGCTTCTTTCATCAACTCCATCCCGGCGGTGGAAATCTGCACCACCACCGTGTCATCAAACCGGTCGATCACCAGTCCGGACAAGCCATCGCTGTCACCGAACACCCAGCGGTAAAACGGCTTGTCAAACAACCGTTCCCGAAGTGCCAGCGCCGTCTCCATGCGCTGGGTAAGACGCTGTGGCGTCATCCCGTGGCCGGCATCCCGACTGATCAGCCGACCACAAATCAGCGCATGGGGGTTCACGAACACCGTTCCCATGGGCTTGTCGTTGGACGCCCGCAACTCCGCCTGCACCCCGGCTTCAAAGCCCGTTAACGGTGAGCGCTGGATGTCTACTTCATTACTGTAGACCCAAAGGTGGCCGGCTTTGAGCCTGCGCTCAGCGCCTTTGCGAAGATAAAGAACGGGGAAGTTCATAGAGGCTACCTAATGGATGACAAAAGAAAATGGCGGGAATTATACATTAACGCCCGAACACAACGCTGCACTCGGGGGATTGATTGGGGTGGGCCTCCCAAAACTGTGCGGAGCCATGGATGGCGGAGCCCAAGCGCCCCAAGGATGGGCTTGAGCGTGTTTTGGGAGGCCCGCCCCAATCAATACTTGCACGGAGCCTGCAAACTAGCCCTCGGCAGCTACGTGCTCCGAATAAGCAGCAGGGTCCATCAGCCCATCCAGCTCGCCCTTGTCCGCCAGACGCACCTTGAACAGCCAGCCGTCGCCGTAAGGATCTTCGTTCACCTTCTCCGGCTCATCCTCCAGTGCCTCGTTGACCGCAATCACCTCACCGGTGACAGGACTGAACACATCCGACGCCGACTTGACGGACTCCGCCACACCGGCCTCTTCAGCACCATTGACCGTCGTACCCACATCCGGCACGCCCACGTAAACCACATCGCCCAACTGCTCCTGGGCGAAATCGGTAATGCCGACGGTGGCGGTGCCATCGTCGGACACGCGAACCCACTGGTGGGTTTCGATGTATTTCAGATCTGCGGGTATATCACTCATGATCGGATTCCCTGTTGATTTTTGGCGCAGTTTAACCGAAGACGCTAACGCCAGCGAACCCCCCGCGCCAGGTTCATGAACGAATTCAGGTAATCCACGCCCCGATCCCGCTCACGAAGGCCCAAAAAGATCTGCTTGGCAATACCCCCCTGCCCCAGCCGGACCGGCGCTATCGGCATTCTCTCGCCATACTCCTCCACCAACCAGCGCGGCAGCGCCGCCACCCCCCGCCCCGCCGCGACCATCTGTAGCATGATGTCCGTGGTTTCGATGGTTTTATGCCGGGCCGGGCTGGCATGGGCCGGCAGCAGGAAATGCGTGTAGATGTCCAGACGCTCCAGTTCCACCGGATAGGTAATCAGAGTTTCATCCGCCAGATCCGCCGGTTCCGCCCAGGCTTTCGACGCAAGGTCATGGCCACCGGCGACCACCAGCACCTGCTCGTAATCGAACACCGGCTCGAACACCAGCCCGGGCCGGTGCAGAGGGTCGGGGGTGACCAGAACATCGATGTCGTGCCCGAACAGCGCGCCGATGCCACCAAACTGGAACCGCTGCTTCACGTCCACATCCACCGTGGGCCATTCCTCCAGATACGGCCACACCACTTTCAACAGCCATTGGTAACACGGGTGACATTCCATGCCGATGCGCAAGGTGCCACGCTGCCCGCGAGCGAACTGTCCGACAAGTAGCTCCGCATGCTCGAACTGCGGTAATAGCCGGGTTGCCAGCGACAGTAAGTACTGACCGGCCTGGGTCAATCGCAGCTGCCGCCCTTCCCTCTGCCACACCGGTGTCCCCAGTTGCAGCTCCAGTTTCTTGATGGCATGGCTCAGCGCCGACTGGGTCAGGTGCAGCGCTTCGGCCGCCGCCGTCAGCGAGCCCTGGCGCTCAACTTCCCGCAGAATTTCCAGATGACTCCGCTCGATCATGGCTCGTGGCTACCTCGCTAACACGTGAATAACTTTCATGGTTTAGTGAAATATTACCATTATTATTCATTTATCCCGATGCGTAATCTTGGTGACCACTGAAGTCACCCCACGATTCCGGACGAGGACACCATCATGATTACGACACACAACCTGGGCTTTCCACGCATCGGCGCACGACGGGAACTCAAGTTTGCGCAGGAGGCCTTCTGGAAAGGCGAAGTCAGCGCGGAGGAACTCAACATCACCGCCCGCGACCTGCGACGTCGTCACTGGCAGCAACAATCATCACTGGCGCTTGCCCCGGTGGGTGATTTCTCGCTCTACGACCAGGTGCTGGACATGAGCGTGACCCTCGGCCACCTGCCGGCCCGCGCCCGGGACACCGGCGGCAGCGAACTGGACCGCTATTTTCGCGTCGCCCGGGGTCGGTCGGCCAACGACACCGCCTGCTGCGCCATTCATGCCGGGGAAATGACCAAGTGGTTTGACACCAACTACCACTACATCGTGCCCGAGTTCGACCGCGATACCCACTTCCAGCTGAATCCTCAGCGCCTGCTGGCGCAACTGGCCGAGGCCCGCGCCCAGGGTGTGACATCAAAGCCGGTAATAATCGGCCCGGTCACCTATCTCTGGTTGGGCAAGAGCAAGGACGACAGTGACCGACTGGCGCTGCTGAATGACTTGCTGCCAGTGTACGCCGAGCTGCTGAACCTGCTCGCCGACCAGGGGGTGGACTGGGTGCAGATTGACGAGCCCGCTCTGGTCACCGAGCTGGACGGCGCCTGGCGGCATGCCTTCAATCTCGCCTACCACCAACTCAAAGCGTGCCCGGTCAGACTGTTGCTCACCACCTACTTCGGCGAGCTGCGGGAAAACCTGCAACTGGCCTGTGAGCTGCCGGTGGCGGGGCTGCATGTGGATGCCGTCAGTGCAGCGAGCGAAGTCAGCCGGGTCGCCGACTGGCTCCCGGCCCACAAGGTGCTGTCGCTGGGTGTCATCAACGGCCGCAATGTCTGGAAAACGGACCTGCGGGCAACGCTGGATTGGCTCGAACCGCTTCATCAACGCCTGGGCGAGCGGCTGTGGCTGGCCCCCTCGTGCTCACTGCTGCATGTGCCGGTCGATCTGGCTTCGGAAACGGCCATGGACCCGGACATTCGTTCCTGGCTGGCCTTCGCCGTGCAGAAACTCGACGAACTGCACATTCTGGCGAGGGCGCTGGAACACGGCCGCGACGCTGTCGCTGAGCCGCTGGCGCAGAATGCATCGGCCATCGCCAGCCGCCGGCAATCCCCGCGCGTTCACAGCCCTGAGGTCACCGGGGCGGTCGCGGCGATCACACCTGAGCTGGGCACCCGCAAGAGCAGCTACACCCGTCGCCTGGAAACACAGAAGCAGCATCTGAAGCTGCCCGCCTTTCCAACCACAACCATTGGCTCGTTCCCGCAAACCCGGGAGATTCGCCACACCCGGCTGCAGTATCGCAAGGGCGAACTCAGCGAACGCGAATACACCGCCCGCATCCGCGAGGAAATCGCTCACTGCGTGCGGGAGCAGGAGGCGCTCGGCCTGGACGTTCTGGTACACGGCGAGGCCGAACGCAACGACATGGTGGAGTATTTCGGCGAACAGCTGGACGGCTACACCTTCAGCCAGTTTGGCTGGGTTCAATCCTACGGTTCCCGCTGCGTGAAGCCGCCGATCCTGTTCGGCGATATCCAGCGACCCAGGGCGATGACCGTGGCGTGGACCGAATACGCCCAGTCCCTGACCGACAAGCCCATGAAAGGCATGCTCACCGGCCCGGTGACCATCCTCAACTGGTCCTTTGTAAGGGACGACCAGCCCAGAAGAGACACCTGCCTGCAGCTGGCCCTGGCAATACGGGAAGAGGTTCTGGATCTGGAGCACGCCGGCGTGCGCATCATCCAGATCGACGAAGCGGCCCTGCGCGAAGGGCTGCCCCTGCGACAATCCGACTGGCAAAGCTATCTGGACTGGGCCATCGAAGCATTCCGCATCAGCGCCAACGGCGTCAGCGACGAGACCCAGATTCACACCCACATGTGCTATTCGGAGTTCAACGACATTATCGAAGCCATCGCCCGCATGGACGCGGATGTGATCACCATCGAAACCTCACGCTCGGACATGGAACTGCTGGACGCGTTCAAGGGGTTCCAGTACCCCAACGATATCGGTCCGGGGGTATACGACATTCACTCGCCAAACATTCCGGAGCAGCGCCACATGGTCTCGCTGATGGAAAAAGCGGCACAACGGATACCGGTAGAACGTTTGTGGGTGAATCCCGATTGCGGGCTGAAAACCCGCAACTGGGAGGAAGTGATCCCGGCGTTACGGGCGATGGTCGACGCCGCCCGCAGCTTGCGGGTAAGTTGAGAGCTTCTTCAGGAAAGATTGCACCGGCTACGTATCAGTAGCCGGTGCTGTTACTGTCCAGATCGAACTCGAAATCCGTGGCCCGCCGGACTTCGGTGCGGAATTTGCCGGAGGCCTCCAGCTCGAACCAGCGGTAGCCCGGAGGCAATTCCTCCACGGCAAACTTGCGGGAACCGGATGTAAACTGAATGCAGGTCGAAGGTGTGGCCAGCAGCCGCACGCCTTTGCGGTGGAGGTCGTGCTCCTGGTGAATGTGGCCCCACAACACAATTCTTACCTGCGGGAATCGGTCCACCACGTCCCAGAAGGCATCGCGGTTGCGCAGCCCGATCTGCTCCATCCAGTCAGAACCAATGTCCACCGGGTGATGGTGCAGCGCCACCAGAGTGGGCAATGCCGGGTTCTGTGCCAGTGTATCGGCCAGAAACGCCAGCTCGGAGTCCGCCAGCTCGCCGAACACCTTCCCCGGCACCGAGGAGTCCAGCAGAATAAACTGCCAGCCACCCTGAACGATGTGCCGTCGATTGGCCTGCTGCTCGCTGGCAACCTGTTCCAGTACGTTTCTGGCGTCATGATTTCCCGCAATCCACGCCGAACCACAGGGAAACGCCTGCAATTTTTCGCCAAACACCCGGTACGCGCCTGCCGATCCATCCTGAGCGAGATCGCCCGTAGCGAGAACCAGATCCGGCTGGCCGTGCTGCGCAAGCACTTGCTCAATCACGGCGTCGAGACTGTCCCGGGTGTTCACGCCAAGCAATGCACCGGCCGGATCGGCCATCAGATGGGGATCTGTCAACTGCAGTACCCGGAGGGGCCGGGGTTTGTCCTGATCGTTCATGGCGCTCTTTTTCGTTGCTGGGCAGAACACTTAGCTTGGTACACGTATACGCTGAGAGTAATCCGTTTTCTCAATGCCAAACAGAACAGCAATCACATTCTGCCCATACTCACACGACATATTGCACAATTTGACAACTATGACACAGCCCTCCGGGCTGGCTATGCCACCTTAGTCCACGCCCTCGCCGGCGGACCAGAGTGAATGTTCCGTGGGGAGGTGCCCGAAACGCAGGCAGTAATCCAGCCAGTCCGCCAGAAAACCGTTCACCTGAACCTTCTCGTCCGGGTGGTGCATGAAGCGATTGGGGTAATCGTTGACCGCCGCAATCTGCCGGTCGCGGTAGCAGCTGATCACCTCAGCCATCGCTGCATCATGATACACCCGCACCGTCAGCTGCGGGTTATTGAGCCAACGGCCGGCATTGTGGATCTGCTCCAGCAAAAGCGTTTCGGTAAAGCGGGCCGTTTGCAGCACCTTGATCCGCACACGCCCAAGATACTGCGATTCCCGGTGCAGCTCGAACTCGGACACCGGCTCGCCACCGGACTCCAATTGCCGCAGTTGGCGCAGACGCAGATAGTTGCCGTCACACAGGGCGCCAAGTTGCCGCAGGTCCGGCACGTAACGTTTCGGCTTCATGGTCCACTCGCCCATCAGGCCCACCCTTCCCGCAGGCGGGGACGATTCAACTGCAGCCACTGCAGCGCAATAATGGCCGCCGCGTTGTTGATACGGCCATCGGCGATCATGGCAATGGCCTCGTCGGCAGAGACCACGTGGGCACGGATGTCTTCATGCTCATGCTCCACACCGAACAGACCGCCGGCCGATTCGGTGCTGATGCGGCCGCAATAAAGGTGTATGAGTTCGGTACTACCACCGGGCGAGACCAGATAATCACAAATCTTCTCCAGCACGCTGAACGTCAGACCAGCCTCTTCCTGCCCTTCCCGCTGGGCGACTTCTTCAGGGGTTTCGCCGTCTTCGTTCATACCGGCGACCAGTTCGAGCAGCCAGGGCGATTGATTTCGGCCCAAGGCGCCGAGGCGGAATTGTTCCAGCAGCACGACCTCGTCCCGCTGTGGATCGTAGGGCAGCACACAGGTGGCGTCACCGCGAATAAACAGTTCGCGGGTGAATACGGGCATGTCTCGACCGTCAAAGCGCGGATGGGTCAGCCACAGCTTGTCCATGCGGAAGAAGCCCTGGAAGACGGTTTCGCGTTTTTCGACTTTGACGTCGCTGGCGTTGAACTGGAACGGCTTGGTCATCGTTTACCCGGTAACTGAATCGATTTTGAACGATAGCCGGTACGGTGGCATGTCTGCAAGCTTTGGCCCCAGCCTTGTTGCCGGGGCGCCTGACAGGCCTTGAGGGCGGCTTTCCAAAAACCGCTCCTGCGGCACATCCATGTGGCGCTTCTGCTCCGCCATCCATGGCTCCGCAAATTTTTGGAAAGCCGCCCCCAAGGCCTGCCTCGAACGTTCGTGCAAATCTCAACCAATGTCGAGGTCGCTCAAGCGATTACACCTCGGTCCGAGCTGAGGCGGGGTGGTGGGTCTGTTCAGAAATTTGCGGAGCCATGGATGGCGGAGCAGAAGCGCCCAGGGACGGCTTGAGCGTTTTCTGAACAGACCCACCACCCCGACTCACACCCCCCCAGCCATCAGGCTAGGGCCATCAAATGCCAAAGTCAGATCTTGTCGTAAAGCTTACTCCCGGCTTCGACAAACTCCCTGGATTTCTCCTGCATACCAGCGTCGACCGCCGTGACTTCGTCGATGCCCCTCTCGGCCGCATATTCACGGACTTCCTGCGAAATTTTCATCGAGCAGAACTTCGGTCCGCACATGGAACAGAAGTGGGCCACCTTGGCGGATTCCTTGGGCAGGGTTTCGTCGTGGTAGGCGCGGGCGGTGTCCGGGTCGAGGCCGAGGTTGAACTGGTCTTCCCAGCGGAACTCGAAGCGGGCCTTGGACAGGGCGTTGTCGCGGATCTGAGCCCCCGGATGACCTTTGGCGAGATCGGCGGCGTGAGCAGCGATCTTGTAGGTGATGATGCCGGTTTTGACGTCGTCCTTGTTGGGCAGGCCCAGGTGCTCTTTCGGGGTGACGTAGCAGAGCATGGCGCAGCCGTACCAGCCGATCATCGCGGCACCGATGCCGGAGGTGATGTGATCGTAGCCCGGAGCAATGTCGGTGATCAGGGGGCCGAGGGTGTAGAACGGGGCTTCGTCACAGCATTCCAGCTGCTTGTCCATGTTCTCTTTGATCAGCTGCATGGGCACGTGGCCCGGGCCTTCGATCATGCATTGCACGTCGTGCTTCCAGGCGATTTTGGTGAGTTCGCCCAGGGTTTCGAGTTCGCCGAACTGGGCCGCATCATTGGCATCGGCAATAGAGCCGGGACGCAAACCATCGCCGAGGCTGAACGAGACGTCGTAGGCTTTCATGATTTCGCAGATGTCTTCGAAATGCTCGTACAGGAAGCTTTCCTTGTGGTGCGCCAGACACCATTTGGCCATGATCGAGCCACCGCGGGAGACGATGCCGGTGGTGCGCTTGGCGGTCATCGGTACGTGGTGCAGGCGTACGCCGGCGTGAATGGTGAAATAGTCCACGCCCTGCTCTGCCTGCTCAATCAGCGTGTCGCGGAAGATTTCCCAGGTCAGGTCCTCGGCCACACCCCCGACTTTCTCCAGCGCCTGATAAATCGGTACGGTACCAATCGGCACCGGCGAATTGCGGATGATCCACTCGCGGGTTTCGTGGATGTTCTTGCCGGTGGACAGGTCCATGATGGTGTCGGAGCCCCAGCGGGTGCCCCAGGTCAGTTTCTCCACCTCTTCCTCGATGGAGGAACTGACCGCGGAGTTACCGATGTTGCCATTGATCTTCACCAGGAAGTTGCGACCGATGATCATCGGTTCGGTTTCCGGGTGGTTGATGTTGGCGGGGATAATGGCACGGCCGCGAGCCACTTCGTCCCGGACGAATTCCGGCGTGATTTCCGGCGGCAGGGAGGCGCCGAAGGACTGCCCCGAATGCTGGTCCTGCAGGAGACCCTGCTCTCTCGCTTCATGAAGCTTCATGTTTTCCCGAATGGCGATGAATTCCATCTCGGGGGTGATGATGCCCTTGCGGGCGTAGTGCATCTGGCTGACGTTTTGTCCGGGCTTGGCCCGCAGCGGTTTGCGCTCGTCCATAAAGCGCAGCGGGTCCAGCAGGGGATCTTTCATCCGCCGGCGGGTGAATTCGGAGGTGTAGCCCCCCAGCTGCTCCACATCCCCCCGCTCGGCGATCCACGCGGCGCGGATGGGTTGCAGGCCTTTGCGCAGGTCGATGGTGGCTTCGGGGTCGGTGTAGGGACCCGAGGTGTCGTACACCCTCACCGGTGGGTTCTTCTCGCCGCCCATTTCCGTTGGCGTGTCCTGCACGGCAATTTCCCGCATAGGCACCCGTAAGTCCGCTCGGCTACCCTGCACGTAAATCTTTCGTGAGTTTGGTAATGGTTTGATTGCAGCTGAATCAACTGTGGCTGAATCGCTCAGAAAGGAAGGTAAGTCGGTCATCATGCGCTCCCGGAACTGGTTGGGGAAATCGGGTCGCGTATGACGAGGCACTGACACGCCGAGGTTGCGGGCGCAGAGTTCCCGGAGGGAGGTGCGCCAACGATCTCGCTTGCCTGTGATGCGGTCTGGTCTTAATTCCTACGCCGGTATTATCCGGATCAGGTCGCGGGTTCTGCGTTGCAATCTCAGCCGACCGTGGCAGAACACCCCCGGTCAGCACCCCGTCAAGACGCGATGTACAAATCCATGACACTCGAAATGAGTGCCGTTTGCAAGTGTAGAGATGCGCGCAATTATTGTCCATAATGGCCAGCCAGACTCGCCCGCTGTGGCCCGCAAGGCTGGTCAGCACAGGGAAACAGCCGCGCTCCGGAGCGGGGCTGACGCGCTTACGAATTAGGAGAAAAAATGAAGAAACGATTGCTGTCCGGAATGATTGGTCTGCTAGCGGCGAACCCCGTTCTTGCCATGAACCTGATCGAGACCTACGAGAAAGCGCTGTCCTACGACTCCGGCATAGCGGCCGCCCGCGCCAGTTTTGAAGCTCAGGAGGCCGGCACCGACGTCAGTCGCGCCAGCCTGCTGCCGCAGATCAACGCGTTCGGCGAAGCCAACTACACCGACACCGAAACATCTGGCCAGGAAGCCGACTACAACACTCTCGCCTATGGCGTACAACTGACCCAGCCATTATTCCGTGCTGACGCCTGGTACGGCTTCGATGCCAGCAAGTTCCAGAGCGAGGTCGCACGGGCCGAGTACAATCTGGCCCAGCAACAACTCATTCTTGATGTGGCAACCGCCTACTTCAACGTCCTGCGGGCAGCCGACACGCTGACCACTGCCCGGGCGACCGAAGCGGCCATTCAGCGCCAGTATGAGCAGGCCCAGGAGCGCTTTGATGTCGGCCTGATCGCCATCACCGAAGTCTATGAAGCCCGCGCCAGCTACGACGACAGCAAAAGCCAGCGCATTGCCGCCGAGAGTGAACTGGACATCGCCCGCGAACAGCTCGCACGGCTGACCGGCGAATACACGGAAGAGCTGGACAACCTGCGGAGAAACTTCCCCCTTGGCCGCCCGGATCCCATGGATCCCACTCAGTGGGAAACCACCGCAGTTGAGCAGAACTGGACTATTCAGGCGGCGCTGTACGAGCTGAACAGCAGTGAGGCCAACCTGAAAGTGGCCAAAGCCGGTCATTACCCGACGCTGGACCTCAACGCGTCCTACGGCAAAAGCGAGATCAGCGGCCTGGAGGACAGCGAAGCGCCGGTTCAGCAACGTTCAGATGGCACCACTACCGAAGCGGTCATTGGCGTCACCCTGAATGTTCCTCTGTACATGGGAGGCGGCACCCAGGCAGGCGTACGCCAGCAACGGTCACTGGTCACCGTGGCCGAGCAAAGCCTTGAGACCACGCGACGGGATGTCCGGGTAAACACCCGCAGCCTGTTCCGCACGGTGAACACCAATATTGAGACAGCGTCCGCCCTGGAACAGACCATTATTTCCCGTCGCAGTGCGCTGGATGCCACCCGCGCCGGCTATGAAGTGGGCACCCGCAATATTGTGGAGGTACTGGATGCCGAACGGGCCTATTACGTGGCGCTGCGGGATTACGCCAACGCGCGCTACGATTATGTTATCAACACCCTCAGCCTGAAGCAGTCCGCCGGCACTCTCAGCCCGCAGGACCTGATCGATCTGAACAACTGGCTCAGTGCCACGGCGCCGGGCATTGAAGCCCTGGCCAATGAAGAAGAAACCATTGAGGATCCGACCGAAAACTGAGCTGTTCGAACCAGGCCTTGCAGCGGTTCTTGCTGCAGGGCCTAAACCCTTGCCAGGATCCCGTCTACTACCTTCTCCAGAGCCCCCCGGTTGGCGTTCACCACGGCGAGCGCATTCTGGCCAGACTGCCGGGCCGCCACCGGGTCGCTCAGCAACCCCTTGACACATTCGGCCAGAGCGTCCGATGTCGGGGTCAGGTACAGGCCATGACCGGCGTTCAACCGGTTGTAGATGGTCTCGAAATTGAAAATATGCGGCCCCGAAAGCACCGGCAATCCCCAGGCAGCGGGTTCCAGTGGATTATGGCCGCCGCGCTCGATGAGCGAGCCACCCACAAAGGCAATGTCCGAGGCGCCGTAAAGCATCAGCAGTTCACCCATGGTGTCGCCCAGGTAGACCTGTACCTCCGCCGCCAACGCACCGCGTCCCTCTGACCGACGGGCCAGCCTGAGGCCCTGGGCTTCGGTGAGCTCGGCCACATCATCAAAACGCTCGGGATGACGCGGCACGATCACCAGCAGCGCATCGGGAAAGGCCGAGAGCACAGCCTGATGGGCCGCCAGGATCTGTTGATCCTCGCCTTCGTGGGTACTGGCCGCAATCCACACAGGCCGCCCGCCCCCCAGCGTTGACCGTACGTCCGCTGATTCAGCTTCAAGGGCTTCGGTGATATCCACATCGAATTTGATACTGCCGGTGACCGAGACCGATTCCGGCTGCGCTCCGATTCTCAGGAACCGGCCGGCATCTTCATCCGCCTGGGCCGCGATCCAGCAAAGGCTGCGCAGCAGCGGCTGAACCAATGACGCGACACGCTCATAGCCTTTCGCAGAACGCTCGGAGAGCCGTGCATTGATCAGGAAAATCGGCACATCATGGCGGTAGGTGTTGGCAATCATGTTCGGCCACAACTCCGTTTCCATAATCACCAGCGCCCGTGGGCGCACCCGCTCGGCGAAGCGGCGCACAGCCCCCGGCGTATCATAGGGGGAGTAGGCGTAACGCACTTCATCCCCGAACATGGCACGGGCCCGGGCCGACCCGGTCGGTGTCATGGCGGTCATCAATATTGGCAGGTCCGGACGGCGACGGCGCAGCGCCTTGACCAGCGGAGCGGCCGCGATGGTTTCGCCCACTGATACCGCGTGCACCCAGATCACGGGCTCGGCCGATCGCTCGACATACCCGAGCCGCTCCTGCCAACGATTCCAGGCGCCAGGGTTCCGCCGCCCGATCCACCACAGTCGCAGCAGCACAAAAGGCAACGCCACACGAAAGAACAGTGAATACAGAAAATGAAGCATGGAGTCTCCGGGCCGGCAATTCGGAGGCATTCTACCGAAACACGTCCACGTTCGCCCACATTGCTACTTTAGTCGATGGGAAACACCCTGCTAAACTCCGGTTCTGATTCCGATTTACAGACGAGACTGCCTCAGCGTGAGCAAGCGCCCCTCAAAAAAACGCGACACCCGATACACCAGTTACCTCCACCCCCGCTGGTGGCCGACCTGGATTGGCATCGCCTTCATGTGGCTGATGGCCCGGCTGCCCCTGCGCTGGCAATGGTGGCTCGGCAAGGTGATCGGTGAGCTTGGCTACCGGCTGATTCCCCGCCGCCGTCACATTACCGAGGTCAACATCCGCCTGTGCTTTCCGGAGCTTTCCCGGCAGGAACAACAGCAACTGGTGCGCAAGGCGTTTCATTCCAACGGCATCGGCATCATGGAAATCGGGCTGGCCTGGTTTCGCGACCCCAAAACCTATTTACCGGTAACCACTGTCCACGGCCTGGAGCACGTGGACGCAGCCCTTGCGAAAGGGAACGGCATTCTGCTTCTAGGGGGCCATTACAGCACCCTGGACCTGGGCGGCAGCCTGGTGACGGAATTCATCAAAGCCGATGTCATGCAGCGGGACCACAACAATCCGCTGATGAATGCCGTCATGACCCGTGCGCGGGAACGCCGCTATGGTACGGCGCTGGACAGCAAAAACCTGCGAGGCCTGCTGAAACAGCTCAAGCAGAACCGGATTGTCTGGTACGCCACGGATCAGGATTACGGGCGCAAGGGCATTGTGTTTGCGCCATTCTTCGGCGTGCCCGCAGGCTCCATTACCGCCACCTCCCGCATTGCCGAGCGCAGCGGGTGTGCCGTGGTCCCCTTCAGCCATTTTCGCCGCGAGCACGAGCCCGGCTACGACATCTACTTTCATCCCCCGCTGGAAAACTTCCCGTCGGGAGACGACCTGGCCGACGCCACGCTGGTGAACCAGAGCATCGAGCAGGAAGTGCGCCGCTTTCCCGACCAATACCTGTGGATGCACCGGCGCTTCAAGACCCGCCCGTCCAAAGACGATCCGGACCTGTACCGCAAGGAAGCGCATTGAATGCCCTCTGACGCCCCGGTAATCTGGCTGCTGACCGACAACAAGCCCGGGCACCGCAACCAGCTCAAAGGGCTGGGCAACCGCCTGCGGGTGCACGCCGGCGCCACAATGCACTGGATTGACGCCCCGGCGATGAAGGTCCCGCTGTGGCGTGCACTGACCGGACTGGCCCCGGCCATGGACCCTGCGCTGTCCGCTCCGGACCTGATCCTTGCGGCCGGAGCTTCAACCCATCGGCTTCTCCTCGCCCTGCGCCGCAAAGCCCGAGCCAGAACCGTGGTGCTAATGAAGCCCGCCTTTCCGCTCGGGTGGGTTGATGCGGCCATCGTGCCCGAACACGATCGGGTGCCGGCCGGCAAGCGAGTACTGGTCACCCAGGGCAGTATCAACAGCATTACCCCGTTGGCCCGGGTCACCGACAAGCCCGAGGCCCTGATCCTGGTAGGCGGTCCGTCGCCCCATTTTGACTGGGACGACGACGTGGTGTTCGAGCAGATCACCCACCTGATCCGCACCTATCCGTCCTGGCGCTGGACCATCTCCGGCTCACGTCGGACACCGGACACCCTGGCCAGAAGGCTTGAGGAGCTGGCGGGCATCAAGATCACGGTTGTTGATCCCCAACGGACCCATGCCGACTGGCTTTCCCACCAGCTGGCCGCCTCACGGGCCGTCTGGATCACACCCGACAGCCTGTCCATGGTCAGCGAGGCCGCCACATCCGGGGTGCCGGCGGGCCTGCTGCAGCTGACGCCACAGCATGGCAGCCGCGTCGCCAATGGTGTTGATTTGCTGGTGGAGCGTGGTCATGTGGCACGCTGGAGTGATCATGCCACCGTCATGGGCGACACCGTGCACGACAGCCAGCATCGCCTGTGGGAAGCCGATCGTGCCGCCCGATGGCTGATCCGGACATTTCTGAAGCGAGGCGCGGCATGAGAGTGGTCCAGATTCTGCCGGCATTGCACAGTGGCGGCGTGGAACGGGGCACCGTGGAGTTTGCCGCCGAACTGGTGCGGCGCGGCCACGAATCCATCGTTATCTCCAATGGCGGCCCACTGGTCCGCCAGCTGGAGGCGCAAGGATCCACCCATATCGAGCGTGGGATTCACCGGAAGTCGCCGGCCTCATTTGGCCAGATCCGGCCGATGCGGCGTCTGTTGCAGGAGCTCCGCCCGGATGTGGTTCATGTGCGCTCACGCATGCCGGCCTGGATCACCCGGCTGGCGTTACGGGGCATACCCGAGAACGAGCGTCCGGTGGTGGTCTCGACTTTCCATGGCATGTACTCGGTGAATGCCTACAGCGCTATTATGGCTCGGGCGGACCACATCATCGCTGTCTCCGACTGCGTGCGGCAGTATGTACTTCGTCATTTCAGGGTGGCCGACAGTAAACTTACCGTCATCCAGCGCGGCGTTGATGTGGAGGGCTTCCGCAACCAGACCCTCAGTGCCGACTGGTCTGCCGCGCTGGAACGCGACTACCCTCAGCTTGCCGGCAAGCGCCTGATCATGATGCCGGGCCGGATTTCCCGCTGGAAGGGTCAGCTGCTTTTCCTGGAGGCCATGGCCGAAATCGTACGCCAGAATCCGGACTGCCACGGCATCGTTGTGGGCGGCGTGGAGCCGGGTAAAGACCGCTTCATGGATGAGTTGCTGGCCAGGCGTGCGGAGCTGGGGCTTGATGACCACGTGACGTTTCTGGGCCAACGCCGTGACATGGCAGAGCTTTACCTGGCGTCGGATCTGGTGTGTCACATGTCCACCAAACCGGAACCCTTTGGCCGCACCGTGACCGAGGCGCTGGCGTCCGGCACGCCGGTGGTGGCCTTCGATCGTGGTGGGGCCGCCGAAACCCTGCGAGCCTGTTTTCCGGAAGGCCTGGTGGAGCCGGATGACACCCAACGGTTTGCCACGGCCGCATTGAAGCTGCTGAAGCACCCCACGCCGCCGATCCAGGTACCTGAACGGTTTCATCTGAAGGCTCAGACCGAAGCCACACTGGCGATCTACCAACGCCTGATCGCCGGGCGCGAGGCCTGAGGGTGGCCACCGGACTCACCATTGCCATCGTCCTCGCCACCCCCGGCACTGGCTGGGGCGGTATGGAGAAGCACACCGCAGAGCTGGCCGCGGCTCTGGCCGCTCGGGAGCACCGGGTACACGTACTGGCCCACCCGGCCTATCAGTCGCGGTTCTCTGCAGCAGTTACGGTACACCCATTGCCGCTGCATCTGGGCCGGCGCAACCCCTGGCTCCGATTCCGGGTTCAACGCACGCTGCGCTCGATCCGGCCGGACGTTACCCACGCACAGGGCAACAAGGCGGCCAGTTTGCTGGGCCGCGCACGGCATTTTGCCGGGGCCACCCTCGGCACCGTGCACGGCACCAAAACCTCCCACAAGGCCTTTGCCGGGCTGGACGGTGTTATCGCCGTCAGCGCTGACATTCTGGCCGCTCTTCCCCATCGGAATAAGCGCCTGATCCACAATGGCCTCGCCCCGGCGACCACAAATCAAGGGCCAACCGGCACCCTCATACCGATTCCTGACGACCGGCCGGTTCTGCTTGCGGCTGGCCGGCTGGAGCCGGTCAAACAGTTCGACCGACTGGTTCAGGCGTGGGTAGATGCGCGCGCTCCGGGCACGCTGGTGATCCTTGGGGAGGGCAGCGAACGAGCGCGGCTCACCGCCCTGATCAGCAGGCTAGGGCTGGAGGACCGGGTTCTGCTGCCGGGTTTCGAGACCAATACCGCAGCGTGGCTGAAGGCCGCGTCGGCCTGCTTGATCAGCTCGCAACGGGAGGGCTTCCCCTACATTCTGGTGGAATCACTGCTCGCCCGGTGTCCGGTGCTGGCCACACCGGTGAGCGGTGTGCGGGAGTTCCTGCCGCCGGACTGCATCGCCGACTCGGACAGCATCGCCGACCTCAGCCGCCTTATTGGTGAACACGTCCACTCACTGCAAGCGCTGGCACAGCATCAGGCAGCGGCGTTCGAGCGCGCCACCCACACCCTTACCCTGCAGGCGATGGTCACGGCGACCGAACAGTACTATCGGCAGCTTATCGCTGACCCTTCTCCGGCGAGGTCTTCTCCAGCGCCGCGATAACGGCCCTGGGCACGACGGGCTCGTGGTAGTCCTTCAGCCCCTCGGTATTACAGTCACCGTAAGCGATACAACGTGTTGTCATGGTAAGATTCCGTTTCCATTGCTCAGGCAAGGATCTTCTTCCCGACATGAAAGGTTCTGCGACCACCCATGATTGACCTTGGCACCTGCCAGCCGTTCGCCTCAGGCTCTAACCGTCACTGCTTTCGTCACCCGGACGACCCGCTATTGTGTCTGAAAGTGCTGCGCCCTGAAAATATTGAAGCCCGCTATCAGCGCCAGCCGTTAGCCAAGAAACTGCTGGGCAGGCGCCGGATTGATGATAACGCCCAGGAACTGAAAGCCCACCGGCAAAGGGCCATCCGCCACATGCTCTGCCGCGGCGAGGCCGAGGTAGTCTGGCAGCATCTGCCCCGTTTTCATGGGACTGAACTCACCTCTCTGGGCAGCGCCAACGTCAGCCAATTGTTGCTGGATGACCAGGGCCAGCCCGCACAGACCCTCGAGCACTACCTGCGCCACCGGGGCTTTGACCAGCCCATGCGCGACGCTGTTGGACGCTTCTGTGACTGGCTGCAAACCACGGGCATCCTTACCCGCAACCTGCTGCCCCACAACTTGGTGGTGGTAAACCGGCACCAGCGGCCAGAGTTGTACTTGGTGGACGGGCTGGGAGCGCCTACTATTCCCGACAAACTCGCCACGGTTCCGGCCTGGCGGCAACGCTATGTCGAACGTCGCATCCGGCGCTTCTATTTGCGGATCGACTGGGAGCTGAGTGACCGCAATAACAGCTGGGAGAGCGCCCAGAAACTGTAGATCGGACCCGCTCTGCCTTGCCGCCCCGGCCCGATGGTGATAGCTTCCGCTCAGTCTGACGAAGAGAGATGAACCCCGATCCATGGCCGTGTCCAAAGCAACGTTTCTGATCCTCGCCCTCAAACTGGCCGGCAAGCTGCCCCTGCGCGGCGCGCAGCTGATTGGCCGACTGCTGGGTACTCTGGGCTGGGTGTTCAACAGCAAATCCCGCAAGGTGACAGAAACAAACCTGCGTATCTGCCTCCCCGAATTGCCGGAGAATCAACGCCGGGACCTGGCCCGATCCAGCCTGCGCCACACCGGGCAGACCCTGATGGAAATTCCATTGATGTGGGAGTGGCCGGTGGAAGATTGCCTGGGGCTGATTCGGGAAATCGAAGGCGAGCATCTGTTAGAAGCGGCGATGGCAAGAGGCAAGGGACTGGTACTGCTGGCGCCTCATCTTGGCAACTGGGAGCTGACCGGCCTGTATTTCTCTTCCCGCCACAGAATGGCCGCGCTATACAGCCCGCCCCATATCCGCGAATTCGAGGATTACATGATCCGGGTGCGCGGCCGCATTGGCTCCGAACTGGTACGTGGCGACCGTCGCGGTCTTGCGCGGCTGATTACGCTGTTGCGGGAAGGCGGCGTGGCCGGCATCCTTCCCGACCAGAGTCCCCGCGCGAAGGGCGTGGCCCATGCGCCGTTCTTCGGGCTGAATGTGCGCACCATGACCCTGGTATCGAAGCTACTTCAGAAATCCGACGCCACCCCGCTGATTACCTTTTCGGAGCGCCTGAAAGACGGTCAGGGGTTTCGCCTGGTCATCCGCGAATGCGAGCCTGACCTGGATTCCACCGACCCGGTGGTCGCAACCACGGCACTGAATCTCTCGATCGAAAACTGCGTCCGTGAAATTCCGGAACAGTATCAGTGGGAGTACAAGCGCTTCCGCCATCTGACGCCGGGCACACCGAACCCTTACAATCCGAAGAAACTGTGCCGTTAAAGTTGCCTCCTCGCCCGTTCATCCAGCCGTAACGTTCATTTGGTACCTATTCCTCCTGTGCATTCGAGCAGCGATGGAAGGTATACAATGGGAAACTCCGCGATTGGTCCTGGCAGATTCCACAAACTGGCTTTCTACGCCATGAACTCCCTTTCCGGTTTGATCCCCTGGTTGTGGTGGTCACAACAACGGGATCGCCTTCTGGCGGAACTCGAACGACTGCCGCCGGCTGAACGCTCGGATATCATGACGAGAGTTCGTTACTACAACAGACTCCATCGAGCCTTCAGCCCGGCGCGGGAGGCAGAACCTATTCGACGGTATTCCCCCAAAGGGAAAAGCAGCGCTTACTACTACGATCTCCGCAACGTGATTCGCTATTTTCCGCGGGACGCCCGGGTTGCCTATCGGTTTGGTGACGTCACGACAGTGCCATCAGAACCCCGATTCGTGAAGAGTCGCCCCATAGCCTCAGCGGCGGTAAACCAGGCTTCGGTTCTTCTCAAACTGAACAGTGTCCGGCACTTTCTGAACGTTAACGACCCCCTTAGTTTCGACGCCAAGAAGCCACTCGCAGTTTGGCGAGGCAAGTCCAACCACCCTGACCGAATCAGGTTCGCGAAGCAGTTCAGGGACCACCCTTCTTGTGATATTGGCTGCGTGCTTCACAAGGAATCCGAACAGCAAATCTGGCATAAACCCTTCATGAGCATCGCCGATCAGCTAACGCACCAGTTCGTTGTCAGCCTGGAGGGGATCGATGTGGCCACTAACCTTAAGTGGATCATGGCGTCGAACTCGCTCTGCCTGATGCGCAGACCAAGGTTCGAAACCTGGTTCATGGAGGGTGCACTCGAGCCCGGCATCCACTATGTTCAACTCAAGGACGATTTCTCGGATCTTACGGAAAAAATCAACTACTACCGCCTCAACCCGGACAAAGCAAAGGCCATCATCTCTAACGCCCAGCAACATGCGGCCCGATTCAACAATCCGGGCCATGAACGCCTGATATCGCTTCTGGTCATCGACCGCTACCTGCGGCTGTCTGGCCAGATCTGAAAAATCCCTGACAGGCAAGCCGCCGCCAGCGCGTGTATACTAGGCGCCTTATTTCAACACCACACCGGCACGGGCCAGACAGAGTTATGACACCGCAATCCATTGGCGTGGTTATTACCACCTACAATTCGCCCCTGTGGCTTGGAAAAGTGCTGACCGGGTATGAGAACCAGACCCAGAAAGACTTCCGGGTGATCGTGGCCGATGATGGCTCCACCGATGAAACCCGCGCCCTGATCGATCGGTTCCGCGAGCGCGGCATTCTGACCATCGACCACGTCTGGCACGAGGACGATGGCTTTCGCAAATGCCAGATTCTCAACAAGGCCATTCGCGAAACCGATTGTGACTACCTGATTTTTACTGACGGGGATTGCATCCCCGAGCCTGACTTCATCGCCACGCATCAGCGCCTGGCTGAGCCTGGCTACTTCCTTTCAGGCGGGTACATAAAGCTCACCATGCCGGTGTCCGAAGCCATTTCGGACGACGACATCCGCAGCGGCGTTATCTTTACGCCGGAATGGCTGGTCAGCAAGGGCCAACCCAGGAACCACAAGTTGTGGAAGCTGTCCCGCTCCGACCTGAAAAAGAAGCTGCTGAACGCCGTCACCCCGGCGGCCTCCAGCTGGAACGGCATGAACAGCTCCACCTGGACCAAAGACCTGATCGCGGTCAATGGCTTCAACGAAGACATGCAGTACGGTGGGCTGGACCGGGAACTGGGTGAGCGGCTGTGGAACTACGGCCATAAATCGAAGCAAATCCGGTACAGCACGGTGTGCCTGCACCTGGACCATGCCCGCGGCTACTCCAAGCCGGAAATCTGGGCGAAAAACCGCGCCATTCGCAAAGCGGTGAAAGATGACCGGACCTTCTGGGCGGTTAATGGAATCGAGAAGAAGCCCACCGCATGAGAACCCTGGTCGTCATTCACAGCCTGAAAATGGGGGGCATGGAGCGGGTCGCCGTTAATCTGGCGGACGCCTTTGCCGAGGAAGGCCACGAAAGCCATTTGCTGGCCTGCCGCAATCAACCGAATGATCTGCAGCCCGCCCATGAAGCCGTGAAGCTCCATCACTTTGATCAGCTTCAGGCCCTACTGAAGTCGGTGATTGGCATCCCGGTCTTCCTGTTATCCCGCCTTGTTCTCGGCGTCATTCTTCCAAAATCCCATTTCATGTGGGTAGGCTGGCTGAGTGGCTGGTTGCTGAAACGTCACATACAGAAACTGGAACGGCAGTACGGCCGCTTCGACCGCATCGTGTTCCGCGGCCTCGGTACTTTCAAGTATTTCTGGTCCTTCCGGGATGACCGCAATGTCTACGTTCTGGAAAATGTTATCCATTACGATCGCCCGCTTTGGCAAAAAAAGCTGGAGTGGAAACTGGTGTTCCAAAACCGGCATCTGGCCTGCGTTTCCTCCGGAGTTCAGGAATCCGCTGAGGAAGCCTTTGCGACGGGAAAGATCACTCCGAAAAGCCTTCGCGTGATCACCAACCCGTGCCCGGTGGAGCAGATTCAGGCCATGGCTCGGGACAACGACCCCGACATCCCCTCGGCCCCCTACATCGTGAACGTCGCGCGCCTGGTTCCCCAGAAAGGACACGCGCTGCTGCTGGAGGCCTTTGCAAAGGCCAGAATTCCCCATCAGCTGGTCATCGTTGGGGAAGGACCATTGCGCCAGGAACTCGAGGAAAAGGCCCGGTCACTGGGTATTGCCGACCGTGTGCTGTTTGCTGGCAAACGCAAGAACCCGTACCCCTGGATGCAGCGGGCCGACCTGTTTGTGCTTGCATCCGAGTACGAAGGGCTGGGCATCGTATTGACCGAAGCACTCGCCTGCGGCACGCCTATCCTGTCGACGGACAGTCGCGGCGGCGTTCGCTTCGTGTTTCAGGGCGAGCTGGAACACTACCTGACACCCAGTACATCGGACGGGCTGGCACTGGGACTTGAATCCACGATTGACAAGCTGCCTATTGAAGTTAAACCGGAGTGGCTTGATGCATTCAGCTCAAAAACCGTAGTAGAAGCGTTTCTTGCGCCGCCAAGGGTTCCGGATTCCTGAGAATCCGCCTGCGCATACACGCACGGTCCAGAGTGCAAGTAGGGGCTGAACAGGGGGCAGCGGCTACTGCATTTTCTCAACGATCGATCGGATGGAGTCCAGTCTGAGCGATGCATCCTGAAAGGCGTAATCAGACTCACTCCATTGACTCAGGAATATGAAGTCCAGTCCGGCCCTGGACGCGGCCTCAATGTCATATCGGCTATCACCCACAAAAACCGCAGGCAACTCAATGCCGCCGGCACCAAGTTCCCTGCTCAGAATCTCATCTTTAGTGTCGGGACTACCAAAAATACCGCCATCGAAGAGAGGGGCTAGCCCTCTGTCACTGAATACTTCTCTTAATTCGTCCTGATCACCACCCGATACGACCAACCACCTGGCTCCCGGCGTCAGTAACCGAAGCTGCTCCAACCCGGACGCGGATTCACAATCCCGAAGCCCCTGTTTCACCTTCCCTGCGTATCGCTTCAGTAAATCGTTAAGTTCATCTGGTTCTGCAGTCTTTCGCCCCACTATCCTGGTTAGAAAAGTTTCGAACTTTACATAGCGGGAGATGCCGCCATTCTGAACATGATAGTCCACCAAAGCCTGAGCCTTGTTCGCACCATATGGCTTTGCCGCGTCAAAGAATGCCGCTGTCTTTACTCGATTCGAATTCAGTAATACGCCGTCGCAGTCAAAAACCCAAGTCTTGTAATGATTCAAGGCAGCCAATCTTTCGCTCCAATATTAATTGTCATCAGTCCGCACCTTCATACCGTTTGAAAGCACATTAATCGCAGGCCCTGTAGTCGCGAAGTCTTGCCAAAGCAGAGACGTGTACAACGCCAATCTGAGCAGGGAAAGGCTTATCCATCATTAAGGCCATTGCGAAGCGGTGGCAACCCGCACCGGAGAATATCGGCTCACCGTCGGGGCCAAGATGCATCAGAACGCCTCCCACCTCACGAAAGTTCGACGGCTGCAGATCTTTGCGAGATGGCAGGCTACCTCGATTCCTGACATCGGCCCAGATAGCGTCCAGCCTCTCAAAGCGCATGGCAACATCTTGTGGGGTGCGACATTGATCCGTCACGCCTGTCGGCGAGATCGCAATCCGCCCCAGCATGAATCCGATCGCTCCGGATTGCGCCCAGTCCTTCCCCTCGCGCCAGTGAGACCAGCAATAGGTCAGTTTGGGATGCCGATCAAATGTTTGCTCCAGTGAGCCCGGCCATTCGGATACCACACGACCAGACATCTGGCGAACCCGCGAACCAAAGTGGGCTGTCAGATCAGCGGCTTCAATATAGCGCCGGCACTGGGAAGGCTTAACCCAGATTCTTTCCGCGTAACGCGGCGCTTCATAGCCAAACCGCAGCCGGTTTAATGTATCTCTCCAAAACGCTCGAAGCTTATACTTGATAGCCAAGGATTGCCCTTAATACGAAAAATTAGCCTGCACCCTGTTCGTGAGTCGCCTGTTTATCAACATGGTTCGGATTCAAAAAAAAGCCTGTTTGTTTCACTCATCATTCGCTGTAGCCCGAATTCCTGATGAATCCAGTCCCGCAGATCGGCCGGAGAACAGGCTCTCTCTCCGTTGACGATTGCCTGCACTCCCCGAGCCAGGCCCTCCACATCATTCACGTCCACCAGAACACCGTATTTGCCATGTGCCAGTAGTTCCTCGCTTCCTGGTACACGGGTTGAAACTACGGGCTTGCCGTGACTCATTGCCTCATTAAGCACATTCGCCATCCCCTCGTTTCTGGAGCAAAGCAGGAAAAGATCAATGCCTTTGAAAAAAGCATGCATGTTTTTCTGGTATCCCAGAAAATGAATTCTCACTGCTTCCTGCCTCTTGCCAATGGCTGCTTTAATCTCATCCTCAAACTCCCCCTCCCCTGCATGGACGACATGAACATTATCCGGAAGCCTGGAGAGTATTTCCGGTAAAAGGTCGAAACCCTTTTGCGGACTGAATCGCCCCGCACACCCGACAATGACACTTTCAGGCGGAAGATTGAGTAGCTTTCTGAAATCCAGTGGCTTTACTTCGGGAGGCGGAAGATCAAAGCCGTTATAGACTCTGAAAACATTGTTGTCGTCGAATAATCGGGGATACTTCAGCATTTCGTTCTTGAGCGAGTCACTGTTGACCACCAGGACCGCTTTCATAAGGCGGAAAATCGCGAAATATTTGAGGGGACTCTTAACTCTTCGCGATATCCCCAGGTAAAGCACGATGCGGTCAATGCCCGCAAGTCTTGAAGACAGGGTTACCAGCCACCAATCCTTTTTCAAAGCAGCAAAAACAACATCGGGTCTGATTTCCAGGAGCTTCATGACGTAATTAGCGACCACGAAAAGATTGAAGTCCCCGCCTCTGGACTTAAACTCAATGACCGAGACATTCTCAAGGCCAACAAATCGATCTGCAAAATACCCCCGCAGAAGTATCACATACACTCTGACGCCAGAGCTCCCAAGTAACCTTGCTCTGAGATGTACATTTTTTTCTATGCCCCCCCAGACGCGGGATGGACAGAAAAGGACCGCTTTCTTCATACGTCAGTTAACCATGAATCATTAACAGGCACTTGCTGGTTGAGGCCCGGTCAGCGCTCTGCTTTCTTCCGTTTCCGCATACGCCGTTTCAGACTCCTTACGCTGAAACTGGCCGCTTCCAGATAAGACGCGAGCCAGAGCCAGAACGACGAAGCCTCTTCGCTGGAGAGGAAATTACGAGCTTCGGGACAGCTTCTCAAAAAACGGTCGATCTCTCTCGCTTTCTGTAGCCGAGGCAAAAAACGGGGCTTCTTGAGGCGAAAATCAATAAAGGTGATGGCGCCGTCCACCACCAGAAAGTTAGCCAACTGCGCATCACTGCGGAGAAACCCACGCTTGTGAAGTGCAAGGAGTGAAGCGAGAACTTTTTCGGCATCTTGCGGGCCAGCGGGGCGGCCCTCAACAAATCGATAACAGACGAAAGAGTCGACGACCACACCTTCACGCCTGCATTCGCACGCCAGAACCGGTTCAGGTGCGCTGAACCCCATGGCAGAGAGTTGCTCAATATGCCGAAAGGTTCGCAAAGCGTCACTCTCCCGAAAGCGTGTCAGGAAACGCTCCCATCGCCTGCTATTTCGTGCCCGCGGCACCTTGAGCAACAATGACTCGTCCAGAAAACGAACCCGCGCACTCAAAGTTCGCCAATTATCACGGAATACCTGTTCACGCTCAATTTCGCCATCAAGTATGGCGCTCACAAGAGTCCTGGTCTGGGAGTCACTTAAGTTTGAACATATATGCCACCCTTGATGATAAAGGGAACGTGGCGCCGCCATAGACTCGGAATTCATACTGGTTCAGTCTCGCTAATTGCCGCGGGTTCCTGACGATACTCCTGCAGCCGCTCCAGAGCTGACCTGTGGACCAGGCCAAGCTGTGCCGGAATTGTAAGCTCTAACGCAATGGCCATGGCGAATCGATGTGTTCCGCCACCGCCGAACACAGGCACCCCGTCGGGCCCCAGATGGAAGACGACACCACCCACCTCGCGGAAACTATCAGGCATCAATTGTTCTACAGAAAGGAACCTGCCTTTGGCCTCGATCGAGCGGTACAAATCATCCAACCGTCGATAGCGTGCCTTTACATCGTCCAGCGACGCACAACCATCAAAATGCCCCCGGGAGGATTCCTGAATACGGGCCATCATGTAGGTGAACGCACCGGCTTCTTCCCAGCTAACACCGTTCAGCCAATGATCGAGACAGAAACGGATCTTCTGATGTTCGACGACCGGCCGCTGATCCGCCTCAGGCCACCAATCAACCACCTGACCGGATCCCTGGCGCAGCCGACAATGAAAATGGGCTTGCAACGCCGAGGAGGCCAGATAGTAGAGGCATTGGTCCGCCCTGACAAAGATTCGCTCACCATAGCGGGGTGCGAGTGCACCGTATTTCAACCGGTTAGCAGGATCGCGGACGAGCGCCCTAAAGAAGTGCTTGTTCATGGGCTCCATGCACACGCTGCAGCTTGGCCAGATAGTCAGGCAACCCCATTCTCATAACGGACTCAAAACGCAGATCTCCGACAATAAAGCCAAGCTCCCAAAGACGATGCATGGTGACATACTGTAGCACCGGGTCGTGAGTCTTGATAAACGAGCGCGTGTACTCAATCGGTTTGGCGCCTTCTGGCCGATAACCAGCATAGCGCCCGGCGGAGAGCATGAGATCAGTGTTGAATACCTTCACCCCACCCGGATGAAAACGCAGCAGGTCAATCAGAGCATTGGGGCCGGCGTTGAAGTGGGTATCCGGCAGCAGCCACTGGAGAGAGGTGATCTGACGCATCTTCTCCAGGCGCTCGGGGAAACATTCCCTTCCTTTCCGGTTAATACACACCCCCCACTCGAGCATTGCAAGAACCTCGCTGTAACGGTCCTCGGCAAGAGTTTGCGCCTGGGTGTTATTGTAGTAACTGATATCCAGTCGCCGGCCCTGGGTGATCGGATCCCTTCCTTTTTCTCCCCCCCGATAACTGAACTTCACAACGATGTCGTGTTTGTCGATCTCCTCACCGTGCTCCTCATCAGTCGGCACTGGCCCGACCAGTGCAACTGAGCGACCGCGGACACAGTCGCCGAAACGAATATCCTCGGGTGAGGCTTGACTCCCAAAGCCAATTTGATCAGTTAATCTCTGGCCACTGTACAGATCCAGCACCCAGCGGGCCTGCTCCAGCTTCTGGGAAGACAGCCCGTATCGGGGAAGCACCTCAAGCAACTGGTCAGCTGCCTCATAACTCCCCCGCTCTATAGTTCCATAAAAACCACGCACAACGTCAGCCAATGCGGGGTTTTTGCCTCTGCCCCGGACGATCGAACACTCAATCGCCTTTTCCCGAAAGGTGTTGGCGGTCAGAAACAGACCAGCGCCAATTCCAAGACGATAAAGGTCGAGCCACGCCAACGCCGGCAAGGAATCCGCATCAACCTGCGTTACGCGCTCTTCAAGCAGCTTTATTTCATTAATATCAAGCCTGGGGGATTTACGGGCCCCCAGTTGCACGAGGGCATTCCAGCACTCGATGACGGCATTTCCCGGCGCACCATACCCAAGTTTACGGAACGCTCCAGCCAGAGCTCCCTCTGGTCGCGGCTCATTCTGGGCACTCTGGTATGCCTCCCGAAGCACCAGATAGCGCCACCATCGCTGCTCACGCTTTCTCTTGTAAAGCAGTTCGTGTATCACGGACGACCTCTTTCCGCCTGTTTTACAACCCTCTCCAGCAAAGCAACAAGAAGAGAGTCATTTGCTAATGGCGCCTTCCCCGCCCCAAAAACGAAAGCGTAGAACAACGCTCCATGCTTGAGATGAAAATTTGTCGCGTTGTCGGTACCTGCCAAAAAGTATCGCCGCAATGCCGACTCAAGCTCATCAAGACCATGCTTTCCAAGGGAACGGGCGGCCATCATGCCGGGGTCAAAGCCTACGGGATAAACCCCGCAATTATCCCAATCCAGTACCGCCCCGGAATTCAGCATATTCTTCCGATGCAGATCCCCATGCGCAAGACACCGTGGGTACTGCTCCTCAATGTCCAGGGCTATCTCCTCAAAAGCACAAGAGAACTCGGGCTTATTTCTACGTACCCACTCTCTCGCCCGGGACAGCGCATCGATAAAATTAGGATGGTAACGATATAAAACAGAATCCAGCCGGGACTCGTCAACCGGGGATGCCATCAAAGCCTTTACAACCATATCGCCACGCTCGAGTTCCGTGTTCGCATCGAGGCGCCGACCTTTGGCAAACACCGAGTAAACGAGCGCAACACGCTGCCCCGATATGGTATCCAGAACTGGCGGAAAGAATATGCCCTGAGAGCGAAGATGTGCCCCTGCACATAACTCCATCGACGCCATTCTGAAAAAGTCATCGTCTTGCCGGCTGTATACCTTCTCGAACTGCCAGTCCTCGCCTCTCCGCTCTGGAACTTTCCGGATACTGCGATAGGTATTAAGGGTGGACCGGCCATGGCCACTGCCAAAAAACCACACCTGCATTCCCTTCTGAGCCGAAGGAAGGGGACGGACTTCATCGTAACCCGCCAGCAGTTCCTCGTATACCTGATGCTGTTCGAAACAGGAAACGATAAAGCTCCAGTACTTCAGCTCCCACCACGAATCGCACACGGCAGTTCCTGTGCCCGAAATGGCTGCCGGAACGACCTTCTCCGAGGGGAAGCTGGTTGACGCCAGAAACTGATTCCAAAGCTTGTCTGCCAGACGCTGCCGCGCAGGCAGCCTCAGCTTCCGAGCCGCGATCAACTGGGCCCGGACACGCTTGAGTTTTCGCACCAACGATTTTCCAAGATCTCGCTTGGTATCGAAAGAGCGCTCTTCGCTTGCTGCAACCCCGGCAGAAACCGAACCGCTAACGCTAATGAGATTTGTCACGGAGGGCAGCTTCCACAGCGTCAAGATCTTCTGGCACGTCCACCGCAAGACTGCCAGGCCGGGTTTCGACCATGAGCACTCTCTTACCCAGCTCCAGGAATCTCAGGATCTCGATATCCTCACAAGCTTCGAGGTCGCTTTTCCTTCCAAACGCGGCGAAGCTCGTCAATTCATCCCTGGTAAATGCATAGATACAAACCTGCTTACGGTAACCGAGTGGCTTGTTCGCAGCGTCCTTGTAGCCTGGAAGGGGGTTACGAGACATGTAGATGAGCTGACCGCTCTCGTTCGCAATCACCTTGGGGATATTGATGTTGGCTGGATCTTCAAGGGGGGAGAGCCAACAATAGCCGTTGATTACCGAATCCATGTGTTCAGTTTTTTGGTCGATAACATGAAGGATATCGTCCGGATTCACTAGCGGCTCATCTCCCTGAACATTGATGTAGATATCCGCGTCAATGGAGCCAGCTGCTTCCGCAAGTCGATCTGTTCCAGTCAATGCCGAATCACTGGTCATCACAGCATTGTAGCCCGCCTCGGTGACAACCGAAGCGATACGCTCGTCTTCGGTAGCAACGTACACATTCTCCGCCGATACCGCCTTAGCCGAGAGGTCAGCTACCCAGAGGATCATAGGGCGCCCCAACAACTCAACCAGAGGCTTCCCCGGATAACGGCTTGATCCATAGCGCGCAGGTATCACAACAACACTTCTCATAGATAAACCTCACATACCATAAATGGACTTCACTGGTACGGAATAACGGGTAGGCGTTACCGCAAGAAGCGGCAAAGCTTCCGGATGCGTCTGATAAAGTGAGAACAGAGCCTGCATTTCAGCTGTTCTGGGGTCATCCGCACCGTATCCATCGAACCCGGCCAGTAAAAGACGACGAGCACGCCCGCTCGTGGCGATCGCCAGAGCGTAAGCAATGACAAGGGAAACCGGCAGAGAACAGCCGGTGCTGCCGAACCCGAAGGTTCCACGCTCGATTTTCAGTCCGAAATCCAGCAACTCTTTTCCTGACAACGCTTCCCTGACATCGTCAGGCAGCATACTGGCCGGGGTAATCAACGGCTGAGGCAATTTCGCGTGAAGCTGGCAGTCTGCCAGCAAACGAACAGGGTGACAGGCCACACGCACGTCAATGAGTGAGGGCTGGACGGACGATTGCGTGTTGAGCGCCATAACCAATGGGCGTTCCTTGAGAATATACTGTTCAATCGCGTCCCGATGCTCCATGACGCCTGGACCAGCACCCAGTATCAGAACCTCTCTGCCCGCTACCAGTTCGGATGGCGCCCAACTGCCAGAGGCTTTACCCCTGAAAAAGTGTCTGGCGGAATCCAGCGCTTCGTGACTGAACTTTTTACCGCCTTCCTGTCTCAGATGCTCGATGACTGCAAACAAGTCCTCTTCAAGATAACGGGGGTCGGCAAGCATTTCCTGGATATAGGAGGGGTGAATGCCATATTTTCCCGCGAGAAAATAGTAAAGATTCGTACCCCAGCCAAACTTTTGCTGCATTGGTCGGAAGTGGGCACGAATGATCTGCATCAGCGGAATCAGATTCTCCTGGCGCCCTCTGCGCAGACCCAGCTCGGTCGCAAGCTCCTCAGTCCTCGCGTTACCTGGCCCACGCCCCATACCGGTAACCGTTGAATCCACCCAGCTTACGCCGTTATCAATAGCGCACAGAGTGTTCTGCAGCGCAAGTCCCAAGTTATCGTGGGTATGGATACCCAGAGGGCCACCCCATTGCTGTCGCAACCACGAAATTACCTGCATGGTCTGGGAAGGCTCCATACCTCCCATACTGTCGGCAAAGTAGAGCACGTCGGGGCTGAATTCTGCGGCGGCACGTGCAAGGGCTTCTATTTCCTCCTGCGAACGATCCGCAACCTGCATCAGGTTGAACCCTACGCTATACCCCCGTTCCTTCAACCAGGAAGTCGCCGGCAAGGCGCCCGGAAACTCATGCACATGGCACGCAATGCGCACCAGCGATACTGGAGATTCATCGGCACGAACAGGAAACAGCTGTGCCAGCCTGCCATACAGATCCTCGTTTCCAACCAGCTCACTGGCGTTCACCATGACGCCAACCTGCAATCCGGGAGGAATACCGAGCGATCGCAGGTAATCGTCACGCGAAAACGCAAACGCTCCTTTAAATCCCTCGTTGCGGAACGATCGCAACCCCAGCTCGACCACATCAACCCCGGCTTCCTCCATGGCTACCAGATAGCGGTTGACCAGATCCTTGTCGAAATTCCAGTTGTTGTAGTAACCACCGTCCCTTAACGTGCAATCAAGATGCGTAATCATGAACCGGCTCTCTTTTTTCGTGGACGCCTCGTCGCTGGAAGAGGATAAAGGACCCTGCCACCCCCATCAGGACATTGAACAATAAAACCCCTTCCGTCTGGAACAGTAAACCATCGAACAGACTGGCCACCATCAAGTAGCTAAGAGCCGAGCCGAGAAAGACTGTCATATCCAGCGACACACGCCCTTTCCTGTTCATCTTCAGGCAACCTTTCAGGGCCCATGCAAAAAGCATCAGCAAAACTACCGCTCCACCGATACCGTAGCGCAATGCCGCTTCCAGATAGGTGTTGTGCACCTGGCTGAATACTCCACCATCACCTCGGCGCAATCCTTCTTTGTCCAAGACGATTTCACCAGCCCGGTAGCCCCATCCGGTCAATGGGCGCTCAAGAACGCCATTTGCCCCTTCAGCCAACAGCCGTACTCTGATCCCCCAGCTCGAATTGGAAATATCCTCCCAATCACCCTCTATCACCTGGTCGATGACAACCGCCTCCTTACCGAACCGTGTCTCAACCAGATCAGTCAGACCTGTCAGAGCGGCAACCCAGATTGACATCATCAACCCGGCGGCAATAGCAACCAGCACCATGAGCTTATGCCGGGTAACCATCGACGAAAGGAACAGAAACACCCCCAACGCAACAATCAGCCCGGGTATGAGTGCCACCATGGCCGTTCTGGACTGTGTTATGACGACCATCACGGCACAGAACGCACACACCAATGACCAGAGCACAAGCCGGACTACCGAGAACCGCGGGCGCAAGAAAACACGTGGCGCAAATGCAATCAGCCCGAGCAGTACGGCGCCGAACAGGAGCCCTGTACGGATTGGATTGATCCCGAATCCCGTCCTCAGGCCGTCAATCCCTGCCATGACTTCGCGGGTACCAGCACCCGACAGCCAAGGCATAACCAGAACGAACAACCCACACACACTCAGGTAGACTCTCGCCCGCTTTTCCTCTCCCGCAACCACCAGCGCGATAAACAGAAAGAAGAACTTATCAAGCAAATCCTCAAGCGAAGGACCGGAGCGGGCCAGATCCGGGTAATCCATGATCATGAACACCCAACTAATGACCATTATGACAACGGCAGCCGCCATCAACCTGACAGGAAGCGCCCACCGCAAGCCCGAGCCGTAACGGAACAGGACAAACAGCCCCGTCAATGCGAAAAGCATCTCCAGGGCATTTGGCAATCTCGTTTGTACCAATGGCATAACCGAGTACAGCAACGCCATAAGTGAAAGGGCGATCATCAGCCAATCAGGCGCCCTTACGCCAGCAGACTTAGGCAATAACAGGGACAGTGTCCGACTTACCACTCAACTTATTCCTTTGGTTCAATAAACTTATTCCGGAATCTGAAAACGTCTTTGCTCCTTGTGCCCTCACCCCGGACTTACTCCCGCGCCGCTATCTGCCGAATGATACGCGGCCATGAGAACCGACCAGCATTTTTCCGGAGATCCTATGGCCATGCGTTTACTGACTGACCGCCGCAAGCGCTTGAGGTTCGATTCTTTCCAGTCGCCGCCTCTGCCTGAGCCCCTCAAACGGCACCGGTCAAAATCGATAAGGTAAACTTCCTGATTAACAATAAGAATGTTGTCACAGTTCAAATCCGCGTGATCCAGCCCTGCATCGTGAAATTGCCGAACGGTGTGTCCCACCCGCTCCCAAAGCTGAACATCTTCTGGATTATCCACTTCCGGAAACGGCACGGCGCCGGAAATACGACGAACCAGGATGGCAGCCCGGTAACTCGCAAGGTGGCCCTTCCAGGCCCATGCAGCTACCGGCTCCGGTACAGGAAGTCCCTGGCCGTGCAGATTCCTCAGGAGCTGGAATTCCTGAAAGGAACGAGTGTTCGACCACCCCGTGAACAGGTAGCTACGGGCAACGAATTTCGCTACCAGCCCGCCCCGCCTGTAGTGCCGCAGCACCATTTCTCCCTGTTTGGTATTGAGAAACCAGGCGCTTCCGCGCCCGCCGGCTGAAACGGGTTCAATCCCGGTTTCCCACCAGTCGGGATTGAACCAGGACTCACTGACACCGGGGTAGGCAGAATTTGTAACGAGCATGATTTCCCTGGAAGAACCTCAACAGCGACAAAAGACGCCGAAACAAAGAGTGCGATAGAATGGCGCGCAGTTTACCAACCACACCTCTCCGGCACTACAATAGCCGGTTAAAGAATCGCAACGGACCGTAACTTGGACATGCAATTAACCAGCCCTGACATTCAATCCATCTGCATTCTGCGCCTCTCCGCCATCGGCGATGTCACCCACGTGGTCCCGGTGGTGCTCAGCCTTCAGGAGCAACTGCCTAACGTCAGGATCACCTGGGTTATCGGCAAGATCGAAGCAAAGTTGATTGGCGATCTGCCGGGCGTGGAGTTCATCATTTTCGACAAGAAGGCCGGGCGCAAAGGCTATGGGGAACTGCGTGAAACACTGCGGGGGCGCCGCTTCGATGCATTGCTGCACATGCAGGTGGCCTTCCGTGCCAACCTGGCCGCGGCACTGATTCCTGCGCGAATCAAAGTCGGCTATGACCGTGCCCGCAGCAAGGACCTTCACAGCCTGTTCATCAACACCCGTATTGCACCTGCTTCCAAACAGCACGTACGCGACTGCCTCGCCAGTTTTCTGGAGCCACTGGGGCTCCCGGCTGCGCCTCCACGCTGGACAATCCCCCTGTCAGAGAGCGATCACGAATTTGCCAGAGCGCAGCTGGCAGAGGACCGCCGCAATCTGGTGATCAGCCCGTGCGCCAGCCACCCGTTGCGGAACTGGCCGGCCGAGCGCTATGCGCGGCTGGCTGACCATGCCATTACCAGGCACGGCATGAAGGTTATTCTCGTAGGCAGCCCGGCCCCGTTTGAAGCGGAATATTGCGCGGCCATCGAAAGCGCAATGAAAGAAAAAGCCCACAATATCTGCGGCAAGGATACTCTCAAGCAGCTCACTGCCCTGCTCTCCCATGCTGATCTTGCCGTCGCCCCCGACACGGGCCCGGCGCACATCGCCAGCGCAGTGGGCACTGACGTACTGGGCATATTTGCCGCCAGTAACCCGTATCGGTCGGGCCCCTACAACTCCCTTGAGTGGTGCGTGAACCGTTACCCGGACGCACTGGCGAAGTTTACCGGCAAGACCGTGGATCAAGCGCGCTGGGGTGCCAAGGCAGAGTTCGAGGGGGCGATGGAGCTGGTCACGGTGGAGGATGCCACCGCAATGCTGGACAGGTGGATTGAAGCGCAGCGGGTGGCTACAACAGAAACGACGCCGGATCCGGAGTGATCTGGCGCCGTTTCTGTGGGTCGGATTAGCGCAGCGTAACCCGACACTGGAGTTGATGCTGGTTGTCGGATTACGCTGCGCTAATCCGACCTACGGGGACCCGTGTGTAGGCGGTTACTTGCGTGCGGTGTAGTCCTGGTAGGACTTTTCTTCCACAAAGCGGGAACCCAACGCCAGGTTCACTTCTTTCTTGATGGCGGCGCGCTTGTCGTTAGTGACATACACGGCACGGGCCAGCTCGATGAACTTCGGGCCGAAATCCTGATCCGCTTCCTGATCGCGGATGTCGTCTTCGATCACCCACAACTCTTCGTTAACGGCCTTCAGCTGCTTGCGCAGATCCGCAATTTCAGCGGCCTTGCCTTGTACTGCCTCGTCCCAGGTGGCGCTCAGTTCGTCCAGCTCCAACCGCACGTTCTTGAGCTTGGCCTCATCCTTGATGCGCTCGGATTTGATTTCGAGAATGGTGATCTTGTCCAGCACCTCACCAAACGATACCGGTACCTTGATTACGTCTGCCATTTGCTCGTCCTGCAGGTCAGTAGAATATGGAAAAAACAAAGCCGCCGGGCTGAGACAGTCAACGGCGGCTTGCGAGAACTCGGAGATCAGCCGTTGACGTGAGTCAGCCAGCTGCTGTGCTCAGGCGACTTGCCCTTGACCGCATCGAAGTACATGGCCTGCAGCTTCTCGGTGATCGGGCCGCGCTTGCCAGCGCCGATCACGCGACCATCCAGCTCACGAATCGGCAGCACTTCGGCGGCGGTCCCGGTGAAGAAGGCCTCGTCCGCGATATACACTTCGTCACGGGTAATGCGGCGCTCTTTCACCGGAATGTTGAGCTCCCGCGCGAACTCGAGAATGGTGGCACGGGTAATGCCCTCGAGGCACGACGTCAGCTCTGGCGTGTGCAGTACACCGTCACGCATGATGAAGATGTTTTCACCGGAACCTTCCGCCACGTAGCCTTCGTTGTCCAGCAACAGCGCTTCCTCACAGCCACTGGCGATGGCTTCGTTCAGGGCCAGCATGGAGTTGATGTAGTTGCCGTTGGCCTTCGCCTTACACATGGTGATGTTGACGTGGTGGCGGGTGTACGAAGAGGTACGCACCTTGATGCCCATTTCCTTGGCTTCCGGCGACATGTACGACGGCCAGCTCCAGGCAGCAACCATCACATGAACCTGCAGGTTGTCGGCACGCAGCCCCATGCCTTCGGAGCCGAGAAACACCATCGGGCGCAGGTAGGCTTCATCCAGGTTGTTTTCACGAACCGCGGCGCACTGGGCGTCGTTCAGCTGCTCCTTGGTGAACGGCATTTTCATGTTCAGGATATGGGCAGAACGGAACAGACGGTCAGTGTGCTCCTTCAGGCGAAAAATCGCCGGGCCGTTGGCGGTGTTGTAGGCACGCACGCCTTCAAAACAACCCAGACCGTAGTGCAGGGTGTGAGTCAGCACGTGGGTTTTGGCTTCACGCCAGGGAACCATTTCACCATCCAGCCAGATCAGGCCATCGCGATCAGCCATCGACATTGTTTCTGCTCCATACAAGCTTTTTCAGGGAATCGGCATTCTAGCAGGAATTTTCCGCAGAACGTAAATGTCCCCGGCTACCCCAGCATGACCTTTTCCCACATGCTGCGGATGTACGCCCGTTCGTCGGGAAAGGCATCGCCCTCCACCTGGCTATTGAGGTTCTGCAAGGCGCGGCGGTGAATGGTCGAGCGCAGGGTAATGTAGACCTCCCGCAGTTTTTCTGCGTCTTCCACCGCAATCACCCCGGCGCGCCCCAGCTCTTCCAGTTGCCGGATGTTATCGGACCACTGGGTCAGCTCCGGGTGATCGCAGCTGTGGGCCAGCATCAGATACTGAACCATGAATTCGATATCGATGATGCCGCCCTTGTCATGTTTGATGTGGAAGGTGGCGGACTGTTTGGCCTCGGGCGTGCCGAGACTGGTGCGCATCTTCTCGCGCATATTAGCCACCTCCGTCCGCAGGGCCTCACGGTCCCGCTGCTGGCACAACAGCTCATGGCGCAGGGATTCAAACTCGGCCAGGGTGCCGGCACAGCCGGCGACGCCCCGGGCCCGGGCCAGCGCCTGGTGCTCCCAGGTCCAGGCATCGTTACGTTGATATTTCTCGAAGGCCTGCAGGGTGCTCACCAGCAGCCCCGAATTCCCCGAGGGGCGCAGCCGCATGTCCACCTCATAGAGCTGACCGGATGGGGTCTGGGTACTGAGAATGTGGACGATGCGCTGGCCAAGGCGGGTGTAGAACACGGCGTTATCAATCGGCTTGTCGCCGTCTGTAGCCTGCTCCGGATCGGCGTTGTGGACGAACACCAGATCCAGATCGGAGGTGTAGCCAAGCTCGATGCCCCCCAGCTTGCCATAGCCGAGGATCGCAAAATCCGTATCGCAGGCTGAGCCATCGGCACGGCGGGGGTACCCGTGACGACTGACCAGGTTGGCAAACGCCACGTCCACCACATGATCCAGCACCACTTCGGCAATCCAGGTGAGGTAATCACTCACTTTCATCAGCGGCAGGGTGCCTTTGAGCTCGGACGCGGCCACCCGCAGCACATGGGCTTTCTTGAAGTGCCGCAGGGACTCCATCTGCTCCTCAAGATCTTCGAACGGTATGCGCAGCATCTGCTGGCGCAAATCATCCTGCAGCTCCTCCTTGGCGGGCGGATGGTAGAGACTTTCTGCGTTGAGCAGCTCATCCAGCAGCAGCGGTGTTTCCGCCAGCTGCCGCGCAATCCACGGGCTTTCGCTGCACAACTTGACGAGCTGGGTGCGTGCGCCGGGGTTCTCCAGCAGCAGCACCATGTAGGCGGTTCGCCTGAGAATGGCTTCAACCAGCTGCAACACCCGCCCGAGTGTCTCGGAGGGCGCGTCCACCTGGGTCAGCGCCTGCAGCAGCACGGGCATGAACTGGTTCAGGCGCTTGCGGCCCTGGGACTGTATGACCTGAACCGTCCGGCTCTCCCGCAGGTCGTTCAGTAACGCCAGACTGCCCGCGCCGTCTTCGTAGCCGTGCTCTTCCAGCCACTGGCTGGCCGCGTCATCCTCCATCTCGGACAGCCAGAGCTCGTGCCAGCCTTCGTCCAGTGACGCGGAATCGTGCTCTTCTTCCTCGGTGGCGATGATATCGGCGAAGTGCCGGCCCACCCGTTCGCGGTGGGCATCCAGCGCCTGCAGGCATTCATCCCAGCTCTCAAACCCCATAATCAGGGCCACCCGGGCCTGACTGAGCTCATCCTCCGGCAACAGTTGCGTCTGCTTGTCCTCCATGCCTTGCAGCGCATGCTCCAGGTTGCGGAGAAAAACGTACGCATCGCGCAATTCGTTTACCACCGGCGAAGGCAAAAGCTCCAGCTCTTCGAGCTCTTTCAGCACCGTCAGCAGCTCGCGCTGCTGCAGCTCCCGGTCTCGCCCGCCACGAATAAGCTGAAACGCCTGCACTACGAACTCGATTTCGCGGATGCCGCCGCTGCCGAGCTTGATATTGTTCTCAAGCCCCTTGCGCCGAACCTCACGGCCGATCATCGCCTTCATGCTGCGCAGCGATTCGAAGGCACTGAAATCCACGTACTTGCGGTACACAAAGGGCCGCAGGCTCTCCATCAGCGCCCGCCCGGCGTTTTCATCACCCGCCACCACCCGCGCCTTGACCATGGCGTAGCGTTCCCAGTCACGCCCCTGGTCCTGGTAATAGGTTTCCAGCGCTGCGAAGCTGAGTGCCAGCGCGCCACTTTGCCCGTAGGGTCGCAGCCGCATATCGACGCGGAACACAAAGCCATCGGCGGTGATCTGATCGAGTGCCTGAATCAGCCGCTGTCCCAGGCGGATAAAAAACTGCTGGTTATCAATGGAACGCCGGCCGCCGCGGGTTTCGCCTTTGCCGGGAAAGGCGAAAATGAGATCGATATCGGAGGACACATTCAGCTCGCGCCCTCCCAGCTTGCCCATGCCCAGCACCACCATGGACTGCGGGCATTCTTCCCCGGTGACCGGATCCTTGCCCCAGGGCGTACCGGACTGCTCACAGGTGTCCTGATGCAGCCAGTCCAGGGCGCCCTGAATGCAGGTTTCGGCAAAGGCGCTGGTGGCGGCTATGGTTTCGTGCATATCGCCCCATCGCATCAGATCGCGCCAGATAATACGGAACTGGCTCTCACGCCGAAACTGCCGCAACGCCTTGTGCAGGGACGGCTCATCCACGACGACTTCCAGATATTCCTGCCAGCGCTGCTGCAGATACTCCGGCGTTGTGGGCTCGCGCAGGGAGCGGGAGCGCACCAGTGCTTCAACCTGCTCCGGGTGGCGCTCCAGGGTTTGCTTCAGAAACACGCTGCGGGCCATGGCGTTGGCCACATCTCCTTCAGCCAGGCCTGCCTGCGCTGTCATCCAGGGATACGGCCCATCGGCAAACACCGACGACCAGCCCGCCGCAACGTCATCGGCAAGCACTTTCGGGAGACCGCTCCACGGCTCGGACATAATGCAAACCCCTGTATCTCTGTTATATTTCCCGTACTGTATAACGAACCGTTACCCGACTGAACCGCTCAGGCCATTAATGCTGCGAAACCGCCGACCACTCAATCCCGAACACCAGCTTGCTCATCTTCCGATGTCCGGCATCATTCGCTCACGAATCAAGCGGTTGTTTGCCATTCTGGGCGGTTTGCTGGCGTTTCAGGCGCTGCTGCTGTGGTGGGTGGAAGATCTCACGCTGTTCGAGTCGGTGTGGCTGACCATGACCACGCTGGTAACCGTGGGTTACGGGGATTTCGCACCGCAAACCCCAGTGGGGAGAATCAGCACCATTGCGATCATGTTCGTCAGCGCCATTACCCTGATGACACTGATTGTCAGCGACTTTATCGAGTACCGGTTTTATCGCCGGGAACGTATCGTAACCGGACGATGGGTATACAAAATGAAAGACCATATCGTGATCATCAATACCCCGCAGAACGGCGGTGAGCAGTATTTCATGCGGTTTGCCTCGCAGGTGCGCTCCGTACCCGGCTATGACACCGTGCCGATCATCCTTCTGACCCGGCAGTTTCCCACCGGCCTTCCGCCGGAACTGTCCGATGTGGGTATGCTTCACTTTCACGGCTCTGGTAGCGATCCCGAGGCGCTGAAAGCGGTGCATGCCGGGAGCGCAAAACACATTGTGGTACTGGCATCTGACGAATCGGACCCGATCTCCGACAGCCTGACCTTTGATATCGCTCACCGGCTCACCGAATCCAACCTGGGGCACCGCACCACGGTGGAGTGTGTCAGTGACCGCAACCGGGACCGCTTCAAGGCGGTCGGCGTGCGGACGATTATCCGGCCGGTGCGCACCTACCCTGAAATCATGGTTCGCGCCATCGTTGCGCCCGGATCGGAAAAGGTTCTGGAGGACATGTTCAACTACCAGGACGACCACCCCCATCGTTATGACCTGAAGCTGGACAACCTGAACTGGGCAGACATCGTCAGCGCCCTCATCCGCCATGGTATCGGCACAGCACTGGCGTACATCGATAACGAGGGCGAGGTGGTGTGCCACCCTCCCACCGACGAAGAGATCACGGGCAAGGGGCTGATTGTACTGGTCAAATCACACGACACCCCGACCGTCCAGGTGGTCGAGGAAGCACTGGACCGCTATCGCGCCTTCCTTGAGAAATGGCACGCCACTCAGGCCGAGGCCGAAACAAAAGCGGGCTCCGACCAAGCCGCTACCTAAGCCATGGCCAGCGCAAGCTGCAGCTGGCCCAGTTGCGGTCGTTCCGCCAGAACCGTCACCGACTCGTGCCCGGCGATATCGTCGAGAATCTGCGCAAACTGCGTTGCCACGCCCTGTGCCCGGGCATGTATTTCAATCGCCTTCAGACTATCCCGATCCACCTCAAACGGCTTCTCCTTCAGCCAGGCGACGCTCAATGCCTGCAAAAACCCGGAAACGGAGAGTTCCGTGCCGCCTTGCGTCAGCGGTGACCCCGGCTCATGCAGGCCGGCAAGGAAGTACCCCTGCTCCGCCTTGCTGATCAGATTCAGGAATACTGGCACGTTATCGGCCAGCGCCCGTGCCCAGGCCACCAGTCGTGAGGCGTCCCCGGACTTGAGCTCAAACTCCACTTCATTAAGCGGGCGCCGTGAACCGCCGGCCAGAATGTGACCGGCATCGATCGCCACCTCAATGACCGTATCGCCTTCTTCGATCATCACCACCTGGCGCTCGAAATTGGTTTCAAACACCGGCTTCAGGTCCGCCAGGTTGACGCCTTGCCCCAACGGTGTGTCCGCCAGCAGCCCGAGATTGAGCTCTGTGCTCAACAGCGGCCACTCCCACTCCTGACGGCGGTGGGCACCGGCCACGAAGTCCCCCTGGGTTTTCAGGGTCTGGATGTATTTGTCGCCCGCCTGGCGAACCCGCAGTGCCACCCGCTGACGGTTCAGATCCCCACCCGGGGTGTCGTAGTACCGGTTGACCAGGGTTTTGCGCGGTCCTTCAATCGCTCCCGGGCGGGACTGCAACCATTTCAGCGCCAGCTGCTGACTGACCGGAGTCAGACTGAGTTTTATTTCCAGCTCTTCAGCCACGTTACCTCTCCCTCTGAAACGTTGTAGCAGAATACATAAAAAAACCGGCGACCCGAAGGTCGCCGGTTTTCCGGTTTACTCTCTGATTTGCTGGTTAGCGGATCAGAAGTAGTAAACAGCGCCAACAGAGGCGATGGAGCGCTCGTCAGTTTCAACTTCGTTACCCAGTGAGTCAGTGTACTCGTACACGTCATCGCCGCCACCCAGGTAGCCTTCGAAGTAGACATACATATGATCAGACACGTTGTGCAGCGCCTGCAGCGTGATGGTGTCACGCTGAGTATCATCTGCGTCGTCAGCTTCGCCCAGTTCGTAAGACAGAGCAAACTGGTTAGCACCCAGAGTGTAAACACCCATCAGGCCGTACAGGTCGCCAACGTCTTTACGGGTGTGGAACTCACCGGTTAGACGCAGGTTGTCCAGGTTGTAGCTGGCACGCAAACCATAGGTGTTTTCGTTGTTTCCACCGTTATCGTTGGAATCCATCGCGAACGCCAATTCCAGCGCATCCACTTCATAAAGAGCGGCCAACTGGTACGGATAAGACTTATCGTTGTTGGTCGTGACGTCAACAATTTCGCCACCGACGACAACTTGTTCTGTGGTGGTTTCGCCATCGCCGTTGAACTGCACAGCTGCCCAAATGCTCAGGCCGCCGAAGGAAGGAGACATGTACTGGATCAGGTCGCCTTCGCCAGTTGTGTAATCAGGACCGATGTTCAGGGTAGCGACTTCATAAAACTGGGCAATTTCATCAACTGCGCGCTCGTAGGTGGAGTCATCAGAACCAACCCATACCTGGCCGAAGCTGTCGCCTTTCACACCAATGTAGGCTTCATCCAGAGCGTCAATGCCGGAGCTGCTGCCTTTGTCGTCTGCGTTGATGCCTTCCAGCTCAACCTTGAAGAAACCGGAGATGCCCGGAGCGATTTCATGGTCGTGGGCGACACCTAGAGTAGAACCGTTGTCGAAGTGCTCAACGGAAGACGGACCACCGTCGAAATTATCGTGGGCGATAGCGTACTGAATGTTACCGTAAACAGTCGGCATGGAATCCATCTTTGCTGCCAGCTCGGAAGCAGTCAGAGTCGGTTCCTGGGCCAGCGCCGCGCCGGAGAAAGTTGCTGCTGCAACTGCAGATGCGATGAGCGTTTTTTTCATGTTGCGTCTTCCTTTATTGAGTTAACTCAGGTTTTAGCGACGGGTTCGATCCCCGTTCTTGAGACTTCTTACCAGTCAGGCTGGTGAGAGCCTTATTTTGTGTCGCCACCATGTCATTTTTATGACACGCCGATAACATTTATTTTAAATTTTCATCGTTCGGCCCGGACCGGACCTTTTTCAGCTCAATAACTTAGGGCATTAAGTTAAAGTTCTGAATCATGAGCCTGTTGTAATACAACCGCTAGCATTTTGCAAACTTTTAACGTCACCTTTTTTAGCTTTTTTGGTGCACATTCCCGGCCCCTATATTCCAGGAGGGCCTTTGAGCTTTCTGTCATTTAACGTTCAAATCCGGGGCCAGAATCAGACTTTTTCTTTATTATCATAACCTTGAGCACAATCAACTTCGAACAATCTACCAGCACCCTTCCGAACCCGGCATCGGCCCGCACCATTCGGGACCACCCATAGCGGTCGCGCGCAATTATGGTGCGGGATTACTTCAATTTCAGGAACTGTTTCCCACCTGCAACATAAAAGTCACCGGCCCGTCGTTTACCAGCGACACCTGCATATCCGCCCCGAATCTCCCGCTGCCAACACGCCCATCGGGAAGGTGGCTTCCGGCCAATTCAAGAAATTCAAGAAACAACGCCTCCGCCTGTTCCGGGGCTGCGGCCGAAGAAAAGCCCGGGCGGGTACCGGAGCCGGTATCTGCTGCAAGAGTAAACTGGGGAACCACAAGGAGAGCGCCGCCGGTGTCCAGCAGGCTTCGATTCATGCGCCCGCGGGCGTCTGGAAAAACGCGGTAACTGACCACCTTTTTTACCAGCGCCCGGACCTGTTGCGGGCCATCATTCCGCTCGACCCCCAGCAGCAGCAACAGCCCCTCGGGTATCTCGGCGATGACCTGGTCATTTACGGCAACGCTGGCGCTGGACACGCGCTGGATAAGCCCTTTCATCTAACTCCTGTGGAAGGACCATTAAGAATTTGAAAGAGTTTATCCATGGGGTCAGGCGGTCGCAACCCCCGAGGGAGTCAATTCAGGCTAAAGTCCCCTTCACCTCCGAGGCCACCTCGTCCACACCGCGAATCAGAGCATCAATTATGGCAGGCTCGGACGCCGAGTGGCCGGCATCACGTATAATTCTCAATTCGGCCCGGGGCCAGGCCGCGGTGAGAGCAAGCGCGTTGTCCAGAGGGCATACCATGTCGTAGCGGCCATGAACGATGACCCCGGGGATATCGGCGAGCTTGCCGGCATCACGGACGATCTGGTCCGGCTCAAGAAAAGCCTGATTCATGAAGTAATGGCATTCAATTCGGGCCAGGGCAATGGCAACGTGGGGGTGGCCGAAATGCTCAACCACCCGGGGATTGGGATGAAGCGTGGCGCAGCGTCCTTCCCAGATGGACCAGGCTTTGGCGGCCTGGATCTGCTCCAGCTCGTTGCTGCTGGTCAGGCGCTGGTAATAGGCAGTGACCAGATCGCCCCGCTCTTCCGGAGGAATCGGCGCCAGAAAATCTTCCCAGTAATCGGGGAAAATGCGGCTGGCGCCCTCCTGATAGAACCATTGGATGTCCTTCGGGCGACACAGGAAGATGCCTCGTAGCACCAGCCCCAGCACTCGCTCGGGATACGCCTGAGCGTAAACCAGACTGAGCGTTGACCCCCAGCTGCCGCCGAACAGCAGCCACTTATCAATACCCAGAAACGTCCGAACCGCCTCCATGTCCGCCACCAGCCGGTCAGTGCTGTTACCTTCCAGCTCTGCCAGCGGCGTTGAGCGCCCGGCCCCGCGCTGATCCATCAGAACAATACGGTAGCGTTCGGCGTCGAAGAAGCGCCGGTGATAGTCCTCGCATCCACCGCCCGGCCCGCCGTGGACGACCAGCACTGGCATACCGTCAGGATTGCCGCTCTCCTCTATATAAAGCTCATGGGGCGGATCAACAGCAATCCGGTGTTGGGCATTAGGCTTGATTTCGGGGTAGAGCGTGAGCATGCAGCACTCCGGCAAGAGGTATAACCGGAGTGTAGCTGAAGTGAACGAAAAAGGGGCGGGTCATTACTGACCCGCCCCTTTCGATGCACTGCTTGCGACTTACTTCTTGTTCGCGCGTTTGCGCTCATTTTCAGTCAGCAGCTTCTTGCGCAGACGAACCGACTTGGGGGTCACTTCCACCAGTTCATCGTCGTCGATGAACTCGAGAGCCTGCTCCAGCGTGAACTTGATTGGCGGTACCAAGCCGATGACCTCGTCCTTGCCGGAGGCACGCATGTTGTCCAGTTTCTTGCCCTTGGTCGGGTTCACCACCAGATCGTTCTCACGGCTGTGGATGCCACACAGCTGACCTTCGTAGATTTCCTGGCCAGGATCAAGGAACAGCTTGCCACGACTCTGCAGGGTCTCGAGAGAATAGGTCAGCGCGGTACCCGTTGCCATGGACACCAGCACACCGTTCTGACGACTGGTCATATCGCCGCCCTTGATCGGGCCGTAATGACTGAACGTGGACGTCAGGATGCCGGAACCGGAAGTCAGGGTCAGGAACGAGTTGCGGAAGCCGATCAGACCCCGGGCCGGAATGGTGTATTCCAGGCGCATGCGGCCCTTGCCGTCCGGAATCATGTTGGTCAGATCGCCCTTACGCAGCCCCATCTGCTCCATCAGAGCGCCCTGATGCTGCTCCTCGATGTCGATGATGACATTCTCGTACGGCTCCTGCTTGACGCCGTCGACTTCACGAATAACCACTTCCGGCCGCCCTACGGCCAGCTCGAAGTTCTCCCGACGCATGTTTTCAATCAGAACGGAGAGGTGCAGCTCACCACGGCCAGACACCTTGAACTTGTCTGCAGAGTCACCCTCTTCCACACGCAGTGCCACGTTGTGCAGCAGCTCTTTCTCAAGGCGTTCCTTGATGTTGCGGCTGGTGACGAACTTGCCTTCCTTCCCGCAGAACGGTGAGTCGTTAACCTGGAAGGTCATGGAAACGGTCGGCTCATCGACGGTCAGCGGCGGCAGTGCCTCAACGTTGTTCTGGTCACAGAGCGTGTCGGAGATATACAGCTCGTCCAGACCACTGACACAGACGATGTCACCGGCCTGAGCTTCGTCGACTTCAACGCGCTGCAGCCCGGAGTGCCCCATGATCTTGAGGATCCGGCCCTGGCGCTTCTTGCCGTCGGCGCCAATGGCGGTCACCGGGGAATTGGTCTTGACCTTGCCACGCATGATCCGGCCAATACCGATGACGCCCAGGAAGCTGTTGTAGTCCAGCTGGGAGATCTGCATCTGGAACGGGCCATCGAGGTTAACGGCGGGGGCAGGCACGTGGTCAACGATGGCCTGGAACACGGCGTCCATGTTGTCATCGAGCTTTTCGTGGTCCATCCCGGCAATACCGTTCAGGGCGCTGGCGTAAACGATGGGAAAATCCAGTTGCTCATCGGTGGCACCGAGGTTGTCAAACAGGTCAAACACCTGATCCACGACCCAGTCCGGACGTGCGCCCGGACGGTCAATCTTGTTGACCACCACGATCGGGTGCAGGCCGGCGTCAAACGCCTTCTGGGTCACAAAGCGGGTTTGCGGCATCGGGCCGTCGATGGAATCGACCACCAGCAGCACGCAATCCACCATGCTCATCACCCGCTCCACTTCGCCACCGAAGTCGGCGTGGCCCGGGGTATCCACGATGTTGATGTCGTAGCCGTTCCATTTCAGAGCGGTGTTCTTGGCGAGAATGGTAATGCCACGCTCTTTTTCCTGGTCGTTGGAATCCATCACCCGCTCGTTCTCGAGCTCTTTGCGGTCCAGCGTGCCCGATTGACGGAGCAACTGGTCAACCAGAGTGGTCTTGCCATGGTCGACGTGGGCGATGATGGCGATATTACGAAGTTTTTCAATCACAAAAATAATCCTGCGGCGTTTGCGGAGCTTCCCTGCAAGGTATTTCCCGATTTGGCATCCGAAAAGCAGCAGGGTATAAATGAAGCGGCGCGCAGTATATCGAAAACTCCGTGTCGTTAATATGAAGAAAAACGCCTATTCGCTGAACAGCGCTTCCGCACTCTTTTAGAGCATATTCCGGCGAAACGCACCATTATGACGCACCAATGAAGTGCAGAACGGGGCCGGCAGCGCCTGGAAGCGCGCCAAAAATGCCCGGGCTCCCTGTGGTTGCGCCGTTCTGGCGCACCTCTCACAAATTGGCAAGGCAATTGCTTTAATCCTGTCAGCCGATTTTGCAGGTAAGACGCCTCTGCTTTTGATAAGCTGCCTCGACCTCAAAACAGATCGGAAGTCAGCACCGCTGAACGATCCGGCACCACGAACATGAAATCACCCGCTCAGCGGGTAACACGATGGAGCATGCACAATGTCCAAGACAGTTGATTTGATCAAAGAACACGAAGTGAAATGGATTGACCTGCGTTTCACCGACAGCCGCGGTAAAGAGCAGCACGTAACACTGCCGGCTACCGAAGTGGACGACGACTTCTTCACCGACGGCAAGATGTTCGATGGCTCCTCGATCTCTGGCTGGAAGGGCATCAACGAATCCGACATGATCCTGATGCCGGACGACAGCAGCTCCGTGTTGGACCCGTTCACCGAAGAAACCACGCTGAACATTACTTGCGACATCGTTGAACCCTCTACCATGCAGGGCTACGAGCGCGACCCGCGCTCCGTTGCACGTCGCGCAGAAGAGTACCTGAAGTCCACCGGCATTGCCGACGGCGCGCTGTTCGGCCCGGAGCCCGAATTCTTTATCTTTGACTCCGTCAAGTGGAAGACCGACATGCAGGGCTCCATGTACGAGCTCTACTCCGAAGAAGCCGCCTGGGTATCCGGCGAGGACTTCGACCGCAACAACATCGGTCACCGCCCGGGCGTAAAAGGCGGCTATTTCCCGGTGCCGCCGGTCGACAGCCTGCACGACCTGCGTGGCGCCATGTGTGCCGCCATGGAATCCATGGGTCTGGACATTGAGGTTCACCACCACGAAGTGGGCACTGCTGGACAGTGTGAGATCGGCGTTGGCCCGGCCAACCTGACCAAGAAAGCCGACGAAGTACAGATCCTCAAGTACTGTGTACACAACGTGGCCCACGCCTACGGCAAAACCGCGACCTTCATGCCCAAGCCGGTGGTTGGTGACAACGGTTCCGGTATGCACGTACACATGTCCCTGAGCAAAGACGGCAAGAACCTGTTTGCCGGTGACAGCTATGCGGGCCTGAGCGAAGCCGCCCTGTACTACATCGGCGGTGTGATCAAGCACGCCAAGGCCATCAACGCTTTCACCAACCCGGCCACTAACAGCTACAAGCGTCTGGTACCCGGCTTTGAAGCACCGGTCATGCTGGCTTACTCGGCCCGTAACCGTTCTGCCTCTATCCGTATCCCGTATGTGAACAGCCCGAAGGCACGTCGTATCGAAGTGCGCTTCCCTGACCCGGCGGCCAACCCGTACCTGGCGTTCGCCGCGCTGATGATGGCCGGCCTCGACGGCATCCAGAACAAGATCCACCCTGGCGATGCCATGGACAAGGATCTGTACGACCTGCCGAAGGAAGAAGCCCTGAACATTCCGAAGGTTGCGGAAACCCTGGCGGAAGCTCTGGACTGCCTGGAAGCAGACCACGAGTTCCTGACCCGCGGCGGCGTGTTCACTGAAGACATGATTGCCGGCTACATCGACCTGAAGCGTGGTGAAGTTGAGCGCATCAACATGACCACTCACCCGGTCGAGTTCGAGCTGTACTACTCCTGCTAATAGCGTTTGCTATCGACAGGCACGGAATGATCTGCGGATCATGACGAAAAACCCCGCTTCGGCGGGGTTTTTTGTGAGCTATGGCACAGGCCCTGTTGCCCTTAACGATATGTAACTCTTTGAACCAGCAAGATCGTTGAAAACACCCAGCCGGCCATTGATAATCAAATCATCCCCTCTTTACAGGATAGTGGCATGAACATACGGTTTGGATTCTTTGCTGGCATTCTGCTTATTGGCGCCACCCCGGCCCTTGCAGAGGTTTACCGCAACGTGGATGCCCAGGGTAATGTCACCTTTTCCGATGAGCCGTCCGACGGCGCGGAAGAAGTGCGCGTCAAACCGGTTACCACGGTTACTCTTCCCAAACCCTCTGACGTGCAGGAACCCGAGCAACTGCGTCGCCAGGTGGAGGAAAAAGGCGCGGCCTACGACAGCGTGCAGATCCTCTCGCCCAATGACGACGAAGCGTTCCACAGTGGCAGTGGCGACGTGGCCTTCCGGGTGACCAGTGAGCCTGCACTCCAGGAAGGTCACCGTTATGAAGTCACCCTTGATGGGCAGCCAGTCGGCCAGACCGCTTCCGACACCGTGACCGTCCGCAATGTCTTCCGTGGCACTCACGATGCGGGCGTCAACATCATTGATGAAAACGGCGTGCAGGTAAAATCCGGCGAGACCATCAGCTTTACCATCCACCGTCCCTCTGTGAACAACTGACCCCACCCCCATTAGGCGCACCATTTTAGTGCGCTCGCACCACAAAAAAGCCATACTCTGATCAGCAACGGGGCGTTTCACCTGACCCGCACAGGCAGCCCCGAATAAAACGCACTAGGTCATTGCGTTGGTCACGGCCGCTACAGCCCTGTGCCCGCTAAACGGGCATGCAAACTGAGCCGTTCCCCCGAATTGGTTCACTTCTTGCAGAAGCGGATGGTACGCAGCAATGCCCATCGATCGAGACAGCAGCATGGCACTATCAATGGCACCTTCACTGACCAAAGCCTCCGACTACAAAAACATACTCGACAGCCTGACGACCGCGATTCTGGTACTCGAAGATGGCCTGCGCATACAGTATCTCAACCCGGCCGCCGAGAGCCTCTTCGAGACCAGCATTACCCGCAGCCAGCGCCTGCCCATCAACGACATTCTGGTGGACTCCGAAGACGCCCTGACAACCCTGCTGGCCGCGGCGGAGAACGGGCAATCCTACACGCGACGGGAAGCCGAATTCATTCTCACCAGCGGCACGCGGCTGACCGTGGACTACTCGGTCTCTCCCATCAGCCTGGACCCAACGGAACTGCTGATCGAGATTCAGCCGCGCGACCGGTTGCTGCGCATCAGTCGCGAGGAAGACATCATTTCCCAGCAGGAAACCACCCGCATTCTGGTACGCGGCATGGCCCATGAAATCAAGAACCCGCTGGGCGGGATCCGGGGCGCCGCGCAGCTGCTGGACCGCGAGCTGAACGACGAAGGCCAGCGCGAGTACACCCAGGTCATCATCGACGAGGCCGACCGACTGCGTTCTCTGGTCGACCGGATGCTGGGCCCCAACAAGGCCCTGAAACTGGCGCCCACCAACATCCACGAGGTGCTGGAGCGGGTCAAAACCCTGCTGGAAGCGGAGAGCCGCGGGCGCCTGATGTTCCGCCGCGATTATGACCCCAGCCTGCCGGAATTCGAAGGCGACAAAGAACAGCTGATCCAGGCGTTCCTCAACATTGCCCGCAATGCCATGGAAGCGGCCTTCGAGAACCAGGGCGACCGCGCCAATGACCAGCCACCAACCATCACTTTCCGGACCCGGGCGCTGAGGCAGTTCACGATCGGGCACAAGCGCCACCGGCTGGTGTGCCGGGTGGACGTGATTGATAACGGCCCGGGCATTCCGCCGGAGCTGCTGCAGAATATTTTCTACCCGATGATCAGTGGCCGTGCCAGCGGCACCGGTCTGGGGCTTTCGATTACCCAGAGCATCATCGGACAACACCACGGGCTGGTTGAATGCGAGAGCGAGCCCGGCAAAACCGACTTCATCATCTTCCTGCCCCTGGAGGACAACCAATGAGCCAACCGGCAAACGTCTGGATCATAGACGACGATCGCAGTATTCGCTGGGTGCTGGAGCGCGCCCTCAACCAGGCCGGTATGCAGCCCCGGGTCTTCGAAAGCGGTGAGAGCATCATGCTGCGCCTGGAACACGAGCAGCCGGATGCCATCATCAGCGACATCCGCATGCCCGGGGTGGACGGAATCACCCTGCTCTCCCAGATCGTCGACGTTCACCCTGACTTGCCGGTCATTATCATGACCGCCCACTCCGATCTGGAAAGCGCAGTCACCAGCTACCAGACCGGGGCCTTTGAGTACCTGCCCAAGCCCTTCGATGTGGACGACGCCGTGGCTCTGGTCAAACGCGCCGTGGCCCACAGCCACGAGCGCCGCGCAACTGCCGAGCCGCAGCCGGAAAGCAGCCAGCGCAACACCGAGATTATTGGCGAAGCCCCGGCGATGCAGGAAGTGTTCAGGGCCATCGGGCGCCTGTCCCACTCCAACATCACCGTACTGATCAACGGCGAGAGCGGGACCGGCAAGGAGCTGGTGGCCCAGGCCCTGCACAACCACAGCCCACGGGCGAGCCATCCGTTCATCGCCCTGAACATGGCCGCCATTCCCAAGGACCTGATTGAATCCGAACTGTTCGGCCACGAAAAAGGCGCGTTCACCGGTGCCGGCGCCGCCCGCCAAGGGCGCTTCGAGCAGGCCAACGGCGGCACCCTGTTTCTGGACGAGATCGGCGACATGCCGGCCGACACCCAGACCCGGCTGCTGCGGGTGCTGGCCGACGGCGAGTTCTACCGCGTCGGCGGCACCACCCCCATCAAGGTGGACGTGCGGATCATCGCCGCTACGCACCAGGACCTGGAAAAGCTGGTGCAGGCAGGCTCGTTCCGGGAAGACCTGTTCCACCGGCTGAACGTGATCCGGGTGCACCTGCCCAAGCTGGCCGAGCGCCGGGAAGACATTCCCCGGCTGATGCAGCACTTCCTGAAACGCGCGGCAAAAGAGCTCGCGGTGGAACCGAAGATTCTGCGCTCAGAGGCGGAAGAATATCTCACCACCATGCCCTGGCCGGGCAACGTCCGCCAGCTTGAAAACACCTGCCGCTGGCTCACCGTGATGGCCAGCGGGCGGGAGATTCACATTGATGACCTGCCCCAGGAACTGCTGCACCAGGCCGAAACGCCCGCCACCGGCCAGACCTGGCAGGAAGGTTTGCGCAACTGGGCCGAGCAGGAACTCAAGCGGGGCCGCAAGGGCATTCTGGATACCGCGGTGCCGGAGTTCGAGAAGATCATGATTGAATCCGCACTCAAGCACACCGGCGGGCGCCGGCGGGATGCCTCAATTCTGCTGGGTTGGGGGCGCAATACGCTGACACGGAAAATCAATGAGCTGGGGATGGATCATCCGGAGAATGACGAGGATTGACGGCTGGCCCGATCTCGCAGGATACAGGGCCGGAACTCACGTTCCGGCCTTTTTTATTGCTGGACTTCGCGCCAGTAGATGATGCGGTCGTTACCCCGGTAAACGCCGAAGGTCCCCCAGGCATAGGGATCAACCAATGTATCGGGGTTATCAGCATCCCAGTAATCCTTCAGCCAGTCATTGCCGGCATCCAGCTCCACGTAGATACCTCTTTCTTCGCTGGACTCCGTTTCCACCGGTTCAGGGGCCGATAGCCTGAGTCGGTTATCTGTGCCCGACGAAACCTTTGGTCTCCCGGCTTCCAGAGTCAACTGCGTTTCCGTCACCGCGACTACGTCCACTTGCCCGCTCTCAAAGACCGAGCCACTGAAATCCGTGGTCACGTTACTGGGTAAATCGTAAAACCAGCAGCTTTCATCCTGATGGAGTTCAAAACCATTACTGCCATACACCTCTGCCCGTAAGGGAATAATCAGGTCCCTGTTTTCCGGGCCGTAGCCATTGTCCAGGGCAATGCGACCGTAACGAACCTGGAAATCTGCCTCGGGCACAAAGGTTTCCGGAAAATCGGTTTCCGGGTCGTCAATCGTTACGCCATCCTCGTCTTCGATGCTCTCCAGGCTAAACATTGGCTTTGGCGTATAGCCCGGTACGCGGGCATTCCTCGATTTCGGAAAGGTGAACTCATCAGCGGTCGCAAATGCGTAGATCAAGCTCCCATTCGCGGCTGGCATCAAGGACGCAGGGGCAAGCAGCCCTTCCATTTGAAGCGCACTATCATCCACTCCAGTCTTACTCTCGTCCTCGACCGGAAATGGTGCGAATCCGACATCCTCGGATGACAACCTCTGAAACGCCGTACCCGCGTAATTTCTCACCGTTGCCCCATCGAGATTTTTCGGTGAGATCGTGATTTGAGCCGGAAACTCCCAACTGAAGGGCTCACCGGTATACACCCAGCCTCGGGAACCCGTACAGGTGGTTCTGGCGGCTGCCAGAGGCGCGCTGCTGAAAGCGCCGGGGTCAATGGCGTACTCGAAAGCCGCAGGAACAAAACGTCCAACATAGGCAAGCGCTTGCCCAACCACATCCTCCGTACCCAGATACCCGTCGCTGCTCAGAGAAGGTGCTAGAGCAAACGTGCCCACCTCCGGCCAGGTGAACTGTCCACAGGCTTTGCCGCCTTCCTGCGTGTCACAAGATGCCCCAAACAGCCCCAGTGAACCACTCAGCGGAGGCATAGATGGCAGGGGCGTTGAGGCTGCTTCCGCAACGGTCAGGTCCACGCCCTCTCTCGGCACTTCCCTGCCGAAGTTCGGTGTTTGTGCTCCCAGCGTATTCAACGCCCGAACCTCAACCTCAAAGTTCTCGCCGGCGACTTTGAATACATTACCATCGCTGACGCCCGGCTCTCCCGGGTTGTCCGGTACGTTGATGGCAAAACGGTCAGGGCGGGCAACAAAATCATCCTGGCCAGTCATGACCAGTCCCGAGTCATCGCCAGTGCCTTCGTACCTGGCACCCAAAAGCACACTGCCAACGTCCCGATAACGCAGCGGGAAACGCGCCGCTCCAGTTCCATCAAAATCCAGGGTCAGACTATTGCCGAAGAGAGGGCTGCCGGCGCTTTCGACAGGGAGTGTTCCCGACGTGGGATTCTGATAAACCGAAGTGAATTCGACGTCTTTTTCCCCGGTGAATGCAGGTACACATTGCCCAGGCTCTGTATCACCGGCTTTCACCGCCAGAATCGATGCCTGCACTTCCTGGCCTGAGATATGATCAGGTACGTCCAGAAGTAAGCCTGATTCCGCAAACGCTATCTCACAACTCCCCGGCACAGCACTGCCATCGGGGTAACACCTTACGGGCGGGTCACCAACCGCACTGACTGTTGATCCGGACACCCCCAGGGACACAACGCCGGCCTCCCCAGATCTCAATCCCAGCATGGGAGAAGTACCCGAAAAGCTGACTTGATTCCGGGGCGTCCAGCCGGCGGCCGGCGACAGGGAGACGCTCACCGGTTCATTATATAGCTCTGAACAGCTGGCATTACCGCAGGCCCGAACCCGGATACCCGTAGCCGGTGTGCAGGTCAACCCAGAAGAAGGATGCGAGATACGAAAGTGGTCGAGAGAGATACTGGGGTCGTCCGTTGCACATGCTCCACCGAAATCCACACTGGCAACTGCTTCACTGGAATAATTGACTTCGTCCTCACTCAGATCGATGCTTCCCTCTGCCGCTATTGCGCCGACGACAACTGGGTTCTGGTTAAATTCGACATCCCCGGCAACGTACACGACCGCGCTCAAGGAAGCTTTGTTCTTAAACTCCAAGTTTCCATTTACGATCAACAGCAGGTTACTAGGGTCTCCGCCCGCGTTCATCGAGAAGTTATTTCCGTTGATGATCAGATCGCCGTCCACGAAAACACGTGCCCGGCCATTCACAACAAAGTTCACATTATTGTCGTTTTTGGCAAACTCTCTACCAGGATAAACATGGTTGCCTGACGGAATGAGATCGTCGCTCGGCCACGGCGCCGGTGTTCGATTCTCAAAAACACTCAGGTCAAGCTGATTGACGGCTGGCACCCGAGGATTTATTCCTGTTGGTTCCGTGTAAATTGCAGAGCAAAGTGGCACCTGTTTCCAGGAAATGCGAATCCTGCCATCGCCGCCAGCACCACCAAAACCACTTCCGAAAAAGCCAATGCCGCCACCACCACCGCCACCGGGCTGCTGGCCTGGCTCACCGTCGCCACCATAAAGCCACCAAGCCGTGCCCCCTTCCGAACCTCCGTTGCCCCCCTCTGCGGGCGCAACAGCTCCAGCTCCACCATTTGCAGAATTCCCCCTTTCAGTACTTCCTGCCGAAGAACCACCGCCACCACCACGAACTGGTATTCCAAGAAAATTAACTGCTCCCGAGGCCCCGTTTCCACCGGAATAGGTTCCTACACCACTTCCCCCAGCCCCCTGCCGAGTACCACTTTTTCTGGCGCTACCCCCACCCCCAGCGACGACTCCTGTCGCAGACCCGAACCAGCTCGACTCTCCCGGATTGTCACTCTCAGCGCCAGCCCCCATACCCACGTAAAAGGGCAGCTTGTCACCTGCGACCACATCGAGATTTTCAATGCGATAAGCTCCCCCTCCCCCACCACCTCGTGCAACTGGGCCACCACTGCCACCAGCTCCCCAGACCTCAACGGTTATCCGATTAACATCGGATGGCACTTCGAATGTGCCCGCACCGGGCGAATTGAAGACCACAGAGCCCTCGCCATTAGCCATCGGCACTACGAAAAGGGCGACGACCATCACCTGAATCAAGAGCTTGATAAGGCTGCCAAAAACACTCATCGAACTTTTACCTCAACCAGCCGTGTCGCACGATCCTCGCCAACGCCACAGGCACCACGACTCTCGATAAGCAAAATCTCCCCGGCCGCTCCGACTTCCGCACATTTAATTTTCGCAGAACACCCTGACATCCCCCGAGCATCGAAATCGATTGAATCGATTGATATTGAGGAGCAACTTACTGGCGTACCAGTGCTGACTGATAAAACTTCTGTCACAGCTAGCTGCATTCCGCTCTCCGCCGCAAAAAAAGCGCGCTGTGACTGTATCTGCAGGCTAACGGCATTACCGGTACTCTGCTGCAGCTGCGACATGCCGAGCACGATCAGTGACAGCACAGTGATGATGAAAAGGGCAACCGGCAGCCCTGCGCCTGCTTGTCTGGTGAGGCTGAAATCAGGGGACATTGCGGATCTGCACCTCCTGGCTGACGCGGGTGCTCTCATCACCATCGGGAGCTGACAACCCGAATGCGAAGTAAACCACTGCGGACCGCTGAAGGGACGGCGGGGTGACTCGCCAGTCCAGGCTATCGGGCACGAGATTGGCACTCATGACGCCGCGCTCGCTGGCATTAGTCAGCAGCCAGTTAAAGGATCGCGGAGCAGAGCCGTCAGGGCTGTATCCGCTGAACCGATACAGCCGCTGCGCGCTTCCGTTCTGTTTTTGACAAACACTCACCGGTTCCCCGACGGCGTAGATTCTTTTCTGCGGCGAGCGCTCTCGGAAGCGGTGACCAGCTCCGTCAATGAACGAGACCTCCGTGTCATTAGATGCCACCCCGGTAATTCCAGGTGAAACAGGCCCTGGACTGGGAACCGCAGCACCCGATGCATACAGACTGCTCTGGGCAGAGCCATAACCATAAACAATGAGTCGCGCCCCGCGGGGAATTTCGGCGCCGAAAGGGAGGATCTGGACCGTGTTAGCCCCAGGCCCCGTCGGTAATACTTCATAAGTTGTGCCACCTAGAATAGGTAGCCACTCCAGACATTCTCCATTTGCCCTGACGGAAAGTGGGAATGCCGCCCGGACAGCACGGGTGATCTGCTCACTGATCACGACGCCCTGCAGCGCACGCTGTTGGCGATCACCCAGGTCAATAGCGCCGCGGGTAGACAAGGTGACGAACTGAACGGAGATGGTGGCGACAATGCTTAAAAGCACGATCACCATCACTAACTCCACCAGCGTAAAACCTCGTTGCCCGCGCATCAGAAATTCCCCCGATAGGCGCTGAACACATAGGTGTTATGGGACGGATCAGTGATGGTGATGTCGATGCGCTTGGCCTGAAAGTTTTCCGTAAAGTTGACGTCGGTTCCTGCGCACTCAACGGAAACCGAAACCTGAAAGCCGTTGTAACCACTCAACGGGGCTTGTTCACTGTTTTCCGGGGAAGCGTTATTCAGTACGTCATAGTCGTCCACGTCATTGAAGGTGGAACGATTTTCGCCATCGTCACCGATATTGGCGCAGTCCGCTTCAGCCGAAGTCGAAACTGCGCCGCCGCCAACGGGCGATCCGTCCGCAAACTTTTTAGCCAGTATTTCATCCATATACAACTGCGCCAGGGCCACTGACCGGGTTTGATTCAGCGGGTCGGCGCTGCGGCCAGCGATCAGGGAAAACGCACCCACCACACCGGCTATGGCCACGCTGATAATCACGATGGTCATCACCAGCTCGACCAGAGTTGCGCCCCGCTGATGAGTCATCATGGCTGGCAACGGCCGCGATAGACCGCACCCAGAGAGCTCAGGCAGGTTACAAACGTGCTGTCTCCTGTGAACGTGAAATCGAGGTCGGCCCCGGTGTCCGGGAACCCGCTTGAATCGAATGTCAGGTTCAGCGGCAAGCCTCCGGGGACGGATAGCGAGGTACCCTCTTGCGGCAACGCGAAGATACGCGGGGCAGACGTGGCAGCCCCGACGATAAAGCGAAAATTACCGCCATCCTCTTCAATGGTGAGAGTGTTGGCGGTGTTGCCCGCCAGCGCTGCCTGTTGGGCAAGCAGCGTGGCGGAGGCAAGTTGCTGGGTGGCCAGCAGGGGGGAGAAGGCCGAACGGCTGGCGAACAGACCAACCCCCAGAACGGAAAGGACTCCGATCAGGATGATGATCATGACCAGCTCGACCAAGGTAAACCCCGGCTGCAACGGGGTAATTCGTATTCTCATACCCCGCTCCCCTTGATATCCCGTCAAGACGAGCTATTTACTCTGTGCATTCCACTTCAGAAATAACCGGAGCCGACGTAAGGTCTTCAGCGTCACCATCTGCAGCCACGTCCACACCAACTTCTGTATAGCTGAAGCTACAATTTCCTTGGGTAATTGTTGCTATGCCCGAGGTGGCCGCATCTTCATTAACTTCAAACTCAGAGGATAGCTGAGCAGCAGTAGCAATTGAGCCGGCTGCAGCATAGCCACCTTCGATATCGACACTTTCTCCTTCCAGTGTTATCGATGTTGGATCATCACCTTCCGCCAAGAATTTTGATCTCACAATTGCCGAAGCTGATCTAACCGCTCCCTGCGCACCTTTTACGGAAGCTTGCTCTGCTTCACCGCCCAAATCCGCAAACCTTGGCAACGCGAACGCCGCTAGGATGCCCAGAATCACGATCACCATGACCAGCTCGATCAGGGTGAAACCTTTTTCACGCTTAGGTGCGAATTTCTGCATGTTCATCATTTCATCTTCTCCTAGATACAGCATTTGGACTTAGTTAATTACTGTTGCCATTTCACCGGTGTTTGAATTGTATTCAATGTAACTTTCTTGCTCATCGAGCAGATACTCATAACGACATACTCCCGCGGCTTGAGCCGTGGCCTGATACTCAGCACTGGAGGTATCTGCTCCATCGACTACCACTGCGGGCGCATTTGCTTGCAACAGTTTTCCCCAAAGTGCCGCACAGCCATCTCCGCCCGGAACAGGCCAGCCATTTTCGCTGGTGTCTACATCATTATTTCCAAATCCTTCCAAGTCGGTTACTGCATCAGTGCTACCGTTGGTCACCCACTGCGCCTTAACCAGCGCCACACCGGCACTCAATGCGCCCGAAGTTCCCCGAATACTCGACTGATGCGCCTGCTCCGAAAGCTGCGCAAATCGCGGCAGCGCGAAAGCCGCCAAGATGGCGAGGATGGCAATCACCACCACCAGTTCAATCAGGGTAAAACCTTTCTGTTTCTTCTTGCTTGTGTACTGCGTCATTGACTAGTCCTCTTTCCGGTCTCTGATTCGTCGTGCCAGCGCTTGGCATCCTGTCGTTGCGCTGATTCTGGTTGTAACGCTACCGGCTCCAGTTTGAGGCCGGTCAGTCGCTCTTCATGCTCCCGCTGTCCATTGCTATTGCGGTCTGCAAAGTCCGTTGTCACTTCCCAGGCAAGAGGCTGGTCAACTCCGGTTTGCCGCCCTGTCAGGGTTATCGGCCGTGCCGGGCTATAGATTACCCAACCTTGCTGCCTGCTTTCTGTCGTGTTTTGTGTCCGGTTCTGAAAGCACCAGTAACCCGGCGCCGGCAGAGCCCACGCACATGGACCACGATAGCGGCCCCATTGATGCTCGATCAGTTCGAACGGGTTCAGCCCCTCCTGATGCTCCAGGCTTTCGTTCCGTGCCAGCATCACCTCCGCGCCCTTGATCACCAGCGCCGACCTCAGCTGGCTGAGCACCATGTTGGCGGAGACTTGCTCGGCCCGGGATGCTTCGCGATCCACTACGCCGAGCAGAAACCACCACAACAAAAACAGCACAGTCAACGCCACCAGCATCCGGAGCCGGCGGCCGTTGTGCAGGGCGTTGGCGTCCGAGTACCGGGCAGCCGGCATCTAGCCCCGCCCCATGGCCGCCGCGCCCAGATCCCAGATGGGCAGAAATACGCCCAGCGCCAGAATCAGTACCAGGATGCCCATGGCAACGATCAGTATCGGCTCGATGGACTCCGCCAGCCGTTTCAGGCCGTAATCCACGTCTTCATCGTAAAAATCGGCGACGTTGTTGAGCATGTCGTCCACCGACCCGGTTTCTTCCCCCACCGCAATCATCTGCAGGATCAGCGGGGTGAACATACCGCTCTGACGGGCCGTGCGCAGCAGGCTTTCGCCCCGCTCGATACCGGCGCGCATTTCCTTGATGTGCAGCGAAATCCACGCATTGTCCGTGGCGTCCGCCACCACCGTCAATGCGTGGGTCACCGGCATGCCCGCGGCGAGCATGCTGGCAAAATTGCGGGCAAACCGGCTCAGGGTGATCAGTTCCAGCAACGGTCCGATAATCGGTACTCGCAGCTTGTAACGATCCCAGGTAATTCGCCCCTGCTCGGTCTGTTTCCACTGGCGAATCAGCAGGCCCGCTGCGGCCATCCCGAACAGCAGCACATACCAGTAGCCCAGCAAAAAGTTGGAGGTGCCCACCAGGACCTGGGTGAGAAACGGCAAATCCGCCCCCAGCTTGTTGAATACCGAAGCGAACTTCGGAATCACCAGGAAGTTCACCACCATCAGCGCCGCCAACAGCGCCACCACCACGAAGGTGGGGTAACGCATGGCCTGTTTGAGACGGCGCTTGGTGTCGCGCTCCAGCTCGAGGATTTCCGACAGTCGCTTGAAGGCGTCATCGAGCATACCGGTGTTCTCACCGACATGAATCATTGCAATGAACAGCTCGGAGAACACCCGTGGGTGCGCCTGCATAGCGGTGGCCATGGTGGTACCGCCTTCCAGCCGTGCCGTCACGTCTTCCAGCACATCCGCCAGCACCGGTGAACGGCTGGTTTCCGCCAGCCCCCGCATGGTACGGATCAGCGGGATGCCGGCCTTGGTCAGAGCGTGCATTTGGCGGCAGAAGACGATCAGTTCGTCCAGCGTGACCTTCTTGCGAAACAGTGGCACGCGGTTCAGGCGGTCGCCGAGGGAGACCGCCTCCTCGTGCTCACGAATGGACAACGGCGTGATACCACGGCGCAGCAGTTCCGAGGCGGCCGCATCGGCATTGGCTGCAGCCAGCAATCCCTGCTGCACCGTGCCACGGCTGTCCTTACCCCGATAACTGAACTGCATTACCGCACTTCCTCGCGGGCAGGCTCAAACACGCGCTGGGATTTTTCTTCCAGCGATACGTCGCCCTCGGAGGTGGCCGCCACCCGGGCTACCTCGTCCAGCGTGGTGACGCCCTGCAAGGCGTAATCCATCGCACACAACCCCAGCGGGCGGTAGAGTTGGCTCCGCCGCGCGGCGCGGGTAAACGCCGAGACGTCCTTGCGCCTGAGCGCGTCCAGCATCGCCTCGTTCATTTCCAACATCTCGTATACGCCGACCCGGCCCTTGTAGCCGGTATTACTGCACTGGTAACAGCCACGACCGTGGACAAACCCCACCTCCAGATCCAGCGGATCCAGGTTGAAGCCATCCAGCCAGACCTGCTGCTGATCGGTGGGCTGATAGGGCTCGCGGCAGTTTTCGCACACGCGGCGCACCAGGCGCTGAGCTACCACCCCCAGCAGCGAGCTGGCCACCAGAAAGGGTTCGGCGCCCATGTCGATCAGCCGCATGGCACTGCTGATCGAATCGTTGGTGTGCAGCGTCGACAGTACCAGGTGACCGGTCATGGCGGCTCGCAGTCCGATCTCGACAGTCTCCCGGTCACGCATCTCGCCCACCAGAATTACATCCGGATCCTGGCGCAACGCCGATCTGAGCACGTTGGCAAACTGCAGGCCGATTTTCGGATTGACCTGCACCTGGGTGATGCGCGGCAGGCGGTATTCCACCGGGTCTTCCGCGGTAATGATCTTCACTTCCGGCTTGTTCAGCTCCGTCAGCGCGCCATAGAGTGTGGTGGTCTTGCCGCTGCCCGTCGGCCCGGTGACCAGAATCATGCCATGGGGCTTCTGGATCATGCGGCGGAAGCGCTGCAGCAGTTCTTCCGGCATGCCGGTGCCGTCGAGGTTGAGCATACCCTGGCTCTGATCCAGCAAGCGCATCACCACAGATTCGCCGTACTGCACCGGCATCGTGGACACCCGCACATCAATGCTGCGCCCTTTCACGCGCACGTTGAAGCGGCCGTCCTGGGGCATACGCTTTTCCGAGATGTTGAGCCCCGCCATCAGTTTCAGGCGCAGCACGAGCGCAGCGTTCACCCGCTTCTCTTTCATCACCTGTTCCTGCAGCACGCCATCCACACGCTGGCGAATCCGTACCACAGTTTCATCCGGCTCAATGTGAATGTCCGAACTGCGGGCCTGTACCGCATCCTCGAAGAGGGTCTGCAGCAACTTGACCACCGGCGCTTCCGCACTTTCGGATTCGGCGGACAGGTTGGCCAGGTCGAAGGCGTCGTCGCCGAGTTCGTCTTCAAGCTCTTCCGCCAGCGACGCAATTTCATCGGTGCGGCGGTAGACCAGGTCCAGCGTGTTGAGCAGCTCGCTCTCGCGCACCACTGCCTGTTTGATGGGGTGCTTCAGTACCCGCACCAGCTCGTCGTAGGCGAAGATATCCAGGGGGTCGGCCATACCCACCAGCAGTTCATCCCCCTGCTGCGCCAGAATGATGCTGCGGAAACGACGGGCCATGGCTTCCGGCAGTTTTTTCACCAGTTCGTTGTTAAACTGGAAATGCCGCAGCTGAACGAACGGCACGTCGAGCTGGCGCGACAGGAAGTCCAGCAGGTTATCCTCGTCCACATAGCCCAGATCAATGAGGGTGCGGCCCAGCTTGCGCCCGGTGTCTTTCTGCTCCCGCAGCGCCGTCATCAACTGCTCTTCGGTGATGACACCGTTCTGGACCAGCAGGTCACCAATGCGGATTTTTTTCTTCGGTTCAGTCATATCATCCTGCCCGCAAAGACTGTAAACGCTGGCGTACGTACTCGGCCAGGGAGGGTGGAAGTCCCGGCAGCGCCGCCGCCTGCTCATAGGCTCGTCGCGCCGTTTCACGCTGGCCGTCGGATTCCAGGGCAATCGCCAGCCCCACCCACCAGGGCGCCCGGCTGTCATCCCAGGCAATCAGTGCCGCCCAGCGACGGGCGGCTTCTTCATTATTGCCACTCTGATGCAACAGGGTCGCCAGGGTCACATGGTATTCGGCGTTGTCGGCAATCTCCGGTACCCGGGCCTGCAGGGTTGCCACTGCCGAGGCCAGGTCGTTATCCGCCAGCAGGGCTCTTGCCCGGAGTAAACGCAGCGGTGCCGACGTTTGCGCGACCGTTGCCGGCAATAACGCCAGCGCCTGATCGGCCTCACCCTCGACCAGCAACCTTTTGGCGACGACGTGGCGGCTCAATGGCGCGTCCTGTTCGGCGGTGAGGGCATCCAGTGTCTGCCGGGCTTCCGCCCAGCGACCTGCGCCCAGCAGGCGTTCCAGCTCACGACTGGTTCGGCGATCCACCACTTCCGGAGTGTCCCGCACCTGTTTGACGTCGGCCGCGGCTGCTTCCGGCTCCGCCGACGACGCATCGGCTTGTGCGTCCGCCGACGCCTTAACCGATTCTTGATTGGCTACCGGCGTCGTTGCCACGGCCACGGGCTCGGGCACTGGCTGCACAGCCTCGACTGCCGGTTCCGATTCGGGCGTTGAAGCCTCCGGTGCGACGGCGATCACGTCCACCGGCTCAACAGCCTTCACGGGCTCCGGCTCCGGCGCCGCTTCGGGTTCCGGGGACGGCTGCACCGTCACGGGCCCGATGGTTCCTTCGCCCGCAGAGGTCTGCCCTGAAAGCCACCACCACCCGGCGAGTACCACGATCACCAGCACGACGACTATCAGCAGCCACACACCACGCTGCTGGCCGGTGTGAGCTGCGGTGGCTTGCCCGGTGTAGGCAGCCGGCGCACCGGGCCGCCCGTGACGTTGTTCCGCTGCTCTCAAGGCATCGTTCAGCAGGCTCATAACCACCTCGCCAGCAAGCCGGGCTGGCGTGCGCTTTCGGTATCGCGCACGGCCATCAGTACGTGGTTGCGCCGGACCTGGCGCTCGCCGCAACCCCAGGCCGCCAGCAGCGACTTATGGGCCAGAATGTTGACCAGCCGGGGGATGCCGCCGGAGGAGCGGGTCATCAGTCGCAGTGCCGCCGGCGCAAACAGGTCGCCGCCGTTGTACCCGGCCTGAGCGAGGCGGTGGCGCAGGTAATGGGCCACTGAAGCCCGGTCCAGCGGTGCCAGCCGATGCGCAAAGGTGATGCGCTGCCTCAGCTGTCGCAGGCTTTCACGCTTGAGCAACTGGTCCAGCTCGGGCTGGCCGAACAGCACCACCTGCAGCAGACGGACACTCTCCGTTTCCAGGTTGGTCAACAGCCGCAGGGCTTCAATGGTGTCTTCGGGCATGGCCTGGGCTTCATCGATCACCAGCACCACCTGCCGCTGCTCCATGGCCAGGGCAATCAGCCGTTCGTTCAGCGCCTTGAGCACCTGGTGGGTGTTGGCGCAGCGGGCCACATCCACCCCCAGTTCCTCGGCCACCGCCTCGTAGAGCGTATCCGGCGTCAGGTGTGGATTGGGAATGTAGGCGGTGTACGCCTCCTGCTCCAGCTCGTTGAGCAACAGCCGGCACAACAGCGTTTTGCCGGTGCCGACCTCACCGGTGATCTTGATGAACCCCTCGCGCTGGCGCAACGCCACCAGCAGCAGCTCCAGCGCATCATGATGGCTGGGTGCCCGAAGGAAGTATCGGGTGTTGGGCGTCAATGCAAACGGTGCTTCCTGCAGTCCGAAATGGGTTTCGTACATTCAGCGTCTGGCTTTTTCCGGTGCAGGTTTAACGGATTCTGCAGATTGCAGCAGTTCCTTGAGCACATTCATGCGCTCGCGGCTGGCGGCAATGTCCGCGCTCATTTGCCCGGCGTCGGCGACAACGGGGCGCAGCAGGATCACCAGCTCACTTTTGCGGGACTGGAAGCGGCGCTGCTTGAACAGCTCCCCCAGTAACGGTATCTCGCTGAAGAACGGCACCGCCGCATTGGTGTCTTCACTGGAGTTCTGGATCAGCCCGCCAATGACCACAATCTGACCGCTATCCGCCCGTATCACGCTGTCGGTTTCCCGCACCGTGCTGCGGGCCAGCGGCAGGGTCACGTCGCGATCACCGACGGTAATCACTTTCTGCTGATCATTCACCTCACTGACCGAAGGGTGAACGTGCAGGGTGATGGCGCCGTCTTCGGCAATCTGCGGCGTGACATCCAGGGAAATACCGGAGAAGAAGGGCGTCAGCTCAACCGAGGTCGAGGTCCGGTCCGTCGCGGTTACGGCCGAATTGTTGTCATCAAAGTCGATATCGGTCACGAAGAACTCGTCCGTACCCACCTTGATCACCGCTTTCTGGTTGTTGACCGTGGATATCCGCGGGCTGGAGAGGATCTGCACATTGCCCTGCTCACCCAGCAGCTCAATCAGACCGGTAAAGTCACCTGCCCGCACACTGGCAGAGAACAGACCGCCGATATCCGACGTCTGGATGGCCTGGCCAGCGAGAGCCTGGGCGGTAAAATCTTCCGGCAGCCCGTCGGATGAGGTGATCCGTGATGCGCTCTGCACATCGGCCCAGTTGATGCCCTGCTGATAACCTTCATCCAGGGCAATTTCCAGGATCTTGGCTTCCAGAACCACCTGGCGCTGCATGATCAACTGGGTGCGACGCAGATATTCCTCCACCTGGTCCAGGGCCGCGCCGCTGGCACGCACCATGACCAGCCCGGCGCCCGGATTGACGATCACCTGACGATCCTCGCCCTGCCCCACGATCAGTGAGAGGGCCTCGGCGATGTCACTCCAGAAATCCGACTCGGTCTCAGTAGAGATTTGCGTACCCACCAGATTCGCGGTGCTGTTGTTGCGGTCGCCGACATCCCGGTTATTGTTGCCGGCACCGGTGCCGTTGTCCCGGGAATTGCTGACCTGGCCCGAGCTGACCCGGGTTTCCGACCCACCCTTGCGTTTGAAGTGCAGGTAATCGATAGGGAAGATCCGTGTACGGGCATTGTTTGCGTCTACCCGGAACAGTCGGCCATTGCGCTGAATATTGAGACCGTAAAGATCCCCGGCAATCTCCATCACTTCCGGGACGGTGACATCACTCAACCGCAAATCTATGGTGGCCGATACATCCGGGTGAACCACCACATTGTATCGACTGCCCTCAACCAGGGCCTGAAAAAAGGTTCGGGCCTCCAGGCCGCCGGCATTCACATCGAAACGCTCTTCACTGTCTGACCCTGAGGCCAGCGGCGGTAACAGCGCGGCACTGACGTCCGCCGGAACCTGGCTGGCCGCTGCCGAACCTCCGGCATTCGCGCCATCTTCCTGGGCGTTTTCCGCTTCGGCCAGGGCACGGTCAATTTCCTCCGCCGCGTCGGTGGAGGTGGCGTTGCCGGTTCTCATCAGCGGATTGTTGCTGCATGCCGCCAGCGACGACGCCAGCAGCAGGGTCAGAAAGGTTCTGTGTAAAGTCATAGCAGCTCGTTTGTCTGTCATTGCGTCCCCCGCACTTGCGGGAGGGCTTCAAGGCGTAAAATTCGCACTTGCCCCTGATCCAGGACCTGCACCCGGTCCGGGTAAATTCGCTGAACGCGCACACCGTCGAAACGCTGGCCTTCACTTCGCAGCTCACCATTGATTACCGCGGTGCGGCGTTGCTCTCCAATCAGGATCGACCCCACCGTCAAGGCTTTTTGCGGCGCCGCTTGCGCCGGCGCGGAATGAAAGTCCGGCGGGCGGGTCGGGTCCTGCAGGGCGATGACCGGCGAGGCGCCAAAGACCAGCAGCAGCGCAATCGCTGCGCTACCGGCGAGAGGCCCCGCGCCCCGTTTAGGTCCGTGTATTTTCGTCATATCACACTCCCAGCCACGCACGTTCCAGGCTCAACGTTCGTACGCGGATGCGAGCCTCGCCGTCGGGGTAAGCACCTGCGTCGTACTCCAGCTGCACCCAGCCGAGGCGCTCGTCCATGCGTTCCAGCTGTTCCAGATACCCCAGCACGTCCAGATAAGAACCGCTGAGCACAATTTCGACATCGTGGGCGAACAACAGTGGTTCCGCCTGCTCGGCCGCGTCTGCTGCCGCTTCGTCGCCGCTTGGCGCCTCGGGATAGACCGGCTCCGGCGTTTTCAGCGACACCCCCAGCAGCTCGAGCTTGTTCTGGGCGGCCAGGATGGTCCGCAACAGCGCGACCATATCCCGGGGCGGAATCAGTCGCCCTGTGGTCTCGGCGATCTCCGCGTCCAGGCGCGCCAGTCTTTGCCGGCGGGTATCCAGCAGGCGTTTGAGCTCCCGGGACGGATCATTTTCCAGTTGTGCGGTCAGCGTCTGCTGCTGATCGAGCAGCCGTTGCTGGTTGACCGCAAGGGTATCGATCTGCCCCCGTACACGGTCATTGTCAGCGAGTACCGGCGCCACGGCCAGCTCCCACCCCACCAGCAGAATCAGCACGAGGGCGGTGACCGTCAACAGGGCGCGCTCCCTTACCGGTCGCTCGTTAAACAAGGTGGAGAGCTCAGACAAGGAGCGGGGTATGGATGAACTCATCGCTCGTCTCCGGCGGATTCGTCTGTGGCGACCCGGAACCGGATCCAGCGACCGTCTTCGTCCCGTTCGAGCGCAAAGCTGCCGAACGTGCGCCCGGCAAAGGATGGCTCTGACCCGAGATTCTCCAGCATGGCCGGTACGTTGGCTGCCTCACGGGTTCCACCGGTGAGCGCCACGCGCCCGGGCTCCGCTTCCAGCGTGAACCCCGTCAGCCACAGACGGTCCGGCACCTGGCGGGCCAGAGCCGACATCTGCGCCGAGAACCCCGGGCTATCACCGGTGACCAGGCTTTCCACCCGCTCCAGCAGTCGTTGCCGCCGGGCGAGGTCGCTGTTGATCCGTGCCAGCGCCGCTTCAAGTTCCGGGTCGGGGCGACGGGCGCTGACCTCCACCGACAATTGTTCAACCGCGGCTTCGAGCTGCCCGTTCTGCTGTTGCAGTGCCGCCTGACGCGTTTCCAGGCCACTCGCCTGGTATCGCGCAAACACACTGCCGAGCACAATAACCACGAGAGCGAAAAGCAGCATCGGCAGCACCGTGGAAGCCTGCAGTTTTTCCCGACGGGGACGCAGCTCCTCGGTATACAGATTGACCTTCTGACCGCCCTCCGGCGTTCCCAGCCCGGCGCTCCAGGCCGGGACGCAGCGGCTATCGAGGGCCGCTGGCAGGTCAAACGGCGTCCAGTCGAGGGTATCGACACCGGCCGCCACATACGACGACAGCATTGATGACAGGGGCAGCATACTGTCCCGAGCTACCAGGCGAATGACGGCCGGCGGCACCTGCCCGAGCTGACTCTCGTAATAATCCAGCGAGCGCTGCATTTCCAAGGCCAGGGACTGCACCGCGTTTTCCTGGGTGGAGGCGTTTTTCAGGTCGTCCGACACCACGTCGAGGCGGCGGGACAGGTACAGCTCTGCCCCTTTGGCGATCACCATCTGGCCGTAGGCGTCGCGCAGATGTACCAGGGCGGCGCCGCGGTTCTGCGGATCCAGCCGCGCAATGAGGTTGCGCAGGGCCAGTTCCGCCACATCCACAGCCACGAGCTCCAGTCCCGCTGCCAGCACCAGCCCGACCTGTTCGCTCACCAGCGACTTGCGGGCAGCGACCACGTTAACCAGCTGTCCGCGTCCGCGCGCTGCGTCCGCGGGGAAGGGAAACACATCGGAAACCGCGTCGGTGGGACTGAAATCAAGAAAATCTTTCAGTTTCCACTTCAGGGCGTCACCGAGTTCGGCGTCATCGATACCTTCCGGGCGCTCCAACTGGAAGACCTGATACTTGTCGAGCGGCAACACCAGTGTGGTAGGCGTACCCGCCCAGCCCTGGTAGCGAACCAACTCCGACAGCACCGCTTCACGCTTTGCCGGCAGGCATTCCGCGAATCCGGCCTGCTGCCCGGCCGCACCGGGAGATAATGCCCAAGCGATGCCATCCGGGCGAATTTCCAGGCACAGGGTCTGCCGGCTTTCGCGTCGCCGCAGGATGCTGGTGATCAGACTTCGGGCCACTCGACAACCTCAGTGCGTTCTTCAGCGCTTAAAAAATGTGCGTTTTTTACATTGGCTTACATGATAGATGAGGAAGCGAACGTAACTCCACGTCTTTCAGCCAATTTCACGTCTTTTTGCAACCCTGTAACAGAAAAGCCCCCGGTAGACGGGGGCTCTCCTTAGCATTCCGGCATTCCGGGACAACGCCGTATCCAGTCAGAACGGGATATCGTCGTCAAAATCATCCACCGGCTCAGGCATGCTGCCCTGCGACGGCTGGTTGTATCCACCGGACGGTTGCTGTGGCGGCTGATTACCCTGATTGGCGGGCGGCGCATTGTAACTGGATTGTTGGGGACGACCGGCGGGAGCGCCCTGCGCCATACCGCCGCCTTCACCACCACGGCTGTCGAGCATCTGCATCTGGCCACTTATATCCACAACCACTTCCGTGGTGTAACGGTCCTGACCGTCCTGACCCTGCCACTTGCGGGTCTGCAGCTTGCCCTCAATGTAGACTTTGGAGCCCTTGCGCAGATACTGCCCCGCCACTTCTGCAACCTTGCCAAACAGCACGACACGGTGCCATTCGGTTTTGGGTACCATCTGACCGGTCTGCCTGTCCTTGTAACTTTCATCGGTTGCAAGGTTGAGGTTTACCACCGCGTTGCCGTTAGGGGTATAGCGAGTATCGGGGTCCTGTCCCAGGTTCCCGATAAGAATAACCTTGTTTACGCCTCGTGCCATGATCTGCTCCTGACTCTGTTTTCAGGGATGGCCCGTCGTCCTTGCGGGCCTCCAAATTTCAAGAACCGTTACCCTGCCGGACAAATGGAAAGTCCGCAAGTAACCCTTTATCAAAATGCTGTCGATCCACCTTCAGATAGGCGGTACCCGCATCTTCCAGAATCACCACATCCTGGACACCGGGAAGCGCCATCAAGGCTTCATCAATACTGTCGAACTGGCTTTGCGCCACCTCCTTCAACTGTACCACGAAACTGGTGGTGTAACCCGGGGCCGGCATGGTCAGGGCCACCAGAAACCACACCGCCAGAACCCCGGCCATCAGCCACAGCACGCCGTCGGCGCCGGTGGTTTCCAGCAGCAGCCCTCCCACAGCACCGCCCACAAAGGCCCCCATGAACTGGGAGGTGGAGTACACCCCCATGGCGGTTCCCTTGCTGGCGGCCGGCGCCTCCTTGCTGATCAGTGACGGCAGCGAGGCTTCCAGCAGGTTGAACGCCATGAAGAACAGGAACAGCACGCCCCAGGCCGCAACCAGACTTCCCGCCAACTGGGCCATGCCCGCTGTCGACAGCGTAAGCAGGACAATGGCGCCGCACAGCACAGGTTTCATCTTGCGCATTTTCTCGCCAACAATAATGAACGGCACCATGGCAAAAAAGGAGGTCACCATCACCGTCAGATAGAACCACCAGTGTGAGGCGGAGGCCAGCCCCAGCTGGTCCTGAAGCAATGACGGGAACACCAGGAAAATGGCGGTCAGCGCCAGGTGCAACGCAAAAATACCGAAATCCAGCCGCAGCAGACGGCGGTCCGCCAGCACCGTGGACAGCATCTCCCGGGCCGGATGGGTATCGGCGCTCACCTTGTGCTGATGGGGCGTTGGCACCAGACGCCAGACGATACCCATCGCCATCAGCGCGAGGATGGCCGTGAGATAGAACAGCCCGGACAGGCCGAACACGGAGCCGATCAGTGGACCCAGCACCAGCGAGACCGAGAACGACAACCCGATCGAAATGCCGACCGCGGCCATGGCCTTGGTGCGTTCCTCTTCGCGGGTAAGGTCACTCAGCAGCGCCATCAGTACGCTGGCGATGGCACCGGCGCCCTGAAGAATCCGCCCGGCAATTACAACGTATATGGATTCGGTCGAGGCGGCGACCAGGCTACCGGCAGCGAACAGGACCAGGCCGAAATAAATCATGCGCTTACGACCAACCCGGTCTGACAGCAGGCCGAAAGGAATCTGCAACAGCGCCTGACTTAACCCGTAAGCGCCAATGGCGAAACCGATCAGCGCCGGCGTGGCGCCCTCAAGATCGTCGCCAAGCAGAACAAAGACCGGCATCACCATGAACAGGCCGAGCATACGCAAGGCGTAGACAGATGCCAGCGCTGCCACTGATCGCCTTTCCAGTGAATTCATGGGGGAGACTTTCCTCAATACGGTTTCTGGCGGACCACGGCGGTTCCGGAGACCGCGCATTGTAACAGAACCGGGTAGGCCACGGCACGGTGGCAAGCCCTATAGTCACTTACCGTCACGGCTTTCGCCGGGCGGAGGATAACACGGTATAATCCCTGTTTTTCTTCGAGCGAGGTGTTATGGATCATATCCAGATCAAAGGTGCACGAACCCACAATCTGAAGAACATCGACCTGGATATGCCAAGGGACAAGCTGATTGTGATCACCGGCCTGTCCGGCTCCGGAAAATCCTCTCTTGCCTTTGACACCCTGTACGCCGAAGGTCAGCGACGTTACGTGGAATCTCTGTCCACCTACGCTCGCCAGTTCCTGTCAATGATGGAAAAGCCCGACGTGGACCACATCGAAGGCCTTTCACCGGCCATTTCCATCGAACAGAAATCCACGTCTCATAACCCCCGCTCCACCGTGGGCACCATCACCGAAATCTACGACTACCTGCGCCTGCTGTTTGCCCGCGCCGGCGAGCCCCGCTGCCCGGATCATCACCAGCCGCTGGAAGCCCAGACGGTCAGCCAGATGGTGGACCAGGTGCTTGCCATGCCCGAAGACAGCAAGCTGATGATCCTGGCGCCGGTCATCCGGGACCGCAAGGGCGAGCACCTGCAGGTGGTAGAAACCATGCGCAGCCAGGGGTTTATCCGCCTGCGGGTCGACGGTACGGTCTACGACATTGATGACGTGCCGGCTCTGGACAAAAAGCGTAAACACCAGATCGATGTGGTGGTTGACCGCTTCAAGGTCAAACCCGGCCTGGAGCAGCGCCTGGCGGAAAGTTTTGAAACCGCTCTGGCACTGGCCGACGGCATTGCCCTGGTTGCTCCGATGAGCGGCGAGGGCGAAGAACACACCTTCTCGGCCCGCTACGCCTGCACCCAATGCGGTTATTCCCTGAGCGAGCTGGAGCCACGGCTGTTCTCCTTCAACAACCCGGCCGGCGCCTGCCCCACCTGTGACGGCCTCGGCGTCAAACAGTTCTTCGACCCGGAGAAAATCGTCCAGCACCCGGAAGCGAACCTCGCTGCCGGCGCCATCAAGGGCTGGGATCGCCGCGCCGTCTATTACTTTCAGATGCTCACTAGTGTGGCCGAGCATTACGGCGTCGACATGGAAACCCCATGGGTCGATCTGCCCGAGGACTTCCAACAGACGCTGCTCTATGGCTCGGGCAGCGAAGACATCCCGTTCCGGTATGTGAATTCCCGTGGCCACATCATGGAGAAAGCCCATCCCTTTGAAGGCATACTGCCAAACCTGGAACGCCGCTACCGGGAGACCGACTCCCAGAGCATGCGCGAGGAGCTGGCGCGGAACCTCAGCACCCAGCCCTGCAAGGATTGCCACGGCTCCCGCCTGCGCCGCAGTGCCCGCCATGTGTTCGTAGAAGACCACAACATTTCCGACGTGACCCACCTGCCAGTGGGCGAGGCCCATGATTATTTCGAAACCCTCGCCCTGCCCGGCCGCAAGGGCGAAATCGCGGAAAAAATCCTGAAGGAGGTGCGTCAGCGTCTTCAGTTCCTGGTCAACGTCGGCCTCGAGTACCTCACCCTCGAGCGCAGCGCCGACACACTGTCCGGCGGCGAAGCCCAGCGAATCCGGCTGGCCAGCCAGATCGGTGCTGGGCTGGTGGGCGTCATGTACATCCTCGACGAACCATCAATCGGTCTGCACCAGCGCGATAACGACCGCCTGCTGGCCACCCTGACCCACCTCCGCGATCTCGGCAACACGGTGATCGTGGTGGAACACGACGAAGACGCCATACGGGCCGCTGACCACGTCATCGACATTGGCCCGGGCGCCGGCGTACATGGCGGGCAGATTATCGCACAGGGTACCCCGGAACAGATTATCAACAACCCCGACTCCCTGACCGGCCAGTACCTGAATGGCACCCAGGAGATTGCCATTCCCGCCACCCGCAACAGCAGCAACGGCAAGCAACTGACGCTTACCGGCGCAAGCGGGAACAACCTGCAGGATGTGACACTGAACATCCCGCTGGGCGTGATGACCTGCGTCACCGGCGTCTCCGGATCAGGCAAGTCCACACTCATCAACAGCACCCTGTACCCGGTTGCCGCCGCCAAACTGAACAAAGCCACCAGCCTGAACCATGCGCCCTACGCCAAACTCAAGGGACTGGACCATCTGGACAAGGTCATCGACATTGACCAGAGCCCTATCGGCCGCACGCCCCGCTCCAACCCGGCGACCTACACCGGATTATTCACGCCGATCCGCGAATTGTTTGCTGGCACCCAGGAGGCCCGGTCCCGCGGCTACAAGCCGGGGCGCTTCAGCTTCAACGTGAAAGGCGGCCGCTGTGAAGCCTGTCAGGGCGACGGCGTCATCAAGGTGGAAATGCACTTTCTTCCCGATGTTTACGTTCCCTGCGACGTCTGCAAAGGCAAACGCTACAACCGGGAAACCCTCGAGGTACGCTACAAGGGCAAGAGCATCCATGAAGTACTGGACATGACGGTGGAGGAAGGACGCGAGTTCTTTGATCCGGTGCCTTTTATTGCCCGCAAACTGCAGACTCTGATCGACGTTGGGCTGTCCTACATCCGCCTGGGACAGAGTGCCGTTACCCTGTCCGGGGGCGAAGCGCAACGGGTCAAACTCGCCAAGGAGCTGTCCAAGCGGGACACCGGAAAGACCCTTTACATTCTGGATGAGCCCACGACCGGCCTGCATTTCTACGACATTCAGCAATTGCTCAACGTTCTGCAACGGCTGCGGGATCACGGCAATACCATCGTCGTCATTGAGCACAACCTGGATGTGATCAAGACCGCCGACTGGATCATCGATCTGGGTCCGGAGGGCGGCTCCGGCGGCGGTCATATCATCGCGGAGGGCACACCGGAGCAGGTCGCTGAAGCGACAGCGTCACACACCGGGCGCTACCTGAAGCCCATCCTGAGCAAGTAACCGCCAGACACAAAAAAAGCCGGAGGTTTCCCTCCGGCTTTTTTGTGGACCAATCCGAAGATTTTACTCTTCGTCTTCGTCCACCTCTTCCGCTTCGATATCCAGCGGACGACCAACCAGCTCAACGAATGCCATCGGGGCATTATCGCCGGCGCGGAAGCCGCACTTCAGGATACGAAGGTAACCACCCGGACGCTCGCTATAACGGGGGCCCAGCTCATCAAACAGCTTGGCTACCGCCGCATCGCTACGCAGGCGAGAAAACGCCAGCCGACGATTCGCGACCGAATCATTCTTTGAGAGCGTGATCAAAGGCTCAGCTACACGACGAAGCTCTTTGGCTTTCGGCAGCGTTGTCTTGATCAGCTCGTGTTCAACCAGTGACGCAGTCATGTTACGGAACATGGCCTTGCGATGCGCACTGGTCCTGCTGAACTTACGACCACTCTTACGATGACGCATTGCTCTTATTCCTTACCTTAAACTAATCGGCGATTAACCGCCCAGAACCCGGTCGTCGCCACGAAGGCTTGCCGGCGGCCAGTTATCAAGACGCATACCCAGTGACAGACCACGGGACGCAAGTACGTCCTTGATCTCGGTCAGCGACTTTTTACCAAGGTTAGGCGTCTTCAGCAGCTCAACTTCTGTGCGCTGGATCAGATCGCCGATGTAGTAGATGTTCTCAGCCTTCAAGCAGTTAGCTGAACGCACAGTCAATTCCAGATCATCCACCGGACGCAGGAGAATCGGATCGATTTCTTCCTCTTCCTCGACACGCTCGGGCTCTTTCTCATGATCGAAGTCGACAAACACCGCCAGTTGCTGCTGAAGAATGGTGGCCGCCCGGCGAATTGCTTCTTCCGGATCGATAGTGCCATTGGTCTCCAGATCAATAACCAGCTTGTCCAGGTCGGTGCGCTGCTCTACCCGTGCGCTTTCCACGGCATAGGCAACACGACGAACCGGACTGAAGGTTGCGTCCAGCTGCAGGCGTCCGATAGCGCGAGTTTCGTCCTCGTCCAGACCCCGCTGATCGGCTGGCTCATAGCCGCGACCACGAGCAACCTTGAGACGCATGTTCACTTCACCGTTTTCACTCAGGTGACAGATCACATGATCCGGGTTGGTGATCTCGACATCATGATCCAGCTTGATATCTCCGGCTGTAACAACGCCCGGGCCTTTCTTGCTGAGGGTAACCTCGGCTTCATCCCGACCGCCCATCTTGACAGCCACGCCCTTGAGATTCAGAAGAATCTCAATGACGTCTTCCTGGACACCTTCGATTGCGCTGTACTCATGCAGAACACCGTCAATCTGTGCTTCTGTGATCGCACAGCCCGGCATTGAGGACAAGAGTATACGGCGCAGTGCGCTACCCAGGGTATGACCGAAACCTCTTTCCAGAGGCTCCAGGGTCACCTTGGCACGCGTGGCGTTTGATTCCTTCACGTCAATGGTACGAGGTGTCAATAACTCATGTACTGAACGCTGCATAGACGCCCCTATCTGCTCTCGTTGCTAACTGGGCTTTACTTCGAGTAAAGCTCGACGATGAGGTTCTCGTTGATGTCGGCCGGCAGCTCAGTGCGCTCAGGCACTGACTTGTAAACGCCTGACATCTTGCTGGCGTCGACCTCTACCCAGCTCACCGGTGCGCGGCTTGAAGACAGATCCAGCGCGCCTTTGACGCGGAGCTGGTTTTTTGCCTTTTCACGCACACTCACAACGTCACCCGGCTTGACCTGGTAGGAAGGAATGTTCACTACCTTGTCGTTCACCAGGATCGCTTTGTGAGAAACGAGCTGACGGGATTCAGCACGGGTAGAACCAAAACCCATGCGGTATACAACGTTGTCGAGACGACCTTCAAGAAGCTGCAGCAGGTTTTCACCGGTTGCGCCCTTGATGCGGGCCGCTTCTTTATAGTAGTTACGGAACTGCTTCTCCAGTACGCCGTAAATACGACGGACTTTCTGTTTTTCACGAAGCTGTACGCCGTACTCGGACAGACGACCGCGACGCGCGCCGTGCATACCCGGCGGAGTCTCGATGTTGCACTTGGAATCGAGCGCGCGAACACCGCTCTTTAGAAAAAGATCTGTCCCTTCACGACGAGACAGCTTGCACTTCGGGCCTGTATAACGAGCCATAATTCACTGTCTCCTGTGTTAGACGCGGCGCTTTTTGGGCGGACGACAGCCGTTATGGGGAATCGGCGTCACATCAGTGATGTTGGTGATCTTGTAGCCACACGCGTTCAGCGCGCGAACTGCAGATTCACGTCCGGGCCCAGGACCCTTAACCTCTACGTCCAGGTTTTTAAGGCCGTATTCAGCAGCCGCATTACCGGCTCTTTCAGCTGCTACCTGCGCAGCAAAAGGTGTACTCTTGCGTGACCCACGGAAACCGGAACCACCAGAGGTAGCCCAGGACAGGACGTTGCCCTGACGGTCAGAAATGGTCACGATAGTGTTGTTGAAGGACGCGTGAATGTGCGCGACGCCATCAACAACCGTCTTTTTCACCTTTTTACGGGTACGTGTACCTGGCTTTGCCATGTTTGCCTACCTGTTACTTACGAATAGGTTTGCGAGGACCTTTACGGGTGCGGGCGTTGGTCTTGGTGCGCTGGCCACGGACCGGAAGGCCATGACGATGACGCAGACCACGGTGACATCCGAGATCCTTCAAACGCTTGATGTTCATCTGTACTTCACGACGCAGATCGCCTTCGACAGACACCTTGCCCACTTCGCTACGAAGTGCTTCAAGTTGCTCGTCGGACAGGTCCTTGACCTTGACGTCCGGCTTGACGCCGGTTGCATCGCAAAGCTTTTGAGCTGTTGTCTTGCCAACACCAAAGATGTAGGTCAGCGAGATAACAGCATGTTTGTTATCGGGTATATTGACACCGGCTATACGTGCCATCCAAATTACTCCGCGTTCAAAGCTTTGCTGTGTGAATTTTCCGCCACAAAAAGGGCGCGAAATAATAGCGCCTGACTCCGCATGGAGTCAAGCGCCATCATTCCGAAACCCTTGCAATGTCTGACCGATTCCCGAGGGAGATCAGCCCTGACGCTGCTTGTGGCGAGGCTCCGAGCAAATGACTCGCACTGAGCCATTGCGACGAATTACTTTGCAGTTACGGCAAATTTTCTTTACCGAAGCGCGTACTTTCATTGTCGACTCCAGTTTTCAAGGGGAACGGCGTTAGCCGTTCCGACCATAGCCCTTGAGATTGGACTTCTTCATCAGCGAATCATACTGATGAGACATCAGGTGTGACTGCACCTGGGCCATGAAATCCATCACCACGACTACAACAATCAGCAGAGAGGTGCCGCCCAGATAGAACGGTACATTCCCGGCTACCATCAGGAACTGAGGGAACAGGGAAACTGCTGCAATGTACATTGCACCGAACAACGTCAGCCGGGTCAGCACGCCATCAATATACTTGGCGGTCTGATCACCGGGACGGATGCCCGGAATAAACGCTCCAGAGCGCTTGAGGTTATCCGCAACTTCTTTCGGGTTGTACATCAGCGCTGTGTAGAAGAAGCAGAAGAATACCACTGCTGCCGCAAACAGGATGATATACAGAGGCTGACTGGGCGCCAGAGCCTGGGAAATATCGCTGAGCCACTCCATGCCCTCACCCTGGCCAAACCACTGCCCCAGCGACGCCGGAAACAGCAGAATAGACGAGGCAAAGATCGGCGGAATAACACCGGCCATATTCACCTTCAGCGGCAGATGGCTGGACTGCTGGGCGAAAACCCGGCGGCCCTGCTGACGCTTGGCGTAATTGATGGTCAGTCGACGCTGACCGCGCTCCATGAAGACCACGAAGCCAACCACAGCAATCGCCAGCACACCAATGCCCAGAACAACAAGAAGACTCATCTCGCCGTTCCGCGCCTGCTCCAGGGTCTGACCGATAGCGCCGGGCAGACCGGCTACGATCCCGGCGAAAATCAGCAGGGAAATACCGTTACCGACGCCACGCTCAGTGATCTGCTCTCCCAGCCACATCATGAAGACCGCACCACTTACGAACGAAACAACTGCCACAAAGTGGAAGCTGAAGCTGTCGTTGAAGGTAACGCCCTGAGATGCCAGACCGACAGAAATACCGAAGCCCTGAACCAGGGCCAGGATAACCGTACCATACCGCGTGTACTGGCTAATCTTGCGACGACCAGCTTCGCCTTCTTTTTTCAGCTGCTCAAGCTGCGGACTGACCGCAGTCATGAGCTGCATGATAATCGAAGCCGAAATATACGGCATGATACCGAGTGCGAAGATACTCATGCGCTCAAGCGCACCACCGGAAAACATGTTGAACAGACTCAGGATGGTTCCCTGGTTCTGATCAAACAATGCTGCCAGGCGGTCCGGGTTAATTCCCGGCACCGGAATGTGGGCACCGATCCGGTACACCAACAATGCCAGGAAGACAAACCAGAGCCGCGAACGCAGCTCCGCCAGTCCTTTACCCGCGCCCGCAGGCAATGATGCTGTCTTGGCCATTTAGTCCTCGACTCGCCTTAGTCTTCGACTTTTCCACCCGCGGCAGTAATCGCCTCGCGTGCGCCCTTGGTCACTCGCAGACCCTTAACGGTTACCGCACGGCTCAGTTCGCCAGAGAGGATCACCTTCGCTTCACGAATTTCTTCGCGCACGATGTCTGCTTTCTTGAGAGCATCGAGGTCTACCACATCACCTTCAACCTTCGCCAGTTCGTTCAGGCGAATTTCAGCCACGTAACGCTGCTGACGCGAGGTGAAACCGAATTTCGGCAGACGACGGGCCAACGGCTGCTGACCACCCTCGAAACCGGGTGCAACACTGCCACCGGAACGGGCCTTCAGACCCTTGTGACCACGACCACCGGTTTTACCGAGACCGCTACCGATACCACGACCTACGCGCCTTGCGGCCGGACGTGAACCGGGCTCTGGACTAAGTTCGTTCAGACGCATCTTAGTTCTCCTCAACCCGAACCAGGTAATCAACCCGGTTGATCATGCCGCGGATGGACGGAGTGTCCTCAACTTCCACGGTGTGACCGATTTTACGAAGACCCAGGCCCTTGACGCACAGTTTGTGCTTAGGCTGGCAGCCGATGGGGCTGCGGGTCAGAGTTACTTTGATCGTTTTTGCGTTCGCCATGACTTCAACCCAGAATCTCTTCCACGGTTTTACCGCGCTTGGCTGCAATATCCTCAGGCGCCTGTGTCGCCTGGAGACCCTTGATGGTGGAACGTACCACGTTCACCGGGTTGGTAGACCCGTAACACTTGGACAGTACGTTCTGAACACCGGCAACTTCCAGTACCGCACGCATCGCACCGCCGGCGATGATACCAGTACCTTCGGAGGCTGGCTGCATGTAGACCTTGGAGCCGCCATGCTGAGCCTTCACCGGGTATTGCAGAGTCGTACCGTCAAGCGGAACCTCTACCATGTTCTTGCGCGCAGCTTCCATGGCCTTCTGGATAGCGACCGGCACTTCACGCGCCTTGCCACGACCAAAACCAACGCGACCTTTACCATCACCCACTACGGTCAGTGCGGTGAAGGCGAAAATACGGCCACCCTTAACTACCTTGGCGACACGATTGACCTGAACCAGCTTCTCCTGGAGCTCAGGCGCCTTCTGTTCGTTAACGCTCATCTTCTCCACCTCTTAGAATTGCAAGCCAGCTTCACGAGCCGCGTCGGCAAGAGCCTGGACGCGACCGTGATAACGGTAACCGGAGCGGTCAAAAGCAACGCTCTCTACACCTGCCGCCTTGGCACGCTCAGCGATCAGCTGACCGACCTTCTTGGCAGCGTCCACGTTACCGGTTGCACCCTGGCGCAGTTCCTTATCCAACGTGGAGGCAGTGGCAATAACCTTGCTGCCATCTGCAGTCGTGACCTGGGCGTACATGTGACGCGGTGTGCGATGAACACACAGACGATCGGTACCCAACTCACGGATTTTCATGCGCACTTTGCGTGCGCGACGCAATCTTTCGTTATTCGCGCTCATAGTCCCGCCTTATTTCTTCTTGGCTTCTTTGCGTCTGACCTGCTCATCCGCATAACGAACACCCTTGCCTTTATAAGGCTCTGGCGGACGGAATGCGCGGATTTCCGCAGCGACCTGGCCAACCTGTTGCTTGTCGATTCCGCGAATCACAACTTCCGTATTGGACGGAGTTTCAGCGGTAATCCCCTCGGGCAGCTCATACTCGACCGGGTGAGAAAAACCCAGTGTCAGGTTGAGCTTCTTACCTTGCGCCTGAGCACGGTAACCTACGCCCGTCAGTGCGAGCTTGCGCTCCCAGCCTGTCGATACACCGGTCACCATGTTGTTGACCAATGCACGGGTAGTACCAGCAAGAGCGCGGGACTGTTTGGCACCATCACGGGCTGCAAAGCGAAGAACGTTTTCGTCCTGCTTTACTTCTACCGCCTGGTGAATGGTAATTTGAAGCGCTCCCTTGGAGCCCTTCACATTGATTTCCTGTCCGTTCAGCTTAACCTCAACACCGGAAGGCAGCACGACAGGATTATTGGCAACCCTGGACATGTGATTCTCCTAGAATACGGTGCAGATGACTTCGCCACCCACGCCGGCAGCACGTGCGGCGCGGTCTGTCATAACGCCCTTGGACGTTGAGACAATCGCGACTCCCAGACCACCGGATACTTTCGGCAGTTCCCCAGCGCCTTTGTACTGGCGCAGACTCGGACGGCTGACCCGCTTGATCTCTTCAATAACCGGCTTGCCGCCGAAGTATTTCAGAGTAATCGTCAGCTCGGGCTTCGCGTCAGCTGAAACGGAAAAATCTTCAACGTAACCTTCGTCCTTGAGGACCTGGGCTACGGAGATCTTCATCTTTGAAGACGGCATGGCCACATCGGCCTTCTGTGCCATCTGTGCGTTACGGATACGGGTAAACATATCCGCAAGCGTATCTTGCATACTCATTGGTATGAGACTCCTGATCTTTTTAGTTGTGCAGCGGCGCGCCGCACCGCTTACCAACGGGCACCTGACCGAGGCCAGGATGCCTGTCTTACCAGCTTGCTTTGGTCAGACCCGGTACGTCACCGCGCATGCCGTACTCACGGAGCTTGATCCGTGAAAGTTCGAACTTGCGCAGAACGCCGTGGGGACGACCAGTCACCTGGCAACGATTACGAAGACGTGACGGGCTGGCATCGCGAGGAAGCTGCTGCAGCTTCATCTGTGCGTCCCAACGCTCTTCATCGCTGGTATTCGGGTTCTTGATAATCGCCTTGAGCTCGGCACGCTTCGCTGCATACTTCGCAACGGTTTTTTCGCGCTTGAGCTCACGGTTCTTCATGGAAACCTTAGCCATTACACTCGTTCCTTATTTCTTGAACGGAAAGCCGAACGCTTTCAACAGTTCGCGACCTTCGTCGTCGGTACCGGCAGTGGTGGTAATGGTGATGTCCAGACCACGGATCTTGTCGACCTTGTCGTACTCAATCTCCGGGAAAATGATCTGCTCACGCACACCCATGCTGTAGTTACCACGACCGTCGAACGACTTGGGGTTCAAACCGCGGAAGTCACGAACGCGGGGAACCGCGATGTGTACCAGGCGATCAAAGAAGTCCCACATACGCTCGCCGCGCAGAGTAACCTTACATCCGATAGGCCAACCTTCACGGATCTTGAAACCCGCAACGGATTTACGTGCCTTGGTAACAACCGCTTTTTGTCCTGCCAGGCGCTCAAGATCCGCCACGGCATTTTCAATCAGCTTCTTGTCACCAACCGCTTCACCGACACCCATGTTCAGGGTGATCTTTTCGATACGCGGCACCTGCATGACGTTCTTGTAGCCGAACTCCTTCTGCAGGGCGGGTACCACTTCCTTACTGTACTGCTCTTTCATGTTAAGCATCGTAACCACCACCGCTTACTGGTTATCGACAGCTTCGTTCGTGGACTTGAAGATCCGCACTTTGGCGCCGTCTTCCTTGATCTGGAAGCCTACGCGATCGGCTTTGCCGGTCTGCGGATTAAAAATAGCCACGTTGGAAGCCTGGATAGGTGCTTCTTTCTCGACGATGCCACCTGGGGTGCCCAGCATCGGGTTCGGCTTGGTGTGCTTCTTCATCATATTGATGCCAGAAACAATCACTCGGCCATCGTCCTGAACCTTCAGGACTTTACCACGTTTGCCTTTATCTTTCCCCGTGGTGACGATTACTTCGTCATCTCGTTTGATCTTTTTCATAACCGGCCTCTGGTCCTTAAAGTACTTCGGGTGCCAGTGAGATAATCTTCATGAACTTCTCGTTGCGCAGTTCACGGGTAACCGGTCCGAAGATACGGGTACCAATGGGAGCGTCCTGATTGTTCAGAAGTACCGCCGCGTTACCGTCAAAACGGATCAGCGAACCGTCCGGACGACGCACACCCTTGCGGGTACGTACTACAACAGCCTTCAGGACCTGGCCTTTCTTCACCTTGCCGCGGGGGATGGCTTCCTTGACGGTCACCTTGATGATATCCCCAACGCTTGCGTAGCGCCGGTGTGAACCGCCCAGGACCTTGATGCACATCACCTGACGCGCACCGCTGTTATCCGCGACTTCAAGCATTGTTTGAGTCTGAATCATGGTTGTTCTCCGGGCGAATTACACCTTGGATGCCGTTTCGGTAACTTCCACCAGGGCCCAGCTCTTGGTCTTCGAGACCGGACGGGTTTCCTGGATCGTTACAGTGTCACCGATATTGCACTGGTTGCTCTCATCGTGAGCATGAATCTTGGTTGAGCGCTTCATGTACTTACCGTACAGAGGGTGCTTCACCTGGCGCTCAACCAGGACCACGATGGATTTCTCCATCTTGTTGCTCACGACCTTGCCGCTCAGAGTTCTGGCAGTTTGGGTAGCTTCGGTCATGTCACTGTCCTGCCTTTTCATTCAATACTGTTTTCACGCGAGCGATGTCGCGCTTCACATTGCCGAGAAGGTGAGACTGATTCAGCTGACCTGTCGCTTTGCGCATGCGCAGGTTGAACTGCTCCTTCAGGAGGTCGATCAGCTCGCTGTTCAGCTCCTCGACGGACTTTTCACGCAGCTCTGTTGCTTTCATCACATCACCGTCCTCGTTACAAAGGTGGTCTGTACCGGCAGTTTGGCCGCCGCGAGAGTGAAGGCTTCGCGAGCGATATCTTCCGCAACACCTTCCATCTCGTAGAGCATGCGGCCCGGCTGAATCTCAGCCACCCAATACTCGACAGAACCCTTACCTTTACCCATTCGTACTTCCAGCGGCTTACCGGTGATCGGCTTGTCCGGGAACACCCGGATCCAGATCTTACCGCCCCGCTTGATGCGGCGAGTCATGGTACGACGCGCTGCCTCAATCTGGCGCGCAGTTATACGCCCACGGCTGGTCGCCTTCAATCCGTATTCACCGAAGCTCACCTTGTTAGCGCGGTGCGCGAGGCCGGTGTTACGGCCTTTCATTACCTTGCGAAATTTGGTGCGTTTTGGTTGCAGCATAAGAGTGCCCCTTTACTTAGAACCTTTCTTCCCAGAGGCTTTCTTGTCAGCACGGACCTGCTCCATACCACCAAGAATCTCACCTTTGAAGATCCATACCTTGACGCCGATAACGCCGTAAGTGGTATGCGCTTCGTAGGTTGCGTAATCAATATCTGCACGCAGAGTGTGCAGAGGTACACGACCTTCGCGATACCACTCGGAACGCGCGATTTCAGCACCCCCGAGACGTCCGCCTACCTGAATCTTGATACCCTTGGCGCCTTGACGCATGGCGTTCTGTACCGCGCGCTTCATGGCACGACGGAACATCACACGACGCTCCAGCTGACCGGCAACGTTCTGCGCTACCAGGCGGGCATCCAGGTCCGGCTTGCGGACTTCTTCGATGTTGATATGCACAGGCACACCCATCATGTCGCTGACTTCACGACGCAGACGGTCAACATCTTCACCCTTCTTACCGATAACAATACCGGGACGGGCTGTATGGATCGTGATACGGGCGTTCTGAGCAGGGCGCTCGATCACAATCTTGCTGACAGACGCCTTTACCAGACGCTTGTCGAGGAATTCGCGAACCTGAATATCGTTCAGCAGGTTTTTCGCGTATTCCTTTTTATCGGCATACCAGACTGAGTTGTGCTCTTTGATCACACCCAGGCGAATGCCGGTTGGATTTACTTTATGACCCATCTGAGCATCTCCTACTTGTCGGCGACCTTGACGGTGATATGGCAGGTGCGCTTGAAAATCCGGTCAGCGCGCCCCTTGGCTCGAGCTTTGATTCGCTTGAGCGTCGGACCTTCATCCACCATAACGGTGGAGACCCGCAGATCATCTACGTCGAGACCTTCGTTGTGCTCAGCATTGGCGATGGCGGATTCAAGAGCTTTCTTGATCACGACCGCCGCCTTCTTCGGGCTGAAAGTCAGAATGTTCAGGGCGTCCTCAACAGCCTTGCCGCGTACTTGGTCAGCGACAAGACGCGCTTTCTGAGCTGAGAGGCGAGCGCCCTTGTACTTAGCCGCTACTTCCATTTCTATTCCCCTCACAATCAGCGTTTAGCTTTCTTGTCGGCCGCATGACCACGATAAGTACGCGTTGCCGCGAACTCACCCAGCTTATGCCCGACCATATCTTCGGTGACATAAACCGGCACGTGTTGCTTGCCGTTGTGGACTGCAATGGTCAAGCCTACGAACTCCGGGAAGATCGTCGAACGACGGGACCAGGTCTTGATCGGACGCTTGTCGTTCGCTTCCAGAGCTGCCTCGACCTTCTTCAACAGATGCAGGTCTATAAAAGGACCTTTCTTTAAAGAACGTGGCACAGCATTTACCTCTATGTAGTCGTTTACTTGGCTGAACGACGACGTACTATCATCTTGTCAGTACGCTTGTTCTTACGAGTCTTATGCCCTTTGGTCGGAACACCCCACGGAGTAACCGGGTGACGCCCGCCAGAGGTACGCCCTTCACCACCACCATGTGGGTGGTCAACTGGGTTCATAGCAACACCACGTACTGTTGGACGTTTACCGCGCCAACGTGATGCACCCGCTTTACCAAGCTGCTTGAGGCTGTGCTCGCTGTTGGATACTTCACCCAACGTTGCGCGACAGTCCACAAGCACCTTTCGCATTTCACCTGAGCGCAGGCGGATGGTGGCATAAGCACCTTCACGCGCTACCAGCTGTACGGATGCGCCCGCGGAGCGAGCCAGCTGGGCACCTTTGCCAGGCTTGAGTTCGACGCAATGGATAACAGAACCGACCGGAATATTCCGGAGCGGAAGCGTGCTACCCACTTTAATCGGCGCGTCGATACCGGAGCGCACAGGATCGCCAATCTGCATACCTTTGGGAGCGATGATGTAACGACGCTCGCCATCGGCGTACTTCAGCAGTGCGATGTGCGCAGAGCGGTTCGGATCGTATTCCAGGCGCTCGATAGTCGCCGGAATACCATCTTTGGTCCGCTTGAAATCAATAACGCGGTAGTGCTGCTTATGGCCACCACCAATGTGACGAGTAGTAATGCGGCCCACATTATTACGGCCACCAGACTTACTCTTTGTTTCTACCAACGGCTCGTATGGGCGCCCTTTGTGCAGATCCGGGTTGTAAAGCTTTACAACGTGACGGCGTCCGGCAGATGTTGGCTTGGTTTTGACGATCGGCATATTACGACCCCTTTACCTTATTCCACATCCAGAAAATCGATGTCCTGACCTTCAGCCAGCTTTACGTAAGCCTTACGAATGTCATTACGCTTGCCGAACCCGCGGATAGTGCGCTTAAGCTTACCCTTACGGTTCAGAACCTGAACACCTTCGACGGTGACGTTGAACAGCTGCTCAACGGCTTTCTTGATCTCGGGCTTGGTGGCGTCCGGGGCGACCCGGAAGACAACCTGGCCGTGCTCGGCCACCAGAGAAGCTTTCTCAGATACGTGCGGTCCCAGAAGAACCTTGTAAATGCGTTCCTGATTCATCCCAGCATCTCCTCGATCTTCTTCAGAGCGGGAACGGTCACAACGACCTTCTCGAAGGCAACCAGGCTCACCGGATCCAGACCAGCAATATCGCGCACATCAACGTGCGGGATGTTGCGTGATGCCAGGTGCAGATTCTGCTCAACGTTATCGGCAAGAATCAGCGCGTTGGTTACACCGATATCCTTCAGCTTGGCACTGAACGCCTTGGTCTTGGGGCTGTCGACACTCATATCGTCAACTACGACCAGACGCTCCTGGCGAACCAGCTCGGAAAAAATGGAGCGCATCGCTGCGCGGTACATTTTACGGTTGACCTTCTGCTCAAAGTCGCGAGGCTTGGCAGCGAAGGTCACACCACCGGAGCGCCAGATCGGGCTACGGATAGTACCGGCACGGGCACGACCGGTGCCCTTCTGACGCCAGGGCTTCTTACCACCGCCGCTGACTTCTGAACGCGTCTTCTGAGCCTTGGTGCCCTGACGGCCGCCTGCCATATAAGCAGTAACCACCTGGTGAACCAGCGACTCGTTAAAATCTTTGGCAAACGCAGCTTCGGAAACAGTAATTCCCTTGCCGCTACCTGTAATAGTCAATTCCATCGAACCGCTCCTCAGGCTTTAACTGCAGGCTTGATGACAACGTTACCGCCGGTCGCGCCAGGAACGGCACCACTTACCAGCAGCAGGTTGCGCTCGGCATCGACACGGACAATCTTCAGGTTCTGCACAGTGACCTGCGCATTACCCATCTGGCCCGCCATCTTTTTGCCCTTGAACACCTTACCCGGAGTCTGGTTCTGACCGATGGAACCCGGAGCACGATGAGACAGTGAGTTACCGTGGGTCGCGTCCTGCATGGAGAAGTTCCAGCGCTTCACGCCGCCCTGGAAACCTTTACCTTTGGACTGACCGACAGCATCAACAACCTGACCGTCTTCAAAGACAGAAGCAGTGATCTCGCCGCCGGCCACCAGGTCTTCACCTTCGCCATCGGCCAGTCGAAATTCCCACATACCACGCCCGGCTTCGACCCCGGCTTTGGCATAGTGGCCTGCTTCGCTCTTGGTCACACGAGAGGAACGACGGGCACCCACGGTTACCTGAACCGCGCGATAGCCATCGCTTTCAAGAGTTTTGAGTTGGGTAATGCGGTTGGGCTCAACCTCGATTACCGTCACGGGCAGCGCCTGCCCATCTTCCGTAAAAATACGGGTCATACCGGCCTTACGACCGACAACACCAATTGCCATGTTTCACCTCTTAAGTGTACGGGGCTCTCACCCTCTATGGCCTTATGACAGTTACACAGACTAATACCGGGCGGTATTAGCCGAGGCTGATCTGAACGTCTACACCTGCTGCCAGGTCCAGCTTCATCAAAGCATCTACTGTCTTTTCCGTCGGCTCAACAATGTCGAGCAGACGCTTATGAGTACGAATTTCATACTGATCGCGCGCGTCTTTATTGACGTGCGGAGAGATCAGAACAGTGTACTTTTCCTTCCGCGTCGGCAGAGGGATAGGCCCACGCACCTGAGCGCCGGTCCGCTTAGCGGTATCGACAATCTCCTGCGTGGACTGGTCGATTAGGCGATAATCAAACGCCTTCAACCGGATTCGAATTTTTTGGCTTTGCATGATGCACCAAACTCCACTCGTAGCAGCTACTTGTTTAGCCGACCTTCAAAAAAAGGAGCCGCATTGTATGCATAATACCCAACCGTGTCAACTGCCATACAGTTTGACGCGATCGGGTAACATGTGCGGCTTTAACGGAAAAAGGGGCTGACGTATCAGCCCCTTTTTCCTGATCAACCGAGCGACTTACTCGATGATCTTGGAGACCACGCCGGCACCAACGGTACGGCCGCCTTCGCGAATCGCGAAGCGCAGACCATCTTCCATGGCGATCGGGGCGATCAGGGTAACACTCATCTTGACGTTGTCACCCGGCATTACCATTTCCACACCTTCCGGCAGCTCGCAAGAACCGGTTACGTCGGTGGTACGGAAGTAGAACTGCGGACGGTAGCCCTTGAAGAACGGAGTATGACGACCACCTTCTTCTTTGGACAGTACGTACACTTCACACTCGAACTTGGTGTGCGGCTTGATGGTACCCGGCTTACACAGAACCTGACCACGCTCAACGTCGTCACGCTTGGTACCACGCAGAAGAACACCAACGTTCTCACCGGCACGACCTTCGTCAAGCAGCTTGCGGAACATTTCAACACCGGTACAGGTGGTCTTGACGGTATCCTTGATACCGACAATCTCAATTTCCTCACCAACCTTGATGATGCCACGCTCGACACGACCGGTCACAACGGTACCACGACCGGAGATGGAGAATACATCCTCGATCGGCATCAGGAACGGCTGATCGATGGCACGCTCCGGCTCCGGGATGTAGTCGTCCAGGGCCTCTACCAGCTTCTTGACAGCGGTAGTACCCATCTCGTTGTCGTCTTTGCCTTCCAGCGCCATCAGGGCAGAACCGGTGACGATCGGAGTATCATCACCGGGGAAGTCGTACTGGCTCAGCAGATCACGAACTTCCATCTCGACCAGCTCGAGCAGCTCTTCATCGTCAACCATGTCCGCCTTGTTCAGGAACACAACGATGAAAGGCACGCCAACCTGACGGGACAGCAGGATGTGCTCACGCGTCTGCGGCATAGGGCCGTCAGCGGCGGAACACACCAGGATAGCGCCGTCCATCTGCGCCGCACCGGTGATCATGTTCTTCACATAGTCGGCGTGGCCCGGGCAGTCTACGTGTGCGTAGTGACGGGTAGGAGAATCGTACTCAACGTGAGAGGTGGCGATGGTGATACCACGCGCCTTCTCTTCCGGTGCGTTATCGATCTGATCGAACGCACTTGCAGTACCAGTGCCCCACACTTCGTGACAAACACGGGTCAGCGCTGCAGTCAGAGTAGTCTTGCCATGGTCAACGTGACCAATGGTGCCTACGTTCAAATGCGGTTTGGTACGGTCAAATTTTTCTTTAGCCACGGTTACACCTCTTCCTGTTTCTTAAGTCCTGGGATCAACCCTTTTTAATGATCGCTTCGGCAATGTTCGAAGGCGCCTCTGAATAACCAGAGAACTCCATCGCGTACGACGCCCGGCCTTGCGTTGCGGAACGCAGGTCAGTGGCATAACCGAACATTTCCGACAACGGAACCTCCGCGCGGATGACCTTACCGGCAGGACCTTCGTCCATGCCCTGGATAACACCACGACGACGGTTCAGGTCGCCGACAACATCACCCATGTAGTCTTCCGGGGTCACAACTTCAACTCGCATGATCGGCTCAAGCAGCGCAGGATTTGCTTCCAGCGCACCCTTCTTCATTGCCATGGAACCGGCAACCTTGAAAGCCATCTCGTTGGAGTCGACGTCGTGATAGGAACCGTCGTACAGGGTCGCCTTGATACGCAGAAGCGGATAACCGGCCAGACAGCCGTTCTGCATCTGCTCTTCGATACCCTGCTGAACTGCCGGGATGTATTCCTTGGGAACAACACCACCAACAATCTCATTCACGAAGATAAAGTTTTCGCCATCTTCATCGCCCAGCGGCAGCGGCTCAAGCTTGATCTTGACGTGACCGTACTGACCGCGACCACCCGACTGACGCACAAACTTGCCTTCCACATCGACCGGCTTGCGGATGCATTCACGGTACGCCACCTGAGGCTTACCAATGTTCGCTTCAACCTTGAACTCGCGACGCATACGGTCGACGATGATGTCCAGGTGAAGCTCACCCATACCGGAGATGATGGTCTGACCGGACTCTTCATCAGTCCGGACACGGAATGACGGATCTTCCTGGGCCAGCTTGCCCAGCGCCACACCCATCTTTTCCTGATCGGCCTTGGACTTCGGCTCAACCGCCACTGAGATAACCGGCTCGGGGAACTCCATACGCTCGAGAATGATCTTGTGATTCTCGTCGCACAGAGTGTCACCGGTGGTTACGCTCTTGAGGCCGATCGCAGCAGCGATATCGCCAGCAAGAACTTCTTTGATTTCCTGGCGATCTTTCGAGTGCATCTGAACCATACGGCCGACGCGCTCTTTTTTGGCCTTGACGGAATTGTATACCGCACTGCCGGATTCCAGCTTGCCGGAGTATACCCGGAAGAAAGTCAGCGTACCCACGAACGGATCGGTGGCGATCTTGAAGGCAAGCGCAGCAAACGGCGCATCGTCATCAGCCTGACGAGTCTCTTCGGTGCCGTCCTCATCAACCTCGCCACGGATAGCCTTGACTTCATCCGGAGCTGGCAGAAATTCGATAACGGAATCCAGAACCGCCTGAACACCCTTGTTCTTGAACGCCGAGCCACAGGTTGCAACAACGATCTCGTTGGCCAGGGTGCGCATGCGCAGCCCCTTCTTGATTTCGTCGTTGGAGAGCTCACCCTCGTCGAGGTACTTCTCCATCAGCTCTTCGTTGGCTTCAGCTGCTGCTTCCATCATCTGCTCACGGTACATGGCGACTTCATCAGCCATTTCCGCGGGCACATCTTTCTCGTCGTAGGTGACACCGGAATCGGCTTCATTCCAGTAGATCGCCTTGTTACGAATCAGATCGACAATGCCTTCGAAGTTATCTTCGGCACCGATCGGCAACTGGATGGGTACCGCATTCGCGCCCAGACGATTCTTGATCTGATCGACCACGCGCAGGAAGTTTGCACCGGCACGGTCCATCTTGTTGACGAACACCATGCGGGGAACTTCGTATTTGTTGGCCTGGCGCCATACCGTCTCGGACTGGGGCTCAACACCGGAGGAACCACAGAACACAACGACTGCACCGTCGAGTACACGCAATGAACGCTCTACCTCGATGGTAAAGTCAACGTGCCCCGGGGTGTCGATGATGTTGATCCGGTGCTCCGGATACTGCTTGTCCATGCCCTGCCAGAAACAGGTGGTCGCAGCAGAGGTAATGGTGATACCACGCTCCTGCTCCTGCTCCATCCAGTCCATGGTAGCTGCACCATCATGAACTTCACCGATCTTGTGGGAAATCCCTGTATAGAACAGGACCCGCTCGGTGGTTGTGGTTTTGCCCGCATCAACGTGCGCACAAATACCAATGTTTCTGTAACGCTTGATAGGAGTCTTGCGTGCCACTGTATAAACCTCGGCTGATTAGAAACGGAAGTGAGAGAACGCCTTGTTGGCTTCTGCCATGCGGTGTACGTCTTCACGCTTCTTAACAGCGGAGCCCTTGCTGTCAGCGGCGTCAAGAATCTCACCTGCCAGACGCTGAGCCATGGACTTCTCACCGCGCTTCCGTGAATATTCCACGAGCCAGCGCATGGCCAGCGCGTTCTGACGGGAAGGCCGTACTTCTACGGGCACCTGGTAAGTAGCACCACCCACGCGACGGGATTTAACCTCAACCATCGGCTGGATGTTCTCCAGGGCCTTCTCGAACATGTCGATCGGCTCTTCCTTCGACTTCTCGGCAACAATGTCCAGGGCGCCGTAAACAATGCGCTCTGCAACTGACTTCTTGCCGCTTTCCATCACGTGGTTGATGAACTTGGCAAGACGTGCACTGCCGAATTTCGGATCCGGGATAATTTCCCGTTTTGCTGCAACTCTTCTTCTAGGCATCGATAAGCCCTTATATATCTAAAAGGTCTTCAGGAACCCCTGAGATAGCCTGTAGCTACTCAGCCTTACTCTTACCGTTCTGACAAGCAACGATAAAAGACACCCGCTCGGGACATCAGGACTTGGGTCGTTTAGTACCGTACTTGGAGCGACCCTGTTTACGGTTCTGCACACCCTGGGTGTCCAGCGTTCCGCGAACAGTGTGATAGCGCACACCCGGAAGGTCTTTTACTCGACCACCACGGATCAGCACAACACTGTGCTCCTGAAGGTTGTGACCTTCACCACCAATGTAAGAGGAAACCTCGAAGCCGTTGGTCAGACGAACACGGCACACTTTACGCAGTGCTGAGTTCGGCTTCTTCGGCGTTGTGGTGTACACACGGGTGCACACACCACGGCGCTGAGGACAGGCCTGGAGAGCAGGAACATCGCTCTTGGCTACCTTGCGCTTACGAGGCTTACGCACCAACTGATTAATCGTTGCCATGTAAGCAAACTCCAAAAAACCATATCAATGAAACTTGCCCCCAGAAGCTGGGGGCAAAATTTAAGGGACGCAAGTTTAAGCCTGCGCCCCTGCACAGTCAAGATGACTGATCTCTTTTTGACCACCCGCGGCATAAGTAACTACCGGCGGGTGGTGCTGACCGGACTCAGCTTTCGCGGTTGAGTTCGGCGCTCAGAGCCTCTTCGACGTCTGCTGCAGTAACGCCCTGCTCTTCAAGGTCACGCTTGCGGCGACGCTCGTTGTGATAGGCCAGACCGGTACCCGCGGGAATCAGTCGACCAACCACCACGTTTTCTTTCAGGCCACGCAGATAGTCACGCTTACCGGTCACTGCACCTTCGGTCAGCACCCGGGTGGTCTCCTGGAACGAGGCCGCCGAAATGAACGACTCCGTTGCCAGAGATGCCTTGGTGATACCCAGCAGCAGACGCTCGAAGCGCGCGGGCTCCTTGTCTGCCACGTTGGCCTTCTCGTTTTCTTCGAGCACCTGGGTGATCTCGACCTGATCGCCAGACAGCAGCGTGGTGTCACCCGGATCGCTGATTTCTACCTTGCGGAGCATCTGCCGAACGATAACCTCGATGTGTTTATCGTTGATGACAACACCCTGCAGACGGTAGACGTCCTGGATCTCGTTGGTGATGTACTTGGCCAGCTCGACCACACCCAGCAGACGCAAAATGTCGTGCGGATTGGACGGGCCATCGGAAATCACCTCGCCCTTCTCGACCGTCTCGCCCTCGAACACGTTCATCTGACGGTGCTTGGGAATCAGCACCTCATAGGCGTCGCCGTCTTTCGGCGTGATGACCAGGCGCTTCTTGCCCTTGGTTTCCTTGCCGAAGGACACGGTACCGCTGATTTCCGCGAGGATCGACGACTCTTTCGGACGACGTGCCTCGAACAGATCGGCAACCCGCGGCAGACCACCGGTGATGTCCCGGGTCTTCGAGCTTTCCTGCGGAATCCGCGCTACCACGTCACCGAGCTCGATGTTAGCGCCGTTGGCCATGGTTACCAAGGCGTTGGCCGGCAGGAAGAAGATGGCCGTGCCGCCGCCAGGCAGTTCGACATCTTCGCCTTTGGCGTCCACCAACTGGATCGCGGGGCGGATGTCCTTGCCGGCCGCAGGCCGCTCTTTGGAATCGATCACTTCCATGGTCGACAGTCCGGTCAGCTCGTCGGTCTGGGTACGGACAGTAATGCCCTGATCCATGTTGACGAATTTCGCGGTACCGCCGGCCTCGGCGATGATCGGGTGGGTGTGGGGATCCCACTTGGCGACCACAACGCCGGCCTCAACACTGTCACCGTGCTTGACGGACAGCACCGCGCCGTACGGCAGCTTGTACCACTCACGCTCACGCCCCTGCTCGTCGGCAACCGCCAGCGCTGAAGAACGGGAGACCACCACCAGGGAGCCGTCGCTCTTTTCAATGGACTTGAGGTTGTGCAGACGAACGGTGCCGCCGTGCTTGACCTGAATGTTGTCCACTGCCGACGCCCGGCTCGCCGCACCACCAATGTGGAAGGTACGCATGGTCAGCTGGGTACCCGGCTCACCGATGGACTGGGCGGCGATAACACCGACCGCCTCACCCACGTTGACGCGGTGGCCACGAGCCAGATCTCGGCCGTAGCACTTGGAACAGATGCCGTGGCGCGTCTCACAGGTAATGGCAGAGCGCACCCAGACTTCGTCCACACCGGCCCGCTCCAGCGTTTCGACGGTCTTCTCGTCGAGCAGCGTTCCGGCCGCCACAACGGCGTTGTCCTTGTCGGTCGGTGTAAAGGCATCACGCGCCGTGACTCGACCCAGAACCCGATCACCCAGCGGCACAACCACGTCGCCGCCTTCGATGTGCGGGGTCATCAGCAGGCCTTCGTCGGTACCGCAATCTTCTTCGGTCACCACCAGATCCTGGGACACGTCAACCAGACGACGAGTCAGGTAACCGGAGTTCGCGGTCTTCAGAGCGGTATCCGCCAGACCCTTACGCGCACCGTGGGTCGAGATGAAGTACTGCAGTACGTTCAGACCCTCACGGAAGTTCGCGGTGATCGGCGTCTCGATGATGGAACCATCCGGCTTGGCCATCAGGCCTCGCATACCGGCAAGCTGACGAATCTGCGCTGCGGAACCCCGGGCGCCCGAATCGGCCATCATGTACACGGAGTTGAATGACTCCTGCATCTCGTATTCGCCGTCTTCGCCCTTGACCGGCTCGCCGTCAGGTCCAATCACCTGCTCTTTCGACAGGCGCTCCATCATGGCCTTGGAGACCTTGTCGTTGGCACGGGACCAGATATCGATAACCTTGTTGTACTTCTCACCCTGGGTCAGCAGACCGGATGCGTACTGGGTTTCGATGTCTTTGACTTCGTCAGACGCGGCATCCACCAGCTCATACTTCTCCGGCGGGATCTCGAAATCGTTGAAACCGATAGAGATACCGGAAACCGTGGCGTAGTGATAACCCATGTACATCAGCTGGTCGGCAAAGATAACGGTATCTTTCAGACCGGCATCACGGTAACAGGTGTTGATCAGGTTGGAGATCGCCTTCTTGACCATCGGCTTGTTAACCAGATCAAACGACAGACCGTCCGGCACGATGTCGAACAACAGCGCCCGGCCGACGGTGGTATCAACGATCTTGAATTCTTCGGTACGCTCACCGTCTTCCTGGATGGTCACTTCCTTCACGCGCACCTTGACGATGGCCTGGAGGTCAACCATACCGGCACCATAGGCACGGTGTGCCTCTTTGACATCGGCGAAGACCATGCCTTCACCCAGGGCGCTCTTGCGCTCACGGGTCATGTAGTACAGACCCAGAACCACGTCCTGAGAGGGCACAATGATGGGCTCGCCGTTGGCGGGCGACAGCACGTTGTTGGTGGACATCATCAACGCACGGGCTTCGAGCTGCGCTTCCAGGGTCAGCGGTACGTGGACCGCCATCTGGTCACCGTCAAAGTCGGCGTTGTAGGCCGCACACACCAGCGGATGCAGCTGAATGGCCTTGCCTTCGATCAGCACCGGCTCAAACGCCTGGATACCGAGACGGTGCAGCGTCGGCGCACGGTTCAGCATGATCGGATGCTCACGGATGACCTCGTCCAGGATATCCCAGACCACGCCTTCCTCACGCTCGACCATCTTCTTGGCGGCCTTGATGGTGGTCGCCAGGCCACGGTGCTCCAGTTTGGAGAAGATAAACGGCTTGAACAGCTCCAGCGCCATCTTCTTGGGCAGACCACACTGGTGCAGACGCAGGTAGGGACCCACCACGATCACCGAACGACCGGAGTAGTCCACGCGCTTACCAAGCAGGTTCTGACGGAAGCGACCCTGCTTACCCTTGATCATGTCAGCCAGGGACTTCAGCGGACGCTTGTTGGTGCCGGTAATGGCACGCCCACGACGGCCGTTGTCCAGCAGCGCGTCCACAGCTTCCTGCAGCATACGCTTCTCGTTGCGCACGATGATGTCCGGAGCGTTCAGCTCCAGCAGGCGCTTGAGACGGTTGTTGCGGTTGATTACCCGGCGGTACAGATCGTTCAGATCCGAGGTGGCAAAACGGCCACCGTCCAGCGGTACCAGCGGACGCAGGTCCGGCGGCAGAACCGGCAGCACCGTCATGACCATGTCACCCGGCTTGTTGCCGGAGTACAGGAAAGCCTCAAGAATCTTCAGGCGCTTGCTGAACTTCTTGATCTTGGTTTCGGAGTTGGTCTGCGGAATTTCTTCACGCAGGGTGTCAACTTCGGCCTGCAGGTCAATGCCTTCGAGCAGCTCTTTGACCGCTTCGGCACCCATACGGGCATCAAATTCGTCGCCGAACTCTTCGAGGGCTTCGTAGTACTGTTCATCGTTCAGCAACTGGCCTTTCTCGAGCGTGGTCATGCCCGGATCGATCACGATGAACGATTCAAAGTACAGCACGCGCTCAATGTCACGCAGCGTCATGTCCAGCATCAGACCGATACGGGACGGCAGTGACTTCAGGAACCAGATATGCGCAACCGGGCTGGCCAGTTCGATGTGCCCCATGCGCTCACGACGTACGCTTGCCAGCGCCACTTCCACGCCGCACTTTTCGCAGATCACACCGCGGTGTTTCAGGCGCTTGTACTTGCCGCACAGGCACTCGTAGTCCTTGATCGGGCCGAAGATCTTGGCGCAGAACAGACCGTCACGCTCCGGTTTGAAGGTACGGTAGTTGATAGTCTCAGGCTTTTTAACTTCGCCAAAAGACCATGACCGAATCATGTCGGGAGATGCCAGCCCGATACGGATGGCATCAAATTCCTTGCTTTGATTCTGGCTCTTGAGAAGATTCAGCAAATCTTTCATCAGTAAAAGCTCCGGATGGCGTTAATCTCGGGCGGGCGCCCAGGGGGCGTCCCGCTCACGCTGCCAAAAAACAATTCGGCTCAGTCGGATTCCAGCTCGATGTCGATACCCAGCGAGCGGATTTCCTTGACAAGAACGTTGAAGGATTCGGGCATGCCCGGCTCCATACGATGGTCACCATCAACAATGTTCTTGTACATCTTGGTCCGACCGTTTACATCATCAGACTTGACGGTAAGCATTTCCTGCAGCGTGTACGCCGCACCGTAGGCTTCCAGAGCCCACACTTCCATCTCACCGAAGCGCTGACCACCGAACTGCGCCTTACCACCCAGCGGCTGCTGGGTAACCAGGCTGTACGACCCGGTGGAACGGGCGTGCATCTTGTCGTCGATCAGGTGGTTCAGCTTGAGAATGTACATATAGCCAACGGTAACCGGGCGATCAAACGCATCGCCGGTGCGGCCATCGTACAGCTTGGTCTGACCCGTGGTATCCAGACCCGCCAACTCAAGCATCCGCTTGACCTCGGCTTCCTTGGCGCCGTCAAACACTGGCGTCGCCATCGGTACACCGGAACGCAGGTTGCCGGCCAGATCGAGAACTTCTTTATCGCTGAACGAATCCAGATCCACCTTGGTCACTTCGTCCGAGTGGTTGTAGATCTCATCCAGCAACTGGCGCAGCTCGCCAATTTTACGCTGCTCGTCCAGCATCTGACTGATGCGCTCACCCAGGCCCTTGGCCGCAGCACCCAGGTGGGTCTCCAGCACCTGACCTACGTTCATCCGCGACGGAACACCCAGCGGGTTCAGCACGATATCGACCGTGGTGCCGTTGTCATCGTAGGGCATGTCCTCAATCGGCATCACTGCCGAGATAACACCCTTGTTACCATGACGGCCGGCCATCTTGTCACCCGGCTGAATCCGACGCTTGATCGCGAGGTACACCTTGACAATCTTGAGCACGCCCGGAGCCAGGTCATCGCCCTGCTGCAGCTTGCCTTTCTTGTCATCAAAGCGCGCTTCGTGCTCTTTCTTGCGATCCTCAAGACCCTGCTCCGATTTCTCGAGCAGCTCGTTCAGGCTTTCGTCTTTCATGCGAAGCTTGAACCAGTCTGCCTTCGGCAGCTCGGCCAGGTAGCCTTCGTCCAGCTTGGCACCTTTCTTCAGACCCGGACCGCTGATCACTTCCTGCCCGCTCAGGGCATTGGTCAGACGCTCATAAGTGGCGCCTTCCACGATGCGGTACTCGTCTTTCAGATCCTTACGGTACTGATCCAGCTGCTCTTTCTCGATGGCCTGGGCGCGCTGGTCTTTCTCGATGCCGTCACGGGTAAAGACTTGCACGTCAATAACCGTCCCACGGGTGCCAGTCGGCACACGGGAGGAGGTGTCTTTCACATCCGACGCCTTCTCACCGAAGATCGCACGCAGCAGTTTCTCTTCCGGTGTCAGCTGGGTTTCGCCCTTCGGCGTCACCTTGCCCACCAGAATGTCGCCGGGGCCTACTTCCGCACCGATATAGACGATACCGGACTCATCCAGCTTGGACAGCGCACTCTCACCAACGTTCGGAATATCTGCGGTGATTTCTTCGCTGCCGAGCTTGGTGTCCCGAGCCACACAGGTCAGTTCCTGGATGTGGATGGTGGTCAGGCGATCTTCCTGAACCACTTTCTCGGAGATGAGGATGGAGTCCTCGAAGTTGTAACCGTTCCACGGCATGAACGCGATACGCATGTTCTGGCCAAGGGCCAGCTCACCGAGATCCACCGACGGGCCGTCTGCAAGCACGTCACCACGGGCAACCACATCACCCTGACGCACAATCGAACGCTGGTTGATGCAGGTGTTCTGGTTCGACCGGGTGTACTTGGTGAGGTTATAGATATCCACACCCGCATCACCGGCCTCAGTTTCGGTATCGTTGACGCGTACAACCACACGAGCCGCATCGACACTCTCGATCACACCACCGCGACGGGCGGTGACACAGACACCGGAGTCCTGGGCCACGGTACGCTCAACACCGGTACCGACCAGGGGCACTTGTGAACGCAGGGTCGGGACCGCCTGACGCTGCATGTTCGAGCCCATCAAGGCGCGGTTGGCGTCATCGTGCTCCAGGAACGGAATCAGCGAGGCGGCGACCGACACAACCTGGCGCGGGGAAACGTCCATGAAGTTGACATTTTCCGGCGGGGTCACGGTGAATTCGTTCTGGTGACGAACGGTAACCAGTTCATCCGACAGTCGTTTGTTATCGTCCATCGCCGCACTGGCCTGGGCGATCACGTAGTTACTTTCCTCGATAGCGGAGAGGTAAACCACATCGTCCGTGACCAGGCCATCAACCACTTTCCGGTACGGGCTTTCCAGGAAGCCGTAGGAGTTGGAACGGGCATAGGTCGCCAGCGAGTTGATCAGACCAATGTTCGGGCCTTCCGGGGTCTCGATCGGACATACGCGACCGTAATGGGTCGGATGCACGTCCCGGACCTCGAAACCGGCACGCTCACGGGTCAGGCCGCCAGGCCCGAGGGCCGAGATACGGCGCTTGTGAGTCACTTCGGACAGCGGGTTGTTCTGGTCCATGAACTGGGACAACTGGCTGGAACCGAAGAACTCTTTTACCGCCGCCGCAACCGGCTTGGCGTTGATAAGGTCCTGAGGCATCAGGCCTTCGCTTTCCGCCAGGCTCAGCCGCTCGCGCACGGCACGCTCAACACGCACCAGGCCGACACGGAACTGGTTTTCCGCCATTTCGCCAACACAACGAACGCGACGGTTACCCAGGTTATCGATGTCGTCCACCTGGCCCTGACCGTTACGGATATCGATCAGTGTCTTGAGCACGTCGATGATGTCTTCGTGGGTCAGCGTGCCTTCACCGGTGCTTTCTTCACGGCGCAGACGACGGTTCAGCTTCATGCGGCCGACCGCGGACAGATCGTAACGCTCCTCGGAGAAGAACAGGTTGTTGAACAGGTTCTCCGCCGATTCTTTGGTGGGCGGCTCGCCAGGACGCATCATGCGATAGATCTCAACCAGCGCCTCCAGCGGAGTGCGGGTCGGATCGATACGCAGGGTATCGGACATGAACGGACCGCAATCCAGGTCGTTGGTGTACAGAGTTTCAATCTCGGTAACACCGGCGTCCAGAATCTTGGTGACGATTTCTTCGGTCAGCTCACTGTTCGCCTCTACCAGAACTTCGCCGGACTTGGTGTCGACCATGTCCTTGGCAAGTACGCGGCCGTAGAGATACTCGGTCGGCACTTCCAGCTCGTTGATGCCTGCTTTCTCAAGCTGCTTGATATGGCGGGCGGTAATACGGCGACCTTCTTCGACGATCAGATTGCCTTCATTGTCCTTGATATCGAACGTGGCGATATCACCCCGCAGCCGGCTCGGCACGAGTTCCAGCTTGCATACTTCCGCACCCACGGCGAACTTACTGGTCTCGAAGAACATCTCGAGCATCTGCTCGGAGGTGTAACCCAACGCCCGCAACAGAATGGACGCCGGCAGTTTGCGGCGACGGTCGATACGAACGAACACGCTGTCCTTCGGGTCGAATTCGAAGTCCAGCCAGGAGCCACGGTAAGGAATCACCCGCGCGGAATACAACAGCTTGCCGGAGGAGTGAGTCTTGCCCTTATCGTGATCGAAGAACACACCAGGTGAACGGTGGAGCTGGGAGACGATTACTCGCTCGGTACCGTTAATAACGAAGGTACCGTTCTCCGTCATCAGGGGCATTTCGCCCATGTAGACTTCCTGCTCTTTGATGTCCTTGATCGCCTTGTTGGACGATTCCTTATCGTAAATGATAAGGCGGACTTTAACGCGCAGCGGTGCTGCGTAGGTTACGCCCCTAAGCTGGCATTCCTTGACATCAAATACCGGCTCACCGATACGGTAACTCACGTATTCGAGCGCGGCGTTGCCAGAGTAACTGACAATCGGGAATACGGATTTGAATGCTGCGTGAAGACCGGTTTCCCGGCGATCTTCAGGTGCGGCTTCCATTTGCAGGAAGTCCCGGAACGAATCCAGCTGAATAGACAGCAAATAGGGGACGTCCATCACGGAAGGCAATTTACTAAAATCTTTGCGAATCCGCTTTTTCTCAGTGTAGGAGTAAGTCATCTGCATTCCCCAGCTTTAGACCTGATACCTGGTATCAAGAAGCAACCATTGTTCTGCTTCGGGGCCGAATTGCTCGGCATACTGCGCCGTCTTGAACAAGACTCTGGCTGTAGGTTATAGAAACTGACATCAACCTGTAATTGCACACCAGACTCTATAGCATATACAACAGAAAAAGGCCGGTGGCACAAAGCCACCAGCCTATCCATGCTTAATGCACGGTTTCGATCAACAGCCGACTCTTACTTAAGCTCAACAGAAGCGCCTGCTTCCTCAAGCTTCTTCTTGGCTTCTTCAGCGTCGTCTTTGCTCGCAGCTTCCTTGATGGTAGAAGGAGCACCGTCAACCATTTCCTTAGCTTCTTTCAGACCCAGGCCGGTCAGTTCACGAACGGCCTTGATAACGTTTACTTTCTTCTCACCAGGACCGGTAAGAACAACGTCGAATTCGGTCTGCTCTTCAGCAGCTTCACCAGCAGCGGCAGCTGCAGGAGCAGCAGCTACGGCGGCAGCCGCAGATACGCCGAACTTCTCTTCCATTGCTTCAACCAGCGCAACAACGTCCATTACGCTCATTTCTGCAATTGCGTTCAAAATGTCTTCATTAGACAGAGCCATGACTTTCTCCCAAAAATATAAAAAATGGTGTTCAACAGAATCAAGCAGCTTCTTGCTTCTGGTCGCGAACTGCCGCTACAGCACGAGTCACTTTCGAAGGAACTTCGTTCAGTGTACGTGCCAGCTTGGTGATCGGTGCCTGTGTTACAGCAGCCAGCATTGTCAACGCTTCGTGACGCGTTGGCAGCTTGGCAAGGCGATCAATCTGATCTGCGCCCATCAGCTCACCGCCGACGGCCAGGCCTTTGATCTCGAATGCCTCTTTCTCTTTGGCAAAATCCTTCAGCAGGCGCGCAGCCGCTCCCGGATCTTCCATGGAGAATGCCAGAATGGTCGGGCCGACCAGGGCCTCATCGATGCACTCGAACTCGGTGCCACGAATCGCGATCTTGGCGAGGTTGTTACGAACAACCTTCAGACGCACGTTTTCGGCACGAGCCTTGGCACGAAGAGCCGTCATGTCACCAGAGGTCACACCACGGTAGTCAGCCAGAACCACAGACAGAGCACCACCGGCAGTCTCGTTGACTTCAGCGACGATCGCTTTCTTGTCTTCGAGTCTAATTGCCACTGGATTTCTCCTCGATTTCGCCGGGTGTATCCCGGCAAACCCACAAATACCCCTTGCGGGGCTCCTAACGGTGTTTGGGTTCAGAGAGAACGTCTTCACACCGTCTGCGCAGGCGTTGCTTTAACCCTTGCAGCGCTTCCGGTTAGCCCGGAAGCACTTCGGGGGCCTGCGGTCTTTGACAGCCTTGGCTTCCGCCCAGACTACAAAGCAACTATCGCTCAGAGGATCAGATAGCCAGACCGCTCTGATCGATAGCCAGGCCAGGACCCATAGTCGAGGAAATGGTGATCTTCTTGAGATACACCCCTTTCGCCGACGACGGCTTGGCCTTTTTCAGATCTGCCACCAGAGCCTCAAGGTTTTCCTTGATGGTCTGGGCAGAGAATTCAACGTTACCCAGCGGAGCATGGATAATGCCGTTCTTGTCGGTGCGGTAACGAACCTGACCGGCCTTGGCGTTTTTGACCGCAGTCTCAACGTCAGGAGTCACAGTACCCACCTTCGGGTTCGGCATCAGGCCACGGGGACCAAGAATCTGGCCCAGCTGACCAACGACACGCATTGCATCCGGCGTGGCGATAACCACGTCAAAATCCATATTGCCTTTTTTAACTTCGTCCGCCAGATCATCCATACCAACAATGTCTGCACCTGCAGCCGTTGCTTTCTCGGCATTGGCACCCTGGGTAAAGACAGCAACGCGAACAGTTTTGCCGGTGCCATGGGGCAGCACGGTGCTGCTACGCACAACCTGATCGGATTTACGCGCATCAACGCCCAGATTAACGGCAACGTCGACCGACTCTTTGAACTTCACGTTCTGGCCCAGCTCGACCAGCAGTGCTACTGCCTCGTCAACCGAGTAGGAACGGGTAGAGTCTACTTTTTCACGAATAAGCTTCTGACGCTTGCTCAGCTTTGCCATGTTACAGGCCCTCCACGTTCAGGCCCATGCTGCGGGCTGTTCCTGCAATGGTACGTACCGCTGCGTCCATATCGGCGGCAGTCAGATCCGGCTCTTTGGTCTTGGCGATTTCTTCGAGTTGCTCACGGGTCACAGTACCGACCTTGTCGGTGTTGGGACGACCAGAGCCGCTCTTGATGCCAGCTGCTTTTTTCAGCAGAACCGGTGCAGGCGGGGTCTTGGTGATAAAGGTAAAGCTGCGATCACTGTAAACAGTGATGACAGTAGGAATCGGCAGACCAGGTTCCATGTCCTGGGTCTGGGCGTTGAACGCCTTACAGAATTCCATGATATTCACACCGCGCTGACCCAGAGCAGGACCAACGGGGGGGCTTGGGTTGGCCTTACCGGCCGCAACCTGAAGCTTGATGTAGGCTTCGATCTTCTTCGCCATGATAACTCTCCTATGGGTTCAGACGCCTCTCGGCTCCCCTGCATTTACAACTGCAAAAAGCAGACACAAAAAGCCCGCGTCGCATTAGCGCGCGAGCTTTCAGATTCCAGGCTGCGACCTAGTCTTTTTCAACCTGCCCGAACTCCAGCTCTACCGGAGTTGAGCGACCGAAAATCAGAACCGCAACCTTGACCCGACTCTTTTCGTAGTCGACCTCTTCAACAACGCCGTTGAAGTCCGCAAACGGCCCTTCAACCACGCGTACAATTTCGCCCGGCTCAAACAGCGTCTTGGGCTTCGGCTTGTCCGCACCACTCTCAACACGACGCAGAATAGCTTCCGCTTCGCGCTCGGTGATCGGCGCCGGCTTATCCTTGGTGCCACCGATGAAACCAAGCACTCTTGGGGTATTCTTCACCAAGTGCCAGGTACCATCGTCCATTTCCATCTGAACGAGCACATAACCGGGATAGAACTTGCGCTCGCTCTTGCGCTTCTTGCCATCGCGCATCTCGACAACTTCTTCGGTGGGAACCAGAATCTCACCAAACTTGTCTTCCATGCCCTCGAGAGCCACACGCTCTTTCAGAGTGCGCATTACGTGCTTTTCGAAGCCAGAATACGCATGAACGACGTACCAGCGCTTAGCCATTGCCCACTCCTGTTAACCGATAAATCCGGCGACCAGCCAGCTGATCAGCGAATCCATTCCCCACAACAACAACGCCACAACCAACACAAACACCACCACAATTACGGTGGTTTGTATCAGCTCAGGCCTGGTGGGCCATACGACTTTCCGGATCTCTACCCGGGCTTCCTTGAGCAGCGCCGCGAAACGGCGCCCACGGTCGGTCTGCAGCGCAACAAAAGCCGCCACCAACGCAAGAGCCACGAGAGCCAGAACACGATACAGCAGTGACTCGGCATTAAAATACTGATTTCCCACCACACCGATGGCAATCAGAACAAAAACAACCAGCCACTTCACAGTATCGAAACGGCTGGTTGACTGAACGGCTTTTGACTCCATAGGAATCAGCTTATGTATCCGGATGTTAAAAAATGGCAGGCCAGGAGGGAATCGAACCCCCAACCTGCGGTTTTGGAGACCGCTGCTCTGCCAATTGAGCTACTGGCCTGCACCGAAACAACTCAGCGCAACACAAAGAGCAACCCGCAGGTTACTCGATGATCTTGGAGACCACGCCGGCACCAACGGTACGGCCGCCTTCGCGAATCGCGAAGCGCAGACCATCTTCCATGGCGATCGGGGCGATCAGGGTAACACTCATCTTGACGTTGTCACCCGGCATTACCATTTCCACACCTTCCGGCAGCTCACAAGAACCGGTTACGTCGGTGGTACGGAAGTAGAACTGCGGACGGTAGCCCTTGAAGAACGGAGTATGACGACCACCTTCTTCTTTGGACAGTACGTACACTTCACACTCGAACTTGGTGTGCGGCTTGATGGAGCCCGGTACACACAGAACCTGACCACGCTCAACGTCGTCACGCTTGGTACCACGCAGCAGAACACCTACGTTCTCACCGGCACGACCTTCATCCAGCAACTTGCGGAACATCTCAACACCGGTACAGGTGGTCTTCACGGTATCCTTGATACCGACGATTTCCACTTCGTCACCCACCTTGATGATGCCACGCTCAACACGACCGGTCACAACAGTACCACGACCGGAGATGGAGAATACGTCCTCAATCGGCATCAGGAACGGCTGATCGATGGCACGCTCCGGCTCAGGGATGTAGTCGTCCAGGGCCTCTACCAGCTTCTTGACAGCGGTAGTACCCATCTCGTTGTCGTCTTTGCCTTCCAGCGCCATCAGGGCAGAACCGGTGACGATCGGAGTATCATCACCCGGGAAGTCGTACTGGCTCAGCAGATCACGAACTTCCATCTCGACCAGCTCGAGCAGCTCTTCATCGTCAACCATGTCCGCCTTGTTCAGGAACACAACGATGAAAGGCACGCCAACCTGACGGGACAGCAGGATGTGCTCACGCGTCTGCGGCATAGGGCCGTCAGCGGCGGAACACACCAGGATAGCGCCGTCCATCTGCGCCGCACCGGTGATCATGTTCTTCACATAGTCAGCGTGACCCGGGCAGTCTACGTGGGCGTAGTGACGGGTCGGAGAGTCGTACTCAACGTGAGAGGTGGCAATGGTGATACCACGCGCACGCTCTTCCGGTGCGTTATCGATCTGGTCGAACGCACGGCTCTCGCCAGTTCCCCACACTTCGTGACAAACACGAGTCAGAGCAGCGGTCAGAGTGGTTTTGCCATGGTCAACGTGACCGATGGTGCCCACGTTCAAGTGCGGCTTATTACGTTCAAACTTAGACTTAGACATTCGACCAATCTCCCTAATCAACCTGGATCGTAACGTTGACCGGACAAATAGTGGAGCTCATGACCGGAATTGAACCGGTGACCTCATCCTTACCAAGGATGTGCTCTACCGACTGAGCTACATGAGCATTTCAAAAACAAATTGGAGCGGGCAGCGGGAATCGAACCCGCGTCATCAGCTTGGAAGGCTGAGGTAATAGCCACTATACGATGCCCGCGAGCAATTAGTGGTGGAGGGGGCAGGATTCGAACCTGCGAAGGCGATGCCGTCAGATTTACAGTCTGATCCCTTTGGCCACTCGGGAACCCCTCCGAGTCGAACCCGCTCTCGCGAATCCGGCAAAACTTAAGTGGAGCTGGCGGACGGAATCGAACCCCCGACCTGCTGATTACAAGTCAGCTGCTCTACCAACTGAGCTACGCCAGCTCACAATCGCCTCGTCAGCGAGGGCGGTATACTACGGACTTTTTTATGGCGTTGCAACACCTTCGCAAGGCCTGATTTCGACTAAATCGAAATTCTTTCGATAATCCGCCTCAGCCGCCCTGACCTCTTCAGAATCCCGAAAATGGCCAGCCTCAAAAACGAGCGCGTAGCTTATCTGATTTCGGGGGAAGATGGCCAGTACTGCATTGAGATTCTGACGCTTTTTTTCTTCCAGAACGGCTAATGCGGACGCCCTGGACTCGAATAGCCCGAGAGAAATCGCAAAGCTGTTCTCACCCTCGGTCACCAGGTAGGAGTCGATACCCCGGCTCTGTATGTCGCGGAACGCCTCTCGCGCCTGAGCCGGAGGCTGGGGCGGGATCAGCACCCAGTGTAATGGGGAACGCGCTCGCTCATGCTGTTCCACCTCAACCTGCTCGCCGCCAGGGGCGAGGCTCTGCATCTCGGCAAGAGCCTCCTCCTCCGTCTCAAACCACCCAAGTCGGGCGCAATACAGAACAGGCACTGGGTCGACTGACTCCACTGGCTCGTCGACCGACTCCATTTGCTCGACCGGCTCGATAGCGTCATCGACGGTTTTCAGGGTGGCTACGCGCGGCAGAGTTCCCTGCGCCTGCGCAATGCTGTGGGAAGCATCCGATACGGTGGTGCCGTAATACCACAGCACCGCATTGATCGAGGCCAGCACCAGTGCCATCCACTTCATAGTGAAGCGCACTCTTCGGCATCAATGGCCGCCAGGCCAGCAAGCACAAGATCTTCAACATGATCAGCACGCAACCCGGCCGCCTTGATACCGGCGGCGTCACCGCCGGTGAGGAGAATGGACGAAATACCGTTAACCCGACAGTCCTGTTGAATACGCGACACCATGGATTGCCACAGCCAGAACAACCCATGATGAACACACTCGGTGGTGGAACCCCCGGGCTCTCCCGCATGGGCATCGTGATCACCAAAACCAATCCGGGCGGCATCATTCTTGAGGCTGCGCAGCATCATTCCCCGCCCCGGCAAAATATAACCGCCCAGGTGCGCCCCCTGGGCATTGACGTAATCCACGGTTATTGCGCTGCCGGCATCAACCACCGCAAAGGCACCTGACACCTTTTGCCAGGCTCCGTACATTGCATGCCAGCGGTCCGCACCCATCATTGCAGGATCCTCGTAGGCGCTTACCAACCCGCCCCGGTTGGCTTCAGACCAGAAAAAACGTGGGGTAACGCAGACAAAACGACCCAACACACGCACCAGCTCAATACGCCGGGCCTCTGATATCACTGTCGAGATCGCCACGTGGTTTACAGACGCACCAAGATTGGCAAGCTCGGCGAACAGGTTTTCATTGAATTCGTCCGCCCCCTGTCGGACCAGGGCCTGCCGCTCTCGCAGCTGCCATTTCACGCGGGTGTTTCCGGCGTCGATGAGCAACCTCATGACTGCACTCGCAAGCTGATTTCACCCGCCCGCACCGGGATCACCTTACGCCCCGTATCAAGAAGATAATTTCCGGTGCTATCGATACCCTTACCGATTCCGGCGAGACCGCCCTGAGTTGTGGTCAGCTGCTGGCCGGCAAAAATATCACGAGACTGCCACCTGTCGGAGAAGGCCCCAAACCCCTCAGCGCCGAACTGGTCAACCGCCGCCACGAGCGATGAAATCAGCCGGGCCGATAAGGCATTCCGTGACCAGCGCGTCTGCGGCGCCGCCACAGAAAGGCTCTCCCACGCCTGATCGACACTCTCGGTGTGCCGCATGTGAACATTCAGACCGATACCCGCCACTACCTGCACCACGCCTTCCTCGAGCTCGCCCTGCAACTCAACGAGTATGCCCGCGATCTTGCCTCTGCCCAGAAACAGGTCGTTGGGCCATTTCAGCCCGACGCGATCCACACCCGCGGCTTCCAGCGCCTCCGCGGCAGCAACGCCGAGCACGAGACTGAGGCCGTCCAGCATGGCAAAACCACCACGAAAGGTAAGACCCAGGCTCAAATAGAGATTCTCCCCTCGCGGGCTTTGCCACGGACGACCGCGCCGCCCACGACCCGCGGTCTGGCAATCGGCGATGCAGACCGGTATGACCGGTGACCCGAGCGCGGGACGACGGCGTATGATTTCCGCGTTGGTGGAATCCACCTCCTCCAGAACACCCAGCTGGATGCGCCGGCGCGTCGGCTCCGGCAGCTCCGGCAGAATGCCGTCACGATCGAGCAGATCCACCGGCGTCATCAGCCGGTAGCCTCTGCCCCGAATGGTATCGATATCGTAGCCCTCCGCCACCGCGCGCCTCACCTGCTTCCAGATGGCGGTACGGCTGATCCCCAGACTTGAAGCAAGGGACTCGCCGGAATGCACGCGGCCGTCGGCCATAAGACCTATTAGAGCTCTGGATTTCATCGGATAACGCCTGAATGTTGAGGGACCAGAGCGGGATTAAACAACAGCAGGCGGCAAAAGACAAAATCGACCGGTGATTCCCCTGCCCGCCTCGCTGCCGGACGCCGCCCAGTCCGGCGCTCAGGGAATAGGCGTTGCGGTCAGATTGGCCTTGATGTCGAAATTCTGCATCTTCACACCATAAACAACGGTCTGGGCGCCACCCACCGGATGGATCAGATCGATGTTATTAATGGACAGCTCTTTGAACCGGCTCTGGGCGCGGACAGCAAAACCGAGGGGGCGATTTTCCAGGTCCGCCGCAGAAGGCGAGGACTCGTAACGATAGCCGGCCGCCGCGGAAGCATCCATGATTTTCTCGTCGCCCCTGGCACCCGACACCCCCAGAGTGTCCGGCCCGTCGTTTTTCTTGACGACCCGGGTCTGATAGACGTCCACCGAGAGATCGGTGCGGATGCCGAAGGTGTTATCGTCAACACCATCGTTATCGAAATCCCCTCCATCACTGGTGTAGATGTCGTTCATCACCAAACGGGTACCGGTTCCGCTGACCGGTCTGCCATCGCTGCCCGGCTGCCGGTTGGTTTCCCATGCGAAGGAATTCTTGCGGGTTTCATCCACGGCACGGGCGAGAATCTGCTTCAATTCAATGGTGATACCTTCTTCTCCGCGACGTTCCCAGATTCCGCCGGAGGCCGAGCAGGCGGCAGCAGTTGATCCCGCACCACCGGCACAGACATCGCCAGCCCCGCCCGGCCGAATGGTCATGCTGCTTCCGGTCTCGTATTTCTGGACCACAAACCGGCCAAAGCTTTGACCGGACGCCTTGTCCCCCACCCGCAGATTGCCAACGTCCATGGTACTCCAGCTTTCTGCGCTCACCATGGCCAGACCATCGTCGGTAACATCAACAGTCATGTCGCGCAGGTGGGCATCAAAACTCAGTTCAGTGAGCCACAGCCCCTGCTGCGGAATTTCGCCGGCACCCTCGTCATACGGTGCGGCGATCAAAGCCGCGCTGCCGTCACGGATACGGATATCCGAATTGATGGTAAGGCCGTCTCCGCTCGCTCCTCCTGCCCCCAGGGTCACGTGACCATCGAGGGTGAACTCGTAGGCGGGGTAGAACCCGAGGGCCAGCAACAGCTCTGTTCCGCCCTGCAGAGGTGCGTCTTCACTGCCTACCCGCAGCCCGTTGATCCGGTACCCGGCTTCCACGCCCTCGAATCCGATGCGCAGACCATCGTAGAAACGCGTACCGTTACGAACCTCGTCGCGGGTGACATTGACGGTCACGTCGCCCCGCCCCCAGGACTGCAGACCACTGAAAATCACACGATTACCATCTTCCACATAGCTCAGATCGGCCAGACGCAGACTCCATTCCGCAGCGAGCCTCAGCCCTTGCTCTCCGGCGTCCGGGTGGCCGCCGCCCTGAAGATAGACGGCGTTGGTATAGGCCCGGCCATTGAATGTCTGGTCCTCCAGGAGAAAACTGACGTTCACCTCGCCCATACTGCGACCGCCGGCGCCCATCTCAACAGCACCAATGTTCACCTCCCCCTCCAGCGAACCCAGAGTGAGCCCCAGGGCAGCACGACCATGCCAGTCATCGGTAACGTCAACGCGGAGGTCATTGACGCGGAAGTAACCGGTTATATCCCGCAGGGCCAGCGCCCGCCCGTCATCAAGGTAGAGAAAATGGGCGCTGTTTATCACGGTCTCATTGTCAATCCGCAGCCCCTCACCGTCACGACCGCCGCCACGAAGAGACGTCGAGGCACTGAGATCAAAGGCACCACGGAGGCCACCATAACTGGGTAGCTGGGCACCGCTGGTGACATCCCGTGTAACACCGTGATTCAATGGGTTGTTGCTGTAGCGGATCGCACCGACTTCATAGCTCCCTATGATCCCCGGTGCCTCAAGCTGAAGCGTATCGTCCACGACATCCAGGGTCACTCCCAGGGCCTCCACATTGAGGGTGATGTCGTCCAGGAATACTTCGTTACCGTTGGTGCGATACCCAAGACGCCCACCGGTCATGGTATAGGCCGAATCGAAGGTGTAGCCCGAGCCACCCAACGCTCCTCCCGACCGGATTTTCAGATACCCGTCCATATTGTGGTCGAAGAAGAGCCCCCCCATGCTCAGGCCCGGCGCGCCGGCCAGACGGATGTCTCCGAATTCGATTCTTCGGTCCTCCACCAGGTAATCCAGGTTCAGCGCCGCATCGTCTGTGATATCCACCCTAATGAGGTGGGAGGCCCGTCCGTCCGGATCGGTGGCCGAGCCGACCCGGAAACCCTCGAGGTGAATACCCTGATCATCGTCGAAGTAGGACAGCCGATCGGCGGTCATTTGCAGATCCATTTCCATGGTTATACCGCTCTGGCCACTGATATCAGCAAGCACGTCATCGTCCAGACTCTTCAATTCTGCCCCGACCGAAAGCGGCAGCAGCGTCAGCAGACACGCGAGCGCGCAGGTTCCCTTGATTCCCAGGTCAATGTTCATAGCCGTCACTATGGATTCCCCTCTGGAAACACCAGAAGATTCCCTTCCATGATCACATCGCCCCTCATCTGCACCGAAAAGATGTCGGTTTGCTGGAAACCGGGATCGGTAGGACGCGGTGTATTGCTTGCTGCAATTCTGAAACGCACGTCGTTGAAACGAACGATATCCGGAAGCCCCAGTTCCAGCACATCCCTGTCAAAAAGTTCGCCGTCGCCCCCGAACCCGGAATTTATGTGGCGCACTCCGAGCGTCAGACCTTCGAAGGCAAAGTTCCCGCGAATATCGTCCAGCACCATCCACCCCCCCGTTTCCTTAAGGCGGTACGCAAACCGGGCACCGCATTTGCGGGAGGCGTCGTCGCAACGGCCGAAATAACTGTTTTCCACCGGCCCACCCATCTCGTTTATGCTGATATCACCGGAAAGGTAGATGCCACCCTGGCCTGATACCCCCGACATCGCTTTGTCATCCAGCCTGGTCAGCTCCGCGGCACCAGGAAGCGGGACGGTGAGGCCGAGCACGAGGAGGTATATATGAGGCAACAGTCTTCTCTTCATGGCGCCAGATCCCTCGTGCGGATTTCCAGATGCTGTATCAACATGCCTTCAACCCTGGCCGAACCGAAATCCCGGTCGCCGACACTGAAGTTGCCGATATGCAGGCTTGAGCGGTATTCCGGGTTGGCGTAGTAATCCTCATAGAAGTCCCAGGCTTCAGCATTACTGCTGGCGCGTTGACCGTCTGCGCCGATCTCCCCGGCCAGGGGTTGGCGGATAGGCGCCACTTCCACCACAAAATTTCCCGTACCATCGACATCAAAGAAAACTGGCTGAAGCTCGTTACCAATAGCCAGTTCCAGCGCGAAGTCCCTCAGCAGAATGCGCGAACCGCATTCGCTCCCATCAAGTTCGCAGGCATTGATTGATACTTCCGGAGAGTAAAAGTTCAGCTTGAACTGGCCCACCATCTGCCTGCGCTCGTCATCTCCCCACAGCCTCAGGTAACTGCCGTCGATGACAGCACTGGCGGCGTGGATATTGATATTGGCAGAGCGATCATCGCCGACTGCAACGTTCATCTGCATCCCGATATCCGGTCGCTCCCCGATGTAGTCGGCGGTTTTCGGGCGGCTGGCGCAGGTTCCTGACCCAGCGACCGCCCCCGCGCTTATACAGTCGAAACCCAGCGCGGGTGCCATCAATGCTGGCGCAGCAAATTCCAGAACGGCCTTGTCCCTGACGCCAATGGTATTGCCATCAACCACATCGATCCTGTAGGGATTCACCAACCTGCCAAGGTTCACCGGGCTCAGATTCTGCCCATAATTGCTGCCACTGCCAGAGATGTAGAGATGGTTCACGGTGATATCCACGTCACGGCCGTCGGTGCTCTTGATGCCCCCGATGCGAAAGATTCGGGCCTGCTCACCATTAGCATCCTGCGCATCGGTGCCGTGGGAGAACTTGAAGTTTTCCAGCACCACGCCGATACCGGCCCCGTCGACCGCGGACAACTCTGCCTCGGTCAGATTCTGCAGCTCCGTCCAGCCCGGGCTCGGTATCAGCAGCCACAACCACGTCACCAACCACCGGCTACGGGTGCGCAAGGGCAACGGGATGCGAGAAGGATTTACCATCAGAATAGCCCCTTGCCCCGGTCTATATACTCGGTGCGGTAACGTGCTGTCCCATTGAGCGCCTCGGCAAGGTTGACCTCAACCGCGCCGTTGGGGATGTTGAAGAATGCGCCGGAGGTAGCACGAATGAAGTCCTCGGGGGTAGCGCTGGTGTTTTTTACATCTTCTAACCACTCGAGGTCTTTGGTCTGAAATGAAATGAACGCACCGTCTTTCGGCGCCACAATCCGGCGACCACCATTGCCGTCGCTTTCGAGCTCACCGACCGGAAAACTGTTGTACTGATCGAGGGGGAAACAGGCCTCAATACCCAGGACTTCGCAATTACGGGCTACCACCACAACGTCGCAGGAGCCAAAGAGAAAGCCCGAACAATTGGTTGTGTAAAGCTCGGAACTCAGGGTAGGAGAAATAAGATCTATGATACCGGCGACCGCTCCGTTGACATCCTCAAGCACGAAGGATTCACCGTTCGGAACGCCTACAAATTCTGCTCGCACCGGATCAAGCTCACCGGCATTGGGGGCGTCCGGCCCTTGAACCAGCTGAGCCTTGGTAATGAGGGGACTGCCACCGGCAAGCACGGGGGTAAGTAGCTGCACCAGCTGATCGAAGAACCCGCCAGTGCTGTTCTCCGCGTCTCTCAAGCCCTGGCCGGTGTCAATGATATCGATATTTACGTTACCGGTCAGACTCTGAATACTGCCGGACAGCACCCCCATCGCTCGGCCAAAGCCGAGCCGAACACCCACAACCTCATTGGTCGCGTCGTCAAAAGCGAACTCGAAGAATGGGTCACTGATCTGGAAAGGAACAATCTCGCCTTCGCCGTAGGCGGTGCCGTCGGGTCTTACCTGGCGGGCAGCTTTGGGGTTTTTATCGAAATAGGCCTGGTTGTTGATATAACCGAGGGAGAAATCCTCGATCAAAACGTCGGACGATCCCGGACGTTCGCCGTCGCGCTCGTAACGACCAAGTTCCAGCACGTCGACGTTGGTTTGTACCTCGACATCCATGCCCAGGTTAATGCGCGTATAGGAGGTGTCGTTGGCTGGGTCCGGGTGGTAGTCCCGGTCGACAGACAGAAACGCCTGCCCGGTGACCTCAGCCATGGCATCGTCGGAGATTGGGCGCAACTCAGCACCGACGCCTGCAGAGAGAATCGACAGGAGCGCAAACAACGTTATTTTCTGACTCATAGCCACATCTCACGACGGCCGCGTTGTTGATCTTGTGCGGCGGATTAAAAGATGACTGATGAGCGTCTCTGAGTCTGGCTCTTTTATTGTTTTGGCCAGTTTATGTACAGAAGTTTATCTCTGTTTACACAATGTCACTGTGCGCGGCGTCATAGAATGACGAAAACCTGAGTTTTGTGCAGGC
>JBNJJM010000005.1:0-511143 GCA_051750305.1 Pseudomonadota bacterium | reverse complement strand
TTGGGGGGAGCGATATTGTGAAAGATCAAACACAAAGGGTTTCACTTTTTAGGCTGGAGCCAACTGTTGATAAGGGTAAAAGTCGATTCGCAGTTTAATAGGTTAGCCATTCACATTACTAATTTTGTGAATGCTTGTGCAGGCGTGTTTCCCTGGAGCTATTTCGTCCATTGGCTGCAGTCTATTTAGTAATTTCCCCAAAAGCGCACAGCTTCATTCACAAAACCTTGTCAGATTATCGGCACGCCGGCCCACATCAAGGGTGTGCTGATCGGTCCTTCGCTGACGATACCGGTGGCCAACGGCCGCCTTGCCCTCGGAACCTGGCAGGGCATCTACCTGTGCGAACACCGGGAAAACGCCGGTGGCCGGAAGCTGGTGGCAACGCTGCAGGGCCGGTGGTAACGGCCCGGGTCAGTCAGTAGCGGACACCGTCAAAACTTGCTGGCCATCCGATGTCAGCAGCGGCAAAGCCACTTCGCCACTGACATTGACGGACGCTACAGTCAGGTCCCGGGAAAAAGCCCCGAGGAAGGTCGGATGCTGGCCATACAGCATCAACACCAGCTGGTCCCCCGCCTCGAGGCGCTCGGCAATGCCGGTTAGCTCAATGTCGTGCTCGCCGAAACCGCGCACCGGCTGAACCTGCTCGTCGATCAACTCCGGCACACTGGCTCCTCCGCGAATAACACCAACGCCAACGAACAGGATGGCGTCGCAGGTGCCGGTGGCAGTCAGCGGGTCGGACGTGTCGAGGCAGAGATCTTCGGTGCCGGCAATCACCGCGCCAAGGTTAAGGGTGGCGGTGGGAATGCCAGCGATGACCGCGTCGGTTTCCAGGGTAGTGAGGGGGATTCCGGCGGGTATCAGGCCGGCGAGTCCGGTCAGCGCTGTCACCGGGACTTCCTGCCCGAAGATCTCGCGGCTGACCGGGAAACGGCTACCGCCCACGGTCACTTCCGGCGCTGAGACTGCATCCCCCGGTGTCAGGGTGTAGCAGATCTGGTCGCCGGTAGTAATCACGTTGTCGGCGTTGCCCCGGTCCAGCAGCTTTTCATTGAACCAGGCCACCGCTGCCTGATTGGCGTTGATGTCGCCACAGCTGGCCAGTACATTCAGGCCGGCCCCTGCCAGTTCCGGAAGTGCTTTGGCGTAGAAATCCAGGCTGGGGATGGTTTCCTGAATCAGGCCTACGTTGGGTGCGAGGTAGTGATGGCTGAACGGATAGGTCAGCAGGCGCACGTCGCCGCCCGCGGCTTTCAGTTCCCGGTAGTTCTCCCAGGCCTCATTGAATGGGAAGAGACTGTCGCGCATGCCCTGGAACATCAGCACATCGATCGGGTAAGGCACTTTTTGCGGGGTCTTGATCACATAGCGGCCGTCACTGGTGACCGGGATCTGACCGGTGAGCGGGTCGAGCAGGTATTCCTGGCTGTTGCCGCTGTCGAACAGCTGCAGATCGCGTTCATTCTCCCAGAAGTAGCTGGGGCTGTGGTAATGCAGGAAATCCAGTGCCGGCTCGGGGAAGCGATTCTGAAGAATGCCGTCGATCAGGGATGAGCGCAGCAGCGGGTCCATGGAACCCCCGCTCCCGGTATCGCCCGCCACCGACAGGAACGCCAGCCAGTAGTTCTTGGTGACATTGCCCGGGTTCAGGCTGTAGGTCAGATCGTGCCAGGTGATGTGGGGTACCATGGCGTCCATGCGCTGGTCGGGGTCCACGTTGTAGAGCAGGTACTGAAAACCGCCGCCGTAGCTGCCGCCGATGCCACCGAGCAGCAGGTTATCATCGCGGTACTTCAGGTAATCCAGGTGGGTCTCTGCCCAGTCGACAATCTGGACCAGGTCCTCGCCCTCGAAGTCCGGATCCATGACCCGAATGGTGCCGCCGCTTTCACCGTGGCCACGCTGATCGATGCTGATCACCGTAAAGCCGGCATTGACCAGGGGCGCAATCGGGGCGAGCGGGTCATCTCCGGCTTCCGTGGACCGTGAACCGCTGAAGCCGTGGCCCTGCAGAATCAGGGGATGTTCTGTGCGACAGTCAAACTGGCTGGGTTCGAATACCTGAAAGACAATGGCGGCGCCATCAACCCGGGACGGCATTTCCACCCGGTAGCTGCGTCCGCCACTGAGGTTGGTGTCAGCGTCGCAGGAGGCGTGTTCGAGCTCGCTCTGGCTGGCGGTCAGGGGCCGGTCAATGGTGCGGGTAGTGGGTTCCGGGCTGGTGGCCGCCGGCGTGGATTCGCGGCTGTCGGTATCGCCCTGAACGCTGCTGCCGCTGCCCCCGTCTGAGCTGCCGCCGCCTCCACCGCCGCAGGCTGAAAGCAGGAGCGCGCCGGCGCCAATCACCAGGTGTCTGGTCAACTTGTTCATAATCTCGCCTTTGTTTGTTCTTGTAAGTCGTATTTACAAAGTGTGACAAACATCACATTACGGCGACGGCGAGAAATGGGCGATGGCCAAAATGCCTCGGCGGCATGGCCGAAGGGTCAAGGCGCCGAGGAGGGATGTGCCGGGGCGGCCCCGGCCGGGAGCAGTGATTACAGGTTCGCTTCGGCGTACTCCGCCAGAACCGAACGGGGGACGCCCTGGAGGTGAATATGGCCGCCGTGGCGGAAACCCTTGAAGCGTTCGGTCATGTAGGTCAGACCGGAACTCAGGGCGCTCAGGTAGGGGGTGTCGATCTGGGCCAGGTTGCCGAGGCAGATCACCTTGGATCCGTTGCCCGCACGGGTGATGATGGTTTTGATCTGGTGCGGGGTCAGGTTCTGGGACTCATCGATGATAATCAGGCTGTGCTGGAAACTGCGCCCGCGGATGTAGTTCATCGATTTGAAGTGCAGGGGCACCTTGCTGAGAATGTAGTCGACGCTGGCGGTCATGTTCTCGTCGTCCTCGTGGAGCGCTTCGAGGTTGTCGACGATGGCGCCGAGCCACGGCTCCATTTTCTCTGCCTCGGTGCCGGGCAGGAAGCCGATGTCTTCATCCAGGCCCTGGGTGCTGCGGGTTGCAATGATGCGCTTGTAGAGTTTGCTCGCAACGGTCATTTCGATGCACGCTGCCAGTGCCAGGATGGTCTTGCCGGAGCCGGCGGAACCGGTCAGGTTGACCAGGTGGATGTCCGGGTCCAGCAGCAGGTTCAGAGCGAGGGCCTGGTAGGTGTCCCGTGGCACCAGTCCCCAGACCTCCTCATTCATCAGGTCGTGCTGGTGCAGGTCGCGGATCACGATCTGGTTGTCGGACAGATCCGACACCTTGCCGACAAACCCCAGTTCATCCACCACGAATTCGTTGATGTTGAGTCTGGCCAGTTCACCCTCTCGCTTGAGGATGTGCTCGGTAATGCCCTCACGCTGGATGGTCTCCACCTTCTCGATGGTGTCCCAGAACGAGTTGGCAAATTCCTTGTAGCCCTTGGGCAGCAGGTCGATGTCGTCCAGCAGCATGTCGTTGTGGTAATCCTGAGCTTCCACGCCGAATCCACGGGCTTTGAGCCGCATGTTGATGTCTTTGCTGACCAGGATAATGTCGCGGGATTTGTGCTGGTTCTGCAGTGCCGCCAGGGTGTTGATGATCTTGTTGTCGTTGAGGTGTTCCGGCAACGAGTGGTTGCCGAGGTGCTCGGTGCTCATCAGGATTGACAGGGTGCCAAGGGGGGCGGCCTTCTTCGCCCGTACAATGGGAACGCCTTTCTCGATGTCCTTCGGGCTGGCATCTCCCAGCAGCTTGTCGATGTTACGGATGGCCTGGCGGCAGTCGGCGGCCACCGCCTGCTTGCCGGATTTCAGACTGTCGAGTTCTTCGAGGACCGTCATCGGGATGATGACATCGTGTTCTTCAAAATTCAGGAGGGCGTTCGGATCGTGAATCAGGACGTTGGTGTCGAGGACATACATCTTTCGGCGAGCTTGCGATGCTCCTGGCATAAGGCGCGTTACCTCTCTGGTGGCTCGGTCGTTTCAGGCACAGCGGCTGGTCAATTCCTTGTCCGATATCAGTTTTAGCATGTCGTAAGTCGTGATGATACCGGTGATTTTACCCTCTTTTGTGACGAAGATTCGGTGCAGGTGCTCACGCATCATGATGTCGGCAATCTCGCGCACCGGGGTCTGTTCGTCCACGGACAGTACACTCGGGGTCATGATATCGCGGACCTCCACCGGAACCTTGCCCATTTCTTCGAAAATGGCCATGCGCAGACGGCGGGCTTCCTGCTCTTCTTCGGCGGTTAGCCGCGCCTCGTCGCCGTGGCGGTTGGCATTCCAGCGGAATTCGGTGATGTCTTTCAGCGTCGCGATACCGACGATTTCGCCGAGGTCATCGGTCACCGGGCTGCCGGTAATCTCGTTGTCGGTGAGGAAGCGGGCCAGCCTGTCCATCGTCCATGATTGCGGTACGGCCTTGATGCTGGGGGTCATGATCTCGTAGGCGAGAACAGTCATTTACCGGGTCCTGTTCTGTTAAAGGGTCCGTTTTAACAGAGCTTAGCGTGTCCGTTAAGGTGAGTCATCCCCCGATTGCGACGGCGGTTCCAGGCCGGTGAGCTGGCCGGCTTCGTTGTACTCCAGCGAGAAGCCCTGATAGCGCTCCTTGCGGGTGACCCGCTCCAGCTGTTCCATGGATCGCACCGGGATGTCCACCAGCAGGCTGTTGACCAGCCAGCCCGGAAGCGAGCCGTTGGGGTCGGTATGCTGAACCCAGATCATGCGGGTCTGGTCACCCTCGGGGATAAAGCGGTAGAGGGTGTCAGAGCGGTCGACCCGGACATGGCCTTCTACTTCATCGCGGCGGGCCGGTACTGCGTTAAGATCCATGGTCACTTCGCCGCTGGCCTGATCCCCCCGTGTGCGGATGCGCAGTACGTAGTCCCGGTCGGTCACCGGCCAGGGCATATCGTTTACCGAATAGGCATAGCGGTCGTGAAAGTCGCCTTCCCCGAACGCGTAGGATTCGGTGCAGTTATGTACCCATTCCACGCAGGATTCAGGATTCACCATCACCGCCATCAGGTTCTCCAGGGAGGTGTCCAGCAGCGCTTCGGCCTTGAAGGCCTTGAAACTGGAGTCGCGCTGGTCGATGGTGTAGATACGGATGTTGTCGGTTTCCTTGCGCAGGCTCCAGCCGTCAGCGTCCTCGGAGGGTAGGTCGGCCTGAACGGCGGCAGAGACACTCACGGAGAGAGTGAAACCGGCAAGCAAAGCGGTGAAACTGTTGGCCCAGCCCGACTTGCCTTGGGCTCTCAGATTTCGCATAGAGTACACTTCCTTGAATAGGGTGCTCCGAGTCTAACATGAGCATTTACGCCGGCGTGCTGCCGGATCCGGGGTTTGTGAACTGGGTAGCTGCCGTGGAATCCATGGCTTGAATTTGGCCTGAATTGACGATGAAAACAACGATGAACAAGCTGATCGATGACCGCGGGCGGGTGCGGACCGGCGTTTTCGCCGGCCCGGTAGAATGCATCAATTATCGGGATTACGACCTCAGAACCGTCATGGACAGGCCCCGCACCGGTCTGGCCCGTAAGTGGCGGTTCAATCAGTTCCAGTTTGTGAGTGTGATGGCGGAAAACTGGTTATTTGGTCTGGCGATCGTCGATCTCAAACTGGTCAGCTCGGGGTTCTTCTACCTCTACGATTTCGCCAGCGGCGAGATGCTGGAGGAATCCTTCCTGCAGCCGCTGGCAATGGGCACAGTGATGGAACCTTACCCTGAGTCGGGCGTGGCCAGTTTTCGCGGCAAGGGCGCGAATCTGCGGATTTTACCGGGGCCCGGCAGCCGCAGCATCAGTGTTACCGCCGGTGACGGAATCCGCGCCAGCTTTGAGATGACTGACGACCATGATCCGCTCAGGCTTGCCAGCCCAGCCGGTTATACCGGCTGGGTCTTTACCCGCAAGTCGGCGGGCTTGCCGGTCGCCGGAGAGGTTCGCTGGGGCGACCGGGTATGGCGTTGCGATGAGCGTAGCCGTGGCTCCGTTGACTGGAGTTGCGGTTTCATGCGTCGGGAAACCGCATGGAACTGGGCGTGTCTGGCGGGTTGCCTGCCGGACGGGGTGTCCCTGGGGCTGAATCTTGCGACCGGCGTTAATGAATCGGGTATGACCGAGAACGCGGTGTGGATCGACGGCCGCTGCATCAAGCTCGGCCAGGCCCGTTTCGAATTTGACCGTTACGACCAGAGCGCGCCCTGGCGGGTCACCACCGTTGATGGCCGGGTGGATCTGAGATTCGTGCCGTCAGGCGTTCGCAAAGAGCGACTGAACGCCTGGGTGCTGGCATCCAATTTCCGCCAGTATGCGGGCACGTTCGAGGGTGTTGTGACCGATGAACAGGGCAAAAAAATCCCCGTAGCGGGACTACGGGGACTGATGGAGGATCATTTCGCCCGCTGGTAGCGCGGGCGATGATCAGCTTTCCGGTAGCGTGACGTTCAGCTCCAGAACCGAGCAGCTGTCGTTGCGGTCCACTTCCACCTGCACCATGTCATCACTGATCTGCACGTATTTACGAATCACCGCGAGCAGCTCCTGCTGCAGTTGGGGCAGGTAGTCCGGCTGTTCACGCTGGCCACGCTCGTGGGCAACAATGATCTGCAGGCGTTCCTTGGCCACATTGGCGGTGTTGTTGCTCTTCTTGCTTCTGAAGTAATCGAGCAAACTCATCCCTTAGCCCCCCTTGAACATCCGTGAGAAGAAGCCCTTCTTCTGGGCAGACATGAAGCGGTGTTCACGCTCCTCGCCCAGCAGACGTGCGACGGCGTCGTCGTACGCCTGACCGGCATCGCTCTCGGCTTCCAGGATCACGGGCAGGCCCTGGTTGGAGGCATTCAGCACAATCTGGCTTTCCGGGATAACGCCCAGCAGCGGGATCGCGAGAATTTCCTCCACATCCCCCACGGACAGCATCTCGCCCTTTTCCACGCGCAGCGGGTTGTAGCGGGTCAGAAGCAGGTGCTCCTTGACCGGGTCCTGGCCCATCTCGGCGCGGCGCGATTTGCTCTGGAGTATGCCCAGAATGCGGTCGGAGTCCCGTACGGAGGACACTTCCGGGTTGGTGACCACAACAGCTTCGTCCGCGTAATACAGCGCCATCAGGGCACCGTGTTCGATGCCGGCCGGTGAATCGCAGACAATGTAGTCGAAGGTCTCAGACAATTCGTTGATGACTTTTTCAACGCCCTCACGGGTCAACGCTTCTTTTTCCCGGGTCTGTGACGCCGGCAGAATATAAAGCGTGTCCACCCGCTTGTCGCGGATCAACGCCTGATTAAGAGAGGCTTCACCCTGGATGACGTTGACGAAGTCATACACCACCCGGCGCTCGCAGTTCATGATGAGATCCAGGTTGCGCAGGCCCACGTCAAAATCGATAACCACCGTCTTGTGGCCGCGTTTGGCCAGACCGGTGCTGATTGAAGCGCTGGTGGTGGTTTTGCCTACGCCACCCTTTCCTGAGGTAACGACAATGATTCTAGCCAAGGTTACATTCCTGTTTCGCTGTGGATTCGTCGTTCGTCCCGAATAATCCGGTAGTTATAGTGAGATCAGGCCTTTTCCAGTGGCGTAACCACCAGCAGGTCATCCCTGAGCTGGATCTGTACGGCGGTTTTCCAGCCGTTATCCTGGAGATCCTCGGAGATTTTATAGTGTCCGGCGATGGACACAAGCTCCGCTTCCAATGACTGGCAGAAAACACGTGCCGACTGCGCGCCGTGAATGCCTGCCAGGGCACGTCCCCGTAAAGGGCCGTAGACGTGGATATTACCCGCCGCCAGTACTTCGGCGCCAGCCTGCACCGGGGCCAGAATGATGAGATCGCCCTCCGGGGCATACACCTGCTGACCGGAGCGCACCGGCTGATTGATGATGCGGGCAGGTACCGGCTCGCGGGGCGCTTCTGTCACCGGCGCAACGGCCTCTTCGCTGGCCTGGGCGGGTTCGTTGGCGGCGGCAGCTTGGCCCTCTGTCGTATCGACCTGCCGGTCGCGCTGGCTGCCGCCGGGCAGCAAGGCCAGGGCGGCGCCCCGGGCCAGCCGGCGCTGATCGTCATTGCCCCCGCGAACACCAATCACATGGATGTTGTTACGGCGGCAGGTGCCGATGATCTTGAAGAAATCCAGCTCACTGCTCAGCCCCTCGTATTTCTCCAGGCTGATGATCAGCGGGATGTCCTTGAAAAACCCCGGGGCCTGGCTGATCTTGTCCCGCAGGGTGTCTTCGAATTCGTCATTGTCGAAGTAGTAAAGCTCCAGGGCGGTCATGGACACGCTGGCACTTTTCAGTTGAAAACAGTGTTGCACCCCTGAGGTGGCAGTTTCGCTCATGAAAGGCTCTCTTCCTTGGGATCGTTCCGGGTATCGGCGGGGCGGGCGCGAAGGGGAGCGCCCTCGAAGCGGATGCCGGACCAGCCGGTGCTGATGAACTGGCGAATGTTACCATGGCTGTCGCCGGCGGGGTCGTTCAGTACCTGCTGGTAATGTTGGGCGAACAGAGCCAGGGTGTCGGCCTCGTTGAGATTGCAATACTGGCCAAGCCCAAATACCCGGCAGGAACCGGCATTCTCGCCCTCGGCATTGAACAGCGGGCCATTGTGAAAGCCGGTCGGCCGGTACTCGAAATGGCGTTCAATCAGCGCCAGGGTGTCATCGAAATCGGCATGGCCGGCGTTCAGGGACGCCAGGTGAATCCGCACTGCCTCATTTACGTTCATTATTTGTGATCCTGCCTCGGGCCTTTCTGGTAACGGGATTTCCATTCTTCATACGGCATGCCGTAGATCACTTCGCGGGCTTCGGGATCGGTCAGTTCGAAACCCCGTTCAGCAGCTTCGGCACGATACCATTTCGACAGGCAGTTGCGGCAGAACCCGGCCAGGTTCATCAGGTCGATGTTCTGGGCCTCGGTGTGCTCGCGTAAATGCCGGATCAGGCGGCGGAATGCAGCAGCCTCGATTTCGGTTTGAGATGGTTCGGGAATAGGGTGTGTCATGGTCGCTCACGTGTTGGATTCAGAGTTCCTGACATTCTCGGCATGTTACCGTAAGATACAAGGCTGTATATATGTACAGATTGTCGACCCGAGTTGCTGCCAATGCCCCAGCGCAAGATCATACATGTGGATTGCGACTGCTTTTACGCCGCCGTGGAGATGCGGGACGATCCTTCGCTGAGGGACGTGCCCCTTGCGGTCGGTGGCGAAGGCGGTCGCGGGGTGGTGACCACCTGTAACTACCGTGCCCGGGCCTTCGGCGTGCGCTCCGCCATGCCCGGGGGCGAAGCACGGCGGCTGTGCCCCGGTCTGGTCACGGTGCCGCCCGACATGGCGCGGTACCGGGCCGTGTCGCAACAGGTCATGGCCATCCTGCGGGAGATGACGGACCTGGTCGAACCGTTGTCGCTGGACGAGGCGTTTCTGGATGTCAGCGATGTCTCTGACCACCAGGGCAGCGCCACCCTGATGGCCCGGTATCTTCGTCAGCGGGTGCGGGATGAAGTGGGCATCACCATTTCCGCCGGCGTCGCTCCCAACAAGTTCCTTGCCAAAATAGCCAGCGACTGGAAGAAGCCTGACGGGCTGTTCGTGATTCGCCCCCAGGATGTTGACGGCTTTGTCACCGATTTGCCGGTGGAAAAACTGTTCGGAGTGGGGCAGGTGACCGCCGGCAAGCTCCACGCCCTCGGTGTCGCAACCTGCGGCGACCTGCAGGCCATCGGCGCAGAGGTATTGCTGGACCGTTTCGGTAAGCAGGGTTACCGGTTGCATGAAATGGCGTTCGGTCGTGATGAGCGCCCGGTGGTGGTGTCCCGCATCGCCAAATCGCTGAGCGTGGAGCGAACCTTCTCCCAGGATCTGCCAGACAAGAACGCCTGCGAGTCGGTGATGGCGTCGCTGGTGGCCGATCTGAATCTACGCCTCGGTCGCAAGGCCCGCAACAAGCCCATCCACAAGCTGTTCATCAAGATTCGCTACAGCGACTTTTCCACGCATACCCTCGAGCGGATCAGAGAACATATCCGCGAACCCGGGGTGGAGGATTTCGGCCCCCTGCTGGATGAACTGGTTACCGACAGTGCCCGGCCGGTGCGGCTGTTGGGGCTGGGCGTACGCTTCCGTAACGACGATGCCCCCGTTACGCAACTGCGGCTTTTTGACTGATCGGGATCAGAGGGCAAACATGGCCAGAGCAGAAGCGGCAAATCCGGCTACCGCCGTGGCGCCGAGACACCCGCCAATCAGTGCGCCCGCCGCCACGTCGCTGGGGTAGTGCAGGCCGAGAATAACCCGCGAAGCCGCAACGCTCAGGGTGAACGGCAGCACCAGCCAGAACAGCTCGGGCGCCATCAGAGCCAGTATGGTGGTAAAGCACACCGCGTGCAGGGTGTGGCCGGAGGGGAAGCTGTACCGGTCCAGCGGTGGTGTGCCGCAGTTGATGGTCGGGAACGAAATGAACGGCCGTTCGCGGATCAGCCAGCGTTTTAGCAACTTGTAGGTCACGGTGCAGGTCAGCCCGGTAGCCACCATCAGCAGCGCCAGTGCCAGTCCATCGCCGGGGCGGATAACTGGCATGGCCAGGATCAGGGCATACCATAACCAACCGTCGCCAAGGCGGCTCACCAGCTGGAAATAACCGTGCACTGGCCGGAACCGCAGGCTGCGGTTGATCGCCTGACACAGCGCGTATTCGCGCTGATCGACTAGGTTAAAGAAGCGAGACGCTCTGGTTGTTGATGGCATGGCAGTTGGCCTTTGTTGGCTGATTGAATACCAGTTGTTCAAACTGCTCGATCTGGCTGGCCCAGTTCAGTTCCAGTGCATCGAGGCGCGCCTGCGCACGGATACGGTGCAAAAGCGAGGGCTGGTCGGCCAGGCGCAGGGCGTTGTCCACGAAGCCTTCGTCGTCGTGCAGCGGCGCCTTCATGCCGTTTACTTCCTGGCGGATGTGCTCGCTGGCGGCGGCGTCGTCATAGGCCACTACACCGAGGCCGCTGGCCATGGCTTCGGTCACCACATTACCGAAGGTGTCGGTTTTGCTGGGAAACAGAAAAATATCCCCGGAGGCATAGTGGCGTGCCAGATCGTCACCACGACGGCTGCCGCAAAACACGTAATCCGGATGGCGTTCGGCCAGCTGTTTGCGTAGCGGACCATCGCCCACCAGGATGAATCTTGCGTGGGGGTGCAGGCCGCGGATGCGCTCGAAGCAGGCGGCGGCCATCTGCAGGTTTTTCTCGGACGCCAGCCTGCCCACGTAGAGCACCGCCCGGTCATTGTCCTTGAGTCCCCATTGCTGGCGCAGGGTGGCGTCCCGTTTGTGGGGAGTAAAACGGTGGCAGTCGACGCCGCGGCTCCAGAGGCCGGTGGGCCGGATGCCCATGGTACGGACCACCTGCTGCATCTTCTGTGTCGGCACCAGCGTAATGGCGGTGCGATTGTGGAACCAGCGGCCGTAGGTGCAAAGCAGTTTTTCCAGGAACCCGGCGCCATAGTACCGGCTGTAGGCGTGGAAGTTGGTATGAAAGCCCGAGCACACGGGAATGCCCAGGCGCCGGGCGGCGGTCACGGCCGCCACGCCCAGGGGGCCCTGGGTCGCCACGTACAGGGCGTCCGGTCGCTGCAGTTTCCAGCGTCGGGCCAGGGAGCCTGCGCCGGCGAGGCCGAAGCGCAGATCGGGGTAGCCAGGCAGGGGCAGGCCCGTGACCACCTGTTCCGCCGAAAACAGCTGGTCGCCGGCCTGGGCGCACTGGCCTTTGCGCTCATGCCGCTGGCGCGGGCGTATCACGGTTACCTGATGTCCGCGCTGAAGCAAGCCCTGGCAAAGATGTCTCAAGGTGTTCGCCACACCATTGATTTCCGGAGGAAAGGTTTCGGAAACGATGGTAATGTGGCTGTTACGCCTGATGGCCGGGGGTGCTGTGGTCACGGTGCTTCCTGTGTGTCCCTGAGTCATGCTTCCACTATGGGAAGTGGCTGTGACAGTTCTGCGACAGCCTCATGACAATCTGTTTACCTTTTGATCAGTTTCACCGGAGATCCTATGGAGATGCGCAAGCTCGGCAACACCGATATCGATGTCAGCCTGATCTGTCTCGGCACCATGACCTGGGGCGAGCAGAACTCGGAACAGGAGGCCTTCCAGCAGCTCGATATGGCCACCGATCAGGGCGTGAATTTCATCGACGCTGCGGAAATGTATCCGGTACCACCAAGGGCGGAAACCCAGGGTCTGACCGAGCGCTACCTCGGTAACTGGCTGGCCCGTCGCGGTCGCCGGGAGGACCTGGTGATTGCATCCAAGGTGGCCGGCCCGGGTAACGGACTGACTTATCTGCGGAACGGTCCTCGGCTTACCCGCGACCACATACGCCAGGCCTGTGAGCAAAGCCTTCAGCGCCTGCAGACCGATTACATTGATCTCTACCAGGTGCACTGGCCGGACCGCAGTACCAATTTTTTCGGCAAGCTGGGCTATGCCCACGATCCTGATGAGTACTCGACCCCCATAGCGGAAACCCTGGCGGCGCTCGACGAGCTGGTGAGGGAAGGGAAGGTTCGTCACGTCGGGCTGTCAAACGAGACACCCTGGGGCACGATGGAATATTTCCGGCTGGCTCAGGAGAAAGGCTGGCCGCGGCCGGTGAGCATCCAGAATCCATACAATCTGCTCAATCGTTCTTACGAGGCGGGCATGGCGGAGATTTCCCACCGCGAGCAGGCTGGTCTGCTGGCGTACTCACCGCTGGCTTTTGGCATGTTATCCGGCAAATACCTCGATGGCCAGCGGCCCGCCGGGGCGCGCCTGACCCTGTATGAGCGTTTCAGCCGCTACAACAACGAGCAGGGGGAGGCTGCTACCCGCGCCTATGTGGATCTGGCGCGAGGGCTGGGGATGTCTCCGGCTCAACTGGCGCTGGCCTGGGTCAACAGCCGGCCGTTTGTGACCAGCAATATCGTCGGTGCGACCACCCTCAAACAACTGGCGGAGAACATCGGGTCGGCCGATGTGAACCTGGGCAGCGACGTGATCGATGCAATTGAGGCCATTCATCAACAATATACTTACCCCTGCCCGTGACCCGCATGGCGCGGGCCCTGGAGGGACGGTAGGGCGGCCTGCATCACCCGCTGCCGCCCACTGCCTGGCCTGATGGGGCGGTGCTGTTAACAGTCAGAAACAAGAGTAACTATAAATTGACAAAAGAATGTTAAATCGGTGACAAAAAATCGACTTTATTGTGTGCAGATTCACATCTTTCGCGCCGTTATTCGTTAGACTTTAGCCCTATACGAACGTAGACTTTCGCGCAAACAATAAAGGTCGTCAGAAGTATCATGATTATCCGAATTTTCGCAGCGCTGCTCGCCCTCAACATGGTTGCCTTTGTCGTCCGCGCCGAAGCCGGTGAGCGGGTCATTGCCGATGAGGCCATTGCCGAAGACGTCTACGAACTCCAGGAGCAAATGGCTGGCGAGTTTGACGACAACAATTCCCAGGACGCCGTCGCGGAAATTGGCTCCCGGTTACTGAGCCTCAGTATGATCCGGTCGAACCATGACAAGAAGCGCTATGCATCTGATCCGGCCCGGCCCGACCACGGTGTGGCGCTGCTCGAGGAAGGCGCTGCCCTGAACCTCAAATGGACCTTCTGACCGCGCTTCTTACCCTCCGCTGATCCACTGGGTTATCTCCGATTTACTGATCTGGCACATTGCCTGTACTCATCCGTCATGTGATCATCCCCTCCGGAACCCTTGTGAAGGTTATAAAGGAGTATGGAAATGGCCGCAGACGCGCCGCTACGCCTGAGTGATACCAATGCCTGTGTGGACGCCGTCATCGAACGGGTCGGCAAGAACATCACCCTGGGGCTACCGCTCGGACTCGGGAAACCGGTTCGTTTTGTGAACGCGCTGTATCAGCGGGCCAAGGACGACCCCACCCTCAATCTCCATATCGTAACTGCGCTCTCACTGCTGGCGCCGGTGGGGGCTTCTTCCCTCGAAAAGCGTTTCCTCGGCCCGTTTACCGAGCGCCTTTACGGGCGGATTCCGGAGCTGGCCTATGCCCGGGACGTGAGCGCCAATCGCCTGCCGGCTAACGTCAAAGTGTCCGAGTTCTTCTTCAAGGCCGGTTCCTACCTCAATAACAGCACCCAGCAGCGGAACTACGTGTGTACCAACTATACCCACGCGGTTCGCGATCTGATGGCCCTGGGGGTTAACGTTATCGGTCAGATGGTGGCTCCGGGCGCCGACCACGGCCAGCCCGGGCAGGTTAGTCTGAGCTCGAATCCGGATCTGTCGCTGGATTTGCTGCCGCTGATGCGTCAGCGGGAGGCTGAAGGCTCGCCGGTGGCGCTGGTGGCGGAGCTTAACGGCAGCATGCCGTTTATGGGTCTGCATGCGGCCATCGAGGAAGCGCGTTTCGATATCGTGCTGGAGCACAGTGCCACGGACTATCCGCTGTTTTCTGCGCCGCAGATGGCCGTCAGCCCGGAAGATCACCTGATCGGGTTTTACGCCAGTGCACTGCTGAAGGACGGTGGCACCCTGCAGGTGGGCATCGGCTCGCTGGGCGCCGCACTGGTTCACAGTGCAATTCTCCGGCACAAGCACAATGACCGTTGGCAAGCGGTTTTCAGGCATTTGCGGGTTGCTGAACAGTTTCCCGTGGTTGCGACGATGGGCGGCACGGAGCCGTTCAGCGAGGGGCTCTACGGCTGCAGTGAAATGATGGTCGACGGTTTCTACTACCTGCTCGAGGCCGGCGTACTGACGCGGGAGGTCTACGATCACGCCGGCTTGCAGGAGCTGATCAATCGCGGCGCTATCGACAGCCGGGTGTCCCTGGCAACCCTCGATGTGCTGCGCCGCGAGAAACTGATTGATTCGCCGCTGCGCGCCCGTGATGTGCGCTGGCTGACGCGTCTTGGGGTGCTGCGCAACGAGGTGGAATTCAAGGGTGGTCGGCTGAGGGTGGGAGAGCAATCACTGGACACCGATCTGGACAGCGAGGAATCTCGCGAGGCCATTCGAACCCTGGCGCTGGGGGATCGGTTGGCGGGTGGTATCGTCATGCATGGCGGGTTCTACGTCGGGCCTGAAGCGTTTTACCAGTCGTTGCGGGATCTGCCGCAACGGGACCGCGAACGCATATGTATGACCAGCGTCAATTACATTAACCACCTTTACGACCACGAATTCGGTAACCAGCGCCTTAAAGCGGCGCAGCGGGTCCATGGCCGGTTTATCAACTCTGCCATGATGTACACCCTTAACGGTGCTGCGGTATCCGATGGCCTGGAAGATGGCCGAGTGGTCAGTGGTGTGGGTGGGCAGTATAACTTTGTGGCCATGGCCCATGAACTGCCCGGTGCACGATCCATTCTCACTCTGCGCAGTATCCGTCATTCCAAAGGCGAAGCGGTTTCCAACATTGTGTTCAGTTACGGGCATTGCACCATCCCCAGGCACTTGCGGGATATCGTGATTACCGAGTACGGCATCGCGGATTTGCGCGGGCAGCCGGATGAACAGGTTTATCTGCGCTTGATCCGAATTGCGGATTCCCGGTTCCAGCAGCAACTGCTGGACCAGGCGAAAAAGGCGGGCAAGGTGGCGGGGGATTTCAAGCTGCCGCCACACTGGTGCAATAACACACCGGAGGCGGTGCGCGAGGCCCTCGATGCGGCCGGTGCGGACACACTGTTCCCGCCGTTTCCCTTTGGCTGTGACTTTACCGCCGAGGAACTGACTCTGGGCAAGGCGCTCAAGTCCCTGAAGGCCGCAACAGCAACCCGACGTGGTAAACTGGCGACCTTGTGGCATGCACTGCGCGAAAAAGACGAGGAAGGCCGCTACGCCTCTCTTCTGGAGCGCATGGGGCTTGCCAGTCCGCGCGGGCTGAAAGCGAAGCTGGATCAGCGTCTGGTGATTCATGGCCTGCGCAGAATTGACACGCAACCGGATACAGGAAACCAAGAAACCTGATGCAAAAACCTGATGTGTTTACCGTTCATTATGTCCTGAAGAACAAGATCGGAGAGTTGGTCGATACCTCGGAGGGCAGCGAGCCGCTGCACTTCCTGTACGGCAGTCCGGGGATCATTGCCGGCATTCAGGAGGCGGTAAAGGACCGGAACGTGGGTGACTGTCTGGAGGTGACGGTGCCGCCTTCAATGGCTTACGGGGAGCACAACCCTGAATTGATCCGCACGGTACCGAGGTCCATGTTCGAGGGCATCGAGAATCTTGACGTTGGCATGAAGTTCCAGACCAACACCGGCGAGAACGCCCAGGTCGTTCAGGTGGTGAGCATCGACGGTAATCTGGTAAAAGTGGACGCCAACCATCCGTTGGCGGGATTCACGCTCTACTTTGATCTGGAGATCGTGGGCAAGCGCGAGGCTACCGATGAAGAAGTCGCCCAGGGTCGTCCACTGCAGTAATGCCCCGCTCCAGGTATATCTGTTGCACGCCCTGTGCAACCGTGTCCCGGAGGTCACCTGCCACGTCACTCCATGGCTGATCAGCCGGCACTTTTATAGGTGGATGGAACAGAACGGTGACGTCCACGGCGGGGTGACGCAGCATCCGTGGCAAGTGCCGTTGGAATTCGTCGTCACCAACGAAGGGGGCAAGGTGGTCCGGGCGTCCGTTTCTTGTATAGGCAATGCTGATGGGCTGAATGTCCACATCGGCGTCCGCCGCTGCCGGCAGCAGGCGACCGTGGAACGGCAGCACCGTTAATCCGCTGCTGGTGGTGCCTTCGGGAAACACCAGTACGGATTGGCCGGCACTCAGGGTGGCGGCAATTTCTGCCCGGGCTTCTCCGGCCCGGCCGCCACCCCGCGTGATGAAGAGGGTGCCCGCCTGCTGTGCGAGCCAGCCAATCAGCGGCCAACGGCCTACTTCTGCCTTGGACAAAAATCGCAAGGGTACGCGCCCACCGAGCACTGGAATGTCGGACCAGGACACGTGATTGCTGACAAACAGTACGGTGCCCGCAGCCGGTTGACCCTCAACCCGGATACGGAAACCCAGGCAGCGGCTGGCATAATCGAAGCAGAATCGGGCGACCGGGGCCCGGTTGATACGTCGACGGCCAAGGGTTTCCAGTGACAGGCAGACTGCCGCTATCACGCCGGTAACCATAAGAAATCCGGAAAATAACGTCAGCCGCAGGCCCAGACGCAATACCCCCATAGTGACTCCTCAGATGGCAAACCGTTGTTGTGAAGGCTGCTGCAGCTTCATATCCGCCCCATAAAGTGTCTGCTGTACCGTGACGCCAGGCGGCTCACTTCCAGCACCACCAGCACGTCGGCACAGCGAAATTCGGGGTCCCAGCAGGGTTCGCCGCAGACCCTTGCCCCCAGCCGCATGTAAGCCCTGATCAGCGCCGGTACATCGACGGGCTTGTCGCCGGCGACCGGATGGGCCAGATGAGGCAGTTCACGGCGGGGGGTGACTCGAAAGGCCTGATCGGCCATGAATTCGCGCTGAAGGTAGCGGGCGATGTTCCAGGCTTTCAGGCCGCCATCGGCCATGCTGATGCTGGCGCAGCCAATCAGGTATTCCACCTCGTGCTTCACCAGATACTCGGCCAGGGAGGCCCACAAGAGCGTGATGGTGGCGCCGTTACGGTAATCGGGGTGAACACAGGTGCGGCCCAGTTCCGCGATGTTTCCGGTCAGTTTCCGGAAGGCGCCAAGCTCGAACTCGCCCTCGGAATAGAAGCCGCCTGCTTCGGCCATTTTATGCTGGTGAAGCACCCGGGTGGTTGCAACGAGCTCCCCCGTGGCCTCGTCCGTCACCACCAGGTGGTCACAGTGGCGGTCGAACTCGTCGGCGTCGATGCCGGGGGTGGCGGCGCCAAGGTCGGACTCGTACTCCTCGGAGAAAACCCGGTAGCGCAGGCGCTGTGCGGCCTCCACCGTAGCCGGGTGGTTGCTGATGCCGGCCTTCAGTTTACGGGCCGGGCGAGTGGTGGGAACGGTTTGTACGCTCATGACCTTGTCTCATTGTTGCCGTTTACAGACAAGGCTATGAACCCGGTATGACAGGGGAATGAACCCGCGGTGACGACTCTGTGACAGTCCGCTGCCTGTGATCCGGGTTCGGAACTGTGTCACTGGCTGTAACGGCGTGCCCGTTCCATGTATATTTCTGAATAGCATGTATAATTGCTGTTACAGCAGGTTGCCTGTATTGTCAGTATTGCAATGCTTCTTCTGAAACCGGAATAACAAAACCAGAGATGGACGGCGTGGAACAAACAAACGAAAGTTGGCGAATTCTCATTGTCGAGGATGATGAACGGCTGGCAGAGCTAACGCGGGAATATCTCGAGAGCAACGGCCTGACCGTTACTCTGGAAACCCACGGTGGCCAGGCAGTCGAGCGCATTCGCAACGAGCAGCCTGACCTGGTTGTTCTGGACCTTATGCTGCCGGGAGAGGATGGCTTGTCCATCTGCCGCCGGGTGAGGCCTTTCTATCAGGGGCCGATCATCATGCTGACCGCGCGAACCGACGACCTTGATCAGGTGCTCGGCCTGGAAATGGGTGCGGACGATTACATCGGTAAGCCGGTCAAGCCGCGGGTTTTACTGGCGCGTATCCGTGCGATGCTGCGGCGAATCACGGAGGGCGCCCAGAGCGAGAGTGAATCGGCGAGTGGTGAGGAGCCGGTCAGGCTCCAGTTCAATGATCTGGTGGTGGATCGCTCCATGCGGGAGGCCTGGTTGAATGATGAAAGTATCGATCTGACCAGCGCCGAATTCGATTTGCTCTGGTTGCTGGCCAGCAATGCCGGGCGTGTGCTCAGCCGCGAGGAGATCTTCACGGCTTTGCGGGGCATCGAGTATGACGGACAGGACCGCTCCATTGATGTCCGGGTCTCGCGAATCCGCCCCAAGATTGGTGACGATCCGATTCATCCCCGGCGCATCAAGACGGTTCGCAGCAAAGGCTATCTTTTTGTAAAAGAAGCCTGAACCATCAGCCTCTGGCGCTGGCCTTCCCGCTCCCATTGCGGGGCCAGCGTTCGTTGCCAGGGTTAACACAATGCCCCTGAAGTTTTTCCTCAAGCTGTACCTTCGTCTGATCGGTCTCACCTTTCTGGTGTTGTTGCTGTGCGCTGCACTGTTTACAGGTATCAATTCTGTCCGTCAGCAGTTCTGGAACGAACGTTACCCCGAACCGCTGATGCGCTGGCTTGCCTCTGCGCCGGCGCCGCTGCAGCAATACCATTGGCTGGCCTCCCTCTACGATTTTCGTGTGTCGTCGCCGGCCGATCTTGCGCTGCCTTCGGTGGCGCTGGAGCGGCTCGGCTACGGCCAGGTGGTTGCCCGGGACTCCGCCATCGGGCAACAGCTCCTGGTTCAGCGCCCGGACGGTGCGATTGTGGACCTGCGCTTTCGCGATACCTATCGGGACGTGGCCGAGGCTACGGCGTTGATCGCCCGAATGCACCTGGACGAGGCCGGGGCGGAGGAAGAGGGTCGCAGAGAGCATGTGAAGAGCCAGCTGGAGGCTGCGCTGGGGGTGTCACTGGAACAGGTTCGTAATCCGGATAAGGTGCCGGATCCGGAAGTGCTTGATCGCGTCTCGGAGCGTGGGTTGTCCTGGTATTGGTCTGAGGCGGGTGGGCGCGCCAGTGTGCTGATCCGGCTTCATGACGGGTCATTGATGAACCTCACTGTACCGCCGCCCTTCCGCAGCTGGGCCTGGCCGGTGGTGTTGCTGTTGATGGCCGTCAGTGGCGGGGTGCTGGCTCTGGCGTTGTATCTGGCCCTGCGGGATGTGGACAGCAACCTGCGAGCGGTGGAGTCGGTGGCGGTGCGCATTGCCCGGGGCGAAATGGGCGCCCGGGTGGAAACCGGCGACAGTAAGCTGGTCTCCCGGCTTGCGGCAGCGTTCAACGGCATGGCGGAACATATCCAGAGACTGGTCGGGGTTCAGCGGGAAATGATTCATGCGGTTTCCCATGAGCTGAGAACGCCGGTAGCCCGGATCCGCTTTGGCGTGCAGATGATAGAAGGCGCGTCGAGCCCGGAGGCGTTGCAAAAGCAGTTGGACGGCATTGACGGTGACATCCAGGAACTGGATGAGCTGATCGATGAAATCCTGACCTATGCACGCCTGGAGCAGGGCGGCCCTGTGTTCGCTCTGCAGGAGACCTCGGTAACGGATATTGTCCGTCAGGTCATCGGCGAACAACAGCTGATTCGCCCGGAGCTGACCATTACGGCCAACATCGACAGTGAGTCCGAACGCTGGGGGCTGTCCGATGTTGAGCCCCGCTACCTTCACCGCGCGATCCAGAATCTGGTGGGCAACGCCGGTCGTTACGCCGGCGCAAAGGTGGTTGTGAACTGTCATTTCGACGAAGACAATTGCCGGATCGACGTCGAGGACGATGGTCCCGGCATTCCCGAAGAGGACTGGGAGAAGGTATTTACCGCTTTCGCGCGGCTCGACGACAGTCGCACGCGAACCTCCGGCGGCTATGGGCTTGGTTTGTCCATTGTGCGGCGCATCCTCTACTGGCACGGTGGTCAGGCCTTTGTCAGTCGCAGTGACACCCTCGGTGGCGCCCGCTTCAGTCTGGTGTGGCCCCGCAAGAAGCCGGAAGACGCAATAGTGTGAGCCATGCCTCACTGCCTCACCTGATGTAACAATCCGAATACACAACCGCAACTGAACACTCCAGCGCCGTTGGCCATAATTCGAAGCGTAAGGGATGACTTTTGAGGTTGTAGTTCTTACGAACTTTCCTTGTTTCATTCGTCATTTGAGGGCCGGTTTTTCCGGCCCTTTTTTTATGCTTTTTTGCAGTCCTTCCAGACCCCCTGCCTTCTCCGCTGTTAGAATCGTCAAAAAACAACGGAGCCTTCAGGACAATGCCCGACTACATTCTCGCCATAGACCAGGGAACCACCAGCTCCCGCGCCATCGTGTTTGATGGCACCGGGACCAGTGTTGCGGTCGCCCAGCAGGAGTTTCATCAATACTTTCCCCGCGATGGCTGGGTGGAGCACGATGCCATCGAAATCTGGGACAGCACACTGGCGGTATGCCGCGAGGTGCTGGAAACGGCGGACATCGACGCCGCCCGGCTGGCAGGCATCGGCATCACCAATCAGCGCGAGACCACGGTGATCTGGGATCGAGAGTCCGGTCTGCCGATCCACCACGCGATTGTGTGGCAGGACAGGCGAACCGCATCTGTCTGCACCAAACTGAAAACCGACGGCCACGAAGATACCGTGGTCGAGCGCACCGGCCTGTTGATCGATCCGTATTTCTCTGCCACCAAAATTGCCTGGATTCTGGACAATACCGACGGCGCGAGGGCGAGAGCGGAAGCCGGAGAGCTGGCCTTCGGCACCATCGACAGTTGGTTGTTGTGGAACCTCAGTGGCGGTCAGTCCCACCTGACCGATGCCACCAATGCGTCGCGTACCGCGTTGTTCAACATCCATGAGCAGCAGTGGGACGATGAGTTGCTGAAACTGTTCAGGGTGCCGCGAGCGTTGTTGCCGGAGGTTATGGATTGCGCGGCGGATTATGGCCGTACCGAAGAGCAGTGGCTGGGTGCCGCTGTACCCGTGGCAGGTATCGCCGGGGATCAGCACGCCGCACTGATCGGTCAGGCGTGCTTCGAGCCGGGCATGGCGAAGAGTACCTACGGCACCGGCTGTTTCCTGATGCTGAACACCGGCGATCAGGCGCTTAGGTCAGAGAACCGGCTGCTCACCACCATGGCTTACCGGCTCAATGGGAAACCCTGTTACGCCATGGAGGGCAGCATCTTTGTTGCCGGTGCCGCCATGCAGTGGTTGCGGGACGGGCTGAGGCTGATTCGCCATGCCAGCGAGTCCACCGCCCATGCCGAGCAGGTAGGTGTGGACAACCCGGTGTATCTGGTGCCGGCATTCACCGGGCTGGGCGCGCCGCACTGGGATCCTCATGCCCGTGGCGCGATTATGGGCCTGACCCGGGACACTGGCATTGCCGAGATCGTTACTGCCGGGCTCCAGTCCGTGTGCTACCAGACCAAGGACCTGATCCGTGCCGTCCAGAACGACGGAGCGAGTCTGCAGGGCTTGCGGGTGGATGGCGGCATGGCGGTCAATGACTGGGTCATGCAGTTTCTGGCGGACATCCTCAATGTCACCGTCGACCGTCCCCGGGTCACCGAAACAACGGCGCTGGGGGCCGCCTATCTGGCGGGCTTACAAACCGGCGTGTTCGGCAGTCTCGAGGAAATTGCTGCCTTGTGGGAGCGTGACCGGAGATTCGAGCCGGCCATGAAGCCTGCGCTGAGGGAGTCTCTGTACGCCGGCTGGCTGGATGCGGTGGAGCGGATCTGTAACCACTGAGCCGGAGCTCAGGCGGTGCGCTCGAAGGCGATCAGGTGGTCGGCTTCGACGCGTACCGGTACGTGTTCACCAAGGTGAAAATCCAGGTGGCTGCGGAACAGCGCTTCAAACTCGGTGTCCTCCGAACAGCGGAAGCGATACAGGGTGGAGGTGCCGGCAAACGTCTTTTCCACGACTTTGGGCTTCAGATCGGAATCTGCGTCGTAGACGATGTCGTCCGGACGGATCAGCACGTCCACCAGGGTACCCTCTGTCCACTTATAGGCGCGGTTACCGTGAATGATGCCAAGCTCTGATTCAATGGTGTCAGGCCCCAGCGCTTTGCCCGGAATGAAGCCACCCTGGCCAACGAAGCTTGCCACAAAGCGGTTTGCAGGTTCGTGGTAGAGGTTGTAGGGCACATCCCATTGCTGAATGCTACCGTCTTTCAGCACCGCAACCTGATCGCACATGGCAAACGCTTCCTGCTGGTCATGGGTCACCAGAATGGCGCTGATGCCCAGGGTCTTTAGAATCTCACGCACATCGAGGCTGAGTCTGCGGCGCAGGTCGGTATCCAGATTCGAGAACGGCTCATCCAGCAGGATCAGCGTCGGCTCCGGCGCCAACGCCCGGGCCAGGGCCACCCGCTGCTGCTGGCCACCGGACAGCTCGTGCGGATAATTGTCGGCCAGGTCCTGCAAATGCACGAGGTTGAGCAGTTCCATGACCTTCTGCCGCCGCTCCTGGCGGCTGTCCTTGTGCAGCCCGAAGCCAACGTTGTCGGCAATGGTCAGGTGAGGAAACAGCGCGTAATCCTGAAATACCATGCCGATCCGGCGCTTTTCCGGTGCCAGCGTCCGGCCGGGCAAGCTGATCGACTGGGATTGCAGGCAGATCTCCCCGGAACTGAGAGGCAGAAAACCGGCCAGTGCTCGCAATACGGTGCTCTTGCCGCAACCACTCGGTCCCAGCAGGCACCCGATATCGCCGTGACTCAGGGCAAAACTGACATCCTTGACCACCGAGCCATCACCGTACCCGCAGGACAGATTGTTTACTTCCAGCAGCCAGTCGGCGGTGGGAGGCACGCGTTGGTTCATGCGGTCAGTCCAGCTTGTTGAGGATGAGATACTCCAGCAGCGCTTTCTGGGCATGCAGCCGATTTTCAGCTTCGTCCCAGACCACGGAACTGGCGTGCTCCATCATGTCGGCGGAGATTTCTTCGCCACGATGGGCCGGCAGGCAATGCATGAATAGCGCGTCCTTGTCGGCCAGAGCCAGCAGGCCGGGGTTGATCTGGTAGCCACGAAACGCTCTCTCGCGGGCTTTCTGCTCGTCTTCCTGACCCATGGAGGCCCAGACATCGGTTACCAGAAGGTGGGCGCCGCGGGCCGCTTCGGCCGGGTCACGAACGATTGACACGCGATCACGGTGTTCGTGCACCAGGGCTTCGCTGGGCTCGTAACCTTCGGGGCAGGCCACGCGGAGGTTGAAGCCGAACTGGGTGGCGGCGTTGATGTAAGAGTGGCACATGTTATTGCCATCACCCACCCAGGTCACGGTGGCGCCGCGGATGCTGCCGCGGTGCTCGCGGTAGGTCTGCATGTCGGCCAGCAACTGGCAGGGATGGAAATCATCGGTGAGCGCATTGATCACCGGAACGCGGGAAGCACCCGCGAATCGCTCCACGGTCTCGTGAGCAAAGGTGCGGATCATCACCGCATCCACCATGCTGGAAATGACGATGGCGGAGTCCTCAATGGGCTCGCCGCGGCCCAGCTGGGTGTCCCGGGGAGAAAGGAACAGGGCCGCGCCGCCGAGCTGGGTCATGCCGGCTTCAAATGAAACCCGGGTGCGGGTGGATGATTTCTCGAAGATCATAGCCAGCACCCGGTTCTTGAGGGTGTCCCGGGTGACGCCGCTACGCCATTCCTTGCGAAGCTTGCTGGCGTGATCCAGCAGGCTCTCCAGCTCACCGGAGGCCATATCATTCAATGTCAGAAAGTGTCGTGCTGCCATGTTCTGGCCCTTTATCAAACGGAAACCCTGCCGCACCGAAAAACAACAACGCCCCGGGCTGCGGAAAAACCGCACCGGCGAGTGAACGTGACGGGAGCTGCGCTGGCTGCCTGGAAGACAGGAGCCCAAGTCTAGCCCTTCGGGCAGGTGAAGACAACGGCGTGGCGACGGCGGGTTGCGTTGCGTTGCGTCAAGAGCGGAGTTTGGTGAGGGTGTTGTGGGCCGTGTACAATACCGGTCAGGTACGTTGCCCCCTGGCAATCCCGTTTCCAATCAGAGGTGAGTGTTCATGGACATTAACGAAACCATCAAGAGCCAACTTGAGGACAACCCGGTTATCCTGTACATGAAGGGTACTCCTCAGGCGCCCCAGTGCGGTTTCTCGGCAAAGACCGTGCAGGCTCTGATGGCCTGCGGCGAGCGCTTTGCGTTTGTAAATATTCTGGACAATCAGGAGCTTCGTGAAGCCCTGAAAGTCTACTCCAGCTGGCCTACCTACCCGCAGCTGTACATCAGCGGTGAGCTGGTCGGTGGCTGTGATATCGTTCTGGAGATGTCGGAAAGCGGTGAGCTGACCCAAGCCGTCAAGGACGCTGTCAAGCAGACAGAGGCCTGATCTAGGAACCTGCGCTGCGCTCCGGGGAGAACTTCAGTTCGACCCGGAAGCGTTTTCTTTCCTCGTTGTCCGGCACCTGCTGGTAAGGGCTGGCCGCAAGGGCCGCTCGGTAAGCTGCCGCATCAATTTCCTCCACCCCGCTTGAACGGATAACCCGGGCCCGGGTCAGTACGCCGCTTTCCAGTAACTGCAATTCGATCTCCATGGCGACCGGCCGGGACAGTGCATGCACCGCGCGAATGCGGCTGCGTTTCAGTTCGCCAGCGATGCGGGTGGCAAGACTGACAATGTAGGCATCGGTTTCCTCGGGCGTCTGGGTAATGCGGGTGATTTCTGCGGGTTCGGCCTCGGGCGAAGGCGCCGTTGGCGCACCGGCGGCCGCGGACGGTGATGCGGTGGATGCTGTTGTCTCCTCGGGGGAAACCGGAGACTGCTCAGGTGTTGACGGAGGCGGTGCTGGTGGCGCAGGTTCCTCCGGCTCCGCGGCGGGTGCCCGGGTGGATGCGGCGACCGGTGGCCGGGAGTTGCGCGGCGACACGTCAAACTCGGGGTTGCGCTCGACGGGTTGTTCGCTCTGATGCCCGGCGTCTGCCGCCACCTGTGGCGTCGGTTGGCTGCCCGGCGGGACCAGCTCGAAGGTGAGCGTTGACGCTACTCGCTCGGAGCGATCAAACAGCAGTGGCAGAGCCGAAAGACCAAGGGTATGCAGCAGCAGCGCCAGCGACACGGCCAGCGCTATCCGATACTGCGCCGGGGGGCTTGTGCTGCTGCCGGGGTCGAACATGATCCCTCAGGTACTCCAGGAAATGGTTATGGCAAGGCTAGCCGGCCTTGCTCCGGAGGCTTCCGACGACGGCATCCAGGGCCCGATCAATCAGGGCACCCTGTTCCAGCACGGTCAACCGACCGCGGCGAATTTCATGAGCCAGTTCCGTGCGACTCTTTTCAATGACCTTGAGCCCCATGCGATTCACGAACACAAAGCAGTCGGCCTCCTCGATAATGGCCGAAAGCTTGCAACGGAAACTTGCGCCGTTGACCAGGTTGAATTCAACCCAGTTACCGATTTCGATGGCATCTATCTGGGCCATAAACTCGGCAATCACGGCCTCTTCCAGAAGCTGCTCCCGTTCTACCGCAGATTGGGGCGCGTTCTCGGGCGTCTCCCCTGTTTCCGGTGCGTCTTCCCGGGCTTCGACCAGCGCGTTGACCCGGAATGCCTGGGTCAGTTCGTGCTTGAGTTCACCCATCATTTCATCAAGTCTGGATGAATTGTAGGAAACCTCCTCCAGGCCGGCGCGAAGTGACTTGATCAGGCCGGGAACGACGCGGACCCACTGGTCCCGCTCTTCATCTTCCTGGTGGGGGTGCAGGCACCAGATCAGATCATCGACCACTCGCACCGATTCCTGCCAGCGATGCTCCACATCGTCCCGCAGGTAGGCGAGAAACATGACCCTGCTCCAGCCGTTTAGCAGAATATTGCGAATCGATTCCGGAAGTCGGTAACGGCCGACTTTTTGCTGCAGGACCTGATCCACCGTTTCCTGGGCCTTCTGGGATTTGATGCGGCCGCGCTCGGATTCCCGTGTTCTTTGCTCCACCAGTGATGCCTTGCGGTTCTCCCGCGCCAGGTACTGTTCAAACTCCTCACCAAGGGTCTCAAACAGGGTCAGATCGCCATCAAACTCATTCAGGATCCGTTGCACGATGGTGTGAATCTGGTTGTACAGTTTGTCCCGGGCTTTTTCATCGCTGTCGCTCCACCCGATGCCGGCACGGGCCAGGGAGTTGAGCAGGCGGCGCGCCGGGTGGGTTGCGCGGCTGAAAAAGCTTTTGTCCTTGATCACAACCTTGAGAATGGGGATCTGAAGCCGGCTGATCAGAACCTGTATCGGAGCTGAAAGGTTGTAGTCGTCCAGAATAAACTCGAACAGCATCGAAACGAGGTTGATCAGGTCCTCGTCCATTTCATTCAGGGCTGGCGTTTTACCATCCGCCGGAGCACTGCGTGCCAGCATTTGCTCGACGACAAGGCGCAGATCAACCGTCACCGGTTCTCCGGCGCTCAGATTCTCGTCGGGGCCGGCGGCGGGCTGTTGGGGCAGGGCGCTGAGCAGGCCGACCAATTCCGCGCCTCCTATAACTTGAAAGTTCGGATCGGAGGCCCGTGATGGCAGGCCGGCGTTGGCGCGCTGTAACGACAGCATCTGGCGGATCTGCTCGAAAATCGCGTCGTCACTGCCGTGATCGGTCCGGACTTCGTGCTTTCCTTCTGTTGCGGTCGCGGGCTGACTGCCTGCGGTGGGCGTCTCCGGGCGGTTGTGCTGCTGACCAGCCTTGCCGTGGTACCGGAAATTCGGAATGACGCCCGCCTGGATCAGTATCCGGTTGGCTTCATCCAGTAACATACCGAGGTTGGATACCACGTAGCGATCGAACTGTTTTAGCAGAATCAGCCGCTCGCGAATCTGGATTTCCAGGGCCTCAATGGCTTCCGTGAAGGCGCTGCAAAGGTGTTCCGGGGCCATGGGATTGACCGGGGATTCGTCGCTGGCGGTGGGGTACACCACACTGAATCGTGCCTGCAGTTGAAGCAAGGGGCCCTGGAAATGGGCTTTCGCCTTGGTAATCATGGCATTGAGGGCGACTTGTTCCTCCAGGTCGTCGTTGCCGACCAGCGCAAGGCTATCCGCAGAGGGCGAGGCTGCTTGTTCCGTCTCATCGGCAGCGCCACTGCGGGGCGGACTGGAGAAGTGCCGGGCAACCGCATTCTGGAAGTGTCGTTCCACGCCCTTGCGCTTGATGCGGATCTCCCGCATGGCTTCAAAGTAACGGTTCTGTTCATTGTTGCTACGGGCATTATTGGCCAGCTCGAACAACGAGTCGTCTACCGCATCGAAAGCGCCCTGCAGCAGGTCACCGAGTCCGGCGACCACTGTGTCACGAATGCGGGTTACCTCCGCCGGTACCGGCTGGGAACTCCCCGCTTCCCTGTGCTCGCGGAGATAATGTATGCCGGACTGCTTATTCATGGCCGACTCCTGTTAACGCCTCAACCGGATACATGACCGAGCTTAATGCCTTATATTCTCATTATCGGTTAAATCTACCGCATTTTTACGTTCGGTAATACGTCTAAATGATAACAGAAACACGTTGTACAAAAATTTCGGGGCGCCCCGAAGGGCACCCCGTTGCTGGATTGAAACGCTGCCGTGCGGTGCGTTGGGTCAGCTGACGTAGACTGGGCCTATGCCAACGCTCCAGATCACGACGCTGATTGCCAGCAGGGCCACAAGCATGACCAGGCCAACGGTAAGCACCGATGAGGCGAACATGAACCCCCGGTCCTCCGGAATTTTCATCAGAATGGGCAGCCCCTCGTACAGCAGGTACACCGCGTAGGCGACAGCGACCAGTCCGACCGCCATGTTGACCCAGATGTTGGGGTAAGCGGCAATCACGCCAAGCAGGAACATGGGAGTGGCAGTGTACGCTGCCAGGGTCACCCCGCGGGGTGTGCGATCCTTGACTTCATAGGTCGCCGCGAAAAAATCGATGAATTTGCCCAGTACATAAATACCGGAGAGCATGGCGGCGTAAAAAAGCAGAGACAGTTGCAGCCCGCTGGAGACGGTGAGGCGAGTGACCGCGCCGTCGCCGATCTGCCAGCCGACCTGGGTCGTGCCGACAAAACCGGCGATCGCCGGTATCAGCGCCAGAATCAGGATGTGACCGATATAAAGTTTGCTGACAGACTCGGAATCCCGGCGAATGGCTTCCCATTCACGATCAGGGTGGGTGAGCAGACCAACGGTATGTGTCAGGCTCATGAACAGACTCCTTGTGATTGTTGTTATGTCGCACGCACCCTCAGTCTTGGTGGAATACCGATGGCGGTCAAGGAGCTGGTTAAACTTTGATCTTCTAACCCGGTGTGCGCTATAACCAAATTGTCTATAACGCCTGCGGGTTCAGAGTCGCCCGCGCTTCTTGCGGCGGCCGGGGTGAACAATCGCGGCCTTGACCACGTTGTCCTTGATCTGAAGAACCTCGATACGGTGTCCCGCCACCTTCAGGCACACGTTGGTCTCGGGGATGTTCTCGAGGGTTTCGGTGATCAGCCCGTTGAGGGTTTTCGGGCCATCCGTCGGCATTTTCCAGCTCAGGGTCTTGTTGATGGTGCGCAACGCGGTGGCGCCGTCGATGATAAAGGTGCCGTTGTCCTGCGGGATGATGTCCGGGCTGGTCGCCGCGTAATCGGTAGTGAACTCGCCGACGATTTCTTCCAGGATATCCTCCAGGGTGGCAAGGCCCAGCACGTCGCCGTATTCATCCACCACCACGCCGAAGCGGCGCTTTCCTTTCTGGAAATTGATCAGCTGAGTATTCAGCGGTGTGCTTTCGGGGATGAAGTAGGGCTCCTGGCACAACTGCATGATCATCGCCTTGTTGATCTCCTCCTGAAGCACCAGTTTGGAGGCGCTGCGCAGGTGCAGGATGCCCTGGATGTTGTTGATGTCGCCCTTGAAGACGGGCAGGCGCGTATGCTGGCTGCTGCGCAGCTGGCGCAGGATGGTGTCGAGATCGTCGTCCAGGTCGATGCCCACCACATCGTTGCGGGGCACCATGATGTCGTTGACCGTCACGCTTTCCAGGTCGAGGATGCCCACCAGCATGTCTTTGTGCTTTGCGGGAATCAGGGCGCCCGCCTCGTTGACCACCGTGCGAAGCTCTTCGCGGCTGAGGTGATCGTTGGCGGCATCGTCCGGCGATATCCCCAGCACTTTCAGAATGGCGCCGGTGAACAGGTTTACCGCCCACACCAGCGGGTAGAGGATTTTCAGCAAGGGGCCGAGCACGTGGCTGGCCGGAAACGCGATTTTCTCCGGAAACAGTGCCGCCAGGGTCTTCGGGGTAACCTCGGCAAAAATCAGGATGATCAGGGTGAGCAACAGCGTGGCGATGGCAATGCCGGCATCGCCCCAGATGCGGATGGCAATGACGGTGGCAATGGAGGAGGCGAGTATGTTGACGAAGTTGTTGCCGATCAGGATGACGCCGATCAGCTGGTCGGTCCGCTGCAGCAGCCCCTGGGCACGCTTTGCCCCCTTGTGGCCGGTTTTCGCCATATGCTTGAGGCGATAGCGGTTCAGGGACATCATTCCGGTTTCCGAGCTGGAGAAAAACGCGGACAGCACGATAAGTCCTACCAGAATGCTGCCGAGCACCGTCAGAGATGTTTCGTTCATCTATGGAATACCAGTTCCAGAACAAATTTGCTGCCGTAGAACGCCAGCATCAGCAGTGCGCAGCCGGCGAGGGTCCAGCGACTGGCCGTGATGCCGCGCCAGCCTTTGGTGTACCGCCCGACCAGCAGGGCGACGAAAACCACCAGAGATAGCAGGGAAAACAGCGTTTTATGGGCCAGATCCTGGGCAAACAGGTCCTCGATAAAGAGGGCGCCGGTAAGAATGGCCAGTACCAGCATGACTACGCCGGCCCACACCATCTCGAACAGCAGGGATTCCATGGTTTGCAGCGGCGGCAGGTTACGAACCAGTACGCTGTTGTAGTTACGTTTGAGCTGACGGTTCTGGAAGTAAAACAGGGTCGCTTGAATCGCTGCCAGTGTGAACAGGCTGTAGGCTGTCACTGATAAGGCAATATGTGAGAGCATGCCGTAGCTGTCTTCGGCGACCATTCGCGACGGCGAGTGCGTCACCAGCGACACGATGATGGCCAACGCTGCGAGCGGATAGGCTCCGAGGAACAGGGTCTGGACCGGCTTGCGGAGGTTGAGGCCAAGCAGGAGAAACACGATCAGCCAGGAAATCAGTACCGAGCTCTGAAAGAAGCCGAAATCGAAACCGCCTTCGTGATGAACGGTTTGCGCAATCAGAAGGCCGTGGCTGGTCAGGGCAAGAGCGCCAATCAGCGTGGTGATGGCCAGATTTGTGTGTACGCGGCCTCTGAAGCTGAGTGCCTGCAAGGCGGTTCCGATGCTATACAGAAAAAGAGAGGTGACCGCGAGAATCAGCGTTCCCATGACTTCCTTTAACCACTGTCTGACTGGGGATCGGTGCGTCAAATCACCGATTTGACCGGGTTGGTCGTTTCAGGGCGATAGTCTGGTTATAATGTCGCGATTATGCAACAGGAATCAAGGAGCCGTTCCCGGCTTCGTGGTTCGTGCACTCAATTTATCCGGGGTACGGAAGAGCAACATGTTTGAAAACCTCCAAGACCGACTTTCCGGTAGCCTGCGCAAAATATCCGGGCAGGCGCGACTCACCGACGACAATATAAAGGACACGCTGCGCGAAGTGCGGATGGCGCTACTGGAGGCAGACGTTGCCCTGCCTGTGGTCAAGGCCTTTATTGAGGGCGTTCGCCAGCGCGCTGTGGGGCAGGAGGTTCAGCGCAGTCTGACACCTGGCCAGGTGTTCGTGAAGGTGGTCCAGCAGGAGCTCGAGCGGGTCATGGGCGAGGGCAACGAATCCCTCAATCTATCCGTGCAGCCACCGGCGGTGATCATGATGGCTGGTTTGCAGGGTGCGGGTAAGACCACCACCGTCGCCAAGCTGTCACGCTTGCTGAAAGAGCGCCATAAAAAGTCCGTCATGGTGGTCAGTGCCGATATCTATCGCCCGGCGGCTATTCGTCAGCTGGAAACGCTGGCCGGCGAAGTCGGTGTCGAGTTCTTCCCGAGCTCTGCGGATCAGGATCCGGTAGATATTGCCGAGGGTGCCATTGCAGCGGCCCGTAAAAAGCACGTTGATGTGGTGATTCTGGATACCGCCGGTCGTCTGCACGTGGATGAGCAGATGATGGGTGAGATCGGCCGGCTCCATAAGGCCGTGAATCCGGTGGAAACGCTCTTTGTGGTTGACGCCATGACCGGTCAGGATGCGGCAAATACCGCCAAGGCCTTTAATGACGCATTGCCGCTGACCGGCGTGGTGCTGACCAAGACCGACGGCGATGCCCGCGGTGGCGCGGCATTGTCGGTTCGCCATATCACCGGTAAGCCGATCAAGTTCCTGGGTGTGGGCGAGAAGTCTGACGCGCTGGAGCCGTTCCACCCTGATCGCGTCGCCTCGCGAATTCTCGGTATGGGTGATGTGCTCTCTCTTATCGAGGAGGCAGAGCGCAAGCTTGATCAGAAGAAAGCGCAGAAGCTGACCAAAAAGATCAAGAAGGGTAAGGGTTTTGATCTGGAAGATTTCCGCGATCAGCTGCAGCAGATGAAAAGTATGGGCGGTGTCGCCGGATTGATGGACAAGCTGCCGGGTATGGGACAAATGGCACAGATGGCCCAGCAGCAGGTCAATGACAAGTCCATGGGGCAGATGGAGGCCATCATTTGCTCCATGACGCCGAAGGAGCGCCGTTACCCGGATGTCATCAATAATTCTCGCAAACGCCGTATTGCGACCGGGTCCGGTACCCAGATCCAGGATGTGAACCGTCTGCTCAAGCAGCACAAGCAGATGCAGAAAATGATGAAGAAGTTCGGTAAAAAAGGTGGCATGGCCAATATGATGCGTGGCCTTGGTGGCATGATGCCGCCGGGGGGCGGAGGCGGAGGTATGCCGCCGTTTGGTCGTATGTAGAAGGCCGTACACAGAAAACCCGTTTTCACCGGGTTTCCCTGTTTTCTTTGGCGCTCATTTAGAATAGAATAGCGCCCCTTTCGAGTATGGGTCTTCACGCCGGCCACTTTCCGGTTGGTGTGAATCGTACAAAGTTCGTACAACAGAACAGGATATTGGTTAAATGGTAACAATCCGTTTGGCTCGTGGCGGCTCCAAGAAGCGCCCGTTCTATCACCTAGCAGTCACCGACAGCCGCAAATCACGCGACGGTCGTTTTATTGAGCGTGTTGGTTTCTTCAACCCGGTTGCCCGTGGTCAGGAAGAGCGCCTGCGTGTTGACCGTGAGCGCGTAGAGTTCTGGCTGGGCCAGGGTGCGCAGACCAGCGATCGCGTTGCCCAGCTGCTGAAAGGCGCTGAGTAAGTTCGTATTTTTCCGGGGTTAAAGGCATGACGCAGCGTTCGCAGGAAACTGTGATAGGCCGTATAACCTCGGTGTTTGGGGTCAAGGGTTGGCTTAAGGTCTTCTCGTTCACCGACCCCAGGGAAGGAATTCTCAACTACCGTGACTGGACGCTGGATCTGGACGGTAAGCGGATTCCCGCCACGCTTGAAGATGGTCGCCGCCAGGGGCAGGGGATCGTCGTCAGGCTGAAGGGGATCAACGATCGTGATGTGGCCCACAGTTACTGTGGTGCGGAAATCAGGGTGCCGACCGCTCAGCTGCCGGCGCTGCCCGAGGGAGAGTTCTACTGGCATCAGCTGGAAGGGCTTGAGGTTTTTACCGTCGAAGGCGAGTGCCTGGGTGCGGTGCATCATCTGATCGAAACCGGCTCGAATGATGTTCTGGTGGTGAAGTCCACTGGGGCGTCCATCGATCAGCGCGAACGGCTGATTCCCTATCTTCCGGACCAAGTGGTTCGGGATGTGGATCTGGCCGCGCGGCGTATGGTCGTAGACTGGGATCCGGAGTTCTGACGGGTGTGGATTGGCGCAGTCAGTCTGTTCCCGGAAATGTTCGGTGCGGTTACGGACTATGGCATTACCGGCAGGGCAGTTCGTGATGGTCTTCTGACCTTTCGCAGCTGGAACCCCCGGGAATATACCCACGATCGTCACCGCACGGTGGATGACCGGCCCTATGGTGGCGGCCCCGGAATGCTGATGAAAATTCAGCCGCTGCGGGATGCAATCCATGCGGCCCGGAAATCGGCACCCGGCAATGCCTGTGTGGTGTATCTTTCGCCACAGGGCGAAACGCTGAACCAATCGGTGGTTGAGTCGCTTGCGGCACAGGAAAACCTGATTCTGGTGGCGGGCCGTTACGAAGGTGTCGATGAACGCCTGATAGCGGCGGAAGTCGATAGGGAGGTGTCGCTGGGGGACTTTGTTCTGTCCGGCGGCGAGCTGGCAGCAATGGCTGTTATTGATGCGGTTACACGCCTCATCCCCGGAGCGCTGGGTCATGCGCAGTCGGCGGAACAGGATTCCTTCGCCGACGGTTTGCTGGATTGTCCGCACTACACCCGGCCCGAGGTATATCAAGGTCAGGCGGTGCCGGATGTTTTGTTAGGCGGTCACCATGATCAGATCCGGCGTTGGCGGCTGAAACAGTCGCTGAGGCGAACCCGGGAGCGACGCCCCGACCTGCTGGAGCAGCGGGTGTTTACGGACGAAGAGCGTGAGCTGCTGGAAGAGATTTTGAATGAACCGGGTGCCTCTGAATCATCAGGGCATTAAAAGATTGGGTATCAGGAGTATACGATGAGCGGCAAGAACAACATCATCAGTCAACTTGAAGCAGAGCAGATGACCAAGGAAATTCCCGCGTTCGCGCCGGGTGACACCGTGGTTATTCAGGTTCGTGTAACTGAAGGCAACCGTGAGCGTCTGCAGGCGTTCGAAGGCGTTGTTATCGGAAAGCGTAACCGTGGCATGAACTCTTCTTTCACTGTTCGTAAGATCTCTTACGGCGTGGGCGTCGAGCGTACTTTCCAGACTCACTCCAAGCTGATCGACAGCATCAGCGTGAAGCGTCGCGGTGACGTACGTCAGGCCAAGCTTTACTACCTGCGCGACCTGTCTGGTAAGGCAGCTCGTATCAAGGAAAAGCTGGGCTGATCAGCAACTGCTGAGCAGAGAGCTTGAGAAAAAGGCAGCCACGGGCTGCCTTTTTTGTTAGTGGCTGATATAAATAGACCGCTGTTCCCCGGTTTCCAGGCATTTTTCATGGTAGTGAAGCGCAGGTCCCGCCCAGAGCTCCGCCCCAGCGATGAGGCAATCATCTCCCGTTTCTGCGACGCCGTCTGGCTGGAAGACGGCCTGGGAGAGAAGACCCGGATGGCCTATCGCAGCGATCTTGAAAGGCTCGCCGCCTGGCTGAAGGAGCAGCCAGGCCGGCCGGCGCTGACGGAGGTGCGTCGTGCCGAATTGCTGGCCTGGATTTCCCGGGGGCTGGCGGAGGGCACCAAGACGTCGACGGCCGCGAGGCGGCTGTCTGGTTTGCGCCGATTTTATCGCTACCTGCTGCGGGAGGGGGTTGTCAGCGAGGATCCGACGCTGCAGATTGACAGCCCCCGTCTACCGCGCCGCCTGCCGGATTCACTATCCGAGCAGGATGTCGAGGCGCTGCTGGCAGAACCCGATCCCGAGGTGCCCATCGAACTCCGGGACAAGGCCATGATGGAAATCCTCTACGGGTGCGGATTGCGGGTATCGGAGTTGACGGAACTGAGGGTTGATCAGGTCAATCTGCGACAGGGCGTGGTGCGGATTACCGGCAAGGGCGGTAAGGAGCGACTGGTTCCGCTCGGTGAGGAGGCCATCGACTGGCTGGTGCGTTACATGAAGGAAGCGCGTGGGGAGTTGCTCAAGGGGCGCCCGTCCGACGCGCTTTTCCCCGGCAGTCGTCCGGTTGCGATGACGCGGCAGACCTTCTGGCATCGGATCCGACATTACGCGATACGCAGCGGTATTGCTAAGCATTTGTCGCCACACACCCTGCGACACGCTTTTGCGACCCACCTGCTGAATCACGGCGCGGATTTGCGCGTGGTGCAAATGCTGCTTGGGCACTCGGATCTGTCAACAACCCAGATCTACACTCACGTGGCTCGTCAGCGCCTGCAGGAGCTGCACCAGGCTCACCATCCCCGTGGCTGAACGAGCCGCTTTCGGGTAAGGTGGGAGGCCCGGAGAACGGGCCTGAACTTTAGCCCCGACGTCGTGTCGCAAAAGATTGACCGTGGTGTCGGGTCCGTTGGCCTGGCGCACAAGTAAACTGAGAGCGGAAGTAATTATGTTTGCCAGAAATCTGATCAGATCGATCCTGACCGTTTTCCTGTTAATGGCGGGTTTGATTGGTGTGCATGCCGCCACCGCCGGCGAAACCGAAGACAGAATCGCCGAGCGGCTGACCAAAGCCGTACCCGGTCTGCGGGTGTCAGAGGTCCGCGAGTCTGAAGCGCCGGGCCTGTACGAAGTTGAGAGCAACAATGGCGACACCATTTACACCACCAAAGACGGTGGTTATCTGGTGACCGGTGACCTCCTGCAGATCACCGACAATGGCATTGCCAACGTGTCCGAGCGGAACCGCGCAGACCAGCGCCAGAAGCGGATGGCGGCGTTCGGCGGTGAAGGCGTGATCAGCTTCCCTGCGGACGGCGAAGAAAAAGCGGAAATTGCTGTCTTTACCGATATCGATTGTCCTTACTGCAGGAAGATGCACGACGAGGTGCCGGAGCTGAATAGCTATGGCATCACCGTGCACTACTACGGTTTTCCGCGTTCCGGCCCCAACACCTCATCGTTCAACAAATACGTCTCGGTATGGTGCAATGAGGATCAGCAGGCTGCCATGGACGACGCCAAGGGCGGCAAGCGGGTTGAGGGCGCCAGCTGCGACAACCCGGTGCGCGAACAGTACAATCTCGGCGGCCAGGTCGGTGTCACCGGAACCCCGGCCATCGTCCTCGAGGACGGTAACATGGTGCGTGGTTATGTTCCGGCGAAACAGCTCGCCGAAGGGCTCGGCCTACTGTAATTCGGGGCTTATTCGGTACGCTCTTAATCGGTATACTATGCCCCCTCAAGACAACCCCAAGAAAACCCATCAGCACCCCCAAGCGGGACCAGAGGTGAAAGTTTGAAAGACGTCAGTGTCGGAATCTGCGGATTGGGAACCGTCGGCGGCGGTACGTTCAACGTGCTGACCCGCAATGCCACGCTCATTGCCGGCCGGGCCGGCTGCAACATCCGGATCAGCCGGGTTGCCAGCCGAACCCGTCGTGATGATATTGACCTGGGCGATATTCCGTTCAGCACCGACATTTTTGACGTGGTCAACGATCCCGCCATTGACGTCGTGGTGGAGCTGATTGGGGGCTATGAAACCGCTCGCGAACTGGTGCTTGCTGCCATTCGTAACGGCAAGCACGTGGTGACGGCCAACAAGGCACTGATCGCAGTGCACGGCAACGAGATTTTTGAGGCCGCCGAGAAGGCGGGTGTTATCGTCGCCTACGAAGCCGGTGTGGCCGGTGGCATTCCGGTGATCAAGGCGGTGCGCGAAGGCATGGCCGCCAACCGTATTGACTGGATCGCGGGGATTATCAACGGCACCGGCAACTACATCCTCACCGAAATGCGCGCCGGCCGCGAATTCGCCGAGGTGCTGAAGGAGGCCCAGGACCTGGGCTACGCCGAGGCGGACCCCACCTTCGATGTGGAAGGCATCGACGCCGCGCACAAGCTGACCATTCTGGCGTCAGCAGGTTTCGGCGTTCCGCTGCAGTTCGAGAAAGCCTACACCGAAGGGATTTCCCAGATCACACCCTACGATATCGCCCATGCCGAACTGCTGGGTTATCGCATCAAGCACCTGGGCATTGCCCGTCGCCGTGACGATGGCATTGAATTGCGGGTTCACCCTACGCTGGTGCCCAGAAGCCACCTGATTGCCCAGGTAGACGGCGTTCTCAACGCGGTGCTGGTGGACGGTGATGCCGTCGGTCAGACCATGTATTACGGGCCCGGCGCCGGCGACGAAGCCACCGCGTCCGCGGTGATTGCCGATGTTGTCGATGTCGCTCGTACCGTGGCGGCTCAGAGCAGCCAGCGCGTGCCGTACCTCGGCTTCGATCCGTCAGCACTGGAAGATCTGGACGTGCTGTCCATGGAAGACGTCCAGTCTGCTTACTACCTGCGCATCACCGCACTGGATCGTCCGGGTGTGCTGGCCAAGGTGGCGTCGATCCTCAGCGAACACGGCATCAACATCGAATCAATCATGCAGAAAGAGTCGGAGCTGAAGGATGGCCGCATCCCGGTTATCATCCTGACTCACACAGTTCAGGAGCGGCAGATCAACCGCGCCATTGAGGAACTGGAAGCGCTGACCGACATCGACGGTCAGGTGGTACGCATCCGCGCTGAAAACTTTAACTGACAGGTACGCACGTGAGATACATCAGTACACGGGGCGAAGCGCCCGCACTGGGCTTTGAAGACGTTCTGCTGACCGGGCTGGCGACCGATGGCGGCCTCTATGTGCCGGAATCGCTCCCGCATTTCAGTCTGGAAGAAATTCGCAGCTGGCGCGGCCTGTCCTACAGCGAGCTGGCGTTCAACGTCATGTACCCGTTTGTGGACGACGCCATCCCCGCCGATGATTTCCGTACGATGCTGGACGAAACCTACAGCGTGTTTGCCCATCAGGCGGTGGCGCCGCTGGTTCAGCTCGACACCAATGAATGGGTGATGGAGCTGTTCCGGGGTCCGACCCTGGCGTTCAAGGATTTTGCGCTGCAGTTACTGGGTCGTCTGCTGGACTACGTGCTGGAAAAGCGCCAGCAGCATGTGGTCATCATGGGGGCGACGTCCGGTGACACCGGTTCCGCGGCGATCGAAGGCTGCCGTCGTTGTGAGCACGTGGACATTTTCATCCTCCACCCCCACGAGCGGGTGTCCGAGGTCCAGCGTCGGCAGATGACCACGGTCAAGGGCGACAATATCCACAACATCGCGGTGCGCGGCAATTTTGACGACTGCCAGCGCATGGTCAAAGAGAGCTTCGGCAACCAGTCGTTTCTCGGTGGCAAGACTCAGTTGGCGGCGGTGAACTCCATCAACTGGGCGCGGATCATGGCCCAGATCGTCTATTACTTCCAGGCGTCGCTGGCGCTCGGCGGTCCGGATCGCAGCATGGCGTTCTCGGTACCGACAGGCAACTTCGGTGACATTTTTGCCGGCTACCTCGCCAGGAAAATGGGGCTGCCGATCTCCCAGTTGGTGATCGCTACCAACCGCAATGACATTCTTCATCGCTTCATGAGCGGTAATAAGTACGAACAGCATCAGCTTGAGCACACTCTGTCGCCGAGCATGGACATCATGGTATCGAGCAATTTCGAGCGCCTGCTGTTCGATCTGCACGGCCGTGACGGTGCTGCGGTCAAGCTGTTGCTGGAGAATGCCGCCAAGGGCCCGGTCAGCATCGAAGACTACCGCTGGCGGCACGCCCGCAAGCTGTTTGACAGTGATGCGGTGGACGACAAGGCCACTTGTGACACCATTCGCGAAATCTTTGATCGCAACGAATACCTGCTCGATCCCCACACCGCCATTGGTGTGCGCGCAGCGCGCAACTGTCGCCGTGACCAGACCGTGCCGATGATCACCCTCGGCACCGCGCATCCGGCGAAGTTCCCGGATGCCATCGCCGAATCCGGCCTGAGTGTGAAGCCCGAACTGCCGGCCCACATGGCGGACCTGTTCGAGCGGGAAGAGCGCTACACGGTGCTGGACAACAACATCGCGGGCGTTCAGGAATTCATCGCCAAGAACTGGAAGAATACCTGACCCGGTATGACCCCAAAAAAGATCCTGCGTCGCCCCCAGCCTGACCTCCTCAACGGCTGGGGGCAAAACCTGCCTCCGTTGCTTCGCCGGCTCTACGCCGCACGAGGCGTCACCTCTGACGATCAGCTCAGCTACACCCTGAAACATCTGGCCTCGCCGCTGGCGCTGCGTGGCATTGATCGCGCGGTCGAGCTGCTGGCGCAAGCTATTGCCGGCCAGCAGCGGGTGATGATCCTGGGGGATTTCGACGCCGACGGTGCCACCAGCACCGCGGTGGCCATGCTCGGGCTGTCGATGCTCGGTCTGAAAAGCATTGATTTTCGCGTGCCGAGCCGGTTCTCCGACGGCTACGGTCTGACGCCGGGCATCATCCATCGCCTGCAGGACGAAGGCGAATTGCCCGATCTGATGGTGACCGTGGATAACGGCATTTCCGCGGTAGAGGGCGTTCGCGCCGCGAAGGAGCTTGGCATCCGCGTGGTGGTTACCGATCACCACCTGGCGGGCGATACCCTGCCGGACGCAGACGCCATCGTGAACCCGAACCAGCCGGGCTGCCCGTTCCTCAGCAAACATGCCGCCGGCGTTGGCGTGATGTTCTATGTGCTGACCGCCCTGCGCAAATACCTGCGGGAGCAGGGCCGGTTGCCGGAACCGCAGCCCAACCTCGGTACGCTGCTGGATCTGGTGGCGCTGGGGACCGTGGCCGATGTAGTGCCGCTGGATCACAACAACCGTATTTTTGTCGAGCAGGGGCTGCGCCGGATACGTCAGGGCGAGGCCCGCCCGGGTATTCTGGCACTGCTGGAAGTGGCGGGGCGCGATCACACGGCCATCAGTTCCACCGATCTGGGATTTGTGGTGGGGCCGCGCCTCAACGCCGCCGGCAGACTGGACGACATGAGCATCGGCATCGCTTGCCTGCTGGCCGACAGCCCGGATGAGGCACGCAGGCTGGCCAGTGAGCTGGACACCTTCAACCGTGAGCGCCGCACCATCGAAAAGGATATGAAAGCCCAGGCTCAGGAGCTGCTGGCCTCCATGTCTCTGGACCTGGAGGGATTACCCTGGGGGCTCGCGCTGTTCGATCCGGACTGGCATCAGGGCGTCATCGGTATCCTCGCCGCTCGCATCCGCGAGCAGACCCACCGCCCGACCGTCGCCTTTGCCGCCGACGACAACGGTGAAGACATCAAGGGTTCGGCCCGCTCCATCCCCGGCCTGCACATCCGCGACGCACTCGCGGTGGTGGATGCCCGTCATCCGGGCCTGATGAAAAAATTCGGTGGCCACGCCATGGCCGCCGGCATGACGCTGGCCCGGGCAGATCTGGACACCTTCTGCGAAGCCTTCGACAAAGCCGTACGGGATACCCTTACTGCGGAAGATCTCGAAGCCGCCATCGTCACCGATGGCCCGTTGACCAGCCAGGAACTGAACCTGGAAACCGCCACCCTGCTCAAGCGCGCCGGCCCCTGGGGGCAGCATTTCCCGGAGCCGCTGTTCGACGGCGAATTCCGTGTGGTCAGCCAGCGCATCGTGGGTGAAAACCACCTGAAACTGGTGCTCCAGCCCGCGGACGGCAACGGCATTGTCGATGGCATCGCCTTCAATACCGGCCCGGAAGTGCCGGATTACACCAGAACCGGGGCCAGAGTGGTGTACAAGCCCGATTCCAATACCTTCCGTGGGCGCACGAACCTGCAATTGCTGGTGGATTATCTGGAACCGCTGAGTTCCTGATTTACCGTGGATTTGTCGGATTACGAGGCGTTGCCTCTAATCCGACCTACGGTGAGTTTCCGATTGTAGGTTTCACCAATCATGTAGGGCGGGTTAGCGAAGCGTAATCCGACAAGCATGAAGCGTTGGCACCCAAGTCTGCCGGTTTCGGGGTGGGGGTCGCTTTTCTGCAGGGACAAAGGTGTCTGAGCGCAGCGAGTTCTTTTCCCGAAAGAAAAGCGACCCCCACCCCGGAACCAGCCCCCACCGACGGACACCGGCAAAACAAGCCAATCCCACAGGCTGATTTACAATCAGAATTCCGGTAGAATTCCGCCTCTGTTTTTACTCTCCATTTTCAAGAGCGAGTAAGGGTTTCATGGAAATTAATCCCATTGTGACGAAGATTAAAGACCTTCGTGAGCGCACTGAAGCGCTCAGGGGGTATCTTTGACTACGATCAGCGTAGTGAACGACTGGTCGAAGTAGAACGGGAACTGGAAATGCCCACCGTGTGGGACGATCCCGAGCGCGCCCAGGCCCTGGGTAAGGAACGTTCGGACCTTGAACTGATCGTGCGCACCATCGACAACCTCACCTCCGGCCTTGAAGACGCCGAAGGGCTGCTGGAAATCGCCGCCGAGGAAGAGGACGAGGGCACCGTGGGCGAAATTGAGGCCGACCTGGAAGGTCTCGACAAGGAGCTGGAAAAGCTCGAATTCCGCCGTATGTTCTCGGGCGAAATGGACGCCAACAACGCCTACCTGGATATCCAGGCCGGCTCCGGCGGCACCGAAGCCCAGGACTGGGGCAACATGCTGCTGCGCATGTATCTGCGCTGGGCAGAGCGTCGCGGATTCAAGGCCGAAATCGTCGAACTGCAGGAAGGTGAAGTGGCAGGCATCAAGAGCGCCACCATTCACATCCAGGGCGATTACGCCTATGGCTGGCTGCGCACCGAGACCGGTGTTCACCGGTTGGTGCGAAAGTCTCCGTTTGATTCCGGCAACCGTCGCCACACCTCGTTCTCATCGGTGTTTGTGTCACCGGAGGTGGACGACAGTTTTGAAATCGAAATCAACCCCTCCGACCTGCGGGTGGATGTGTACCGTGCCTCGGGCGCCGGTGGTCAGCACGTTAACCGGACCGAATCAGCCGTGCGCCTGACCCACGCGCCCACCGGCATTGTGGTGGCCTGTCAGGCTGGCCGTAGCCAGCATCAGAACAAAGACCAGGCCATGAAGCAGCTGAAGGCGAAGCTGTTTGAGCGCGAGATGCAGGAGCGCAATGCCGAGAAGCAGAAAGCCGAGGATGCCAAAGCCGACATCGGCTGGGGCAGTCAGATTCGGTCGTACGTGCTGGACGACAGCCGCATCAAGGATCTGCGCACCAAGGTGGAGACCAGCAATACCCAGTCGGTGCTGGATGGTGACATCGACAAGTTCATCGAAGCCAGCCTGAAGATGGCGTTGTAATCCAGCGCCATCGCCATGCTAACCCGGACAATTCCCGATTTTGCGAGCCAACATGACTGAACACACCCAGAATGCACAGCCAGAGGATAACAAGCTGATTGCCGAGCGCCGTGCCAAGCTGTCAGAGATGCGCGACCAGGGCAACGCCTTTCCCAACCACTTCCGCCGCGACGCCACCGCTGCCGAGCTCCAGGCCAAATACGGTGACAAGAGCAAGGAAGAGCTGGCGGAGATGGGTATCGAGGTGGCAATCGCCGGCCGCATGATGCTCGATCGCAAGGCATTCAAGGTGGTTCAGGACATGACCGGCCGCATCCAGATCTATGCGTCCAAGGATGTCCAGAAAGACACCAAGCATTGGGACCTGGGCGATATCGTCGGCGTGCGGGGCATTCTGTGCAAGTCCGGCAAGGGCGATCTGTATGTGAGTATGGATGAGTACACCCTGCTTACCAAATCCCTGCGCCCGCTGCCGGAAAAGCACAAAGGCCTGACCGACACCGAAGCGCGCTATCGTCACCGCTACGTGGACCTGATGGTCAATGAGGACAGTCGCCGGGTGTTCTATGCCCGCTCGAAAATCATCAACGTCATGCGCCAGTACTTCACTGATCGGGATTTCATGGAAGTGGAAACGCCGATGCTGCAGGTGATCCCCGGGGGTGCCACCGCACGGCCGTTCGTGACCCATCACAACGCCCTGGGCATCGACATGTACCTGCGGATTGCGCCGGAGCTGTTCCTCAAGCGCCTGGTGGTGGGTGGCTTCGAACGGGTGTTCGAGATCAACCGCAACTTCCGAAACGAAGGGCTATCCACCCGCCACAACCCGGAATTCACCATGGTGGAGTTCTATCAGGCCTACGCCGATTACAACGACCTGATGGACCTGACCGAAGACATGCTGCGCACCATCACCGAGAAGGTGCTGGGTACCACCACGGTGGTGAACACGCGCACGCTGAAGGACGGTGAAGAAGAAACCATCGAATACGATTTCGGCAAGCCGTTCGAGCGCCTGACGGTGGTCGACGCCATCCTGCGCTACAATCCGGACATCACGGCCGACCAGCTGGCGAATGAAAACGCTGCCCGCCAGGTGGCGAAGGACCTGGGTATTCATCTCAAGGATGGCTGGGGGCTGGGCAAGGTGCAGATCGAGATCTTTGAGGCCACTGCCGAGCACCGCCTGATGCAACCGACATTCATCACTGAATACCCGAAAGAAGTGTCGCCCCTGGCCCGCTGCAAGGACAGCGACCCGTTCGTTACCGAGCGGTTCGAGTTCTTCGTGGGGGGGCGCGAGATCGCCAACGGCTTCTCGGAGCTGAACGACGCGGAAGATCAGGCCGAACGCTTCCAGGCCCAGGTGGCCGAGAAGGATGCCGGCGACGACGAAGCCATGTTCTACGACGAAGACTACGTCATGGCGCTGGAGTACGGCCTGCCGCCGACCGCGGGCGAAGGTATTGGTATCGACCGTCTAGCCATGCTGCTGACCAACTCGCCGTCCATACGCGACGTCATCCTGTTCCCCGCCATGCGTCCGGAGCACAAGGCAGACGCCCGCAAAGACGAGGTCTGATCCATGACCCCGGTTGAGATACTGGCCAGCCAGCTCAGGCCCGACCGGGGCTGGAGCGAGCATCTCGAAGCGGAATTCCGTCAGCCCTACATGCATGCGCTGGCGGAGTTCCTGGCCACCGAGGAGCAGGCCGGCAAAATCCTGTTCCCGGCCAGTCATCACTGTTTTAACGCACTGAACAGCACGCCGCTGGATCAGGTTCGGGTGGTGATCCTGGGGCAGGACCCCTACCACGGCCCCGGCCAGGCCCACGGCCTGTGCTTCTCTGTCCGCCCGGACGTACCCCCACCGCCGTCACTGGTCAATATCTTCAAGGAAATCCGCGAGAACCTGGGTATTGAGCCGCCGGACCACGGCTGCCTGCAATCCTGGGCAGAGCAGGGCGTGTTGCTGCTCAACAGCGTGCTGACTGTGGTGCAGGGGCAGGCCGGCGCCCATCAGGGCAAAGGCTGGGAAACGTTTACCGACAGGGTGATTGAAACCATCAACCGGGAACGGCAGGGCGTGGTGTTTCTGCTCTGGGGGAGTTACGCCAAAAAGAAAGGCCAGCACATCGACCGTAGCCGTCATCACGTGCTCGATGGCCCCCACCCGTCACCCCTGAGTGCCTACCGTGGGTTCTTCGGCTGCAAGCATTTCTCTAAAGCTAATGACTGGCTGAAAGAAGAAGGCTTGCGACCCGTGGACTGGGGGCTACCCTCAAAAGCGGAACTACTGGAACACTATCGTCAGAAGTCGCGAGCGTAAGCGAGAGGCCAGTGCCTCCCGAAACCGTGCGGAGCCATGGAGGGCGGAGCCGAGCATACAGGGACGTATTCACAGCGTGTTTCGGGAGGCACTGGTCTGTCGCTGGAGCGGCCCACTCCAGAGTAAAGTAAAGCGCCAAGAGCTACTTAAGCAACGCCATAGCCGCTTCCATCTGGGCGTTCAGATCCTCTTCCTCATTCATGTTGGTGTCCGGATCAATGCCCAACCGCCCGAACGCCGTCACGGTATGCCAATCCATCTCCGTCCACGGGTGAGCCGAACCGGCCACCAGCTGTAGATTGGCCACCATCACCAGATCCGCGAAATCCGCCGCCGGAACTTCTCGCTGGAAGTTGGCGTACTCCAGCGGCACATTCTGGAGCTCCTTCGGGAAGTCCCACTTCTTCAGAATCGCTGCGCCGAGGCGCGGGTGAAGCTCGTCAATGACATTGTCCAGCATGATGCTGCTGATCTGAATGTCCTGATCTTCCACATAGCGCAGGATCGGCAGCACGCCAATCAGGTGAACCAGCCCGGCGAGCGTTGCCTGATCGGGTTTCAGGCGGGTGTAATGCTGGGCCAGAACATGGCAGACGCCCGCCACTTCAGTGCTGGTCTGCCAGGTCGCGCGGAGGCGCTTGTCGATCATGTCGGAGGTGGCCTGGAACATCTGCTCCATCGCCAGTCCCATGGCCAGATTGCTGGTGTAGGCCATGCCCAGCCGGCTCACCGCCATATTGAGGTTCTCGATGGCGCGGCTGCCGCGGAACAGGGGGCTGTTGCAAACGCGGATTATGCGGGCGGACAGCGCGGTGTCGTTACTGATCACTTTGACCAGGTCCATGATGGCCGAGTCCTCGGACTCGGCAATGTCCCGCACCTGCAAAGCAACCTCCGGCAAGGTGGGGAGCACCAGCTTGTCGTTGTCGATGGCGCTGATGAGATCATTCTTGATGGTTTCAACAATATTCGACATGGTCAGATGAGATCCGTCATTTTGAATTCTGCTGCCCGCCTGGACGCCGGGCGAGTAAGAAAATATTCAGATATATGAAGTACTTTATAGCAAAATCTCGGTCAAATGCCTGTCAACTTATGTATCTGAGCTCTCCGCTTCGCCTTGCTCCGGCACCGCATAGGGCAGTTCAAGGCGCTCGAGTACCACGTCCGGCATGGATGCCAGACTCAGCGATGACGCGGCGGCTGCATGGCGAACCACCGCCAGGCACTGGATCGTGCCGTCAGCGAGAAGCACGCTGTTGGCAACCTCACCCACGGGTTTGCCGTCGGCCAGGATCGATGTGCCTGTGGCCGGGGCCGCCTCGCCTTTCGCGGAAAAACGGAACAGACTTTTCTTCAGTTGCCCCAGGAAATGCATCCGCGCAATCACCTCCTGGCCGGTGTAGCAGCCTTTCTTGAAGTGAATACCACCGAGGTGCTGCCAGTTGAGCATCTGGGGTACGTAGCTTTCCAGCGATTCCGGAGTCAGGTTGGCGATACCCGCTGCAATCTCGGAGGCCTGCCAGTTCACCGGGGCAATCTGCTCGTGTCCGGCAAACACCTGCGCGTAAGTGGGGGAAAGTTCGCCGAGCTGCCAGAACTCGTATCGCGACTGGCCTTCCGCGGTGTTCTCGGTGCGGATCAGATGGTGGCCATCGACAGCCATGCTGGCGCCGGGCCGCGCAAGTTCGTTCGGCACATCGGCGCCAAGCTCTTCGGCCAGCGAATCGCCGAGGATACCGATCAGCCGGGCCTCACCGAGGGACTCCATGGAGGTGCCGCGAAACAGCATCAGGTACTTCCCCAGCTGGGCGGCGATGGCATCGGCCAGAGCCTCTGGCACGGTTATCAGGATATCGTCCCCGTCGCGCACCAGCCGCGTCAGACAATAGGCCCGGCCTTTCGGCGTAGAGGCCGCGGCACGGGGCGAGAAGGTCGCTGTCACATCGGCCAGGTTCTGGCTGAATTGACCCTGGAGAAATTTGTCGGTGCCGGGGCCGGTGATGCGAAGGATCCGTTGCGCGTCAACAACGGTCCAGGCCGAAGCTGGCAGCGGTTGGCTGGCGCGCTGATTGGCTGAGTCTGTCATGGAACTCTCCCGGTTCAGGTGGTGCTGGCGGGCGGACGATCGTTGTGACCGAGCCTCAGCCACATCCGCAGGCGACGAAAGTCGTCGGGCGTGATATTGCGGAATCCGGGGCCAAGGTCGGCCAGAACCACCAGGTGTGTCTGGGATCTGGCGTCCGCCGTACGAATTTTCAAGAGGGTTACTCTGCGGCCGATGCGGCTTTCGGCGGCCACAGAGACAGGGGTTTGCTCGTCTGCGTTTCGGGTCGCGTACAGCTGGTCGCGCTCAACTGTCAGCCGGGTGACGGTATTGCAGGCCCGCAGCAGACCGCTACGCCAGCGCCCGGTACACCTCGGACCGACGGCGGCATCAATCCGGCTGGACACGATTAATGATCATATCCACGATGCGCTGAAGGTCCGGATCTTCGGGCCGGCTTCGCTGCATGAACCATTCGAACATGTCGGTGTCCTCGCACGACAGCAGCTTTTCATAGCGTGCCTGATCGTCTGCGGGCAGGTCGCGATAGACCTCTTCCACGAAAGGAACCAGCAGTACGTCCAGCTCCAGCATTCCACGGCGGCTGTGCCACCACAGGCGTTTGTATTCTGTGTTGTCAGGCATTGGGTTTCTCGTTCCGCTGTTCAAAGGTGTCAGGGTGATGATGTTCTGTAGGTCGTGGGGAACAGCACGGTATCCCGTGCCTCGTTGAGTAACCCGGGGTAATCCAGCGTGTAGTGGAGCCCACGACTCTCCCTGCGCTGCAGGGCGGAGCAGATAATCAGGTCAGATACTGTGACCAGGTTGCGCAGTTCGAGCAGGTCATTGGTGACCCGGTAATTGCTGTAGAACTCACCGATTTCCCGCGACAGCAGGTCAACCCGATGCTTGGCCCGTTGCAGCCGTTTGGTGGTTCGTACGATACCGACGTAATCCCACATGAAATGCCGCAGCTCGTCCCAGTTGTGGGAGATTACCACGTCTTCGTCGGAATCCCGCACCTGACTTTCGTCCCAGTCGGGCACCGGCGGTGGGGGCGGAATGTCGGCTTCGCGCCGGGCGATGTCCGCCGCGGCCGCACGGCCGTATACCAGGCATTCCAGCAGCGAGTTGCTGGCCATGCGGTTGGCTCCGTGCAGTCCGGTAAACGCGGCTTCGCCCACGGCGTAGAGCTGGTTGATGTCGGTGCGGGCCCGTTCATCACTGACAATGCCGCCGCAGGTGTAGTGGGCCGCCGGTACCACCGGAATGGGCTCCCGGGTAATGTCGATACCGAACTCCAGGCACTTCTCGTAAATGGTCGGGAAGTGGTGTTTGATGAAGTCAGCGGGTTTGTGGCTGATGTCCAGGTATAGGTGATCGGCGCCCAGGCGTTTCATTTCATGGTCGATAGCGCGCGCGACAATGTCGCGGGGGGCCAGTTCGCCGCGCTTGTCGAACCGGTCCATAAAGCGGCTGCCGTCCGGTAGTTTCAACACCCCGCCTTCGCCGCGCACCGCTTCGGTAATCAGGAAGGACTTGGCGTGCGGATGGTACAGGCAAGTGGGGTGAAACTGGTTGAATTCCATGTTGGCAACCCGGCATCCTGCACGCCACGCCATGGCGATGCCATCTCCGGAGGCGCCATCCGGGTTGGTTGTGTAGCGATAGGCCTTGCTGGCGCCTCCGGTGGCAATTACCGTGAACCGGGCGCGCACCAGCTCCACGTGGTTGTCTTCGAGATTGAGGACATAGGCCCCGACGCAGCGGTTGCCGGGCAGCGCGAGTTTGCGGTTGGTGATCAGATCCACCGCTACCCGGCCCGACATCAACGTGACGTTGCTGCGTTCCCGGGCCTGGGTCGCCAGGGTGGTGGAGACCGCATGGCCGGTGGCGTCCGCGGCATGGATGATGCGCCGATGGCTGTGACCGCCTTCCCGGGTCAGGTGGTACTGGGCGTGCTCGTCACGGGTAAAGTCCACACCGGAATCGATCAGCCAGTTGATGCTCTCCTTGCCATGTTCCACCGTGAACCGGACGGCGTCTTCATGGCACAGGCCGGCACCGGCATTCAGGGTGTCCTGGATATGGTTTTCCAGTGAGTCATCGTCGTCCAGCACCGCTGCGATGCCGCCCTGGGCCCAGAGGGTGGCGCCACTGCTGATGTCGGCCTTGCTGACCACACAGACACTCAGGTGCTCGGGCAGATTCAGGGCGACGGTCAGGCCGGCAGCGCCGCTGCCGATAATCAGGACATCGTATTCATGAGACTGTGGCATTGGATCGTTATCGCGGGCCATAATGTGGACGTGTATTGAACTAAACTTTACGCTTGCTGTCTATTTGCCCTGACGAGGGCCGCCCCCGAAGGGCCATTGCCCGTTCACCCAGCGGACGCCGGACAGCACCATGACGCGAACCAATTCGAGGCAGGCAGGTCAGTTGGCCACCCACAATGAGCGCCCCGGCACCCCGTCCATGAATCCGGATACAGAGCAGCAAAAAGGGGAAACCCCCGACAGTCAGACCGATCTTCAGCTTGTGCGCAAGGTGCGCCACGGTGATCGTGCTGCGTTCGATCTGCTGGTGGTCAAATACCAGTCGCGGGTGGCTTCCATTATCAGTCGCTATGTCTACGACAGCCAGGAAGTGCTGGACCTGACCCAGGAAACCTTTGTGAAAGCCTTCCGTGCCATGGACCGGTTCCGTGGGGACAGCGCCTTCTATACCTGGCTCTATCGCATCGCCGTCAATACTGCCAAGAATTTCCTCGAATCCCGGGGGCGCCGTCCGCAGGGCAGTGCCGATTCCGCCGAAGCGGAAAACTTCGAAGACGGGGGGCGGCTCCGCGATAATGCTTCGCCGGAAAAGCTGCTTCAGCGCGAGCAGTTGCAGCAGGAGCTGGGGCGGGCCATCTCCAATCTGCCAGAGGAACTCCGCTCGGCTTTTCTGCTCAGAGAATATGATGGCCTGAGTTATGAGGACATTGCGCGAATTTTGGAGTGTCCCATTGGTACCGTGCGGTCCCGGATTTTCAGAGCGCGGGACGCAGTCGATCGGCAGCTCGAGCCGTTACTTAATAACTCCCTGACATGAATGAGGTTGCATCCTATGGATGATCGTCTCAGAGAAACACTGTCGGCCATGATGGACGACGAGGCCGATGAGCTGTCGGTCCGGCGTTTGTTGTCCCATGGTGAGCAGAGCGATGTCCGTGCCCAGTGGCAACGCTGGCAGCAGGTAAGGGATCTCATGCACCAGGGGCATGCAGTCGCCGATGCGGTGGATGTCAGTGTCGGGGTCCGGCGTGCCCTGGCCGGTCAGTCTGGTACGACAGCGGGCTCCGGGGTCGCACCGGCAGCTGCGACACGGAACTGGCGCTGGCCGGCGGTGGCGATGATCAGTCTGGCCCTGATTGTTGGCTTTGGCGCCGGAGCGGGCTGGGAATCGTCCGCGCCAGAAAATGAAGTGGCAGGCTATGCCAGTGCCGGGGCGACGGTTGGCGATGGCACTGCGTCCGATCGGGTTAACGAGGTCGCACTGCAGGGGCTGGACGAAGAGCAGTGGGAGCACCTGAGCCGTTATCTGCTTGAACATGCCCAGCACAACAGCGTTGGCGCCGGACGGGGTTCCGTCGGTTACGCCCGTCTGGTCAGTGCGTCGGCGCCGGCCTACTAGGATTCTGGAGTGAAGTGTTTGATGTTGTGCTGGCTGGCTGTCATTCGGTATCTGAAGATCCGCGGGGCTCTCCCCATGGTGGCAGCCGTGCTCGGTTTGTTGGTGCCGGCATCGGTCGTTGCTGACCAGCCCCGGAGCGCCGAACAATGGCTGGCGCAGCTGGGGCCGGCGTTGAACATGACCTCCTATCGCGGGGTGTTTGTTTATGCTCGGGGTGACCAGGTCAGCTCGCTTCAGATTGCCCACCGCTACCGGGATGGCATGGTCGAAGAGCGGTTGGTACTGCAGGACGGCGGCAGCGGTGAAATTGTCCGCAAGGGTATGCGGGTGGTGTGTGTGCTGCCGGATCAGGGGCGCGTCCAGCTTGATCAGGTGATTCCGTCCGGCCCGTTTGCCGAAGCGTTCTCGAACCAGTTAATGCCGGTAATTCAATGGTACACGCCCGAGCTGATCGGCGAAGATCGAGTGGCCGGGTATGATGTCGTGAAAATCGGACTCAAGGCGCGGGACCGGCACCGCTACAGTCATCGTCTCTGGCTCGAGAAATCCACCGGTCTGCTGGTAAAAAGCCATGTACGCTCCGTGCGGGACAGAGTGCTGGAACATTTCCAGTTTACCAGCCTGGAAATTACCGAGAGCATTGCTGACGCGGAACTCGAAGTACAGACCCAGGGGTACGAGATCGAGCGGGATCTTTCCGCGGAACCCTCGGCTTCTCCCGCGCCACGAATGGACGGCTGGGTGCTGCGGTGGCAGCCGGATGGCTTCATGCCGGCGGCGGCGCCGCGCTCGGGTAAGGGGCAGGCAGTAGCTTTCTCCGACGGCCTGGCAGCGTTCTCGGTGTTCGTCGAGCCGGCGGGGCGAATTGCAATGCCCACCGGCGCGTCGCGAATCGGCGCCACCACGGTTTATGTCAATGAATTGCAGGTCGCCGGGCAACCTTTCATGGTAACTGTCGTGGGCGAGGTGCCGCCGGCGACTGCGAAAAAGGTGGCGGAATCCGTCGAGATTGATGACACCATGGCGTTCGAGACCGCAAAACGATGATTACTGAATCCGGCAAAGTGGTGGCAATCACTGAAGGTCAGGCCTGGGTGCAGACGATTCGCGCCAGCGCCTGCCAGAGTTGTTCTGCGCGGCACGGTTGTGGTCAGCGTGCGCTGGCCAGTGCCACCGGTGGCCGTGCCAATCAGATACGGGTGGCCAACAGCTTGGGGGCGCAGGTGGGAGACGACGTCGTGCTTGCCATTGAGGAAGCGGCGCTGCTCAGGGCCTCGGTGCTGGTCTACGCAGTGCCGCTGCTCCTTATGATTGCAGGAGCAGTCGTCGGCCACCAGTGGTCTGGCGGGCAGGACCTTGCTGCAATACTCGGGGCAGCTGCCGGAATGGGGGTTGGCTTTTTCGCGGCCAGGCGCCTGCAGCATTCCTCCGGGGATCATTACGAGCCCCGCATGCTCCGGATTGTGTCGGTCACGGATCCGGGCGCACCGTCCCACCCTACCGTTTTTTAAGTTGAAAATCGCTCGCATGGCCACAGAATGTTTGTAACGTTCTGATAAGCAGAGGGTTATATATGCTAACAACAAGTACAGAGTGCGCTTTTCCAGTCAGGAATCATCGTGTTTCCGGCGCGATGTCCTGGTTCCTGAGTTTGCTTATAGCACTGATATGGTTGCCGTCGGCCCAGGCCCGCAGTCTGCCGGATTTTACCGAGCTGGTGGAGGAAAACTCCGGAGCCGTGGTGAACATCAGTACCACCAGTGCCCCGTCTCGCGGCAACGGCGGGGGCCACCCCGGGATGCCTTTTGACGAGCGTCAGCTGGAGCAATTGCCAGAATTCTTTCAGGATTTCTTCCGGGGGCCCCAATCCCCGTTTGGTGGCAGTCCGGGCAGGAATGAGCCCCGTCGCTCGATGGGCTCAGGGTTTATCGTCTCGAGTGATGGTTACGTATTGACCAATAATCACGTGATCGAAGGGGCAGACGAAATCCTCGTGCGCTTGAATGATCGCAGGGAGTTGCCCGCCACTCTGGTCGGCACCGATCCGAGGTCGGATATGGCTGTGCTCAAGATCGAGAACGGTGACGATCTGCCGGTGGTAAAAATCGGCCGTTCGCAAACCCTGAAAGTGGGCGAGTGGGTACTCGCCATCGGCTCGCCGTTCGGTTTCGACTACACCGTGACTGCCGGTATTGTCAGTGCCCTTGGCCGGTCCCTGCCTACCGAGAACTATGTGCCGTTCATTCAGACCGACGTCGCGATCAATCCGGGGAATTCCGGGGGGCCACTGTTCAATCTCGACGGTGAGGTCGTGGGTATCAACTCGCAGATCTATACCCGTTCGGGTGGCTTCATGGGCGTCTCCTTCGCCATTCCCATTGATGACGCGATGAACGTGTTCCGGCAGATTCGTGACCAGGGCTCCGTTGCGCGCGGATGGCTGGGTGTGCTGATTCAGGAAGTGAACCGGGACCTCGCCGAGTCCTTTGGCCTCAAGCGCCCCCGTGGCGCCCTGATTGCGGAAGTCATGTCGGGGTCACCGGCGGAGGCTGCGGGTCTGCAGGCCGGTGATATCGTGCTGGAGTACGATGGTGACGGGATTGAACTGTCATCCGATCTTCCGCCGATGGTGGGCCGGACGCCGGTCGGTGAGACCGCAACGCTGACGGTGCTCCGCGAGGGTCGTGAAATTGCCCTGGATGTGGAGATCGGCCAGTTGCCGGAGCCGGGTGAGGAGCGCGCAGGCGCACCTGCTAGCGAGAACGGGCCCGCGTCCGCGCCTCTGGGGTTGGTGGTGGAGCCGGTGCCATCGGAGTTGGCCGAGTCTGCCGGCCTCACCGGTGGTGTGCTGGTGACCGGCGTAGGCGGCGGCCCGGCCAGGGATGCAGGGATTCAGCCCCGGGACGTGATCACCGAAATCCATCGCAAACCGGTGCGCTCAGTCGAGGATTTCCGGCAAGTCATCAGTGAGCTGCCGGCCGACCGGGCGGTATCCGTGCGGGTGGTGAGGCAGGGGAGAGCCATCTATCTGGTCATGAAGCCCTGATCCGGCCCCCATGCGGCCCCGGAATCGCGTCCCGTCAGGGACAGGCTCCGGGGCTTTTGATATACTTCTGCATTTGATAAAGAACGTTGGCCACGGACTGGACCCGCCCGAATGATGAACAAAAAGGAACTCCCCCTCCGGACGCTTCTGCAATTCCGACACGCCTGGGTTGCCTGGCTATTACTGGCAGGCTGTATTGCGGTGACCTTTCTGCTGTGGCAGGTCTCTATACGTCTGGTCGAAGACCGCACCGAAGCCCGCTTCCGCACCCAATCACTGCAACTGAAGACCGCAATTGAAGAACGCCTGCTGAACTACGAGCAGGTGCTCGCCGGCAGCGCCGGTCTGTTTGCGGTTGCCGGAGAGGTGTCCCGGGAGCAATGGCGGGAATACGTCGACAAGGTAGATATCGACCGTTATTACCCTGGTATTCAGGGCATCGGCTACGTGGAGCGGATTGGCGTGCGGCGGATGGCCGACCATATCTCGTCGGTACGGGCAGCGGGGATCCGCAATTATCTGGTGACGCCACTGGGATCCGGACCGGATTATTACCCGATGGTGTATCTTGAACCGGGTACCGAGCGGAATCGTCGGGCGCTGGGCTACGACGCGTTCAGTGACCCGGTGCATCGCCGGGCGATGGAGGAAGCGCGGGACGAAGCCGTGCCGACAGTCACCGGCAAGGTTATTCTGGTGCAGGAAGAGCTGGCGGAGGACCAGGCCAGCTTCCTGATGTATTACCCGGTCTATCAGGGCGGCGCAGTGCCCGAAATTCGCGCAGAACGGCAGATGATGCTGGCCGGTTACGTGTTCAGCGCCTTTCGCATGAACAATCTGATCGACGGCATCGTAGGGCTGATTTCGCCTTTTCTGGACGTGCGCATCTATGATGGTGAGCGGGTTTCCCGGGAAGCGTTGATGTACGGTTCGAACCTGGGATCGCTGGATAACGAGTTCAGTTTTGATATGAGCCAGACCATCCGCCACGGCGGCCGCAACTGGCTGTTGCAGACCCGCTCAACGCCGGCGTTTGATTTCCTGGCCTCCGATCCTCGCCCGCCGATTGTGCTGGGCAGTGGCGTTGTCATCAGTCTGCTGATGTTTCTGTTCGTGCTCACGCTGATCCGGTCCCGCATCATGGCGCAGGTGGGCGCCGGCCGGTATCGGGCGATCACCGAAGGCGCAGCCAACGTGACGCTGGTGCTCAGTCGCAAGGGCAAGCCCATGTATGCCAGTCCCTCCACCAGGGATATCCTCGGCTTTGACCCGGACAGGCTGAAGTCGCTGGATTTCGAGACCATCGTGCACGGTGATGACTGGCCGCAGTTGATGGCTGGATTCGACGAAGCCGTCAGCGCCCCGGGCAAGCAGATGCCCGTCATTCGCGCTCGAATCCGCGATGCCGACGGTCAGTGGCGCGATATGGAAGGGACCTACACCGCTATGCTGAACGTGCCGGGTGTGAACGGGGTGGTGTTGAGCCTGCGGGATCTTACCCAGCTCAAAGCGGCCCAGTCCGAACTGCACCGGCTTGCGTTCTACGACCCGCTGACCGGGCTGGCCAACCGGCAGCTGTTCCGCGACCGCCTCAACCACGTGGTGCGACGGGCCCGCCGCAGCGGTGAACCGGCAGCGCTGATGTTTCTCGACCTCGACGGTTTCAAGCGCATTAACGACACGCTCGGGCACGATGCCGGCGATGAACTGCTGCAACAGGTGGCGCAATGGCTTTCCGGCTGCGTGCGTGAAGAAGATTCCGTGGCCCGCCTCGGAGGCGATGAGTTTGTGGTGCTGCTGTCCCGCATCAGCGGGCCTGAGGCGGCCAGCAAGGTGGCGGAAACCATTTTGCGGCGTCTGTGCCAGCGTATTCGCCTCAATGACCATGAGGTGGGCATCACTGTCAGCATCGGTGTCACCATGGTTCCCCACGACAGCGAAGAACCCGGCACCCTGATGAAGTACGCGGATCTGGCCATGTATCGGGCCAAGGAGCTGGGGCGCAACACCTACCAGTTTTTCACCCCCGCCATGAACATACAGGCCGCCCGACGGCTGCTGCAACAGGAGGAGCTGGCCACCGCGCTGGAGGGTGACCGCTTTGTACTGCACTACCAGCCCAAGGTGGATCTTGAGACGGAGCGCGTCATTGGTGTGGAGGCCTTCCTGCGTTGGCATCATCCGGAGAAAGGGTTGGTGTCGGCGCAGCAGTTCATCGGCCTGGCGGAAGAGACCGGGCTGATCGTGCGGCTGGGAGAACTTGCCCTGAGGCAGGCGTGTATCCAGGTGCAGGCGCTGGAGCGGGCCGGTTTTGAGTCCCTCAAGATGGCGGTGAACCTGTCGGTTCGCCAGCTCACCGATTCCGGTTTCCTCGACATGATTCGCAAGGTGATCACGGAAACCGGGGTTGCGCCGGAGCGACTCGAACTGGAAATGCCGGCCGAGCTGCTCAACGAGGACCCGCGAATGTTGCGGGAACTGCTGGTATCGCTTCACGATCTCGGCGTGTGCCTGATCCTTGATGATTTCGGTACCGGATCGTGCTCGTTGGTGGCGTTGCAGCAGCTGCCGCTGGACGTGATCAAGATCGACCATCGTTTCATTCGGGACATTCCCTACAACGTCAGTGCGACCGACGTGGCCTCTGCCGTAATAGCCCTGGCCCGCAAGCTGCATCTGACGGTGGTCGCGGAAGGGGTCGAGACACCCCAGCAGCTCAGTTTCCTCAAGACCGCAGGCTGCGCCCAGTGTCAGGGCAACCTGTTCAGTTATCCGCTGGACGAGGACGCACTGATCGGCTTCCTTGTTCGCCAATATGAGCGGCCGCTGATCTCCTGATCATGGCAATGGCGGCCCTTAACCGGTAAAATCACGCCGTTCCCGGATCGCGGTAGCGGCCCCTCCGGGCTCAATCCTTCGTCTTATATGAGTAATCATCGTCTGTGACTGAACTGAGCCGAATCCGTAACTTTTCCATCATCGCCCACATCGACCATGGCAAATCCACGCTGGCAGACCGGTTTATCCAGGTGTGTGGTGGCCTGACCGATCGTGAAATGGCCGAACAGGTCCTGGATTCCATGGATCTGGAGCGGGAGCGGGGAATCACCATCAAGGCCCAGAGTGTCACGCTCAACTACAAGGCGCGGGACGGCCAGGAGTACAAGCTCAATTTTATCGATACCCCGGGGCACGTGGATTTTTCCTATGAGGTCTCGCGTTCCCTGTACGCCTGCGAGGGCGCCCTGCTGGTGGTGGATGCCGGTCAGGGTGTGGAAGCCCAGTCCGTTGCCAACTGCTATACCGCTATCGAACAGGGCCTTGAGGTAGTGCCGGTCCTGAACAAGATGGATCTGCCCCAGGCCGAGCCGGAACGGGTGGCGGCCGAGATTGAAGACATTATCGGCATCGAGGCAGCGGATGCGGTGCGATGCAGCGCCAAGAGTGGCCTGGGGGTGGAAGGCGTACTAGAAGACCTGATTGCCAGGATCCCGCCCCCCAAGGGTGATCGCAGCGCGCCGCTGCAGGCGCTGATTATCGATTCCTGGTTCGACAACTATCTGGGCGTGGTCTCCCTGGTGCGGGTCACCGAGGGTACCCTGAAGAAAGGCGACAAGATCGTCATCAAATCTACCGGCAAGGCCTGGAATGCAGACAAGGTCGGTATCTTCAACCCCAAGCCCACAGACACCAATATCCTGGAAGCGGGAGATGTCGGCTTTGTCGTCGCGGGCATCAAGGACATTCATGGTGCGCCGGTGGGCGATACCATCGTGCATCAGAAGTTCTCGGCCGAGACGCCGATGCTGCCGGGGTTCAAGAAGGTCAAGCCACAGGTCTATGCCGGCCTGTTTCCGGTCAGCGCCGATGACTACGACGACTTCCGTGACGCCCTGGAAAAGCTGACCCTCAACGATGCCTCGCTGTTCTTCGAGCCCGAGAACTCCGATGCCCTCGGTTTCGGTTTCCGGTGTGGCTTCCTGGGTATGTTGCACATGGAAATCATCCAGGAGCGTCTGGAGCGGGAATACGACATCGACCTGATCACCACCGCGCCCACGGTTATCTATGAAGTGGTTACCCGGCAGGGTGAGACGGTGTCGGTGGACAACCCCTCACGACTCCCGGATATTGGCTCCATTGAAGAGATGCGTGAGCCCATCGTCGAGGCCAGCATCCTGGTGCCGCAGGAGCATCTGGGTAACGTGATTGCCTTGTGCGAGGAAAAACGCGGCGTTCAGAAAAACATGCACTTCATGTCGACGCAGGTGCAGCTGACGTATGAGCTGCCGATGGCGGAAGTGGTGATGGACTTTTTCGACCGGGTGAAGTCGGCGAGCCGCGGTTTTGCCTCGCTGGATTACCATTTCACCCGGTTCCAGCCGGCCAATCTGGTGCGCCTCGATGTGTTGATCAACGGCGAGCGGGTCGATGCCCTCGCGCTGATCGTTCACAAGGAGCAATCCCATTACAAGGGCCGTCAGCTGATCGACAAGATGAAGGAACTGATCCCGCGCCAGATGTTTGATATCGCGATACAGGCGGCCATCGGTAACCAGGTCGTGGCGCGGGTAACCGTCAAGGCATTGCGCAAGAACGTGACGGCGAAATGCTACGGCGGTGACGTCAGCCGCAAGAAAAAACTGCTGCAGAAGCAGAAAGAGGGTAAAAAACGCATGAAGCAGCTGGGTAATGTTGAGGTGCCTCAGGAAGCGTTCCTTGCCGTACTGAAAGTGGACAAATAAAAGGCACCTGAATGGATATTGATTTTCCCCTTGTCCTGGTTGTACTGACGTTTGCGACGGGGCTGATCTGGCTGGCAGACGTGCTGATACTGCGCAAGCGCCGGGCTGCCGGAGTGACTGCCGATGCCACTACCGCGGGGAATGAGGCCGAAACGCCGAAAGAACCCTACCTGGTGGACCTGAGCCGCTCCTTTTTTCCGGTGCTGGCCATTGTGCTTGTGCTCCGGTCTTTTCTGGTGGAGCCGTTTCAGATTCCGTCCGGCTCTATGCTGCCAACGCTGGAAGTCGGCGATTTCATTCTGGTCAACAAATATGCCTACGGCCTGCGGCTGCCGGTGGCCGGTACCAAGATACTGGATGTGGATGACCCCGCCCGCGGTGACATCGTTGTTTTCCGGTATCCCGAGGACGGACGCACCAACTACATCAAACGCGTGGTTGGGCTGCCGGGGGATCATGTGCGGTACCGCGGCAAGCAGCTGTTTATCAACGGCGACAAGGTCGATTCCCGTTTCGTGGCCCGGCTCCCGCCGATGGAATTGCGGCGCGAATCCCTGGCCGACACGGATCACGATGTGTTTCTCACACTCGGACGTCCCGCCGGATCCGGCGAGGGCGAGTGGACGGTGCCCGAAGGCCATTACTTCGTCATGGGTGATAACCGTGACAACAGCAACGACAGCCGATACTGGGGCACAGTCCCGGACGAAATGATTGTCGGCAAGGCCTTCGCCATCTGGATGCACTGGCAATCACTGACCAGTCTGCCATCCTTTGATCGTGTGGGCGCAATTGAATAAGCGGGTTTCCATTCCAGGAGTGCAGTCAGAATGAAGAAGAACAACCTGTCTACCCTCACACGTCAGGGCGGTGCCTCGGCACTCACCATGCTGGTCATGGTACTGTTTTTCGGCAGCCTGCTGACGCTGGTGATCAAGCTGGGTCCGGTCTATCTGGACGACATCACCATCCAGGAGGCGATTGAAAACCTGGACGGAACCGAGGGTTTGTCGCGGATGGGGCCGGCAGAAGTGCGACGCATGATCAACAAACAGTTGAGCGTGAACAATGTCCGGGGTTTTGATGCCAAACAGATCTCCGTCGAGAAAGACGGCGATCTGGTGCTGATCAAGGTGGACTACGAGGTTCGCAACAATCTGTTCCGCAATGTGGATACTGTTATCCACTTCAACCACGAATACGAGATGAAGGGCCAGTGAGTTCGCAACCGGATCTGGAGCAGTTACAACGTCGGATAGGATATCAATTCAAGGTGCCCGAGCGGCTGTTGCTGGCGCTCACCCACCGCAGCTACGGCAACCAGAATAACGAGCGCCTGGAGTTTCTGGGTGACTCCATTGTCAACATGGTCATTGCAGAGCACCTCTACCGGCAATTCGAGAAAGCCCGCGAGGGCCAGCTCAGCCGGCTGCGTGCCCGCATGGTCAAGGGTGTGACCCTGGCGGAAATTGGCCGGGAATTCGAGCTTGGCAAGTACCTGCGCCTGGGGTCCGGTGAACTCAAGAGTGGCGGCTTCCGCCGCGAATCCATCCTCGCCGACGCCGTAGAATCGATCATTGGTGCCATCTACCTGGACAGCGACTTTGAAACCTGTCGCCAGCAGGTGCTGCGCTGGTTCGAGCAGCGCCTGGAAAATCTTGACCTGCAGGACACCCAGAAAGACCCCAAGACACGCCTTCAGGAATACCTGCAGTCGCGCCAGTTTCCTTTGCCCCGCTACGATGTGATCTCGGTGGATGGCGAGGCTCATGCCCAGACCTTTCATGTTTCCTGCGCTTTGCCGTCCCTGGATCGTAAAACCTCCGGGGTTGGCAGCAGTCGCCGTATTGCCGAGCAGCAGGCCGCCCGTAATGCCCTGAAGGAACTGGGCGTGGAGAACGATTGATGAATGATATTACCCTCCCGGAAAATCCCGACAGCCGCTGTGGTTTTGTGGCCATTGTCGGCCGGCCGAATGTCGGCAAGTCGACGTTGCTGAACCATATTCTCGGCCAGAAGCTGAGCATTACCTCCCGCAAGCCACAGACCACCCGCCATCAGGTTCTCGGCATCAAGACCCTCGGGCCGGTGCAGGCGATCTACGTGGATACCCCGGGCATGCACGAGGAAGAACCGCGGGCACTGAACCGCTACATGAACAAGGCCGCGACCTCGGCATTGATCGATGTAGATGTGGTGGTCTTTGTGGTGGATCAGCTGAGCTGGACCACCGCCGACGAAATGGTGCTGGAAAAGCTGTCGTCCCTGAAGTGTCCGGTGATTCTGGCCGTTAACAAGGTGGACAAAATTGAAAAACGGGAAACCCTGTTGCCGCACCTGGACATGCTGTCAAAGAAGCGGGAGTTTGCCGAGATTATCCCGTTGTCGGCGCTGAAAGAGAGCAACCTGGAACCGCTGGAAGCCGCCGTCAATCGCTACCTGCCGCAAAGTGTGCATTTCTATCCCGATGATCAGATTACCGATCGCAGTGAGCGGTTCATGGCGTCGGAAATGGTGCGGGAGAAAATCACCCGCCAGCTTGGCGCGGAGTTACCCTATTCTGTCGCCGTGGAAATCGAAGAGTTCCGCCGCGATGGCAAAACCCTGCATATCTCCGCGCTGATTCTGGTTGAGCGTGAAGGCCAGAAAAAGATCATGATCGGCGACAAGGGCGACCGGCTGCGCAGCATCGGTCAGGACGCCCGTACCGACATGGAGCGCTTGTTCGACAGTAAAGTCATGCTGCGCCTGTGGGTGAAGGTCAAGCGCGGCTGGGCCGACAGTGACCGGGCGCTGAAAAGCCTGGGCATGAACGACTTCTGAGTCCGCTTATGGCTGCGGCTGTGCAACAGGAACCGGCGTATGTGCTCCATCGCCGGCCCTGGCGGGAAACCAGCCTCCAGGTGGAAGTCTTCAGTCTCAATGGCGGCCGGCTGTCCCTGATTGCCCGTGGCGCTAATAGTGCGCGCAGTCCCCTCAAGGCGCAGTTGCAGCCATTCCAGCCTCTGTTACTGGACTGGACCGGCAGGAGCGAGCTGAAAACGCTGACCCAGACCGAGGTGCGCACTGGCCCGGTTTTGCGGGCGACAACGGCGCTGTACAGCGGGCTGTACATCAACGAACTGCTGCAGCGGCTGCTGCCGGCGGCGGACCCGCACCCCTCCCTGTTTGCCGCCTACATCGACGCGCTTGCCGAGCTGGCCGCAACGGACGATGTTGAGCCGGTGTTGCGCCGCTTTGAGCGCTCCTTTGTTGATGCTCTCGGATACGGCTTTGCCTGGGATCGGGCAACGGATACCGGCGCCGAGGTCGAGTCGGGCCAGTGCTATTGCTATGATCCGGAGCAGGGCATAGTTCAGGTTCAGGGTGATCATGCCCGGCTCCGGAATCTGTCCGGGGAGACGCTGCTGGCGCTGGCGAAGGGCGATTTCGAGTCGCTGGCCTGCCGGCGCATCGCCAAACGCGTCATGCGGGTGCTGGTGGATTACCTGCTGCAGGGCAAGCCGCTGCACAGCAGAACCCTTTTCAGTCACGGTCGGAAGCAACCGACGGAGAGAAGCGAATGAATCCCAGAGTGTTACTTGGCGTCAATATCGATCATGTGGCCACCCTTCGCCAGGCCCGGGGCACCCGTTACCCCGATCCGGTGCAGGCCGCGCTGCTTGCCGAGGAAGCCGGAGCGGACGGCATTACCATTCATCCCCGAGAGGACCGTCGTCACATTCAGGATCGCGATGTGCTGATGCTCAAGGAGGTCTTACAGACCAAGATGAACCTGGAAATGGCGGTCACTGACGCCATGCTCGCCTTTGCCGAGCAGGTTCGGCCGCAATGTGTCTGCCTGGTGCCGGAAAAACGGGAAGAGCTCACCACCGAGGGCGGCCTCGATGTGGAGGGGCAAGAGGCGCGAGTGGCCAAGGCCTGCGAGCGGCTGGCCAGGATCGGTGCCGAGGTGTCGTTGTTCATCGATCCCGACCCCGCCCAGATTGACGCGGCGGTGCGCTGTGGCGCTCCGGTGGTGGAGCTGCACACCGGTGACTATGCCGAAGCGGAAAGTCCGGACGCCGCCGAGTCATCGTTCAGGGTGCTGGCTGACGCCGTCGCCTACGCCCGCAAAAAGGGCCTGATCGTCAACGCCGGTCATGGCTTGCATTACCACAATACCGAGCGTGTGGCGGCCATCGTTGGTATCAACGAGCTGAATATTGGCCATGCCATTGTTGCGCGGGCCGTGTTCACCGGCCTGAAGGAGGCGGTGCGGGACATGAAGGCCATTCTGGAGAGTGCCAGAAGTCAGGGCGGGCAGGCGTAGGGAGCCCAGCCGCGCCGAAGCCTCAGGTCAGGCTGTCGGTGTTCTCGTGCGCTACTTCACCGGCGCCTGTCTGCTGGCGGAACATGGCTTGCCAGTCGGTCTGGTCGCTCCAGATCTGCAGCCGTTCAATGGCCGCAAGCAGCTGGTCTTTCTGGTAGGCAATGTCCGGCGACGAGCATTTGAGCGCGGTTTCCAGCTGGTTGGCGGCCGCCCTGAGTTCGGGCGCGCCGCAATAACGGGTGGCCCCATGCAGTTTGTGCACGCATTCCAGAAGCTGTTCCAGATCCCCCGAAGCCCAGTGTTGCCGGATTTTCTCCACGTCGGAAGGTAACTGCTCCACCAGCATGCTGAACAGCTCTTCGGCCAGATCGGCCTTGCCGGCGGCCAGCTGGATGCTTTCCTCCACGCTGACGCAGTCCTGTTGCAGCTTGCGCGTTGACGGGCGCAGGGCCTTGCGAGTATCCCTTACCTCGGGAACCGGGTGCCGGCGATGGTCCGGTGTCGGCTCACAGGCGTAACCGGTGTACTCATGGATGGTGTCGGTCAGCTGCCGGCTGCTGATGGGCTTGGCGAGGTAGCCATCGAAACCCTGGCGGGACAGGCGCTCCTGCTCGTCGGCAAGAGCGTGAGCGGTCAGCGCGATAACCGGGGTGCGATGGGTGTGACTGTCCATCGCCCGAAGCCGGGCGGTGGTTTCAACGCCGTCCATGCCGGGCATCTGCAGGTCCATAAAAACCAGATCAAACGGTTTGGTCCGCGCCTTGCTGATGGCTTCGAAACCGCTGGATGCACCTTCCGCCTCCACGCGGCAGTCGTTCAGCAGCGTCATCACCAGTTTCAGGTTGGCGTCGTTGTCATCCACCGCGAGTATCCGCGGCACGTCACCGGAAGGCTGCCAGGCCGGCTGTTCCGGGCGCTCCTGCAGGGTCTTCTGTCCCGTATTGATGCCGTGAACCAGCAGCAGGAGCTCGTCATACAGGGCATCGCGGCAAATAGGCTTGGTCAGATGCCCGCTGGCAAGTCCCGACAGTGGCGTGTCGTGAGTCTCCAGGGTTGGCGTCAGCAACAGGGTGCGGCAGTCGCGCTCCAGTTCCAGCTGGCGGACAAGCCCACAATACTGGCTGGAATTCAGCAGATGCCGGGTAATACCGATAATCGCCACGGCGTAACCCGACTGGGTGCGCTGTGCCTCTTCCACCTGTTCCTGCATGGCGCCCGGAGACGCTACGGTGTCGACGTCCATACCCCATTCCCGTAACAGATGCTCCACCGCAAGACCGGTGGTTTTCTGCTGCTCGAGGTACAGTACCCGTTCACCGCGCAGGGCATCGCGCGGGGCGCGTGCCTCGGTGGCACCGGACAGCTCGGAGGTCAGGGTGAACCAGAAAGTGGAGCCTTTGCCGAGTTCGCTCTGAAGTCCGATCTTGCCCCCCATTTCTTCGACCAGACGCTTGGAAATCGCCAGCCCCAGGCCGGTGCCCCCGTATTGTCGGGCGGTGGAGGCGTCCGCCTGGCTGAATGCGTTGAACAGAGACTGCTGCTGGGCCCGGGACAGCCCTACGCCGGAATCGGAAATACTGAGGCGCAGGGTCACCCGGTTGCTTTCCTTGTCTTCGTCCTCAAGGCTGGCCCGCAGCACCACTTCCCCGGTCTGGGTGAACTTGATGGCGTTGTTGACCAGGTTGGTGATCACCTGTTTGACCCGCAGCGGGTCGCCCATGATGTTGTCCGGCACGTCGTTGTACACCAGGGGTACCAGGTCAAGATTTTTGCTGTGCGCCGCTGGCGCCAGCATCACCATCACGTCTTCCACAATGTCGCGAAGCGGGAAGGGCACGCGGTCAAGGATCAGCTTGCCGGCTTCGATCTTGGAGAAATCGAGAATGTCGTTGATGATGGTCAGCAGGATTTCCGACGACTTGCGGATGGTGCTCAGGTGATCCCGTTGCTGGCGCGGAAGCGGGCTTTTCATTAACAACTCGGTGAAACCGATGATGCCGTTCAGGGGCGTGCGGATTTCGTGGGACATGTTGGCCAGGAATTCCGACTTGATCCGGCTGGCTTCCAGTGCTTCCTTGCGGGCGAAATCCAGTTCGATGTTCTGAATCTCGATGGTTTCCAGAGTCTCCCGCAAATCCTCCGTGGCCTGATCAATGTTCTGCTGCATTTCCGCCTGGGCCTTGCTGAGCTCTTCCGCCATGGCGTTGAGGCCGGATTCCAGTTGCTCGAATTCGGGGCCGGCGCCGGTATGCACCCGGGTGTCGAGTTTGCCTTCCTTGAGCCGGGCAACCGCCTCGTTGAGTTCGAACACCGGGTCGGTGAAGGCACGGCTCAGGCGCAGGGCAATAATCAGGCTGAGAATGACTCCGCCGAGCACCAGCATCAGAGAGATCAGCAGCGCCTTGTAGGTTTCCTTTTCGGTGCGGATATGGGACATCTCCACCGCTGCCCAGCCCAGTGGTTGACCCAACCGGTTCGCCGGCTGGCTGTCATCCGGCTCAAGCATGTTCTCGATCATCAGATCCTGGAGGAAAACCGGGGTGACAAACAGCGTACTGTCGGCGCGAAAAATGCGCCTCGGGCGCTCCGCCACCAGTTCTTCAGCGGGTGCGGTGTCGGCGCTGCCGGGGCCGGTGTGCAGCAGGCGCTCGCGCTCGCTGTCGAAGAAGGTTATTGAGCGCACATCCTGCTCTTCCAGCAGCGCATTGGAAAGGCTGTTGAGCAGACTCCGGTTCGCGGTGAACAGGCCGTATTCAGACCCTGCCGCGAGTTGACGAGACAGCGATTGGCCCCGGTCCTGAAGCAGGCTCTCGATGTTGGTGACCCAGCTGTAGGTAAAGAACAGACCAAGAACCAGAGTGGTCAGAAGGGTGGGGACCAGCGTCACCACGAGAACTTTTTTGCGAATGCCCCAGCGCCGCATACCGTGTTCCTGTTTATCACGTGTTCAGCCGGATCGCCGGCTTTACTTCCCTGTCAGAATAGATGATCCGGCCGACCGGTGCTGAACAGACAGCCCCGATCCTGGCCCGGATATAGCCGCCGGTCATGGATATAGCGACAAGCTGTATTGGGAGACGGCGACCATTACGCGTATCATGCGAACCCGAAAGTGTATCACAGGCGATAGCCGGTCTGGTTAACTGGCCCGTCGGGTGTAGGCAGATTTGAGGAAGGTTTCCGTATGAATTTCCCCACCATAGAAGATTATGTCGGGCACACGCCCCTGGTTCGTCTGCAACGCCTGCCGGGCGAGACCAGTAATGTCATTCTGGCCAAACTGGAAGGCAACAACCCGGCCGGCTCGGTGAAAGACCGCCCGGCAATCAGCATGATTCAGGAAGCCGAGCGCCGGGGCGAGATCAAGCCCGGAGACACGCTGATTGAAGCGACCAGTGGTAACACCGGCATTGCCCTGGCCATGGCTGCCGCCATCAAGGGCTACCGCATGGTGCTGATCATGCCGGCGAACATGAGCGAGGAGCGCCGGGCCTCCATGCGCGCCTATGGCGCGGAGATTGTCACGGTCTCCAAAGAGGAGGGAATGGAAACGGCTCGCGACCTGGCCCAGAAAATGGCAGCCGAGGGCAAGGGCAGGGTGCTCGACCAGTTCGCCAACCCTGATAACCCGTTGGCGCACTACCGCACCACGGGCCCCGAAATCTGGGAGCAGACCGGTGGCCGGGTGACCCACTTCATCAGTTCCATGGGTACCACCGGCACCATCATGGGGGTGTCCCGTTACCTCAAGGAGCGCAACCCGGATATCCGCATTATCGGTCTGCAGCCGAAAGAGGGCGCTGCGATACCGGGCATTCGTCGCTGGCCGGAGCCCTATCTGCCGAAAATCTACGATGCCGCCCGGGTTGATCAGGTGCTGGACATCGGTCAGCAGGAAGCGGAAGACACCATGCGGGCGCTGGCGCGGGAAGAGGGTATTTTCTGCGGCGTTTCCTCCGGGGGCTCGATTGCCGCTGCCCTGCAGCTGTCCGCCCAGGTTGAAAACGCCGTCATCGTGGCCATTATCTGTGACCGGGGCGATCGCTACCTGTCCACCGGCGTCTTTCCCGGCGCCTGAACCGCAGCAAGAGAATTCAGTATGAGCAGAAGACGCAGGAAGGTCCTTCCCAAGGAGCCGGTCCGTTGTGTGGTTGAAACCCTGAGTCACGATGGCCGGGGTATTGCCCGTCAGGAAGGCAAGATCCAGTTTGTTGACGGCGCGTTGCCGGGTGAGACGGTAATGGCCAAGGTGGTGGGCTCCCGCAGCAAGTTCGACGAATTGCGTGCCGTCGAAGTGCTTGAATCGGCTGCGGAGCGGGTAACGCCGCCATGCGACTATGCCGACCTGTGCGGTGGCTGCAGCCTCCAGCATATGGCGCCCGACGCCCAGATCCGGTTCAAGGAAGACACGCTGCGGGAGCACTTTGCCCATTTCGGGAGCATCGAGCCGGAAGAATGGGTGGCGCCGATGCGCTCCCCGGACAGCCTCGGTTACCGCCGCAAGGCGCGTATGGGGGTGCGTTATGTGCAGGCCCGTGAATCCGTACTGGTGGGCTTCCGGGAGAAACGCAACAGCTTCCTCACGGACATCGATCGTTGTGTGGTGATGGATCCGCGCATTGGTGAACGTATCACGCCGTTGCGGGAGCTGTTGCATTCGCTGAACGCGTTCAATCGCATTCCTCAGGTTGAGATAGCCTGCGGAGACGATGCCGCGGTGATGGTGTTCCGCAATATGGATGCCCTCAGTGACTCGGACCGGGCGGCGCTGGTCGCCTTCGGTCAGGCCCACGATTTGCATATCTATCTGCAGCCCAAAGGTCCGGATACAGTCCACCGTATCTGGCCAGACGAGGGTGAAGAGCGCCTCAGCTATCGTCTCGAGGAATTTGACCTGACCATGAAGTTTCATCCCATGGACTTTACCCAGGTCAATGCGGGCATCAACAGCACCATGGTACACAGGGCTGTGGAGTGGCTGGATATCCAGCCGGACGAACGCGTGCTGGACCTGTTCTGTGGCCTGGGCAATTTTACCTTGCCGCTGGCGCGTCGTGCCGGACAGGTGGTGGGAGTGGAAGGCGACGACGCCATGGTGGTTCGTGGTCGCGAGAACGCCGAGTTCAACGGCCTGAGTAACGTCGCTTTCTACGGCGCCGATCTGCAGGCCGACTTTACCGCCCAGCCGTGGGCCGGAGAGGGCTTTGACAAGATCCTGATTGATCCACCCAGATCCGGTGCGCTGGAGGTATGCGAATACCTGACCCGGTTCGGCGCCAAACGAATCGTCTACGTATCCTGTAATCCGGCCACGCTGGCCCGTGATGCCGGGGTAATGGTTCGCAACGGCTATCGTCTGGTCAGGGCGGGTGTCATGGATATGTTCCCCCATACCACCCACGTGGAATCCATTGCCATGTTTGAGCGCGTGGACAAGTAACAGAAAAGCCGGTCAGGGATGGCCGGACCAATAACCGGGAATAACAAAGCCGATATGGTCAAAGTACGCGAAGATTACGCCGTAACCGGCGACGGTCAGGTTGATATTGAGCGGTGGGTCCGCCAGATCGAATCCCAGACCCGCCTGGAGAGTGTCGATCAGTTTCGTCGCGCCTGCGAGAAGGCCGCCGAGATTGACCTGCAGGCATTCCGCGAGGACCGCCTGTGGGCCGAGGGCGCCAGCAGTTTCCGCACCGGGATCGAAATGGCCCAGGTGCTGGCGGAGCTCCACCTCGATCAGGCCAGTCTGGTGGCGGCGATACTGTACCGCGCGGTGCGGGAGGAGCGCGTACCTCTGGAGAGCATCCGTAAGGAATTTGGTGATGAGGTGGCCGGGCTGATCAACGGTGTTCAGCAGATGGCGGCGATCTCCTCCATCCACCACCCGCTCAAGGGCAATGTGCTGGGGCAGAGCGAAGGTCAGCTGGATAACGTCCGCAAGATGCTGGTGACCATGATCGACGACGTTCGCGTGGCGCTGATCAAACTGGCGGAACGCACCTGCGCAATCCGGGCGGTCAAGGATGGCTCGGAAGAAAAGCGCATGCGGGTGGCGCGGGAGGTGTTCGACATCTATGCCCCGCTGGCTCACCGGCTGGGGATCGGACACATCAAGTGGGAACTGGAGGACCTGTCTTTCCGTTACCTGCACGGATCGGCGTACAAGAAGATCGCCAAGCTGCTGGATGAGAAACGCCTTGACCGTGAGAGCTACATCCGGCGGGTGATCGACACCCTGAAAACCGAACTCAAGAACTTCGGCATAGAAGGCGAGCTGTCCGGGCGGGCCAAGCACATTTACAGCATCTGGCGGAAAATGCGTCGTAAGGGCATCGATTTCTCCCAGGTGTACGATGTGCGCGCAGTGCGGGTGCTGGTGCCGGAGGTGCGGGATTGTTACGCCGCGCTGGGGATTGTCCACACCCTGTGGCGCCACATTCCCAATGAATTTGACGATTACATCGCCAACCCCAAGGAGAACGGCTACCAGTCCCTGCACACGGCGGTGATTGGCCCGGAAGGCAAGGTGATGGAGGTGCAGATCCGCACCCACAAGATGCACGAGGAAGCCGAGCTGGGGGTCTGTGCCCACTGGCTGTACAAGGGCACCGACAAGGGCAACCGCTCGACCGGGTACGACGCCAAGATCAACTGGCTGCGCCAGGTGCTGGAATGGCAGGAAGAGCTGGGTGACCTGTCCGGCCTGGCGGATCACCTGAAGAGCGATGTGGCATCGGACCGGGTGTACGTGTTCACGCCGGAAGGTCATGTGGTGGATTTGCCCCAGGGCGCCACCCCGGTGGATTTTGCCTATCGGGTGCACACCGAGATCGGCCATGCCTGTCGGGGTGCACGGGTCAACGCCCGTATCGTGCCGCTGACCTACCCGCTGAAAACCGGGGATCAGGTGTTCGTGCTGACGTCCAACAACCCGGCACCCAGTCGCGACTGGCTCAACCCCAGTCTGGGGTATATCCAGACCTCGCGGGCGCGGGCCAAGGTGACTCACTGGTTCAAGCAGCAGGATCGCGGGCGTAACATCATTGATGGCCGGGCCATTCTGGAAGACGAGTTCAGGCGGCTGTCATTGTACGACGTGGACCTTGGCGATCTCGCCCGCAAGGTCAACTATCAGGAGGCCGAGGATATGTTCGCGGCGGTCGGGGCCGGGGATCTGCGCCCCACCCACGTGGCCAATGTCGCCCAGCAGATGCTGGAACCCAAATCGGAGCAGCTGGATCTCAAGCTCAGCGGCCAGCGCCGCAAGCCCTATGACACCGAATCGGATATCCAGATCGTGGGTGTGGGCAAGCTCAAGACCCAGGTGGCGAAGTGTTGCAAGCCTCTGCCGGGCGACGAGATCGGTGGTTATATTACGGTCGGGCGGGGGGTGACGGTACATCGTCAGGATTGCATCACCTTTCTCAACCTGAGGGAGTTCGAGCCCAATCGGATTATCGAGGTGAGCTGGGGCGGGCGCCCGGCGGCGGTCTATCCGGTGGATATCGAGATCGAAGCCTATGACCGTTCCGGCCTGTTGCGGGACATCACCCAGGTGCTGTCGTCCTCAAAAAGTGATGTGCTGTCGTTGAATACGCTGACCAATCAGGACGAGAACACCGCCACGATGACGGTCACCGTGGAGATCTCCAGTCTCGAACAGCTGGCCAGATTGCTGGCGCAGATTCGTAATCTACCCAACATCATTGACGTAAGGCGCAAACGAGGATGAGTTACTCCATCGAGGATCTCAAGCGGCTGATGGCGCGCCTGCGGGACCCGGAAACCGGTTGTCCGTGGGACACCAGACAGACCTTCCGCACCATCGTGCCCCACACCCTGGAAGAAGCCTACGAGGTGGCCGACGCCATTGAGCGGGAAGATTATCCGCATCTGGAGGACGAACTCGGGGACCTGCTTTTTCAGGTGATTTTCTATACCCGAATGGGGCAGGAGCAGGGCCACTTCGATTTTGATTCAGTGGTGGATCAGCTGGTCAGAAAGCTGATTCGCCGACACCCTCATGTGTTCCCCGACGGCACCCTGGACAGTGCGGTCGATCCATCCAATCGTCCCGACGAGGCCTGGATCAAGGCCAGCTGGGAGCGCATCAAGGCCGAGGAACGGGCGCTGGCACCGAAGCCCGAGGCAGCGCAGACCAGTCGTCTGGACGGCATTGCCCGGACCCTGCCGGCGATGGCTCGCGCCGAGAAACTGCAGAAGCGTGCCTCCCGTCACGGCTTCGACTGGCCGGACATTGAGCCGGTTTTTGACAAGCTTCATGAGGAAATAGACGAGCTCAAGGAAGCCTGGCATGCGGCGCAGGACGGAACCGGCCCCGCCGACGCCCTGGAAGATGAGCTGGGTGACCTGTTGTTTGTCTGTGTGAATCTGGCACGTTTTATGAAGGTAAATCCGGAGCAGGCGCTGAAGCGGACCAATCACAAATTCGAGTCGCGTTTTCGCGCCATCGAGCGACGCCTGGACCAGGAAGGCCGCGATCTGGATGACGAAACCCTGGAGGCGCTGGATGCCATCTGGCAGCAGGTCAAAGGTGTCGAAAACCAGTGAAAACAAGGGCTGAGCGGGCGCTGCGGTAAGTACAATCCGTTACCAATTTGTTGCACCGGACCCGCGGCCCTTCGTCTACACTTCCCTAAACGGTTGCACTTATCCGGTGCACCGTATGCCGTCAAGAAGATGCAGGAGTGAAGGCACCATGAAAATCAAAGATCTGGTCAATTACTGGGATAAGCACGCGCGGGGTCGTCTGACCCGGGATGCCTATTTTATGCAGCTGTCTGACCAGCATCACAAGCGACTGGAGAAACTGGCCGCTCTGTATCCGATGAAATCCCCTCAGGATCTGATGCGCGATCTCATTTCCGCCTCCCTGGATGAGCTGGAAACCAGTTTTCCTTATGTGCAGGGAACCAAAGTGGTCGCGTTCGATGAGGACGGTTTCGAAATCTACGAAGATCAGGGCATGACGCCACGCTTCGTCAGTCTGAGCCAGAAGCACATTCAGCGTCTCAAGGCCCGTCAGCTGGAGTCGGTTGCCTGAGCCGGCACTGACCCGACCACCGGCTGTTCGTAAAGGTATCTTGCTGGCGGGGTGGCTTTGCCACCCCGTATCAGTGCCTGCGTTACTTGTCTTTCCCTTCCAGTTTGTCTTTCAACGGGCTCTGCCGCACCAGATCATCCAGTGCTGCCCCGATCATGTCGTTAAGGATGTCGCTCTCGCTCCGGTCCGGATAAAGTTCAGCGAGGGCCGCGATGCGTGCGGCATCTTCCAGCGGCAGTCGCAGGTTGTAGTCGTGGGTCCGCTCAACGTTTTCTTTCTTGCTTTCCCAGTGCTTGGGCAGTTCGGTAACTTTCATGAATTCTCCTTGCGACTGCGGGCTTTAATCGTTATTAGTATCGTTAGTTTACTTCGCCTCCGTCAATTTAAAAGGACGTCAATGTGACTGAGCTACATCCCGATCTCCGAGAAAACGTTCGCATGCTGGGTGAATTGCTGGGCCAGAGCATCCGGCGTTACCCCGGTCAGGAATGTTACGAACGCATTGAAGAGATTCGCGCCGCTGCCAAAGCCGACCGGCGTCAGGAGAGCGGCTCCGGACAAAAGCTGGTTAGCCTCCTCGGCAAGCTCGGCGACGACGAGCTCCTGCCGGTCACCCGGGCGTTCAACCAGTTTCTCAATCTGGCCAACCTCGCCGAGCAATACCACGGCATCCGGCGTAAGCGAGGGCATCAGTCCGACCTCATGGTGGAATCGTTCGGTGAGGTGTTCGAACGCCTGAAGGCGTCAGGCATCAGTGCTGAGGAGCTTCACCAGCGAGTGGCGGATCTGCGCATCGAATTCGTGATGACGGCGCACCCCACCGAGGTGGCCCGGCGCACTCTGATCATGAAGTATGACGAGATGTCCGACTGCCTGGCGCGCCTGGATCACGATGACCTGATGCCCGCCGAGCGGGACGAGGTTGTTGTGCGTCTGGAGCAGCTGATCGCAGAAGCCTGGCACACTGATGAAATCCGCCACGAGCGCCCCACCGCTGTGGACGAGGCGAAATGGGGGTTCGCCGTCATCGAGAACAGCCTCTGGCAGGCGCTTCCCCGGTTCCTGCGCAGTCTGGATCTGTCATTGTCAGACGCGACGGGACATGGCCTGCCGTTGCAGGTGGCGCCTATCCGGATCGCTTCCTGGATGGGCGGGGACCGTGACGGCAACCCCAACGTCACGCACCAGGTCACCCGCAAGGTGTTTCTGCTGGGGCGCTGGATGGCGGCGGACCTTTATCTGCGGGATATCCAGGCGCTGCGCGCTGAACTCTCCATGTGGCAGGCCAATGATGAACTCAAAGCTCTTGCCGGTGATAGCCGGGAGCCCTACCGCCATGTGCTGGCCGGGTTGCGGGAGCGGTTAATCAGGACCCGCGACTGGGCCGAGGCGGCGGTGAACGGCGAGCCGGCCGATGACAGTGATATCCTGTTTGAAAACGAAGACTTCGTTGCGCCGCTGGAAATCTGCTACCGCTCGCTGGTTGACTGCGGCCTTGAACACATTGCCAATGGCCCGCTGCTCGACACCATCCGGCGTGCCCACACTTTCGGTTTGCCCCTGATACGCCTCGACATCCGCCAGGAAGCCTCGCGCCACGCCGAAGCAGTGGCGGAAATGGTCGCCTTCCTTGGGCTGGGGGATTACCTGTCGTGGTCAGAGGAAGAGCGGCAGCGCTTCCTGTTGCAGGAGCTACAGGGCCGTCGTCCGCTGGTGCCACGACACTGGGAACCCTCCGAGCCGGTGCGGGAAGTTATGGCCACCTGCGACGTGGTTGCCCGGCAGACCCCGGAAGCCCTTGGTTCGTATGTCATCTCCATGGCCAGCAAGCCGTCGGATGTGCTCAGTGTGATCCTGTTGTTACGGGAAGCAGGCATGCAGTTCCCGATGCGGGTGGTTCCCCTGTTCGAAACGCTGGATGATCTGACCGGCGCCCCCGACAGCATGGCGGCGCTGTACGAGGTGGAATGGTATCGGGAATACTGCCAGGGGCGGCAGGAAGTCATGATCGGTTATTCCGATTCGTCCAAGGATGCCGGCCAGCTGATGGCCGCCTGGGCGCAGTACCAGGCCCAGGAAAAACTCACCGCCGTGGCCAATCAGTATGGTGTGCATCTCACCCTCTTCCACGGCCGCGGAGGCACAGTGGGGCGCGGCGGTGGCCCGGCCAACCGCGCGATCCTGTCCCAGCCTCCGGGGTCCGTCAATGGCAGCTTCCGCATCACCGAACAGGGGGAGATGATCCGCTTCAAGTTCGGTCTGCCGCGGTTGGCGGAACAGAGCCTGACGCTTTATACCACTGCGGTCATTGAGGCCACTCTGGCGCCGCCTCCGGCACCCGAGCCGGCGTGGCGGGACACCATGGACTGGCTGACCGAGCGATCCCTCAAGGCCTACCGTGATGTCGTCCGCGATGATCCGGAGTTCGTGCCCTATTTTCGTCAGGTCACACCGGAGCAGGCGCTGGGCAAGCTTGCCCTCGGCAGTCGTCCGGCACGCCGCAAGCCATCCGGCGGTGTCGAGAGCCTGCGGGCCATTCCCTGGATCTTTGCCTGGACACAGATGCGGCTGATGCTGCCGAGCTGGCTCGGCAGTGATGTGGCACTGGAAGAGGCGGCGAAAAATCACAAGTTAACCGTGTTGCGGGAGATGATGAAAGGCTGGCCGTTCTTCCGGACCTATGTCGACATGCTGGAAATGGTGTTGGCCAAAGCGGATTTGCGCATCGCCAGTTATTATGAACAGACGCTGTTGGATGATGAGGACCTCAAGACGCTGGGCGAGAGTCTCCGGGCACGCCTCGCCGGATGCATCGAACGGGTACTCGAACTCAAGGAACAGCAAACCCTGCTGGAGGACGAGCCGGTTTTCGCCCATTCCATGCGGGTACGGAACCCGTATACTGACCCCCTTCACTACCTGCAGGCAGAGCTTCTCAAGCGTGATCGGGAAAGTGAGGGTAAGGGTGAGGTGCCGGAGATGGTGGAACGGGCCTTGAAAGTGACCATGGCGGGCATCGCAGCCGGCATGCGTAACACTGGCTGAGGCCAGTGTGGATGACAGGAGTAAACAGGTGGCGGTAGCGGCACGTCTGGACAGTTTTCTATCTCGCAAGGGCATTTCCTACCGGGAGGTGCCGGTTGATCAGGCCCTCAACCTGGAAGCCGCGGTGATGGCCGCGGGGCCGCAGCGGGAAGATTTTATCCGCGCCACCCTGTTGATCGATATTAACGGTGTGGTGATGGCGGTTCACCGCTTCAACAGTGCCCTGGATCTGGATGCCGTCCAGCAACTGACTGGCCGGCGCCTGCAGCCGCTGACGGCGCGCCAGAGCAATCGTCTGTTCAGCGACTGTGATCCGGGGTTTCAGCCTCCGATAGGTGCTGCGTACGATATTCCCACGCTGGTTGACGAGGACGTGCTCGATTGCGCCGGGGTGTTGCTGACCGGCGGCAGCGACCATTCGTTGTTGGAAATGGATGGCCGCTCCCTGCGGTTGGCCCTGGCCGGTGCCCGGGGAGGGCATCTGGTGATCCGCGGGCAAGGCAGTGACGAACGCGACGCGCTGACCCTCGAAGAGGTGGCTGACAAGCTGCAGAAACTCTACCGGCTGCCGCCCATGCCGGCACTGGCCCTCCGGATTCTCAAGCTGACCGCCAACACCGAGGCGACCGCCAGGGAGCTGGCGGAGCTGATTGAGTTTGATCCCAGTCTCACCGCCCAGATCATGCGCTATGCGCGCTCGGCGCTGTTCAATTACCCCGGTCAGATCAATACCGTGCAGGAAGCGGTGACCCGGGTGCTGGGCTTCGACCGTGTGGCACACATTGCGCTGGGCATTGCTTCGGTACGGGCGTTCGATGTGCCCCACCGGGGCATGCTGGGCATGGACCAGTTCTGGCGTCATTCACTGTATTGCGCCTTCCTTTGCCAGCGTATGGCACCATGGTGTGACGCCGACAAGGGGCTGGCCTATCTCTGTGGCCTGCTCCACAACTTTGGCCTGTTGCTGGTGGGCCATCTGTTCCCGGCAGAATTCGATGAGCTCAACAGCCTGCGAGAAGCCAACCCGGAGGCCAGCATGCATTCACTGGAGGTGCAGGTGTTCGGTGCCGGCAACGGGCAGGAAATACTGGCGGTTGGGCATGGCGCTATCGGCGGCATCCTGCATCGCCTGTGGCAGCTGCCGGATCCGGTTGTGAAGGCCGCCGGCATGCATCAGCAGTCGGGCTACCACGGCGAACATGAGCAGTATGTGTTAATGGTGCAGCTGGCCAATGGACTGCTGAAAGAGCGTGGTATCGGCGATGAATTCAACCCGGACGATGTGCCGGCGCTGGCCGCCGCCCTGGGGCTGGATGACGCCGCGCTTGCCGCCATCAGTACTGACATCGACAACGTCGCCGGTGAGCTCGACGCCCTGGCTGCCACCCTGTCGTCCTGACCCCCCGTTTTTGCCGGTGAGGCGCGGGTTGGTCCATCCTGGTGCATGATACGGAGGTCGACTTTCTCTGAGGCGGCTGACTTCGTATAATGCGCCTTCGCCGAATCCGGCGGGTACCCAGGTGGAGCCGAGAGGCTGTCGCAAAGGCAGGGGTCTTTGCCATAGCTTTTCAAACGATAATGACTAAATACTATGGGAGCACAGCGTTATGCGAATCATCATGTTAGGGGCACCGGGAGCGGGTAAGGGCACCCAGGCCCAGTTCATTACCGAGCGCTTCGATATCCCCCAGATTTCCACGGGTGACATGCTCCGCGCGGCGGTGAAGGCCGAATCCGAGCTGGGCAAGCAGGTGAAGGAAGTCATGGCGACGGGCGGCCTGGTGTCTGACGACATCATCATCGCGCTGATCGAGGAGCGAATCCAGCAGCCTGATTGCCGCAACGGTTTCCTGCTCGACGGCTTCCCCCGTACTATCCCCCAGGCCGAAGCGCTGAAAGATCAGGGGATCGTCATTGACTACGTGGTCGAAATCGCCGTTGATGACGAAGAAATTGTCAGCCGTTTGTCCGGTCGCCGTGTCCATGAAGGCAGTGGTCGCATCTACCACGTCAAATACGATCCGCCGAAAACCGAAGGCAAGGATGATGAAACCGGCGAGTCCCTGGTTCAGCGCGAAGACGACAAGGAAGAGACGGTACGCAAGCGGCTGAAGATTTACCATGAGCAAACCGCGCCACTGATCGGCTACTACCAGGACTGGGCCGCGCGGGACGCGGGTGCCGCGCCGAAGTACGTGCGTGTCGAAGGCGTTGGCAGCCTGGACTCGATCCGCGATCAGATTCTTCAGGAACTGAAGTAACTGAACCAATCCCAGTAACCTTGAGGCAAGCGCAGCATCCGTGAAGCTACTGGCCCTGGACACCTCTTCGGAAGGGTGCTCGGCAGCACTGCTGATAGACGGCAGCGTTACCGAACGCTTTGACCTGGCCCCGCGGGGCCACACCCGTCTGTTAATGCCGATGATCCGCGAACTCCTTGCGGAGCAGGGTCTGGCCCCGGCGGATCTGGATGCGCTGGCGTTCGCCCGGGGCCCGGGCTCATTCACCGGGCTGCGTATAGCCACCGGGGTGGTCCAGGGGCTGGCATGGGGGCTGGAGGTTCCGGTCATTCCGGTCTCATCGCTGGCAGCGGTAGCGCTCAGCGCCCTTGAGTCCCTTGACGTCGGTGATGGCGATGGCGTTGCCGTCGCTTTCGACGCCCGCATGGGCGAGGTTTACTGGGCCTGCTTCGAGGTCCGCGAGGGGCTGCCGCAGCTGCTTGGAACCGAGCAGGTCTGTGCACCGTCAGCGGTTGCTCTGCCGGAGGTGGCGGGGCGCTGGGTCGCTGCCGGTCCGGGCTGGCAGCTGCGTGAGCAGATGGCGCCAGAGGTGTTGTCTGCGATCGCGCTGATGGATGAAACACTGATTCCGCGAGCCGGTTGTGTGGCCCGTCTGGCCCGTCTTGAGCTGGCGGCGGGCGGTGGTGTTTCCGCAACCTGCGCCCAGCCGGTCTATATCCGCGATGAAGTGACCTGGAAGAAACTGCCCGGTCGCTGATCAATCCTTACCTGTTTCCGGAATCTTTGCCGATGGAACTGTGGCATATCATTGTGCTGGCCGTTGTTCAGGGGCTGACGGAATTTCTGCCGATCAGCAGTTCTGCCCACCTGATTTTGCCGTCCCAGCTGCTGGGCTGGCCCGATCAGGGCCTGGCGTTCGATGTGGCGGTCCATGTCGGAACGCTGACCGCGGTCATGTGGTACTTCCGCCAGGAAGTCTATCGACTGACCGTGGCCTGGGTTGGCGACACCGCCCGGGGCCGGGTAGGCCAGGACAGTGGGCTGGCCTGGGCAGTGATCGCGGGCACGATTCCCGCGGGCCTGGCGGGGTTGTTGCTGAACGATTTTATTGCAACGGAGCTGCGCTCCGGTCTGGTGATTGCTGCCTCCACCATCGGCTTCGGGCTGGTACTGTGGTGGTCGGATGCTGTGGGGCGGCAAACCCGTGACCTTCCGGCACTGACCATGAGGGATGCCGTTATTGTGGGGCTGGCCCAGGCTCTGGCGCTGATTCCGGGTACCTCCCGGTCGGGTATCACCATCACCGCGGCGCTGTTTCTCGGGCTGAAGCGCGAGGCCGCTGCGCGCTTTTCGTTTCTGTTGTCGATCCCGTTGATCCTGGCGGCCGGGCTGCTGAAAACCCTGGAGCTCACCGAGCAGGGTGGTGCCACCGACTGGGCTGCTATTGTGTTGGGCACACTGGTATCGTTTGCCAGTGCGGTGGTGTGCATCCACCTGTTTCTGAAGTTCCTTGAGCGGCTCGGTATGATGCCTTTTGTCATCTACCGGCTGCTGCTGGGTGTGATCCTGCTTGTCATGCTGTGGTAGTTTGGTTAACAACTGTTCAGCAGTCTTTCAATCCGGGTGTGGTTGTTCCATACTCGTTTGTCACGAATTTTTCCGGTTTTAAGTCATGATCGGTGGTCTCAATCCCAACAACAGTTTCGCCCTCCAGTCCGGCAACAACAGCCCGGTACGGGAGCGCAGCGACGTGGCCCGGGCGCCGGCATCCGCTCCAGAGCGCAGTGCTGAGGGCGTTCGCCGGGACCTCACCGACGCTCGTGGCGAAACCACCCTGGTCCGACGGGTTGATAGCGACTCCCTTGAGCGTCGCGTAGAGGCCCGCCGCGCCGCAGAAGACGCCCGCCTCGAGCGCTTTCGCGCCGATGAGCTTCCGCTGGCTACCTCCCGGGCGCTTTCCACTTTTACCGACATCGCCGCCCGTGGCGACGCTGGCGAGAACGGCCTGGCCGGTATCGATATCCTGGTTTGATGGCCCCCGAATCCTCATCTCCCGATACCACGATTGCTGTTGCCTGCAGCCCTTTGGGCAATGCGGTGGAAGCCCGTCATCTGGCGGAAACCCTTGCCGTTCCGTTTCTCGGGGTAGTGAAACCGCGACAGGTGACTGACTTTGCCGTGGTGCTGCTGTCAGATGAACAGGGGCTGTGTCTGCAGATGACGGGCAAGGGCGCGCCGGGCCCGGTCAGAGCCGAGTTTGTTTCCGGCAAGGCCGGCTACCGCCGCGAACACGGCGGTGGCACCGGGCAGCTGGTGGCCAGGGCCATTGGCCTGCAAAAGACCCGGGCGCCGTTACACGTGGTGGATGCAACCGCTGGCCTGGGGCAGGATGCCTTTGTGCTTGCCGGACTGGGGTGTCGGGTGACGCTGTTCGAGCGCAATCCGGTGATTCACGCCCTGTTGGCGGACGGCCTGGCGCGGGCGGCTCTGAACACCGACTGCGCACCGATTGTCGCCAGGATGACGCTTTGCCCGGGCAGCAGCGCGGAATGGTTGGCCCAGGCTCCGGAAGGCGCCGCTGACATTGTCTATCTGGATCCGATGTTTCCGCACCGGGACAAATCCGCCCTGGTAAAAAAGGAGATGCAGGTGTTTCGTGCGGTCGTTGGCGATGACGACGACTCGGAAGCCCTGCTGGCGGCGGCGCTGAAGGCTGCGAGGTATCGGGTGGTGGTCAAGCGCCCTCGCAAGGCGGCGGCTATCGCGGGGCCGGAGCCGGCGACCCGCATTGAAGGCAAGAGCAGTCGCTACGATCTGTATCCGCTCAGGGCCTTGCCGGACTCCCGGGGCTGAGTCCGGCCCCGATACCACGCCAGCCGTCAGGCACCGAGCATGGTCACCTGTTGGATGGCCTGACGTTTCTCGACACTGAGCACCAGGCGAGCGTCTTCCGCAACGTCGTTGAGGCCATCGGTATAGCAGAGCAGCCCCTGATCATCCGTGGTGATGACGCCGTTTTTCTGCATGTTGGCGATGAAGTTGCGAAACAGGGTCTTGTCAAAGAACTCCGGCGCATTCAGTCCGAACAGAATGGACATGCGTTCCGCCAGCAGCGTGCTCTGTTCTTCAAGTTCCGCCGCGCTGATTCGGCCGGAACCATACTTGCGCAGAATGCCAATGGCAATGTGGTAGCGCTCCAGCGTCTGAATGATAAAGCGTGACAGGACACGCAGGCGCAGAATCGCGTCAGTGCCTTCCTCCGGGCGGCAGACACGGCCCTCCCGTTCAAAGATCAGCCCCTTTTCGATCAGCAGGTCGATCCAGTGATGGACGACACCCTCCACCTCGTCGGGCTGGTGTTTGAGGAACAGTTCAGACTGCAGATAGGGATAGGCCACGCTGGCCAGAAACACGATCTTTTCCCGTTGCAGCGAGTCTTTATTCTCGAAAAGGCTGGCGATCAGAGACGGCAGGGCAAACAGGTGCTGGATATTATTCCGGTAGTAGGTCATCAGCGTCGCGTTACTGCCTTCCAGGGCAATGATGTCACCGAGTTTCTGGGGCTGACGTGTCACCAGACCCATGTTTTCGCAGTAGGCAATCCAGTCCTTGCCGCTGCCCTCGGGCAGCGTCACCGTCTCGGCGTAAGGGTAGGCGCGGAGCAGGTCGGCGTACTGGTCCATCAGGCGGATAAGCTGGCTCTCATCCATGGCCAGCCGCTCGGTGCCCAGCAGTACTGTCGCCGTCATGCCGATGGGATTAACGGCCACCGAGGCATTGATGTTTGCGGCTACCCTTGTTGCCAGTGCGTCCACCGCTTCGGGGAGCCACGTGGGACGGTATTCGGCGTCGTAGGCTTCGTCACGCCAGCTGGGATGGACCTCAGTCAGCACATCGGCCAGCGGGATGGGATCACCAAAATTGACCGCAACCCGGCCAAACGAATTGCTCAGCTTGCGCACGGTCTTTGCCAGGCCGAAAACGCTTTCTTTCTGTTTCTTCTTGCCACGGAGCTCACCCAGGTAGGAACGGCCTTCCATCACCTTTTCATAACCCACGTAGACCGGCACGAATACGATGGGTTTGCGGTGGTTGCGCAGGAAGCTGCGCACTGTCATCGCCAGCATGCCGGCGCGCGGCTGCAGCATCCGGCCGGTACGGCTGCGTCCGCCCTCGACGAAGTATTCCACCGAATAGCCACGCGTGAACATCACATGCATGTATTCGTTGAAGACGGTGGCGTACAGCGGGTTGTCCTTGAAGCTGCGGCGCATGAAAAAAGCACCGCCGCGCCGCAGAATCGGGCCCACCACCGGCATGTTGAGATTGATGCCCGCGGCAATGTGCGGAGGCATCAGGCCGTTTTTGTAGAGCACGTAGGACAGCAGCAGGTAATCAATGTGAGAGCGGTGGCAGGGTACGTATACCACGGCATTGTCCTGGGCAACTTCCTTGGCCACCTGAATGTTGTTCACGGCAATGCCGTTGTAGATGCGGTTCCACAACCAGGCAAGTACTACCTCCAGGAACCGTATGGTTACGATGGACATGCTGGCGGCGATTTCATCCGCGTATTTATAGGCTTTGGCGCGGACCTTTTCCGGCGGAATGTCGTCCTTGCGGGCGGTCTCACGGATGGCTTCCTTGACCGCCTGGGTGCGTACCAGGCCTTCGACCAGTGTGCGCCGGTGGGACAGGTCCGGCCCCAACACCGCCTGGCGGACCCGACGGAAGTGGGTTCGCAGAATGCGCGCCAGTTTACGGTTGGCCCGTTCCTCGCTGTGCCGGTACTCGTCAATGACCTGTTTCAGGGACAGCGGCTGGTTGAACTGAACGTAGGTGTTGCGGCCGTGCAGCATGATGATCAGAAACTTCTGCAAGCGGCCGGCGACGGACCAGGTGTCTGACAGCAGCAGTTTGACCAGAGATTTTTCCTTGTCCGGGGAACGGCCCCAGAACAGCGACACCGGAACAATCTGCACGTCCTTTTCCGGATGCTCCAGGCCATAGCGAACCAGAGCCTGGAACTGGGAGGTGGGCACCGGGGTCTGCCGCGACTGAAACAGGCCGCCGATACGGCGGTAGAGAAAGAAAAAGGAATGGACCGGGCCGTGCTTTACCGGCAGCGACGCTTCTGCCCCCGGCAACGCGGCGCGGAGAACTTCCTGCTCGAGTACCAGGCGGCTGGACATGGAGCTGTACTGCAACACATAGCAAACCGGCTTGTCGGGATCGAGCCCGAGTGCTTCGCGGCTGTTTCCACTGACGTCCGTTCGAACCCACAGAAACAGAATCTTGCGGAAAAAAGTCAGAATCAGGCTGCGAAGCGCCTGGAAAATTCGCATAGGGTGTAGCTCCGGTTTCCAAAACAGGCGCTAAGTTTACTTGGTTGTTGGAACAGCGCAAAGAGACATCCCGCCGTTCTGGTGGCTGGCGCGGTGTGTTACATTTCCTCCTGATCTGTGTCGCCCCGTACCCGGGTAAACCCGCTCACTGCTGCAGGACTCTGTTTATGACATCGTGGACGCCAGGCTGGTCAACCGCTCCGCCCGATTACCGCGATCCCGTGCTGGTCATCCGTGGTGGTAATGTGGTGCGGGTGGGCGATGCGTGGTTCAGCTCCTGGCAGCAGGTTCAGCCGCTGGTTACGGGCCCCGTCGAACCGGTGAACCTGGGCGAGTGGGGCGGGCGGGCGCTTTACGTGGTCGAGGCCGACGCGGAGAGCGAACCAGGCCAGCACGAGGAGGTCCCGTTGCGGGACGCGATCCTGGCAATCCCGGACGCGCCGGCGGACCTGCTGGGCACCGGTTTCCAGCTTTGGCAATGGTGGCGGGACCACCGCTATTGTGGTCGTTGTGGCGGTGAGACCGGTCTGCACGCGCGGGAGCGTGCCAAATGGTGCGAGCGCTGTCGTATCCCCTGGTACCCCCGTGTTGCGCCCTGTGTGATCGTGGTAATCCGCAGGCAGGATCGGATGCTTTTGGCCCGATCGTCCCGGGTGAAACGCCATTTCTACAGTCTGATTGCAGGCTTTGTCGAGCCCGGGGAGACTCTCGAACAAGCCGTGGTGCGCGAAGTGAAGGAAGAAACCGGGCTGAATGTGAACAACATCCGTTACAGTGCGTCCCAACCCTGGCCGTTCCCCCATCAGCTGATGGTAGGCTTCTTTGCCGACTACTGCGGCGGCGAGCTGGTCCTCCAGGAAGATGAATTGGCCGATGCCGGCTGGTTCCGGCCCGATGACACGCCGCCGGTTCCGCCGGTCACCACCATCGCCGGGCGACTGATCCGCGACATGGCCAACCAGTTGAATGGTGGGCAGGAGGGACCATGCCCGTGACAATCTCAGCCGGGGCAGACTGATCGTGGCCCGAATCCTGGTGTTCGATTCCGGCATCGGCGGCCTGAGTGTCGCGGCCTGCATCCATCAGCGCTTCCCGCACGTGGAGCTGGTGTATGTGGCCGATAACGCCGGTTTTCCCTACGGTGATCAGCCAGAGTCTGTGGTGATTGACCGTTGCCGGTCACTGATTGCCAGTGCGTTGCGGGAGTTTCCGTGTGACCTCATCGTGGTGGCCTGCAATACCGCCAGTACCGTGGTGCTGCCCGAGCTCCGGGCAATGACCGCGGTGCCGGTTGTTGGCGTAGTACCGGCAATCAAGCCGGCCGCCGCTTGTAGTCTCAATCGTCGGATTGGTGTGTTGGCAACGCCGGCGACGATACGTCGCCGCTATCTGGATGATCTGATCCGGGAGTTCGCCAACGACTGTCAGATCATACGCGTGGGAGACCCGCAACTGGTTCACTGGATTGAGGATTCCGTTGCCGGCAAAAACCTTCCCCGGCAGCCGCTGAGCGAGGCGCTCCAGCCCTTTCGCGAAGCACGGGTAGATACCGTGGTGCTGGGGTGCACCCATTACCCGCTGATCCAGCAGCAGCTGAAGGTGTGCCTGCCCGAGGTCGGTTTCTGGGTGGATTCCGGTGATGCCATTGCCCGTCGGGCGGAATGGTTACTGGAGCAGCAGGGCGCTTCTGTCGATACGGCGTCCGGCCGGGGGCATCCCGTGCGCGCGGTGTTGTTTTCAGGTGAGCTGCCCGCGGGGCTGATCTCTTACATGATCGGGTTGGGGTTGGCCCCGGGCGAAGCCCGGGGCCACTGGCCGGGCACCGAAGGGGTTACAGCAACCGGGTCAGTTTGAACATGGCCAGAAATTCCAGCGCCGGGATCGTTCGACGGTGACAGCAGTAGGTCTTGAAGTTGTCGCCGCGAAAGCGTGATTTTGTGAATTCCAGGCCTTTGAAATTATAAAGGAAGTTTCCTTTTTCGTAGACGCCGTGAAGGATCCGCTTGAAGGGGCGGCTTTCCTGATGCTCGGTGGCGGCGTCCAGAGACAGCGGAATCAGCCCCAGATCCAGGTAGGGGACCCCTTCCGCCTTGAAGACGTCGAGGGCGTGCGCCATCAGTGTGTAGAAAATCCCCTGCCTGAAATCGGCATTGGCGCGGGAGATGTTGGGTACGTAGCTGATGATCTCATTATTGCGGTAAACGGGATCGAAATAGATAAAGCCCACGGCCTTGCCATCCTGGTAGGCATAGAAGTGGCGTTCGTTTTCCCGGTAGTCCATTTCCATCGGGCGAATCAGGAAACGGATCTCCTTGCTTTTGCATTTCCGCGTGCGAATCCAGGCGTCGGAAATCTCGCGGGTGTGGTCATCGCTGAACCGCTCCTTGACCGTGATACCGTTCTTCTCAGCCTGGTTCAGGGCGGTTCGCAGAATCTGCTTTTTCTTGCCCCGCAGCGACCAGTCCTGCAAGCCGATGCGGGACTCGCTTCCAAACTGAGTGCCGAAGAGTCCGAAGCGCAGGTGAAGGAAATCCACTACGGGTTTGGAGACCTGGATGTAGCAGGCGTTCGGAAAACGGGTGTGAAATTTTTCGAGAATCACGGCGAAGTTTTCCGTCGCACATACCGGATCGGACAGTACGAAGGTGCCGCCCCACTTACGCATGTAGGCGACGTAGCCGACCCCGGGCATGTCGAAATACTGCATCCCCGGTTGCAGCGTGGAAAAGGACTGTGAATGCACGCCGTACTGCTTCAGGTAGCCTATGCGTTCCGCAAAGCCGAAGCTGCCTTCGTCTGCTGCGCGGACTCCGTCGAGTGCAAGAATCTGGTCTGACATGTTGATGCTCCCCCGCCTTTTTCTTGTTCAGAGAGTGTCTGAGGGTTCCTGTTTAAGCCCGTTTCTGACCCAGAATCGACCAGTAGCAGTTCATGTTCAGCAGCGTGAAATGCTTTTTCTCGGTGACCTGAAGGCCCAGGCGCTGCATGTGCTCGGGGTAGTTGTAGATCTTGTGGAAGGCGTTGTTGGCAAACAGCCAGAAGATGAAGACCGCCATATACCAGTACATCTTCTTGAACAGGCGGGCCACGATGTTGCCGGTGGGGTAACAGAAATCACCCACGACCACTTTGGCATCGGCCTTGCCCAGACGAATGAGGTGCTCCAGCACCCGAACCATCATGTCTTCGTCGAACACGTTCAGGAAGAAATTGGCAACCACCATGTCGTAGTGCTCGAACTCATCCACTTTCATGATGTCATTGTGAATGCGGCGAATGGTCAGGTGAGGGGCTTCCTTTTCCTGCGCCTCGCCAAACTTCCGCAACATGGTTTCGGACAGGTCGACCACGGTGACCTCGGCCCCCAGTTCCGCTGCGCGGATGGCGTCACGACCATGCCCGACGCCGGCGAAGAGAATACGCGATCCGGGACGAACGGTTTCGACGTCCAGCATGGCGGTCTTGCAGCGATGAATGTTCTTGCCGCTGTAGAGGTTGCTGAGGAAATCGTAAACGGGACCGATGTATTTGTACTTGTCGCGCATGATGACTGCTGCCTGTTCAGATCCTGTGGTTGCCGTCACCGTTCTTGTGATTGTTGGCTCGACTGCCTGTCGGCTTTCCGGTGACAACGCCTGAGTTTTTTCACTCTAGTGAAGGATCCGCGTGAAATATGTGCAGCACCGCGCATTTCTGGATACACAAAGTAACGTAAAGAAATACTTTGCAAACCAAGTCAACATTTATACTAAGACTGTAAGACAATCAATTATCGGGAGTGTGGCGCGCAGTGTGAGCGGCGGCCTGTTTCAGAAGGACACCGCCGTGGCAGGCAGATGGCCGAGGCTTTTGGCGATAACGTCCGCTGGCCGCGCGGGGCCGTAGAAGAAGCCCTGCACCTGGTGGCAGCCGAGATTTTTCAGATAGGCGAGCTGTTCGTCCGTCTCGACCCCTTCCGCGACGATTTCCAGCTTGAGGCCGTGGGCCATGGCGATAATGGCGTTCACGATGCAGGCTCCATCTTCGCCGCTGCGGATCGCCCTGACGAAAGACTGGTCGACCTTGAGGGTGTGGATGGGCAAGCGGTGGATGTAGTTGAGTGAGGAGTAGCCGGTTCCGAAATCGTCGATCGCGATGCGCACACCAAAGTCGGCCAGTTCCCGCAGCTTCTGGCTGATCTGTTCGAGGTCGTTCATGATCAGATTCTCGGTGATCTCGATTTCCAGGTTGCGGGGCGGGAATCCATGGGCATGCACCTGCTCCATCAGGGTATCGACGAAGCGCGGATGCTCCACCTGCATTGGCGACAGGTTAACCGCGAGGCGCAGATCTTCATGACCGGAACGGATCCAGTTACCCACGTCGCGGCAGGCCTGATCGAGCACCCGCTCGCTCAGGCGAGCGATGAGCTTGGTCTCCTCCGCCAGTGGCAGAAAGTCCCGCGGGTACAGCAACCCGCGCTTGGGGTGCTGCCAGCGAACCAGAGCTTCCAGCCCGACCACCCGGTTGCTGTTGGCGCAGACCTGGGGTTGGTAGAACACTTTCAGCTCGTCGCGCTCCAGCGCCAGGCGCAGGTCCCGTTCAAGGCTCAGCCGATTGGCGGTATCAATGCTCATGCTCTCGGAGTAGAAGCGGTAACCGTCTTTGCCTCGGGCCTTGACGTGGTACATGGCGATGTCGGCATTCTGGATCAGCTGGTCCATGTTGACACCGGCTTCCGGGAAAATCGAAATGCCGATACTGACCCCGACAAACACCTCGTGCTCACCCAGCTGAAACGGCGCCCGTAAGGCTTTGATCAGCTTTTTGGCAATCTGGCGCGCGTCTTCGTGGTTGTGAATCGACGGCAGCAGCAGGGTGAATTCGTCGCCGCCGAACCGCGACAGGGTGTCCCCCTTGCGAAGGCACCGTTCCAGGCGCTGGGTCACCGCCTGAAGCAGCCGATCGCCCATGGCGTGGCCGAGGGTGTCGTTGATCACCTTGAAGCGGTCGAGATCAAGGAACATGACCGCCAGTTTCTGGTTCGCCCGCCGCGCGTGGGTAATCGCCAGCTCCAGACGATCCTTGAACAGTGCGCGGTTGGGCAGCCGTGTCAGCAGGTCATGGTAGGCCTGGAAGTTGATGAAAGCCTCGGCTTCCTTGCGCTCGGTGACGTCGCGGGCGGTGCCGTAGTATCGTGCTTCGCGCCCGTTATCCTGACCGTCGCCGTCGGTCCGCGGCCAGGTCTCAGGGTCAATCGGGAAGGCGGTGATCTCGAAGTGACGGTTGGCGCGGCGACTGCCACGGGTTTTGAGTCGGACTTCGAGTGTCCGCGGGTTGTCTGCGCTGATGTTCGGGGCGTTCAGGGCATAGGTGCCGCGAGCGAGGTCGCGATCGTCCAGAATGTGGCGGAAATGCCGTCCGCGGAGCTCCTGTGGGTGATACCCGAGCATGGTTTCGATCTTGCTGTTGACGAAACAGAAATGGCCGTCGCCGTCGAGCATGAAGACGATGTCGGGGGAACTGTTGACAATATAGCGGTGCAGCGCCTCGGATTTTTCCAGGCGCATCTGGATGTGTTCATGGGAGCGCAGCAGTGACTGCTTGCCCAGAACGTTACCGACGGTGGCCAGCAGTTCCTCCGGGTCGAACGGCTTGCGAATGTAATCCAGCGCGCCGCGACGCAGAGCCCGGCTGACGGCGGCGAACGAGCTTTCACCGCTGACCACAATGGCGCCGCAGTCCGGTTGACGGTGGGCGATGTGCGTCATCACATCGAAACCGTCGACGTCGGGCATGCGCAGATCCAGCAACGCCAGATCGTAGGTTTCCTCGTCGATCAGCTGGCAGGCACGGCGCCCGCCCTCCGCTTCCGTGACATCGTAGCTCTGGCCCCTGAGCAGAGACGCAAGGCTGGACAGCAACCTCGGTTCGTCGTCCACCACGAGAATGCGTGCGGGTAAGCTGTTACTGAAAGCATGGTCCGGTTGAGCGGATTTCATCGGTCTTTGCCTGTCGTCAGTCGTTGTCGTTTTTCTTATCGCCCGCGGCCGGTAGCAGTATTCTGAAGCTGGTGCCTTCGCCTCCGCTGCGGCAAGCAATGATGCCCTCCATGTCATCAATGAGCTGTTTGACTATGCTCAGGCCAAGTCCGTTATGGCCGTCTCCCTTGGTGGTATTCACTGGTGCAAACAGATGGTCGCGGACGTGGTCGGGAAGGCCGGTGCCGGTATCGGAAACTTCCAGCTCTACCCAGGCGCGGCCACTTTGCCACACCGGCGCCGACGTACGGAGCGTCACCTGACCGGTGTCCCCCAGGCATTCGGCGGCATTGCGTGTCAGGTTGATCAGGATCTGCCTTACGACCGAGGGCGGCGCGGTAACCTCGGTGTCCTCCGCGCAGAGTTCGACCACCAGGGTGCTGTCGGTGTCACCGAACAGCCCTTCGACAAGGAGATCTTTCAGGGTCTCGATTTCCGTGTTGATCCTGGTGGACTCCTGGCTTCCCGCCGGCCCGGACTGCTCCGGGCGGCTGATCTGCAGCAGCATGTCCCCGGCGCGGTCCAGTTCCTCGCGAATCACGTCCAGTTCGTTCTGTACATCGTTGTCGGTCAGGCGGCTGCGGAGCTGATACAGATACTGGCGGATGATGGTCAGCGGGTTGCTGACCTCATGGATCTGGCGACGCAGCGCCTGTCTGGCAAGCTCCGACTGCCATTCGTGGTCGTTGGCGGAGCCACGGGTCGCCGCGCAATGGGCTGACAAAGGTACGGCCAGTTGCCGCGAGAACAGCCCGGCGAGCTCTCCCGCGGCCGCTGAACCGCGGGTGTCGGTTCCCACTGCAAATACTCCCGGGCAGTCGTTTCCGGTCACCACGGGCACTGCCAGCAGCGAGGGTGTGTTGAGTAATGACAGCAATTGCCGGTCAAGCACGGTGGCAGGCCGGTCGCCGAGCTGAACGGTTTGCCGTTTGGCGAAGGCTTCAGTGAGCACGCTGCCAGCAGGACGGGTGGCCAGGGTCAGTTCCGGAATCTCCCCAATGGAGCCTGACAGCAGAACCAGCTCGTCATCACGGTAACCGAAGCACAGTGCCGGCAAACCGGTTACCAGTGTCAGACTGTTCACGGTTTCCGCCAGCATGGCTTCAAACGGACCCTGGAACGACGAGAACGCCAGTGCCTGGGTCGTTATGGCCTGTGTCAGCACGGTTTGTTTCAGTCTGTCCTGGGCGGCAGCGGCGTCGTACTCCTCGTTCAGCGGTATGCCGAGTGATTCCGCCATCGCGGTGACTTCCTGGTCGATGCGGCGCTGGATTTCACGGGTCAGCTCTTCGCTGAGCCCGAACACGGTGCCTGCGGCGGCGATGCCGGCAGCGTCGGACAGCGCCAGCCGGGTTGCGAGATTGATCAGTTTGACCAGATGACCGGCGTCGCGAATTTCCAATGGCATGGCATGCTGGTAACGCATGGCGTCTTCGGCCATGGTGCCGAGTCCCCAGACACGCACCAGTTCCGCCGCCAGGTCACACTGGTGGTTGAAATAGTACTGACGGGTATCGCCCGGCGGCGTTTTCAGGGCGATCAGTTCACCCACATTGTGTAACATGCCGAGCATGAACGCCTGGTCCGGTTCGGGGAAACGGGTGAGGGTGGCCAGTGCCCGCGCTGTCAGTGCGGTGGTCAGTGAATGCCGCCAGAAATCCCGCAACTGCTGCCATTGGTCGGCGCCCAGCTCGAAAAGCAATTGACGTAACGCCGCAGTGAGAACCAGCGTGTGGAAACGACGGGTGCCGAGGCGCAATAATGCCTGGTCGACCGAGCGAATCCGGGAGACGGGGCCGTAGAGGGCGGAATTGGCGAGAGCCAGCACCCGGGCAACCAGCGCGGTATCGGCGCTCACGATATTGCTGATCTGCCGATAGCTCTGATCCTGGTGGCATGCCTCAAGCGCCCGTAGGGTGATCTCCGGCAGGCTCGGCAACTGAATATCGGGGGCTATGTCCATGGGACTACCTGTGAGCGCCTGATGTCGCCATATTCTGACGACATGTTCACTATTATTGTTGGTCTGGAGCTTAGACAATAAAGCGGAGTTATTAAACAGTTACTGATGAATATTTGAGCATTATGTTAACCAGGTTGTGATGTGTGTAGACTTTTTACAGGTTAACATTGGCTCCGGCTCGCGAATCCATGGATAAAAACAACGTACGATGACTGCTACCCCCGGTGTGCACCACCAAGCGAATCCGACCCGTACCGTTGCCGTTACCGGAGGCAAGGGGGGTGTCGGAAAAACCTCCGTCGCCCTCAACCTGGCCCTGACCCTGGCGCGTGAGGGCAAGCGGGTGTTGCTGCTTGACGGCGACACCGATCTGGCCAACGTCAGCATCTTGCTCGGGCGCTACCCGACCAGAACCCTGGCAAACGTGGTGGCCGGTGAATGCGCCCTTGATGATGTGATCATGACCGCAGATTATGATCTGCACATCGTCCCCGGCGCGTCCGGCGTCCAGCAATGCATGGAAATGGATTCCCAGTCCAGCCTGGCCCTGTTGCAGGCGTTGTCCCGCCTGGAGAGTCGCTACGATGTGGTTATCACCGACACCGCAGCGGGGCTTCAGTCCACGGGGATGCACATGATCGCCGCCTCCGAGCTGGCGTGTGTGGTGGTGACGCCGGATCCCGCATCGCTGACCGACGCCTTTTCGCTGATCAAGGTACTGAACCGCCGCGGCTACAAGCGAACCCCTTCTGTGCTGGTGAACATGGCTCAGGGGGCCAGCCAGGCCCGCTCGGTCTTTCAGCGCCTTGACGCGGCGGCCCAGCGTCATCTGGGCGTGTCCCTTCATTATCTGGGGGCCGTCTGGCGGGACGAGACCATCCGGCAGTCCGTGCTGCAGCAGCGTCCCGTGGCGTTAATGCCGCTGGCGGATCCTTCCTGCCGCCAGTTCCGCACACTGACCGATATGCTGATGCTGCGACTGGGTCAGGTTCCTGCCCGCAAAACCGGTATTGCGGCCTACTGGCATCAGGTCACTCGCCGGTCGGGCCGGCGGGCGACCACTCAGGCGGAGCCGGGAACCGAGCGTGCTGGCAATGCGACGATCCGCAGTCTCGAGTTGATTGAACAGCTGGGCGCGTTGCTGGCGGCAGAAGCGGACTCGCCGCTGCTGCGTTATGAGGCGTTTAATCGGCTGTTTGCACTGATGGGGCGCACTCTGGACGACACGACCATGGAAATTATCCAGACCGGTCTGGCCGCGTTGAACTGGGAATCGCTGGCGCCGGAGCAGCGACACCATTTTGCAGTGCACCTTCGCGAGCTGGCCTGCCAGATAACACCGGAATGCCTGCCTGCCTCCCCGTTGCCTGAGCACTCACAGCAGGCTGCGCAACCCCGTTATGACCGGGTGAGCTTTGGTGAGCAGGAACGGCTGGTGAGGGCATTGAGGGAGCAGCCTTCCGATATCTCACTGGACCGCTTGCTGCGCTCATTGGCTGGCACGGATAAAGACCGTTCCTGATTCCATTCTCCTCTCTTTTTTGTGGATTGGTTCCTTATTTTTTCGTCATTTTATTAACGCTTTTTGTAGCGTAACTTTGCTGTGTGTCACCGCTTTGTCACCAATGGTGTGCAAATATTAACCTGGTTTTTTGGATGGTGGCCCGCTTAATGCAACGTTTTCCCCAGCGCGCCCGGGTACCCATACCCCGGGTGAGAGGCCTCAGGTGGTCAGAGGCCGGAAAAGGTGCATTCGTGGCCACGGATTGTTAAGAGAAGGAGTTCCTGGCATGACAGATCAGCTTCAAACTGCAGAATCATCATCAACTGTTCTTGCGCAACTGCGCGGCAAGCACGTCCTGGTCACCGGCACGACCGGTTTTCTGGGTAAGGTGGTCCTGGAGAAAATCATTCGCGCAGTTCCGGATATTGGCGGCATCCACCTGCTCATCCGGGGCAACAAGCGACACCCCAACGCGCGCGATCGTTTTCTGAACGAGATCGCTACCTCCTCGGTTTTCGAACGACTTCGCAAGGACGATAACGAAGCCTTCGAAAGCTTTATCGACGAACGGATTCACTGCATCACCGGTGAAGTGACCGAGCCCCGATTCGGGCTGCCCGCCGAGCGTTTTTCCGCACTCGCCAAACGGGTGGACGCGTTTATCAATTCCGCGGCCAGCGTTAACTTCCGCGAGGAGCTGGACAAGGCGCTCGCGATCAACACCCTGTGCCTCGAAAACGTGGTACAACTGGCTCGCCAGAATCCTGAGATGGCGGTGATCCAGGTGTCCACCTGTTACGTCAATGGCAAGAATTCCGGCCAGGTGACCGAATCGGTCATCAAGCCGGCCGGCGACGACATCCCTCGCAGCACCGCCGGACATTACGAAATTGAGGAGCTGGTGCGACTGCTGGACGACAAGATTGCGGATGTCCGCTCTCGCTACTCGGGCAAAGTACTGGAAAAAAAGCTGGTGGATCTGGGGATCCAGGAGGCCAATCGCTACGGCTGGAGTGATACCTACACCTTTACCAAGTGGCTCGGCGAGCAGTTGCTGATGAAGGGGCTGGATGGTCGTTCACTCACCATCGTGCGGCCATCCATCATCGAAAGCGCTCTGGAGGAGCCGGCACCGGGTTGGATAGAAGGCGTGAAAGTGGCCGATGCCATTATTCTCGCCTATGCCCGCGAGAAGGTGACCCTGTTTCCGGGCAAGCGCAGCGGAGTGATTGATGTCATTCCGGTCGACCTGGTAGCGAACGCCATCATCCTGTCGATGGCAGAGGCGCTGTCGGAACCGGCCCGGCACCGAATTTACCAGTGCTGCAGTGGTAGCAGTAATCCGATCACCCTCGGGGAGTTCATCGATCACCTGATGGCGGAATCCAGGTCAAACCATGCAGCCTACGATCAGCTGTTTTACCGTCAGCCAAGCAAGCCCTTCATTGCCGTGAATCGCCGGCTGTTCGACGTGGTGGTCGGTGGCATGCGTGTGCCCCTGAGTATCACCGGTCGTGTTATGAAACTGCTGGGACAGAACCGGGAACTGAAGGTGTTGCGGAACCTGGACACCAGCCGCTCGCTGGCAACGATTTTCGGTTTCTACACGGCGCCGGATTACATCTTTCGCAATGAGTCGTTGCAGGCCCTGGCCTCCCGCATGGGCGAACTGGATCGTTTGCTGTTCCCCGTGGATGCCGGCCAGATCGACTGGTCAGTCTATCTGCGCAAGATTCATCTGGCGGGCCTCAACCAGTATGCTCTGACAGAGCGCAAACTCTACAGTCTGCGTACCGCCAAAACCCGCAAAAAAGCGGCCTGACCCACACGGCAGGGCCCGGCCGTTGTGCCGGGTCGGCTGCCTGTCTCGGTTATCCTCTGCATCACCGACCCGGCCTTCCGGCAGGGGGCAGGCGTCGCCCTTGCGGATCGGGGTGGCGGAGCTATCCTTATTCATACTCCCACGTAACGTGATTACCCGTTGTTTTCGTGCGGCTTTAGCCGTCATCCCGGCGAAAAGTTCAGGCGCATTAGGACGTTAGTCTAATTCATTGTGTGGTGGCACACATGTTGAACTACAGATATCCGTCTTCAGGGCCTTGGTGCCCGGCAAGCTCTGTTTTACAACAACCGACAATGACAACAGGCTCTAAATTATAGGGGGAGCACAATGACTGAGAAGCAGGTTTATCCGGTAAGCCCGGACGTGGCCAAACATGCGCTGCTGAACCGTGACCAGTACGAAGACATGTATCGGCAGTCCATCGAAGATCCGGACGCGTTCTGGAGTGAGCACGGCAAGCGCCTGGAGTGGATCAAGCCATTTTCCAGGGTCAAGAACACCACCTACGACTACGATAACCTCTCCATCAAATGGTTCGAAGACGGTGAACTGAACGCCTCCGAAAACTGTCTCGACCGCCATCTTGCCAAGCGCGGTGATCAGACTGCGATCATTTTTGAGGGTGACGATCCTGCCGATTCCCGCAACGTCACCTACCGTGAGTTGCACGAGCAAACCAGCAAGTTCGCCAATGCGCTCAAAGGTCTGGGTGTAAAAAAGGGGGACGTGGTCACCATCTACATGCCCATGATTGTCGAAACCGCCGTGGCGATGCTCGCGTGCGCGCGGATCGGCGCCATTCATTCGGTGGTGTTTGGTGGCTTCTCACCTGAAGCACTCGGTGCCCGCATTGCCAACGGCAACTCCCGGTTTGTGGTGACCGCCGATGAAGGTGTTCGTGGTGGCCGCAAGATTCCGCTGAAGAAAAACGTCGATGCGGCGCTGAAGAACGAAGACGCCGCCAACGTCGACAAGGTGGTGGTAGTCAGCCGTACCGGTGGTGATGTGCCCTGGAACGACGGCCGCGATAAGCGTTATGAAGACCTGATGAAGGCCGCCTCAGCAGACTGCCCGCCGGAGCCGATGAATGCGGAAGATCCGCTGTTCATGCTCTACACCTCCGGGTCGACCGGTGCGCCGAAGGGGGTTCTGCACACCACCGGGGGCTACATGGTTTACGCGTCCATGACCCATGAGTACGTGTTCGACTATCACGACGGGGATGTGTACTGGTGCACTGCCGATTTCGGGTGGGTGACCGGCCACAGTTACATTCTCTATGGACCGCTGGCCAACGGTGCCATTACCGTTCTGTTCGAGGGTGTGCCCAATTACCCCGACAGCTCCCGTATGGGGCAGGTGGTCGATAAGCACAAGGTCAATATCCTCTACACGGCGCCCACCGCTATCCGTGCGCTGATGGCTGAAGGTGAGTCCTGCATGAACGGCACCACCCGTGACAGCCTGCGCCTGCTTGGCTCGGTGGGTGAGCCCATCAACCCCGAGGCCTGGGAGTGGTACCACCGGGTGATCGGCAACAGCAAGTGTCCGATTGTGGATACCTGGTGGCAGACCGAGACCGGTGGCATCCTGATTTCGCCGCTGCCCGGTGCCATCGATCTCAAGCCCGGGTCGGCCACCGTGCCGTTTTTCGGGGTGAAGCCGGCGCTGGTGGATAACGACGGCAATATTCTGGATGGCAAAACGGAGGGTAACCTGGTCATTCTGGACAGCTGGCCCGGTCAGATGCGCACCATCTACGGCGATCATGAGCGCTTCAAGCAGACCTACTTCAGCACCTACAAGGGCATGTACTTCACCGGTGACGGCGCCCGTCGGGATGAAGACGGTTATTACTGGATCACCGGCCGTGTCGACGACGTGCTCAACGTATCCGGTCACCGGCTGGGTACCGCCGAGGTCGAAAGCGCGCTGGTTTCCCACGACAAGGTGGCCGAGGCCGCCGTGGTCGGCTACCCCCATGAGATCAAGGGCCAGGGCATTTATGTCTATGTCACGCTGGTGCAGGGGCAGGAGCCATCTGACGAGCTCAAGAAGGAGCTGGTCCAGTGGGTACGCAAGGAGATTGGCCCCATCGCCTCTCCGGACGTGATCCAGTGGGCCCCGGGATTGCCGAAAACGCGGTCCGGCAAGATTATGCGCCGCATTTTGCGTAAGATTGCCGCTAACGAGCACGATCAGCTGGGCGATACCTCCACTCTGGCAGACCCGGGTGTGGTGGACGATCTGATCAGCAGTCGTGCGTTCAAATAAGGTCTGTCAGCAGGCCAGAAATCTGTGAGGAATCTGTTGAATGGCACAAACAATTATCGTCGCCGATGATCACCCGCTGTTTCGTGCAGCTCTGAAGCAGGCGGTCAATCAGGCGGTTCCTGATGCGCAAACGGTCGAGGTCGACAGCATCAAGGCGCTGCAGGCGGCGGTGGAGTCGCACCCGGATGCGGATCTGGTGCTGCTGGATCTGAATATGCCGGGTGCCCACGGCTTCTCGGGGCTCGTGTTCATGCGCGGGCAGTATCCGGGGTTGCCGGTGGTTGTTGTGTCGGGTTCCGAGGAGATGCAGGTGATGCGCCGTTCGATCGACTACGGGGCGTCGGGGTTTATTCCGAAGTCGGCGCCGCTGCCGACCATTACCGAGGCGATTCAGGCGGTCCTGGAAGGGGATGTCTGGTTGCCGGAAGGGGTGGCGGACAAGATCGAGCGGATGCATTCGGACATGACGGATTTCTCCGAGAAGCTGGCGTCGCTGACGCCGCAGCAGTTCCGGGTTCTGGGTATGCTCGCTGAGGGGCTGCTGAACAAGCAGATTGCCTATGATCTGGATGTGTCGGAGGCGACCATCAAGGCGCATATTACGGCGGTGTTCCGAAAGCTTGGGGTGCGGAACCGCACACAGGCGGTGATAGCGATTCAGCAGATGGAGATCGATCCTTCGGATCAGTCGTTGTCTGGTAGTTGAGCTGACGTAGTTTGGGATTATGAAATGGGAGCCTTCGGGCTCCCTTTTTTTTGGCCTTGAATAGCTCTCGTGCGCTGGAGTCAGCGCCGGGAGTGGCCCTTCATAAAAAACACATATGTACGCAAAATATTTCTGTTCATTAAAAATTAATCTATCTGCCATTGTCATTAGGCCTTCCGTTCTGTAAATTCGGCTCACACATGTGCGCTGAAAATAAGATGGCGTACCAGATAATATTATCTTAAGAACGAAAGGTGACGAATGAACGCTGCTGTGAAACCCGAATCGATGGGTAATGCCGTGTTTGGACAACCCGATGAGCGAGAGCTCAGGGACAGGATGAAGAAGGAGCTGCCGGCGGATACGTTCAAGGCGCAGACCTGGCGGGTGATCTGGTTTCTGCCGTTGCAGTTGATCATCTGGGGAGGCATCGCGGCGATTCTGCTGGCGGGCCTGCCGTGGTACGCGAATCTGGGGCTGGGTTTGCTGGTAGGGCACACCATCGGGGCTCAGGCACTGCTGGCGCACGAGGTACTGCACGGGGCCCTGGGCATGAGTAATCGCTGGCAGAATTTCTTCGGCTGGCTGGGGTTCGGGCCGTTGATCGTGCCGCCGGAGTTCTGGCGCAAGTGGCACAACGTGGTTCACCACGGCAACACCAACACCGGCGATGCGGATCCGGACAGTTTTGGTACGCTGCGTCGTTACAAGACCGATCCCAAGCAGAAGAAGTTCACCAAACTGGCGCCGGGGTCAGGCACCTGGTACAGCTATCTGTTTCTGACTTACTCGTTCACGTTCCACGCGCAGCTGGTGCTGTGGTTTCAGGCGAGGCGTCGTAAACAGTTCAAGGGCTTTGACCGCAGTAAGGCGATTCGGCAGACGTTTTATTGCATGGCCGTGTGGGCCGTGCTGGCGGTGATCTCCGGGCCGCTGGCGCTGTTTACGGTGCTGGTTCCGTTCATGGTGGCCAACGCCTTGGGGCAGGGGTATATCCTCACCAACCACTTCCTACGTCCGCAGACGGCCACCAATAACCCGCTGGACAACTCCATGAGCCTGCGCAGTAACCCGGTGCTGGACCGGCTGCATTTCCGCTTCAGCCATCACGTGGAGCACCATTTCTTCCCGAAAATGGGGCATAACATGGCGCCGCGGGTGCGCAAGTGGCTGGAGGAAAATCATGGCGAGCGGTACATGGCGATGCCCCATGGCACCGCGCTGAAACTGCTGTATACGACGCCGCGGGTCTATAAATCGTCCACCGAGTTGGTAGATCCGAATCATCCGGAGCGGGTTTTTGATTTGTTGCCGTTGCAGAGGGAGTTTGCGGCGAGTAACCGGTAGTTAGTTGGCTTTGTCGGATTACGCCTTTGGCTAATCCGACCTACGTCATGCTCCAACCTGCTCCGGGCTTGATCGAATTCAAGCCTAGCGGCTCCCCGCGTACCCCAATTCCTTGTCCACCAGATTGAACAGCTCCTCGCCACCATGCCAGCGGTCAAAGTTCTCCAGGAACTGGTCGGTGAGGGCGCGTTTCCAGCCGATGAAATCGCCGGCCATGTGGGCGGTCATGATGACGTTTTCCATGTCCCATAACGGGTGATCCTGGGCCAGCGGTTCCTCCTCGAACACGTCCAGGCCAGCGCCGGCGATCTCGCCACTGCGCAGTGCCTCGATCAGATCGTCGGTTTTGACGATGGGGCCGCGGCCAATGTTGATGAGGCGGGCGTGGGGGCGCATGGCCTTGAACGCTTTGCTGTCAAACAGGCCTTCGGTCTGGGGCGTTAACGGTGCGGCGATGACCACATAGTCGGCCAGCGCCAGCTGCTCGAACAGATCGTCGTTGCTGTGAACAGCAATGAAATCCGGATCGTCATGGCGGGCCTTGCGGGCAATGCCGTGGGGCTTCATGCCGATGGCGCTGACCAGGCGGCCGATCTGGCGGCCGATGGAGCCTGCGCCCACCACCAGCACCTGATTGCCCTGCGCGCGCTCGGTGTCCCGGTGCTGCCATTTGTGGTCCAGCTGCAGGCGAATCGAGCGGGGGAAGTCCTTGGCGAACATCAGAATGGTGCAGAGCACGTACTCGGCAATGGTGCGGTCAAAAATGCCGCGGGCATTGGTCACTGTCACGTTGCCTTTGGTCAGGGCCGGGAACATCAGCGCATCCACGCCAGCGCTGGTCGCATGAATCCACTGCAGTTTGTCGGCGGCGGGCCAGGCCGCTTCCAGTGCTTCGGTACGGAAGTCGGTCACCATCATGACATCGGTGCCGGGCAGGGTGTCTCGCAGGGTGGGTTCGTCACAGGCAAACCTCACGGTGGCTCTGGCCCGGAGCGCATCCATTCCAGGTGGTTCCTTTTCCCCCGGAGCAGTCAGAACGGTTACGACCGGTTTGCTGGGCTGTGTCATCTTTCCTCCGCGGACCTGTTGCCTGAAATGGGGGCGCGCACCCGGTGAAAAGAGGCGGCGACCCGGACTTCTACAGTCTGGTTTGCAGGGCCCGGGCGGTCAACCTGAGTTGCGCCGGCGAAGCGCCGGGAGAGGTGGAAAATGGCCAGCGTCGGACGGGCAGAATCTTTCTAGGGTTATGTCTTGTACGCCCCCTGTTTACTGGCTAACCTGCAGGAGTAGCTTCATTTTGCGCAGTTTGCGGGAGGTAGATTTATGGCAGAAGCCGCCAACAACGAAACTGGCCAGTCCAAGCCGAGAAAAGTGAAGTACCGCAAAACCAAGGCCAGTTGGAACCCCGCCATGCAGGCGGTACCCGTTCCCGGCATTCGTCGCATGGTGAATATGGCGGCCACCATGAAGGATGTGATTCATCTTTCCATCGGTCAGCCGGATCTGCCGACGCCCAAGCATGTTATCGATGCCTATATCGATGCCCTCAACGCCGGGCAAACCGGTTACACCATGGACGCCGGCCTGCCGGAGCTGCTGGTGGCGCTGCGGGATTACTACGGCAAACGCTATAACCGCAAACTGACCCGTGACAATATCCTGATCACCAGTGGCGCGACCGAGGCCATGTATCTGGCGATTTCCGCTACGTCGGCGCCGGGGCGGCAGTTCATCGTGACCGACCCTTCGTTCCTGCTGTACGCGCCGCTGATCCGGATGAACGGTGGAGAGGTCAAATTCGTGCCTACCCGGGCCGAGAATAACCATCAACTGGATCCGGACGAGGTCATCCGGGCGATGGGCCCGCGCACCTTCGCGCTGATCCTGAACAACCCCAACAATCCCACCGGAGCGGTATACCCCCGCAGTACCGTGGAAACCATTCTGGAAGAGTGTGCGTACCGTGGCATTCAGGTGTACGCCGATGAAGTCTATGACCACCTGATCTTTGACGACGATGACTTTGCCAGCGTTCTCAACTGCTCGATGGATCTTGACAACATCATGTGCATCAGCAGTTTCTCCAAAACCTACAGCATGGCCGGCCTGCGGGTAGGCTGGGTGATTGCCAGTCAGGCCGCCATCAAGTCACTGCGCCGGTTCCACATGTTCACCACCTCGGTGGCCAACACGCCCTCCCAGTTTGCCGGGGTGGCGGCGCTGACCGGAGATCAGCAGTGCGTCAGGGACATGGTGGACATATACCGTGAACGGCGTGATAAGGTGGTGGAACTGATTGACCAGACACCGCACCTGACTGGCTACAAACCCGGTGGAGCCTTTTTTGCGTTTCCGGACCTGCCACCCCACGTGGACGGTTCCGACCTCGCCCTGCGCATGCTCAAGGAAACCGGGGTGTGCATGGTACCGGGCGACGCCTTTGGGGAGCACTGCACCAACGCCGTCCGCATCAGCTTCTCAACCACCTGTGAAAAGCTGGAAGAGGCGTTTGACCGGGTGATCCCGTGGATGGCGAAACAACAGTTCTGAGGTGCTCATGTCAGCCCTGGATTCGGTTCTTATTCAATGCCCGTACTGCTGGGAGACGCTGGAAATCAGCGTCGATCCCTCGGTGCGGGAGCAGGAATATGTGGAAGACTGCCAGGTCTGCTGTCAGCCGATTCTGTTGAAGGTCCGGCTGGACGACGACCTGACCCCGCACGTCGACGCCAGCGCGGAAAACGGCTAGCGGTTTCCTGACAAATTCGTAACCTCCCGGATCACCGGGATGGCATAGTCTACCCCTCTTATTCGTGTTCACTCCGGAGAAGTCTTCATGTCAGTCCAGCGATCCTTACGTTTACCCGCTTTGATGATTCTGGCCGTCAGCCTGATCAGTGGTTGTGCCAGCCTGTCCCCGTATTCGATATCCGAAGGCGAACTTGAGCGTCATCTGCAGGATACGGTGAGCCGTTTTGATCGGGAGCAGTTGCAGAGTGGCTCGCCGCTGAGCCTGAGTCTCAGTGATGCCGATATAACCCTGGGGCCCGATGGCCGGGATGTGGCCGTGATCGATCTCAGTGGGCAGGTTGCGCTCAACGCGCTGATGACCAAGCTGCCGGTGGATATCGCGCTCAAAATGGAAGGGGCACCGGTGTACGACGCCGAAGAAAAAGCCGTATACATCCGGCGCCTGCAACTGCTCGAGAGCAGTATTGATTCGCCGTTCTTCAAGGGCGATCTCAAGCCAGTGACTGATACGGTCATGAGGGCAGTGGCCCAGATGCTGGAAACCATGCCGGTCTATCGCCTTGATGAGACAGATTTCGCTCAACGAATGTTTGGCATGGTGCCTCTGGATGTCAGGGTCGCCCCGGGGCGCCTGGAATTCGTGATGCCCGAGTGACAGCAGCCTTTGCAGCGCCACCTGCGCCTCTGCCCGTAAACGGAGCGCCAGGTGGCAATGCGCGGACCGATTACGGCCTCAGGCGCTTGCAGATGGCGTCACCAATCTCCCGGGTTCCACGCTGTGCGCGGCTATTTGCTGCAAGATCGGCCGCCACGGCATCAAACAGCTCTTTGCCGGCGGCCGCCAGTGCCGGGTCTTTGCGCCCCAGCCATTCGAGCATGCGTGCGGTGGTGAACAACATGGCGCTCGGATCTGCGAGACCCTGACCAGCAATGTCCGGTGCGCTGCCATGGGTAGGCTCGAACATCGACGGCATGTCCGCGTCGGTCGGGTTCAGGTTGCATGAGGGGGCCACCCCCATACCGCCGGACAGCACGGCGGCCAGATCGGTCAGAATGTCCCCCTGCAGGTTGCTCGCCACCACCACGTCGAAAGCCCACGGACTCTGCACGAACTTCATGCAGGCCGCATCCACCAGTTCATGGTGGGTGGCCACATCCGGGTAATCGTGGCTGATTGCCTCAAAAGCTTCGGTGTACATATCACCCCAGTAACGCAGTGCGTTGCGTTTGGTTACCAGGCACACCTGACTCTCACAGGTGCGTCCGTCCAGGGTTTTGAACTGGCGGGTGCGGCCCTGCTGTGAGCGCTCTCCGGCGCGGAGGCGGGCCTGCTCAAAGCCGTAACGGATAATCCGGTCGGTGGCGTGACGGGTGAATACCTCCATCTGAGTGGCCACTTCATCCGGCTTGCCCTTACGCAGCCGTCCGCCCTGGCTGACGTACTCGCCTTCACTGTTTTCGCGGATGACCAGCATGTCGATGTCTTTTGCGCGCTCGTCCGCCAGATACTGCCGCGCCCCGGGCAGTAGCCGTGCCGGGCGTTCGCAGACCCATTGATCAAAGCCTTTGCGCATATCCAGCAAAGGCGCCAGGGAAATGCTGTCAGGCAACAAGTAGCGCTGCGGGTCGTCCACCGGGCCGGGATCCCCGAGCGCGCCGAGGAGGATGGCGTCGTAGGCCTTGAGCTGGTCCAGCGCATCCTCCGGCATGGATTCGCCATGCTCTTCATGCCAGGCGTGGGACGGCCAAGGGAATCGGGTCCACTCCAGAGCCAACGCGTGTTTTGCCCGCAGGGTTTCCAGGCAGCGTACCGCCTCGGCGACTACCTCAGGGCCGATGCCATCGCCGGGGGTGACTGCGATTCGGGATTTCTGGGCCATTCCGCTAACTCCTGTTGGCTTTTCGGTCGTGTGGAACTGTCAATCTCAGTGTAGTCATGTGGTTCGCGGATGCCAGAGCTTTACACAATCGCACTTTTAACAGGCAGGCGTTGGAAGCTATAGTGGAATCAATATATTGGTTACAAACGTGATTTGCCCGTTCGGGGGCATTGAAGGAGAGGAAGTGAACCAACCAGCCGTCCTGTTTGATGAGTCTCATTGTGAGCAATGTGCATGCGGCGAAGGGTTGGATTTTTCCTTTTCTTTTGCCTTCCAACCCATTGTCGATGTAAAAACCAGAACTGTATTCGCCTACGAGGCGCTGGTACGGGGCCTGAAAGGCGAGGGCGCGATGAGCGTGCTGGCCAATGTGAACGATCGCAATCGTTATTCGTTTGATCAGATCTGCCGGGTCAAGGCGGTCAAACTTGCCGCCAGGCTCAAGATGGAGCCCAAGCTCAGCATCAATTTCATGCCCAACGCGGTGTACCAGGCAGAGTACTGTATCCGCACCACGCTGGCGGCGGCAAAAACCTACGATTTTGATACCTCGAAGATCATTTTTGAGGTCATCGAAGATGAAAAGCTTACCTCGGTGGAACATCTTGCTTCCATCATAGAGGCCTATAAAGAAATGGGGTTCAGCACCGCCATTGATGATTTCGGTGCCGGTTATTCCCGCTACAACATCATGATGGCGAGCCCGCCCGATCTTCTGAAACTGGACATGGGGCTGGTTCGTAACATTGATCAGGAGCCGAACAAGCAGGCCGTGGTGGCCGGCATCATCACCATGATGAGCATGCTCGGTGGCAGGATCATCGCTGAAGGGGTGGAAGCCGAGAACGAATATTTCTGGCTGAGGTCGCAGGGGATCACCCTGTACCAGGGGTATCTGTTCGCCCGCCCGGCTTTCGAGGCGCTTCCGGAGCCTTATTTCCCGGATTGACCACAATCGAGGATTCAACTTGCTCTATCGCGTAATTACCATCGTCGGCGGACTGGTCTTTGTCATTGTCCTGTTCGCCCTGATCTGGTTCTTCTGCAAGCAGTTCCTGCTGCGCCACGGTGTGGCAGAAAACGCCTCAGACCGGGCCACCATACTGGCTACCTGGACCTTTGCCGGCATCAGCGTCGGGCTGGTATTTGCTGTTGTCGGTGCCTTTGTCCTTGGCCCCTTGGCCTTCTATCGGACGCTTCAGGGGCAGGACGTTCCGGTGTCCGGGGGCGCGGCCATCTGGTGGGGCTTCGGTATAGTGGTGGTTTCCCTGGGCATCACTGCCGCCGGGTTTCTCGGCTTTCTGGCTCTGGTCGGCGCCTACTGATTTGCGCCTCACGCGATCTGGTTGAGCTGTTCGCGAAACCAGATCAGCGCGGGTTCCCGCTCATAGGCCTTGTGCCAGTAGAGGTGCACATCAATATCCGGAAGCTCCGCCGGTGGCGTCAGAATGCGGATATCTGCCCGCTCTGCGATGATGCGCGCGTAGGTTTCCGGCATGGTCAACAACAGGTCGGTACTCTCAACCACCCGACACGCCGCATAGTAGTGCTGGCACCGCAGGCGGATGTGCCGCTGCACCCCCAGCCGTGACAGTTCGAAATCCTCGATGCCGGGCCCCTCGGTGCGCGAAGACACCAGCACATGCCGCGCGCTAATGTACTGCTCCATGGTCAGTGCTTCCTGTGCCAGCGGGTGATCCAGCCGCGCCAGCACCACCAGCCGATCCCGTCGTAACAGTTCATGGGCGGTCTGGTTGCTGACCGGCAGCAACACGTCCACTGCAAAATCCAGCTTGCCGGCCGCCAGCTGGGTCTCCATGTCCCGCCGCGGTATGCGTTGGCTGATGATCTCCAGTTCGGGATAGTCAGCCAGGCGGTGCATCAGTTGGGGCAGAAACGTCGATTCCAGGATATCCCGCAAGGCCAGTGAATAGGTCTTGCGCTGGCTGGCGGGATCGAAGGCGTGAAACTGATTCACTGCGCTCTGGATCTGGGTAAGCCCCGGCCGCATGGACTCCAGAAAACGCCGCGCCAGGGGGGTCGGAATCATCTGATTACCCTGACGGGTAAACAGAGGGTCATCGAAATGCTCTCTCAGCCGCGACAGGGAATGGCTGACCGCCGGCTGGGTCAGGTGCAACGCCCGCGCCGCCCGGGTCAGGCTGCCTTCGCGATAGATGGTGTCAAACACGTGCAGAAGATTGAGGTCCAGTCGGTTCAGGGCCATACCGGGTTGTCCGCTTTTTTGAATAAGTTCTGTTTATGATAAACGATAAGAATAATTCAGTCGCGTAATAGTGCTCCGAACCCTAGACTGAGGCAATAGCACATTACTGGTGCCACGCACCGATGCAAAACCGATGAGGGTAGGGCAATGGATTTCAACATTTCTGAAAAAGGCCAGGATTATCTCAACCGCGTGAAACAGTTCATGAAGGACGAGATATTCCCGATTGAAGAACAGTACCACCGTGATCTGGCGGCCCTCGATAATCGCTGGGTGGTACTGCCGATTATCAAGGAACTGAAGGAGAAAGCCAAAGCCCAGGGCTTGTGGAACATGTTCTTCCCGGACGAGAAAAACGGCTGTGGCCTGCTCAACTCCGACTACGCCCTGATTGCCGAAGAAACCGGCCGCAGCTTCATCGCCCCGGAAATCTTCAACTGTAATGCGCCGGACACCGGCAATATGGAAGTGCTGATTCACTACGGCTCTGAAGAACAGAAAGCCGAGTGGCTGCCCCGCCTGCAAAGCGGTGAAATCCGCTCTGCCTTCTGCATGACCGAGCCGGACGTGGCCTCCTCCGATGCCACCAATATGGAAGCCACCGCCGTGGTCGACGGCGATGAGGTGGTGCTCAACGGCCGTAAATGGTGGAGCACCGGCATTGGCCATCCGGACTGCAAGGTCGCCATTTTCATGGGGCTGACGGACCCTGAGGCCCATAAGCACCGTCGGCATTCCATGGTGCTGGTGCCGCTGGACACCCCGGGGGTCAAAATCGAGCGCATGCTGCCGGTGTTCGGCGCCTACGATGAGCCTTACGGCCACGGCGTGGTTTCCTTCGAGAACGTGCGCCTGCCGAAGAGCGCCTTCATCGCCGGCCCGGGTCGCGGTTTTGAAATTGCTCAGGGCCGTCTGGGACCGGGTCGTGTACACCACTGCATGCGGGCCATCGGTGCGGCAGAGCGTACACTGGAACTGTTGATCAAGCGTGCAACTACCCGGGAAGCATTTGGTCGTCCACTGGCCAAGCTGGGTGGCAATCCGGATATCATTGCCAACGCACGAATGGCCATTGAGCAGGCTCGGCTGCTGACTCTGAAATGTGCCTGGGCGCTGGATACCAAGGGTATTGCCGGCGCGCTGCAAGAGGTTTCCATGATCAAGGCGGTGATTCCGCAGATGTTGCAGACCATTGTGGATCAGGCGATCCAGATTCACGGCGGTGCCGGGGTCAGTGACGATGATTTCCCGCTGACCCAGTTGTTCGCCTATGCTCGTATATTGCGGCTGGCGGATGGTCCGGATGAGGTTCATCGGGCTATGGTGGCTCGCCTGGAGCTTCGCAAGTATAAATCTTGAGGCTTCGGCTTGGGTTTGGAGTCCTCGGGAATTCGGGCTGAGGTGCGGGGGCCGGCGGGGTGGCGGTTCTGAAAACCGCTCCTTCGGCACATCCTTGTGGCGCTTCTGCTCCGCCATCCATGGCTCCGCAAATTTTCAGAACCGCCACCCCGCCGGCCCCTTTCGAACTTTAGAGCGGGCTTCGGGCTTTTAAAGACAATGAGTACAGTGAGTAAAGCGGTGTATTGGGTTTAGGGGTTTTTGCGCGAACCGATTACCACCGTGCATCGCTTTGATTTTCAGGACGGCTAACCCAGATGTCGGGGAGCTGAGGTCGGGTAGAGGGTTCCAAAACGTTGCGGAGCCATGGATGGCGGAGCACAGCGTACACGGACGTATTCACAGCGTGTTTTGGAACCCTCTACCCGGAGTCAGCTCTTGCACCGAAACCGGAAAATTAGAACTCAATCGAACGCATCTACGGAGAACTAACCACATGACACAAAGAGTATTCATCACCGGCGGGGCCAGCGGCCTGGGCCGGGCTATTGCGTTGCGGTATGCCAAAGAGGGCGCCAGGGTTTGTATCGGGGACATCAACCCGGAGCAAGGTGTGGCGGTTGAGAAAGAGATTATCGCGGCGGGCGGCGAAGGCTACTTTGTGGAGTGTGATGTCCGCAGGCTGACCGATTTCGAGAAAGTTCGGGATGATCTGGTCAAGAAGTGGGGCGGTGTTGATGTGGTGGTGAATAACGCCGGTGTGGCATCGGCGGGGTCGATTGAAGACACCACCATGGCGGACTGGGAGTGGATTCTTGATATCAACGTGCTGGGTGTGGTGCGTGGCTGCAAGGCGTTTACGCCGCAGTTCAAGCAGCAGGGCTCCGGGGCGTTTGTGAACGTGGCGTCGATGGCGGGGCTGATGCTGGCGCCGTTGATGGACAGCTACAATGTAACCAAGGCCGGCGTCATCGCGTTGTCCGAGACCCTGAGCCAGGAGCTGCGGGACGCCGGGATTCATGTGAGCTGTGTGTGCCCGGCGTTCTTCCAGACCAATCTGACCAGCAGCATGCGCTCCGATATCCCCGGCATTCAGCAGAACGTGAACAAGCTGATGAAGCGCTCAACGATCACGGCTGAAGACGTTGCCGAAGATATTTTTCGCGCCGTTAAAGACAAGAATTTCTGGGTGCTGCCCCACGCCAAGGAACGTCGCATGTGGATGGTCAAACGCCACGCGCCCTGGGCTTTCGACTGGCTGATGCACCAGGAAAGCAAGCGCTGGATGAACAAGATGGGTGGCCGGAAAGCCTGATCGGGCGGCCGCTGACCGAGATTGAAAAGCTGACAGGAGAATCCTGAATGACCCAGATTGACCAGGCCGTAGACATTCGCGAAGGCGAGGAACTGGACGCCAGCGTTGTAGACCGCTTCATGAAGCAGGCCATTCCGGATCTGCAGGGTGAGCCGGCTATCCGCCAGTATCCGGGTGGTGCCTCCAACCTGACCTATCAGGTGGATTACGGTGACCGTTCGTTTGTGCTGCGGCGGCCGCCGTTTGGCAAGATTGCCAAGTCCGCCCACGACATGCTCCGCGAAGCAAAGGTGATGCGGGCGCTGAAACCGGTCTACCCATACGTGCCGGACATCATCGCCATCTGTGACGACCACGATGTACTGGGCTGCGATTTCTACGTGATGGAGCGGCTCAAGGGCATTATCCTGCGTCAGGATTTTCCCAAGGATTTCGAACTCAGTGAGGCAGACACCCGCAAGCTTTGTCTTAATGTGATCGACAAGCTGGTGGACCTGCACACTGTGGACGCCGAAGCGGCGGGCCTCGACAAGCTGGGCAAGGGCGCCGGCTATGTGCAGCGGCAGATCGGTGGCTGGAGCGACCGCTTCCGCAAGGCCCGCACTGACGACGTCGGGGATTTCGAAGCGGTGATGAGCTGGCTCAATGACAAGATGCCGCAAGACATCGCTCAGGTGGTCATCCACAACGATTTCCGTTTCGACAACGTGGTGCTGAATCCGGACAACCCGTTTGAGGTGATCGGCGTACTGGACTGGGAAATGGCCACCATCGGCGACCCGCTGATGGATCTGGGTAACAGCCTGGCCTACTGGATCGAAGCGGACGACGACGGCCCGTTCCAGATGCTGCGCCGCCAACCCACCCACCGGCCGGGCATGCTGACCCGCAAGGAAGTGGTGGAGTACTATATGGACAAGTCCGGTTTCCGGGTCGACAACTTCGACTTCTATGAGATCTACGGCCTGTTCCGCCTCGCGGTCATCGTTCAGCAGATCTACTATCGCTTTTATCACGGTCAGACCCAGGACAAGCGGTTCGCTGCCTTCGGTCACGCCGCCAATTATCTGGAGAAGCGGTGCCAGCGTCTGATCGCGGAGAGCTCTCTGTAATGGCTACGATTTATCTGATTCGTCACGGCCAAGCCAGTTTCGGCAAGGAAAATTACGACCAGCTTTCGCCTCTCGGATGGGAGCAGGGACGGGTTCTGGGCCGCTGGCTGTCGGGCAAGGTAAAGCCCGGTGCAGTGTTTGGCGGCACCATGGATCGCCACAGGGAAACGGTAGAGGCGATCATGAGTGGTTTTGGGAATGGACTTCCCGCTATGCAGGCCGTCGAAGGATTGAATGAGTTTGATCACCTTCAGGTAGTTGAGCGGTCGAACCCGGAATGGGCGGATCGTCAGCGTATGGTGGCAGATTTGGCATCCTTCCCGACACCTGCCCGAGCTTTCCAGCAGGCGTTTGAGAGAGCTATGGCAAGGTGGGTTAGCGGTGCGTTCGACAACGAATACAGTGAATCCTGGCCAGCTTTCCGCGAGCGTGTTATCGGCGCGCTGGATATGTTGCTCAAGTCAACCGATGGCAGTGACACGTTGGTTTGTACGTCTGGGGGACCTATCGCTGCCATTGCGCATCACCTGCTTGATCTGAGTGACCGAAAAGCGTTAGAAATGAATAACGTGATCGCGAACACCAGCGTGTCTCGCATTCTGCATTCGGGCTCTCGTCGCAATCTGGCCGTGTTCAACAATTACAGTCACCTGGAAGCGGAAGACCCCGCCCTGGTGACCTTCCGATAACGAATTGAGGTGACTATGAGCAACCAAGACCTGTTTGACCTGAGTGGCAAAGTGGCGCTGATCACGGGCGCCAGCCGCGGTATCGGCGAGAGCGTCGCCCGCACCCTGGCGGAATACGGCGCCCACGTAATCTGCAGCAGCCGTAAGATCGACGGCTGTGAAGCCGTCGCCAGCAGCATCCGCGAGGCCGGTGGCAGCGCCGAAGCCTATGCCTGCCACATCGGTGAGATGGATCAGATTGAAGAGATCTGGGCGCACATCGAGAAGACCCACGGCAAGCTGGACATTCTCGTCAATAACGCCGCCGCCAACCCCTATTTCGGCCCGGTAGAAGACACCGATCTTGGCGCCTTCCACAAAACAGTGGACGTCAACATTCGCGGGTATTTCTTCATGTGTGCCCGTGGCGCGCAACTGATGAAGAAAAACGGCGGGGGTTCCATCGTCAACGTGGCGTCGGTCAACGGCGTGAACCCGGGTCATTTCCAGGGCATCTACTCAGTGACCAAGGCCGCCGTGATTTCCATGACCAAGTCGTTCGCGATGGAGCTGGGGCAGCAGAAAATCCGTGTCAATGCGTTGCTGCCCGGCCTGACTGACACCAAATTCGCCAGCGCCCTGACCACCAACGACGCCATCAAGAAACAGGCCATGGCCCACATTCCCATGAAGCGGGTGGCCGACCCCAGCGAAATGGCCGGTACCGTGCTGTATCTGGCGTCCGGGGCGTCCAGCTACACCACCGGAGCGTGCATCAACGCTGACGGCGGTTACCTGACGATTTAACCGGTCAGCTTCCGGCGACTTCGGGCTCAGGCGCACAGCTCAGGGTTTTGAAGTCGCTGTTCAATTCTTCTGCGCGGCCCTGCAGGTGGGCAAGGGTCGTGTGGTCGCCGGCCTGTATCAGCTCATGCATCAGGTCTGCCATGGCGACACGGCTTTCACGCATCATGGCCTGATAGGCCTCGCCCCGCACTTCCTCCGAATTCAGAATCAGAGCCTCCAGTTGCCGGGGGAATGTTGGTTCGGCTCTATCCTCCAGCACGTCCAGCAGCGCAAGCTGCCAGTTCCTGCGGCCCTGCAGCCAGATCTCGGTTTGTGATCCCCGGCTGGCGGACCAGTCCTGAACAATGTTTTGCTGAACCTCATTTAGGTCGCCCAGCCACCGTTCCACCCGTTCGGCTGTGCGTTCTGCCCGGGCCTCGGCGGTGGCCTGCGGGGAATCGGCCAGGAACTCCTGCTCCATGTCCTGCTGGCTCTCTGCCATATTGGTGGCAAGCTCGCGGACCTGCTCATCGCTCAGGCTCGAAAGCAAGTTGACGGCCACCGGCGTGGCCTGCTCAAGCAGGCTGGGGAAGAATTCAAATACCTGATCCTGGTGGTAGGCCACGGTGGTCTCGCTCGGTGGCCCCTCCGAGACATCCGCCTCCAGCTCGTCCAGCCAGGCGCGGTAGCGGGGCAGTTCCGCGCTGCAGTGCCACTGCCTCAGGGCCTCGATATCGCGGTTGAGCTGCTGCTTCTGGTCGCCGGTGAGGGCCACGTAGTCTTCCACCCACCAGACGATGCCCCAGTCGGCGTAGCGGTAAGCCAGTTTGGTGGAGCTGCAGCCAGTGACGAGCAAAACCAGCAGCAACGCCGGAAGCAGGGGGCGCAGGGAGGTATTCATGTTCAGGGTTCGGAAATCCATATCGTGCCCCAATGGGTAGAAAGTCTTATCGAGAAAAGATCGCAAGCTTATTATCATGCTGTGTCTGACTTCACCTGTTTACGGCCGTTAGCCGCGTTCAGATGTAGCAAACACACCGCCAGTGCCAGACCAGGAGATACCATGCGCCGAATCAATCCTGCCCGTATTCGCCAGCTCGTTTTTGGATTCTACATGTCCGGCATGATGTCACTGCTGATGTCTGCGGTCATCACCTTTATCAACACCGGGATTGACGCCGGTTTTCCCGCCCGCTGGGCCACCGCCTTCCTGGTTGCCTGGGGCGTCGCCTTTCCCCTTGTGACCTTCATTGCACCGGTGGCGACAAAGTTGACGGCGCTTTCCACCCGGCAGCTGGATAGTGAGATGAAGCGCTCAGATGCGCTCTGAAATGTAAAAATTTGTAAATCCGTTTTTTCCGATCCTCCGTAAGTTGCAGGTACGCATGATTCAGGGACTGACATTGTGCAGGTTCGAACCACCTAACGCTGATGATCAACCTCTGCAACCGAGGATCGGAAACAATGAAGACAAAACTTGCGTTACCCATGGTGGTGGCAGGCACGCTGTTGCTTGCAGGTTGTTTTGACGGTTCCAGCTCCAGTTCCAGTTCCAGAAGCGACGTTCGTGTGGTGCATGCGTCATCGGATGCACCTGCGGTCAATGTGCGGCTCAACGATGATGAGGTGGTGTCCGGGGCCGATTTCAAACAGGTGGCGGTGCTGACACCCCGCACCGGCACCTATTCGTTAGTTGTGGACGGATTGCTGCCCGATGGCAGCACCGCCACTGTCATTGATGAATCCGGGGTGGTTATCGAACGGCGGGTGAAATACGACGTTCTCGCCACCGGCAAAGTCGGGGACGACGACGTCGCTCCCCTGATACTGACGGACAGCGGCGAGCGTGAGGCCGCCGACAGCGTTCGCCTGAGGGTGGCTCATCTGTCTCCTGACGCTCAGAGCGCTGCGGGTGGGCCTGTCTCTGTGTACCTGACGGCGGCAGGGGATCCTCTGCCAGACGAACCCGCGTTTACCTTTTCCTTTCGTGAAGACGTCGGGCCTCTGGAAGTGCCCGCCGGAGACTACCAGATTCGCATAACGCCGGAGGGCGCTCCGGGCACCGTCGTGTATGACAGCGGCGAAGTGCCTCTGGCGGCAGGCGCCGATCTTCTGATCGGGGCCATCGACAACACGGTCTATGGCGATTCCCCCGTAAGCCTGCTGGTCATCAACGAGGGAGAAAGCACTGAACTGCTCGATGTGTCGACAGGCGCCGGTCTCCGTGCCGTTCATAACGCCGCGGCGGCCGGTGACGTGGACATTTACCTCAATGCTGAACCGGCTGATGCCACCCCGGCTGTGACCGCGCTGTCGTTCCCGGATACCGTCCCGGACGTTCCGGCCACGGGAGACTATGTCAGTCTCGAAGAAGGCGACAACCGGGTTGCCGTTACCGCGACCGGTGACAACACAGCATTGATCGACGCAACGTTGACTCTGGCCAGGGGCGATATCCGTACGGTGGTGGCTGCGGGCCTGACCACGGATGTGGAGGCACTGGTGTTTGAGGACGATAACCGCGGCATCGCCACCGCAGCAAAACTGCGCGTCATCCACGGCGCCGCCGAGGCAGAGGTCGTCAATGTGTATCTGGTGCAGACCGCCGAGGGTGGAGCTGACGCTACGCTTATCGGCAACGCGGAACCCGCGCTCCCGGGCTTCACGTTTGGTGATTCCTCCGGTTATCTGCAGGTGCCGGCTGGCGACTACGTGGTGTTCATAACCACTACTGATAATGCCGAGCTGTTCAAGTCCGCCAGCGTGATGCTGGAGGCGGGGAGTGTGTATACCGCTGTGGCGAGGTTGGCACCGGATGACCCTGAAAATACGGCGGGCCTCACCCTGCTGGATGATTTCGTTCAGCCGCAGTAAAGCGTTGACCGCAATCCGCGCGGACGCGTTGATGCCCCGGCATGCCGGGGCTTTTTTCTGCCTTTAGAACGCCTTATCACGAATTTGATTTCCATCAATTGCAATCCGCCGCTGGTGAACTAGGGTTCCTGTAAACCAATAAAAAAGGCGGGCTTATGGATGATCCACAAGCAGCGCCGCCCGAGCAGGGGCGGCGGCACGAACTGCGTCTGTTCATCTTTCTCATCGTTTTTCTGTTCCCCATCCTTGCGGTCGTCATCGTTGGCGGTTACGGGTTTCTGATCTGGATGTCCCAGGTGTTCATGGGCCCCCCGGGGCCGCCCGGCTAGCGCACCTCTGTTTCTACGTTTTCAGTTTCCAGGAGAAGTCCATGGCGGATTCCCAGCCACAGGAAGTTCACATCGCGAGCTTTGTTCTGCATCTGCTTCCGGATCAGCTTGATATGGTTTTGCAGGAAATTGGCGAACGACCGGATCTGGAACCGGGTACCGGCTATGAGGCCGGCAAGCTGGTATTGCTGGCGGAGGGTCCGGACCCACAATCGCTGCTCGAGACCATGGAGTTCATGGAGAGCTTACCCGGCGTTCTCAAGTGCATCCTCGTCTATCACGAAATCATGACCGAGACGGAAGCCTCGCAGGAACTGATTCCCCATAACAACGCGCCAACCGTCGACAAGGAGGTGCAGCCATGAACATGACGCGCCGCGAATTCGCCAAATTCAATGCCCTGGCATTGGCCGCCTCAGCGGCCGGCGTGGCTATCCCCGCCGCCGCCAGTAACCTGATTACCAATGCCGATTTGACCGGGCTCACCTGGAGCAAGGCGCCATGTCGGTTCTGTGGCACCGGCTGCAGTGTGATGGTGGCAACGAAGGGAAATCAGATCGTCGCCACCCACGGTGACACCCAGTCCGAGGTAAATCGTGGGCTGAATTGTGTGAAAGGCTATTTTCTCTCGAAAATCCTCTATGGCCGTGACCGGCTGACGCGGCCTCTGCTGCGTAAGAAAGACGGAAAATTCCACAAGCAGGGTGACTTCGAGGAGGTCAGCTGGGACGAAGCCCTGGACCTCATGGCGGAGAAGTTTACGTCTTCCATCAAGGAGCACGGGCCTGACAGTGTGGGCATGTTCGGTTCCGGGCAGTGGACCATCTGGGAAGGCTACGCCGCCAGTAAATTGTTCAAGGCCGGCTTCCGTACCAATAACATCGATCCGAATGCCCGGCATTGCATGGCGTCGGCGGTCGCCGGTTTTATGCGCACTTTCGGTGCCGATGAGCCGATGGGCGTCTACGACGACATTGAACATGCCGATGCCTTCGTTCTGTGGGGCTCCAACATGGCTGAGATGCACCCGATCCTCTGGACCCGGGTCACCGACCGTCGCCTTTCCAATCCGGACACAGAAGTAGCGGTACTTTCCACGTTCGAGCATCGCAGTTTCGATCTTGCCGATCTGCCCATGGTGATGCACCCGCACGCGGATGTCGCCATTCTCAACTACATCGCCAATTACATCATCCAGAATGACGCGGTGAATCGAGACTTCGTGGATAAGCACACCCGCTTTGTCAAAGGGGCCGATGACATTGGCTACGGGTTGCGCCCGGAGGACCCGCGAGAGCAGAGCGCCAAAAACGCCGACAAGGCCAACAGCTGGGAAGACATGTCTTTTGACGCGTTTGCCAAGTACGTAAAGGAATACGATGTGACAAGGGCCGCGGAAATCTCCGGGGTACCTGAGGCCCGCCTGGAAAAACTGGCGCGGATTTACGCCGATCCCGATAAACGGGTAACCACCTTCTGGACCATGGGTGTGAACCAGCACACCCGTGGGGTGTGGGTGAACAACCTCATTTACAATATTCATCTGCTGACCGGCAAGATTGCCACGCCGGGCAACAGCCCGTTCTCGTTGACCGGGCAGCCCTCGGCCTGCGGCACCGCGCGCGAGGTAGGCACCTTCGCACACCGTCTGCCGGCGGACATGGTCGTTGCCAATCCGGAACACCGTGCCAAGGCGGAAAAAATCTGGAAACTGCCTGAGGGCACCATCCCCTCCAAAGTGGGTTACCACGCCGTACTGCAAAGCCGCATGCTGAAAGACAGCAAGCTGCGGGTGTACTGGACTCAGGTCACGAACAACATCCAGGCCGGCCCCAACACCCTGCAGGAAACGCTGCCGGGCTGGCGCAATCCCGATACGTTCATCATCGTGTCCGACATCTATCCGACAGTGTCGGCGCAGGCCGCGGACCTGATTCTGCCCTCGGCGGGCTGGGTGGAAAAAGAGGGGGCCTATGGCAACGCGGAGCGACGCACCCAATTCTGGCAGCAGCTGGTCAATGCCCCCGGTGAGGCTCGATCAGACCTCTGGCAGGTTGTTGCCCTTGCCAGGCGTATTAAAGTGGCTGACGTGTGGCCCAGTGAGCTTCTGGAGGCGGTACCGGAATTTGAGGGCAAAACACTGTTTGATGTGTTGTTCCGCAACGGCAACGTCGATCGCTACCCACTGGAGGAGCGCAATACGGAGTACGCCAACCAGGAGGCGGACGATTTCGGCTTCTATCTCCAGAAAGGTCTGTTTGAAGAGTACCGGCAGTTTGGCAAGGGCAAAGGCAAGGATCTGGCCGCCTTTGATACCTATCACCAGACTCGCGGTTTGCGCTGGCCGGTCGTGGACGGAAAGGAAACTCTGTGGCGCTACCGCGAAGGCTCCGACCCCTACGTTGCGGAAGGCAGTGGGTTCCAGTTTTACGGCAATGACGATAATCGCGCCCGCATCTTTGCCGTTCCCCACGAGCCGCCGGCGGAATCACCAGACGCGGAGTATCCCTTCTGGCTCTGCACCGGCCGTGTTCTCGAGCACTGGCACACCGGCTCCATGACCCGCCGCGTTCCGGAATTGCACAAAGCCGTACCCGATGCCCTGCTTTACATGAATCCGGATGATGCCAAAGAGCAGGGCTGGCGGCGTGGCAGTGAGGTCAGGGTGATCAGCCGTCGGGGCGAGACCCGTCTGCGAGTGGAAACCCGTGGGCGTGTTCAGGTCCCCACCGGAATGGTCTATGTGCCGTTTTTCGATGCCGGGAAGCTGATCAACAAGGTCACGCTGGACGCTACCGATCCCATTTCCAAGCAGACCGACTTCAAGAAGTGTGCGGTTCGCCTGGAGCTGGTCAACCTGGCCTGAGGAGGCAATGTCATGAAAACGTTGATGACCCTGTTACTGACGGCCCTGGTTGTTCTGCCTGCTCTGGTTGCGGTGGCGCAGACGCCATCGCTCTCGCCTTCGGCCCCGGATGGTTTGCGGCAGGGCGGCACCCTGGGGGAGACTCCGCCTGCCGGGCCAATTGCAGGCGACTCGCGGGAGGTCAAGCGGGAAGTGCGTAATTACCCCGAACAGCCCCCGGTGATTCCCCACAGCATTCGCGATTATCAGGTTGACCGCCGCTTCAATCGCTGCCTGGACTGCCATAGCCGGGAGACTGCGCCGGCTGCAGGCGCCCCGATGGTGAGCGTGACCCACTTTATGGATCGCAACTTTCAGGTCCGGGCAGAGGTCACACCGGGCCGATATTTCTGCACCCAGTGCCATGTTCCACAAACCGATACTGAGGCATTGGTAGAGTCTGAGTTCAAAGCCATTGATCAGGTTCTGCGGGACTCGGATAAGGGAGGCAGCCGATGATGCGATGGCTGAAGTACTATTGGCGCCTGCTCCGTAAACCCAGTGTTCACTACAGTCTGGGCTTCCTGACGTTGGGGGGCTTTCTGGCGGGCATCGTCTTCTGGGGCGGGTTCAACACCGCACTGGAGGTGACCAACACAGAAACCTTTTGTACCGGTTGCCATGAAATGTACAGCAACCCCTATCAGGAGCTGAAAGGTACTATCCACTACAGCAACCGCTCAGGCGTCCGTGCCGAATGTTCCGACTGCCATGTTCCCCACGACTGGACCCATAAAATCGGTCGCAAAATGGAAGCCTCCAAAGAAGTCTGGGGCTGGATCTTCGGTTCCATCAACACTCCGGAGAAATTCGAGTCAAAACGGCGGGAGCTTGCGGAGAGAGAGTGGCACCGGCTGAAGGCCAACGATTCCCTGGAATGCCGCAATTGTCACGAGTTCGACTCCATGGACTTCACCCTTCAGGACCCCCGCGCGGCCAAGGCGCACTCGACGGCCCTGACAGGCGAGGATAAAACCTGTATCGACTGCCACAAAGGGATTGCCCACGAATTACCCGACATGAGCGGCATTGCCAGATAACAGGCAGAGGCTGGCGGCAGCTGCCCCCGGCCTCCCTGTCAACTCACTTTATTACCTGCCCTCAATTTCACCGTTCTCGTCGGAGATCACAATCTCCACGCGACGGTTCTGTTGCCGGCCAGAGGACGTGTCGTTACTGGCAACCGGATACTCTTCACCGTAACCGCGCGTCTCGACCCGATCCCGGCTGATGCCCATGGATAGCAGTGACTCACGCACGGCTTCCGCTCGGCGCTCCGACAGCCCCTGGTTGTAGGAGGCTTCCCCGGTACTGTCGGTGTAGCCTTCCACGCGAACCCGGCGCTCTTCATACTCCGTCATGAAGTCGGCGAGGCGGGAAATGGTCTGCTCCCCCGCCGGCTTCAGTTCGGCCTGATTGAGGTCGAACAGCACATCACCCAGTGTCAGAACCATACCCCTGTCGGTCTTCTCGGCTTCCATTTCCGCCATGCGTGTGCGAAGCATTTCCGCCTCACGCCGGGCTTGCTCAGCTGCAGCCGAGCTCGCCTCCAGCTCCAGTTCCTTGCGGCGGGCTTCGGCAGACTTGATCTCTTCCTGCAGCTCGGCACGGCGCCCCTGTTCCCGGGCAATTTCGCCGTGTCGCTTGGCGAGATAGGCGGCATGCTCTATGTGGACCGGGTCCTCGCCTTCCTCCACCAGGTTGTCAGCCCGCTCAAGTTGGTTGCGGGCGTTTCTTAACTGCCGGTCGCCGCTGCGGGCCACGTCAGGATCATTGCGGATTTCCTCGTAGATGGCCCGTGCCTCCTCAACCTGCTCGTTCTGCGGAGGGGCGCCGGCGCAGCCAGCCAGCAGTACAGACAGGCCCACAGCCATGCTCAAGGTCATGTTGCGCTTATTCATACCAATCTCCTTAATCTGCTGTGACCATTACTGGCGGTTTTCGATGCGCTGGCGCAGCGATTCGATGCTGCGGTTGATTTCCGCTACTGCTTCTTCGGCTTTTGCAGTGTCGGAGCGCGCTCCTGCCAGTTGGGCATCAACAGCGGCCTGTTCCAGAAGTCGCTCGGCTTGCTGATACTTTTCCTCTTCAATCAGTTCTTCTGCATCGGCAACCTTGTTCTGCGCCTGATTAAGCAACACCGGCTCAAAGTCCCGGGCGTCAGATGAGACCGCCTGTTGAATGGACGTTTCAGCGGACCGCAGTTCGCTCTCCGGTGGTTCGCCCGGACTGGCACAGCCGCCCAGCGCGAATACCGCACCAATGACGACGGCGGTCCCTATCATCGAATTATGCTTGTTCATGCACTATCTCCTTCCGGTGAAGGACGGGGACTCGGCCCCACCCGAACAATGGTCACCCTCCGGTACACCCGCAAGCCGGGACTGCTCAGTGACGCAGTATGTCGAAAAGACACTAAGTCGCTACGGCTAAGCGTAGCACCCGGATTGGATTTGGGCATGAACGATTGGCAAGAATGCTCGAGAGGCGCCGATCCGCCAAGCGAATTCAGCGAATGCTGGTTTCGCCTTCGGCCTGGGAGAGGGTGGTGCCGACCGGCGGTTGGTGGTGAAGGGAGTAGAGGATGCGATCCAGCACCGCTTGACCGTTCCATGCCGGATCGGTGTTGACCATACCGACAACGGCCCAGGTGGTGTTGCTCTCGTCACGGGTGAAGCCGGCAATGGAGCGCACATTTTCCAGGTAGCCGGTCTTGATTCTGCCAAGGCCGTCCATGCCCGCGTTACGCAGACGTCTGGCCATGGTGCCGTCCATTGCGATGAGTGGCATGGACGCCATCAGATCCGCAGAGAACGGGCTGTTCCACGCATGCTGAAGAATCTGGGCGCCCTGGCGGGCGGTGATGCGACCGTGTCGTGTCAGGCCGGCGCCATTATCGATCACCATGCCGGCGGTATTGACCCCTTTGTTTTCCAGCCAGTCGTAGATCACGCGGATGCCCGTGGCCCGGTCGTCTTCCTCATTGTCCAGCCGGTGCTCCGCGCCCAGGGTCAGCAGTAACTGGCGAGCCATGACGTTGCTGCTCCACTTGTTGATATCGCGCACCATGGATACCAGATCAGGAGAGGTCGTCCGCAACATCAGGCGTGCCTCTTCCGGTGTCTGGCCGGTGAGGTTGTCACCGGTCACCGTAATGCCCATCTCCGACAGCAAGGAGCGGATCAGTGACGCCGAGTATTGCTCATGGGGCAGCAGCGAGAGGTAGGCCGTGGTGCGGCAACCCTGGGGCAGTTCGCCGGTGACCCGGACGGTGACTCGTTGATCGGCATGGAAGACCGGTTCCCAGGTAAAGCGGCGGCGGGAAGGGCAGGGGCCCTCTGCTACCGCGGTCACCCGGTTGTCAATCACGACATCGGCAAGAGCGGGCGCGCTCCAGGCCTGTGTGCCGCGCTCATCGGCGCGCACCTGGAAGTGCAACAGGTTCAGGTTGGTCAGGAACGCGGAAGGCTCTACCAGAAAAGGGGCGTGGGGGTTATCGCCGTTGTCATCGAATCTGGGGAGCCCGCCCGCCATTTCAAAATACCCGCCATCCAGCACCAGGTCGCCATCAATGGTGGTAACACCCATGCCGCGTAGTTCCCGCAGGGTTGTCCACAGTCGTTCCAGCGTGAGTTTCGGATCGCCACCGAATTTGACATAAAAGTCACCTTCCAGCGTGTTACCGCTCAGAGCGCCGTCGGTGTAGAAATCTGTGTTCCAGTGATGGGTGGGCCCGAGAATCTCCAGGGCGGCATAGGTGGTGACCAGCTTCATGATGGAGCCGGGGCTCATCAATGCATCGGCGTTGATGTACTGGTCAATGCCGGGACCGTTCATCGGAATAGCCGCCATGCTCAGCGCGTTCTCATCGTCCAGTGACTGGACGGCATAATCCCGTACCTGGTTGCCCCAGATTCTGCCCTGTGTAGTTTCCGGATCATTGCCGGCGGCATGCAGCGCGCTGCTCGCTAGCGTAAAGGACAGGGCGCCTGCCAGCGAAAAACGGGAAACTGATTGTCGGAAGCGAAAAATCGCCGAACGTCGCATGGCCGGACCCATAGTGAGTTATGCAACAACAATAGCTCAAATTTTCCGTTCGTACTATGTGGAAAAGCTCTACATGACGTTAAAAAATGCCAGTAGTGTCACTGTTTATACAGTACTTTTGTGAACGCCTGTAAGCGACCTTTGGAATCAGCAAGTTAGGTGTTCAAAACGTAATCAGCCCGATGTCAATGACCTTGCGATCCTTTTTTCCGACGGTTTTACCGGCAATAGGGTCATGGAATCCGCGCCTCAAAAGGCGTCTCCTAGAGCCTGTGTCACCAACGGTTCCAAAAACAATGAGATGGGAGGCCACCATGATAGGCATACCGCTGGGTTTGATCACCGCGAACGTCGTTGAATGGGTGTTTCACAAACACGTACTCCACGACATGGGCCGCGACCGCAACAGCTTCTGGGCGTTTCACTGGCATGATCACCACCGCAGTGTGCGCAGGAACGGGTTCCTTGATGAAGACTACCGTCATCCGCCGCTTACCTGGAACGCCCAGACCAAAGAGGTGGCCGCTCTGGTTGCCGGAGCCGCTGCGGTAACACCGTTAATGCCGGTTGCGCCGTTTTTTGTCGGCACTCTGTATTACTGTGCCTGGAACTATTACCGTGTGCACAAGAAATCCCACCTGGATCCGGAATGGGCCCGTGAACACCTGCCCTGGCATTACGATCATCACATGGGCGCCAATCCCAATGCCAACTGGTGTGTGACCAAACCCTGGTTTGATCACGTCATGGGTACCCGGGAGCCAATGGAAAATCGGCGGCCTGGCTGATAATGGCCGCTTTCATTCATCGTCAGTAAGGTTGATCCATGTCCAATCTGTTGGTCCACAATGTGAATGTTCTGGGTTCTGTCACCACCTCCTCGTTAACTGCCTGGCGCGGTTGTCTGGTGGTCAGGCAGGCATCTCAGCCGGTGAAACCACTGGTATTGTATGACATGGAGGCATGCCCCTACTGCCGCCGTGTGCGAGAGGCTCTGACCGCACTCAACCTCGATGCCGACATCCGCCCGTGCCCGAAAGGCGGGCGGCGTTTCCGCCCTGAGGCGGAAGCCGTAGGCGGCAAACAGCAGTTTCCGCTGCTGGTGGACGAGAACTCGGGGAAGGTGATGTACGAATCGGCAGCGATCGTCGAGTACCTGTTCCGCGAGTATGGCGGCCGTGCCGTACCGAAATTCTATCGATCCAAACCCTATCAGCCGGCGCTCGGTTCGGTGGCGTCCGCCGCCAGCGCCCTGCGCGGGCTCAGAGCCGTCGCGGCGAAGGAACCGGCACAGCCGCTGCACCTGTGGAGTTTCGAGGGCAGTCCGTTCTCCCGACTGGTCAGGGAACGGCTCTGCGAGCTGGAGCTTCCCTATACCCTGCACAACCTGGGCAAGGAACACTGGACCGAGATCGGCCCGGCAAGGCAGCGGATCAAACCCGGGCCATATACCCCCATCCCGGGCGGCAAACGGGAGGCCTTTTTCCAGCTTCACAAACGGGTGCAAGTGCCCTACCTGGAAGACCCCAGTACGGGCAAGGGCCTGTTCGAGTCTTCCCGCATCCTGAAATACCTGGACGCGACCTATCGCCGCTGAACCTTTTGCCGGGCCGCCTGTCATGGACTGAGTGCGGGGGCGCCCCTGCCACAAGGGGGCGGGCAAGCTCCTGGCGCTCAGTCAGAGGAGGCGGCAATGGCACAAGGATTATCCAGGCGGCAGTTCCTGTATGGTGCGGGGGCCTCGGTGCTCGCGATGCGAGCACCCCGGGTTTTTGCGAATGCGTCCGGAAACTCCGTTCAACCGCTCATCACGCGAGCTATCCCGTCTTCTGATGAGCAGATCCCGGCGATCGGGATGGGCACCTGGCAGACCTTCGACGTGGAAGGTGACCCGGCGGCGATGAAGCAACGAGTGGCGGTACTGAAAGCCTTTGTGGACGGCGGCGGCTCGGTTGTGGATTCGTCACCCATGTATGGCTCTGCCGATGAGGTGATGGGCCATGCCCTGGACGAACTTCAGGCACGTGGGCAGGTGTTCGCGGCGACGAAGATCTGGACCGGAGATGAATCAGCGACACGCCGACAGGCGGAGACGTCCCGGGAAAAATGGGGCATCGAGCGCTTCGATTTACTGCAGGTGCATAACCTCGTGGGCTGGCGCGGGCATCTGAAAACCCTGCGCGCGATGAAAGACAACGGCGAGGTGCGATACCTCGGCATTACCACTTCCCATGGCAGGCAACATCGTGAAGTGGCACGGATTATGGCGTCCGAACCGTTGGATTTCGTGCAGCTGACCTACAACCTGGTCGACCGGGAGGTGGAAGAGCGACTGCTGCCGCTGGCCCGGGAGCGGGGTATTGGCGTGCTCGTGAATCGGCCTTTCAGAGGCGGCTCACTTTTCCGCCGCTTCGGGCGGGAGCCGTTGCCACCTTGGGCGCAAGACGCCGGCTGCCAGAACTGGGCGGAGTTTTTCCTCAAGTTCATCATCTCTCACCCGGCGGTGACCTGCGCCATTCAGGCCACCAGCAAGGTCAGTCATATGGAGCAGAATACCGGTGCGATGGTGGGCCGGCTGCCGGATGAAGCTCAGCGCCAGCGCATGGCACAGTTTGTTGCCTCAGGCTGAAGGCCCGGGCGCTCCGCCGTCCCTTCAGTCCCAGTGCGGAGCGAATCCCGGGTTGGCAATGCGCTCGCCGCGATCGAGGGCGTCAATGGCGGTGATGTCGTCTTGGCTGAGCCTGATCTTCAGGGCATCAAGGTTGGCTTTCTGATGCTTTGGCCGGGTGGACGAGGGTATCGGGACCACTCCCTTGGCAATGACCCAGGCAAGGGCAATCTGCGCCGGTGAGGCATTGTGTTCCTTGCCGATGCGGACCAGGGTTTCATCGTCCATCACCTTGCCCACTGCCAGTGGCATGAAGCCGGTCACCTGGATACCGAGCGCCTGCGCGTGCTGAATCACCTTACGGTTAGCGAGAAACGGATGCACTTCCACCTGATTGGTGAATATGGTGGCGTCCCCCAGGATCTCTGTCGCCTGGTCCATCTGCGCACAGGTGAAATTGGAGATGCCGATGTGCTCTGCCAGACCTTCACGCTGGGCATCACGAAGTGCGCCGAGGTATTCGGCCATGGGCACTTCGTCGTCCGGCGAGGGCCAGTGGATCAGTGCGAGATCAACATGGTCCGTTTTCAGTCGGGCCAGGCTGTCGTGAAGGCTGTTGATCAGGTCGCTGGCGTGGAGCTTGTCGTGCCAGATCTTGGTGGTCAGAAAAATCTCGCGCCGGGGAATGCCACTGGAAACGATGCCGTCGCCCACTTCTGCCTCGTTTTCGTACATCTGGGCGGTGTCGATATGGCGGTACCCCAGGGATAGAGCGCTTTTCACGGCCTCTCTGGCGTCGTTGCCTTTCAGGCGGAAAGTGCCCATACCGATTTCCGGGAGTGCGCTGAATGACATGGTGTCCTCCTTTGCGAATTCTGTGTTTCTAATGTGGTGTTCGCGCGCTGGTTCTTCAAGAGGCGCGCGGGTATCATGTCGGCCCCGTAATCAACCCAGCGATCACCGCAGCAACGCGTAACAGAGGGATAAACCATGCTGACCGGCCAGTGCCTTTGCGGCGATATCACCTTTGAATACGAGGGGCCCCTCGGGCCGATTGCCCTGTGTCACTGCAGCCAGTGCAGGCGCGCCCACGGCAGTGCTTTTTCGGCCAGCGCGCCGGTACAGATAGTTCGCTTCCGATTCCTGAGCGGCGAAGATCAGGTGCGGGAGTACGAATCGCGTCCCGGCAAATACCGTGCTTTCTGTGGCCGTTGCGGCAGTCACCTTTACAGCCGGGTGGATGCCATTTCGGGCATCCTCCGGTTGAGAGTCGGGGTGATCAATGAACCCCTTGGCAAGGGGCCGTCGCAGCATGTGTTCGTGGGTTCCAAGTCCGACTGGTTTGAGATTACCGATACCGTTCCGCAGTTCGAAAAGACGGAAAGAACCAACGATCCACACTGACTATCGGGCCCCGCTTGCGCCCTTGGCGCGCTATTCCGCGGGCCTTATGCGATAGACCTTGCCGTCGTGTGAATCGGTCAGCAGCCAGAGCGCGCCATCAGGCCCCATTCGCACATCGCGGATACGCTCACCCAGGTCCTCGAGCAAGTCTTCTTCCTCCGTGATTTTGTCGCCCTCCAGGCGCAGGCGCACCAGTTTCTGCATTTTCAGGGCGCCCACGAACAGGTCTCCTTTCCACTGCGGAAAGTCGTCACCGGTATAGAACGCCATGCCGGAGGGGGCTATGGACGGGTCCCAGTAGTGCAGGGGATCGGTGATTCCTTCCATAGTGGTCTTGTCGGAGATGGTAGCGCCGGAGTAATCAATTCCGTAGGTGACTTTGGGCCACCCGTAATTGTTGCCGGCCCGGATGATATTGATCTCATCGCCGCCCCTTGGGCCATGTTCATGACTCCAGATTTCGCCGGTGTCCGGGTGAACGGTCATGCCCTGGATATTGCGGTTGCCGTAGGTAAAAAAGGTATCGTTGACCTCGGAGTCGTCGAGGAACGGGTTGCCCGCTGCCGGAGCCCCGTCTTCGGTGATGCGATGAACGCCGCCGGCGTCGTCTCCGGTGTCCTGCGCACGGTCCATCTCCCCGCGATCGCCGACAGCCACGTAAAGATTGCCGTCGGCGTCAAACACCATGCGGCCGGCAAAGTGACGGTTCGTCTCCCCACGGGGCATGGCCTCGAAAATCACTTTCACGTCATGGAGTTCGTCCCCATCCAGCCGCGCTCTCGCGACGCGGGTGGTCAACCCTTCGCGGCTGACTTTGTGGGAGTAACTGAGAAAAAGCGTGCGGTTCTGTTCGAAATCGGGATGCAGTATGACGCCCAGCAACCCTCCCTGCCCGGTCACTTCCAGATCCGGCAAACCTTCCACCGGAGCCTCCTGAAGCTCCCCGTCGCGGATACGCCTGAGTTGTCCATTGCGCTCGGTCACCAGCTGTGAACCGTCTGGCAGAAAAGCCAGCGACCAGGGGCGTCCCAGTCCATCGGCAACGGTTTCCAGCCTGAAATCAGCCGCGGCGGACGAGAACGTCTGGCTTGCGATACTGGCCATCGGAGTCAGTAACAGGCAACTGACGAGAGCCAGGTGGGTGCAGGTGCGCATATGAACCTCCTTTTTGTCGGCGCATTCGGTGCCGGGTTGATTTATGAGAATAGCAGTTGGGCTTGAGTCGCGCCGCGGTGCAGCCGCTGGTCAGGAGTTTATAGAGTAAAAAAAGTTCTCCGGATCAGTGTTTCGATGTTTCAAATCACAATGATTCGCATTAAGATGTGCTGCATCAATGTCAAATTCGTAATGATCCCTGTAACGGAGAATAAGATGTCCCGAATCCCCCAGCCTGCATTCCGCCGTAAAGCACTGTTTTCCGCCATCGTGTGTGCAACTCTGCCAACCCTTGCCGCCGCTCAGGACAGTGCGCCCACCGCGTTGGAGGCGATCAGCGTGACCGCCGAACGTAGCCAGGCGTCGTCCGAGTCCACTGGCAGCTACACCAGCGGAGCCACTACAACCTCTATGAAAATGGAGCTGGGCCATCGCGAAACGCCCCAGGCAGTCACCGTGATGACGCGACAGCAAATGGACGATTTCGCGCAGAACGATATTAACGATGTTCTGGAGGGCACTACCGGTGTCACGGTTGAGTCGGTCGAGACAGACCGCACGTATTACACCTCCCGCGGTTTCGATATCAATAACTTCCAGTACGACGGCGTGGGTTTGCCCGCGGTGTATGACAACGTGCAGGGTGAGCTGGATACCGCGTTCTTTGACAGGGTGGAGGTGGTCCGCGGTGCCAACGGTCTGATGACGGGCTCCGGTAATCCGTCGGCAACCGTTAATTTTATCCGTAAACGCCCGACGGCAGAGACCAATGCCTCGGTAGCGGTCACCGGGGGATCCTGGGACAAGAAGCGTATTGTCGGCGATGTGTCCGGTGAGGTTTCTGAATCCGGGGCCGTGCGTGGCCGTGTCGTTGCAGGCTACGAAGACAAGGATTCCTACCTGGATCGCTATAGCAACGAAAAACAGATGTTCTACGGCGTCCTGGAAGCGGACCTGACTGACACCACGTTGCTGACGCTTGGCCACTCCGTTCAGACCTCCGACACCGACAGCCCGCTGTGGGGTGCGTTGCCTCTGTTCTACACGGACGGCAGTGCAACCGACTTCGCCCGCTCCACCAGCACCGCCTCGGACTGGTCATACTGGGACAATACCCAGCACAACAGTTTTGTTGAGTTGCAGCAGGAGCTGGCCGGTGGCTGGCGCGCCAAAGGTACGGTGTTCCGTCTGGAGAACGACAGTGAGTCAGAATTGTTTTACCAATACGGTACACCGGATGCGCAGACGGGCGAAGGGCTGCTTGCCTATCCGAGCCAGTACGACCTCAATGTCGAGCAATGGATAGTAGACGCCTATGCCACCGGTCCCTTCAACCTGGCCAACCGTACCCATGAACTCGTGCTTGGGGCGAGCTGGTCGCGCTCCGAAACGGTGGACGAGTCGCGCTATGGCCAGGGCATTGGTAATTCACTGCCACCGCTGAATGAGTGGGATGGCAATTACCCGCGGCCGACCTTTGACGCCGGTGCTGAGGGCTCGGACTGGACCGACCGCGAAACCGCCACCTACGCCGCCGCCCGCTGGAGCCTGACCGAGAGCCTGACGGCGATCACCGGTGTGCGCCTGACCTGGCTCGATAGCAGGGGTGAGAGCTACGGGGCGACCAAGGAAACCAGCTACGACGCGGTGGAAACACCCTATGCAGGTCTGATTTACGATCTCAGCGACGATCACTCGATCTACGCCAGCTACACCGAAATCTTCACACCGCAAACCGAACTGGACGCCAACCGCGACCGTCTGGACCCGATTGACGGCGTGAACTACGAGCTGGGCCTCAAGAGCGAATTCCTGCAGGACAGGGTCAACACCACCGTCGCGCTGTTCCAGACCGAGCAGCAGAATGTCGCGGAGGCCGCCGGCACCTTCCCTGGCACGCAGGACGCTTTCTATCGCGGCGTTGACGGTGTCGAGAGCCAGGGGGTTGAACTGGAGTTTGTGGGTGACGTCACCGACCGTATCCAGCTGTTCGCCGGCTATACCTATGTCGACATCGAGGACAGCGATGGTAACTCGGCGAAATCCTTTGTTCCTGAGCACCTGGCACAACTGCGCGGGACCTGGAAAGTGCCGGGCATCGAGGGTCTGAAACTCGGTAGTAAGGTGCGCTGGCAGTCGTCCATTTCTCAGGAACAGGGTGTGGCAACGGCAGGACCCAACACCGGCGCCACCATCGTCACCGAGCAGGACAGTTATGCGGTGCTGGATGTGATGGCCAGTTATGACTTTGCCCGTGACTGGAACGCTACCCTGAACGTGAACAACGTAACGGATGAAAAATACATCGAGAGCCTCAAGAAGTTTGGCACCTCAGCCCAGGGTTTCTACGGTGAGCCGGCGAACGCCAGCCTGACCGTCTCCTGGGCGTATTAACCGGGATCGGGGGCAACGCTCTGGCGTTGCCCCCTATAGGTTTGACGAAGCAAAGGGAGGAAAAGGAATGACGCCCGAACAGGAAATGATAGAGGGATTAAAACTGGCCGCAGGGGCCGGACTCGTTATTGGCCTGGTCGCCATTGGCCTGGCGGTTGGCACCTGAGAACCGCCATTCTCTCCTTGCGATAAACCCCGCAGGTTCCGCAGTACCCCCCTTCCGGTAACAGGTACTTCAGGCAGCAGCCTTTACGCTGTGGAATCGCCGTTGTCTGCCCGCCGAACACCGCCGGAATCCAGTCGATGAACTGATTGGCGTCGTTCGCGAACTGATTGAGCCAACGCTGGGCCAGATCACAGAGGGGCTGCGGCTGAGCCAGATTCCACACTGCCGAAAATGGCGCCCCCAAACCAAGCCCGATGCTGCTCCAGTAGGCCCCGGGGCTAACCCCAAGCTTCTGTCTGAACACCGGGTACCAATCGGATGTCAGTGTGCCGAGGCCCGCCACAAAGGTGGCCTCATCCACGCCGGTGCCACCGGGCAGCTGAAACCACCTTGAGGTAGCCTCTCCCCGTCGGTCGACGGGCGCCAGAAATATCCGCTCAGGCGCAGGCAGTGGCGCCCGGCCATCGTGGAACAGGCGTAAGGTGAGGGGAGCGAGCACGCTGAGGGCCAGGTCCTGCTGAAGCACAGAAATTTGTGCCCTGACGGCTCTGGGCGTTGTGGCGTGCGGATAATCTGCGCCAACCTGCTTGATGAGCAGCGACGGTTGTTGCAGGCACTGCGCCAGGGAAAAGAGCCCCGCGCGCTCCGGTGGCGAATCGTGCAAAGCCTGGCTCAGCACGGTCGTCCGGTTCAGGCCCGACTGATCAAGCAGCTGGGCAAAGCGATCGGCCCACGGGCTCTGGTGCCGGATCGCTTCAGGCGCGGCCATGGCGGCTCAGTCCCCACAGGAAGTAGACGCCGCCAACCAACGCTGCGAGTAACCCGGCGGGCAACTGGCCCGGGAACACCACGACGCGGGACAGGTAATCGGCGATGGCAAGCAATAGTGCGCCAACCAGGGCGGCCACGAGCAACTGGCGGCCAACCGTCTGCTGGCCCAGCACCCGCGCCAGATGAGGTGCTATCAGGCCGACGAAGCTCAGGGGGCCGATGACCACCGTGGCCGATGCGGTCAGCACCGCGGCCATCAGTAGCAGCAACAGGCGTGCCCTGGCTACCGGTAACCCCAGTGAAGAGGCCGGGGTATCGCCAAGGGGGAGCAGTGTCAGCGGACGGACGACCAGGCACAACAGACCACAGATCAGCGCAAGGAATGCCATCAGGCTCAGGGCCTCATTCTCTGAAACCAGCCAGGTGGAGCCGTACATCCAGTTCAGCAGCTGAGACGCCACGGTGCCGCCTGATGCCATGACCAGGCGCAGGCCAGCGTCCATGAAAACATACAGCGCAAGACCACCCAGCAAGAGCTGATTGCCGGCAAACCGGTGTTTGCGCGCCAGCAGGATCAGCAGGCCGAGAGAGGCGGCTGCGCCGAGGGTGGCGGCCGCCAGTTGGCCAAGCCTGCCGACGTCGAGCCCTGACAGTACGATCAGCACCATGAGCAGGGCGGCGCCGCCGCTGATGCCGAGCATTTCCGGGCTGCCCATGGGATTGCCGGTCATGCGCTGTATCAGTGTCCCGGCCAACCCCAGCGCGACGCCTGCCAGCATGGCCGCCAGCAGCCTGGGGCCCCGCCAGACCCAGGCTTCGTGCCATTGGCTGATGGCGGTCCAGGACCAGCCATCCAGTCCGGGAGACCACCCCATGGAAACCACGGTTGTCAGCAGAAGAAGCACCGCAATGATGCCCCCGATCAGCACGGGGGAGCGACGCCTTGGCTGGAAACTGGCGGGGCTGGAATCCTGGCCAGGCATATGGTGCGTGTTGCGGAAGCCCTGCAGGGCCAGCAGGATGACCGGACCGCCAATCAGCGCCGTGGTGGTGCCCGTGGGCACCAGTGAACCGTCCCCCCAGGTGGAGGCCCAGTGGGCCAGGGTGTCTGCCAACAGCAGCAGGCCACCCCCCATCAGTGTGCTCCACAGCAAACGACTACCCAGGGAACGAGCACCAAGGAGTCGGGCCAGCACCGGCGCGGCAAGGCCGACAAAAGCGACGACCCCGACGCGGCTGACCACGGTGGTGCTCATCAGAACCACCAGGAACAGCGCCAGTAGCCGGATCAGCCCGACGCGGGCACCCAGAGAGCTTGCGGAGGCCTGCCCCAGTTGCAGCAATTGCAGCGGGCGCATCAGCAGTAACATCAGGAACGCGAGTACCAGCACCCGTGGCCACAGATCCATGAACGGTTCCCAGTTATTCTGCACCAGAGAGCCCGCCCCCCAGATAAACAGGTTGCCCAGCCATTCTCCTTTGAGCAGCAGGAACGCCATGTTCATGGCGCCGAGGAAAAAGGTGATCACCAGGCCGGCAAGAATGACGGTGACCGGTGAAAAGCCCAGGCGCCAGGTCAGGGCGATCACCAGGCCGATCGCCAGCATGCCCCCGCCGATCGCAGCGAGATCCGGGCTGAACGCCAGCAGGCCGGGCGCAAACAAGGTGGCCAGTGTCACCCCGAATTGCCCGCCGGCCTCAACACCCAGGGTAGTGGGCGACGCCAGCGGGTTATTGAGAATCTGCTGGGTGACGGCCCCCGCCAGCCCCAGACCGCAGCCGATCAGCATGGCAATGGATACCCGGGGTGCCCAGCTGAAATGGGCCAGCACCGAGGCATACTGATCCGGATCAAAGGTCCAGAACGCAGAGAGCAGCGCGGCCGGTTCCAGTTGCGTCAGCCAGGGCGTGGCGCTGGCGAGGAGCGCGCCGAGCCAGAGGACAGCCGCGGCCACTGGCAATCTTGCCGGGATCGCAGGCTGCGCCGGGGGCATTGTGGCAGTGTCAGCGTACATTGTCAGACCCTCCCGCCAGCAGGCTCTCGGTCAGCTGGAGCGCGAGACGCTTGATCTGAAACAGCCCCCCAAAAGGCCAGGTGGTGTCTATCTGATAAATGCGCTCATGCCTGACGGGCGGCAGGTAGGTCCAGAACGGGCTGTTGTCGAGGTTATCCGCGAGCCCCGGGAGAAGCGGCGAAATCACCACCACGCGGCTGTCTCCGTAAGGCGCAATCGCCTCGAGTCCGACCACGGAAAAGCCCCAGAAGTTGCCCTGCCTGGACCAGGCATTGGTCAGTCCCAGCCCTTCCAGCACCGTCTGGTAGAGTCCGTTGGGTGCATAGATCCGCACATGGCGATCATCAAGGAAGTTCACCAGCGCCACCGGCCTGTCGGTCAGACCGGCGGCTTCCAGCCGTTGGCGCTGGGTTTCGAGAGTCTGTTCGATATCGTCTATCACGGCGGCCGCACGTTCCTCGCGATGCAGCATTTCGCCGAGCGTCAGAAGCATTTCCCGGGATTTTTCCAGGGGCTGGCTGCCTTCCCGATACACACTGATGACATACGTGGGGGCGATTCGCTCCAGCAGTTCAGCGGCCGGTGCCGTTTCGGAGCTGGTGACAATCAGATCCGGTTTCAGCTCGGCAATGGCCTCGAGGCTGGGGGCCACACGGGTGCCGATGTTGTGAACGCCGTCCGGGAGCTCGGGCTCCTTGACCCAGACGGAATAGCCCTCACGATCCGCCATTCCGATCGGCGCGACGTCCAGAAGCAGCAGCGCTTCCGTGGCCGCCCAGTTGAGGGTGACCACCCGCTCTGGTGGTTCATCCAGGGTGACGGTGCCGTATTCATGGTGCCACGTGGCCGCACTTGCCAGCATCGGGGCGAGGCTCAGCAGCAGCGTCAGGGCGAGGCGAACTGGCCGGCGCTCAGTGAACATAGGAGACCCACTGGCCCGGCGCGCGTTCCAGCACGCCCATGGGTACGCCGTAAATGGACTCGAGGATGCCGGAGTCCATGATGTCGCGGGGGCTGCCGTCGGCGACCAGCGCCCCGGATTTCAGTGCCACCAGGCGGTCACAGAAACGGGCGGCCAGATCCACATCGTGGAGTACCACCACCACGGTCAGTTCCCGTTCCTCCGCGAGGCGATGCACCAGCCGCAGGGTCTCAACCTGATGTTTCACATCCAGGGCGGAAATGGGCTCATCCAGCAGCAGGCAGCGGGTCTGCTGGGCCAGCAACATGGCGATCCAGGCGCGCTGCCGCTCGCCGCCGGAGAGAGTGTCCACCGAGCGGTACCGGAAACGGGTAAGCCCGGTATCGTCGATCGCCTGATCGATCAGCTCTTGGTCCTCGGAGCTGTAGCGTCCCAATGGCCCCCGCCAGGGGTAGCGGCCCAGGGCGACCAGTTCGCGCACAGTCAGTCCGTCGGTTGCGGGCGGGTGCTGGGGCAGGTAACCCACCGTGCGCGCAAACTCGCGGGCGCCGGTGCGATGGAAGGAGGTGCCCAGCACACTGACGTCACCGGAGGAGGGCGACAGCTGACGCGCCAGGATTTTCAACAGCGTGGACTTGCCGGAGCCATTGTGACCGAGCAGTGCCGTTACTTCGCCTTCGCGAAAGTCCAGAGTGACATTGTGAAGGATGGCGGCGTCACCGATGTGCACACCCAGGCCGGATACTTTGAAGAACGCAGACATGCAGGCTCCCGGATTTGTGGGACGGTTCAGAGGGGTAAGCTCCGAAGGCCTGCAGAATAATCTAAATGCGAATTACTATCAATGCATATTGAGGCGGGGTGTCCGGCAGTCAGGCCTGGCCGGTCTGCACCCGCCACTGGGCCGCATAGGCGCCATTGTGGTCCAGTAACTGTTGATGGCTGCCGCTTTCCACCACTTTGCCAGCATCCACAACCGCGATGGTGTCCGCGTCGACGATGGTGGACAGGCGGTGGGCGATCATGATCACCGTGCGGTTATGGCCAATGCGCTTGAGGGAGCGCTGAATGGCGGCTTCGGTTTCGTTGTCCACGGCACTGGTGGCTTCGTCCAGAACCAGAATGGGCGGATTCTTCAACAGCGCACGAGCCAGGGAAAGGCGCTGGCGCTGGCCACCGGAAAGGCGAATGCCACGCTCCCCCACCGGGGTATCGAGGCCATCGGGCAGGGCGTCGATAAAGGACCAGGCTTCGGCGGTCTTCGCGGCGTCGATGATCTCGCCGTCTGACGCGTCCGGCTTGCCGTAGGTCAGGTTGTCGCGAATGCTGCCCTCGAACAGATACACATCCTGGCTCACCAGCCCGATGGCGTTACGCAGGGATTTCAGGCTGATGCCCTGAATCGGCTGACCATCGATGCGGATATCGCCGTGGCTGGGATCGTAGAATCGCAGCAGCAGTTTGATCAGTGTCGACTTGCCGGAGCCGGTCGCGCCCACCAGCGCCAGGGTATTGCCCGCCGGCACATGCAGGTCGATATCGCGGATGCCGGCTCCACTGCTGGGATAGTGAAAGCTTACTTTGTTCAGGGAAACCTCGCCCCGAACCGGCTCGATGAGGGCCTTGCCTGCTTCGTCACGGACATGGACCGGCTCCGACAGTAGGTCGAGGATGCGTCGGGTGCTGGCCATGGCTCGCTCGAACAGATCGATCACTTCCGCCAGTCCGGTCAGTGGCCAGAGCAAGCGCTGAGTCAGGAACACCAGCACGCCGTAGGCGCCCACGTTCAGGTCGCCACTCAGGGCCATCATGCCGCCTACGGTGAACGTTGCGAGGAAACCCGCCAGAATGGCCATACGGATGATCGGGATAAACGCCGAGCTGATGCGAATAGCGCGGCGATTGGCCTCCACGTAGGCTTCGCTGCTTTCTTTCAGACGCTGGGCTTCCCGGGTTTCGGCGGTGAAACTCTTGATGGTGGCAATGCCGCCGAGGTTGTTGGCGAGGCGGCTGGACAGATCCCCCACTTTTTCCCGCACATCGGCGTACAGCGGACCGGCCTTGCGCTGGAAATAGAACGCGCCCCAGATGATCAGCGGGATCGGCGTGAAGGCGAGCAGCGCAATCAGCGGAGACAGCACGAAGAAGACCGCGCCCACCGCCACCACGGTGACCACCACCTGAATCATGGCGTTGGCACCGCCGTCGAGGAAGCGCTCAAGCTGATTCACGTCGTCGTTCATGGTGGCCACCAGCTGACCAGAGCTGCGTGCCTCGAAAAAGCTCATGTCCAGACGCTGGGCATGCTCATAGGCATCCTGTCGCAGATCCGACTGCAGCCGCTGGGCCAGATTGCGCCAGAGGATCTGGAACAGGTATTCGAACAGGGATTCACCGGCCCAGATGAAGAAGGTCAGGATGGCCAGAATGGTGATCTGTTCCTGCGCGGTCTCGAACCCGAGGCCGGCCACAAAGCTTTCTTCCTTGTTGACCACCACATCAATGGCCACGCCGATGAGGATTTCCGGCGCGATGTCGAACAGCTTGTTGATGACCGAACAGGTGGCGGCCGCGATGATCTGGCGGCGGTAACCCCGGGCATACCTGAGCAGGCGTGCCAGAGCGGCAAAGCTGCTGGTGGGGGCGTGGCTGTGTGAGGACATACTCCGCTTCTCTCCCGTGATACGCGCAGGTAAAGGACAACCTGCAGACATAAAGGCGGCAAGGGTAGCGGATTTATTTCTACTTTAAAACAGAATCATTATCACTTGCGGGTATGACGCTGAAGCCAGCGATCCAGTTTGTCCGCGAACTCCTTGCGATCGGTCTGGCTGAACGGTGCCGGTCCCCCGGTGACCTGGCCGGCATTCCGCATCTCTTCCATGAAATTGCGCATGGCCAGGCGCTGGCGAATGTTTTCGCGGGTAAAGGCCTGACCCCGGGGATTGAACACGTCGGCGCCTTTTTCGATGGCTTCGGCAGCCAGGGGGATGTCCTGGGTAATCACCAGGTCGCCTTCGCTGAGCTGGTCCATGATTTCGTTGTCGGCCACGTCGAAGCCCTGCATGACTTGCCGGGCCTTGATGTAGGGGCTGGCCGGTAGTTTGATGACGTGATTGGCAATGAAAGTGGTCTGTATTTGCCAGCGCGTGGCGGCGCGGCAGAGTATTTCCCGGATGGGTACGGGGCAGGCGTCGGCATCGACCCAGATCGGCATGGTTCGTGGTCCTCACAGGTAAACCGGAAATAAAAACAATGCCAGTTTAAACCATCAGCCACCCCGGCGTTGTATCCGGTATCGGATGAAGGCGACGATAGCCGCCAGAATCAGCCAGAGGTAGAGGTTCGCCACCAGGTCATCAAGCACAATGCCAACGCCGCCGGCGGTGCCTTCCAGCTGCGCTGCCGGCGGCGGCTTGAGTCCATCCAGGGCTCTGCTGGCCGCAAACGCGCCAAGCAGAACCAAAGGGTTCCGGACGATCCGGTGGGCGACCACGGCCGCTGGAAAGAGCAGGAACTCGTCGGCGATGATGCGACTGTCGTCCTTGCCGCCAAGTGTGCTGGAGGCAATGTCGCAGACCGGAATCGCCACAGCAACCAGAGCCAGCACCGCGGAAATCTGAACCCATTGCCTCTGGTGTGCCAGAATCCATGCGATGAAAAGCCCCGGTAGCGCCCCCGCGGTACCAGGCAGCCAGGGCGCATTACCGAGGCCGAATCCGGTGGCAAATGCGGTGATGTAATGCTCCATACGTTCGTGGTTCCGTATAAACAGAGAAAACCTTCGATCCCTGGCCAAGGACCGATTTATGAAACGTCATCATCCGAGACTTTACGTTATCCTCCGGGGTTGTGCGATCTGGCTGTTGGTCATGTTGCCAGCCATCGGCGCCCATGCGGATGACAATGCCCAGGCGTGGAGTGCGCTGCGGGACGGGCGCGCCGTGCTGATGCTCCGCCATGCTCTGGCGCCGGGTACGGGGGACCCGGGCAATTTTGATATTGAAGACTGCCGCACCCAGAGGAACCTGAATGACCAGGGCCGGGAACAGGCCCGGTCGTGGCGGCCTTTGCTGCGGAAACACGGCATCGACACTGCGCGGGTATTCAGTAGCCAGTGGTGTCGTTGCATGGAGACGGCAACAGAAATGAGCATGGGAGCGGTAATAGAGTGGCCGTCTCTGAATTCGTTTTTCCGAAACCGCAGCGATGGCGATATGGCGACGGTGCAAACCATAGCGCTGGTAAACGAGCTGGAGGGCGGGGAACCTGTGATTCTGGTTTCCCATCAGGTCAACATCACCCGGCTGACCGGGGTGTATCCTGCCTCGAATGAGGGCGTCATCATCGCCTTGCCGTTGTCGGAAAATCCGCGGGTGCTGGCGCGGGTCGCGCCGGAAGGTTGATCACGGCCGCTCCGGAGGGGCCGGCTTTCTGGTAGACTGCTCTCTCCCAATCATCACAGGAATCTCGTCATGTCTCAGCTCCCTCCTTGCCCTCAGTGCCAGTCAGAGTATGCCTACGAAGATGGTAGACAGCTTGTGTGCCCGGAATGCGGCCATGAGTGGAGCGAGGCTGAAACGGCGGCTGCGGAAGCCGGCGAAACGATCCGTGACGCCAATGGGAATGAGCTGCAGGACGGCGATACCGTCACGGTGATCAAGGATCTCAAGGTAAAAGGCTCCAGCGCCGTGGTGAAGGTTGGCACCAAGGTCAAAGGCATCCGCCTGGTTGGAGGTGACCATGATATTGATTGCAGGGTCGATGGCCTCGGTGCTATGAAACTGAAGTCGGAGTTTGTCAAAAAGGCCTGATAGTGCGCTCGAAACAGAAGCGTCAGGGGGGAGCTCAATGGCTGGTCAAGAGAACGATGTAACACCTGCGCAGTCACCGCCGGGCCGGAAGCACGAATTGCATCAGGAACTTCCGGTGGATTTTCCCGATCCCCTCTTCCGCGGCCTGCACCGGGTGATCCGTTTCGCTATCCGGGTGCTTGCGGTGTTGATGGTGGCCGTCATTCTCTGGGGCATTGGTGATGTCATTTACATCATTTACGACCGGTTGATAACGCCGCCCTTCCTGCTTCTCAACATTAACGATATTTTCTACACCTTCGGCGCCTTTATGGCCGTGCTGATCGCCGTGGAAATTTTCATCAATATCCGGCTTTATCTCGGCACCAATGTGTTCCCGGTGCAACTGGTCGTTGCAACGGCGCTCATGGCAATTGCCCGGAAGGTTATTGTGCTGGATTTTGAAACCCTTACGCCCATGTATTTGATTGGAATTGCCGCAACCACGCTGGCGCTTGGCGTGACTTACTGGCTGCTCAGGCAGGGCACCCAGTACCGTGAATGGGAGGACTGAACGGCCGGTCTGAGAAGATTTCGTCCTGCGGGCCTGGCTCCGGGCAGCAAGTCCAGGCAGGCCTCCCTCGCATTGAACTATCCCGCCTCATCGTCTAAATATTAAGCAGAGCGTCTTCGGATGCCCTGTGCAAGTCCCAGCAACGCGAAACCCGCGTTCCAACAAAACAGCCACCCCAGCACTGCCGGCCGGCCCGCCACAAGCAGGCTTCCGTCGCAGTCAGCGCCTTCATCAAAAGGCAGGGGAGAGGAGGATGGGATGAGACAACGCCACGAATTTCATGTGGACAGTACCCGTTACCTGAATGATCACGGCACGCCGCTTGGCGAGCTGCCACCTCAGGCCGAGGACACCGAACGTACCCTGGCCGCCTACCGCAACATGGTGCTGACCCGCACCTTCGACACCAAAACCATCGCCTTGCAGCGCACCGGAAAATGCGGGACCTACCCGTCGGTTCTGGGGCATGAGGTGATTGGCACCGTGATCGGCCAGAGCTTGGCCAGTACCGATGTGTTCGTGCCCTATTACCGGGATCAGGCGGCGCACATCCTGCGGGGCGTCAGCCTCACGGAGCTGCTGCTGTACTGGGGGGGTGATGAACGCGGCAGTGCGTGGAAGAACTGCCCCGAAGACCTGCCTATCTCTGTGCCCATTGCCACTCAGTGTTGTCATGCGGTGGGCGTGGCCTCGGCGTTCCGGATTCGCGGTGAAGCCCGTGCGGTGGTTTGTTGTGTCGGGGATGGTGGCACCTCGAAAGGGGATTTCCTGGAAAGCATCAACCTCGCCGGGGCCTGGCATCTGCCGGTGGTGTTTGTGGTGATCAACAATCAATGGGCTATTTCCACCCCCCGCAGCGTGCAGAGCAGCGCCGAAACCATTGCCCAGAAAGCCATCGGGGCGGGGTTGCCCGGGCATGTGGTTGATGGCAACGATTACTTTGCGGTGACCGAAGCCATTGATCAGGCGCTGGAGCGGGCCCATGGCGGTAAAGGCGCCTCGGTTATCGAGGCGGTGACTTACCGGCTCGGGGATCACACCACCGCCGATGACGCCACCCGTTATCGCAGTGCCGAGGAGCTGAAAAAGGCCTGGGAAAAAGACGGCCTCAAACGTCTGCAGAATTACCTCCACGACACCGGCCTCTGGGATCCGGAGCAGGAGAAGCGACTGCAATCCGAATGCAAAGAGGCGGTCGACAGGGCCGTCGAGGCCTATCTGGCGACCGAGCCTGAGCCACCGACCGCGATGATGGACTACCTGTTTGAAACCGTGCCGGTGGCGCTGCAGGCCCAGCGTGAATGGATTGCTGACAAGTATTGTGCCCGCGCCGGGCAGGGAGGTGCCGCATGAATGCGTCTGCGCAGAAAGCCGTGGCCCGGTCCAGAGCCAGTGAAGTGAAAGACATCACCCTGGTTGAGGCGGTTAATATGGCCCTGGCCTGGGAAATGGCCCACGACGAAAACGTGGTGGTGCTGGGTGAGGATATCGCCACCAACGGCGGTGTGTTCCGGGCGACGGTGGGCCTCAAGGAGCGCTTTGGCTACAAGCGGGTGATGGACACGCCGCTGGCGGAAAACCTGATTGCCGGTGCCGCCATCGGGATGGCCGTCCAGGGTCTGAAACCGGTGGCGGAATTCCAGTTCATGGGCTTCATCTACGCCGGTATGGAGCAGATGGTCAGCCACGCTGCGCGTATGCGCAACCGCACCCGCGGCCGGTTGCATTGCCCGCTGGTGTATCGCGCGCCGTTCGGTGGCGGCATTCACGCGCCGGAGCATCATTCGGAAAGTACCGAGGCGCTGTTCGCCCATGTGCCCGGCTTGCGCGTGGTGATTCCCAGTTCGCCGCAGCGCGCCTATGGGCTGCTGCTGGCGGCCATTCGCAACCCGGATCCGGTGGTGTTCCTGGAGCCCAAGCGCATCTACCGTGCGGTCACCCAGAGTGTCGCCGACAACGGTGACGCGCTGCCCCTGGACACCTGTTTCACACTGCGGGAGGGCGACGACGTCACCCTGATCAGCTGGGGTGCGTCCATTCTGGAAACCTTGCAGGCGGCAGACAAACTCACCGAGCAGGGCATCTCGGCGGAGGTCATTGATGTGGCTACGGTCAGCCCGCTGGATCGTGAAACCCTGCCGTGCTCCGTGGCCAAAACCGGCCGTGCAGTGATTGTTCATGAGGCCTGTCGCAGCGGTGGCGTAGGGGCGGAGATTGCCGCGTCCATTGCCGAAGCGGCGTTTCTGGACCTGCAGGCACCGGTGGTGAGGGTGACCGGATACGACACCATCATGCCCTACTACCGTAACGAGCAGGCCTATCTGCCCCAGGTGGGTGACATTGTGGAGGCCGTGGAACAGGTGATCGCGTTATGAAGAACTTCAAACTGCCGGATCTGGGCGAAGGCCTGCCTGAAGCGGAAATTGTGGAATGGCATGTAAAAGTGGGCGACACCGTGGCCGTGGACCAGGTGCTGGTCAGCGTGGAGACCGCCAAGGCCATTGTCGAGGTGCCGTCACCGGAGGCGGGTGTCGTCGCCAAGCTGTACGGTGAACCGGGCGACATTATCCACACCGGTGAGCCGTTGCTGGCCTACGAAGGCGAAGGCGATGACGGCGGCACCGTGGTGGGTGAGCTGAAAAAGGCCGAAGCCGGTTCCCGTCAGGATCAGTTCATTGTTGGTGCCGCGCCCTCCAGCAAGCGCGCGCGCTCGAACCGGGCGACACCGGGGGTACGTGCCCTGGCCGAACGTCTGGGCGTGAGCCTGGAGCAGATCAAAGGCAGCGGCCCGGGCGGTCTGGTCACCAACGACGATGTGCACAAGCACGCCAGTCACCAGAAGCAGCTGGGGGATTCCGAACCGCTGCGGGGCACCCGCCGCACCATGGCCAGGAACATGGCATTGTCCCACGCCCAGGTGGTGCCGGTGTCCATCTACGAGGACGTGGACATTGGCGACTGGAAAAAGGGGGCGGACATCACCATGCGCCTGGTGCGGGCCATCGCCAGCGCCTGTGAAACCTCGCCGGCGATGAACTGCTGGTTTGACGGCGATAACCTCAGCCGGCGGTTGCTGGATGAGGTGCACATAGGCATTGCCGTGGATACTCCTGACGGACTGTTTGTGCCGGTGTTGCGGGACGTGAACCACCGGTCACTGAAAGATCTGCGCAAAGGCCTGGAGAACCTGCGCGAAGCCGTGGCCACTCGCAAGATTCCGCCCGGAGAAATGCAGGGCGCCACCATTACCCTGTCCAATTTCGGCACCATGACCGGCCAGTATGCCAACCCGATTGTGACGCCACCGCAGGTGGCGATTGTCGGCGCGGGCACCATCCGGGAAAAAGTTGTCCCTTACCGGAGCGCTGCGACCATTCGTCGCATCCTGCCGCTTTCAGTGACCTTTGATCACCGCGCGGCCACGGGTGGCGAGGCTTCACGGTTTCTTGGGGCGCTGGTGGAAGCTTTGGGAAAACCCTGACAGAATTCGGGTTATCCCAAACCAGACCCAGACCCGACGCGAGACATCATGACACCGGTTAAAACCCTGGCTGCAAGCCTGCTGCTGGCTGGCAGCACTCTGATCAATGCCCCCGCCGTCGCCCACGACTATTCCCGGGGCAACGTTAAAATCGATCACCCCTGGAGCCGCCCGACACCCCCGGGCTCACCCATGGGGGTGGGCTACCTGAGCATCAGCAACAGCGGAGCCAGCGATATCACTCTCATTGCCGCTGAAACCCCGCGGGCCGCGAGTGTTTCCATCCATCAAAGCATCATGAACGATGGGGTAATGAGTATGCAGCCGTTGAAAAACGGACTGATGATTCCTGCCGGCAAAACTGTTGAACTCAAGCCCCACGGCTACCATCTGATGTTGGAAAAACTCAAGGAACCGCTGCGAGAGGGGGAGAGTGTGCCGTTGACATTGAGCTTTGATGGCGCGGATACCATGGACGTGGAGTTGACCGTTGAACCCCTTGATGGTGCCGCTTCCGAAAAGCAGGAGGAAATGAAGAAACAGGAGCACGGTCACCACTGACCGGCTCAGTTCTCCCGGTCTTCGGCGCTTTCCTCGGCCTCAAGCTCGGCCTTGCGTTCCTGGATTTTCTTCATTTTTTCATCCGAGATGCGGAATTTCCCGGCGCTGTCCCGCAGCATGAACAGACTGCCAAGCACCAGGCCGATGGCCAGCAGAATGAATACCCATCCGATAAGTGGCATGTGCGTGTCTCCCTGATCCGTTGGGTTTCCTTTATAGTGGACCACTCTCGTAAGAAACCACAACCAGAATTCCGGAAACCACATCATGTCTTTTTCCCGCATTTATGATCAGGCATGCGCTCGCAGGGGTGGCGAAGTGGCGTTGCGCGACATGCTGCCCAGAGTTGCTGAGCCCGGCGGGCTGGAATCACTGGGGGATGACCGCTACCTGTCTGAGATAACCCGCTGCATTTTCAAGGCCGGTTTCGTCTGGCGGGTAATTGAGCGCAAGTGGCCGGATTTTGAGGCTGCCTTCAAGGGTTTTGTACCCCTGTACTGGCAACAGGTGCCGCCGGAGGTGCTGGAGGAACTGGCCCGGGATGAGCGAATTGTCCGCAACATGCAGAAAATTCGCACCGTACCTGGCAACGCCCGAATGATCGTCGACACCTCCCGTGAGCACGGTAGTTTTGGCCAATTCCTCGCCAACTGGTCGTCCGGGGATCAGGTGGGTCTGTTGCTGTGGCTGAAACGCAACGGAGAGCGTCTGGGGGGGAATTCGGCTCAGTATTTCCTGCGCCGGGTGGGCTGGGACGGTTTTATTCTGTCTCCGGACGTGGTCGCCGGATTGCGGCGGGAAGAGTTGCTGGATGCCACACCGGGCAGTAAGAAAGCGCTGGTTCAGGCGCAACAGGCGTTTACTCGCTGGCATGAGGAAACCGGGCTGCCCTACAGCCACCTGTCCCGCATACTTTCCTACACCGTCGGCGACTGAAACCATCTGAACAGAGACGGAGCGCACCGTGACTGCGGACGAGCTGAACACCCTGCTGGAAACCATCCCCGACGTGCGGGACGGCCTCACCCGCACCGAACGCATCATTCTGTATGTACTTCAGGAAACCCAGCGGGAGCTGGATGGCCGCAACGTGCCGACCGTGATGCTGTACGGCCGGGTGCTGGAGTATGTGAATCTCAGTGAGCAGGAGCTGCACCTCTACCTGGACCGGTTGGGCGTGAAGGGGGATGGTAGCTGACCGGGCGCCAGGCCCGCCCTGACCTTATGCCGGGGCGGGCGCCACTGTATCAGGCCGTGGCCGCAGGTTTTGCCGCTACCAGCGCGTCATCCAGCTCGTTGGCGCGTTTGGCCGCCGGTCGGGCTTCGGTGCGGGCAACGTAATCCTGGAACACGGGGCGCGGTTCCAGGTGCGTCTGCATCATTTCCCACCAGAGGTAGCTGCTGACCACCACATCGGCGGCGGTGAACTGCTCTCCGCAAATATAGGGCCCCTTGCTCAGCGCCTGTTCCAGTGCGGTGACAACGTCTTCGAGGCGCCCGCAGCCAACAGCCTGAACGTTGTCATCGTCGATGCGCCAGTTATAGGCTTTGGCGCTGGTGGCCATTTCAAAGGGACCGGCCATGAAAAACAGCCAGCGGTAATAGGGCCCCCGCTCCGGGCTGCCGGACGCCGGCGCCAGCTGCTTGTCGGGAAACTGATCGGCCAGGTAGGCGCAAATGGCCGCTACCTCGGTGACCACCGTATTGCCGTGCCTGATGACCGGCACCTTGCCCATGGGGTTGAGGGCCAGATAGTCCGGTGTCTTCATGGCCGGGCCGAATTCCAGCACCTCCAGGTGATAGGGTACTTCAAGCTCCTCAAGCATCCAGCGAACAACACGGCCGCGGGACATGGGGTGGCTGTAGAGTGTGATTTCCGACATGACAGTCTCCTTTTCCTTGTCAGAGCGTTCAGATTGATTCTGGTCCTGCCCGAGCAGATTAGCCTGGCAATAGGCGAGAATCCGTCCTAATTAAATGGGATACTGACTGTTTAATGATTTCGTCGGCTGACGACAGGGAGGCAGTCATGGCCGGACCCACAACACGCGTGCTCGCGGTGCTTGAGCTGCTGCAATCCCAGGGTCAGATCAATGGCGCGGAGCTGGCGCAGAGGCTCGGGGTGGACCGGCGAACCATTCGTCGCTACATCACTGTGCTGGAAGAGCTGGGCATTCCGGTGACCACGGAACAGGGCCGCTATGGCGGGTACCGGCTGGTAGCCGGATTCAAGCTGCCGCCGATGATGTTTACCGATGAAGAAACCCTGGCTGTGGCGCTGGGTCTGGTGGCGGCGCAACAGCTGGGTCTGTCGGCGTCTGCGCCTGCCATTGCCAGCGTCCAGGCCAAGCTTGAACGGGTTATGCCCGCCAACCTCAAGCGTCGGGTACGCGGGGTCAGCGAGACTACCCGGGTCATCCTGCCCCGGGGCGAGCAGACACGGGACGACCGCGCCCTGTTGATTCTCACAGCCGCTGCTGAGGCGCTGCAGCAGGTGACATTCGTTTATCACGCCCCCGATCGGGAAGCGACCTGGAGAACCCTGGATCCCTACGGCCTGGTGTTTCGTCAGGGGCGTTGGTACCTCATCGGCTTCTGTCACCTGCGCGGTGCCATGCGCTCTTTCCGTCTGGACCGGATCAGTGGCGTGGGTACATTACCGCAAACGTTTGAGCGACCCGCGGGGTTTGATGCGGGGGATTATCTGAGCGAAAGCCTCCAGTCCTGGGGGCAGACCTACGACGTCTCGGTTGTGTTTCACACCGACCAACAAACCGCGGCTGCGGCGTTCGGGTTTGACTCCACCTGTGCCGAGCGTTTCGAACAGCAGGACGATGGCCTGCTGCTGACGACAAGAACCGACAGTCTTCAGTGGTTTGCGAGGTGGCTGTCGCAGTTGCCCTTTCGCTTTACCGTTCAGCAGCCGGAGGGATTGAAGACCGCCTTGAGGGCTCACGCACAGCAATTACTGGAAGCTTGCTGAGGCTCGACACTCAGTGACTGCCGGCACGGGATTCCACGCTGGTGACCTTGCCGTTGCGCAACGTGACCACCTGCCTGAACTGATTGCGTGACAGGCCATACAACCATTCCTGAACCAGTACGGGGTGTCCGGTTTGCCAGCGGTTGGCGTGCCATTGCTGATTCGGAAAACGCCACTCAACGTTTTTCGAGAGGGGTTCGCCACAGCGCGCCACCAGTTCGTACTCGTTGGAGGCCTGTCGTAAAACCCGCGAGCTGCAGCGGGCGTTTTCTGAGGTATGGAAGCCATAGCCGAGGCTTTCGACACCGGCCAGTTTGCCATTGCGAAACACCAGCCGCTGCACAAACTGTTGTGGCCCCCGGTTGTAATACCAGTGTTCCTCGGTTTGCACCACACCAAGCCCCGGCAGGGTGGCCGTGGGGTATTCGGCAACGTAGTCCGGTACGCCGCAGCGCTCTTCCACCTCCAGCGGCCAGTCGCCCTCGCTGACCAGCGACGAGCCGCAACGAAGAGCGCCCTGTGTCTGTTGGGTGAGGGTGCTGAGAGTCATCAGCGAGAGCCACAGCAGGTATCGCTTCATGGGGTGGCACCGTTTGCAGGTTCGTTGATCCCTACTTTACTACCAGTGATCGCGATTGACGGAAATTTACACGATTTTTACGGTGTTCCGGAGGCTTTGAAAAGGTCAGGCCCTAGCGGATCCAGGCGATAGAAACCGCACAGGGCCTCGTACACTTCCGGCTGTTCGTTCTTGAGGTGTTGGGGCTGCTGATAGAAAGCTTCGGTCAGCACGGCGAAAAACTCGGCTGGCTCCGTTGCGCCGTAGGGATCCAGCCAGAGCGAATGGTGCTGCGCCAGGGAGGTGCGTAGGTGCTCGTAAGCGTGCGTCATGGTGCGCTGCCAATGCCGGGCCTGCTCACCGCTGAGGGGCGGGGCCCCGTCGGCGCTGCCATCGAGGTAATCTAGCTGATGGGCGAATTCGTGAAGGATCACGTTGTGGTCGCCCCCGGGATTGACCGCTCCCTCCAGACATTCCTCCCAGGCTAGTACCACCTGGCCATAGCCCGAGGCTTCTCCGGCGCGAATTTCCTCCCTCACACTGACTATGGTGCCGTCGTCGTCCTCATGTTCGACCCGGTAACTGCCCGGATACACCAGAATGCTCCGCACCTCGTCAAAGTCGGAATAGGAGCGAGCCAGAATCAGCAGGCAGGCGTGTCCTGCGATGGTGACGCGTACCGAGTCATCGATGTCAAACCCGTCACAGCCGTAGAACGCTTTTTCGGCGAGGAACAGCTGCACGTGTTGCTCCAGTTGTTGGCGGTCAGGCTGTGGCAGTCTGGAGTAGAAGGGAACCCGGGCTTCCAGCAGCGCTCGCCAGTGATCCGGAAACGTTTTGCTCAGTTCCCGCTTCCGGCGCCACTGGCGGTAAAAGAACAGTCGAAATACCGCCAGTGTGATGAGGGTCAGAGCGAAAACAGCAAAAATGAAAGCGGATGACATGCGTGAGCCCGGTGCGATGAAGGCGAATGTCTGCCAGTGTACCCAAAAAGAGCGAGGGTGGAATCGGCGGATTGCAGCCTGCGGACTGCATTAGCAACGCAGGCGCTCATTGTGCCTGCCGGAGCGTCTCGAACAACGGTTGCGCACTCCATGTCTCCGGCGTGACCTCGCAGTGATGGATCAGTTCCACCAGCTTTCGGTTAACCGGGGCGTCCCGTCCCAGTTTCTCTGCCAGTTTCACCACCTCACCGTTGATCCAGTCAATCTCCGTGGGTCGTCCGGCTTGCAGGTCTTCCCACATGGACGATCTTGCCACAGGATCAATGGTTAACATCTTCCTCGCCAGCCTGGTGAACAGCCAGTCAGGCGACGACATCAGCGGCGGAATCAGACCCATAGGCAGTCCTGTCAGCTTGACTGTGGGAATGCCGGCGGCCTTCAGAAGTTGCAGAGTTTCTCGTTGGGCCATGGCCAGGCAGCGGCGATAATCCCTTTGGGACAGTTCTTCCAGAAGGGGCACGCCCGACAGGGCATTGATCGGGTTGTTAAGGTTAAGCAGCAATTTTGACCACATCACCGATTCGATGTCGGGCCGCAGCTCAAGGGGGCTTCCGGCTTTCTCGAACCAGCGGAGGGCGACCCGGAGTGACGGGTGTTGTTCCGCCATCAGATGACCTTCGGTGCCCTGATGGAAATGGCCGGGTTCTTGTTGCAGAACGTTGAATGGCACCATGCCGGCGAGCACATTGGCACCAGGCATAGCGGCCTGTAACTGAGCAGCGTTGGAAATGCCATTCTGCAGGCTGACCACAGGCGTGCCTTTGGCGACCCAGGGGGCGAGCTGCGCACCCGCTTCGAGGGTGGCGGCGGACTTCACTGTGACCAGAACCAGGTCGGCGCCCTCAGCGACGTCCGGTGAGATCACGTAGCGGTGGTCAGCAAGCTGGCTACGAAAGCTGAAACCCTCATAGTCGGTCACCACTAGGGGCGTATGCTGGAGCACTTGCCGTAGCCGTGGCCGGCCAACCATCACCACATCCGCCCCGGCGGACAGCAGCCGGCCACCGAGGTAACAGCCGATACTGCCGGCACCAAAAATAACGATTCGCAATGGGGGTGTTGTCACAAATTGAGCCTTAATCCGGTTTCGTTTTTTGTTTTCGGGAATGCAGGGCCATTTTGGCCTGCCTGTGCCGGTGATGCCATACTCTCACGTTCGAATGATGACCAGAAAGCGAGGCAACAGGACCGTGTCTGACATCCGCACGATGAACGGTTTACGCGTGCCAGGAAACTCGACGGTAAAATCTGCCATGGTCCGCTGGTGGGTGGAATGATAACCGAAGTGGGCGGGCAGATTGGCTGGCTGGCCTCCGGCATGAACTTCCGGTTCCGGCGCCCGGTGTATTTCGGTGATACCATCCGATGCGTTTTTACGATTACCGAGGTCGACGCGCGAAACCGGGCAAAAGCCGAGGCCGTGCTGGCCAACCAGCGCGGAGAGACGGTCATCGAGGCGTGGTTGACCGGTGTACTTCCGGGCCCGGAAGAGCGGGCAATACTTTCAACACTTGTTAACGAACAGGATGAGACCTCTTATGGCCCGCTTTGAACTGCTGGGTACGGCGACAATTCCAGGCAAGGGCACCCAGCTGCGGCTGCTCCGGCGTAACGATGAGTTCTCCATCAAGATCGCCGGCACTACCGGAGAATTGATGAACAGCCGTCTCCATGGCTCGGAGGATGCCTTGGCAACACTGGCCTGTGAGCGTATCGCTGATCATCCTGCCCCCCGGGTTCTGATTGGTGGTCTGGGCATGGGGTTTACCCTGGCTGCGGCGCTTGAGGTCCTGGGTGACCACGCGGAGGTCACTGTCGCGGAGCTGGTTCCGGAAGTGGAAACCTGGAACCGGGGCCCGTTGGGTGCCGCAGCCGGTTACCCGTTGAGTGACCCCAGGGCGCGAGTGCATGTCGGGGACGTAGTGCAGCTGATCAAGGATTCAGCCAACACTTACGATGCCATCCTTCTTGATATTGATAATGGCCCCGAGGGATTGACGCGCAAGGAGAATGACTGGCTGTACACCACGGCGGGCGTCGAAGCCGCGCAGGCGGCGTTGAGAGGGGACGGCATTCTGGCGTATTGGTCGGCCGGACAGGATCCGGCTTTTACCGAGCGGCTCAAGCGGGCCGGCCTTTGCGTTGATCCCGTCACTGTGCGTGCTCACCGACCGGGCAAGGGGGCGAGGCACGTAATCTGGCTGGCCTGGTAGCCGGAAAACCTGTCTCGTCAGGCAACAGAGACGAACCCATCCGGTTCAGGCTACTATTGATCCAGAGGTTACCGGCAAACGATAGGTCAGGGTTGTTGAACGTTTATCGAGAAGCAAAGGGACAATCTCATGGAAGAAAAGGGCAACCCGGCTGCGTCGAGACGACGCTTTAAAGGCACCGTCAGCGTCAGGGATGCAGCCCTGGTGGTGATTGCCACCGCTGTGACGATTTATTTTATCGACTGGGCTGAGGCCATCCTTTTACCGCTGGTGGTGGCGGTTCTCGTTTCTTACGCTCTGGATCCCCTGGTATCGGCTCTGGACCGGCTCAAAATTCCCCGGGCTATCGGTGCCGGGCTGGTTATCCTGTCACTCATTGCCATCGTGGCGGCAGCCAGTATTCCGTTGCAGCGTGAGGCCATGGCCATGCTGGACAAGATTCCCCTGGCGGCACAGAAAATCGAGCAGATTCGCGCCCGCTCTCCGGTGGCGGAAGAAGAGGACATGCTTGAAAAAGCCGAAAAGGCCGTCAAGGAAATCGAATCAACCACCAAGAGTGACGAAGAGGAAGATGAATCCGAGCCTGGCGTGACACCGGTTCGTATCGTGGAGGATTCGTTCAACCTGCGGGACTTTCTTATGCAAGGGTCGTCGGCGTTGCTCTTGCTGGTTTCCCAGCTGTTCTCCGTGATGTTCCTGGTGTACTTCCTGCTGGCTATTGGCAAGCTCTACCGTCGCAAGGTCATACGGTTGTCCGGCCCCTCGTTTCAGCGTATGCGCAATGCAGCACGGCTGATGAATGACTTCCATTATCAGGTGCGGCGGTTTCTGTTCGTCATGTTGATCGGGGCCCTGTTTGTTGGCCTGGTCACCTGGCTTGCCTTCCTCGCACTGGGTGTGGAAGAGGCCGGTCTGTGGGGTGTTGCTGCGGGCGTGGCCAGTGGAATTCCATACCTTGGGCCCTTCCTGGTTTTTATCGGGGTGGGTCTGGCCGCCTTTCTGCAGTTCGGGACGGCGGACATGGCCATCATCGTGGCGCTGATTTCGCTGGTTATCACCAGCATTCAGGGCTATCTGATGACGCCCTGGATGACGAGTCATGTGTCCAGTCTGAACACGGTATCCATTTTTATCGGACTGTTGTTCTGGGGCTGGATCTGGGGGCCGGTGGGCTTGGTGATCGCCACACCTATTCTGATGATCGTCAAATCCCTGTGCGATCATGTTACCAATCTACGGCCGGTGGGGGAGCTGCTGGGCAAATAAGTGGTCAGGCGGGCAATGGCATTGATGGGGGCTGAGAAACGAAAAAAGGCAGCCGAAGCTGCCTTTTTTGAATGCGTTGGCTGTTATTTACAGACCAACAACATTTTCCGCCTGAGGACCTTTCTGGCCCTGAGTTACGGTGAAATCAACCTGCTGGCCTTCTGCCAGAGTCTTGAAACCGCCGCCCTGGATGGCGCTGTAGTGAACGAATACGTCCGGGCCGCCTTCGCGAGTGATGAAGCCAAAACCTTTCGATTCGTTGAAGAACTTAACAGTACCGGTAACAGTAGACATAGTTTAACTATCCTGAATTCAAATATTTTATGTGCCGTCTGGCCATCAGCGTGATGACAGATCAGCGGTATGCGGGAAACAAAAAACTGGCGTGGTCAAAAACAGGACGTTGCACTACGAATAAACTACAGAGAAGCGTCTTATTGATGAAATGCTTTGCTAAATCTTTCCAACGAAAGCCACTGTACTCCTGCCAGGCAGGAATGCAAAGCTATTTCTTATAGGCATTAACCAGCACGCTTCGGTGGGTGCCGGGAATGGAGGTTTTATGAAGTACATTTTTGAAGTGCATATCAAAGAGGGGCATACCGCGGAAGAGTACGCCGACGCGTGGGTGCGGGCCAGTGAACTGATCCAGAAAGCACCTGGTGCACGCGGGACTGAGTTGCATCGCAAAATTGGCGATCCGCACACGCTGATTGCCATCGCCACCTGGGAAAGCAAGGCTGCCCGAGACGCCATGGAATCCGACAAGGATCCACGGATTGCCGATATCATCCGCAGTGCCGCGCCGTTTGTGGACATCCGGCCTCTGGGAGAATTTGACGACCCGGAATGGGTAGTACTGCCTCCCGGACAAGCATAGCAGGGCCCCGACGGTGCCTTTCCAGATCCTGGCAGACGCGGTTCTCGCGGTTCATGTGGCGATCGTACTGTTCGTGGTGGGTGGGCTGATCGTCATCCTGGCTGGTAACCGGCTTGGCTGGCGCTGGGTAAACCGACGAGGGTTTCGCTATGCCCATGTGCTGGCAATCGCCATTGTGGTGCTGCAGGCATGGTTGGGAGTGTTGTGCCCGCTGACCACACTCGAGATGTGGTTGCGGGCGGAAGCGGGGGAGGCCGGTTACTCCGGCAGCTTCGTGCAGTACTGGTTACAGCGCCTGCTCTACTACGAAGCACCAGCCTGGGTTTTCATTGGCGCCTATTCGCTGTTCGGGCTGGCGGTACTCTTCGTCTGGTGGAAGTTCCCGCCGGGCAAAACCCCGGGCAGGCGCTAGGATTCCCGGAAGCGCGTCTCTATCCGGGAGCCGATCTCAGGATCGATGTTCTTCCAGTACTCGAACGCGCGCTGCAAAACCGGTTCCGATACGCCGTCTTTGAGGTGGCCCACCACGTTGGATACAAGGCGGTCTCGTGCCTGATCGTCCATGACCTCGTTGATCAGCGCTCTGGGCTGGCTGAAATCGTCATCATCGCGGCGCAGAGTATAGGCGGCTCGAACCATGTCACCACTGGTGTGCCAGGTGGAATCCGTGGGGTAGCGCTCGCCGTCTGCACTGGGACCGCCTTTGGAATTCGGCGCATACACCGGATCGGCCACCTTCTGAACGCGCATGGCGCCATCTTTGGTGTAGCTATGTACCGGAGCTACGGGGGTGTTCACGGGGATCTGCTTATAGTTCACTCCCAGCCGGGCGCGGTGAGCGTCGGCGTAGGCGAACACCCGCGCCAAAAGCATTTTGTCCGGGCTGATGCCGATACCGGGAACCAGATTGTTCGGCTCGAACGCCGCCTGTTCAATCTCGGTGTGATGATCGGTGGGGTTGCGGTTCAGTGTGAGCCTGCCGACCTCGATCATTGGATAATCCCCGTGAGGCCAGACCTTGGTCAGGTCGAAGGGATTGTAGCGGTAAGTTTCCGCCTCTTCGAACGGCATGATCTGCATATACAGTGTCCAGCTCGGGCAGTCGCCGCGGCCGATGGCATCGAACAGATCGCGGGTATGATAATCCGAATCGGCACCGGCCAGGTGGTCGGCTTCCTCCTGGGTCAGGAACTCAATGCCCTGGTCGGTCTTGAAGTGGTATTTCACCCAGAATTTTTCGCCCTGGGCATTCACCCACATGTAGGTGTGGCTGGAATAGCCATTCATGTGACGCCAGGTTTTTGGAATGCCCCGGTCGCCCATCAGCCAGGTGACCTGATGGGCCGACTCCGGCGACAGCGTCCAGAAATCCCACTGCATGTCATGGTCGCGCAGGTTGGAATCCGCGCGGCGCTTCTGGGAGCGGATGAAGTGCTGGAATTTCATGGGATCCCGGACGAAAAACACCGGTGTGTTGTTCCCCACCATGTCGTAGTTGCCTTCGGGGGTGTAGAACTTGATGGAAAACCCACGGGGATCGCGCCACGTATCCGGGCTGCCGCGTTCGCCGGCAACGGTGGAAAAGCGCATGACGACATCGGTTTTGGTGCCGGGCTGGAATACGGCCGCTTTGGTGTATTTGCTGACGTCGGCGGTGACCTCGAAGTAGCCGAATGCCCCGCTGCCCTTGGCGTGGGGTTGGCGTTCGGGAATGCGCTCACGGTTGAAGTTGGCCATCTGCTCAATCAGATAGTGGTCGTGCAGCAGCAGCGGGCCGTCAGGGCCGACGGAGAGCGAGTGTTCGTCACTGGCTACCGGGATGCCGGCGTCTGTGGTGGTTGGTTTGTGATCCTTGTTCGCCATTTTGCGTCTCCTCGTTCGTGAGCAGGTACGATCGGGATACAGCGTGTCGGTCACTTCCCACCTGTGTTGGTTCAGACCTCTTAATGCTCGTCCCCAACTCCTGTTCCGTCAAGGTGGGCGTCGCCCCCGTGAACATGGTTTAATCTGCCACTGACCCGAATCCGAATGACGCAAAAAAAGGAGCACCGCGTGCCAGATCTTGCGAGCTATCAGAGTTTTTCCGTTGAGGTATCCAATCACATCGCTCATGTAAAGTTCAGCCGCCCGGAGGCGCTGAATACCATGAACAAGGCGTTCTGGCTGGAGCTGCCCCGCTGTATGCAGGATATCGAAGCCAACACCGACGCACGGGTGATTGTGATTTCCTCCACCGGTAAGCACTTTTCTGCAGGTATGGACCTGGGCGTGTTCAGCGACCCCAAAGCCGTTCCCATGACTGGTGATCCCGGGCGCATGGCGGAAAACCTGCGCCGGGTTGTGCTGCAGTTGCAGGACACCCTGACCTCACTGGAAAAGATCCGTCTGCCGGTATTGGCGGCGATCCACGGTGGTTGTATCGGCGGCGCTCTCGATCTTGTCTGTGCTGCCGATAGCCGCTACTGCACCGACGATGCCTATTTCACTATCAAGGAAACCGAGCTGGGCATGACCGCCGATGTCGGCACCCTTCAGCGCCTGCCCAAACTGATGCCGGAAGGCGTGGTTCGTGAGCTGGCCTACACCGGCCGCAAGTTCTCAGCCGAAGAGGCCCGCAATCTGGGGTTTGTCAATGCTGTGTTTGCGGATCAGCAAACCATGCTGGCGGAAGTGATGAAGGTGGCGGGTCAAATTGCCGCCAATTCGCCACTGGCGGTCACCGGCTGCAAGGAAATGCTCAACTACAGCCGTGACCACAGCGTGGAAGACAGCCTGAAGTACATGGCCACGTGGCAGGCCGGTATGTTCCGCCCCACGGATATGATGAAAACGTTCCAGGCCAAAGCCCAGAAGCAGGTACCGCAGTACGACGCCCTGTTTCCGGTAAAGCCATTGTTTGAGCAGTAAATGAAGCTGAGAAAACGGCGACGATCCGGTATCTCTCCGAATACTGCCCTGTTGTTTCAGGGTGGTATTGGTGTGCTCGGGTTGTTTGTCATTCTGGTTCTCGGAATCCCGGTGCTGCTACAGGGTCCGGGGCTGTGGGCGAGCATTCTCCTGGGGATGTTCGGCGCGGCTGTCACCTATGCCACCCTGCTCTTGCTGACGCGGGTGCCGGGCCTGTTTCCAGAGAACCTCGAGCGCCAGATGCAGGGGTTGTATGATTTTGCAGCCAGTTACTCGCCTGCGGTGCTGATCCTGCTGTCCCTGTTGGCCGGTATTGGCGAGGAGTTGTTGTTCCGCGGCGCACTCCAGGGTTGGCTGATGGCGCGCACCGACGGAGTGACGGCGGTGATGGTGGCATCCGTAGTGTTCGGGCTGGTGCACTTCGTCTCGTTTACCTATTTTCTGGTTGCTACCGGTCTCGGTCTGGTACTCGGAACGGCCTATATGGTGTCAGAAAGCCTGGTGATGGTGATGATCTGGCACGCGGTCTACGACATGATTGCTCTGTTTTGCCTGCTCCGGTTTCCGCGCTGGTTTGGGGTCAGGGTAGTCCACCATGGCCAAAGCCGGCCTTACGAGTAGTCGACATCTTCCCGCCCGGCACTCTTCCGGGCTTCGAAACTGGCCAACTCAACGTTGATGGCGTTGGTTGAGATCTGTATTTCATAGAGGGAATAGAGCAGCGAGAACGACAACAACACCAGACTGGCACCGAATGCCACCACGCCCGGCAGGTCCGCTCCGAGGAAAAGCAGGAACATGGACACCGTGCACAGAAAGAAACTGAGCACCCCGAACGCCTGCATTCGTTTGGTCAGTACAATCCGTTTGCGCAGCATGCCAATCTGTCTGGCAATCAGTGCGTGATCCTCTTCGGTGTCCATCTGTCTGAGTTGGCGTATCAGCTGCGCCAACACCAGAAAGCGGTTGGTATAAGCCAGCAGCAGAAGTGAAATGGCAGGAAAGAGCAGGGCAGGCGTTGTCAGATCCAATCTAGTGTCCTTTTTCGTGTCACCATGTGTGGCCGCTTGATCTCGTTGATACCCGCACGGGACCAGAAACGAATTTCAAGTATAGCGGGAGACAGATACCCTTGGGCCGTCGGATAAGGAGTTTAAAAAGTGTTGGAGAGTTATCTGACCGGTCTGATGGTGTGTGGTGGCATCATCATTGCCATTGGCGCCCAGAATGCCTACGTGCTGAGCCAGGCGATCCGACGCGAATACCACTGGTGGTCCGCCGGCTTGTGCATGGTGGCGGATATCACCCTGTTCACCCTCGGTATGTTCGGGGTCAGCGCGGCACTGATGGCTCTGCCCGAGGCTCTGGAGGTCCTGCGCTGGCTCGGGGTGGTGTTCCTTGGCTGGCTGGCAGTTCAGGCGTTCGTTCGCGCCGGTCGGGGCAGGGCGGCGCTTGAGGCCGGGGCAGTCACGAAGCGGAGCCTGAAAGCCGTGGTCTTCACCACACTGGCGGTGACACTGCTGAACCCTCAGGTTTACCTCGACACCTTGCTGCTCATCCCGGCGGTTGGCGCCCAGCAGGACGACGCCACCACCTTCGTCGCCGGCGCCAGCAGTGCTTCCGTCCTCTGGTTCGGGCTGCTGGCGTGGGGCGGCTCGGCGTTGGCACCGGTGCTGTCGCAGCCTCTTGCCTGGCGGATCATTGATGGCGTTATCGGTCTGATGATGGCTGCCATCGCCTTGCAGCTTGCCCTGGGAAACGGGATCTAGATTTCAAACGATCGTATGAAATTCTTGCAATAAGGGCTCACCGGTAAGAGCATAGGTGGCTATCTATGGCTGTATTGATCGTTCTGTAAAACCGAGGACCACCTATGAACTCCACCATTCGTCGCTGGTTCGCCAGTGCCGGCGCCATGCGCCGCTTTCTGTCCACGTTTGCGCCCTACCTGGGGGCGGGGGTCAAAGTGACCCACATCGCCGATGATTTCAGCTCGGCTACCGTGGAATTGCGACAACACTGGTACAACACCAATTACGTGGGCACCCACTTTGGCGGGTCCCTGTACAGCATGGCCGACCCGATGTACATGTTGCTGCTGATGCGCCAACTGGGCAGTGACTATATCGTCTGGGACAAATCGGCGAGCATCGAGTTCATTCGCCCGGGGAAGGGCACGGTTTCGGCTCATTTCGAGCTGCCCCCGGAGCGCGTCGAGGAAATCCGCGCAGCCACGGCAGGTGGCGACAAGATGTTGCCGGAATGGGACGTGGACGTGGTTGATGCGACCGGCGAACTGGTCGCCAGGGTGCACAAAGTGCTGTACGTGCGCCGCAAACGGGGCTGATCAGAGCCGCAGAAGGTTGGGTCAGAAACGCACGGCCAGCCCGGCAGCGGCCTCGAACTGAACGTATCCGTTACTCTCGAAGCGAACATTGCAACCGCCGGAGCAGAACACCGAGCCGCCGCTGTCCAGAACCGTGTAAATGCCCCGCAGATCCAGCCGGAGCAAAAGATTCGCGGTGACCGGAAACTTGTAACCGCCACCGATGGAAAGAGCCGCCCGGTGGTGGGAATCGAGGCCGGACGGTTGCGGATCCAGCCGGGTGACGCCGGCGACACCTGAGACAAATCCACCGGTCATTTTGCCGCCGGGGAAATACAGCCCGCCAAACTGGAGTTGGGTAATGGTGACATCCACGCGGTCTCTGGCAGGCGTCAGCAAGCCCTCTGACAATTCCGCCGTCGTTTCCTGTCTGCCCAGGTATAGCTCAAGCTGCTTGCCCGGTTCGTTCAGATCCATATTCAGAATGATCCCGTGGCTCGCGGTGTCTTCCAGGGCCACCTCGCTCTCGGAATCGTCAGCGTCGTTGCTGGTGTCGAACCCGCCACCCATGCGGAAACCCGCATAGGGTGTAATCTCCATCTCAGCGGTGGCGGGCGGGCTCAGAGACAGCGCTATGATCAGCCCGGGAAAGAATCGGCAATGGCGCATGGTGACAGCGCTCCAGAATCAGTCAAAGCGTCGGGCCTGGGTGAAGCGGCCCTTCCAGTAATAACCTGTCAGGGACGACTGGGTGACGCCCACCGAAGTGGAGGCGTGGATAAACCGATCGTCACCCATATAGATACCGGCGTGCTGTTCCTTGCCACCGATGCGGAAAAAAACCAGGTCGCCGGGCTGGATATTGGCAGGGGAAACCTTGTTGCCGCGGGCTAGCATCTGTGACGTGGTGCGCGGCAGTTGTTTGCCCAGACCTTCCTCATAGGCGGTGAGAATGAAGCCGGAACAGTCAAAACCATTAACCGAGGTTCCGCCATACCGGTAGGGGGTGCCCTGGTAACGCTCGAACACCTGCCACAGTTTTTGGGCTTTAGCGGAATCCTGAGGTGACTGTGTGGGTATATGAGCCGGCTCGCCAGCCTGCCCCCGGGGCAGGTGCTGATTGTTTGCACACCCGGCCAACGCGAGAGCGGCCAGGCACAGAATCAGAATGTAGCGGAACGACTGAGGCATGGGAATTCCTGACCACCGGTTTTTCGAAACACAGTATTACGGATTTGCCCGGATGTCAGGTTACGGTTTGTGTGCCTCTGAGCCCGTTTTCACGGCTGGCTGGCCGGGCAGAGCATTGATCACCGGATTGCGGGTATTAACGGGATACTACCGGTCTCACACCTTGCGGATCAGATCCGGGGTATTGTGCCGCGGGTTGTTGACCTCGCCAGAGACCGCGTAGGCGGTCAGGCGATCTGCGTCGAGGCGTCGGGTCGCCGCCCGCAACTGGCTCCGGTCGGTCAACCGGGGGTTGAGCCACTGCCTCAGGCACGCGGGATCAAGCGCTACCGGCTGGCGGTCGTGTATGTGTTTCAGGTCGTCGTTCGCCGGTTCGGTAATGATGGCGCAGGCGGTGGTGTCATCGCCTTCCTTCGGTGTCCACACCCCGGCGAAAAAGAGGACTGAGTCCGGAGTGCCTGGTGCTGGCGTAATGTAATAGGGGGTCTTGTGCCCATCGGTCTGCTTCCATTCGTACCAGCCATTAGCCGGGATCAGGCAACGGTGCCGGGCGAATGCCTCATGGAAATACTTTGACGTGGCCACCGTCTCGGCCCGCGCATTGATCGGCGAAGGAGCCTTCTTCCCATCCGCCCATACCGGGCGGAAGCCCCAGTGGGAGTGGGCCATGAGCAGGGTGCCATTCATGGTCATGCGGATCATGGGAATGCCGACACCCGGTGGAATGTTGTAGCTGGGCTCGAAATGACCATCCACCGCCATGCCCTCGGGAAAGTACTCCAGGATCATGGTGTCCGGCGGTGTATAGAAAGTGAAACGTCCGCACATGGCTACGCCTGAGCCTCCAGTTTCGAGAGGAACCCGGCGATGTCGTCGAAGGCCGCGTTCGCCTCGGGCAGCAGTGGCGTAAAAATATGCCAGACGTGAACCATGCCGGGCCAGGTGTGCAGCTCCGCTTCAGAGCCTTCGGCCCGCGCTTTGGCGACGTAGCGGCGCGCGTTGTCCAGCAGCATTTCAGTATCACTGGCATGAATCAGGGTAGGCGGCAGGTCAGCCAGCCGGCCCCGCAGGGGCGACGCCACAGGACTGGCGGGTGATACCCGGAATGCCGCCAGAGTGGCCCACCAGATCACCGGCAGCGGGATTTTCGACAGGCCGCCGAAGACCGGTCCCAGCAGTGGGTCGGTGGCGATATTATTGCGATTGCTGGGAGCGGTCAGCGTGAGGTCCGTTGACGGTGAAAGTGCCACCGCAGCATCAGCCTGGCGCAGGCCGTTGTCCCGAATCCACGCGATCAGGGACAGGGCATGGCTGCCGCCGGCGGAGTCCCCGGCCACCACGATAAAATCAACCGGCTCCGGGCCCTCCGGGCCGTGATCGAGCAGCCAGGTATAGGCTTGTCGGCAGTCACGGATACCATCCATGAACCGATGCTCGGGCATCAGCCGGTAGTCGACCGCAAAGACAGCGGCGTTGGCAACGTGGGATAGTCGGTCGGTAATGGCGCGATGGCTGCGTGGGCTGCCAGCGGCCCAGGCGCCGCCGTGGATGTAAAGGATGCGGCGTCGGCTGTCCGCCCCGGGCGACAGCACCCATTCGCCCCGCGGCTCATCACGGAACCGGAACTCGGAAGCCAGAGCCAGCCCTTCGCTCAGACCATCCATATGCTGACGCAGCGCCCGTAACCGGGCCCTGCCTTTGAGTCCGCGGGAGGCCTCCCCCATATCACGGATGCGCCCGAGCACTTCCTGGTGCGCGTCACTTGGGGTGGCCTCACGCACGGTGTACTCCTCCCGGTCGAAACGGGAGAAATCTTCGAGTCGAAACAGGATCAGCGTGACGATGACCACAAGACCGACCGCGGCGATAACAATCCAGAACATGAGGCAGCCCGTATCGAGGTGGCCCCGGCCAGCGGGGAGAACTATTCTTCAACCATGCGTCAGATAATACCCGCTCGGCGTGGCGAGTTCCTACCCGCACAATCACAAAAGGAGCAGGGCGTTGCAAATAGCCTATCGGGCCCGGGACATAACCGAGGCACACATTGTGGCCGGCCTGCTTGAGGCCAATGGCATCGAGGCCCACGTGGGGGGACACTACCTGCAGGGGGCAATGGGTGAAATCGGTGCCGCCGGATTCAGCAATGTTCATGTGGGAGATGAGGACCTTTACCGGGCACGACAACTGATTGCCGAATACGAGGCTTCGAGTCACGACACGCTCGTGAGCGGCGACGGCGAAGATCGACCGGATGACTATGCCCGCTGGTTTTTGCTGGCGCTGGCGGTTATCGGTTTGCTTTTTCTTAACCTGAATTGAGTGATCGCCCCTCAGCGTGAACCCGTACCAAATTTATTATCAAGGCAGAGGAGAACCTTGCGATGGCAGACCAACCCGTTATGTTGATCACCGGGGCCTCATCGGGCATTGGCGCCGAAACCGCCAGGGCCGCTTCGAAGCAGGGCTACCGTCTGGTACTGGCGGCCCGCTCGGAAGACAAGCTCAGTGGGCTGGCGCAGGAGTTGGGCGGCGAGGGCCAGGTATTGACCGTTCAGTGCGATGTTCAGAGTGGCGATGATCAGCGGCGTATGGTGGAGCAGGCCCTGGATCGTTTTGGTCGTATTGACGCGGTGTTTGCCAACGCCGGTCGTGGTGGCGAGCCCGGCGGGTTCAGCAAGGCCGATCCGGAGGTGTGGAAGGACATGATCCTGACCAACATTTTTGGTGTTGGTCTGACCCTTCAGCACTGCCTCCCGGCACTGCGCGAAAGCAAAGGCCACCTCTTGCTGACGGGGTCCGCAGCGGGACGAACCACGATCCCCGGTTCCATGTACAGTGCCACCAAGTGGGCTGTTTCCGCCATTGGTTATGGCGTACGCGAAGAACTCCGGGGGTCCGGTATCCGGGTGACACTGATCGAACCCGGCATGGTGGACACGCCCTTCTTTGATGAACCACCAGCGCATGCGCTCAAGCCGGAAGACATCGCCAATGCGGTGATGTACGCCGTGGCCCAGCCCGCTCATGTCGATGTGAACGAAATTCTGGTCAGGCCCACGCCCGCAGCGGAATAGGAGCCGAGGTGAGTCATTGTGAACGGATTATTCGCACCGGGACCGGCTGATGAGCAGGCTATTCTTTGGGCTGGAAGTGCCAGCCGATATCAGGCAGCGCTTACTGCGGGTGACAACGCCGGTTTCCGGTGCCCGATGGCAAAACGGTGAGCAATTGCACGTCACGCTGTTGTTTCTGGGCGACGTGGCACAGGGCAGGACTGGCGTTGTGTGTGATGCGGCGGCGAATCTTACGGTCGGGGCGTTTGAGCTTGAGCTTGCCGGTCTCGGCTGTTTCGGGCAGCCACACCGCCCGCGGTACCTGTGGGCGGGGATTCAGCCCCGGATAGCCATTTCGCGCCTTCGAGACGCACTGGCGGTGGGCATGGCGGATCTGGGTTTCACGCCTGATCCCAGGGCGTTCTGCCCTCATGTCACTCTCGCCCGATTCGGTAAACAGCCCGGATCGGTGGAAGCGCTGGTGGAGGAATACCGGAAGGTTGTGTTCGGACATTTTGCGGTATCGGAGTTTGTGCTGTTCGAGAGCACACCGGGGGAGCACGGGTCGATTTATCACGTGGTTGAACGCTTCGCCTTGACGGAATCCCCTCCGGCCCCCAAAGATTAGGAAATCCCAACGCCTTTGCCGAGGTGTCTATGTGCCCGCCGTTTTCTGATCCCGATCAGCGCCTGTACGTCCGCAATGCCACGCTGGCAGACATCCCCGGAATTATCCAGCTCAGTCGCCGTGTCTACGAAGGCACCGGCATGTACGGCTATACCAAGGGTCCGCTGACCGGGCAGATCAATAACTTCGCGGACGGCCAGTTTGTCGCCATGCTTGGGGATACCGTGGTGGGGTATTGCGCGACGTTTCGTATCGCCGAAGAAGTGGCCCTGGCCGCCCATGACTGGACCTCGGTTACCGGCAATGGCTATGCCTCCCGCCACGATCCTGAGGGGAACTGGCTATACGGCATGGAGGTCTGCGTCGACCCGGAATGCCGCGGTTACCGTATAGGCGAACGGTTGTATAACGAGCGCAAGCAACTGTGCCTGACCCTCAACCTGCAGGGTGTGGTGTTTGCCGGGCGCCTGCCCAGCCTGCGCCAACGACTGAAAAAGTTCGGCAGCGTTGAGAACTACGTTGACGCCATCAAGCGCAAAGAGCAGAAAGATCCGGTACTGACCTTCCAGCTCCATCAGGGCTTCGAAGTGCACGGCATCATTCCGCACTACCTGGATGCCGACCACGACTCCATGGGGTACGGCATTCACCTGGTCTGGCGCAACCCGAAGGTTCCTCAGCATGACGGTAATGAACGGCGCAAACGGTACGGCCAGCGTATGCGGGATACCGTGCGTATCGGCACCGTCCAGTACCAGCAGCGGCCGGTGGCGTCCTTTGACGAATTCAGCGAGATCGTTCGTTACTTCGTGGATGTGGTCTCCAACTACAAGGGCGATTTCGTGGTGTTTCCAGAGCTTTTTACTCTGCAGTTGCTCTCGATCGAGGCCCGTAAAGGCAGCCCGGCGGAAACCTTCGCGGCGGTTACCCACTATGCCGACCGCTATCGGGAACTGATGCGGGATCTGGCGCTGCGGTACAACATCAATATTGTGGCCGGCTCCACGCCGGTGCGAGAACAGGACGGCACCATCCGCAACATGGCCCACGTGTTCCTCCGGGACGGCCAGGTCTTTACCCAACCCAAGATACACCCGACGCCGAACGAGGCCTTCTGGTGGAACGTGCAGGGCGGTAACCAGGTAAACGCCATTGAAACCGATTGTGGCACCATTGGTGTGCTGATCTGTTACGACGCCGAGTTTCCCGAACTGACCCGCCATCTGGTTGACCAGGGTGTCCATATCCTCTTTGTGCCCTTCTGCACGGACGAGCGCCAGAGCTACCTGCGGGTGCGCTATTGCTGTCAGGCCAGGGCAGTCGAGAATCAGGTGTATGTGGTGATGTCCGGTAATGTCGGCAACCTGCCGAACGTACCCAACATGGAAATTCAGTACGGCCAGAGCTGTATCCTTACCCCCTGTGATTTCCCGTTCGCCCGAGATGGTATCGCCGCCGACACCGAACCCAACGTCGAAGCCGTGGCCTTCGCGGATCTGCGACCGGAAGTGCTGATCACTGCGCGCAACAGTGGTACCGTTAAAAACCTTCAGGATCGTCGTCACGACCTTTACAGCGTGACCTGGCGTGGTGAATAGTCCGAGCCGACAGGAGTGTTGTTTTGCCATGTGATGGCCCCATGCCGTGGCGACGGTGGACCCGTCTGGCGGTTCTTGCAGTTGTTGTCCTGATCCCGCAACCCGCACTGGCCACCGCATGGTTGTTCATGCTCCAGCAAGGGCAGATTGACCTGGCGTTACCGGATACTGAGCTCGGGGGCTGGGCGCTGACTGGCGTGCGTGCTGATGTGGTCACCGCCGTCGAAGCGGACAACCGTGCCGCGGTTGTTCATTTCAGGCGCGGGTCCCGGCTGCAGGCTGCGCAGGTTGTTCAGAAAACCCCGAAGTCATCTTTTACGCTGGATAATGTGCAAGTGAGCCTGAAAGACGTCAGGCTGACGGTGGACCTTGGCGGTTCAGGCGCTCTGCCCCAGCGCAGCTCCGTGAGCGGCAAGGTGAGCATCGACGTCGGTGCCCTGACTCATCCGCTTCTGAAGCGCCAGGGCTGGCGGTTCGAGGGTGCTGTGAATGGCCCGCTGACGGATCTTGAGGTTGAAGGTGAGGTGAGATCCGCTGCCGGTCTGGTTGCTGATCTGAAGATCAGAAATGTCCCGGGTGAGTTTCTGGCGGCCCGCGTGGCGGCCGAGCTTGATGGCGAGCAGAGCGGCAAGACCCTGGCCGGCACTCTCGCTGACTGGCCGGAGCGACTGGCGCTGGATTCAGGGCAGCTGGGTGCAGAGGCGACTTTGCGCCTGCAGTCCGACAGCCCGCTGGCGATTGAGGGCCGGTTGAAATTTGATGACGTGAGCGGGGTCATGGACCGCACTGCCTTAACGGCGGTGAACGGCCGACTGTTGATCAGCCTGGAACGCGAAGCGCTGACCGCCCGCTTTCGTGATATGAGTATCGGCCAGATCAATTCCGGTGTGGCCGTTGGCCCGGTGCGCCTTATTGCGGATTACACGGCGCCGCAGACCGACGTTTTTGCCGGAATTCTGAACCTGCAGCAGGCCACGGCCGCGTTTCTGAACGGCCGTTTGCGGGTGGCACCGGGCACCATCGATCTCTCTGGCAGGCCCTGGCGGCTGCCCATCGATATGTACGATGTGTCCGTTGAGCGTTTACTGCAGGTGTATCCGACCGAAGGTCTGGAAGGCACCGGCGAGCTCAGTGGCCATATTCCCGTCATCGTTAGCGAAGATGGCTTCGAGGTTGAGCAGGGCAGGGTATCTGCCAGTGCCCCTGGTGGTGTGTTGAAGCTTCCGGCCGAGCGACTCCAGGCCATGCTTGGTAGCGGTCAGGCCATGGAACTGGTGGTGGAGGCTTTGCAAAACTTTCACTATTCGGTGCTGGATAGCACGTTAGACTACGATAACAAGGGAAAGCTGGTGCTGGACCTCAGGCTGGAGGGAGAAAACCCCGAAGTCAGAGGGGGGCAACCGGTGGTGCTTAATATCAACCTCGAAGAGGATATCCCAGCCCTGTTAACCAGCCTTCAGCTGAGTGGCAGGGTAAACGAAGCCGTGACCGAGCGCGTTCGGGAACGACTGCAACAACCCGGGCAGGAGGCAGTGCCATGACGAATGTATTGCGGTCGCGCCGGCCGCTCGCGGTAAACGTGTTGTTGATATGCACACTGCCGCTGGCGTTATTCGCCTGTACGCCGACGGTGCAGATGGCCGCACCGAAAGAACCGATTACGGTAAACCTGAACGTCAAGATCCAGCACGAAATCTACGTCAAAGTGGACAAGGAAGTGGATGAACTGTTCAGCGAACAGGGCCTGTTCTGAACGACGCCGGACATTGCAAGGGGTTGATAATGAAGCGAATGATACAACTGAGTGCCTTTATTCTCGCGATAGCGGTGGCTTTGCCGGCATTTGCCATGGAACTTGATGAAGCCAAGGGCAAGCTGGAGTCGGTAAAACAGCAGGGGCTGGCCGGTGAGACGCCTACCGGCTATCTGGACGTGGTCCGTTCCGGCGGGGAAGCCCGTGAAGTGGTGGAAGCCATCAACAGAGCTCGCAGGGAGGAATACACCCGCATTGCCGAAAAACACGATATTCCGGTTACCCAGGTGGAAACTGTCGCCGGCCAGAAGGCCATTGAGAAAACGCCGTCCGGTCAGTTCGTATTGGTCGAGGGGCAGTGGGTAAAAAAATAGAACCCGCACGACGGGTGCAATCATTATTTCCTGTTAATGAATCTGGAAATAACGGCGGCGGGATACCATGGTATTGGTAGCACATTGCAGAATGTGCCGGAGACCTGACCTTACTCACAGCAAGGGAGGTGTACCATGAAATCAGCAGCTGCGGTTACCGGAGAATCCGCCGATCACAAGGTCGCGGCGGTGTTCTCCAACGAAACGGAAGCTCACCGTGCGGTAGAGGCACTCTCCGGTAAAGCCGGACTCGACGATGCCCAGATCAAACTGCTGTCACCCGATGACGCGCATCAGGAGCGGCAAATCGAGCCGGAGGCCGGGGGCATCTGGCGCACTCTGGTTCGCGCCCACGTCGGGTTGGGCCTGCTTGGGGCAATTGCGGGCGCTCTGCTTTTCTTCGTCCTGCTCGTTTCGGGTATTGAGTTTATTCGCCAAAGCGCAGTGATGGCGGCGATCGTGCTTACCGCCATTGGCGGCGCCATTGGCCTTATGGCCGGCGGTCTTGTCACGCTTCGCCCTGACCATGCCCGTTATGCCCAAGCGGCGCAATCGGCACTGAAAAAGGGACAGTATGTACTCACCGTTCACGCCCGCACCGGCGATCAGCTGAAGTCCGTGATCGCCGAGCTGGAACAGCACCACGCGCGAATTGTGCGGACTCTCTGATGTAAACCGCTGCGACTGCTAGCGCTTGGTACTCCGTTGCCGGGGTTTGCCGGGCTTCCGTCGCTTGCCTGCAGGCTTGGCGCCCGCCCGGGGTGGCTTGTGCCGGTTTTGCGCTTGCCCGGTGCGACTTCCGTTCTTGGCGGACTTGGTGCCGGACGATCCCGGGCCTGGTTTGCGGGGCGGTTTCGGCGCCGCCGGGGCGGCTTCCGAGGATGAGTCGCGTATGGCATCAAACAGCTCGGCCAGCTCCTTCCGGGTAAGGTCGCGCCACTGCCCGACCGCCAGCCCCTTCAGGCTGACGTTCATGATGCGGACCCGCTCCAGTTTGGTGACCTGATAGCCGAAATGCTCGCACATCCGCCGGATTTGACGATTCAGGCCCTGCACGAGGGTAATGCGGAAGACAAAGCGGGATTCCTGGCTTACTTTACACTTCCTGGTCACGGTGCCGAGGATCGGCACCCCGCCGGCCATGCCCTGAATGAACGCCTTGGTGACGGGTTTGTCGACGGTTACCAGATACTCTTTCTCGTGGTTGTTCCCGGCCCGCAGGATCTTGTTGACCAGATCGCCGTTGCTGGTCATGAAAATGAGACCCTGGGAGTCTTTGTCCAGGCGGCCGATGGGGAAGATCCGCTCACTGTGGCCCACGAACCGCTGGATGTTGTGTTTTTCGGCCCCGTCAGTGGTGCTGACAATGCCCACCGGTTTGTTCAGGGCGATAAACACCAGGTCGTCTTCGGAGCGCGGCTCGATTACCTGGCCATTGACCTTGACGGTGTCGCCGGGAAGTACCTGGTCGCCCACTGTCGCCCGCTTGCCGTTGATGTAGACGTTGCCCTGTTCGATATAACGGTCCGCTTCCCGCCGCGAGCACATGCCGCTCTCGCTGATGTATTTGTTGAGACGGGTAGAATTTCCGGAAGCCATGGGTGTCCTGTGGTGATTCAACGGTGTGCGATCTGGTGGGGGCATGATAACAGGGTCGCCGTGAGGCGTCAGTGAGCGCTGAAGCGGCATCGGTGAGCAATTGTGTTATTGCCCGGGATTCTTTAAGTTACGTTCTATGTTGAAAATCTCCAATGCAGTGGAACTTGCCGACTGGGAAATCGAGATAACCCAGATCCGTGCCCAGGGTGCAGGCGGCCAGAATGTGAACAAGGTGGCGTCGGCGGTGCATCTGCGCTTCGACGTGCTTCATTCCAGCCTGCCGCCTTTCTACAAAGAGCGCCTGATGCAGTTGTCGGATCAGCGGATCAGCAAGGAAGGCATTATCATTATCAAGGCACAGTCCTTCCGCACCCTCGAACTCAACAAGGAAGATGCCCTTGAGCGCCTGAAAGAGCTGATCCAGGAGGCGGTCAAACAGCAGAAGGCGCGCCGCCCCACGCGACCAACCAGATCGTCCCAGCGTAAACGCGTCGATCGGAAAACCCAGAAGGGCAAGACCAAAGCGCTGCGGGGAAAGGTTAAAATCTGACCGCCTGCAGGGCAGTAGCGGCACTGCCATAAGTGTTATAGTATAACACACCAGTTCCATTATCGCCTTTGTGAGCCACACCATGATCAAACCCATCAAGACCAACCTGATTCTGGGATTTCTCGGTGTCGGTAAAACCACGGCGATTCTGGATTTACTCAGGAACCGGCCCACTGGTGAAGTGTGGGCGGTTCTGGTCAACGAGTTTGGTGAAGTCGGTATTGATGGCGCGCTACTGGAAACCGAGGGGGCCTTTGTGCGCGAGATTCCCGGTGGCTGTATGTGTTGTGTAGCGGGGCTGCCGATGCAGATTGGCCTCAACCAGCTGATCCACAAGGCCAGGCCCGACCGCCTGCTGATCGAGCCGACCGGGCTTGGCCATCCTTCGCAGATTATTGAAACCCTGACCAGCGAGCACTATCAGGGCGTGCTGGACCTCGGTCCGGTTATTTGTCTGGTGGATCCGCGTCGGCTGGCCGATGCCCGGGTGCGTGACAATGTGCAGTTCCGCGACCAGGTGGCGATCAGTGACATCCTTGTGGCGAACAAGACCGATGTCTGCACACCGGAGCAGATCGCGGGTTTTGATGACTGGGCCGCGACGCTGACCCCTGAAAAACGCGCGGTCTTCCACACCAGTTTCGGACAGATGGCACCTCAATGGCTGAACGGCGATGCCGATTTACCCGAGGTGACGACGCCGCATGCGCATCACCATCGACCTCGCCAGCCCCAGGCTGATGCAGGTTCGGACATTAATGAACAGCCCTGGCAGCTGGTGACAAACCGGGGGCAGGGGCATGTCAGCGTGGGGTGGAGGATTCACCCGGAACTGAAACTGGATGAAAATGCAGTGCTGGCGATGGCGATGGACGATGGAGTGGCGCGCTTCAAGGCGGTGGTTCACTGCCTCGATGGCTGGCGGGCCGTGAATGTTGCTGATGGCGCGTTGTCGGTGGTGGCCACCGAACCCCGCGAGCTCTCGCGGCTTGAGGTTATTGCCGGGCGGGAGCTGGATGCCGGGGCTCTGGACCGGCAGATGCGCGCAGCCGCCGGGCTTCTCGATTAATCCTGCAGTTCTTCCGAGAGTTCCTCCAGCACGGGTTCCATCAGACGGTAGACCCAGACGGTCTCGCCATTTTTCAACTCCAGTTCTACGCGTTCGTAGCGTATCCCCAGCCGTTCGTAACGGTCGAGTGCTCTGAGTTCCTCGGCGTTCACCTCGATAATCTCACCTTCGGTCACGGCCCCGGCTACCGGCTTTATGTCGAGTTGATCTTTGCGAAAGCCCGGCAGCTGCGCAGTCTCACCCTGGCCGGCACGGCCCATCACCAGCCATCGCACCCAGGGCTCGGTGAGGGTGCCGTACACGAACACCGAATAGGTGGCGTCGTCATCAATGGCGGGGAGGTTGTCCGGTGGGTTGTAGCCGAAGGGGCTGGCAAAGGTCAGCCATAAGTACCCGATGGCCAGTGCGATCATCGCCACGAAGGCGACGACCAAGCGCTGGAGGTTCTTTCGGTGGCGACCACCGGTGTTGCTTCGAAAGGGCATGGGAAGACCAATTGCTCCGATTGCCAGGGATTATGGGGCATTAGGGTAACATTCGCAGCGTTTGTGGCAATCCGATCCGGTACGGCGTGGCGCCATGCGGAGTAGCGGTAACGCCACCAGCAGGTGCTGTACAATCCAGATCAACGGGCCGGAAGGCGCGGGTCGTGGCGGGATGCAACAATCAGTTTAATTCAGGGGATCGGGAGAGCAAGTGACGAGTCAGCCAGCACGAGCCAGTAAGGAGCGTAACCTGTGCCCGGTCTGTGAATCCGGAGTGCTGCAGGAATTCCAGGAGGTGCGGGGAACCCGGTATCACCGGTGTCCGCTTTGTGTAGCCACAGTGATGGATTCCGGCCACTGGCTCACGGCGCAGCAGGAACGTGCCGTTTACGACCTGCACGACAACAATCCGGACGACCCCGGTTATCGCCGGTTTCTGTCGAAAGTGACCGCGCCGTTGCTGGAGCGTCTTGAGCCGGGGGCGCAAGGGCTCGATTTTGGTTGTGGCCCCGGCCCGGCGTTGGCCCGAATGCTGGAAGAGGCGCAAATGGCTGTGAGCCTCTACGACCCGTTCTTCCATTCTGATCCTGCGGTGCTGAATCAAACCTACGACTTTGTAACCTGCACCGAAGTGATCGAGCATTTGCATCATCCTGCCGCCGTCTTCCGTCAACTGGATACGCTGGTGAAACCCGGGGGCTGGCTCGCGGTGATGACCTGTTTTCAGACTGACGACAGACAGTTTGCAAACTGGCATTACCGTCGGGATCCTACCCATGTAGTCTTCTATCGGGAAGCGACACTGGCGTGGCTGGCAAAAGCCTATGGTTGGAAGCTTGAGGTGCCGGCTAAAGATGTAGCGCTGTTCAGGAAGCTCTGAGCGGCTACTGGGGCGCCGTCTCGGGGCACTGTATGACGGGGCACCGGGCGTCGTCGGCATCGGTCTCGCCAGCGGAGATCGGTTGAAACCGCTCTGGTGCGAGTTGTGCGGCACAGGCGGCGGCCTTGCCGGCTCCTGTGGGGCAGCCTGCTTTGCTGAGTGCCTGAGACAGGTTGTTCCAGCCCGGTGCCACAGCGGGAAAACGTTGCGTCATCCTCAGAAAGTGTGCCACGGCCTGAGGCCAGTCCGATTGGGCATAGGCGATATTGCCTTGCCCCATGATGGCTGCAGGCTGGTCCGGCCATGCGGATTCGGCAGTCTGATAGGCCGTCATGGCTGTGACGGTGCGCCCGGTGGATTCCAGGTCGTTTGCTGCCATCAGGTAATCAATCGGCGCGGCCGTTGCCGGTAATTGGTCCGGCTCTGTCATCACTGCTGCCCAGTTGCCGGCGCGGTTCCAGGTGGCAGTGAATACTTCCAGGCTTTCTTCGTGCCGTTCGCGGGTATCCGTGTGGAGGATGATGTTGCGCTGCGCCTGGTCAAAGCCGATCACCACTGCGAAATGCCATTGGGGCCACCAGCTCAGCCCCAGATTCTGCATTACCAGCACCGGGTTGCCGGCGGCTACTTCCGATAACAGGCTTGCCAGGCTGCCATCGAGCTCATAGACCAGCACACCGTGGCTTCGCGCTCCCGCCACCAGCTCGACCCTGAGACTGCCCTCTTGCTCCGGCAGGTACACCAGCTCCTTGAGAACCTCGGGGTCGGTATTGAAGCCGCGGGTGTTGAGCATCATTGCCAGAGATGCAGGGCCACACTGGTATTTCTGCTGGGGATAGAAAGGCACTGAATCCAGCACCAGCCGCTGGTGAATATCAACATTGCTGTCCGCCACCGCCTGCTCGGGCCACTGGGGCCGGCTCGCACAACCAGCCAGAATCGCCACCAGCACAAGGCTGATGACGACTCTGAGCGGATTTGATGGTGGCTGAAGGTTCAACGGATACTGCTGTTCAGGCCCGACCCGCACTCAGCGGATGCAGTTGATGAAGGGAAAGATGTTCGTCGCACAAAGCATGTCTGTGACGATGAATACCAGCAGGAAGAGTACAATAATACCCACAACGCCCTCACCGACTTCGGCCTGGGCCAGTTGCTGCTCAAACTCGGCCAGTTCTGCCGGTGTCAGGTTCTGGATACGCTCTTCGACCACATCCTGACTGACGCCCATGTCCGCCAGCTTGTCCTTGACCTCCTGTTGCTCAAGCATGCCGAGGAGGGATTCGCGGTCGATGTCAGCCCGTTGTTCTGTCAGTAACTCTCCAGTGCCGATGACATCTGCGGTGGCTGCGGACGACCAAACCGTGGTCATGGCCATCAGGATGGCCAGAAAGAACGATACGTGCCTCAGGTTCTTGCGAATAGTCTGCATCCCTAACTCCTGTTCTTTTTGGTTATAGACCGCCTATCAAGATAGAGCAGTTCGTTGTTTGATGGCAACGTGCTGAACGTTCAGGCACTTTGCCTGATCCGTCTGCGCTCAGGCCTGTTCGGGGTTGCAGCCCGGGTTACGGTTTTTTCAGCAATCCCTGCCCGATCAGAATGTGGACAGTCCCGTGGCTTCCATCAGTCGATAGCGCCAGTATCTGAGCCGGGATTCGTCAGCCCAGGTTTCATAGGGGTGGCTCATGACAGGTTCGGAGCCGGGGCCGTGCTGCCAATGATTCTCGAAGAATCCGATGGCATCGCTCACCACCTCCGAGGCTGTCGATGAGCGTAAATGAACGTTGGTTTCCAGGTTCAGATTGTCCAGGTTGCGCCGGGTAAAGTTGGCCGAGCCGAGCAGAACGTCCGCTGCCCCTTCGATGTCCCGCTTGATCATCAGCTTGCTGTGACATTGCTCGCCACGGGTATTGCACCAACGCACCGCTATGCCCGCCCGGACCAGTTCGGTGGCCACCTGGCGGTTGGGGATGCCGTTCTTGTCATGGCCGAAGGCATCGTTGTTGGCATCCAGCAGAACCCGGATCTTGGCGCCCCGCTGGTGGGCGTTGACCAGTGCCCGTATGACCCGTCGGTGGGACAGATAGAACACGGCCATATCGATGTGGTCGCCGGTGCTGGCAGATTCGATCATTCCCAGTGCGCTGGCCAGAATGGCTGCTTCGGTGATGACCTGGATGGTGCCATCCTGCTCTGGAGTGGCGTCATTGCTGGCCCTGCTGCGGATCTCCGATATGGCGTCGTCCACGAAGGGGGCCTGAATCCCCGAGAGCGCCAGCACCGCCTGTTCACTTTCCAGTAGATCTGCCACTGCCAGCCCGCTGAAACTGAGGCCGATATTGCTGTGGCGGCTGCTGCCATCATGAGGGTTGGCGGACGTCACCAGTCCGCGCATGTCAGGGCCGGCATCGGTGACCATCAGTTTGCGGTGATTGGCTTTGAAATTGGGAAGCGCAAGGTAGCTTCGCAGGGTCACCGGCTTACCTTGCAGGGCGTTGGGCAGCCAGCCGGAATCCGCTGAATTACCCAGCCACTGGCAACATGCCCGCCAGACGGCGGACCAGGCGGGGTTGCTGTCACGGAGAGGCGCCAGATTGGTTTCCACTACGGTAATGCCAGCGTCTTTCAGTGCTTCGAACCAGGGCGAACGAGTACCACCGTAAAACGTGTTGATGGGGTCGGAGATCACCACAATACGGATGTCCGGTATCGCCTGCTTGCGTTGGATCAGGGCGTCGGTCAGCTGTCGGGCGAGGGGGCGGTAGCCGGCAGCGCCTTCGGGTTTGCTGTCGTTGAACAGAAACATGTCAACAAGAATGAAGCGCTCGGCGTTGGCGATCTGTCGCAGTACCTCGTCGAAAATGGCGTGATCAAGACGGGTGCTGCCATCGGCGGCATGTACGGTGACATCGGTCAGCAGCTTCGCGGCGCTGAGCGGCACCTCGGCGCCCCGATAGCCGATGCCGTCGGGCAGGGGTTTCAGGGTGTGGTACAGACCGGTTCCGGTTACAAGCAGCAGCAACGCGGCTATCACTAACTTCACTGTCATGGGCAGGCTTCCTGGCTCTGTTGTTAAAACCGCGAAGACTATACTGCAGTCAGCGCCCGTTCGTCTTTCCCTGAGCTGGGAGAACGTGCACCGCGGCGCGTGAACGTGATCCCAGGTGAACAAACACTTACAAAAAACAGCCCCTGTGCCTCTATCGCGGAGCGCGCGGTGTTTCTACACTTGCCGGATCAATCAGTTACGATAATAACGCCTGTGAACACAATTGCTTATCTGGGTTCCCGCTGTTTCAGTCTCCGCGTGCTGCTGGTAGTCGTGGCGCTGACGTTCGCCGTGGCGGGAGACCATCTGCCTATGCTCGCCTGGCTGGACCGGGTGCTTTTCGGGCTGCTCGGCAGTTCGTCCGCCGCAGATCCGGCCCTGATGCAGGACCTGCATGCGGAGGCCTTTGCCTCTGCACTGGAGCGTCGGGGGCTGGCAGAACCCCACTGGTCAGCGATGATGGTGCGAGCGGGGCTGATGGCCGTTGCGCTTTATCTGGTGCTTGCCGTTCCCGCGATGGGCGCCGCCGTTGCGCTGCCGGTGACGCTGCTGATCGCCGGTGTGCTGGTGGTGGTGCAGGCCGCTTTCATGTTCTACCGCAGTGCTTGGGTGCCGCTCGGGGAGCTCGTCACGCTCCTGCTGGGTGGGTTTGTGCTCATGCTGTTCTGGTTGCAGCCCCACCGGGAATTGCGGGCGTTGACCGACAACGTCCGGGCTGCCCGGATCCGACTGGGAACCCTTCTGTTGCAGCAGGGAAACCCGGATGAGGCGCAGGCAGTGCTTGATGAGTGTCCTCTCTCGATGGAGCGGCTGGATCTGCAGTACGAGATCGCGCTGCAGCAGGAACGCAAACGCCACTATGATAAAGCCGCGGCGTCGTATCACTTTATTTTGCAGCACCGCAAGAAGTTCCGTGACGTGCGGGAGCGTCTGGCGGCGCTGGATAGCTTGCAGGGCAGCAGCCACGGGTTCACGGCCAGTCAGTTCGACAGCACCCGGACTCTGGTCATGCCGCAAAGCAGTGTCAGCCGACCGACCCTGGGTCGCTACGAAGTTGAGCGGGAAATCGGCCGCGGTGCCATGGGCGTGGTCTATCTCGGAAAGGATCCGCGCATTGCCCGCACGGTGGCCATCAAAACCCTCAGCTATCAGGCCTTCGAAGACAAGGAGCTGACCGATCTCAAAGCCCGGTTTTTCCGTGAGGCGGAAGCCGCCGGGCGCCTCAATCATCCTGCCATCGTAACGGTGTATGACGTGGGTGAGGAAGCCGACCTTGCCTACATTGCGATGGATTACGCCGAGGGGCGTCCGTTGAGTGATTTTGGTCGGGCAGGGCGGTTGCTGCCGCTGGCCACCGTGCTGGAGATCGTGGCCCGGGTAGCGGAAGCCCTGGAATATGCTCACGGCCAGAAGATCGTCCATCGTGACATCAAGCCGGGCAATATTATCTATAACCCGGACAGCGGCGACGTGAAGATTACCGATTTCGGCATTGCCAAGATTGCGGATGATTCCCGTACCCGAACCGGCAGTGTGATGGGCAGTCCGCTTTACATGTCGCCCGAGCAGCTGAAAGGCCAGAAGGTGACCGGCGCGTCTGATATTTACAGTCTCGGGATCACACTGTACCGGCTGGTCAGCGGGGAAACGCCCTACCAGGGGGATACGCTCGCCAATCTAACCTACCAGATTCTGAACAAGCGTCCGCGCAGTGTGCGTGAGTTCAGTCCGGACCTGCCCAACGGAGTGGTGCGGTTGATCAACAAGGCGATTCAGCGGGAGCCGGACAAGCGCTTTGCCAGTGCCGGCACCATGGCCGAAGCCGTGCGCCGACTGGCGCTCAGAGAGGTCAGGGAGGGGGTATCGTGATTCGCTATGATGTGTCCGGGCTCACCGATGTAGGCACCGTCCGCAGCTCCAATCAGGACGTCGTGGCCTGGCGTGTGAGTGATGATGGTCGCCAGGCGCTGCTGTTGGTCGCCGATGGGATGGGCGGGTATCAGGGAGGTGGAATTGCCAGCAGCCTGGCCGTGGAGTCAGTGCTTGAGATGATGGTACCCCGGCTCGATGAGCCTGCGTGGGCGCATGCCGATGATGAGGCGATTCAGTCTGTTTTGCAGGGCTGTATCAACTCGGCCAACGAACGCATTCTTTCGGGCCGGGGCGATGATGCCGCGCTGGATAAAATGGGGACTACCCTGGTAATGGCGTGGGTGATTGACGGCTGTGCCCATATTGCCCATGTCGGCGATTCCCGTTGCTACCTGCTGCGTGGGCAGGAGGTGGTCTGTCTGACCCGCGACGACACGGTGGTTCAGAATATGCTGGATGATGGCAGCATCACTGCCACCGACGTCCCCAACGTGCCCTTCCGCAATGTACTGACCAAGGCGCTCGGGGCCACGCCTTTGGTGGAAGCCAGCCACGTTAATCTGACGTTAGGCAGCGGCGACCGACTTCTGTTGTGCAGTGACGGATTGACCAATGCGCTGGCGGAGGATCACTGGGCGCCGATGCTGGAACAGAATCCGTGTATGGAGAGCGCGGCAGAGGCGCTGATCAGCGCGTGCCTGAAGCGCAAGGCCGCGGATAATGTGTCCGTCGCTCTGATGGCCCTGTTTTAATAACCCGTTTGAGTCGAGGAACCTGATATGGCATCGCTTTCGCAGCTGGTTGATAACGTGGTGGTGAATACCTTTGAATTGGCTCTGCCTGAAGTTCGTATCGGACGCAAGGCCGACAATGACCTGCGTATTGACGAGATCTCGGTCAGTGGTTATCACGCGCTGATAGAAGCCGTCCCCAACGCTTACCTCGAAGGTACTGTCGATTACTACATCACCGACCGTGATAGTACCAACGGTACCTTTGTGAACGAGATTCGGATTGAAGGCCGCCAACGGCTTAACAGTCAGGATATGGTGCGGGTTGGCTGGAACGAGTTCCGTTTCATTGACGAGGATGAGAACGCGCTCGAAAAAACCGCGTACATCCTCGATTGAGCATCAGCCCTGTCGCACCACCGCCGCAAAGCGCCTGAGCAGGCCCCTGGCTTCCGGTGCTGCGGTAACAGCGGCCAGCAAGGCACTGGCATCCAGTCCCTCCCTGGTCAGCTCCGGCGCCTGTACCTTCAGGTAGGCTGTCATCACCTCATCGGTAAATTCCGGGTGGAACTGAACGCCCCAGGCGCAGGGGCCGATGCGGAACGCCTGATGCGGTTCAAAACTGTTGCGGGCCAGCAGCACGGCAGACTCGGGAAGTTTCAGCACGGACTGGCGGTGGGTGAGCTGGGCGCTGAAATGCCTGGGTAAATGACCCAGCAGAGGGTCAGTTTCACTTGTTTCCAGTCGTTCAACGTTGAAGGTGCCGCTTTCGCGTCCGTTCGGGTGAAATCCGACTTCGCCGCCTAAAGCGTGAGCCAGAAGCTGGTGGCCGTAGCAGACGCCGAGGAGTGGAATCCGCAGTTTGACCGCCTCGGCCAGCCAGGTGCCAGTCAGTTCGCTCCATTCTTCCCGGTCAGTGACCATGGCCGGTGACCCCGTTACCACAATCCCATCCCACTGTTCCGGGTGCCCCGGGGACTCCCCGGCGGCGACGTTTACCACGGTGATATCAACGCCGTCGCCCAGGCCGCGCACAAACCAGCGATCGAAGTCTCCGAAGCGGGCTTTGATGGACGGGTAGGTGGAGCCGGTTTTGAGAATAACCAGCTTCGGTGTTCGGGGTGTTACGGGGGGACTGCCCATGCTCGCGCTCCTCGCGTGTCACAGAAAGATACGATCATACGGGACAACACTGGCCCACAACACCGGGTGCAGGCAAAACCCTTGTCTTTAAGTGCCATGTGTAAGCGCAGTAGGAGTCAGTATTTCATTGCGGTAAGCCTTTGTAATGTCTTGTAGTTTTGGTGGATTTGTCGCATCCGTCTGCAGAAAAACACCGTAGAATGGCTTATAAATTGACGCCTATTACGGTGATATATGAACGTAAATTTGACGCTTTCGGCGCTTGCAGTATCTGTTGTTCTCCTCGCAGGGTGTGGTGGAGGCGGCGGCAGCGGCGGTAGCAGCAGTTCCGACAGCGGTCGCGCCTCCGCCGTTGCTGACAGTTCCGAAACCTCCCCGGCGGCGGAGGTGGCTGAAAGTGAAACGGTGGTGATCGCGGGGTGTGAAGTGGATCAGTACCAGGCTGCCATGCTGGAACGGGTAAACGCGGCCCGCGCCACGGCGCGTAGCTGTGGCTCTGAGTCCTTTGCCGCGGCGCAGCCGCTGACCTACAACTGTCCTATCGAAGGTGCGGCGGTGTCGCACAGCAACGACATGGCGACGCACAACTTCTTCAGTCACATCGGGTCGGATGGCTTGCGGGTCGGTGCACGCGTAACCGCGACGGACTTCAGCTGGTCGGTGGTGGGGGAAAACATTGCCGCCGGATACGACGAGGTAGGGGCGGTCATGGAGGCATGGCTCGAAAGCCCGGGCCATTGTCGCAACATTATGGACCCGCGATTTACAGAGTTTGCAGTCACCCGGGTGGATGCAGCTAACGCCGATTATGACAATTACTGGACTCAGGTTTTCGCCACACCGCAATAACATGCCAGCGCACAAAAAAGCCCCGGTGATCGTCAGAGCGCCGGGGCTTTTTTGTGGCGGTTAGTGCGTTACTGGGGCAGTTCCGCGTTGTGGAAAACGTTCTGCACGTCATCCAGCTCGTTGAGCATGTCGAGAAACTTCTCGAACAGTGGGATATCGTCCCCTTCCACTGGAGTGGAAGTCTTGGGCAGGAACTGGATGTCATCGACTTCAAAATCAATGCCATCGATGGCGTCCACCAGGGCCTGTTTGGCTTTCGCGTATTCGGTGTTCGGTGTGAATACAGTGATCAGTCCGTTTTCATTTTCGATGTCAGTAACGTCCACGTCAGCGTCCATCAGGGCCTCGAGAACGGCTTCTTCGTCATCGCCCTTGAACGCAAAAATGGCGCAGTGGTCAAACATGTGGGCAACCGCACCGGGCGTGCCAATCTTGCACTTGGTTTTGGTGAATGCCAGGCGGACATCCCCAAACGTGCGATTGGGGTTGTCGGTCAGACAGTCCACGATCACCATGCAGTTACCTGGCCCATAGCCTTCATAGCGCGCCGGGGAATAATCCTCACCCGCGCCACCCTTGGCCTTGTCGATGGCTTTTTCAATGACATGGGACGGAACCTGGTCTTTCTTGGCGCGCTCAATCAGCCCGCGGAGAGAGAGATTGCCATCCGGGTCAGTGCCACCGGACTTCGCCGCCATGTAAATTTCGCGGCCGTACTTGCTGTAAACCTTGGTCTTTGCCGCGGCCGTTTTGGCCATGGATTCTTTACGGTTCTGATAGGCTCTGCCCATTGCGATGCCTCGTCATTCAATCTGAAAGAGCCGGATTTTACTGAACAAAAGGTTCAGGTTACAGGCTTAATTCGTGGTTATTTGTTGATGACAATTGATCCATGACGGTTTTATCCGCAATGTGCGGGCGTATGCTGTCATTATCATTGTTCAGGAACAGAGGGAGGCTTGAATCATGAAACCCGGAGCAATACGGGCGCTGTCATTGGCCGTGGCCCTTGCGGTGCCGGCAGGTGCGGCACTTGCCCAGCAGGATCAGTCGCAGAATCAGATGCGTTCTCAGATGACAGAGCGTGATCAGTCCCGGATGCGCGACCAGGACGGTCATCCCATGGCCGGGTACCAGCTCATGACGCCGGAGGAACGCGAACAGTATCGTGACCGGATGGGGTCCATGAACTCTGCCGGGGACCGACAGGCCTATCGCGAGCAACACCACCAGCGGATGGTTGAGCGCGCCCGCGCGCAAGGCCTGGATGCGGATGCTGTGGGCGATTTGCCGGCCACTGCGGCCGGTGAGCAGCGAAGGGAGATGCGTAACGGGAAAGGCATGGGGCCGGGCCAGCCGGGCATGAACCGTGGAACGGGGAGCGACGAGGGGCCCGGCCCGGACATCAACCGTCAGAGATCTGGCGACGGTATGCCGCGGGCCAATCCTCCCGGCGGCGTCCACCAGTAGATCAGGAAGCACAGCAGCACGAGCTGCTGTGCTTAACTGGCCGTGCCTGATCAGGCAAAGGCTTCGCTGGCCTCGGTCCGGGTGACACCCCGCGTGGTCAGCTGAGCCTCGATTGCTCGTGCCAGTGCTTCGCTGTCGACCAAAAACTGAGGGTCGTCGGTCAGGCCCAGTACTCGGCGTATCCAGAGTGTTTCCGTGACATTCACGCGGAACTCCAGCGTCGGGACAAACTGATAGGTGACACCCTCTCGCTTCCAGGTCACTACGGGGGCCCGGTGAATGTGCCCGGATGGGTCTTTCTGCTGTTGCTGCCCGAATTCCCGCTGCCAGCCAATGTGAAGGTCGGTGACGCCGGTTTTCTCTTCCATTGCCCGTTCCTGGGTAAGGCCAATCAGACGATTTGTATTAATGCTCATATCAGAGCCTCCTTTAGAGAGAAAGAAACAAAAAACCCTACGGTTGCTTTTTGTTACGGGTCATCCTGACCGCGCTCTATTGTGTGTACAACTGTACACATGGTCGGTGCAGAAAGAACAGCCCGGAGCGGACCGAAGGCCCGATATGACAATGGGGGAACTACCTACGACCCATGGGGAAGGGCCGTAGGCGAGGCTCAGACGTAATCGACAGGGCGGCGGTAATTCTCCTGCGTCATCAGGTCGATGCCGCAATCCATTTCCGACACCCAGTTCAGGAAGCGCTCAACCATGTCGGGGCCCTCGAAGCGCTTGCCATGTTGGGGCACGATCATGCTGACGTCCATTTCCCGCACCATGTTGGCCCAGAGACGGCAGACCTTGCGGGAGGCTATATAGCGCCTGTGAAACCCGATCATGTCAGGGATATGGCGGTCGAAGTCCTGAACCGGCAAATGATCATCTTCCCCTCCCATAGACGCCCCCAGATCGCCGGAGAACAGGATGCGGGATACAGGATCATAAAACTGAAGGTTGCCGACCGAGTGCATGAAATGGGCGGGCAGACACTGGATGTGGCTGTCGCCGAAACGCACATTGGCGCCACCATCCGGAATGCTGACGATACGGTCATAGACCGAACCACTGAGTTGCGTGGTGACATAGCTGGAAACCAGGTGGGGCAGGAACCGGGCCCACAGCTTCGAGGTAACGATCTTCGCGGAGGTGTGCACGATCCAGCGGTCGATGGCGCCGATGATGTCCGGATCCTGATGGGACGCGAAGACATAATCCATATCACGCAGGTTCATGTAACGGGACGCGGCGACCGACAGTGGGGTGTAGGTGAGATCCCCGCCCGGATCAATCAGCGCTTCGTGTTTACCATCAACAATCAGGAACTGATTGGACTGAACGCCTTCCCCGGTTACCAGAGAATCGAACATCAGGCATTTGTGTTTCCCGTTATCGAACAGGACGATAGGTTCGGCTGCCATTCTTGTCTCCCGGTTGGTATGAATGACCGGCCCTGAGGGCCGGACGCTGCAGACCGCGCGGAGAGTACAGAAGTGCCGGGATCGGGCTGTTGCTTCAGATCAATAAACTGATATTCATCAACAATCGGGGTCGGCCCACGGCTCAGGCCAGTTTCGGTACCCGCTTGATGCCCTTGCGGATGCCCTGCTCAAGGGCGGCCTTCACGACCTTTCCGGTGAACGGCACGATGTCTTCAAACGTAATGGTGTAGTTCACCCGGGTTCTGCCATCGCCGGAATCCTCAAAACGGATACGGCCCAGGTGATTGCGGATAGGGCTCATGCTGGTAATGGTGTACTCGATCAGGGAATCCGGTTCGAAGCCGACAATCGTTTCCTCGAGTCCGATCGGGCCAATACCGATCTTGCGAATGGAGCCCAGACCGTTGGGGTCGGCCTGATCGCTGTCGCGGATGCGTTTTACCGGCGCACCGAGCAACTTGCCGAAGCGCCCATGATCGGCAAACAGGGCAAAGACCCGGCTGCGCGGTACGTCAAAGGATTCATCAATTTCAATCGTATACATGGCCATGGTGTCGCTCTTGTCGTAATGGCTAATCGCGTAGCCGGAATGGTTTCAGGGCCTAGAGTAGCGTTCCGGTCGCCGCAAAAAAAGGAACAGGGAGCGGCAGACCGAACCTTGGCCTGAACCGCACTGCCCGTCATTGGCGCGGGGTCAGTGCCGGCTGGTATGACGGTAGTGTCTGGGGGATTGCCCCATGACTTTCTTGAACAGGCGCGAAAAATAATAGGAATCGTCGTACCCGAGGCGACGGCTGATGTCGGCAAAACTGAGGCTGGTGGTATCCAGCATCTGGCAGGCACGTTCCACTTTCAGGTGGAGAAAATGCTGGATGGGGGAGGTGCCCGTCTGCGCCCGGTAGCGCGTGGCAAAATGCGCCGGTGACAGTCCTGCCAGGTCCGCCAGTTGCTCCAGTGACACCCGCTCATCCAGATGCTCCCGCATGTAGTTGTGGATGGTGTCGAGTTCCGCCTGCCGCTCGTGGCTGGTTTCATCGGCGTTCAGGGGCACGGCGGCCAGCAGCTGGCGCAATCGATTGGCGGCGTGGATCAGGCCGCGGGTCCGAAAGCCTGTCTGCCGTACCGACAGCAGGCCGTTGAAGTCCACCAGGAGCCTGGGCTGGCGGCCAAGGTGGCGAATCCGGGTGTGGTCGAAACCCATGTAGTGGCGGAAATCCTCGGCCAGTGGCCCGGTGTAGTGCACCCAGTGAATGGTCCAGGGATTGTCAGGGTCCGCGGTGTAGCGGTGGGCGGCGCCGGCCGGCAATAACAACAGGTCGCCTGCCTCCACGGTATGGGGTTCGCCCTCAACGTTGAGAAAGGCCTGACCTTCGGTGCAGTAAATCAAAAGATTGTCGTTGTGGTGCTCGCGGTGCATGTGATGTCCGGTGGCACGGCGATAGTGGCCGAACGCCAGTGGGTAGAGCTCCCGGGTCAGCGGGTAGGTCGACATTAGTCGTATGATGGGGGCGGGCACCACATAGCGAATGCTGTCTGGCGGCACCGGCCACTGGGAAGTCTGTGTCATCGGCCATCCGAGAATTGGGTGAGTAATCGAAAGATAGTCCATCACGAACGAAATTTAGTCAATCGGTGCGTCCGGAATTCCTGTGCTAGCATCAATTCAATCATGGTTGCCCTGGTGCTCGTCGGGCGGCCCCCGTACAACAACAAACAGGGAATACACTATGAAAAACGTACCACTGTATCTCGCCGGCGAATTTGTTCAGAGCCAGGCCAGCGAATGGATTGATGTGACCGATCCCGCCACCAACGAAGTGATTGCCCGGGCGCCGTGCACCACCGACACTGAAATGCGCAAGGCCATCGACAGCGCCGGGGAAATGTTCAAGACCTGGAAGGAAGTGCCGGTGTCCGAGCGTGCCCGAGTCATGCTTCGCTATCAGGCACTGCTGAAAGAGCATCACGACGAGATTGCCGAAATCCTGTCACAGGAAACCGGTAAGACCTTTGATGACGCCAAGGGCGACGTCTGGCGCGGTATTGAAGTGGTCGAGCACGCCGCCAACGTCGCGTCCATGATGATGGGTGAGACCGTCGAGAACGTGGCGCGGGAAGTGGATACCCACTCATGGATTCAGCCGCTGGGCGTGTGTGCCGGTATTACCCCGTTCAATTTCCCGGCCATGATCCCGCTGTGGATGTTCCCGATGGCCATCGCCTGCGGTAACACCTTTATTCTCAAGCCGTCCGAGCAGGACCCGCTGACGCCGATGCGTCTGGCCGAGCTGTTCGAGGAAGCCGGTGCGCCCAAAGGCGTTCTTCAGGTGGTTCATGGTGGCAAGGAACAGGTGGACGTGCTGCTGACCGATCCGGCTATCAAAGCCGTTTCGTTCGTCGGTTCCGTGCCTGTCGGCCGCTATATCTACGAAACCGGTACCCGCAACATGAAGCGTGTACAGAGCTTTGCCGGCGCCAAGAACCACATGGTGATCCTGCCCGATGCTGATAAACAGCAGGTGATCAACGCCCTGGTTGGCGCCTCCGTTGGTGCGGCCGGTCAGCGTTGTATGGCGATTTCCGTGGCGGTGTTCGTGGGTGAAGCGCAGGAGTGGATTCCGGAACTTAAGGAGGCTATGGCCAAGGTTCGCCCGGGTGCCTGGAACGATTCCGGTGCCAGTTACGGCCCGGTTATTTCTGGCAAAGCCAAAGATCGTATCGAATCGCTGATTGCCACCGGTGAAGCCCAGGGCGCCAACCTGCTGCTGGATGGCCGTGGTTGCTCCGTGGACGGCCTCCCCGACGGCAACTGGGTTGGCCCGACGCTGTTCTCTGGTGTGACTCCGGAGATGGACATCTACAACGAGGAGATCTTCGGTCCGGTGCTTTCCTGCGTGGAGCTCGACAGCCTGGGTGAGGCGATTGAGCTTATCAACAACAGCCCCTACGGCAACGGTGTGTCCATCTTCACCAGTTCCGGTGGTTGTGCCCGTCGCTTCCAGCACGAGATTGATGTGGGCCAGGTGGGCGTAAATATCCCCATTCCGGTGCCCCTGCCGTTCTTCTCGTTCACCGGCTGGAAGGGTTCTTTCTACGGTGATCAGCATGCTTACGGCAAGCAGGCCGTGCGTTTCTACACCGAGACCAAAACCGTGACTTCCCGCTGGTTCTCCAGTGAGGCAACCTCGACAGAGGCCAACTTCTCTATCCAGTTGCGTTAACAGGGGCGGGGCCTTCCCGACCCGAAGGCCCCTCGGACTGGACAGCGGAGACTAACAATGGACTTTAACCTTACCGAAGACCAGCTGGCGTTTCGTGAGGCTGCCCGGGCGTTTGCGGAGAAATCCATGGCGCCTCACGCCGCGCGCTGGGACGAAGAACATATCTTCCCGCAAGAGGTGCTCAGGGAAGCCGGTGACATGGGCTTTATGGGCATGTACACCCCGGAAGCCCTGGGTGGAATGGGCCTCTCAAGGCTGGACACCTCCGTGATCGTGGAGGAACTGGCTGCGGCCTGTCCTTCTACGGCGGCCTTTATCACCATCCACAACATGGCGACCTGGATGGTGGCCAGCTTCGCCTCCGACGATCTCAAGCAGGAAATCGTGCCGAAACTGGCCAGTGGTGAATGGCTGGCCTCTTACTGCCTGACCGAGCCTGGCGCCGGATCCGATGCCGCCAGCCTGCGGACCAGGGCCGTGCGGGAGGGCGACAGCTATGTGATCAACGGCAGCAAGGTATTTATTTCCGGCGCCGGTGCTACCGACATACTGGTGCTGATGGCCCGCACCGGTGAGGCGAATTCCGGCTACAAGGGGATTTCCACCTTCGTGATTCCTGCCGATGCCGACGGTATTTCCTACGGCAAGAACGAGGACAAAATGGGCTGGCACAGTCAGCCCACCCGCATGATCAGCCTCGAGAATGTCCGTATCCCCGCGAGTAACCGGGTGGGCAATGAAGGGGACGGGTTCGCCATCGCCATGAAAGGGCTCGACGGTGGTCGCCTGAACATAGCCACCTGTTCTCTGGGCGGTGCCCAGGCGGCCTTGTTACGGGCCCGCAATTACATGCATGAGCGCGAGCAGTTCGGAAAGCCGTTGGCGGCGTTTCAGGCACTGCAATTCAAACTGGCCGACATGGCCACCAACCTGGTGGCCGCGCGGCAGATGGTGCGGCTGGGGGCCTTCAAGCTCGACAGCGGTGATCCCGAGGCCACCCTGCACTGCGCCATGGCCAAGCGGTTCGCTACCGACGCCTGTTTTGACGTGGTGAACGACGCCCTGCAATTGCACGGTGGCTACGGTTACATCCGTGAGTATCCGCTGGAGCGTTTCCTGCGGGATCTGCGTGTGCACCAGATTCTGGAAGGCACCAACGAAATCATGCGGCTGATTGTCGCCCGTCGACTGCTGGATGACGGAGTTGCGGAAGCTATTCAATGAACACGGAGCTATTTGACGAGGAGAATTCCATGAGCGATCTGATTCAGCTCGAAAAACGTGGACACATTGCGGTACTGACCATCAACAATCCGCCAGCCAACACCTGGACCAAAGAGTCCCTGGCCGCGTTGACGGCGACGATTCGCGAACTGAATGAAGACCGTGACATTTTTGCCCTGGTGGTGACCGGCCAGGGAGAGAAGTTCTTCTCCGCCGGCGCCGACCTGAAAACCTTTGCCGATGGCGACAAGGCCCGCGCCAATGAAATGGCCCAGGCCTTTGGCGAAGCCTTTGCGGCATTGACCGGTTTCCGTGGCGTTTCCATTGCTGCGGTCAATGGTTATGCCATGGGCGGCGGTCTGGAGTGCGCCATGGCCTGTGACATCCGTATCGCTGAAGAGCACGCGCAGATGGCGCTGCCGGAAGCCGGCGTTGGCCTGCTGCCCTGCGCCGGTGGCACCCAGAACCTGCCATGGCTGGTGGGTGAGGGCTGGGCCAAGCGCATGATTCTTTGCGGAGAACGGGTCAAAGCCGACAAAGCTCTGCAGATCGGGCTGGTGGAAGAGGTGGTTGCCACCGGCCAGGGCCTCGAGAAAGCATTGGAGCTTGCCGAGATGGCCTGCAAGCAGAGCCCGTCGTCTATCGCCCGCTGCAAATCGCTGGTCATGAGTGCCCGCGATGGTCGCAGCCACGACGACGGCTGGCGAATGGAGAGGGAACTGTTTATCGAACTGTTCTCCACCGAGGACCAGAAAGAAGGTGTGAACGCCTTTCTGGACAAGCGCAAACCGGAATGGAAGAACCGTTGATATGACAGCGCACCCGATGGTTTTCGAAGAGTGGCCCACGGCCGACGGCAGTCACATTGCGGTGGCCCGGCTGAACATGCCCAAGGCGCTGAACTCGCTGTCACTGGAGATGATCCGGCTGCTGACGCCGCAGCTCAAACGGTGGGCGGAAGACAGCAGCATCTGTGCGGTGTGGCTGGAAGCTGAAGGCGACAAGGCATTCTGCGCCGGCGGCGACATTGTGGCCCTGTACCGCAGTATGACCGAGCCTCAGGGCGCGAGTGAGGGCGACGCGTTCTTCGAGGAAGAATACGAAATGGATTACCTTATCCATACCTTTCCCAAGCCCGTTGTGTGCTGGGGCCATGGCATCGTCATGGGTGGCGGTATGGGCATTATGGCGGGCGCCTCCCACCGGGTGGTCACCGAGGGCTCGAAACTGGCTATGCCTGAAAGCAGCATCGGTCTATACCCCGACGTAGCTGCGGGCTGGTTTCTCAATCGCACACCGGGCCGGACCGGCCTGTTTCTGGGGCTGACCGGTGCCCGCATGAACGGTGCCGATGCGCTGTTTGTCGGGCTGGCGGACCGGTTCATCCGGCACGACTTCAAGGCCGCGGTGGTGACCGCGCTGAAGCAGCGAAACTGGCAGGGCCAGGACAGTTACACGGTGATCAGCAGCGTGCTGCGACAGTTCGAACAGCAAAGTGCCGATGCCCGACCGGAATCTTCCGTGCGCCATCATTTCGATGATATCAACCGGGTAACCGACGCTGACACCATCGAAGAGGTTATCGCCCAGATGAGCGAGCTGTCCGGTGGTGAGGGCTGGATGGCAAAGGCCGTCAAGCCGCTGGCTGCCGCATCGCCCACGTCGCTGGCCTTGTGTTGGCGCCACCTTAACAATGTGCGGCACGACAGCCTGAAAGAGGTGCTGGACAAGGAATTGACGCTCTCCAGAAACTGCCTGACCAAAGGCGAGTTTGCCGAGGGCATCCGCGCCCTGTTGATCGACAAGGATCAGCAGCCCCGATGGCGCTACGCTTCGCTGGCGGAGATGGACCCCGCCTGGATCGACGACTTTTTCACCCGATAGTGGTTGTCGGATTACGCTGCGCTAATCCGACCTACTAGGGCACTTGCTCCATCTAGGTCGGATCGTAAACTCCATGCAGGTCGGATTAGCGCAGCGTAATCCGACAAGTCCCAGCTAGAAATCTTCAGGTCCGCCCCCACGGCCGGCCTACAAAATCGGATACAACAAGAAAGGGGAAGAGATATGGCAACAATTACCTTCATCGGACTGGGCAACATGGGCGGCCCCATGGCCAGCAATCTGGTTAAGGCCGGGCATGACGTAACGGTGTTTGATCTGTCGAAAGAAGCCGTCGCGGCGCTGGTGTCTGAAGGGGCGAAGTCGGCCGAAACCGCCCACGACGCAGCCAGTGGCGCAGAGTGTGTGATAACCATGCTCCCTGCAGGGCAGCATGTCGAGGCGGTATACCTCGGTGATGATGGCCTGTTGGCGAACCTGCCGGCCGGAACGCTGGTCATTGATTCGTCCACCATTGCGCCGGAAACCGCCCGCGGCGTCGCCGATGTCGCCAGAACGAAGAATATCCCGTTTCTGGATGCACCGGTATCCGGCGGGGTGGGCGGTGCCAAAGCCGGCACCTTGACCTTCATCTGCGGTGGCGCGGAAGACACCTTCAACAAGGCGAAGCCGATTCTTGAGGGCGTGGGTAAAAACATCTTTCACGCCGGCGAACACGGCTCCGGGCAGGTGGCCAAAATCTGCAACAACATGATGCTGGCCATCCTGATGGCGGGCACCAGTGAAGCGCTGGCACTGGGCGTGAAAAACGGGCTCGATCCGGCCGTGCTGTCCGAGATCATGAAGCAGAGCTCCGGCGGCAACTGGGCGCTGAACGTGTACAACCCCTGGCCGGGTGTGATGGAGGGTGTTCCTGCTTCCCGAGGCTATGAGGGCGGTTTCCTGGTAAACCTGATGAATAAGGACCTGGGGCTGGCCTTTGATAACGCTGTAAAGAACCACGCCGCCATTCCCATGGGCTCCCTGGCCCGCAACCTGTTTGAGCTTCATGCCGGGCAGGGCAATGGTGGGCTGGACTTCTCCAGCATCCAGCGCCTGTATAAGCCGGAATAACTCGCCGGCCCCGCGTATGGGGGCATCCTCCTCATTTCCGGCACTGGCTACTGGATTTTCAAAGTCAGTGCTGGTAGTTTCCCGGCAATAAATTTCGGGCAGCCTGACCACGGAACCGGTTAGTTGAACGCTGTCCGGAACAGCATCTCACCATACCTTCAAGGATTGAAGATATGCCTCAGGCAAGCGGACTGCAGTTTACCGCCGTTATTGGCAATTTCCCCTCGGATGTTTTCGCCGTCGTTGGTTTCAGGGTGACGGAGCATCTCTCCGAATTATTCACTGGCAACCTTGAGCTGGCCAGCACCGACCCCTCGGTTGCCGCCGCCGACGTGCTGGAACAGACCGTGGACCTGGTAGTCTGGCAGGACGGTGCCCCGTTGCGGCGCTTCACCGGCGTGGCCAACGAATTTGCCCGCGGCGACAGCGGCCACCGCCGCACCCGCTACGACGTGGTGTTCCAGCCCGCCCTGTGGCGCCTGGGCCTGATGCACAACAGCCGTATTTTCCAGACAAGAACCACCGAGGCCATCGTGCGCACCCTGCTGGAAGAGCGCGGCATCGTCGACACCGTGTTTGATCTGAAGCGATCTCCCGAAGAGCGGGAATACTGCGTGCAGCACCGGGAAAGCGACCTGGCCTTTATGGAGCGCCTGGCCGCCGAGGAGGGCTGGCACTATCGCTACCAGCACGGCGCGGTGGACGGCAGTGAACAGCCGGCCCTGATCATCGCCGACCACCACGGCGATGCCCCGAAACTGGACGCCGTGGAATACAACGGCAAAGCCGGCGGCAGCGCCAGAACCCCCTGTGTGTTCCGCTTCGCCTGTCAGGAACGAGTGCGCACCAGTTCGGTGGCCATGAAGGACTACACCTTCAAGAACCCCGCCTACGCGCTGATGCACGAAAATGCCGGTGCCGACCTCAATCACCGCGAGGACTACCAGAGCTATCAATACCCCGGCCGCTTCAAGGCCGACGCCAGCGGCCAGCCTTTTACCGAAGCCCGGCTGGATGCCCTGCGCAACGACGCCAGCACCGCCAGCGGTGAGAGCAACCGCGCCGATTTCACCCCCGGTGCCAAAGTCACCCTCACCGACCACGACAGTGAGCCCCTGAACCGGGAGTGGCTGCTGACCGGCATTGTCCACACCGGCAAACAGCCTCAAGCCTTGGAAGAGGAGGGCGGCTCCGACCCCACCAGCTACAGCAACCGTTTCAAGGCCGTGCCCGCCGACCGCAACTGGCGCCCGCAGATCGGCCACCGCCCATTGATGGACGGCCCGCAGATGGCCACCGTCACCGGCCCCGCAGGCGAAGAGATCCACTGCGACGAGCACGGTCGGGTGAAAGTGCGGTTCCCCTGGGATCGCTACTCGAAGAACGATGAACACTCAAGCGCCTGGCTACGAGTCAGCCAGGGCTGGGCTGGCGGCCAGTACGGCTTCATGGCGCTGCCCAGAATCGGCCACGAAGTCATTGTCAGCTTCCTGGACGGCGACCCGGACCAACCCATTATCACCGGCCGCACCTACCACGCCACCAACACACCGCCGTACGCGCTGCCGGAACACAAGACAAGAACCACCCTGAAAACCCAGACCCACAAAGGCGAGGGCAGCAACGAACTGCGGTTTGAAGACGAAGCTGACAAAGAACAGATCTACCTCCACGCCCAGAAAGACCTGGACCTGCTGACGGAAAACAACCGCACGGAAGTGAACAAGAACGACAGTCATCTCACCGTCGAAAACAACCGCTTTGCTCAGATCAAAGGAAATGACCATTCCACCGTCGACGTCGAACGCCGCGATCACATCGGCGGCGATTACAGCCTCACAACAAACGGCAGTCACAACAGCAAACAGGGCAAAAACCAGCTCATCGAAGCCGGTAGCGAAATTCACCATAAAGCCGGCATGAAGATCGTCATCGAAGCCGGTGCCGAAGTGACGCTGAAGGCCGGTGGCAGTTTTGTGAAGGTGGATCCGAGTGGGGTGACAGTGTCCGGGCCGTTGGTGCGGATGAATTCCGGGGGTGGGCCGGGGAGTGGGAGTGGCGCGACAGCTGAAACGCCCATTTTACCGACCAGCTTTGAAGAAGCATCCAATAGCGCTGACCGTTTGGGATTGGCGGAGGCGGATACCCGATTGACTGCAGGACCCGCCCCCAGCTCGGTATCCTCCCTAAAAGCTGCAGCAAAGAAGGATGTCGCGTTAGTAAAGCAATGCGGGCGTCAATCTGATGGTACCTGCGCTATGGCGGAATGTGCTTGCGAGGCTAGCTCCGCATGATGGAGTTCAATCAGGAAGCTGCTCAGAGTGCATACATACTGATCGATGGGGCCGTTCTCAATGCACCAAGGTTTGTGTATGAGCATGATGAGCAGCCGGAGCTGGAGTACCTGTACCTGGGAACGCCGCACCACCCAGCCATCGAGGTAAGCCCTTGCCTGGTAAAACCATCGGCTTCGTCACGAATTTGGCAAGAGCAGGCACGGTGGCAGGCGCATGCTGTCGTCCTGATGTCTAACGAAGAACTCGATGTGGTGGCTGACCATTTACGGAGTTTATTGAGTGTCCAACTGCCTGACGGGGCGTTTTCTTATTTGAGGTTTTACTCTCCCAAGCAACTTCAACGCCTGATGGGGGCGTTTAGTGATCTGGAGCGTGCCCGTTTTAGCGGCCCAGTGGAGGAGTGGCTGACTTTTGATCTTGATGGGTGCTTACATCGATTTACGACATATAGTGCTGGCGAATACCGAGAGGCGTGTGACGAAGGTTGGTTCGTGCTGGCCCAACAGCACCTTGAGGCGTTATCAACTGGAGCGAGAGATGAATTTGTCGGTAAATTGGGCCGGTACCTCGGCGTCGATGATCGAGAAAAGCTTAAAGAGCTGATATGCGCCGCCAATGCTCACGGTTTTCGGACCGAGAAAGACGTAAGCCGTTACGCGGAGCTTGCCTTGGTTCATGGAGAGCGAATCGCAAAACCAGAGATTCAGGAGATTCTGTCAAGATCCGATTTAATGGCGAGTGCGCGATTGAGCGAAATGGATAAACGTTTGGCATATGGAGTTGCCTTATGAGTTCTGATTACGTCGTCCGGTCCGGAGATACCCTTGGCGCAATCGCCCAGCGCCACCAAACCACACTGAGTAGCCTGTTAAGGTTGAATCCAGACATTGAGAATCCGGACAAAATATTCCCGGGGCAGTCGCTGAAGTTGCCTGCCGCGAACGATGCGAACTTCTCCAGTTGCGAGGTGGGCCAAGTCACTCAGGAGCCCGCCTGTAGCGAGGAAATCGCGGATGTGGTTCACGTCACCGGATCGGATGAACTGATCTTGCTGACAGAGGAAGAACTCGCCGAGTGGATCGAAGAAGAGGAGTTCGTATGCACCCCAATCAGGGAATTTTACGAAAGGTTGGAGGAGCTCGATGAAGGCGCTCGAGATTCGGAAGTTAGCCCTACCGAGGGTGAGGGCCAGATTATGTCTGACGTCCAGCAAGAGAAAGAGCGTCTGGTGGAGGAGTTGGAAGCCCGGTCGGTGCTGACTGGAGATATGCAGACAATACCTCCGATCACTGAGATCAAACGGCTGGCCGGAAACAAACACGTCACTTTTGTTCGCTCGGATAAGTTGAAGAACCATCCGCGGCGGTACTCCATCGCGGCGAGGGATCGCGCTCGTAGTCGGGGTTGGTTGACCGAAAAAGGCTTGGATCCTGCAAAGCTCCGGGATGCAATTCGAAGTGAATTGAACGTTAAATTCAATGCAACGTTGTGGGAGCCAGATCAGAATGGTGCGCTCATGACGACATTGAACAAATTCTACGATGAAGCGTCCTGGTCTATCTGGGGCGATACACAGGCTCGACAGCAAGCGATAGACGAAACCGGATTTGACGCCTCAGCGGAAGCTCAGTTCATGCGCTTTGCGGCAGGCGCGAGTGCTTCCGGCGAGTTTGATCCGAGGAAAGGTAAAGTTCATCTACAGGCTAAGCTGGAGGGGCAATACTCTCTGGCTCAGGGCAAAGTGGGTGTTGAACAGGCTTTTCCGGTTAATAATCGTTCGGAAGCCAGGGTGTACTACCGAGTTGGCGGCTGGAATGGAGAGCGGAAAGAAGTTTCGTTGGGCCATTTCCAGGCTAGGCTACGAGCATCGCTATCAGGATTTGCGGGAGCGTCTGCACTGATCGCCGCGAATGTGGAAGTAGATTCCAGCGATGGCATTCCAAACCTGAAAGGCATTGCCGAAAGAGAGCGTGGGCAAGGCGCATCCATCGACGGGGGTGTATTTGCAGGCATCCGAGCTGGTTGTGAGATTGCTGGCGCACTTCTGTGGACAGACATTCTTTCGTCTCAGTCAGACTGGAAAACGCTATGTGAAATAGGAAAGAAAGTTGAGGGCGCGGCTGGAGTTGGGGGAGAATTTCAACTGCAGTTGAAGTTCAGTGATGACTCTGGGAAGTTTTATTTCAATTTTCATGCTGGTCTTGTCATCGGCGTTGGCGCTTCCGGAAGTTTTGTGCTGGAAGTGGATCCTGCCAATGTAGTAGAGATGATTCACTTTGTGTATAAGGCTTTGGGTGACGTTGATTACCGTTATCTTGAGTTATTTGATCCCCAAACGAGATCATTTCAATGGTATCAAAGACTGGCTCTTTACGCGTTGGGGACGGGAGTCTCCTTCACAATTGCCGCAACTCGAATGTGTGAATCTGGAGTCGAGCTGATTGATGAATTTTACTACGATTTTTTAGATTCGTTTCAGGCTTCATGGGAAAGAGAGCGGCTGGGAGCAACCGTCGCCGAGAACTTGGTCAGTGATGTTGCAGCAGGGGAGTTAAGCGTAGTTCTCCATTCGCCGCCTGAAGTAAAGGGCCAGGTTCTTGCGCTGCTAACCCATGACTTTGGTTTAACACCGCAGCTGATCGATGGAACCTTTACTAAGGTCCGCGCTGCCGGCCTAATTCTTCAATCTTTTCAGAGTTGGAGGGATTTTGAGGAAAGTATCATGCGACTGAATGCTGAGGGTGAGGCTCGCCCTGAAAGTTTTGACGCAAACGTTACTCGATTGTTCAGGTTTATTGGGAAAAGCTCAAAGGACTATAGTCTATTTAGAGAATTGTTGATGGGTAAAACAGCCGCATTGGTCGGCCCAGTTCGCCAAGATCCGCATTCTGCTTGCCGGAATTGCGGTCTTGTTTGATTTTGGAAATGAGGTCATTGATGCATTTCAATTGGTATGTCTGTTTGTTCATTACTTCTACCTTTTTCGCTTCTGGTTGTTCAAACCATGCGAGCGATAATAAGATTTCTTCGGAAGAAGTTGACTCACTGATTAATCGAGTTAAACAGAACCTAGTTCATGTTGGTGGTGGTCAGTTTTTTATTGGAGATATAGGCAAGGAGGATGGCCAGCCATTCAATCCTTCCAGGAACAACAATAAACCGGCGGTTGAAGTCAAGATCGATAGCTATTCGATCTCTAGGTATGAGACAACTTGGGGCGATTTTCTGACTTATCTTCAGGCCGTGGGGAGGGAGAAAATATACTCTCGCGAGAATGGGTTCACGAGAGCCATGGTTTTACCTATCAGCGCCAATGACGATCCATTATCACCCAATTACCACTTGAAACCCGCTCGCAGCCCTAGTTTCGGCGAGGCTGAGGGTTACTGTGCGTGGCTGGCACAAAAAACCGGCCTTGAGTTTGCCTTGCCAACTGAGGCCCAGTGGGAGTATGCGGCCCGCAGTAAGGGGGAAATCGTGCCCTATGCAACTGATACCGGTCGATTGGAGGGCGACCCTTATCTTGAACGACCTAGTCAATATGTCGATCCATCAACACCTGTATCAGGTAATGCGTTGGTGCATTCAAGTCTTGAGGTAGAAAGGCGCCAGGTTGGAAGTTATCCGCCAAATCCACTAGGACTCTATGACATGACTGGCAATGTTCCGGAATGGACTCGTGATTGGTATTACGAGGATTTTTATCAGTTTACTGATAGGAACAATCCGCACGCATCAGAGCGGCCCGCCAGTGGCAAGGGCGAAAGGACGGTAAGAGACTGGGCCGGCCACGGAGATGTCATTGGTGGACTCGATACAGTTTATGGCAGATCTGGCGCACCGTTAGATTCGCCTAGGCAGGGCTTCCGTTGCGTAGTAAATCATCCCGACCCTATCAATTGATGGTCTGGCCGGAAATACTTCTTCTGTTTTAAGGAATTTTTCGCGCGTGCCTTGCCGAAGTGGGGTAATCCCCCCACTTTTAGCCGGGTTCAAAAGTAGATCTCAGGCCATCATGGCCAACTTCTGTTGAAGGGTAAGCCCTCCGAGTCCCATATTGGGTCGTTTCACCGCACAGCGAAACCCGCCACGCATGACTCTCTCAGGTTCTTTGAGGCCAGGGGCAACGGAAACAGCTTTGCCTGTCGCTGGGCCCATAGGATTGATTCTCGCTGAATTCTGGTAGTAATCCGCATGGTAGTAGTCATTTACCCATTCAGCGACATTACCAGACATATCATACAGTCCAATGAGGTTAGGCTGGTAACGGCCGGGAGGCTCAGGGAGTTCCCGAGAGTTTCTGTCCAGTGACCAGTCAGGGCCATTGGCGCTACTTATGTTGCGCCCTGGTTCGAGCTCCCCGTTATTGGTGGCGTGCCGCAACGGTCTGCCACCAGATCGTGCGGCATATTCCCACTGCGCTTCGGTAGGCAAGTCCACGTTTTTGCCAGATTGCGTATCAAGCCACAGACAGAACGCCTTGGCGTCATGCCAGGATACGGGTGCAGGAAGCTCATTTGCGAATCGTTCAGGGGATTCAGTGCGTTTGTTTTCGTAAAAGCGCGCTTTAATCCTATGTCCTGAAGCTTCCACAAAAACCTCAAAATCCCCCTGGGTCACTTCGGACTTCTGTATATAGAAGTCATCCAGCACCACTTCATGGGCCGGAACGGTGTCAGCGCCCATGGCCCAACCACCGGGGGTGCCCATCAGGAATTCGCCCCCCTCAACGAGCACCATGTTGTCCATGTTGCGCTGGACCATTTCCAGGGCATGCCAGTCATTGATGGCGTCACAGCCAACCAAGGTCGTTAAAGAGAAAGTAAGCAGCAGGGATTTTGGAGTACGGGAGGCAATCATTGTCATTTCAGTCCATTGAGTGACATTCCATGTGGTGGTTACTCTACCTGCCGGGCTGAACAGGGCCAAGCCGACCAACTCAAGGTGTGAACAAACGCCTTCTAACAACTGCAAATCTCCGTATAATTCGTGCTTCCCGAAAACAGGCCGTTCTCGGGCAAGGAAACAACCATCAAAGGAACTGATATGAAAACCTTCAACACCCTGCGGGTGATCTTTGCGCTGATTGGCCTCGGCATGCTCGCCGGCGCTTTTTTCTCCTTTCAAAGCACCTCATCCTTTCTTGAAACGGCAACCGCCAAGCCTGGCGTGGTGACGGATCTGATTTATTCACGGTCCAGCGACTCCAGTGCGTATTATCCGGTTGTCCGATTTGAAGATGAGCAGGGCAGAACCGTCGAATTTCAATCCTCAAGCGGCAGCAATCCAGCGAGTTTCAGTCGTGGTGAGGGAGTTCGTGTGCTTTTTACGCCGGGCGATCCGGGCTCGGCCCGTATTGACGGTTTCTTTGAGCTTTGGGGCGTTACGTTAATTGTGGGTGGTCTCGGAATGGCGTTTTTCCTGGTCGGGAGCGGCATGTTTGTAGTGCCTGCCATCCGAAGCGGCAGCGCTGCAAAACTGCGGCAAACCGGACACCTGGTGCAATGCAGCTATCAGGGCGTGGAGCAGAACACGCGGCTGGTGATGAATGGCAGAAGTCCTTTTCAGATCGTATGCCAATGGCAGAATCCCGCCACGTCCGATGTTCACGTCTCCAGAAGTGGCAACCTCTGGTTTGATCCCTCGCAGCACATTCAGAGCGATTCGATCGGGGTATATATCAACCCGAACAATCCGAAGCGCTACTGGGTCGATACGTCGTTTTTGCCGAAACAGGCCGCGTAAATCACCCGGGAGTGCGTATCCGCCGTGAACTCCACGTAATCCGCCCCATTATGCAGCCCGGGCCTGAGCAGGGTAGACTGTTCGTTTGCGATACCGGCCCGGAGTTTCCCCGGCCGGATTTCTGAAACGAACTCAGGGCTGATAATGGACGGCGACTCCAAGCAGAACGAACCGGCAGAGGAAAGCAAGCGCCCCCTGTTTTCCTCCGACCTCTCCACCCCCATTCACGGTCTGTTCGCACTGGGGGTGCTTTATACCCTCTACCTGGCTCACCAGATCGTACTGCCGATCATCCTCGCGGTGCTGACCAGTTTGTTGCTGGCGCCTCTGGTCAAGAAGGCGTATATCAAATGGCGGGTGCCGCGCATGGTCAGTTCGCTGTTGCTGGTATTGATGGTGCTGGCCGGTATTGTCGGTGTGGGGTTTGCCGTTGCCATGCCGGCCCTGGACTGGGCCGGTAAGGCGCCAGAAGGCGTTTCCAGGCTGTTGGTCGGTGAAAGCAGCTTCAAACAGCAGATTGACCGGGTGACCGAATCGGCCAAGGAAGTTGAGAAGTCCGTCGAGGATCTCTCGGAAGAAGACGCGGCCGAGGAACCCACAACGGTGGTGCTGCAAACCGAGTCCTGGCGCAGTCAGCTGATGAGCAAGGCTCGCAATGGCGTTGCCGGCCTGGCCCTGGCGCTGGCTTTAACCTATTTCCTGCTGGTTGGCGGCGATCGCCTGATCCGCAATCTGGTCAAGCAGCTACCCCGCCACCAACGCAAGACAGCGCTTCGCATTACCCACGATTCCCAAAGCGAGATTGCACAGTATCTGGGGGTGCTCGGGTTGAGCAATCTGGTGGTCGGTGTCACCACCGGCCTGATGTGCTGGGCTGCAGGCCTGCCTGACCCCGCTGTGTGGGGCATCGTCGCAGCCCTGGCCCGCTTCATTCCCTATCTGGGGGTTATCCTTACCATCGCGCTGCTGGCGGTGGTATCGGCCATCAGTCTTGAGACCTTCTGGGTGATGGCCATCGCGCCTGTGGGATACCTGGCGTTGACCACGCTGGTTGGCTTCTTCATCGAACCCTGGATCCATGGCTTCCGCATGGCGATCAACCCGGTGGTGATTTTCATCTCCATCTTTTTCTGGGGATGGCTCTGGGGGCCGGTGGGTGTCCTGCTTGCGGTGCCGCTGATGACGGTGATTCAGGTGGTGCTGAAGCAGATTCCCCGCCTGCGACCGGTGTACAGGGTGATCGCCCGCTAGCGCATTGTGGATACCCGCAACCGGCACTGACAGTGGCGGTAATCTTTCCTATGCTGACTTGATACTCGTCATTCAGCGCATACGGAGGATCACCGCCCATGATCCCGACTACCATGAAAGCCATGGTTCTCACCGGCCATGGTGATATCGACAAACTCGAATTTCAGGACGTGACCACCCCGGCACCGGGACCCGGTGACGTATTGGTTCAGGTAACCGCAACCGCCAAGAACAATACCGACCGCAAAGCCCGGGAAGGGCTTTACCCCACCAAAAAAGGTGAAATGCGGTCGTTCCAGATGGGCGGCGAGCCCACCCTGGTTTTTCCCCGCATACAGGGCGCAGACATCGCAGGCCGGGTAGTCGCCGTAGGCGAGGGTGTCAGCGAGAGCCGCGTTGGTGAACGTGGTCTGCTGGATTTCAACATCTACGCCAATGACCGCCGTGACATCAATCTGACTCCCGATTACTACGGTCATGGCGCCGATGGTGGCTACGCGGAATACGTAACGCTGCCTTCTGACCAGTTTCACCACATCCCCAATCCGGAACTGACGGACGCTGAAGTAGCCTCCATGGGTATGTGCTCCTACCAGACCGCCATGCATATGCTGACCTCCGCCAACATCCGTGCCGGTGAGCGGGTACTGGTCACCGGTGCCAGCGGTGGCGTAGGCACCGCACTGATCCAGTTGTGCCGCATCATGGGGGCTGTTCCCTATGCTTTGAGCCAGCAAGACAAGGCCGACGCGTTGCTTGCTCTGGGTGCAGAGGCAGTGCTCGACCGGTCGGATATGGCCACATTTGTGGACCGGGTCAAAGCCGAAACCGGAGGCAAGCCTTTTGATGCGGTGATGGACCTGGTCGGTGGTGAGATGACCGATATCTTCATCGATACCATGATCTTCGACATGAACGCCCGCGACACCTATCCTCGTTTGAGCATTGCCGGTGCCAGCGGCGGCAACATCAGCGAGATTCTGTGGACCCGGATCTACCTGTATCAGGTGCAGATTTTCGGGGTCTCCCATGGCACCCGGGAGGAGGCTGAACAACTGATGGCCTGGATTCGCGAAGGACAACTGCGGCCGGTCCTTCACGGCGCTTTCCCTCTGTCGGAACTGCATCGGGCAGAACGTTACTTTATGGACCGTGGCAGCAATTATCTCGGCAAGATCGTGATTGTTCCCGACAGTCAGTGGGATGAGCACGGCAAACCCTACGCCCTGGAAACTGCCTGAGGAGAGCGCCTGATGAAGCCTGAACTGACCATCCAGTTGATGGATACCCATGCCGGTGGCGACGTCAGCCGCATCGTGACCGGTGGCATAGATGATCTGCCCGGCAATACCGTGCGCGAACAGATGGAGTATCTGCGTGATGATGCCGATGGTTTGCGACAGCTTCTGCTGGAGGAACCCTACGGGATTCCGGAGATGTCTGTGGACTTGCTGGTCCCCCCCACGGATCCGCAGGCCTCCGCCGGTTACATCATCATGGAGGTGATGGGGTACCCGATCTATTCCGGCTCCAACACCATCTGTACCGCAACGGCGGTGCTGGAGGCCGGCATCGTGCCCAAACAAGAGGGCCATCAGCGTTTTATGCTGGAGTCACCGGCCGGGCTGGTGCAGATCGAAGCTACCGTGCACGACGGCGTGGTGGAGGCGGTGACCTGTGAAGGGCTCCCCAGCTATATCCATACCCACAATGCGACCATCGACGTGCCGTCGCTGGGCCGCGTCACCTACAGCGTGGCCTACAGTGGTGGGTTCTACGCGCTGGTCGACGCGGCCAGTCTCGGTTTCGACCTTACCCTGGATGAAGAGCGCAGGCTGGGGGGCGCCGCCAAAGCCATCGTTGAAGCCATTCAGGCGGAACGGGGCTTTTCACACTACACTCTCGGTGACGTCGGGCCGCTGCCCTTCCTGCATTTTATGGGGCCGGTGAGACATGTGGCGGAAGGTTACTACCGTTCCCGTTCTGCCACCTATGTTCATCCCGGGGTGATTTGCAGGAGCACGACCGGTACCGGGACCTCGGCGCGGCTGGCGCTGATGAATCATGAGGGCAAAATCAAACCCGGCGACAAGCTGGAAACAGTGTCGCTGCGGGAGACTGGTTTCATCGGCGAACTGACCTCCGTGGCGAAAGAGGGCGAGTACCAGGTTGTGAGCAACAGTATCACCGGGAAAGCCTATGTCATCGCGCGTTCGGAAATCGTCGTCAATTGCGATGACCCGATGGTCGATTGCGGTTCCCTTCACCACGTCCTTTCCGACAGCCACAGCTGAATCCTCGGTGGGGCCCGCGAATGGCGGGCCCTAATAAGCCCTCGTTCCGACCTGCCTTTTTGGTCTAAAGTTTACCTTTACGTAAACAAGACCCTGTGCTAAACCTAAAAGCCAGCATTCAATGATAAAAACAAACAGGAGTGGATAATGAGCCTCCCGGAATACGCAACGGTTTATAACAACTTTGATGCCGCCGCTCTGGAAGCGGAAATCCTGGATGGAAGCCTGGAGTCCGGGATCAATGTCTGCCATGAAATCTGCGACAAGTGGGCCGACGACCCGCAACGCGTAGCACTTTATTACGAGAAAGACGGCGGTGGTGACGGGGTTCTCACCTTCGCCGAACTGAAAGAACAGTCCGCCCGATTTGCCAACTATCTCAAGTCCCGCGGGATCGGCAAAGGCGATCGCGTAGCCGGCCTGTTGCCCCGCAGCCCCGAGCTGCTGGTGGTTATTGCCGGGGCATTGCGGGCCGGGGCGGTGTACCAGCCCCTGTTTACCGCTTTCGGCTCCGGCGCGATCGAATACCGGCTGGAACGCGCCGGCACCAAACTGGTGGTGACCGATCCTGTGAACTACCCGAAAATGACAGAGGTGCAGAACTGCCCGCCGGTCATGTGTCTGAATGCGGCCAAGTCCGGCGCCGACATCCCCGATTTCGCGAGCACACTGGCCGAGCAGGAACCGGAATTCGAGCCGGTGATGATCAAGGGCACCGATCCGTTCCTGCAGATGTTCACCTCAGGCACCGTCGGTAAAGCCAAAGGTGTAGCCGTGCCCGCCCGCGCCCTGATGGCGTTTTATGTCTACATGAAGTACGCCATCGATCTGCGGGCGGACGACCGGTACTGGAACGTCGCTGACCCGGGCTGGGCGTATGGCCTGTATTACGCCGTGGTCGGGCCGTTGATGATGGGGCATGCCACCCACTTCAACCCGGGCGCGTTCACCCCCGAATCCACCTACGACATGATCCGCAAGTACAAGATCACCAATCTGGCTGCAGCACCTACGGCGTATCGACTGCTCAAGGCCAATGACGATGTTTTGCCGGCCGGTGAGAACCTCGGATTGCGGGTTGCCAGCAGCGCAGGTGAACCGCTGAACCCGGAGGTGGTCAACTGGATCAAGAACCGCCATTTCTGCCCGGTAAAAGACCATTACGGTCAGACCGAGACAGGCATGACCTGCTGCAACTTCCATGGGCTGGAGCATCCGGTGCGCCAGGGGGCCATGGGTTACTCCTCACCCGGTCACAAGGTGGTGGCGCTGAATGAGCAGAATGAGGAAGTGGGCGAGGGCGAGATCGGCCAACTGGCCGTGGATGTCAAAGCCTCTCCGCTGTTCCATTTCGACGGCTACACGTGGGGCGAGAAAGATCCCTTCGTAAAGGGCTATTACCTGACCGGCGATATGGTGATCTGCCACGGCGACGGCAGTTTCTCCTTCAGTGGTCGTGACGATGACATCATCACCACCGCCGGTTACCGCGTCGGTCCAGCGGATGTGGAAAGCACGTTGCTGGAGCACGCCGCCGTGGCAGAATCCGGCGTCGTCGCCAAGCCTGACGAAAAGCGGGGAGCCATCATCAAGGCCTATGTTGTCATCAAGGGCGGTCAGGAACCTGCGGATGACCAGGCCCTTAAAGATGAGCTTCAGGAGTTGGTACGTCGCCGGTTGTCCACCCACGCCTATCCGCGCGAGATCGAGTTTGTGGATGAGCTGCCCAAGACGCCCAGCGGCAAGATCCAGCGGTTTGTGCTGCGTAACCGCGCCAGGGATGAAGCCGACACATGAGGATCACGTTCGAAGAGTTGCGGGGTTTCCTTGATGAGCAGTTTCCCCAGGGTGCGGCCTACGGCACCCTGCAAAAGCTCGGAGACGGCTGGGCCGAAATGAAGCTGAACGTGGATGAAGAGCATTTGCGCCCGGGGGGAACGGTTGCAGGCCCGGCGATGATGGGGTTGGCAGACGTAACGTTGTATGCCGCATTGCTCAGTAAGATCGGGCTGGTCCCCCTGGCGGTGACGACCAATCTCAACATCAACTTCCTGCGCAAGCCGGTGGCCCACAGCCCGATCTGGGCCCGGGCCACCATGCTGAAAGTTGGTCGCACAATGGGCGTAGGCGAGGTGTTCGTCTACTCCGAGGGCATTGAAGAGCCTGTGGCCCATTCCACAATGACCTACTCCATTCCGCCGGAACGGTAATCCGATGCAGGTTCGTGATCAGTCGGTGCCTCTGGGAGACGGTGTGGCGGTGGAGGTGCGGCGAATCCGCCATGGGGTGAGCCGCGGTCCGACCGTGGTGTTCCTGCACGATTCCATCGGCAACATTGCCCTGTGGCGCAAGTTCCCCGAGCGCGTCGCCAGGGCGTCCGGCCTCGACGTGCTGGTCTACGAGCGGCGGGGCTACGGCAAGTCCAGCGATGAGGTACTTCCCCGGCCCTACGATTTTCAACAGCAGGAAGGTGCCGTCATCCTGCCGCGACTGCTGGACGTACTCGACATCGGCGAGGTGGTGTTACTGGGCCACAGTGATGGCGGTTCGATTGCCCTGATCGCTGCGGCCGCCATGGGGCAACGTGCCCGCGGGTTGATCACCATGGCAGCCCACACCTGGGCGGATCACCTGACCATCGCCGGTATTGAGGAAGCCGTCAGGCAATACCGCGAGGAAGATCTGAGAGAAAAACTGCTTCGGCACCACGGCGAGCGCACCGATGACCTGTTCTGGGCCTGGCCAGAAATATGGCTGGATAAAGGCTTCCAGAAATCAATGGATTTTTCCCGCTGGCTGGACGCCATTCAATGCCCGTCTATGATCATTCAGGGGGAGAACGATGAATACGGCGTGCCGGAGCAGGTAACGGCAATTGTTGAAGGTATCGGCGACAACGCCGTGCCGGTGTTTCTGGCCGAGACCGGCCACTCGCCACATCTCGAGCGCCCTGATGAAACACTCGCACTGGTGTGCCGGTTCCTGGCGGATCTGGATAACCAAAAAACCACAGATTATTGTTGACGTTTACGTAGACGTTAACCTAGTCTGGGGTTAGTTTGAATTAGTTTCGATGTACAACAATAACAAAGGTGGGATGGCACGATGAGTGACCAGTTCGTTCTCGAAACCCGCGGCCTTGTCAAAGAGTTCAAAGGCTTTGTCGCCGTAAACGACGTGAATCTCAAGGTTCAGCGCGGCCACATTCATGCCCTGATCGGGCCGAACGGTGCCGGCAAGACCACCGTCTTCAATCTGCTGACCAAATTTCTCCCTCCGACCCGCGGCAAGATCCTGTTCAACGGCAAAGACATTACTGCACTAAAATCGGCCGCCATCGCCCGTAAGGGGATTGTTCGCTCCTTTCAGATTTCCGCCGTCTTTCCCCATATGACCGCACTGGAGAATATTCGCGTGGCGTTGCAAAGCTTTGAGGGCAACAGCTTTCAGTTCTGGAAATCCGGCACCAGCCTCAACAAGCTCAACGAGCGCTGCATGGAGCTGCTGGACAGTGTTGGCCTGGCCGATTTTGCCGACACCACTACCGTTGAACTTGCCTATGGGCGCAAGCGCGCATTGGAGCTGGCCACCACGCTGGCCATGGAGCCGGAACTGATGTTGCTGGATGAGCCTACCCAGGGCATGGGCAGCGAAGACGTGGATCAGGTGGTGGATCTGGTGCGCAAAGCCGCAGAGGGTCGCACGGTGCTGATGGTGGAGCACAACCTGAGCGTCGTCAGCAAACTCTGCGACCGGATCACCGTGCTCGCCCAGGGCTCAGTGCTGACCGAGGGTGATTACCAGCAAGTCTCAGACGATCCGCGGGTGCGTGAGGTGTACATGGGCAGTGCTGCAAACAAAAAACAGGAGACCGCGGAATGAGTCAGGCTCCCCGTAAGGACTATGAGCAGCTTCGCATCTCAGGGTTGCATGCATTCTACGGCGAATCTCATATTCTCCATGGGATCGACATGGAGGTTAAGCGGGGAGAGCTGGTCACCCTGCTTGGACGCAATGGTGCGGGGCGCAGCACAACCCTGAAAGCCATCATGAATATGGTGGGGCGTCGTACCGGCTCCATCATGATTAACGGTGAGGAGACCATGTCTTGTGCTCCTCATCATATTGCAAGGTTGGGAGTCGGGTATTGCCCCGAACACCGGGGCATTTTTTCCGGACTTAATGTGATGGAAAACCTGACGCTCCCACCGGTGGTAAGAAGCGGCGGAATGGGTCTGGAGGAAATCTTCTCCATGTTCCCCAACCTTTACGAACGCCGCACCAGCCAGGGCTCCAAACTTTCAGGAGGCGAGCAGCAGATGCTGGCAATGGCGCGGATCCTGAGAACCGGCGCCAACATGTTGCTTCTCGACGAGATTACCGAAGGCCTGGCGCCGGTTATCGTTGAGAAACTGGGCGAGGTACTGGTCAAGCTCAAAAGCAAGGGCCTGACGATTGTCCTGGTCGAGCAGAATTTTCATTTCGCCGCACCGCTGGCGGACCGTCATTATGTGATGGAACACGGCCAGATTGTGGAGGAAATCAGCGCAGACGAGCTTGAAAGCAAGCAGTCGACGCTGGACAAATACCTGGGGGTTTAAACCCCGGGTTTAAGAGTGAAACGAGTGCAACAGGTGTAATAAGAGCAACAACAACGAATCCCGAAAACCAACGGAACGACAGTAGCGGAGACACAACAATGACAATTACCAAAAAGCTTCTGACATCAGCCATCGCATCGGCCCTTCTGGTGGGCAGTGCCCAGGCTGAAATATCCGATAACACCGTAAAGATCGGTTATCTGGCGGACATGTCCGGTACCTACCGTGACCTGGCTGGCCCCAACGGTGAGGCCGCCCTGAGAATGGCCATTGAGGATTTCGGCGGCAAGGTCAATGGTGCGAAAATCGAGGTTCTCACCGCCGATGACCGCAACAACCCGGACGCCTCCTCCAGCACCGTGCGCCGCTGGCTGGAAGACGACAACGTCGACATGGTTGCCGGCCTGGTTGCCTCTTCCGTCACCATTGCCGTGACCAAACTTCTGGAAGGCTCAGACAGCCTGGGCCTGGTGTCGGGTTCGGCCGCCTCCAGCATCACCAACGAGCACTGCACGCCCAACCACATCCACTACGTGTATGACACCTACCCGCTGGCGAACGGTACCGCCAAGGCCGTGGTGCAGGAAGGCGGCAAGAGCTGGTACATCCTGACCGCCGACTACGCCTTTGGCCACGCGCTTGAGGGGGATGTGACCCGGGTGGTCGAGGAGAACGGCGGTGAGGTGATCGATACCAGCCGTCATCCGTTCCCGACATCCGATTTCTCATCCTACATCCTGCAGGCCCAGTCCTCCGGGGCGGATGTGGTTGCCCTGGCGAATGCGGGCTCTGATACCACCAATGCCATCACCACCGCAGGTGAGTTTGGCCTGACCCAGGATGGCCAGACCCTCGCCGCTCTGTTGCTGTTCCTGACCGATGTGCATGCGCTGGGCGTCGACACCGCGCAGGGCATCCAGCTCACCACGGGGTGGTACTGGGACCTGAACGATGAAACCCGTGAGTGGTCTGACCGCTTCATGGAAGAGACCGGCGTGCGACCCACTATGGTTCACGCAGGCATCTACTCCAGCACGATGCAGTACCTCAACGCCGTCAAGGAAACCGGTTCCGACAAAGCCGGCGATGTCCGCAAACAGATGATGGACACCCCCATCAACGACATGTTTGCCACCAATGGCAAGATCCGCGAGGACGGCCGCATGGTACACGACATGTACCTGGCGGAGGTGAAAACACCGGACGAGTCAGAAAACGAGTGGGATCTGTACAAGATCCTCCGCACTATCCCGGGCGATGAGGCCTACCGCCCGCTGTCCGAGAGCAAATGCAAGCTCGTGTCCAGTAACTGATGCATTGACTGACGGGCCGCCCCGCAGTCCCGGCGGGGTGGCCACTGACCTGCAGAAACGCAAACCGCTGCTCGTGGCTGCGCTGCTTTTGGAGTTTTTAACATGACCGAGATTCTGGGAATCCCCACGGCCGTGCTGTCTGGCCAGTTACTGCTCGGGATTATCAACGGCTCGTTCTACGCTTTGTTGAGCCTTGGGCTGGCGGTCATCTTCGGCCTGCTCAAAATTATCAATTTTGCCCATGGCGCCATGTATATGCTCGGGGCCATGGTCACCGTCATCATGTTCAATACCATGGGGATCAATTACTGGGTCGCCCTGTTCGTGGCGCCCGTGGTGGTTGGTTGCTTCGGCGTGTTGATTGAATATTTCCTGCTGCGACGGATTGCGGGGCAGGATCACATCTACAGCCTTTTGCTGACCTTTGGTGTTGCGCTGATGATTCAGGGGATCCTCACCAATATCTACGGCGTGTCCGGCATGCGCTACGCGATGCCGGATATGTTCAAGGGCGGCTTCAGGCTCGACTTCATGTACCTGCCTTATTACCGCGCCTGGGTCATCTGTGTTGCCCTGGTGGTCTGTTTCGGCACCTGGTTTGTCATCGAAAAAACCAAGCTGGGGGCCTATTTGCGTGCAGGTACGGAAGATGCCCAGCTGATGCAGGGCTTTGGCATCAACGTGCCGCTGTTGGTGAGCCTAACCTACGGTTTCGGAGTCATGCTGGCGGCGTTCGCCGGTGTGCTGGCCGCACCTGTCTACTCGGTCAGCCCCGTGATGGGCTCCAATATTCTTATCGTAGTATTCGCCGTGGTGGTGATTGGCGGAATGGGTTCCATCGCCGGTGCCATCATTACCGGACTTTTGATGGGCATCATCGAAGGTCTGACCAAAGTGGTGTACCCGGAATTCTCGTCTGCAGTGATCTTCCTGGTCATGGTGATTGTACTGCTGATTCGCCCTTCGGGCCTGTTCGGGAAGGAGGCGTAATCATGAGCAATTCCGAGAACCAGACTGAACTTCAGAAAACCATGCTGGGTCAGCTCAAGGCCAGCCAGCGCAAAAAAATGATCCTGAACCTGGTGGTGCTGGCGTTGCTGATACTGGCCCCGGCGGTTATTTACGCCACCTTCCTGATGAAGATCCTGTGTTTTGCCCTGTTTGCGGTCGCCTTTAACCTGCTGCTGGGGTTCACCGGCCTGTTGTCCTTCGGCCACGCAGCCTTCCTGGCCGCAGGTGGCTATACCACCGGCTATCTGCTGTCGAGTTACTCAGGGCTTACCACGGAAATGGGCATTATCGCCGGTACAGCGGCGGCTACCGTGCTGGGCCTCTTGTTTGCCATCGTGGCGATTCGCAGGCAAGGCATCTACTTCGCGATGATCACCCTCGCGCTGGCGCAGTTGTTGTACTTCGTGTTTGTTCAGGCGCCGTTCACCGGCGGTGAAGATGGCTTGCACGGGGTGCCCCGTGGCCACCTGTTCGGTCTCATTGACCTGGAGAACAACGTCGCCATGTACTACTTTGTGCTGGCCGTGTTCCTTGGCGGCTACCTGCTGGTCCAGCGCATTGTGAACTCGCCCTACGGCCAGGTGCTCAAGGCCATCAAGCAGAACGAGCCGCGGGCCGTTTCTCTGGGGTACAACGTCGACCGCTACAAAGTGATGGCGTTTGTGATCTCCGCCGGTCTGGCGGGGCTGGCCGGTTCCATGAAAACCGTGGTGTTCCAGCTGGCTTCCCTGAACGACGCCCACTGGCATATGTCCGGCGAGGTCATCCTGATGACGCTCCTGGGCGGAACCGGCACACTGCTGGGTCCTGTGGTGGGCGCCACCTTTGTGGTGAACCTTGAGTATCAGTTGTCGCAGGGGCCGCTGGGAGACTGGGTAGATCCGATTCTGGGCGCGATTTTCGTGCTCACGGTTATCGCGTTTCAATCCGGTATCGTCGGTGAGGTGCAGAAATTCATCAAGAAAAACCTGAACTGAACATTGGCGAAACCATTAACCGGTAAAGAAAAAAGGGCTGCCCGAAGGGCAGCCCTTTTGCGTTACACGGATGTGATTGGCCTGAGCTGATATACCCTCAATCTTGACATGTCGAAAGGCTGCGCCTATTCCTGTAACTGTAAGATTACATAAAGTACATGTTCTCCAGATCCAGATGGAGCTGGCGACCCGGTGGTCGTAAAGAAGAAGGGGTTGGAGGAATGGAGAAAGCGACCGTTGTGCTGGTGGATGCTACGCAGTACGGAGCGGACCCAGCGGTAGTCAGGGTCATTGCCGCACGTTTTCCGCTGATCAGCGTTTCCCGGCAGGACGATCTGCCATCGGTCTATGCATCTCATGACCGGGTGATTACCTGCTTCGAATACGACTTCCCCGATATTGGCAGTCTTTCGCTTCTCAGTGAGGCGAAACGTCAGTTCGCGTCGGTACCGATGATCATGTTCACCGAACAGCATTCCGAATCCCTGGCGGTCTGGGCACTGCGAACGCGGGTTTGGGATTATTTCGTCAAGCCGGTGGACTCGGCCACGGTCATCGAATCACTCAACAGGCTTGACCAGTTACTGGTAAAACCGACCAGCCGCTCGCCCCGCAATACCATCGTGCAGAAACAGCCACTTCCGGATGATGCCCGTTTTCAGAAGCGCCGGAGTGAGGACAAGTATATTGAATCGGCAGTGGCCTACATCGAGCAGCATCTAGCCGACAAACTGATGCAGAGGGAAATTGCAGAGCTATGTGGCACAAACAGCTATCAGCTCAGCCGCGCGTTCAAGCGCATTCTTGGCATTACCTTTCAGGATTACATCATGCAGCGACGCATCCAGAAGGCGACCCTGCTGCTGCGCAACAACAGTGCCTCGGTGACCGATGTATGCTGGACCGTCGGGTTCCACGATGCTTCCCATTTCACCAAGATGTTCCATCGCCATATCGGCATGACCCCTTCCGAATACCGCCACCGCTGGCTCACCGAACGAAGCAAGGCCTCTGCCCCTATACATGTGTCGATCGGTAGTGCGCTCAAACTCTGAATCCCCGTTGCAAGATTCTCCTAATTAATCGCAAGAATCCTCCTACCGGTGAAAACGATCCCTTGCCTATGCTCTGGATACAGCGCACGGAACTGTCGCTGTGCAACCAAGGAAGCTCGTCAAACGACTGCAGGAGTGACGAAATGAAAAACTTCAAGGAAAAAGTGGTCCGGTTCCTTCGGGATGAAGAGGGCCTGGAGCTGTCAGAGTACGCGGTAGCGGGATCGTTGATTGTCATCGGTACTGTCGTGGCGTTCGGCGCTCTGGGTGAAGACATCACTGGCGCCATTGAAGATATCTCTACGGTGATTACTACCGGTGAGCCCCCCGCGGGTTGAAGCTGTGGTCTGGAGGGGGCGCTGCCCCCTCCGCGTTGAGAATCGATTAACCGGGAGGAGTCATGGATATGAGTCAGTGGGCAATCACAATTCTGTTGGTCGGGCTGGTCATCGCGGTGTTAAGCGACCTGTCGACCTGCCGGATTCCGAATAAGCTGACCCTGACCATGGTGCTTGCCTCCCTGGTGCTACACACCTGGTATGGGCAGTGGGAAGGCCTGATATTTGCCTTGTCGGGGCTTGTTGCCGGACTGCTCTGTTTCCTGCCACTGCATCTGTTCGGTGCCATGGGCGCCGGTGATGTGAAGCTGCTCGCGGCGGTCGGTTCGGTGGTGGGGCCGGGAACGGTGTTCATTGCAGCGCTGATGACTCTTGTTGCGGGTGGGGGGCTGGCGCTGCTGTATATCACCGTAAGAGGCGGATTACCCGCACTGCTGAGCCGCTACGGAGAGATGGTGGTGTTACTCACTGCCCGTCAGCCCCGGTACATTCCCCCCGCCGCCGGCGAGGCAGCCGGCCTCCGTTTCCCCTATGCCCTGGCCATTGCCTGCGGAACGGCTCTGGCGATGCTATAGCAGCTGGATCAGCGAGGAAATTCAAGCAAGGAGTGCGCAATGGAAGCTGAACTCATAAGCTCCGACGACAGGGGCGTCAATGACCGGGTAACCGACCTGATCGCCAGGCCGCATTCGCTCGAGGATACGGGGCTGGATCACTTCTTCGTGGCGGACCTCCTGCTCAAGCACCTGAATCTCGTCAGCAACCAGACCCTGCATCAGTTATCCCGCCATGTGGCGTTGCCGGGGGCGGTACTGGAACCCGTACTCAACCTGCTACGGCGCGAAGCCAGGGTGGAAAGCCGCAGTGCGGAGCTGGCCGGCAGCGGGCTGCGTTATGCCCTCACAGACCGGGGCCGCGCCGCCGCGCTGGAGGCCCAGTCCCGCGACGGCTACTGTGGCCCGGCCCCCGTTCTGCTTGCCGACTACGAGGCATTGGTCCGGCGCCAGTCGGTGTCCCGCTGCGTGGTCACCGAGGAGGACATTCACCGGCTGTTTCGCGATACCGTGATCGAGGAAGGGCTGCTGGCCCAACTGGGCCCGGCTGTTCATTCCGGCCGGGCCATGTTTGTCTACGGCCCCGCGGGCAGCGGCAAAAGCTACATTTCCCGCCAACTGGTGCGGCTACTGGCCGGGCCGGTGTATGTCCCGTTCTCCATTCTGGTGGGCGATACCGTCATCAGCCTGTTTGACCCGGAGTTTCACCACCCGCTCCACGACCACGAGCAGGATCCGGTTCATCTCACCAGCGGGCACGATCCCCGCTATACGCTTTGCCACCGCCCCCAGGTAATCACCGGTGGTGAGCTGACGCTCGAGATGCTGGATCTCAGTTTCGACGAGCAGCGCAAGCAGTATCAGGCCCCCATACACCTCAAGGCCAGTAACGGCATGCTGCTGATCGATGACCTGGGTCGGCAGCGGGTATCCCATGTGGAGCTGCTGAACCGCTGGATTGTGCCAATGGAAGAGAAACGGGATTTTCTCAACCTGCGCGCCGGTCAGCATTTTTCGGTGCCCTTCGACATGCTGCTGGTGTTCTCGACCAACCTGAATCCGCTGGAATTGGCGGATGAGGCCTTCCTGCGCCGGATCGGCCACAAAATCGGATTCCGGACCCTGGCGCCCGAAGCCTATCTGCGGCTCTGGCGCCAGGTCTGCCTGGACCTGGGAATTGAAGACGATCCCCAGGTCACCGGAACCATGATGACAGAGCTGTACCCGACGCAGGGCAATGTCCTGCTGCCCTGTCATCCCCGCGACCTGCTGGGCCTGGTCAGTGACTACTGCCGGTACCGCGGGTTGCCCGCCCGGCTAAGCCCGGAATCAATCCGCTGGGCCTGGCAAAACTATTTCGTTCAGTTGGATAACGTGGGGTGACCGCTATGTTCAAGACCAGAACTGTACTCATGCTTTTCTTCGCGCTGGCCATGGGCCTGTCTGCGGCCTATCTGGCGCGGGGATGGGCTGTGGACCGGCTGGCCAGGCCCGCCACGGAAGAGGGCGTGCCCGTGGTCGTAGCGACGCTTCAGATTCCCTTCGGCAAGCGAGTCGAGGCCAGCGATCTGAGGATCGCCACCCTGCCCAGCTCCATGGTGCCGACCGGCGCCTACAGCGAACCGGCCGAGATCGAGAACACCGTTGCGATGACCACCATCTACCCTGGCGAAGTCCTGTTGCGGGAAAAAGTGGCGGCTTTCTCAGGCGGCAGCGCCCTGTCTGCAGTTATTGCCCCCAACAAACGCGCGGTGACGGTACGGGTAAACGATGTCATCGGCGTGGCCGGATTCCTGATGCCGGGCAACCGGGTCGATGTGGTGGCGGCAACGCCGGTGGGTAACCGCCGTTATCAGTCCCGCACGCTACTGGAGAACGTCAAGGTGCTGGCGGTGGATCAGAGCGCATCACCGGAGAAGGGCAAGCCGGTGATTGTGCGTGCGGTCACCCTGGAACTTGGCTCCAGCGATGCGGAGGAGCTGGTCAAGGCGACCCAGGAAGGGGTTGTGCAGCTGGCGCTGCGGAATCCGCTGGATGACAGTGTGCGTCCGGAGCCCGAGCCGGAGCCGGTGAAAGAGGAAGTGGTTGCCGAAGCACCGCCGGTGGCCAGGCCGGCCCCCCGGCGCGTGATCGTGACGTCGTCGAACGTCACGATTATCCGTGGCACGGAGGTCAGTACCTCCAAAGTATCCATGTAACAGGCCTCCTGGTCGCAGCGGCTGACGCTGCCCGGCCGTGGCGAAAGCCAGACAGGAAGTGAACAAGTACAACAGGGGAGAGTGACCATGACAGTAAAGGTGCAGTACCTAACGCTTCAGGGCTATCTGATTGGCCTCGCCCTGATGTGTGCCATCGCAATGCCGACCGGTGCGGTTGCACAGGTCATGCTGGCGAGCGGAATGGACAGGCAGGTGGTTGAAGTGGCCCTGAACCAGTCCGAGATACTCTATCTGGAGCAGCCGGTGGCGAAAATTTCCGTCGGTAATCCGGAGATTGCCGATATTCTGATTCTGCGCTCGCGGCAGCTCTACGTGGTGGGCAAGAAGCTAGGCACCACCAACGTTACGCTGTGGGACAACGACAACCAGGTGGTCAGTGCCGTGGGCATTGAAGTGAACCATGACCTGGAGAGTCTGAAGTCCAAACTGCATCAGATCCTGCCGGGTGAAGAGGTTGAGGTGCGTTCGTCCCAGGACGCCATCATTCTGAGCGGTGAAGTCACCAGTACCGCCCGCATGTCAGCGGCGCTGGATCTGGCCCGAAGTTTTCAGGGCGGCGATCCCGAAAAAGTCCTCAACATGATGCAGGTGGGTGGCGCCCAGCAGGTGATGCTGGAAGTCCAGGTGGCCGAAGTCTCCCGCGATTTTCTCAAGCGCATCGGGGCCAAGTTTGAAGCGATCAACGCAAATTCGCTGCTTACCATCGGCGCCGGTAACAATGGCACCGCACTGGCTCCCTCCGGCGCATTCCTGCCGGGCGGCGGGTTCGACACAGTCAGCGGCGGGGTGCCGGCCACCGAGATTCTGCGTGAACCCATGACCTTTGAAAGCACAGGCCTGTTTGCCAGCTTTCTCGATGGCGACACGCTGTTTGATCTGGTGATTGACGCCGCCCAGGAAAACAACCTGGCCAAAGTGCTGGCCGAGCCGACGCTGACCACGCTGACGGGGCAGGAAGCCACCTTCCATGCGGGCGGAGAATTCCCGATTCCCGTGGGCAGTGGCCAGGATGATGGCATCAAGATCGAGTTCAAGGAATTCGGCATCAGTCTCGGTTTCCTGCCCACAGTGCTCGACTCGAACATGATCAGTCTCAAACTCAACATCAAGGTGAGCGAGTTGAGTAATCAGAACTCCATTGCACTGGATGTACCCAATACCGCAGCCAGCTTCTTTATCAACGCACTGACCAGCCGCAGTGCGTCTTCCACCGTCGAACTGGGCAATGGCCAGACCATCGGTGTGGCCGGTCTGATCAACGAAAGCCTGCGGGAGCGTGTCGACAAGTTCCCGGGGCTTGGGGACCTGCCGGTGCTTGGCAACCTGTTCCGCAGTCAGGAATACATCAAGGGCAAGACGGAGCTGGTCATCCTGGTGACCCCGCATTTCGCCCGACCAGTGGACCGCGATCAGTTCACGCTTCCCACCGACTATTTCGTGGAGCCGTCTGATCTCGAATTCTACCTGCTGGGCTACACCGAGGGCAGGCGGCAACCCGGCGGTAAAACCGGTGCGGCGCAGCAGGGCAGTGTAAAAGGTCAATTTGGCCACGAACTTTGAGGTGGACGCCATGGATACGAACAACCTGAAGATCACAGTGGCAGGCGCGGTGCTGGCGGCGAGCGTGCTCCTCTCCGGCTGTGCCTCACCGAGCTCGGAAGACCAGTTCGGTAACGCCGTCAGGCAGATGGTGGCGGCGCAGAAGCACGTGCCGCCGGAGCAGCAGGCTCGCCAGTTGCCCACGCTGGATGGCCGTAAGGCCGAAACCGGCTATAACAGTTATCGCAAGGATACCGGCAATCCGACCCGCATCACCCCGGATATGAGCGGTGGTGTGGGCCTCGGGCTGGGCCAGTAGCTCGCGAGCAGGGAGGGGCAGCGATGAGGTCACCGGTCAATGCAGGGTATCACCAGCGCGGAGCGATACTGCCACTGGTCGCCATTTCTCTGGTGGTGATCCTCGGCATGTCGGCACTCGCGCTGGATATCAGCAACGCCCATCTGGAGAAAACCCGGTTGCAGAACGCGCTGGATGCGGCGGCACTGAGTGCGGCGAAAGTGCTGGACCAGACCGGTAACACGGCTCTGGCCGACAGCGCCGGGCGCGATACCTTTGCCGCCAATCTGGCCGCGCCCGGTAACGACGCGCTGGGTGACGCCGCGGCTGGAGGCGCGCTGGCCCTCGTGCTGGAGTACTCCTCGTCGCTCAATCCGTTCGTACCGGGATCTGAACCGGCCAGCTACGTGCGGGCAGGGGTGGGGCGTTACCAGACCGCCTCCTGGTTTGCGCCGGTGCTGGGGGTCAATGACCTGGCAGTGGCCGGCTCCGCTGTGGCCGGCCCCAGCCCGGCCCTGGAAAAGGTCTGTAACGTGGTTCCGATCATGGCGTGTGGAACGCCGCAGGATGAGAGTCCGGCGGGGACGAGTTTTGGTTATTCCCGGGGACAGGTTGAGCAGTTAAAAATCGGCTCCGGCACCGCGTCTGAAGTGGGTAACGGCAACTTCTATCTGATCCGTCTCGACGGAGCCAGTGGCGGTGCGGACGTGCGTGAGGCTGCCGCCGGAAAATTCGATGCCTGCCTGTCTACCGGTGGCGACAGAGACATAGAGACCGAACCAGGCAACACCGTCGGTCCGTTTGCCCAGGGCATCAATACCCGTCTGGGAATCTACAACGGGCCGGTCAATGCCAGCGACTACCCGCCGGACTGGTTCACCAACCACGAAACCTACGATGAGCAGGCCTATCAGGACGGGGAAATACCGGCCTACGACCTCGACTGGTACCTCTCCCAGTATGAAAGCGTCAATCCGGATTACGTCCCCACGGGCGCGCCAGGGCGGCGGATTCTTTCCATGCCGGTGGGCAACTGCGACGGGTTGGCGAATGGCCAGGATTCGGTGGAGCTGCTCGGCTTCAGCTGTTTTTACATGGTGGACCGGATGAAACAGAAAGGTCAGGCCGTGTTCTATGGCCAGTTCAAGGACAATTGCGGTGGCAGTGGCGTGCCCGGCCCTGACCCGGGAACCGGGCCAGGGCCGCACATTATCCAGTTGTACAAGGACCCTGACAGCGCTGAAAGCTGAGCGGTGGTAATAACCGGGAGAAACGAGCGATGAAACGACAACGAGGCATTGCGCTGCTGGAGTTTCTGTTAACCGCGCCGGTGTTGCTGCTCATCGTGTTTGCGGTCAGTGAACTGGCCTGGGCGTTCCATCAATACCACACCATGACCCGAGCCACCCGCGACGGTGCCCGCCATGTGGCATCCAACGCCATGATGGGCACTGTCGGAGTTATCTTTCTGGACACCAGTCTGGTGCAGGAGGCCCGTAATCTGGTGGTCTATGGCAACATTCTGGGCGCTGGCGAACCGTTATTGCCGGGGTGGTCCGCCAGTGATATCGCCGTGTCCAGTCCCGATGCCAGCCACGTTCGTGTGCAGGCTCGTTACAACTATCTGCCGATTGTCGGGCGGATCCCGGCTTTTTACGGCGGCGAACCGTTCGACATGACGTTTGAAATGAACGGCACCGTGCAGATGAGGGCACTATGAACATTCGGCGTCAGTCAGGCCTGCACACCGTGGAATTTGCCATTGTCGGCGCACTCTTCTTTATTCTGCTGTTCGCAGCGATTGAGTTCGGCCGCCTGATGTTCGTCTGGAATACCCTGGATGAAACCAGCCGCCGGGCCGCCCGCGTTGCCGTGGTTTGCCCCGTTGATCACAGTGCCATCCGGCGCGTGGCGATGTTTGCGGCACCGGCGTCTTCCGGTGAGAGCCCGATACTCCGGAATCTGAACGAAGAGCTGATTCGCATCTCCTATCTCACGGCGACCGGCTCGGTGATGGCAGATCCGACAGCGAATTATCTGGATATCGCCTTTGTGCGCAGTGAAGTGTCCGGGTTTCAGCATCAACTGATTATCCCGTTTTTTGTTCAGCAGTTTGAGTTACCGCCGTTCATCACCGTGCTGCCCCGGGAAAGCCTCGGGGTGTCGCCGGAGGGAACCGGTTGTTTCGGAACGGTCAGTTAATCGGGCAGGGAGGGGCTATGCCATGACAGCACCGATGTCGGTTTTGATTGCAGGGCGCGAAGCCCGGGAGCTGGAGGAGCTGGAGCAGATGCTTGTCGATCAGCCGGGGGTTGCACCAACCAGGCGACTGATTACCAATGGTCATTCCGACCCACTGCACAACGTCGCCGAACTGCCGGATGCGTTGGTGTTCTGCACCACCCTGGCCTGGGAACTGGAGCTTCAGGCTCTGGACGAGCGACCTTCTCAGGAAAGTGTCCCCACGATCGTTATCGGGCCGGACAACACGGCCATCATGCGCACGGCGATGCGGGTAGGCGCCAGAGACTATTTCACCTTTCCGGTGCGGAAACAGGAGCTGCTGGAATCGTTGTCGAGGGTGGCCAGGGAGATAGAGATACCCGGCGATAAAGCCGGAGAGCTGATTGCGGTCATCAATGCCAAGGGCGGCTCAGGTGCAAGCACCATCGCAGCGTCGCTCGCTCACAGCCTGGTGGAGAGAATCGAGGAGCGGGTCGCGCTGCTGGATATGGACCTGCAGTTTGGTCATCTGGCAACGGCGTTTGATCTGCAGCAAAGCGGCAGCCTGATTGACGCCATCCTGCGCGCCGACACCATGGATGCCGTGGCCCTTGAGGGCCACATGGCCAAACATAAAAGTGGCCTGCATCTGCTCGGCCACGGGTCCGAACAGCTAGTCGTAGCCGGCGATATCGATGAGCGGCAACTGCAGAAACTGTTGCTGCTCCTGCGTGCCGGTTACGACCACACGGTGGTGGATATTCCCCGCCAGATTGACGGCATAACCGGCATCCTGCTGGAAGCGGCCGACCGGGTGTTGATCGTCATGCAGCAAACCATCGCCCATGTTCAGGATGCGCGCCGGCTGCTGCATTACCTGTCTCATTATATGGGCGTGCCCGCCGAGCGCATCAGTGTGGTGGTGAACCGCTGGGACAAGCGACTGGGATTGACCACTGCCGATATCGGAAAAGCGCTCGGTATCGAGAACTTCACCTGTATCCCCAACGATTACGCCCGGGTCGCCGAAAGCGCGAATCTGGGAGTGCCCTTGCTGGAGGCGGCACCTTCGTCAGGAGTGAGCCGGAGCCTGGTGCATCTGGCAGAGGACCTGAGTGGAAAGAAAGTGGTGCCGCAATCCGGCCTGGGTCGGGTATGGCGAAAACTGGCAGGCGCCTGAGGAGGGCATGACAATGGAACTGGGCAGAACGAACGACATGGGCAGTGGCCTGCCGGATTTACCGGGCATTCAGGGCCTGGGGAACCACGATCCTGTGCGCCGGGCCGACGAGGAGCAAGAGCGGGCGTGGAAACAGAAACTGCATCAGAAGCTGATGAAGGTGCTGGATCTGTCATTGCTCGGCACGCTGGGGCGGGTGGAGGCTGAAAAGCAGTTGCTGGAAATCGGTCAGCGCCTGATGGCGGAAGAATCCATTCCGTTATCCCTCAATGCCCGCCAACGCATCCTGCGACAGATTCAGGATGACATTCTCGGGCTGGGTCCTCTGGAACCGCTGCTGGCGGACAAGACCATCTCGGATATTCTGGTCAATGGCAGCCACTGTATTTACGTGGAGCGCAACGGAAAACTGGAAAGGGTGAATGCCACGTTCCTGAACGACACCCACCTGTTGAATACCATTGATCGTATCGTGTCCAGTGTCGGGCGGCGTATCGATGAATCCTCTCCGATGGTCGATGCCCGCCTCAAGGATGGTTCCCGGGTCAATGCCATCATCCCGCCACTGGCGGTGGACGGGCCGCTGTTGTCGATTCGCCGGTTCTCTATCGGTCATCTGTCCATGGACGCCCTGATGGATCGGGGTACCCTGACACCGCCCATTGCAGCTTTGCTGGAAGGCATTGTGCGGGGGCGGCTGAACGTGCTGATTTCCGGGGGTACCGGTTCCGGCAAAACCACCCTGCTGAACGTGATGTCCGGGTTCGTGCCCCACGACGAGCGCATCGTCACCATCGAGGATTCCGCCGAACTGCAATTGCAGCAACCCCACGTGGCTCGCCTGGAAACCCGGCCCCCCAATATCGAGAACCGCGGCGAGGTCACCCAGCGGGATCTGGTGCGTAACAGCCTGCGGATGCGGCCGGATCGCATTATTGTCGGCGAGGTCCGAGGGGCGGAAGCGCTCGATATGCTGCAGGCCATGAATACCGGCCACGATGGTTCGATGACAACGCTTCACGCCAACGCGCCGCGGGACGCGCTCACCCGGATCGAGAACATGGTCTCGATGACCGGAACCACCATGCCGGTCAAAGCCATTCGCTCCCAGGTGGCGTCTGCCATTGATGTGGTGGTGCAGGTGGAGCGGCAGGAGGACGGCACCCGCCGGCTGGTGAGCGTGCAGGAGATCAACGGCATGGAAGGCGACGTCATCACCATGTCAGAAATATTCAGCTTCCGCCGCGTCGGGCGCAACGAAGGTGGACAGGTGGTTGGCTATTACCGGGCAACCGGCATTGTTCCGCGCTTCCAGGAACATTTGCAGCAAAGGGGCATTAACGTGCCGTTGTCGCTTTACGACCCCGACTTCGAGGGCTGACCCATGGACGTACTCGGCGATCAACTCTGGATCTTTGTCATTCTGGTTTTTGTGGCTGTTTTTCTGCTGGCGCAGGGACTGGTCATTCCCGTTTTCGGGGAAAGCCGGGGTGCCCGTAAACGGCTGAGCCAGCGCGTGAAGCAACTGACTGAAAATGGTGGCAACGAGGAGCGGCTTTCACTGATACGCGAACAATACCTGAGCGATCTGTCGCCCACCGAGAAGCGCATCGAATCACTTGAGGTGTTGCAGCCGCTGGCCACCCTGATCGCCCAGAGCGGCTACCGGACCCGCGCCTACCGGGTACTAATGCTGGCGCTCCTGATGGCTCTGGCCGCGGCCGTCGCAGCTTATATCCTGACCCACGCCTGGTGGATCACTCTGCTGGTGATGCCTTTTGGCGCGGCGTTGCCGGTGATTTATCTGTGCCGGAAGCGCACCGGCCGGATTGCGAAAATCGAGGAACAGTTACCCGACGCAGTGGATGTGATCATTCGCGCTCTGCGCGCCGGCCATCCCTTCATTGAGGCGATCCGCCTGGTGTCCACGGAAATGCCAAGTCCGGTCAAGGAAGAGTTTCAGACAACCTTCAACGAGATCAATTACGGCGGTGACGTCCGCGCCGCCCTGTTCGGTCTGCTGCAGCGGGTGCCCAGCGTGCTGGTGATGGCTCTGATCACGGCGGTGCTGGTGCAACGGGAGTCCGGTGGCAACCTGGCCGAAGTGCTCGAGAAAATCGCCGCCGTCATCCGCGGTCGATTCCGTTTCCAGCGCCGGGTTCGCACGCTCTCGGCAGAGGGGAGAATATCCGCGTGGGTACTGACACTGACGCCGTTCGTGCTGTTTCTGCTGATCTCACTGGTGAATCCGAATTACATGCCAATGCTGACCGAGAGCTCCCGCGGGCAGGAAATTGTCATGGTTTCTCTGGTGCTGATTGTGATTGGCGTTTTCTGGATCAAGAAGATCCTCAATATCAAGGTTTAGGAGACAACCGCCATGGACTATCTGATCGGAACGCTCGACACCGTGCTCAAAGACCGGCAGATGGCGCAGCTGGTGTTCGTGTTGCTCATGGCGGCGGCTGTGTTCTGTCTGGCGCTGGCGGGCATGTTTCTGCTGTCTACCCTGTTCAATCCGGTGCGCACCCGTTTGCAACATATGGTGGCGCCGGCAACGGGGGAGGTTCCGCGGCAAGGGGCGCTGGGACCACTGATCAACTCTCTGTCACCTTATGTGGTGCCGAAAAAGGAGGTTGAGCGCAGCCGGACCTGCGTCCGGCTGATCCACGCCGGTTTTCGCAATGACAACGCCCTGGCCAGTTTCTACGCCATTAAAACCCTGCTGATTGTGGGTCTTCCCCTGGCGGTGTTCTTCGGGCTGCGCTGGGTGCCGGGGCTGAACACACCGCAGGTGGTTCAGGCCGCTGCCGGCGCCATGCTGGTGGGCGCGTTGGCGCCGAATTATGTGCTTACCAAACTGATTCAGCGTCGAAAACGCCGGCTTTACAACGGTTTTCCTGACGCCCTTGACCTTTTGGTGGTGTGCACCGAAGCCGGCTATGGGTTGAAACCGGCGATCCAGCGGGTCGCGGACGAGCTGGTCGTGGGGCACCCGGAACTGTCGGAAGAACTTGCCCTGGTGAACAGTGAAATGCGGGCCGGTGTGGACAGGGTCGATGCCCTGAAGAACCTGGCTGACCGCACCGGGCTTGAGGAAATCAGCGGGTTGGTCTCGCTGCTCAGCCAGAGCCTGCGGTTCGGTACCAGTACTGCTGAATCCCTCCGCATCTATTCCGAGGAATTTCGCGACAAACGCATGCAGCGGGCGGAGGAAACCGCCGCCACCATTTCAACGAAAATGGTGTTCCCGCTGGTGCTGTGCATGTTTCCTGCGTTTTTTGTTGTGGCGATCGGCCCGGCTGTCATCGGGCTGCTCGATCATTTTCAGGTGAACTGACAGGGCACCCCCTGGCGAGGTACAACCATGACTGCACTGCAACAGAACCAACACCGCCACAGCGGCTTCCGGGGCAAGACCGGCCCCGTTCTTTCCGGCCTTGTCCGGGCTGGATCATTCATCGCGGCGCTTACGCTGGCAGGCTGCGCCAGCAGCCCGGCGGTGAAATCCGGTGCAACCTACACCGACCTCTACGAGGGCAAGTCGGAACTCACATTCTCGACCATGATGCCGGTTGAATCCGCTGAAGAGGCCATCGCAAGGGGCGATGCGGCCTACCGGCGGGGCCAGGTGGATGAGGCGGTTTTCGAGTATATCCGCTCGCTTGAACTGGCCCCGGACAACGCTGACACCCTCTACAAGATTGGTGCGATCAACCTGTACAAAGAAGCCAACGACAAAGCCGCCTCAGCGTTCCGGTTGGCGCTGGAGCGTGACGAGAAACACGCCGGCGCCCTCGAGGGGCTGGGGCTGATGCTGATGAAAGAACGGGAATACGACCAGGCACGAGCTATGCTCGAACAGGCCGTGGAGGTGGATAATGCCCGTTGGCAGGCCCATAACGCGCTGGGCATCATGGCGGATCTGCGGGGCGATTTCCCGGTAGCGCGGAAGCACTACGACCGGGCTCTGGCGATCTCCCCCCGCAGCCCCAGGCTGCACAACAATCTGGGCTATTCCTATTACCTGATCGGTCACTGGAGCCGGGCCGAGCACCAATACCGGGCTGCTCTGAATCTTGCGCCCCGCCACGAACGCACCTGGCGCAACCTGGGCCAGCTCTACACGCGCCTGGAGCGTTATGACGAAGCACTGGAAGCACTGATCAAAGTGATGAGCGAAGCCGATGCCTGGAACGCCATGGGCTATATCCGTATGGCCGAAGGCGACTACCTGCAGGCGGAGACTTTTTTCAGCAAAGCGGCCAAAGCTTCGCCCAGCTACCATGTGACCTCTAATGACAATCTGGCTCAGGTACGCCGGCTGATTGCGCGGGAAGGCCGTTAAGCCGCTGGCCCCCCGCCCGCCGTTGCGGGCCATCTGATAGGGCTGAAGCCCGGCTATCTATAGGCTGCTCGCGCTTTAGCCTTCTGCGAACTCGCAGTGGTGTGCCAGCACAGGAAAACGTTCGTTTCTTGGGGTGTCTGAAAATACCAAATAGGTACGATCAGCCATTTCTACTTCGAGCTGTAGGTTTTTTCGCCCGCCGCCGATATGCATTTCGGCCCAGCCCGGCCAGAATTTGTATACATTGCCTGAGAAAGTGAGAACCCCATCATCGGATAGCGGCAGGGCATCCGACACAATGTCGTATTCGACGATGAAGCCCATTACCCCGCTATCCAACAACGCAGCCGCCTGGGCATTTGAACGACGGAGAGGCCAGATGTGTGGTGAAGGAGCGTCGAAATACTCCGTGGCTTCTATCGAGAATGGCTCGAAACAGTTCGTTTCAATCGCATATTTTCTATAGCAACCGGTCAAGGGCAGTGAGCCCATAACCAGAAGCGAGACCATGAAAAATCTCAAACCAGAACCTCGCATCCGTGCGTTGGTGGCCAGCAATCACGTAGCTGATTACGCTGACTTTTGGCCTTTGACCAAGAGTCCCTCAGACGTGCGTGCAGATATTATCTTTGCCGGCCTGAATATTAAACCCGCTCTCTGAGTTAGGCAAAAAGCAGGAAGAGGTCAAAAGCTTCTTCGTGCTGTTATCCATGCCCAATGGTATCTGTGCGCCGGAGTGCTATGATCAGCGCCTGCATTTATCTGGCTGAACGGGTTTTATGAAAGTACCTAAGCGATTACAGCCCCTTGTCGATGACGGCATGGTGGACGAAGTGCTTTACCAGTTGATGAGCGGCAAGGAAGCGCAGGTGTACGTGGTGCGTTGCGGCGATACCCTGAGATGCGCCAAGGTGTTCAAGGAGGCGCAGAAGCGCAGCTTCAAGCAGGCTGTGGAGTATCAGGAAGGCCGCAAGGTGCGCAACAGCCGGCGGGCACGGGCCATGGGCAAGAAAACCCGATATGGCCAGAAGGAGCAGGAAGACGCCTGGCTCAATGCCGAAGTCGACGCGCTTTACCGGTTAGCCGCGGCGGGCGTGAGAGTGCCGGAGCCCCTGGGGTTCGTGGACGGTGTGCTGCTGATGGAGTTGGTGGCCGATGAGGATGGCAAGGCGGCACCGCGGCTGGATGACGTGACACTGTCGCCGGAGCAGGCCCGGGATTATCACGCCCGGGTGATTGCTGAGGTGGTACGCATGCTGTCCGCAGGGCTTATCCACGGCGATCTGTCGGAATTCAATGTGCTGGTGGACCTCAATGGCCCGGTGATCATTGATCTGCCACAAGCGGTGAATGCCGCCGGCAATAACAATGCGGAGCGCATGCTGCAGCGCGACGTGGATAATATGCGCCGCTACTTTGGGCGCTTTGCGCCGGAACTACTCAAGACCGACTATGGCAAGGAAATCTGGGCGCTCTACGAGGCTGGCCGGTTGCACCCGGACAGCAAGCTGACCGGTCATTTCGAGCACAGTGACGTGGCGGCAAACGTCGATGAACTGATGGAGATCATCGACGCCGCCAAAGAGGAGGAGTGGGAGCGCCAGGAGCGCCGCCGTGACGCCGAAGAAGGCGACGAGTAACCGCGGTCAGCCCACGAACATCTTCTTCGCCAACGGCAATCCCCTCAGGCCACTGACCGCAACGGTGGTCAGCAGCCCACCAATCATCGCGCCGGCCACGCCGCAGGTCATCACGTCCTGGCCCGTCAGGTACAGGCCGGGAATTCGGGTTTTGGGCTTCAGCCAGTCCTGCTCGAAACGGCTGGGGGTGTGGTTCAGGCCGTAGATCTCGCCTTTGCTGTAGCGGCAGAAGTAGTCCGTGGACAGGGGGGTGGAGAGCTCGTAGTAATCCACCTTGCCTTCCAGGTGCGGAAACTTCTCGTACAGCTTGGCCAGCAGCCGCTGGGCGTAAGCTTCTTTCAATGCCTCGTAGTCTTCGCCCCGCTTGCCCCAGGTTTTGTCCGCCCAGCTTTCGTACCATTCGTAAGGCCCGGGAGCGACAATCTCGATCGTTGCCCGACCCGGATAACGCTCGGCAAAGCTCGGGTCCTTGGCAGACGGAAAGGAGATGTAGGTCAGCGGAATGTCGGTGTCCTCCGGTTTCGCCATGAAATCACGGACGTGTTTCTCGTAGTCGGGGCCCGGGTAGATCCAGTAGTTGGTCTTCGGCAGTTGCAGGTTTTCAGCGCTGTCCTTCAGGCCGATATACAGGCAGTTGCTGGCCATGGAGCGTTCCACGGTGGTCAGCTTTTGCTGGTAGTAGTCCCGGTGTGGCGCGGAGTCCGGCAACAGTTTGTTGAAGGTGTTGAACACGCCGGCATTGCTGATCACCAGCGGGGCGCGGACTTCTTCGCCATCCGCCATGCGCACGCCCACCGCCTTGCCTTTCTCGATCAGGATTCCGGTGACGTCGGCGTAGGTGAACACCTCGCCGCCGCTCTGCTGGATCACCGGAATGATGGTCTTGGCCATCTCCGAAGCGCCCCCGATGGGGTAATACCCGCCGTACAGGTAATGGCGTGCGATCAGGGCGTGGATGATAAAACTGGATTCCGCCGGCGGCAGGCCGTTGTCACCCCATTGGCCGGTCAGCACCGCGATCAGGTCCTGATTGCTGGTCAGGCCTTCCAGCACCTCACGGGTGGGGCGGTTGAGGAACGACGGCGCGGCCCGGTTCACCAGTTTGCGCAGGGGGCCGGCGGCCAGATCCGGCAGCACCTTGCCGATGACCAGTCCCGGCATCGCCTTGGCCACTTTCTTCAGATAGATCAGATAGGTGTCGATGGCCTGCTCTTCCTCGGGGAAGGCTTTGAGCAGTTCTGCTTTGAACTGATCGGGGCCGGCCACCAGGTCCACATGGCGATCGCCGATGAAAATCCGGTCAAAGTGGCTGTCCATCGGCGCCCATGTCAGGTGCCCGTCGGTGATGTGGTCGAACAGCCGTTTGGTCAGGGTATGGTCCGCCCCCACATCGCCGATGTAGTGCACGCCCACGTCCCATTCGTAGCCATTGCGGTCATAGCTGTGGGTGAAGCCGCCGGCGGTGTAATGCTGCTCGAACACCGCTACTTTCTTGCCCAGTTTGCTCATGCAGGCGGCGGTGGTCAGCCCGCCAATGCCGGAGCCGATCACAATGGCGTCGTAAGGGCCGTCGAGGCGATTGGCGCGGTAACGGCGGCCGACACGGATGGTACTGGGTTTGGGGCTGCTCATGGTGTGATGTCCTTGTGGAATTGTTCGTGATCGGAAAGGGAACCTTGCAGCAGCAGGCTCAGAACGCCCTCCGCCAGTTGGGGCTCCGCCTCCGCGCCGGGTAAATGGCCATCAATGGTCAGTTGCGAAAGCCCATGCACCAGTGACCAGGCGGCTGCGGTCATCAGCGCAAGAGACATGGGTTTGATGTCGCCCGCTTGCTGGGCCCGCGCAATGGTGTCTTCCAGAACCTGAAACGCGCCCTTGCCGGCGGCGTCCAGGCGCGGGTGCACGCCTTTGGGTAACACCCGCCCGCCAAACATCAGCCGATACAGATTGGGCTCTGCTTGCGCAAAGGACACGTACACCAGTCCGATATCGATCAACGCCTGCCGTGGGCGGGATTGATCCACCGCCAGAAGTCGCGCCCTCAGGGCTTCAAAACCGCTGACGGCGAGTTCTGCGAGCAGGCTGTCACGATCAGAAAAATGGCGGTACAGGGCCGGAGCGCTGACGCCGATCTGCTTGGCCAGGGCCCGCAGGCTGATGGCGCTGTCGCCATGCTCGCGCAGGGTGTTCAGGGCCAGCTCCAGGGCATGCTGCGGCAGGTTGCCGTGGTGGTAGGCCTCTTTCAGTGAGGTTGCGCTGTTGCTCATAAGTTATCGCCAATAACATTGTTACTGGTGATAACATCACGGTTCGGCCGGGCCTGTCAATGCACTTTCTCAATACCGAATCAGAAACAGTCCCGGTTTCGGTCCAAATGATGGTCAGCGGTTGAAGCATTGACTATTCTTTGATTCAAGCCAATACATCCCTTCCGGGCCCGCCAATCCAATCAGGGAAGTGTGTGATGTGCCCACTCCGATACGCTTGCCGGCTCGCCCGGAAACAGGTTTTTTGTTCCCTCACGCTCGGCTTTTTCCTCGCTGTACTTGCCGGATGCTCTGAATCAACCGAGCCTCCGGCGGCCGCGCCGGTGTCGGTGTCCGTCGTGGTGCTGGAAAACGCCGAAGTGCGACCCTCCCGCGAATTTGTTGCCAGAACCGCTGCGTCCGCCCGGGCCGATATCTCGCCACGCATTGAAGCAGAAGTCCGGGAAATCCGGTTCAAGGAGGGGGCCCGGGTGGCGCGGGGGCAACTGCTGGTGCGCCTGGAAGCAACCAGTGCCAGCGCGGATCTCAGTCAGGCTGAAGCTGAACTTGCCGCTTCCCGCGCAGAGTTGGAGTCCGCCATCAAGAACCTCCGGCGCGGAGAAGATGTTGCCGGGAAGGGATACCTTTCCGCTGCCGATCTGGACAAACTGAGGGACCGTTTCAACGCTGCCGAGGGGCGATTGCAGACGGCAGAAGCTGCGGTGCAGAAGGCCGCAAACAATCTCGGATACACAGAAATCAAGGCCCCCTTTGACGGCTGGGTGGGCAAACTGAATTTCGATGTGGGCGCGGTGGTCAGCCCGGCCAGCGGTGCCATCACTGAGATTCTGGTCACCGACCCCATTTACGTGGAATTCCAGGTCAACGAAGCGGACTACGTCGCGTTCCGGCGTGCGGGCAGGGACGCCGCGGAAAATATTGTCAGTAACCTGTCTTTATACCTCACCTTGCCGGATGGGGAGCGCTACGCCCAGGGCGGTGTGCTGGATTTCGCCGATGTCAGTACCGATGCCAGCACAGGAACCGTTGCCATGAGAGCGGTGTTCCCCAATTCCGAAGCGGTGCTGTTGCCGGGGCTCTACGTCACCCTGCACGTGGAAGGGCAGGCTGGCGAGGCGCGGATTCTGGTTCCCCAGGTCGCGGTACAGGAGACCATTGAAGGCAAATTTGTGCTGTTGGTTGACGAGCAACAACAGGTAGCCCAGCGCTTCATCCAGACCGGGGCCTCAAGGGGCGCGATGGTAGTGGCAGAGACCGGGCTTGAGGCCGGTGAACAGGTGATTGTGGAGGGGCTGCAAAAAGTCCGATCCGGGGTGACCGTCAGTCCGGTGCACAAGCGCATTGACCCGGATACCGGTGCCCTCGCCGATGCAGGCGAGGTCGACCAATGATCAGCGGCGTCTTCATCCGGCGGCCAAAATTCGCGTTTGTTATCTCTATTCTGATTACGCTGGCGGGCGTTCTCGCGCTGCGTGGCCTGCCAGTGAACATGTATCCCGATATGGCCCCGCCTCAGATCCAGGTGTCGGCGTCTCTGCCCGGGGCGAGCTCGGAGGTGGTTGAGGAAGCGGTCATTCGCCCGGTGGAGCAACAGCTCAACGGCGTTGAGGGCATGATCTACATCGAGTCAACGGCCTCCAGCGACGGCTCAGCCAAGATCACCCTGACTTTCGAAAGCGGCACCGATACCGATATTGCCCAGGTTAATGTCCAGAACCGGGTAGCACTCGCTGAGCCGTTTTTACCGGATGAGGTGAGGCGGCAGGGGGTCGTGGTCAGTAAGCAGGCCGGTAATATGTTGCTGGGTATCAACCTGACGTCCGACCGGCCGGATCTGGACGGTGTTTTCCTCAGCAACTATGCCTCCAATAACCTGGTCGAGGCGTTGGGTCGGGTGCCCGGTGTTGGCTCGGCGGAAGTGATGGGCGCGAAAGACTACAGCATGCGGGTCTGGCTGGACCCACAGCGTATGTCCTCCCTCGATATCACGGTTGCCGACGTGGCGGCGGCGCTGCGGGAGCAGAACCAGATTGTGGCCGCTGGTCAGCTGGGACGGCCGCCGGTGCCTGCGGGGCAACAATTTGTTTACAGCATCCAGAGCCGCGAACGGTTGTCCGACCCTGATGAGTTCGCCCAGACTATCCTCCGCGCGAAGTCCGATGGCGGCTTTGTGCGCCTTAGTGACGTCGGTCGAATTGAGCTGGGTTCCCGGTCCTATGCCTCGACCGCCAGGCTTAACAACCAGGACACAGCGTTTCTGGTGATCTATCAGCTGCCCGATGCCAACGCGCTTGAGGTCGCCGAGCGGGTCAAGCAGGTGGTGGCGGAGGCTGAGCCGGGCTTTCCCGACGGCGTGGCCTACAGCGTGCTCTACGACACCACGGAGTTCATCAGCCGCTCCATCGACGAGGTGGTCGTCACCCTGTTTCAGGCTGTCGCGCTGGTGATTCTGGTGGTCTTCCTGTTCCTGCAGAACTGGCGGGCCACGCTTATTCCCAGTATCGCCATTCCGGTTTCGTTGATTGGCACCTTTGCGATCATGGCGGCGCTTGGCTATTCCATCAACACTATCACCCTGTTCGGCCTGGTACTCGCCATCGGTATTGTGGTGGATGACGCGATTGTGGTGATCGAGAACGTAGAGCGCATCCTGGAGGAAGAGAAACTGCCCATCCGCGAGGCGGTGACCAGGGCCATGGCCGAGGTGACCGGCCCGGTGATTGCCACTACCCTGGTGTTGCTGGCGGTGTTCGTGCCGGTCGGTTTCATGCCGGGCATAACGGGTGAGCTGTACAAGCAGTTCTCCGTCACCATTTCCGTAGCCGTGATCATCTCTTCAATCAATGCCCTTACCCTGAGCCCGGCGCTTTGCGTCTCCCTGCTGGGGCGGGGCGGCAACCAGTCCATCCGCTGGCTGCGGCCGTTCGAGCGACTGATTGTCAGTGGAACGCGAGGCTATGACGGCGTGGTCACGCGGCTGCTGCGCAAGAGTGCGCTGGTCGGTGTGGCGCTGGTGGCCATCCTGATAGCGAGCGCCGGTCTGTTCAGGGCGGTGCCAACCGCATTTGTGCCACCGGAGGATCAGGGGTTCCTGTTCGTGGATGTGCAACTGCCGGATGCAGCGGCGCTGGAACGAACCGACGCCGTGCTTGAGAAGGTGACCGACATGGTGCTGGAGGACCCGGCGGTGACCGATTTCATCACGGTATCGGGTTTCTCTCTGTTGGGCGGTGCCAATTCCAACAACGGCCTGGGTATTGTCATGCTCCAGGACTGGGAAGAGCGGGAAGAGGCCGCTCTTGGGCTGCAACAGGTCATCCCGCGGCTGAGTTCGCGCCTGTGGACCGTGCCGGAAGCGCAGGTGATGGTATTCAACGCCCCGCCCATCCCCGGGCTGGGTACCTCGGCGGGGTTTGATTTCCGGCTCCAGGACAATCTGGGGCGAGATGTCGGGGAGCTATCCCAGGTCATGAACGGGCTGATTTTCGAGGCCAACCAGCAGGAATCGCTGACCCGGGTGTACAGCACCTATCGCGCCAATATTCCGCAGTACCTGCTGCAGGTGGATCGCAACAAGGCCAAGGCCCTGGGCATACAGCTTTCCGATATTTTCTCCACGCTGCAAACCCAGCTCGGGTCGCTCTATGTCAACGATTTCACCCGCTTCGGCAAGAACTACCGGGTATTGCTGCAGGCGGAGGGGAGCTTCCGGCAGAAGCCGGAAGATCTGTCCTACTACCATGTGCGCAACCAGCAGGGTGACATGGTGCCACTGACCACTCTGGCCTCTCTGGAGCCGATTCTCGGGCCATCCAGCATCCAGCATTTCAACCTCAAGCGTTCGGTGACCCTGTCTGGCGAGGCTGCTCCGGGCTTTGCCAGTGGTGATGCGCTCACCACCATGGCAACCCTGGCCGGGCAATTGCCCCAGGGCTATGAGTTCAGCTGGGCGGGGCAGAGCCTGCAGGAAATACAGGCAGGCAGCCTGGCCACGGTGATCTTTCTGCTGGCAATTGTGTTTGTCTATCTCTTCCTGGTGGCCCAATACGAGAGCTGGACGCTCCCGCTGGCGGTCATCGGCGCGGTTCCCCTGGCGATGTTCGGGGCCCTGGGCGGGCTCTGGCTGCTGGGGCTGGCCAACAACATCTACGCCCAGGTCGGGCTGGTGCTGCTGATCGGGCTATCGACCAAAACCGCCATTCTGATCGTGGAGTTTGCAATGCAGCTGCGCCAGTCCGGTCTGAGTACCGACGAGGCGGCTCAAAAAGCTGCAGTGTTGAGGTTCCGGGCTGTGTTGATGACGGCGCTGTCCTTTGTGCTTGGCGTGCTGCCGCTGGTGTTCGCCAGTGGCGCCGGCGCTGCAAGCCGGGTCAGCCTGGGTATTACCGTGCTGAGCGGCATGGTTGCGGCAACCATACTGGGAACACTGCTGGTGCCGGTCTTTTACAAGTGGATTCAGTCGGGTCGGGACAGGTGGGGTTCAAGCGCAGTGCCGCAGAGGTGAGGAGCGACCGGGCAAGCCGCAGGCCTGTCCGGGCGCTGCGAAGTCACTTATTTTGCTGTTACGGTTTTCATCACCAGGTTGCCGTCCTTGCGGATGGGGCCATCCTCCTTGGCGCCGAGGGTGTACTCGAAAATGCCGGTTTTGCTGCCGCCGTCTTCGCTGTGGACCATCAGCATGAGCATGTCACCGGAGTCCACTTCCTCGGTCAGAATGGCGGACACGTCCATGTTCTTGCCCTTTTTGATGGGGGCGTGCCCAACCACCGGGCCCGGTTTCATGGCTTCGTCGGTACGATGGACCACCAGCCAGCCGTTCTTCTCGGCCATAACCTTCTTCGCGGTCACGGTGCCATCAGAAACGGATTGGTCGTCGCCCCAGACACCGACTTTGGCGTGATCATTGGCCAGAGCGGCGCCTGAAGTCAGGGCGGCGGAAACCAGAGCGGCTGTCAGAAATGCGTTCTTCTTGAAGTGCTTGTTCATCGCGTTCTCCTTGTTTTCGGTTGTTCCCATCCTTTCTTTGTTTATTCGATGGGTGTGCCGACAGATACGCAGTGGCATTCCAAAAGTTGCAGGTGAACGCATTTGTTCAGAGTTGATGGCCCGATTTGCCCCCCTCGGTAGGATAGAGATAGCCATGAATTGCCGGCCCGGTTGGCTTGCCAGTGGGGGAGCCACCTTCCGGCTCAACACTGATGCCGAAGGTGGCTTCCTTGAGCAGTTCCGGATCGTACGCCCGCAGCGCCGACTCATCGACGGTCAGGTCGTTGGTAAGCACACCCACGGAACGGGGATCGGGACCAAGTTCATCGGCCTTGATCCACAGCTGGTAGGATTTACCCTGCACCGGCTCGGCGGTGACCGGACGGATATTCAGCTGGCGGTTCTGCAGATCCACCGTGAGCATGAACGCCGGTTGCTGGTCGTCATGCTGGAATACCGCAACGAAAGACCGGGGCTCCTGTGCCGGCGCAAAGGCCAGAATGGCGACCAGCACCAGGGCCGCCGCGGACGCCACCGCGGTACTCCATTGCCAGCGTCGCACGCGGTTTTTCAGCTCTGTTACGGTGGCACCCTCGGAGGTGGCGTTGGTGCCGGCGATCGGCGCCTCGAGCTCGTCGAGGCGCCCCTCAATGCGGGCGAGCAGATCCGGCCCGGGTTGAATCGGCTCCACCTCCTCCAGCAGCGGCGACAACCGTTCTTCCCACGCGAGGATCAAGGCGTCAAGCTCGGGCTCTTCGGAGCGGCGGGAGGTGAGCTTGTCCCGTTCTTGCGGCGTCAGCGTTCCCAGAACGAACTCCGCCGCCAGCGTGTCGAGATCGTTTTGGTCGGTCATGGTGCCAGACACCTTTTCAGTTGTTTCAGTGCGCGGTGAAGCCAGGTCTTGATGGTATTCACCTGCTGGTCAAAATGCGCGGCCAGTTCGTCGCGGGACCACCCATTGAGATACGCCAGCCGCACCATGTCCTGGCGGTCTTTCTCCAGTTCGTCGAGACAACTGTTCAGGCTCTTCACTGCCTGCTGGTTCTCAAGCTGCGTCTGAGCGGTCGGTTGCACGCTGGCAAGCTGTTCGATTTCATCATCGCCGACGGTGCGTCGCGCCGGATGCTTGCGCAGCTCGTCAATGGCGCCGTTACGGGCAATCGAGGCCATCCAGGTAATCGCTGAAGCTCTGCCTGCATCGAACTGATCCGCTTTCTGCCAGATCTTGATATAGGCTTCCTGAATGACTTCATCCGCCCAGGCCCTGTCTCTGAGAATACGCAGCACCGCACCGAGAAGTTTCGGGGCAGTGGCTTCGTAGAGGCGGGCGAAGGCGGCGCGATCACGCTGTACCACCTTACGAATCAGCTCGCTGAGCTCTTGTGAAGTGACTGGCAGTGTCTCACCCGGTTGCTGTGATTGCGTGCCCTGATCCCCGGTAGGCTGCGGTGACTGTGATTCCATACTTCGCCTGGATGGTCGCTGGCGCATCGGCCTGGAATCTGAAGATTGCCGGTTATGACGTGCTCAGGTCAAGGCACTTTCAGACACCGCCCATCAGTTGCTGATCAAGGCTGATGCCAGAATGTACGTGGAGAAACGGGGTTCCGGAGAGCGCCCCTTTTCTGTTTGAATGAACGTTTTTACCGATGAGGAGATTCCCATGGCCGATCGCAAAACCGTTGTCATCACCGGTGCCAATCGTGGCATTGGTCTCGAGCTTGCGCGCCACTATGCGGGCGAGGGTTGTTCTGTCATCGGTGTGTGCCGGCAGACGTCCGATGAGCTGAATGCCATCGCGACCCGTATTATTGAGGGGGTGGACGTCACCACCGACAGCGGCATCCAGACGCTCACCGCTGAACTGGAAGGCCAGCCCATTGATCTGCTGATCAACAACGCCGGTCTGCTGCAGGATGAAAAGCTGGGCAGCATCGACTTCGATTCCATCCGCACCCAGATGGAGATCAACGCCTACGCACCGTTGCGGGTGGCAGAGGCGCTGGTGTCACAGATCCCGTCCGGTGGCAAGATTGCCAACATCACCAGCCGCATGGGTTCCATCGCTGACAACGATTCCGGCGGCCGTTACGGCTATCGTGCGTCCAAGGCGGCGCTGAACGCCTTCGGCAAATCCCTGGCGATGGACCTGCAGCCCAGAGGCATTGCCGTGGCCCAGCTTCATCCCGGCTATGTACAGACCCGAATGGTGAATTTCGGCGGGCTGATCAGCCCGCAAGAGTCCGCCAAAGGCCTGGCCGAGCGCATTGAAGCGCTCAGCCTGGAGAATACCGGCTCGTTCTGGCACAGCAACGGCGAAGAGTTGCCCTGGTAAGGGGGTTAACCCCCGCCAGCGCTGGTTGTTTCTCCCTGCGGCGCCGCACAGCCATTAGCGAAGCAGCTGATCATCCATTGAACACCAAAACGGTCGGTGGTCAATCCGAAGCGGTGGGCAAAAAAGGTCTCTTCGAACGGCATGATCACGGAGCCCCCGTCACACAGGGCCTGGAACACCCGTTCTGCCTGGTCAGGCTCGTCGTAATCGAGATGAACCTGGGCGCCCTGTGGCGGTTGATAGCTGTCGGCGGCCAGATCAACTCCCATCAGTCGCCGGCCGCGAATGTTGACGGACGCATGAACAATGCGATCGTGCATTCCCTGGGGCGTTTCGGCTGCCGCCGGTGTCTCCCCGTAGGTGAGCATGGCTTCCAGGTGGCCGCCGGTCAGCTCGGCATAAAACGCCATGGCCTCGCGGCAGTTGCCGGGGAAGGCCAGATACACGTTCATCTCCCTGGGCAGTCGTTCCTGCGCGCGGTGTTGCTCAAGAGCAGCGCTGGGCTCGAAGTCTTCAAGCGTGTAATAGCGGCGTAATTCCAGCGTGACGTTGCCGTCGGCATCTTCCCGGGGCCACTGTTTTGCCCAGCTGATGGCGTCTTCCTGGGAATCGACTTCCAGCACGCTGTAACCGGCCAGCAGTTCAGGGGTTTGCTCAAAGGGACCCCGCAAGACAGTGGGCTCGCCGTTGCGGAACGAAATGCGGCAGCCCTCGCGGGTGGGCTGCAATCCGTGGCCACCCTGGAAAACCCCGGCCTGGGTCATGCGGTCATTGTAGTCAGCCATTGCTTTCAGAATGGCTTCGGTGGGCATCACGCCGTTTTCGGTGTCGGCATCGGCCTTGCGCATCAACATGTATTTCATGCAGTCGTCCTCCGGTGATATCGGTTGTTATCACTGGTAAGTCGCGCAAGGCCGCTGCCAATCGACAGCAGACGATTAAATTTTTCTGCTTCGCCGGTTCAACCACCGACCTGACTGCGGATGTGATCAATCACCAGACCGTGCTCGTGCTCCGGGCTGAACATCACAATGTCGGTGTCTTTCTCTGCGCGAACACTGTGCCCGGGCGGCCAGTAGAACAGATCCCCGCTGCGGGAGGTTTCCTCGCTGCCATCGAGGTACAGCGCCGTGATTTCGCCGTCCACCACGTAACCCCAATGAGGGCTCTGGCAGCGGTCACCCTCTAGCCCGTGCAACAACTCGGTAATATCGGTGCCGGCGCCAAAGGAGAAGTATTCGGCACCCATGGTGTTGTAACCGGATACGTCGCCAAAACCGGTTTGTTGCCGTGCCTTTGCTCCGGGTACATCAATCCGTACAGGTATGTCTTCCCTTGCGATACGCATAAGGACTACCTCCGTGTCGATTGAGATATGAGTCTTCCCAACTGCTGTGACTCGTTACCGCTTCGAAAGTTCGGCTGTGGAATCCGATGGGTCCTTCATTTGTCATCGCCCGCTTTTTGATATAGATGTGACGTGGGTACCGGACGTTTTGATGGTTTCAACCTGAATTCTGGCGCCTGAATCGTCCACACCGTAGAAGCGGAGTCTACTCATGCAGCCAAAAGACATCGTGGCGCAGTTCATCGCTGACATTCATGCCCAGCGTTTTGATGAGGCAAAGGCCTTGTTGGTGACCGAAGGATTTGAGTATGTGGGGCCGAATATGCGCTTCCTTCGCCCGGATGACATGCTCGCTTATCAGTTCGGCATGGCTGCCATCCAGAAAGACCTGGTCGTCCGTCAGCTCAGCGCCGACGGCGAGCACGTGTTTGCGGTTCTCGACTACCGGACCCACTTCGAACCGATCGGGGATGTACGGCTCGCCGTCTGGTTCCGGGTGCGGGACGACAAGATACAGACGGTAGAAACCTTCTATAACGCGGCAGTGGTTGAAAACATGCTGGGTGGCAACCTGCCGTCGGCCGTCTGAGTGCCCTGTTCTTGCTCAACGTTCCCCGAAGGGCGGGGGGTTGAAAGAACCTTTTACTGGCCTAAAGTGATAGTTGTAGGGAAACGAAAACACATCATGCGCAGTCAGGCACTTAGCAGCTGGAGACATACCATGGTAAATGCGCGCGAATGGAAGACAGAGCGGGAGCGGTATGAAGCGGCCTGGGCCAGGTACCAGGACGTGGCGGAGCGGATAGATGCCGCCTATGAAAGTCTCGACAGTGGTAGCCAGGATCAGGCACCCGCCGACGAAGATCTGGCCGAGTTGCAGGAAGCCTGGAAGGAGCTTGAATCGGCTCGGGAGCGTATCGGGGAGCATATGAATGCGTTCCACGAGCGCCAGATGACGCAAAGCAAGACGGTCAGGGGCTAGTTTGTATGGGATCTTCCCGGCCCGAAGTTACTGGCGGGGGTAGCCTGAGTAATGGCGTCCACCACCGCGTTGGCCGAACGCACGGCGGACTCCAGTAGCGGCACGCCCTCGTAAGCCCACGAGCCACAGAAGAAGACTTTTCGACCCGGTTGGCGGTGCCATTGGCCGAGGGCGTCGTGAACCCGCGCCGTACCGCTGTGAACTACGGCGCGCTCCAGTGGCACCCGGGCGAGAACGGTATCCGGATCGGGTTTGAACAGCGGATTCCAGGTCTGGAACACGGGCGCGCTGTTTTCGAGCGTGGGTTCTACTTTGTTGACCCAGACGGTGAACATGGGCTTTTCCAGTGCCTTGTCCATCTGGAAATTCAGCGCGGTCCAGTCCTGTTTTCGCGAAGGCATGAAACGTGAATCCTGATGGACCCAGAGCTCGCCGGCGTCGAACCGGATCGTGTCCAGCATGTCGCGCTCGTCGCCAAACTGAGCGCCGTCGAGAAAGCCCAGATGATTCGACTGGGTGGCGACGATCACCCGGTCGAACACACCGCCGTCCCCGCGCTTGTTAACGACCTTAACGCCCTCGTCGCGCTCTTCGACCCGGACCACCGGGCTCCCGGCATGCAAAGGCAGGCCCCTGGCCAGGCCCTCGACCAGCGCCGAAGTGCCGCCTTCAAGCCGGTAGAGTTCCGAACCGTAGAGGATGCCGTGCAGTAGCGACAGCAATTGCATCGCCGGCCAGTTCAGCAGGTGTTTCTCTTCGCAGGTACAAATGGTTGTGAGGATTGGCAACACCAACCCGCGCCAGAACAGCGGGTTGAAGCGGTGTTGGTTCAGTATCTCACCCAACGTGGCGTCGGTGTTCTCGCGTTCGAGCTGGCGGGTCAGTCGACCCAGTTGCCAGATGCCCTGGCCAAGCCGCACCGCGCGAAAGTCCAGGTAGCGCCAGGAACCGAGAAAGGGCCAGCCCAGAATCGGCACTTCTCCGCTGCGGAACCAGGTTTGACGATCGGTCCAGCTGCAGGACGCGTGGGTGTTCACCTGGAAAGTGCCCACGCCGACTTCCTTGGCCAGCTGCAGCACACTGGGCCAGGCGTCGGGGGTCATCACGCGCAAGGGGACATCCACCAGACCACGGTCCACTGAGAGGGCATGGGCATCCATGCCATGGCTGCTGTTGGCCTCGAATACCGTGACATGGTGTCCGGCGCGACGCGCCTTGTAGGCGGCGGCCAACCCCGCCATACCGCTACCGATTACTGCAACTGAATAGGGCATCCCGTTCCCTTTGGTGAAATATAACGGAGGGTACCAGTTTTATCGGATCTCTCCTTTTAAGAACGCTCACATACCGCTTGTCGGTATGACCTGAGTCAACCATGGTATATCCCGAACAATGGTACCTTGGTGGCTCATCCAGAAGGAAGGGGGAGGTGTCATGGCTAACGTTACTTCGAGCATCATGGTTGCCTGTGACGGTTCAGATCAATCGTTACAGGCAGCAAAAATGGCGGCCGAACTTGCACAAGCCACTGGTCTCCCGCTCAAGCTGATTTCTGTTTTTCCCGGCTCAAAGGCAGAGAGGTTGGTCATCAGCGGTATATGGCCAAGTGACCTTGAGGAGGAACAAAAGGAGTTTGGTCGCAAGGTCTTTGCTGCGGTGAAAGATACCTTGAGTGGAAAAGCCGAGCCAACCGAAGAAATCCTGCTTAAAGGTGAGCCGGCTCACGAGATCATCAAATATCTGGAAGCCAATCCGGGTGCTCACCTGGTTATGGGCAGGCGTGGCCATTCAGCAGTGCGCAGCCTTACGCTCGGGAGCATCAGTGAGAAAGTGCTCAGGCACGCCAACGCACCGGTTACAGTTGTAAGCGCGTAACACTGACCGGCTAGTCAAAGAACGGGCACTGACCATTAACGTGTCCCGCTCTCTCCCCTTGGCCCAAAAATTCTCCCTGACCACCGTTTAAGACAACGGACGCCCGCTTCAAACAATCTATTCTGTGCGCAGCACCTGATGACAAGAACTCGAGGGATGTGCGCATGAAGAGGTGGGTTTTATTGCTGTCAGCGGTGGCGCTGGCAGGGTGTGGTGGTTCGGACTCGTCCACGGCGGAGGAGCCGGGCCCCTCGCAAGCGGTATTGGGAGACGACGCCGTTGCGCCGGATGAGCCACCCAAACCCCAGCGACTGGTGCCGAGCCAGCCAGACAACCTCGATACCCGTTGTGATGAAGCGAGCGCCCCCGGCGCCGCCTGGACCGATTGTGAGGCCACCAACTACGCAAGAACCCTGGAGGCATTAACGGAACAGGTTTCCATCCCGTTCCAGCGCCGGTATCTGGAGCAAACCCTGTCCAACGTCGAGGATCTGGTCCAGCGCTCCACCCTGGACCCGTCGTGGCTGCTGTCCCTGTCGCTCAACACCCCGCTTACACCCTTGTGCGCGACCTACGGCTTGCCCTGTACCGGTGATCCCTATCGCTACCCCGAGGCCAGCGGGCCTGACGGAAAAGGCTTCTACCAGACCGAAGCCGATGTCACCGATGTGGTGTTCTATGACCGCGAGTGCGCCCGGTTGTCCGGTACGGTCTGGGTGCCGAAACACGCGGCTGCGGACAAGCCGGTGCCGACCATCGTCATCACCAACGGGTCGGTGCAGGCACCGCAGACTGCCTACAGCTGGGCCACACAGGCGTTGGTCCGGGCCGGGTATGCCGTGTTCACCTATGACCCAAGGGGGCAGGGCCGCTCGGATTTTCAGACACCGCTGCTCGAGCAGGGCAGTAACCTGAACCCCAAAGTCTTCTGGGAAGGGCAGGTGGACGCTATCGATTTCTTCCGGTCCACGCCCGCCCGGCGTTACCCGCATTCGCAGGCCTGCGCGGAGTCGACGCCCACCGAGGTGTTTGACCATAACCCGGAATGGTCGCGCCTGAATCACTCGCGGCTTGGCATTGCCGGGCATTCGCTCGGGGCTATCGGCGTATCCGTGGTTCAGGGCTACGGCGCACCGGGCGCAGAGCCCTGGCCCGGGCTGATGGATGAAAACAACCCGGTGGATGCGGTGGTCGCCTGGGACAGCCTGATCACCCCCGCGGGAGAGGGGCTGACAACCGCCTCGAACCTGCAGCTCCCGGCCCCGCTTTACGATGTGATGCTACTGGCCATCACCCAGGGCGTTCTCCCGGAATTCGCGCCCAGGGTGCCGGCCATGTCGTTCTTCGCAGATTACGGATTCGCGCCGGTTCCCTACCTGGTGCCGCCTGACCCAGCCGGCAGCAAGGTCGCGTTCGAGGCCTGGAAAGCCGCTGATGTTCCGGTTTACACACTCGGTTTTCAGGGCACCACACACTTCGATTTCTCCCTGTTGCCGCAATTCCCCGCCACCTCCTGGTGCCCGGATGTGTCCCGGAACGCCTGCTCGGGCGGGTGGGGCAGGCCTTCCATTACCCACTATACCGTCGCGTGGTTTGATCGCTGGCTAAAGGTCCCGGGCGAGCCTGGCTACGAGGATGCGGATGAACGGCTGATTGACGATGCGCGAGTAGGCGGGGCGGACAGAATGAGTTTTCATTATGACTCCGCCCGGGCGTATCCGGATCGCAACGGTGGGAGGCAGCAGTGTGAGCGGATTCGGGGTGGGTGCGGTGACTAGGCTTGAAGCACAATTTTGCTGAATCCCCGGCGTTGGTTAAAGGGAGGGAAGCTCCATGTCAGGCATCGCTTTCTTTACGCCATTGCTCACCTGGCTCAGTTTTGCAGACGGATGTCATCCTTCCACAAGAACCCCACGCCACCGGCCTGCCAGACACCATCCTTGTTGAACGGATGAGGCCCGTTGATATTGATGTATTGCGGCAAACCAAAGTGTGGCGCCAGATCCTGTTTTGATTTGATCGTGACACGGTCCATGATCCGCAACCCCTGCTGTTCAGCCGGCATGTGCGCTTCCGGTGCGGCTCTGTGGGCCACCGCCCAGTTGTCGATGTAGAGCAGGTCACCCGTGTCGTAGTGGTAGCGTATCCCGTAGCCCTGTTCGAACGACGCATTCATCAGATCGTTGTAGTCATTGAAAAGCGTCTTCATTTCTTTCTCCGTCAGCAACCGAAACTGGTCGGCGCTCGCGGGCTGCTCTTTCAGCTCATCAATCGTGACACCGTCCTCCGGCAGCCGCTCGATAACGGCACCGGTCATCCCAAGGTGAAGCCACACGCTCTTCCTTCCGGACACCGGATGCGTGTGGACGACGGGATGCGTCACGCTGGACGCGGAATTCACGGACACAAGGCGCTCCCAGAAGGCCCGCTTGTCCTCGGGCAGGGCGTCAAAGGCGGCGCCCTGGTGCGCAAAGTGCGTGCCGCCGCCCTGTTCCGGCGCGCGAGCCATGTAGTACGCGGAGTGCGAAAACGTGGCGGCTTCGAAACTGCCATCGTTGTGCCACTGAGGACCCACACCCAGAATGCCGTGGCGGCTGTCATTGGAGCAGCGGAAGATGTGCCTGTTTCGTCCGGGTGTTGCAGGGTGGACGCCGTGGGTTGAGTGGATCTCATGAGCGCCCCACCATTTGCTGACCTCAACCAGTTCCTCGGCCGACAGATCGGTTTGCTGCTTGAAGACGATGAATCCCCGATTCGCCATCTCCACTTCCAGCGCCTCTATCACAGGCTCGGGAAGCCCGGCGCGAACATCGGCTCCATAGATCTCAACGCCGAGAGGTTCCAGCTGTTTGACCGTTAACCCCGCTTGCTCGATCAACGAGACGCGTTCAGGGTCGAGTGAAGGAATGGTCGGTAGGCTACTGCTGATTGTTTCGGATAGTTGTCCCATAGTTGCGAGCTACCTCACTGGGTGAATTCCGACCAGCTTAACTGAGTGTGTTGCAGTGACAACCCCGCGAAATTCTCCGATCAGAAGGCGAGAGGTGCTGAAGGCTTCGGGCGAAGAGGTGACCTCTACAGCAACGTCACCGGGCACCTTTACGATACCAAAACGATTTCGCGAAACTTTCACATACAGTTTTTCAGTAAATAGCTATTTTATCAGAGTCTTGGCCACGCCTACTGTTGTCTCGGTTTGTTATCAGCGGAAAATAAATCTGTCCCGGTTTTCTGGGCTTCCATGCCATGGCTGTCGCGGGCTTCGAACACGGTGACATCGTGGCCGGCGCAACGCGCCCTGTAGGCCGCCGCAAGGCCTGCCATGCCGCTACCGATCACCGCTATGGAATAGGTCATGCTGATCTCTTGTCTGAAGCACGTGTCATGGTGCTGGTGGCTATCGTGACAATGCGCGGATCTCCTCGCGCAACGCACGCACCTCATCCCGAACCTCGGCCAGTTGTTTGGCCCCTGCCACTTCGGCGTCGCTATTATCCGCATCGCGACCGACAAAGAAAGTGGCCAGCGCCGCGGTCACATAGCCGAAAACACCGAAAGCATACAGCGCCAGAAACACGCACAATACACGCCCCTCCGCCGTCTTGGGCCAGTACTCCGGGCCCATTGTGGTCATGATCATCGCGGTCCACCACAGCGAGTCAACGTAACCGCCGGGACCGCCAGGCACTTCGTTCTCGAAGGCGAATATCCCGGCTGCGCCGGCGAAAGTGATCAGCACGGTTAGGGCGATGACATAGCCGAAGCCCCGTCGGCTCAGGCTCGCGCCCAGCGCTTTCATGCCGCGGTTCATCGAACTGATGACGCGCACAAGCCGCAATCCCCGCCCCGCTCTGGCCACCCGGAGCAGGCGGAACACCCGGAAAATGCGGAACAGCCGCAGCGCGGGGAGCACCAGGGCAATGGCGGTCAGCCAGTTGGTCTTGAGGTAAGCGATCTTGTCCGGGGCCAGCACAAGCTTCACCGTGAAATCGATAATGAAGATCACCCAGATCGCCGTGCCGAGAACATAAAACAGCAGCGTCTCGCCCCGCACCAGCTCCACGACCAGGAGCGCCAGCCACACCAGCGCGAGAACCAGCATCGGCGTTTCCAGCCATCCCTCCAGGCGGTGGAGCAACTCGTATCGCTCGCGTTTCAGTTCCTCTGCGTCGTTGAATTGCTCATCCGGGTTCCCGTTCGTTCCCTCGCTCATCGGATGCCTCCTGCCCACAATCTCATTTGTCGTCGCCCGCTTTGTGGTTTGGATGTGAATATCTAAACCACCCCCATCCGAGAAGCGGAGTCTATTCATGCAGCCCAAAGACATCGTGGCGCAGTTCATCGCCGAAATCCACGCTCGGCGTTTTGATGAGGCCAAGGCCTTGCTGGTTGCGGAAGGCCTTGAATACGTGGGGCCGAACATGCGCTTCCTTCGACCAGACGACATGCTGGCCTACCCGTTCGGCATGGCCGCCATTCGTTGCGCCATTTCGGCGTAGCCGTTGTCGCCGTCTGTGCGGTGGCTGCTGACGATGACCGCGTAATAGGGGGGCTTATGAGTATTAGCGATGTCGGACATTGGTTGCTCCAGGGATAATCGGGGTCGTTTGAAGTTGCATCCATGCGTTCCCTTGGCAAGTAATATGGCCGGTTTTTGTGCCGAAGGCTATGCGGCTCCCGTATTCACCGTACGGCGTTTGCGGTAGATACAAACGTCCCAGCCACGGTATTCTGTATGGGTATCAATACAGAACCCCACCTTCTCCGCCACACGAGCAGAAGCTACGTGGCGGGTAGCGATGATCGCTATGATCGAGTCAATGTGACAATGCGAGAAGCCATACTCCAACGCCGCCTCCGCAGCCTCTGACGCCAGGCCTTGCCCCCATACACTTGGCGCAAGGCGATAGCCAATCTCAATTTCCTGAGCCCCATCAAGCTCTACGTGGCTCAACCCGCAAAAACCAATCACTGCACGGGAGCGACGATCGACAATGGCCCACTGGCCAAAACCATGATCGCGGTAAGAGTCCAGGCACCAGTCGATAAACTGCCGGGTATCATCCTCGGTGCATGGCCCATTGGTGGAAAACTCCATTACCTTCGGATCACCAAGAATCCCCGCAAGTGCGCCAACATCATCCGATGAAAACTCACGCAGTAACAATGTGGGTGTTTCAGTTATGACCATGCGTCTGTCCGTGAGTCAGCGGCATTGAACCCCTCATGGAACACCATCATTCCATTTCCAGGGGCTGAAAAGCGGCGATGGTAATGGCTGAGATCGCCGGGATGTCTATCTCACTCTCTTCCCTGATCATGATGTTCTGTGAGGTCATGGCTGTTACCTCGTACTTGCAGGAGTTTGCTATAGTGTATTCTTTAAAGGATTTTGTCTCCCTTCGCCCGCTTCAAGGAAGAACGACTGGTGAAAACAGCAAGACCGCAAGATCAACGTTTTTCAGGCAAACCCTCCCGCCTACCTGAGCCCGCAGAGCCCGAAGAGGTTGTTGTGTATCATTGGGGGCGCATCTTTGCTGCTCTTTTCGTATTAATTCTGGTGGTGGGGGGCATAATCTGGGGCGCTTTAGAGATCTTTGGCACCGGCGAGCAAAAGGAAGCGCTGGCAGAGAATCAGGAAGTGGAGGCGCCTTCTCTCCCATCGGTATATGTCGACCAGCCCACGTCCGCCGAGCCTGCATCTATCCAGTTACCGAAGACCGCATCAAGTGATTCCAGTGCAGAACCCGCTTCCCCTCAGTTGGCCCGCCAGGTGAGCGAACCGGTGTCATCGGTAGATCCCGCCGACCTTCCTGCGCCGGCTACAGAAGAATCCGAACCGTCCCGGGAAGGTGCTGCCTCCATCAAGCTACTTTCTGATCACGTGATCAGGGCGCAACTGAGCACCGGCCTGGAGGAAAAAGAGCCAATTGACGAAATCCCGAACGCTGTGACGATGGACAGTGACGGACTGATTCGAATTTACCTGTTTACCGAAATCCAGGGCATGGAAGGTCAGTTGCACTTTCACGACTGGTACCTGGAGGATGAACGGGTTGCGCGGGTGGGAATCAGGCCGTCGGTTGACCCCATGCGCGCTTCATCAGCCAAGTATATCGACCGACACATGGTGGGAGACTGGCGAGTTGAGGTGGTCACAGAGGGAGGCGAGCGTTTGGCCGAAGGGGAGTTTTCGGTTCTCCCTCTCTAACCGAAGTTTGAAGCAGAACGAATTTGATTGCCTTGTTATGGGTTGACTGCGCCATAGTAAAATTCATAAGGCCCGTCCTTGCGAAATCCCAGGCGCTCGTAGAATTCGGCTGCACCGGAAGCCTTGTGGGCGACCAACCAAGCACCTCCACCCAAACCGCCATTTACGCTTTGGATCAATGCTCGGGCCACACCTTGTTTCCTGCTTTGCTCGGCAACAAATAGCTCCTGGATACAGGTGAGGCTGCCCGAATGCCACGGGTAAGAAAACGAAAAAATTGCCCCGGTAACCTCACCCTTCTGTTCAGAGACAAAGCAGCCCTCAGGATCGATTTCCCGAAAACGCCGCAAGTAAGCGGATGCATCGGCTAACCCCCAAGATTCGTTATATGGCGCGCCCGCATAGGCCTGACAAAAAATCAGGGCAGCTTGCTCGATATCTGCTGCCTCACAGCTCCTTACTCGCATGTTGCTCCTTCCTTAGATACCCATAACCGCCAGCAATAAACGGCGCCCTGACAAGGCCGTCCGGTGGAGGTCGTAGGCCGGAATGGTATTCCCCCAAAAAAATAGACACGCCCCATTAGTTAGCTCCCTCGAACTCTAACGGACTCCGGTAACCGAGGCTGCTGTGCAGCCGTTCGGTATTATAAAAGCGCTCAATATAGTGTTTTATATGGTGTCTTAATTGGCGAAGCGTGACAAAGCTCGTTGCGTGCAGCAGTTCTCCTTTCAGACTTTTGAAGAAGGACTCCACCTCGGCATTGTCCGTGCAGTATCCCGGTCGGCTCATGCTGTGAACGATCCGGTGACGGGCAAGCATGTCACGCATTTTAAGAGCCCTGAACTCGGTCCCCCGGTCGGTATGTAGTAACAGACCGGGCGGCGGTGAGCGGTCCGCCAGGGCTTGTTTAAGAGCGCCGCTGGATAGCTCGCCGTTCAGGCTGGCCTCCAGCTTCCAGCCCACGATGCGACGCGAGAACAGGTCGAGTACCACAGCCAGAAACACGTTCTTCCGCCCCATTTTGATGTAGGTAACGTCGCTGCTCCATTGCTGGTTCAGGGTAACTGGCTTCTCCGTGGCCAGACGGTAGTTTGGCCATGCCCGCAGGAGGGCTCGCCGGGTGAGCAAACGCCGATAAATTCGGTAGGTCCTAGCCTTCATGCCCCATTCCCGCATCAAGCGGGCCACACGGTTTTCTCCCACTCGCACACCTTGGTTTTTCAGGGCTTGGTAAACCTTTGGGCTGCCGTAGCGGCCTTCACTATCGTTAAAGATCCTGCGTATCTTGAGCAACAGGTCCGCATTCTCCATCGATCGTTTACCAGGCTTTCGATTGGCCCAGGCGTAGTACCCAGAGCGTGAAATGTTCAAGTGGCGGCACAGCGCTTTTACGCCGTGTTCTCGCCGGTGCTGCCAGACGAATCGGAACGCTTCCGTCGTTCCTCGGCCTGAAAACGTTGAAACTTTTTTAGGATGTCGTTTTCCTCCTGAAGCTCCGCTATACGGCGTTTCAGGCGAGCAATCTCATCCTGCTCCTGGATCATCTTCTTGGCGTCAGCTGGCGCTTTCTTGACCCGTTTCATGGCGAACTTTCCTTCACGGTATTCCTTTCGCCAGCGTGACAGCATGAAGGGGTGAATATCCAGCGCCTCGGCAACGCTTTTGACACTGCGGTGCGCTTGGTGACTCCATTCCACCGCTTTGACTTTGAACTCAGTGGTGTACTGCTGAGTTTTCTTCCCAGTGAGCATCTTCGGCATCGTAGTTCTCCTGTTTCGGAGTTATCGATGCGTGTCTATTGAAGTGGGGGAAGTGCAGAACGAACTGCAACTACTTGTTATAGCTGACATTGACACCTAGACATCTTTCGATGTTTTGCATCGCGTCATAGATTTTCTCTTGCTCACCAGCACGTTCCTCTTTGCCAGTCCGAACACGATTTCCGATTTGATTCATGCTCTTGGCAGCATCCAAGACTTTATCTGATGATGGCAAGCCATACAGGAACGATAATGGTGAATACCAAATGATGGACTGCCTTTTCTGGAGTAACTCTGACGCTAGCACGAAAAGTTCATTTTGCGTCGACTCACTTCCTTCCGCAGAGATCATATCGCCCTGATTGCGAAGAAAAAATTGGGTGACTCTCCCCAAAAGACTCCTAAATTCAAGGATTGGCTCAATGATGAACTTAATGATTATCTGGCCAAGCACATAAACAGAAACGCCTGCGACTACTGTTTCGAACACCGTGCTCATCAGATCATCCCTCTATAACGCTCAAAACAGCGGTGCGAAGCATCCGCCTGCTTTTGCTTGTTACATGTCCCTTTACAATTCATGAGGCCATTTTTCCTTCTTCAGGCATTCAATTTTTAAATTCTCGATTATCCCCGAAAGTGTTTCAATCAGTACTTCTGAATCAATTTGATGATTTGGTGTATAAGTTTTCTGCATGTCCGGAAAGGTAGTTCCTATATTGATTAGTGGAAAATCCCGGTTGTGCACCGCCTCGCACCGAGCGAATTCATAAAGTATTTGGTTATTTGAAAATAACTCGATGTACGTCTCGAAATTTTTAACATTAAATCCTGGGATACTTGCTTGTTTTAATATCTCCAATAGATTCTCTCGCTTTTGGTATCGGAGACTATCGTTTTCACGTATCTGCTCTTCTGTTCCAATAGAATTCTCAATTGCAGTCAAGATCTCATCATAATTTGCTAGTTTTTTGTAAACTGGGTCTTCAGATACTTTTGAGTGCGGGTGTTGGATAAGGAAAAGTAAGTCGATATTTTCAAATAAATCATATTTCCCAGAGTACTCTTTCACTACAGCTTTGAACGACTTTCTATCTTTGAGATCTGGATATCTGCCTCGACCAAGTGCGGCAATATGACAGAGCAAAACCGTTACGCCCTCCAAATGGAACTTTTCGGAATCCGTGAGAAACTCCGCTCGTTTTAACGTGTTTTCCCACTCCTCAAAATACGCGTCTATGAATGTATACTTTGCAGATTTACTCATTTGGCACCAGGTACATGTAACAGCAGTTAGATAGCGGTCACATCGGCGACAAAACTTTGACCGCTTCATTATCCCGCCTTAGTTCGTAAGCTAACCACTAAAATAGCCATTAAATCATGTCCCTGCAAAGGTAGTGGTCAACAATTCTGTAATATCGCAGCGCAATAACGAAGCGCGCTTCATGATTCCACTTTCTCGAGAAGCGTATACGCAGAGTACATAAAGCACAAACCCCAGCACACAGCTGGGGTTTGAGGCAGTAACGGAATGAAAGAGGGGAAGGGCTTACTTCTTCAACCCCATCTCCTCAATAGAAATCTCCCGCATCTTGAACTTCTGGATCTTCCCGGTGACGGTCATCGGGAACGCGTCTACGAACTTGTAGTTCCTCGGGATCTTGAAGTGGGCGATCTTGCCCTTGCAGAACTCCCGCAGTTCGTCGCCGGTCACCGGGTCGGCATCCGGGTTGAGTTTTACCCAGGCGATCAGTTCTTCGCCGTACTTGTCGTCCGGAATACCCGTTACCTGCACTTCCTCGATGGCGGGGTGGGTGTAGAGGAATTCTTCGATCTCTTTCGGGTAGATGTTCTCACCGCCGCGGATGACCATGTCTTTGATGCGGCCGACGATCTGGATGTAGCCGTCTTCGTCCATGGTGGCCAGGTCGCCGGTGTGCATCCAGCCGGCGTCGTCGATGGCTTCGCGGGTTTTCTCGTCGTTGTTCCAGTACTTCAGCATCACGCTGTAGCCACGGGTGCAGAGCTCGCCAATTTCACCGCGGGGCACCACGTTGCCGGTGCCGGGGTCGACGATCTTGGTTTCCAGGTGGGGCTGGGTGCGACCCACGGTGGTGACCTGTTTCTCGAACGGGTCGAGGGAGCTGGTCTGGGTAGACACCGGGCTGGTTTCGGTCATGCCGTAGGCGATCTGAACTTCTTTCATGTTCATCTTGCCGTTGACCTTCTTCATCACCTCCGCCGGGCAGATGGAGCCGGCCATGATGCCGGTGCGCAGGGTGGAGAGGTCGTAGGTCTCGAAGTCGGGCTCAGCCAGTTCGGCGATAAACATGGTGGGCACGCCGTACAGGGCGGTGGCTTTTTCCTGATGCACGGCCTGCAGCACGGATTTGGGCTCGAAGCCTTCACCCGGGTAAATCATGGTGGAACCGTGGGTAATGCAGCCCAGGTTGGCCATGACCATGCCGAAGCAGTGGTACAGGGGCACGGGAATCACCAGGCGGTCTTTTTCGGTGAAGCGCTGGCTCTCCGCCACAAAGTATCCGTTGTTGAGGATGTTGTGGTGGGTGAGGGTAGCGCCCTTGGGATTGCCGGTGGTGCCGGAGGTGAACTGGATGTTGATGGGGTCATCGAACTGCAGCTGGTCCTGTACCTTGTCCAGGTCCGCCTGGCTCACCTCGCCGGCGAAGCCGAGGAATTCGGCCCAGGTCCACATGCCATCGTGCTGGTCTTTGTCCAGATTGATCACGGCGCGCAGCTCGGGCACTTTCTGGGCCTTGAGTTGGCCGGGGGTGGCAGCTTTCAGCTCTGGCGCGAGCTCGTAGATCATTTTGCGGTAGTCGGAGGCCTTGAAGCTGTCCGCCGTGACCAGCACAGAAACACCGGACAGGTTCAGGGCGTAATCCAGTTCGTGCACGCCGTAGGCCGGGTTGATGTTCACCAGGATGGCGCCGACCTTGGCGGTGGCGAACTGGGTGACGGTCCACTCATAGCGGTTGGGGGACCAGATGCCCACGCGGTCGCCCCGTTTGACGCCGATGGCGAGGAAGGCGCGGGCGGCTTCGTTGACCTTGTCCACGAACTCTCTGTAGGTCCAACGGATGTCCTGGTGCAGGGCGACCAGGGCTTCGGTGTTCGGATATTTCTCGGCGGTGCGGTCGAGCATTTCGCCGATGGTCATGCCCAGCAGCGGGGTTTCTGAGGTGCCGCTGGTGTAGCTCGGGAGCGTGTTGTTCATGGTCTCTGCCTCCGTTGTTTTTGTAATAGGAAACGTTGTCGTCGAGGGCAAGCAGTCGGGAACCTGCTAGCGGCTCTGGCTGTGATACTCCGGGTTCGGTTGCATATCGCTGGCGATGGCCACGCGGTTGGACATGTTGTAGAAGCCGATCAGGTTGCTCAGGTCCCAGATGGCGCTGTCGCTGAGTCCGGCGTCCCGCAGGGCCTGGATGTGTTCCTCGGTGACGGTGGCCGGTGAACGCGTCAGGTGGGATGCAAAATCCAGCATGGCCCGCTGGCGCTGGTCGAGTTTCGCGCTGCGGTAGTTCATCACCATGTGCTCGCCCAGCTGCGGATCGCCGCTTAGCACCCGTACGGCGGCACCGTGGGCCACCAGGCAGTAGAAGCATTTGTTCTCGGAGGAGACCACCACGGCCACCATTTCCCGCTCCAGCTTGCTGAGTTCGCCTTCGCCCAGCATCAGTTCGTTGTAGAGGCGGGTGAAGCCTTCCAGCTGTTTCAGGTTCTGGCTGTAGGCGGTCAGCACATTGGGGATCATGCCGAGTTTTTCCTGGCAGATCTGGAAATACTTCTGGGTGTCTTCCGGCATGTCGCTTATTTCCGGAATCGGCAAGTCCAGGGCGACTACATTTTTGTTTTGGCTCATATAAGCTCCTAGCCTTCTGGTTTGGTGCGGTGGCGAGCGGGCACACCTTCCCGGGACACGCTGTGAATACGTCCCTGTAAGCTTGACTGCAGCATCCCTGCTGCAGACAGTCCCGGGAAGGTGTACCCGCTCGCCACGTCAATCATTGGCAGTGTCCGCCTATTGCCTGACCGACTTTTGAGCCGTTATGGCGCTTAAGTTGGCCGCTGATCCAGTCGCCGGTGGCGACGAGTTTGTCCAGATCCACGCCGGTGCTGATGCCCAGTCCGTTCAGAAGGTATAGCACGTCTTCGGTGGCGACGTTGCCGGAGGCGCCCTTGGCGTAGGGGCAGCCGCCGAGGCCGGCGACGGAAGCATCGATGACCGAAACGCCTTCCTCCAGCACGGCGTAAAGGTTGGCCAGGGCCTGGCCGTAGGTGTCGTGGAAGTGGGCGGCCAGTTTCTCAATGGGTACTTCGGCGGCGACGGCATGCAGCATGCGTTTGGCTTTGAGCGGGGTGCCCACGCCGATGGTGTCGCCCAGGGAGATTTCGTAGCAGCCCATGTCCGCCAGGGCTTTGGCTACTTTGGCCACCTGTTCCGGAGCGATGTCGCCCTCGTAGGGGCAACCCAGCACGGTGGACACATAGCCCCGCACCGGTATGCCCGCCTCGCCCGCGGCTTCCATCACTGGCAGGAAGCGGTCCAGGCTTTCGGCGATGGAGCAGTTGATGTTTTTCTGGCTGAAGGATTCTGACGCGGCACCGAACACCGCCACTTCATCTGCCCCGGCCGCCAGGGCGTTTTCGAAGCCCTTGAGGTTGGGGGTGAGCACAGAATAGCGCACGCCGGGTTTGCGGTTGATGCCGGCCATCACGTCCGCCGCATCGCCCATCTGCGGCACCCATTTCGGCGACACAAAGCTGGCGGATTCGATGTGGGTGAGGCCACAGTCGGCCAGCCGGTCGATCAGTCCGGTTTTGATAGCGGTGGCGATTACGTCACCGGGCTCGTTCTGGAGACCGTCGCGGGGGCTCATTTCCACCAGTCGCACCTGTTTCGGAAAGGCCATGCTACGCCGCCTCCTCGTCGCTGGTTTCGATGGCAATCAGCTCCGCGCCTTCGGACACCTGGTCGCCTTCGGCGTAGAAGATGTCGGTCACCACACCGTCGGCCGGGGCCTTGATGGCGTGTTCCATTTTCATGGCTTCCATGATCACCAGGGTCTGGCCGGCGGTGACCTTGTCGCCCACTTTGGCCTGCACCGCGACAATCGCGCCGTTCATCGGGGCCGCCAGGCTGCCTTCGCCGGCCAATTCCTCGGCGCCGAAGGTTTCACGGAATACGTTGCACTGGAAGGTGTCGCCCTCGTAGAACAGCACCAACTGGTGGTTGTGCAGGTTGCCGTGCACGCTGATGCGGTGGCCGTTGATCACCGCCTGCAGGTAGTCGTCATCCAGCTTGCAGTTGAGGTGGTAGATGCTGCCGCCGACTATCACCTGGTAACGGTCGTCCCGCTCCAGGATCTTGAGTTCGTGCACCTCTTCGCCCACCAGCAGGTGCATGGGCTGGGCGTATTCGGAGTTCATGCGCCAGCCGTTCTGGCGGCCGAACGGCGACCAGGGGTCGGTGCTGACCACTTCGCGGGATTTGCGCTGTTCCAGCAGGAAGCCTGCGGCCAGAACCAGCCCCTTGTGCAGGTCGAGACGGGATTTGGGGAACAGCAGCTCGCGGTGGTCTTCGATGAAACCGGTGGTCAGCTCGGCTTCCCGGAACGGCTGGGCGTCGGCCAGGGCGTGCAGGAAGCGGATGTTGGTTTTCACCCCGGCGATGCGGTAGTGCTCCAGCGCCTGCACCATGCGGTTGATGGCCTGGTCGCGGGTTTCGTCCCATACGATCAGTTTGGCGATCATCGGGTCGTAGTGAATGCTGATCTCGTCGCCTTCGGTGACGCCGGTGTCTACTCGCACATGAACGTTTTCATCAGGCGTACTCAGGTAGCGCAGGGTGCCGGTGGCGGGCAGGAAGTCCTGGTCCGGGTCCTCGGCGTAGATGCGAGCTTCGAGGGCGTGGCCGCGGGTTTTCACCTGGGCCTGTTCCAGCGGCAGCGGGTCGCCCCAGGCCACTTTCAACTGCCATTCCACCAGATCCTGGCCGGTGACCATTTCGGTGACCGGGTGTTCCACCTGCAGGCGGGTGTTCATTTCCATAAAGAAGAACGAACCGTCCACGTCGTAGAGGAATTCCACGGTGCCGGCGCCCACGTAGTTGATGGCCTGGGCGGCTTTGACGGCGGCTTCGCCCATGGCTTTGCGGGTGTCTTCGCTCAGGCCCGGGGCCGGGGCTTCTTCCAGCACTTTCTGGTGGCGGCGCTGTACGGAACAGTCGCGCTCGGCCAGGTACACGCCTTTGCCGCTCTTGTCGCAGAACACCTGGATTTCCACATGGCGTGGCTGGGTCAGGTAGCGCTCGATCAGCATGTCCGGGTTGCCGAAGGCGTTCTTCGATTCCCGTTTGGCGGCGGCGAGGGCGTCGTCGAAGTCTTCCATGCGTTCCACCACCCGCATGCCTTTACCACCACCCCCAGCGACGGCTTTCAGCAGCAGCGGGAAACCGCACTTTTCGGCTTCTTTGCGCAGGGTGTCCGGGGATTGGTCGTCGCCGTGGTAGCCCGGTACCAGGGGCACGCCGGCCTTTTCCATGATCGCCTTGGCGGCGGATTTGGAGCCCATGGCGGCAATGGCGGAGGAGGGCGGGCCGATGAACACAATGTTGTTGGCTTCGCAGGCTTCGGCGAACTGGGTGTTCTCCGACAGGAAGCCGTAACCCGGATGAATGGCCTGGGCGCCGCTTTCTTTCGCAACTTCGATGATTCTGTCGGCTTTCAGGTAGCTCTCGGAGCTGGGCGCGGGGCCGATGTGGAAGGCTTCGTCGGCCATGGCCACGTGCCGCGCGTTGGCGTCTGCCTCGGAATAGACCGCCACGCAGCGGATGCCCATGCGGTGGGCGGTCTGGATGATCCGGCAGGCGATTTCGCCACGGTTGGCGATAAGTATCTTGCTGAACATGGTTGTTATTCCTCCGGAACCCAGTTGGCCTTGCGTTTGTTCAGGAACGCGCTGAGCCCTTCCTGACCTTCTTCACCCACCCGGATGTCCGCGATGCGGTGCGCGGTGTCGTCGATGACCTCGCCGCTGATCGGTTTGTGGCTGACGGCGAACACCAGATTCTTGGCGGCTTGCATGGCCCCGGGACCGTTGAGGGCAAGCTGGAGTAGTAATTCGTCGCAGCGTCGGTTCATGGCATCCACGTCGGCACAGACTTCGTGCACCAGGCCGAAGTGTTCGGCTTGCCGGGCGGAGAAAATCTCAGCGGTGATGAAATAGCGGCGGGCCTGGCGCTCACCGATGGCACGCACCACGTAGGGGCTGATCACCGCCGGTATCAGGCCCAGCTTCACTTCACTGAGGCAGAAGCTGGCTTGTTCGGTGGCCAGCACGATGTCACAGCAGGCCGCGAGGCCCACCGCGCCACCAAAGGCCGCACCCTGAACCAGGCCGATCACCGGCTTGGACAGGTGATTCAGCACGTTCATCAGCCGCGCCAGTTCGCGGGAGTCGTCCAGGTTTTCCTGGCGGCTGTTGTCGGCCATACGGCGCATCCAGCCCAGGTCGGCGCCGGCGGAGAAGTGTTTACCTTCGGAGCGCAGGATTACCACTTTCGTTTTCTGGTCGTTTTCCACGTCTTCCAGCGCGCTGATTAGCTGCTGGATGATCACGTCATCAAAGGCGTTGCGTTTGTCCGGGCGGTTGAGCACCACTTCGGTGACGCCGTCCGGGCGGCGTTGGAGCAGAACCGCGGATTCCTGATCGGTCATGGCGTTCTCCTCGATTACATGCGGAACACGCCGAAGCGTGTCGGCTTGGCCGGGCGGTTCAGGGTGGCGGACAGGCTGAGGGCCACCACTTCCCGGGTCTGCGCCGGGTCGATCACGCCGTCGTCCCAGAGGCGGGCGCTGGCGTAGTAGGGGTGGCCCTGGTGTTCGTAGGAGTCGATGATCGGCTGCTTGAAGGCTGCCTCTTCCTCGGTGCTCCAGTCCTGGCCCTTGCGCTCCATGCCTTCACGCTTGACCGTCGCCAGCACGCCGGCGGCCTGCTCGCCGCCCATCACCGAGATGCGGGCGTTGGGCCACATCCACAGGAAGTCCGGGCTGTAGGCGCGGCCGCACATGCCGTAGTTGCCCGCGCCAAACGAGCCGCCGATCAGTACGGTGATCTTGGGCACATTGGCGCAGGCCACGGCCATGACCATCTTGGCGCCGTGCTTGGCGATGCCTTCGGCTTCGTGCTTCTGGCCGACCATGAAGCCGGTGATGTTCTGCAGGAACAACAGCGGGATGTTGCGCTGGCAGCACAGTTCGATGAAGTGCGCGCCTTTCTGGGCGGACTCGCTGAACAGGATGCCGTTGTTGGCGATGATGCCCACCGGGTAGCCGTGGATGTGGGCGAAGCCGGTCACCAGGGTCTGGCCGTAGTAGCGTTTGAATTCGTCGAACTCGGAGCCGTCGACGGTGCGGGCAATGACGTCGCGCACGTCGAACTGTTTGCGCAGGTCGGTGCCGACAATGCCGTAGATTTCTTCGGCGTCGTACAACGGTGCACGGGGTTTCTGGATCTGTACGTCCGCCGGTTTGCGGCGGTTGAGGTTGGACACGCAGCGCCGCGCAATGTCCAGCGCATGGGCGTCGTTCTCGGCGTAATGGTCGGCCACGCCGGAGATTTTGCAGTGTACGTCGGCACCGCCCAGGTCTTCGGCGCTGACCACTTCGCCGGTGGCGGCTTTTACCAGTGGCGGGCCGGCCAGGAAGATGGTGCCCTGTTCCTTCACGATGATGGATTCGTCGGCCATCGCCGGTACGTAGGCGCCGCCGGCGGTGCACAGGCCCATGACGACGGCGATCTGGGGGATGTCGTCGGCGGACATGCGGGCCTGGTTGTAGAAGATGCGGCCGAAGTGGTCGCGATCCGGGAAGACGTCGTCCTGTCGTGGCAGATTGGCGCCGCCGGAATCCACCAGGTAGATGCAGGGCAGGCGGTTTTGCAGGGCGATTTCCTGGGCGCGCAGGTGTTTTTTCACGGTCAGCGGGTAGTAGCTGCCGCCTTTGACGGTGGCGTCGTTGGCGATGATCATGCATTCGGTGCCGGAGACGCGGCCCACACCTGCGATGACGCCTGCTGCGGGAACTTCTTCGTCGTAGACGTTGTAGGCGGCGAACTGGCCGATTTCGAGGAAGGGGGAGCCTTCGTCGAGGAGGCGGTTGATGCGCTCCCGGGGCAGCAGTTTGCCCCGTGCCAGGTGGCGTTCCTGGTAGGTGGGGCCACCGCCTTGCTGGATGGTGGCGACTTTGTCCCGCAGGTCGGCCACGGCTTTGGCCATGGAGTTCTGGTTGGCCTGGAACTCTTCGGACCTTGGGTTGATTTTGCTCTGGAGTATCGTCATAGGGCTTATTGTCCGTGCATCGGAGTCCGTGCGTCGGGCCTGCGGGCAGAGTGATTCGGGAACCGCTACGAGCACATCCATGTGCGCTTCTCTCCGGCCATCCTTGGCCTCCGAAATTCCCGAATCACTCTGCCCGCAGCCCCTCGTCAAACTTGGGTGCGGGCATCCACACCGAATAAACGAATGAAGTTGTCGTTTATTTGTTCAGGAACAGCTCTCGGCCGATCAGCATGCGGCGGATTTCAGATGTGCCAGCACCGATTTCGTAGAGTTTGGCGTCGCGCAGCAGGCGGCCGGTCGGGTATTCGTTGATGTAGCCGTTGCCGCCCAGCAGCTGGATGGAGTCCAGGGCCAGTTTGGTGGCCATTTCGGCGGAGTAAAGGATGGCGCCGGCGGCGTCTTTGCGGGTGGTTTCGCCGCGGTCCGCGGACATGGCCACCATGTAGACGTAGGATTTGGCGGTGTTCATCCAGGTGTACATGTCGGCCACTTTGCCCTGGACCAGCTCGAACTCGCCGATGGCCTGGCCGAACTGTTTGCGCTCGCGGATGTAGGGCACCACCACGTCCATGGCGGCCTGCATGATGCCCAGCGGGCCGCCGGAGAGTACCAGGCGTTCGTAGTCGAGGCCGCTCATCAGGACTTTGGCGCCGTTGCCTTCGCCACCCAGGATGTTTTCCCGGGGCACTTTGCAGTCCTGGAACACCAGTTCGCAGGTGTTGGAGCCGCGCATGCCGAGTTTGTCGAGTTTCTGGTGGCGGCTGAAGCCGGGGGCGTCGCGTTCTACGATGAAGGCGGTGACGCCGCGGGAGCCGGCCTGGGTGTCGGTTTTGGCGTAGATGACGTAGGTGTGCGCGTCCGGGCCGTTGGTGATCCACATTTTGTTGCCGTTGAGCACGAAGTGGTCGCCTTCGTCGCGGGCAGACAGTTTCATGGAGATGACGTCGGAGCCGGCGTTGGGCTCGGACATGGCCAGCGCGCCGATGTGTTCGCCGCTGACCAGTTTCGGCAGGTATTTCTGTTTCTGTTCTTCGGTGCCGTTGCGGTGAATCTGGTTTACGCACAGGTTGGAGTGGGCGCCGTAGGACAGGCCAACAGAGGCGGAGGCGCGGCTGATTTCTTCCATGGCGATGACGTGCGCCAGGTAGCCCATGTCGGAGCCGCCGTACTCTTCACTCACAGTAATACCCAGCAGGCCCATGTCGCCCATTTTCCGCCACAGGTCCGCGGGGAATTCGTTGTTGCGGTCGATGTCTTCCGCCCGCGGGGCGATTTCCGCGGCGGCGAAGCCGTTGATTTGCTCACGGAGCATGTCCAGGGTTTCGCCGAGGCCGAAATTGAATTCTGAGTATTGTGATTGCATGGTTGGCTACCTTGGTCTTCCGAATTGATTAACGTGGGGGATCAGGCCCCCGCTTTTTCTGATGACGGTTGTTTATTCTGTGACTCTTTGCGTTTCTGAAGTTCCGCCAAGGCTTCGCGACAACGGGTTTCCGCTGTTTCCATTTCCATTTCTGCCTGGGCGATGTCGTTTTTCTGCTGTTCCAGCTGGGCGCGTTTGTTGTCCAGAATGGCCAGCATCTTCAGTAACTGTTTTTCGTTGCCCGTGAGGGTTTCGTCCCACAGGTCGAACAGTTCCTTGGTTTCGGCCAGCGAAAAGCCCATTCGCTTGCCCCGCAGGATCAGCTTCAGCCGAACCCGGTCCTTGGAACTGAAAATTCGTGTCTGCCCTCTGCGGGCGGGCTTCAGCAGGCCCTGGTCCTCGTAGAACCGGACGCTCCGTGTGGTAACGTCAAACTCCTTGGCGAGCTCACTGATGCTGTATGTGGTTTTTTCTGCCATGGCGATTTCCTTTTTAGACTAAGGTTAGATAAAGTTTACGTAAACGTAAAGTAAATTCTGGGTGTCAAAACCCGTTTTTTGAGTTGAATGATCTGACACAGTTTTCAAGGAGCAGACGATGGAATTTCAGAATGTACCGGCCATTGTAACCGGTGGCGCTTCCGGTTTGGGGGAGGGCGCGGCACGGGCGCTGGCGGCAGCTGGCTGTAAGGTGGCGATTCTCGACCTGCAGAAAGAGCAGGGTGAGGCGGTGGCCCGGGATATTGGCGGGCTGTTTGTGCACTGTGACGTCAGCTCCCCCGAGAGTGCGGAAGCTGCGCTCGCTGCCGCACGTGAGGCCCACGGCCCCTGCGGCATTGCCGTGAACTGTGCCGGGATTGCACCGGCGGCAAAGATTCTGGGCCGCGACGGGGTGATGCCGCTGGAGAACTTCAGCAAGGTGATTCAGGTCAACCTGATTGGCACCTTCAACATTCTGCGTCTGGCTGCCGCCGAGATGGCCCAGCGTGACGCCAACGGCGATGGCGAGAAGGGCGTGATCATCAACACGGCTTCGGTGGCCGCCTACGAAGGCCAGATTGGCCAGGCCGCCTACAGTGCCTCCAAGGGCGGTGTTGTCGCGCTGACGCTGCAGTCGGCGCGGGAGCTGGCCCGTGAGGGTATCCGGGTGAACACCATTGCGCCGGGGCTGTTCATGACGCCGATGATGGCGGGCATGCCCCAGGACGTGCAGGACAGCCTGGCGGCGACGCTGCCGTTCCCGAAGCGTTTGGGCAAGCCGGAGGAGTTCGGCATGATGGTGGACCAGATGGTGCGCAACCCGATTCTGAACGGCGAAGTGATTCGTCTGGATTGCGCCCTGCGCATGGCGCCCAAGTGATCGCATTCAATTGCAGGAGACATACATGACCGTGTCTGTTGATAAAGAAGAACTGGCGATGTTCCGCGAGTCGGTGATCAAGGCTCTGGAAGCCGAGGTGCGGCCTCATTACGAAGCCTGGGAGAAATCCGGCATCGTGCCGCGGGCGCTTTGGAACACCCTCGGCAACGCCGGCATGCTGTGTGTCGATGTGCCGGAAGAGTGGGGCGGTATCGGGGCCCCCTTCCAGTTTTCCGTGGTGGTGGGCGAGGAGCTTGCCCGCATGGGATTCGGCGCGTTATCCACCAACGTGATGGTGCACTCGGACATAGTCGCCCCCTACCTGAGCCATATGGGCAACGACGAACAACGCCGGCAATGGCTGCCAAAGCTGGTGTCCGGTGAAGCTGTCGGCGCCATCGCCATGACTGAGCCCGGAGCCGGCAGCGATCTGCAGGCGATCCGCACCAGCGCGGTGAAGGATGGCGATGAGTACATCCTGAATGGTTCCAAGACCTTCATCACCAACGGTCAGCACGCGGACATGGTGATCGTGGCGGCCAAGACCGACCCGAAAGCCGGTGCCCGTGGCATCAGCCTGTTCCTGGTCGACACCTCACTGCCGGGTTACAGCAAGGGCCGCAACCTGGACAAGATCGGCCAGCACTCGGGCGACACCTCCGAGATGTTCTTTTCGGATATGCGGGTTCCGGCCTCGGCGCTTCTGGGCGAGGAAGGCCAGGGGTTCATGTACCTGATGCGGGAGCTGCCCCGCGAGCGGCTGGTGATCGGCGCTCTTGGTGTGGCGGCGGCCCGTGGCTCCCTCGACCTGACCATTGCCTATGCCCAGGAGCGGGAACTGTTCGGCCAGAAACTGGCGCAACTGCAGAACACCCGATTTGAAATCGCCCGCATGGAAACCGATTACCGGGTAAACAAGGCGTTCGTGGACCAGTGCATTGATCAGTACGACCGTGGCGAACTGGATGCCCCGACCGCCTCCATGGCCAAGTACAGCGCCACGGAAATGCAGTGCCGGGTGGCGGACGGCTGCCTGCAGCTGTTTGGTGGCTACGGTTACACCACCGAGTACCCGATTTCCCGGAACTTTATCGACGCCCGGGTGCAGCGGATTTACGGCGGCACCTCGGAAGTGATGAAAGAGATCATTGCCCGTTCGGTACTGGGCAAAGCCTGATTGAGTGAGGAACGATTATGAGTGACAACAGCGTTGTGATTGCAGGCTCCGCGCGCACCCCCATGGGCGGCATGATGGGCTCCCTGAGCTCGGTGCGTTCGCCGCAGCTGGGGGCGGTCTCCATCAAGGCGGCCATTGAGCGCTCCGGCCTGCAGCCGGCGGATATCCAGGAAGTGATCATGGGCTGCGTGCTGCCCGCCGGCCTCGGCCAGGCCCCGGCGCGCCAGGCCTCCCGCGCCTCCGGCATTCCCGACAGCTCTGGCTGTACCACCATCAACAAGATGTGTGGCTCAGGCATGCAGGCGGTGATCATGGCCCACGACCAGATTAAGGCGGGCACCAACAACATCATGATTGCCGGTGGCATGGAAAACATGAGCCAGGCGCCGTACCTGCTGCCGAAAGCCCGTGGCGGTATGCGCATGGGCCACGGCCAGGTGATGGACAGCATGTTCCTCGACGGCCTGGAAGACGCCTACGAGGGCGGCCTGATGGGCGTCTTCGCCCAGCGCACCGCCGACAAGTACGACATCAGCCGTCAGGCGATGGATGAGTTCGCCATCGGCTCCCTGCAGAAATCCCTGGCGGCCATCGAAAACGGCTGGTTCCGCGACGAGATTGTCCCGGTCACTGTTACCGGCCGTGGTGGCGACACCGAGGTAGACGTGGACGAACAGCCGGGCAACGCCAAACCGGAAAAAATCCCGCACCTGAAGCCGGCCTTCGCCAAAGACGGCTCGGTCACCGCTGCCAACTCCAGCTCCATCAGTGACGGCGCCTCCGCCCTGGTACTGGCCTCCGCCGCCGAAGCCGACGCCCGCGGCCTGACACCCCAGGCGCGCATCGTCGCCCACGCCACCCACGCCCGTTTGCCGGCCGAGTTCACCCTGGCCCCCATCGGCGCCATCGAGAAGGTCCTGAACAAAGCCGGCTGGTCCGTCAACGATGTGGACCTGTTCGAAATCAACGAAGCCTTCGCGGTGGTCACCCTGGCCGCCATCAACGAGCTCAAGCTTCCGGCGGAGAAGGTCAACGTCCACGGCGGCGCCTGCGCGCTCGGCCACCCGATCGGTTCCTCCGGTTCTCGGATCATCATTACCCTGATGAATGCGTTGCGTCAGCGTGGCCTCAAGCGTGGGGTTGCATCGCTGTGTATTGGTGGTGGCGAGGGGACTGCTGTGGCTATTGAGTTGGTCTGAGTTGGGAGATTGCCCTCTGTTGTAGCCTGCCGGTTGAGGGGCGGGCTTGCGGGGTGGCAGGTGGAGTTTTTTCTTGGAAAAAGAACTCGCTTCGCTCAGACACCTTTTTCCGGCGAAAAAATCCACCTACCACCCCGCGCCGAGAGACCTACGGGTTCACGAGGTTAATGACGTTTTGATTTTCGTAGGTTGGATTAGCCGGAGGCGTAATCCAACGGGTTTTTGTCGGATTACGCCTTCGGCTAATCCGACCTACGAATTACGATTTCCCTCTATTTTTCATTTTTCATCTTTCGTCCTTTACACCGCATATCTGTGCTGCCCGTCGGTAGGGGGGTAAGGATGCTTTTTTCTGGCGGGAAAAAGATGTCTGAGCGAAGCGAGTTATTTTTCCCATAAGAAAAAACATCCTTACCCCGCGTACCCGCCCGCAAACCAGAAGGCTACAAAAAGGAATCTGCCCCCAAGCTGCAGAACCACGAACCCGAGCGACTTTGACTCCCATCATGCGCCAAGACAGCTGATTTGCTAGGCTCCAATGCAGGTAAGACACCGCAAACGGAGAACGGAGCACCGTGCCAAAACGCCACGAATTTATTGAAGAGTCCCGCAAACAATGGAGCTCGGAGCCCGCTTTTGTGGCCTCCATGGCCGCTGCCGCGGTCGGGCTCGGGAACCTGTGGCGGTTTCCCTACATGGTGGGGGAGAACGGCGGCGGCGCGTTTGTGGTGGCTTACCTGCTGGCGCTGATCGTAGTGGTGCTGCCCATCATGATTCTGGAGGTGTCCGCCGGCCGGCTGTCCAAGGGCAGCACGGTGCAGACGTATCGGCAGGTGAACCGCTTTGGCGTGGTGTACGGCTGGTTTGTCGTGCTGATTACCATGGCCATTACCAGCTACTACCTGGTGATTACAGGCTGGACACTGGGCTATGCCGTGGATGCGGCCACCGATGATCTGCGGGTGTTTGGCGAATTCAGCGCCGGCTATAACTCGCTCTGGTATTTCATTGCAGTCACTTTGCTCGGGGCCATCATCCTGGCCCGGGATGTGAAAGCCATTGAGCAGATGTCCAAGATCCTCATGCCGGTGTTGCTGGTGGTGATGATCGGGCTGGTGATCTTTGCCAGCCGCACGCCGGGCTGGGAGCAGACCAAGGATTTCTTCTTTCAGGTGGACTGGAGCCGGCTGACGAGTGGCAAGCTGTGGGCGTTTGCGTTCGGTCAGGCGTTTTACACGCTGGCCATCGGGCAGGGCTATCTGGTGACCTACGGCAGCTTTATCCCCCGCCAGACCCACGTGCCCCGGGCCTGTCTGGTGGTGGCCGGCACGGAAACCAGCGTGGCGTTGCTGGCCGGCTGGATGATCTTTCCGTTTGTGTTCAGTTTCGGCATGGAGCCGGCCGAGGGCAGTCAGCTGGCGTTTGTCACCCTGCCCCGCGTGTTTGCAGATATGGCGGGCGGCTATTGGGTCGGCGTTCTGTTTTTCGGGTTGTTCTTTCTGGCGGCGTTCAGTTCCAGCCTTGCCGGGCTGAAGGTGATGATCGCGGCGGTGGCGGAGGAGTTCCGGTTAAGCAACACCACGGCGGTGGCCCTGGTCACCGTGGTGATGCTGGTACTGGGCACGGCCTCGGCCCTGAGTTTCACGCCACTGGAGTGGAACATTGCTGGCGAGCCGGTGCTGGATGTGATCGATCGGGTAGCCGGCGGCAATGTGATCATCTTCTCCGGTGTGCTGGGTGCTGCGCTGTTCTGCTGGTTTATCCCGCCGTCGAAGATCCGCACGGTGCTGGGCACTGAGAGCCGCTGGTGGGAATGGCGTATCTACCTCGTCGGGCGTTATCTGCCGCTGGTGATGGTGCTCTGGATCGTGATTACGTACGCCCTGAATCAGATGGGTGTCACGCCGACCTGACCTGGAACTGCCGCGGCTCGATTTTCAGTTTTTTCAGCCGTGAGGTCAGGGTGGTGGGCTTCACCCCCAGCAGCGCCGCGGCTCCATCGTCCCCGAACACCCGCCCGGCGCTCATCGTCAGGGCGCGGGTCAGATTCTGTTTTTCCAGTTCCCTGAGTTCCCGCTCGGTCATCAGGTCGCCCTGGTAGTGGCGGGCCGGGGGCGTCTGCACGGCCACCGGTCGCGCACTGGAATCGGAGCCGGCCAGGTCGAGATCGAGGCGGCCGTCGGCGGTGATCACCTGGCGCTCGATCACATTCTCCAGTTCCCGCACATTGCCCGGCCAGTGGTAGGCCTTCAGGGTTTCCACGTCGCGTTCCTTCAGTGCCAGGGCCGGGCGATTGAATTTCTGGCAGGCGCGGTTGAGGAATTCCTGGGCGAGGATGGGGATGTCTTCCCGGCGCCGCCGCAGGGGCACGGATTCAATGGGAAACACGTTGAGGCGGAAGTAGAGGTCTTCACGGAAGGTTTTGGCCTGCACTTCGGCCTTCAGGTCCCGGTTGGTGGCGGCGATGACCCGCACATCCACCGCGCGGGTGTGGTTTTCGCCCACCCGTTCGAACTGCTGATCCTGCAATACCCTCAGCAGTTTGCCCTGCAGTTCCAGGGGGATTTCCCCCACCTCGTCCAGAAACAGCGTACCGCCGTCCGCCAGTTCAAACCGGCCCACCCGGTCACTGACCGCGCCGGTGAAGGCGCCGCGGATATGGCCGAAGAACTCACTCTCGAACAGGTCTTTCGGAATGGCGGCGCAGTTGACCCGTATCAGCGGCCGGTCTCGGCGGGTGCTGGACTGGTGAATGGCGCGGGCGATCAGCTCCTTGCCGGTGCCGGATTCGCCGGTGACCAGAACGTTGGCGTCCGTTGGGGCAACCATGCCGATGCGGCGTACGATGGCCTTGATGGCGTCGCTCTGGCCGACAATCTCGTGAAAGTGGTATTCCGCACTGAGCTCTTCCTGCAGGTAGGCGTTTTCCATTTCCAGCCGGTGCTTGAGGCTCTCCACTTCTTCCAGGGCTTTCTGCAGCTCTTTCTGGGCCTGCAGGCGCGGGGAGATGTCCCGGAACACCACCACCGCGCCCACCGGGTGGCCGTTGTCCAGAATGGGGGTGCTGGTGTATTCCACCGGGAAACCGGTGCCGTCCTTGCGCCAGAACCAATCTTCGCCCACCCGTTTGATGCTGGCGTCACGGAAGGCGGCGTAAATGGGGCATTCTTTCAGCGGGTAGAGGCTGCCGTCTTCGTGGGAATGGTGCACCACCCGGTGAATGACCCGCCCCATGAGCTCATCAATGCGCCAACCCAGCATGCGTTCCGCCGCCGGGTTGGCAAAGGTGGTGCGGCCTTCGGCGTCGACGCCGTAAATGCCTTCCCCGACGGCGTGGAGAATCAGCTGGTTTTCCCGCTCCATGTCCTTGAACAGCTCCTCCACCCGCCGCCATTCCAGCAGCCCGCCCCGGTGGTAATGGTTGGCATCGTGGCGCTCCCGCAGCGTTCGTAGCTGGCGACGGTCCCGCAGCAACAGCAGCAGATCCTGGGATTCCGCTTCACCGACCCGTGAGGCGGAAATCTCCAGCTCCACCGTGTGGCCGTCCCGGTGTTTGACCATGAAATCCCGGCTCCAGCCGTGGCTACGGAACAGGGTTTCCTCGGTGAAGGCAATCAACTGGGGACGCTGGTCGGCGAACAAGCGGGTGCAGGGGGTGCTTTTCAGGGATTGCCGGTCGGTGCCCATCAGCCGGCCCATGGCACTGTTGGCAGCAACGATCAGATCCCGGGCGGCGTCCACCAGCAATGCGGCCTCTGGCAGGTGGTCGATCCAGGCATGGGTGTTGGCGGTGTGTTCCGGGTGCATGGGGCTGTCCTCGCTGATCATGAAAACAACAGAACAAACCCCGTGCCAACTATGAAAAATCGTAGTGATGCCTACGAAATCTCGTGAATTACGAGAATCCGTAGTGACTCCGGTCAGATCAGGTAAATAAAAGGCAAGTGAAAACATAGGGTTAAAAAAATATCGGCAGTTGGCACAAACCCTGCGATAGCTCTCCCAGAACGCGCAACCGCCCCGGCACTGATTGGGCCGTGGGTCAGAGTCGCCAATTTGCTGCACCGCAAGAGTGCACAACATCATCCGAGAGTAGGGAGAGTGCCCCATGACCACGAAAAGCCTTGGCAATCCGTTTGACGGCGATCAGTCGCTGATTCATGCAAAAACCTGCGGCTGCCCGGAATGCAAGACCGGGCAGGACGCCCCATCGACTTCGTTGAACCTTCAGCCGGCCCTCAGCCAGGACGCCACCGAGGGCGCCATGGACTCCGAGGCGATGATGGACCGGGCGATCGAGAGCGCGGTGGTGCGGTCGGTGTTCGGCCACAATGACCACAGCCGCCGCAGCTTCATGAAAATGATGGGTGCCGGTACAGCGGCTGCGCTGGTGTCCAGCGTGTTCCCCCTCGACAAGGCCAAGGCGGCGGTGAAGGAATCCCTCGGCAAGCTCGAGAAGACCAAACTGAACGTCGGGTTTGTGCCCATCACCTGTGCCACGCCGATCATCATGGCGCACCCGCTGGGTTTCTATGAGCGCTACGGTCTGGAGGTGACGGTGTCGAAAACCGCCGGTTGGGCGGTGGCCCGGGACAAATCGTTGAGCGGTGAATACGACGCCAGCCACATGCTCACCCCCATGCCGTTGGCCATGACCATGGGTGCGGGCTCCTCCGCCAAGCGCTTCATCATGCCGGCGGTGGAAAACATCAACGGCCAGGCCATCGTGCTGCACGTGGACCACAAGGACAAGCGTGACCCGAAGCAGTGGAAGGGCTTCAAGTTCGGGGTGCCGTTCGAATACTCCATGCACAACTTCCTGCTGCGCTATTACCTGGCAGAGCACGGCATCGACCCTGACAAAGACGTGCAGATCCGCGTGGTTCCGCCACCGGAGATGGTGGCCAACCTGCGCGCTGGCAACCTGGACGGCTACCTGTCACCGGACCCGTTCAACCAGCGGGCGGTGTGGGAGAAAGTGGGCTTTATTCACATTCTCACCAAGGAAATCTGGGAAGGTCATCCCTGCTGTGCGTTTGCCTGCAGCCAGCAGTTCGCCACCGAGAACCCCAACACCTACGGCGCGCTGCTGCGCGCGATCATCGATGCGACCCAATACTCGCAGGAGGCGGGCAACCGGGCCGAGATTGCCGAGGCCATCGCGCCGAGAAACTACCTCAACCAGCCGGTTCCGGTGATCCAGCAGGTACTGACCGGTCGATACGCCGACGGCCTGGGAGAAGTGAGGAACGATCCCGCCCGGATCGATTTCGACCCCTTCCCGTGGCATTCCATGGGCGTGTGGATACTGACCCAGATGAAACGCTGGGGCTACATCGAAGGCGATGTGGACTACCAGGACATTGCCGAGCAGGTCTACCTGGCCGGCGACACCCGCAAGGTCATGGAAGAGCTGGGCTACACCGCGCCCAGCGAAACCTACAAGAACCACACCATCATGGGCAAAACCTTCGATCCGGCGAAGCCGGAAGAATACGTGCAGAGCTTTGACATCGGGAGGGGCTGATCATGGCATCCACAAGTGTACGTGCGGCCACCCTGTCGCTGGTGTTTCTGGTGCTGTTTCTGGGTATCTGGGAGTTCAGCACCGAGCTGGTCACCTCAAAGGAGAACATGACCGAGTACGAAATGCTCATGGGGGGCGCCGACCAGGAGGCCCGGGTGCCGCCGCCCTCGGAGATCATCCAGCACGCCATCAACGAGTTGGCGGATCCGTTTTACGACCGCGGCTCCAACGACAAGGGCATTGGCACCCAGCTGGCCTATTCCATCTACCGGGTGATGACCGGCTTCATTGCCGCCATGGCCATCGCCTTGCCCATCGGCTTCCTGATCGGCATGTCGCCGCTGATGTACAAGGCGCTGAACCCGTACATCCAGGTGCTGAGACCGATCTCGCCTCTGGCCTGGATGCCGCTGGCGCTATTCATCATCCAGGACTCGGAGCAGTCAGCCATCTTCGTGATCTTCATCTGTTCCATCTGGCCGATGCTGCTGAACACCGCCTTTGGCGTCGCCAACGTGCGCCAGGACTGGGTCAACGTGGCCCGCACCCACGAGCTGGGTCACCTGAAAACGGCGCTGACGGTGATCCTGCCAGCGGCGGCGCCGACCATTCTCACCGGCATGCGCATCTCCATCGGTATCGCCTGGTTGGTCATCGTGGCCGCGGAAATGCTCGTGGGCGGCACCGGCATCGGCTACTACGTGTGGAACGAGTGGAACAATCTCGATCTGGCCAGTGTGATCTTCTCGATTCTGATGATCGGCGTTGTCGGCATGCTGCTGGACCTGGCGCTGGGCAAGGCCCAGAAGATGGTTGAATACACCGAATAACCGAACCGGAGCGGAGTTATGAGTAAGTCATTCCTGGAAGTGGATGGATTATCGAAGGTATACCCCGACGGCCAGGGTGGTGAACTGACGGTGTTCGAAGACATCCGGTTTGCCCTGGAGAAGGGAGAGTTCGTCTGCATCATCGGCCATTCCGGCTGCGGCAAATCCACCATCCTCAACGTGATGGCGGGGCTGGATGAGGCCACCACCGGCAACCTGGTGATGAACGGCAAAGAGGTCAAAGGCCCGAGCCTGGAGCGCGGCGTGGTGTTCCAGAATTACAGCCTGCTGCCTTGGAAAACCACCCTGAACAACATCGTGTTCGGGGTACAGGCGCGCTGGCCGAAATGGTCGAAAGAACAGGTGCGGGAGCACAGCGAACGCTACCTGAAAATGGTCGGGCTGGACCACGCCCTGGACCGCAAGCCGTCCCAGCTCTCTGGCGGCATGCGCCAGCGGGTGAGTATCGCCCGCGCCTTCGCCACCCAGCCGGAACTGCTGTTGTTGGACGAGCCGTTCGGTGCACTGGACGCGCTGACCCGTGGGGTGATTCAGGACGAGCTAGTCAAGATCTGGGAGGAGACCCATCAGACGGTGTTCATGATTACCCATGACGTGGACGAGGCCATCCTGCTGTCGGACCGCATCTTCCTGATGTCCAACGGCCCTCACGCCCGTATCGCCGAAAGCGTAAAGGTGAACATACCCAGGCCCCGCGCCCGCGCCACCATCTTCCAGAACCCGGCCTACCACAAAACCCGGGATTACCTGGTGGATTTCCTGATCAACCGCAGCGGCACCGCTCAACCCGATAACGACGGAAAGCCGCGGGTGGTGGATCCGTCCACGCTCAAGGCGGCGGAAGCGGCTACCGAAGCAGAAACCACAGAAAGCAGTCAATCGGCGGCATCGGCAAAAGCCGTCAACGCCTGAAACCCAAACACGCAAACCGTGAGGAACCATGATGAACAAAGAACTGATGACCGCAAAAATCCTGGAAGCCAAGGCCACCAAAGGTGTGTCCTGGGAAGCTCTGGCCGAGGCCATTGGCATGTCGCCGGTGTTCACCACCTCGGCCTGCCTGGGGATGAACAGCATGACGGAGGACAAGGCGTTCGCCGTGTGCGAGACCCTGGGGCTGGAGAAGTCGATTGCCGAAGCACTGCAGGTCTGCCCGAAGAAAGCCTGGGACAGCGCCGTGCCTCAGGACCCATTGATCTACCGCCTGTACGAGATCGTGGGAGTGTATGGCGACACCATGAAGGAACTGATCCATGAGAAGTTCGGTGACGGCATCATGAGTGCGATTGATTTCACCATGGACATCGAGAAGGAGGAGAACCCCAAGGGGGATCGCGTTGTTGTTACTTTGAATGGGAAGTTTTTGCCCTACAAAGCTTGGTGATCGCGTCTGACTTTGGAGTGGCCTGCCTTTTGTAGCCTGTTGGTTGGGGGGCGGGCTTGCGGGGTGGCAGGTGGAGTTTTTTCTTGGAAAAAGAACTCGCTTCGCTCAGACACCTTTTTCCGGCGAAAAAATCCACCTACCACCCCGCGCCGACAGACCAACGGGTTTACGAAGTTAAAGACTTTTGAAACATTGTAGGTTGGATTAGCGAAGCGTAATCCAACAGGTTTTTGTCGGATTACGCTTCGCTAATCCGACCTACGACCTAATCCGCCCTACTAATTAAAAACAACTTCTGCTTTTCATTCCTTGTCTTTTACTTCGCATCCCTGTGCTGCCCGTCGGTAGGGGGGTGAGGATGCTTTTTTCTGGCGGGAAAAAGATGTCTGAGCGAAGCGAGTTATTTTTCCCATAAGAAAAAACATCCTTACCCCGCGTACCCGCCCCGCAACCCACAGGCTACCGAACCGAAGCCAACTCCCAAGTCACGCCGACCGAGACCGGGCAACAGTCGCCTGGCCAAGGGCGACGTCCATTACGGTATGCAACTTCTCCAGCTGCGACTGCAGCATGGCAATCGGTCGTGAACCCTCCAGAGTCAGGGCGATGTCGAGATGTTCCCCGACGGATTCCACCGCCATTCGGGCGATGCGAAACCCGCGAATGCGGACCACTTGGCACAGGCGCTCCAGGGCGGCGGTTTCCTGGGACATGCGGCAGTTGAGGGTGTAACTCGGTATCGAGGTATCCGCGTGCGGGGTCATGCTACGTGCTCCTTGTTGGCAGGGCTGGGGCGTCGGGTTTCGTCTATCATCTCGCGGTTGCTGGCGCCGGGTTTGACGATGGGCCATACGTTATCCTCGCGGCTGATGGCCACGTGCAGCAGCATCGGGCCGTCGTAGGCGAGGATGGTTTCGATGCCGCGGCGGATCTGGTCGGTGCGTTCGATGTGCAACGCCGGGATGTCGAAGGCGCGGGCCATGGCAACGAAATCGGGGTTGTCGTCCAGGTTGATCTGGCTTTCGCGATTGCCGTAGAACAGCTCCTGTTGCTGGCGCACCATGCCCAGGCACTGGTTGTCCATCACGATGAGTTTCACCGGCAGGTTGTAGCGGCGGATGGTGGCGAGCTCCTGGGCGTTCATCATGAACGAGCCGTCACCGGTGACGTTGATGACCGTGCTGGTGCGATCCGCAAACTGTGCGCCGATGGCGGCCGGCAATCCGAATCCCATGGTGCCGAGGCCGCCGCTGGTGAGGTGGTGGCGGGGGTGGTCGAATTCGTAGTGTTGGGCTACCCACATCTGGTGCTGGCCCACGTCGCAGGCCACGACGGTGTCGTCCGGTGCGATGCGGGAAAGCTGGCGGATGAACGCCGGGCCGGTGATCGGGGCCAGGGGTTCTTCGTTGTCCGCCGTGCTGAAGCCGCCGGTGGTGTGCCAGGTGCGGCATTGCTTCTGCCAGTCTGGAATGGCCAGCGGCTTGCGCTCAAGAGCGCCGGTCAGATGCTCCAGAATAACGTTGAGCTCACCCCGTATGGCCAGGTCCGCCGGGCGCAGCTTGTTGATCTCGGCGGCGTCGGCGTCGATGTGGATCATCTTTGCGTTGGGCGCAAAACCGTCCAGTTTGCCGGTGGCGCGGTCGTCCAGGCGGGCGCCGATGACCAGCAACAGGTCGCACTCGTCCACCGCCCTGTTGGCGGCGCGGGAGCCGTGCATGCCCAGCATGCCCAGATTATAGGGGTTGTGTTTGCCCGGGTTGCCGATGCCTTTCAGGGTGACCACCGCCGGCAGGGCGGATGACTCGGCAAACGCGCGAAAACTGTCCTCGGCATGGGCCAGGCTGATGCCGCCGCCGCTGTAGAGCAAGGGCTTGCGGGCGGCGTGGAGCATGGCCAGAGCGTCCGTGAGGTCCGGGCAGCTGGAACCGGCTTCCTGTGGCTCGCTGGACGGGAAGGGCGCAGTGGCAACCTCGGTCAACAACACGTCCTTGGGAATATCAATCCACACCGGCCCCGGCCGGCCACTTTGGGCCAATGCCATGGCTTCTTCCATGATGGCGGGCAGGGTGTCGGCGTCGTCGATCAGGTAGCTGTGTTTAACGATGCCCAGGGTCATGCCCAGCACGTCGGTTTCCTGGAAGGCATCGGTGCCGATCAGACCCGAGGGCACCTGGCCGGTGATCACGAGCATGGGGATGGAGTCCCGGTGGGCGTTGGCAACGCCGGTGATCAGGTTGGTGGCGCCGGGGCCGGAGGTGGCAATGCACACGCCCAGCCTGCCGCTGGCGCGGGCGTAGCCGTCGGCGGCCAGCGCACAGGCCTGTTCGTGGCGGCACAGCACGTGCTCCACGCCCACATCGTCCACCAGTGCATCGTAGAGTGGCATGATGCAGCCGCCCGGATAACCGAAAACCGTGCTGATGTGGTGGCGGTGGAACGCGTCAAGAATGTGCTGTGCGCCGTTCATGGTCGTTTTCCCCTTTTTTCTTGCTGCAAAAAAAAGCCCCCGGGACCTTTCGGTGCCGGGGGCTCTTGGTGTCTTGTCAGGTTTGTCGCTATCTCACCCGCTTGTCCACGCAAAAGCCCCCGGACGGTACCACGACCACCAGGACAAGCTTCACAAGGACGATTACAGCGTTAAGATTCATGAGATTCGTGCGTCTGCTCAAACTCTGTTAAGGATGTTGAAAAGTTAACCCGAGCCCTGTCACCGGCGCAACCCCTAATGTCACTTTTTTGTGATACCGTTTGTCTCCTTTCAAACACAACGCATGCGCAATAAACGAGAAGAACATGAGCAAGAGCAGGTGGGGCTCCCTTGGGTTGGCATTACTGATCGTGATCGGGCTGGTGCTGTGGATGGCCAGTGGCGAGGTCAAAGTCGCGCAGCAGGACGCGCCTGAAATGCAGGAGCCACCGGCCCCGGAGCGCCCCCGGGTGGAGGTTGAAACCCTTCAGGCTCGCCTGTATGAGCCGGGGCTGATGCTTCAGGGGCAACTGGAACCCTGGCGCACCGTCGCCATCAGCGCCGGCGTGAGCGGCACAGTGGAAGAGTTGATGGTGCAGCAGGGCGAACGTGTTGAGAAAGGGCAACCCTTGTTACGCTTGTCCGACGATGGCCGCCAGTCCAGCGTGGATCGCTGGCAGGCACAGATTCGTAAGCTGGAAGCTGACCTGGCCGCCGCTCAACGCCTTGGCTCCAGCAATCTGGCGAGCCAGTCAGAGATTCTCGGGCTGCAGAGTGAGTTGGCCGGTGCGCGGGCAGAGTTGGCCCAGGCGCGCAATGCCATCAGAGAGCTGATTCCCAAAGCGCCTTTTGACGGGGTGGTGAATCGCCGTCACGTCGATCTGGGTAATCTGGTGCAACCGGGCAATGCCATGCTCGACCTGGTTCAGGTGGACCGTCTCAAAGCCACCGGCCAGATTCCCCAGCAGTCGGTCGGTCAGGTCGGTACGGGGCAAAAGGTCTCTGTCCGGCTGCTGGACGGCGGTTCGCTGGACGGCGAGGTGAGCTTTGTGGCCAGTGCCGCCGATCCCGAAACCCGCAGTTTCGCCGTTGAAATCACGGTAGAGAATCCTGAATTGAAGCGCGTGGCCGGTGGCAGCGCCACGCTGCGCATTGCCCTGCCGGAAACCCGCGCGACGTTCATTTCACCGGCCTACCTTTCGCTCGGTGACGACGGCCGCCCCGGCGTGCGCTATGTCGATGACAACGATGAAGTGGTGTTCGGTAGCGTGCGGCTGTTTAATGTGACCACTGACGGGGCCTGGGTCGGCGGGCTGCCGGACGAGATCCGTCTGATTACCCGCGGCGGCGGATTTGTCGCGATCGGCCAGGAAGTTGAGCCGGTTGACCGTGACAGTAACCGGGGCTGATCCGTATGCGCGCACTGATTCACGCGGCACTTGACCGCAGCCGCACCACACTGCTCACCCTGACTTTTCTGCTGTTGGGCGGTGTGGCTGCGTTCTACAGTATTCCCAAGGAAGCCAACCCCGACGTCACCATTCCGATGATCTACGTGTCCATGACCCTGGAAGGCATCAGCCCGGAGGATGGTGAACGTTTGCTGGTGCGGCCGATGGAACAGGAGCTGCGATCCCTGGAAGGGGTGAAGGAAATGCGTGGTACCGCCTCTGAAGGGCACGCCTCGGTCATGCTCGAATTCGATGCCGGCTTTGATCCGGACAAGGCGCTTCAGGATGTGCGCGAAAAAGTCGATACCGCCCGCGCCAAGATTCCTCAGGAGGCGGACGAGCCGCGGGTGAACGAGATCAACGTGTCGCTGTTTCCGGTGCTGTCTGTCGGGCTTTCCGGGCCGTTGTCCGAGCGTGAGCTGATCACCGTTGCCCGGCGCCTGCAGGATGCCATTGAAGGCATCCCCGAAGTGCTGGAAGTCGAGATCGGCGGGGATCGGGAAGATTTGCTCGAAGTGGTGGTGGACCCCCAGGTGCTGGAAAGCTACGGCGTTGATTTTGACCAGCTGGCGTCCCTGGTCAACCGCAATAATCAGCTGGTGGCGGCGGGCAGTCTGGACACCGGTGCGGGGCGCATGGCCATCAAGGTGCCCGGCGTGATCGAGAATATTGAAGACGTGATGTCCATGCCTATCAAGGTCAGTGACGACACGGTGGTCACGTTCGGCGATGTCGCCATGCTGCAGCGTACCTTCAAGGACCCCACCGGGTTTGCCCGCATCAATGGCGAGCCGGCGCTGGTGCTGGAAGTGTCCAAACGCGCAGGCGCCAATATCATTGAAACCATTGCCGAAGTACGCGGGCTGATTGAAGCGGCCAACTCGGAATTACCCGAAGAGCTGGAAGTCCGCTATATCATGGACCAGTCGACGGAAGTGCGGGACATTCTCAGTGACCTGCTGAACAACGTGCTGACCGCCATCGTGCTGGTGATCATCGTGGTTATTGCCGCTATGGGGCCGCGTTCGGCATTACTGGTGGGCCTGACCATTCCCGGGGCCTTTCTCACCGGCATTCTGGTCATCTGGGGGATGGGGCTGACCCTCAATATTGTGGTGCTGTTCAGCCTCATTCTGGTCGCGGGCATGTTGGTGGATGGTGCCATTGTGGTGTCGGAACTGGCGGACCGTAATCTCTCCGAAGGCCAGACCGTGCGCTCGGCCTGGGCGGATGCCGCCAGCCGGATGGCGTGGCCGATCATCGCCTCCACCGCCACCACGCTGGCGGTATTTACCCCCTTGCTGTTCTGGCCCGGCGTGGTGGGCGAGTTCATGAAATTCCTGCCGATCACGGTGATCATCTGCCTCGCCGCCTCGCTGTTGATGGCGCTGGTGTTCCTCCCGGTCCTTGGTGGCGTCAGTGGCGGTCGCCGCGCGCGCCACCGTGCCGGTGGCGGTGCCATGATGGCCGGTTACCGCAAGGTGCTCGGTACCTTGCTGGGTTATCCGGGCTTCACCCTGCTGGGTGTATTGGCGGTGATTGTGGTGATTTACGCCGGCTATGCCCGGTTTAACCACGGCGTGGAATTCTTCCCGAGCGTGGAGCCGGATTCTGCCCAGGTGCAGGTGAGGGCGCGCGGCGACCTGTCGGTGTGGGAGCGGGACAGCATCGTGCGTGACGTGGAGCAGCGGCTGCAGGATATGCCTGAGGTAAAAGCGCTGTATGCCCGCTCGATGGTTTCGCCGGATAACCAGATGGCGCCGGATGTGATCGGGGTGTTGCAGTTCCAGTTCAACGACTGGTTCACCCGGCGTCCGGCGAACGCAATTCTTGAGGATTTCCGTGAGCGTACCGCGGACATTCCCGGGATCGAGCTGGAGTTCCGTAAACAGGAAGGCGGCCCCGCCGATGGCAAACCGGTCGAACTTAAAGTCAGCAGTCTGGAAAACAGCAAGCTCAATGCCTATGTGGATCAACTGCGCGAGCGTATGTCGGCGATGGGCGGGTTCGTGGATATTGAGGACGATCGCAGTCTGCCGGGCATCGAGTGGCAGCTCAAGGTAGACCGCGAATCAGCGGCCCGCTTTGGCACCGACGTTCTCAGTGTGGGCAGTGCGGTACGCCTGATCACCAACGGCCTGGTGCTGGCCACCTACCGGCCGGAAGATGTCCGGGATGAAGTGGATATTGCCGTGCGGGTGCCCAATGACTGGCGGGAACTGGACCAGTTCCAGCGCCAGACCATTAACACCAGTCGCGGGCAGGCGCCGTTGTCAGAATTCGTGTCTCTGGAGCCGGACCATAAAACCGGAAGCATTGCCCGGGTGGATGGCCAGCGTACCATCACCATCAAGTCCGATCTTGAGCCCGGGCGGCGGGTGGATGAATTGCTGCGTAGCCTGCAGGCCGACATGCCGGAACCGCCGCCGGGCGTGACCGTGCAGGTGGCCGGTGAAAATGAGGATCAGCAGCAGGCAGCCAATTTCCTGGCCACCGCTTTTCTGGTGGCCATCGCGCTGATGCTGCTGATACTGGTCACCCAGTTCAATTCCCTGTATCAGACCTTCCTGATCCTGTCCGCGATCGTGCTGTCCACCGCCGGCGTATTGCTGGGGCTGCTGCTCAATGGCCAGTCGTTCGGCATCGTGATGGTGGGTATGGGTATCATTGCCCTGGCGGGGATTGTGGTGAACAACAACATCATTCTGATCGATACCTACAACCAGATGCGCAAGAGCGGCATGGCCGCCTATGAGGCGGCACTGGAGACCGGTTGCCTGCGTTTGCGACCGGTACTGTTGACGGCGGTAACCACGGTACTGGGTCTGACGCCCATGGTGCTGGGCATCAACGTTGATCTGCTGACGCCGTCACTGGGTATCGGCGCACCGTCAACCCAGTGGTGGACCCAACTCTCCAGCGCCATTGCCGGGGGGCTCACCTTCGCCACAGTGCTGACGCTGCTGCTGACCCCGGCCCTGCTGGTGCTGGGAGACAAGGCGGGGCAGAGTGTTCGGGGGATACTTAAACGATGACCGGCCAGGTCAACCCGCTTTCCGAGCTGTACCGGGATGATGCCCTGCTGGTGGTGCATAAACCCGCCGGATTACTGGTGCACCGCAGCCCCATTGATCGCCACGAGACCGAGTTTGCACTGCAGTACGCGCGGGCACTGAATGGGGGCGGGCATGTATATCCGGTGCACCGTCTGGACCGGCCGACCTCCGGTGTTCTGGTGTTTGCCCGCACCCCGGACGTGGCCCGGGCGCTGGGGCAGCAGATGATGGCGGGGGAGGTGAGCAAGACCTACCTGGCAGTGGTGCGTGGCTGGCCACCAGAGCAGGGTGTCATTGATCATCCGCTGCGGGAGGAGCCGGAGGACCGTCGCCTGAAAGGGCTCGAGCAGCCGGTGCGGGCGGCGTTAACTCATTATCGCCGGCTGGCGACTACGGAAATTCCGGTACAGGTGGAAACCTACCCGTCCAGCCGGTATGCGGTCGTCGAGCTGATGCCCAAAACCGGGCGCAAGCATCAGCTGCGCCGGCACATGAAACACCTCAGCCACCCGATCATTGGCGACGCCAATCACGGTCGCGGGCGTCACAATCGCTATTTCGCCGAGCGCTTCGGTGAAGGCCGGCTGATGCTGGCAGCGACCAGCATCGAGTTCCGGCACCCGGTGACGGGGGTTCCAACCCGATTCGAGAGTGTCCCTGAAGAGAGTTTTACCCGGGTCCTGGCCCTGTTTCCGGCGTTTCGTGGTACTGAGTTGAGGTTGGCCAGCGGGGAGGCTGAGAGCGGGGCTTAGTGCGACGCCTGGCTCAGGTCCTTCACACAGTGACCATGGAAGAAGCGGGTCAGCAACTCCCTGAACGGCAGGGGCTTGCTGTACAGGTAGCCCTGCAGGAAATCGCAGCCCTGCTCTACCAGCCACTGTTCGTGAGCCCTGGTCTCGACGCCCTCGGCGACCACCATAAGGCCGAGCCCACGGGCCAGGCCCAGAATGGACAGGGTGATAGCGCAGTCGTCTTCGTCTCCGGGCAGGTGATTGATAAACGAGCGATCGATCTTGATGCGTGAGAAGGGCAGGCTTTTGAGCCGGGCGAGAGAGGAGTACCCGGTACCAAAGTCGTCAATGGCAAGCTCCGCTCCCGCGTCCACCAAGCGCTCAAGCACGCCGGCCAGCGTGTTGAAATCACCCTGAATGGAATCTTCGGTCACCTCGAACTGCAGGGCACTGACGGGCATTCGGTGCTCGGCGCAGAGGTCTTTGACCCGGTCAGGCAGTTCCGCCACCAGTACCTGTTCTGCGGACAGGTTGACGGAGATAACCGGCAGTTCGAGGCCGGCGGCGTCAGCCCGACGCCAGTCCTCGCAGACACGCCGCAGCACGCATTCTCCCAGGGCATACATCAAACTGCCGCCGCGGGCGATATCCAGAAATTCGATCGGGGAGAGCCAGCCCCGGGCAGGGTGGTTCCATCTGACCAGCGCTTCCATGCTCACCATGCGTTCACCGGAGCGATCGACGATCGGCTGGTAAAACACGTCAAGCTCATGATTGCTGATGGCTGTGCGCAGTTCCCGCTCGAGGGCGAAGCGGGATTGGGCACTGATCTGTATTGCGGAATCAAACACGGTGGCCTGGGCGCGTCCCAGGTGTTTGGCGTGGTACATCGCCGACTCGGCACCCCGCAACAGCTCCTGAGATTGCTGACAGTCTTCGGGCAGATGGCAGATGCCAAGGCTGGCGCTGATGCTTAACGATTGTCCGGCAACGCGGATGGGGTGGCGGATGGCGTCCTGGATATGGAGTGCGGTGTCGTCAAGCGAGTCCGACCGGGGGCGATTGCGAATCAGCAGGGCGAACTCGTCGCCACCGATTCTTGCCAGCAGGTCCTTGCCTTCCAGGCGGAGGTTTTTCAGGCGATGGCCAATCTCTGCGATCACCGCATCCCCGACCTGGGGGCCAAGTCCGTCATTGATTGCCTTCAGGCGATCGACGTCAATCCAGATCAGCGCCAGGCTGCCGCGCCTTCGGCGCAGGATTTTGTCGGCCAGGTGGGCAACCCGGTCCCGCAGCGAGTCCATGTTGGCCAGCCCGGTCAGCGTGTCATAGCGGGTGATGTAGTCCAGGGCACGTTTCGAATTCATCCAGCCTTCGTGGGTATTGATCAGGCTGACCGTGTCTGCGATGGCTACTGCGAACGACAGTTCCGGTAATGTCCACTCCCGCGGGTGGCACGCCTCAAGGCACACCACGCCGCTGAGCCGTGACCCCTCGAACACGGGCGTATCCAGCATCGAGTGTACGCCAACAGCGGACAGGTAGGCGGCGTCGAAGCTGGTGGTGCGCGGATCGCGGCGGGCGTCGTTGACGGCAACAACCCGTTCCGTGCCCATGGCTTCAAAATAGTGGGGATGGTCCGAGCGAAACAGACTGACCGGACTCAGATCGTCGTTGAGAGGCGCGGAGATACAGGCACCGTGACGGCTGCCCGCCTCCCGACTGTCGTAAAGGGTTTCACAGGTTATGCGGTCACGTTCCGGAGGAAACGCCCATACGCTCACCCTCTCGACCTCCAGAAGGCGGCCGCACAGGGCGGTCAGCGCTTCCAGTTTGCGGTGCCGCCGCTGCCCGATAAAGCCCGAATCGTGCCTGAGCTCCGTCAGGGCCTTGTGGTAAATCACAAAGGTTTCGCTGTCACGCATGGTGATGCTGTCCGGTTCTTCTGGTCAGTCCTGTGAAACAGATACGCTGTTGTGTGCGGATAGGGTCGGATCTGGAAACCTGCTCCGCCCATCCCATATTGGCAGTCCGGATATGACGTGTCCAATTTTGAATCCGGGGGCGAAGATCATTGTTTTGTTGGCTTTTGTAGCCTTTTTTGTCGATTTGCAGCAAATGTTTGGTCTCTGAGGCGCACCGGTGGGTTTTGCCACATACTCCATGGCAACAATTTAATAAAAACGGACTATTCAGACTCTTCGAGGTTTGCCGTGCCGAGACTGCTCAAGCGGGTATTGATCGCACTGTTCGGATTGCTGCCGGTTGTTGCCACTGCCGAACCGGCCCAGTGGGGCAGTCACGGGAACCGTCTTGAGCTCTCGCGGTTCGTGGATTACTGGCAGGAGCCGGACCGGCCGGTATCCGTTGAGGCCGTTCGGAAACTGGCCGATGAGCAGTGGACCGCCAACGGCCGCGACAGCATCAGCCTGGGCTACGGGGATGAGGTGTACTGGTTTCGGCTCAGCATTGATAACCCGACTGCCCGTGATGCGCTGACTTTTCTCGAGATAGGGTATCCCGTGCTCGATCACGTTGAAGTGTACATACTGCGCGGCGGCCGGCTGGTGGAGCAGCATACCCTGGGTGACAAACAACCGTTCTATGACCGTCTGATTCATCACCGGCATTTTCTGGTGCCCCTTGATCTGGAGGCCGGCGCTGGGGTGAGTATTTATCTGAGGGTGGATACCACCAGCTCCATGCAGGTGCCACTGACGCTGTGGGACCAGGACGCGTTCTACGCCGCGGAACAGTCACGCAGCATGTTCGAAGGCCTCTATTACGGCATTATTCTGGTGATGATTCTGTACAACCTGTTCGTTTTCATGGCGGTGGGGGAGCGGAGTTTTCTGCATTACGTGGGTTACATTGCCGCCATGCCGCTGTTCATCGCCAGCCTTCATGGCGTGGCATTCCAGTACCTGTGGCCGGAGGCGACCTGGTGGAACGATCAGTCCATTATTGTGTTTCTGAACCTGGTGGTGATGTTTGGCGGCACCTTCAGCATCCGCTTCATTAACGTCACCCGCGAGAACCACCGCTTGCTCAATAGCTGGACAGTCGGGGTGGTGATGGCGGCCGGTTTCCTGGCCGCCGCCGGATTGGTGGTGCCTTATCGCTACATGATTCTGCCGACCATTCTATTGGGGGCCATTGGTTGCACCACGATGCTGATACTGAGCGTGGTGCGCTGGATCAGGAAAGACGCCGCTGCACGCTATTACACCCTCGCATGGGTGTTCATGCTGTTCGGCGGGATTGTGCTGGCACTGAGCAAGTTCACCATGCTGCCCCGCAACCTGCTGACGGAAAACGCGACTCAGGTTGGCTCAGCACTGGGGGTTATCCTGCTTTCCATTGCACTTGCAGACCGCCTGAACCGTGAAAAGAAGCGGGTGTTTGACGCCCAGCAGAAATTGCTGAGAGAGGAACGCAAGGCGCGGGTGGCCCAGGAAAAATCCCTGCGCATCCAGCAGGAAGCCAACACCCTTCTTGAGCAGCGAGTGCACGAACGCACCCGCGATCTGGAGGCGCTGAACGAGCAGCTACTGGAGCTGAGCGCCCGGGATGCGCTCACCGGGCTGAAGAACCGGGGCCATTTTGACCGCGCGTTCCAGTCTGCGGTGGTCAAGGCCTATCGCTTTGAACAGCCGTTATCGCTGCTGGTCCTGGATATTGACCATTTCAAGCAGTTCAACGACACCTACGGCCATCTGGTGGGGGATGATTGCCTGCAGATGGTGGCGCAGTGCATTCGTCAGTACGTTACCCGCCCCCAGGATCTGGCCGCCCGTTATGGTGGTGAAGAGTTTGTGGTACTGCTGCCTGATACCCCCGAAGACGGCGCCCTGAAAGTGGCAGAGAAGATCCGCCAGGAGATCGCGAAAACGGCGTTCCGCGTCTCGGACAAGATGTTGCACCTTACCGTCAGCATTGGCATCTGCAGCGCCTGTCCGGACCAGGCTGACGCCACCAAGGAGCTGTTCTGCCGCGCCGATGAGGCGCTGTATGAAGCCAAAGGGCAGGGGCGCAATCGGGTGGTGACCTGGCGCCCCGCCCGCTATTCCACCGCCACGGCCGGAATGTGAGCCTGGAACCGGGCCAGTGACGGCCATGGCTGCGCTTCCTCCAGCCCGTAGGCCAGTTCCAGCAGTGTTTTTTCGCCGCCGTGGCGCCCCATCAAATGCACCGATATCGGCAGGTTGTCGCCGGTTTGGCCCATGGGCAGGGCAATGGCAGGGGCACCGGTAGCATTGGCCAGCGGGGTGAAACTGACGTAGCGGGTAAGGCGGTCAAACAGCTCATCAAAGTCCTGTTCCGGGTTGAGGTAGCCAATCTGCGGGGTGGTGTGGCCCAGAACCGGCGTCAGTACTGCATCGAAGCCCGCCAGTGCCGTGGCATAGTCATGAAAAGACCGACGCAGGCGCCAGAGGGTGGCCGGTAACTTGTAGAACTGCTTGCGGAACATTCTGTCGAGGCCGTTGGTCAGGCTGTCTACCCGGGATTTGTCGAAACCGGGGTGCATCAGTTTACGGCCATTGGCTTTCACACCGAAGGCGAGCATACCCCAGTAGCGCGCGAAATCCTCCGCAAAGCTGGGGGCGATGGGAACCTCCATCGGTACGATCCGGTGGCCCAGGTCTTCCAGCAGTTTCGCGGTCTTTTCGACCGTTTCCCGCGTTGCCTGATCGGTGGGGTGACCGTTGATGGAATCAAGCACCAGCCCAATGGTCATCGGGCGTGAGGGTGATCCCTCAACCATACCCAGTTCCGGAAGTTTGCGGTTGCGAAAGTGCTTTTCCGCTTCGGCGTAAAAGCGGGCGGTGTCCCGTACGCTGCGGGTTACCACCCCGTCACAGACAATATTGATGGGCAGAGATTTCGCCGCTTCGTTGTCCACCAGGCGGCCGCGACTGGGTTTCAGACCGACCAGACCACAGCAAGCGGCGGGGATGCGGATAGAGCCACCCCCATCGTTGGCGTGGGCCAGCGGTACCACACCGGCAGCGACCAGCGCGGCGGACCCACCAGAGGAGGCGCCGGTCGAAAACGCCAGATTCCAGGGGTTACGGGAAGGGGGCGCGCCAGCATGCTCGGTGCTGGCATTGAAACCGAATTCGGGCAAGGCGCTTTTGCCAAGACAGAGATAGCCCTGGGCCAGCATCTGTTCGGCGAAGGCGCCGGATTTTACCGCAGCCCGGGGCGGCACGGCAGCCGAGCCGTAGCGTGTCGGCATACCCGCTACGTCCATGTTGTCCTTGATAAAGGTGGGAACGCCATGAAAAAAACCGTCCGCCGGCTGTGCCTGCCTCCGGGCGTTCTGGCCGAACGCCTCGAACACGATGCCCTGGATAAACGGTTCGACCTGGCGGGCGCGCTGAATGGCGGCGGCCGTGACCTCGGGGATGGAGACCTCGCCGCGGCGAATAAGGTCAGCCAGCCCGGTGGCGTCATGGTCGCCCAGCGCGTCATCCTGAAAGGCATGGATGGTTTCCGGTTGTTCCCGCATGGTCATGGTAAAGCTCCTGAACTATGTCGTTACACTCTAGCCCAATCACTAACGTGACGGTATGTCATTTCAGGAAAGTTGCGGAGGAATAGCCGCAATAAATGGCGCCGGTAAAAAATACGGTCTTTTCTCGGGGCTTTTCAGGTAATAAGCTTGCTGCTTCACTATCTCGGCAAGCGATCTTCATGGATTTTGCAGAACCTCTCGTCCGGTACTTTCTGGGCATTTTCTTCCTGATGATCGGGCTCCAGTTTACCGGCCGGAGTCTTGGTCTGTATGAGCGTATGAAATTTTCGTTCATTCACTATGGCCATAAGGGAAGTGGGCCCTGGTGGCACCGCCATACCTTCAACGTGTTCCGCGCGTTGATACTCGGGGTGTGTCTGGCAAGAGTGGTGGTTGACCTTGATCCCTGGCTGGGGGTCATTGATGGCCTGTACCGCCCGCCAGTGTTACTGCTGGGGATGCTTTGCCTGCTGGCCTCCTTCACCCTGGTGAACTACCTGCAGGGATACATGCATGAGGACTGGCGTTCCGGAATTGACCCCGAGCAAAAGAAGCACCTGCTCACAGAAGGGCCTTATGCCCGCAGCCGTAATCCGCTGTTCCTCGCCATCATGCTCGGACAACTGGGGTTTTTTCTGGCATTGCCAAGCGTGTTCTCGGCGGTATGCCTGATTGCCGGCGTTCTGGTTATTACCCGCCAGGCCCGGGAAGAGGAAAAGGCGCTGGCGGAGATCTTTGGCGGGAGCTATGAGGCCTATCGGCAACGAGTGCCCCGCTGGTTCTGAGGCTCAGCCGTTTTTCCTGGCTTCCTTGATCACGTCGTAGGCGTGGCTGATTTCCCGGGTGCGCTCTTCCGCCAGTTCTCGCATGCTTTCCGGAAGACCACGGCCTGCCAGTTTGTCCGGGTGGTTTTCGCTCATCAGTCTGCGATAGACCTTCTTGATTTCCGCGTCGCTGGCAGAAGGTGAAACCCCGAGTGCCTTGTAGGCGTCGTCCAGCTGTTGCGCAGAGGATGGGCGTGCACCGCCGGTCTGACCGGCGTGGGAGCCTCGAAGCATGGCCTCCAGCTGATCGACCTGGCTTTCGGGCAGGCCCAGGCCGCGGGCGATCCGCACCAGCATTTCATGTTCGGCGGGGTGGACCACCCCGTCCGCGGCAACAGCCGAAACCTGGACCTGCAGGAACATCTGGAGTAGTGCTGGCTGGCCACCGGTCACTTTAAGAAAGTGATTGAGTTCGGCTTCGAGATCGAAGCCTGGCTCCTTGCCACGGTTGAATGCAGTCTTGGCGGATTCTTTCTGCTGCGCCGAGAGCCGAAAGCGAACGAACAGGGATTCCGCCATCTGGATTTCATCGCGGCTGACCACGCCGTCGGCCTTGCACAAGGCGCCCATCACCGCAAACATAGAATCCACAAAGCCCGACTGGATGCTCTGTAATTTGCCCAGCAGACGGCGCTTGAGTCGGTTTACCAGAAACGCGCCGATGGCTGCCCCGATCAGGAAGCCGGGGAATTTACCAAGCGAGTACCCGATCAGACCACCAATGATAATTGCAAACAGCATGGATTACCCTTTGAAGACAGACTGTAAACCGCGGAGTATAGCCTGTCCCGGACCGTGCTGACGAGGAGGCGCCATGACCGAGGACCTGTTTGCCGATGAACCGCCTCAGCCCAGAGTCGAAGCTCTGTGCCAGGATGCCGTGGTACTGCGCCATTTCGCGTTGGCGAAGGAAGCTGAGCTGCTGGCCGCCACTGCAGAGGTCGCGGCCAGCGCGCCCTTCCGGCAGATGCAAACCCCGGGCGGGCATACCATGTCGGTGGCTATGACCTGCTGCGGCGAGTGGGGATGGGTAACCGACAGTGCCGGTTACCGCTACCAGGCAACGGACCCGCAGACCGGCAAGTCCTGGCCACAGATGCCGGGCGCTTTTCGGGACCTGGCTGCGGCCGCGGCTGCGGCGGCGGGGTATCCGGAGTTCAAGCCGGACGCCTGTCTGATCAACCGCTATCAACCGGGTGCCAAAATGGGCCTGCACCAGGACAAGGACGAACTCGACTTCGGCCAGCCCATCGTGTCGGTGTCACTGGGCGTGCCGGCAACCTTCCAGTTCGGCGGGCCCCGGCGCAGTGACCGGCCGTTAAACGCGATTCTGGGCAGCGGTGATGTCGTGGTCTGGGGCGGGGCAGCACGGCGGTTTTACCATGGCGTGCTGCGGCTGAAGAAGGGCCAGCACGCGGTGACCGGAGAGCTGCGTTACAATCTCACCTTCCGGCGGGCGCGTTAGACCAGCCAGGCCACGCCGAGGCCAGCCAGCAGCGATACCACCATCGGTACGCCCACGAACAGGCCCAACTGGCGGGAGCCGATACCACCGGCAATTCCAGCTTTGACCAGGTTGTTTGTGGCGGCCGCACTCACTATCGCGACCACCGCGGTGGTCATTGGGATCGCGTCCTGGGACATCCGCGTCAGCGACAGGGTGATGGCGTCTACATCGGCGATACCGGACGTTACGGCCAGCATATAGACACCGAGATTGCCCAGCCAGTCCCGCAGTACTTCGCCCAACACCAGAATAACCGTCAACAACAGGCCGAAGGCCATGGCGGATCTGAGGTCCAGCGGATTCTGGGTGAGCGCCGGCTGCGACACTTTCAGACTGTCTTCGTGGCGTTTCCAGATCAGCAGTGCCGGCACGTAGAGCAATGCGGACATGACCACCACCGGCCACGCCAGCAGGGGCAGCAGAGCGGGGTTGATCAAGGCACAGTAAACCAGGATGCGTGGAAACATGGTGCCACAGGCGATCAGGATTCCGCTGGCAAACTGGGGACTGAGTTCCGGCGTGCGTGCCGCCTCGCGGGCAAAATGCAGAGTCAGTGCGGTTGAAGAGCTGAGCCCTGCGAACAGGCTGGTGAACAGAATGCCTTTCTTCATGCCGGCCAGCCGGATGGCGAAATAACCGACAAAGGAAATGGAGGCGATTAACACCACCAGCCACCAGATTTCGTAGGGATTAAGCGCGCCGCCGGGGCCCATCTCCTCATTGGGCAAGAGCGGTAGCATGACCACCGAGATCAACAGGAGCTTCAGAGCGGCATCCAGTTCGTGCGCCTGCAGGCGGTTAACGAAGCCGTGGATCTCCTGCTTGCTGTCGAGAATGACAGCCGTCACCACCGCGGCAGTAACGGCAATAACCGGGTCTACCGCAACCGCGATGGCGCCGTAACAGAAGGTGAGCACCATGCCCACCGTACCGGTAATGCTGAAATTGCGGATGTGGGAGAGCCGTTGGCTATAGGCCACCAGGGCCATCGCCACTACGCTGATCAACAGCATCGGGAAGGCCCACTGGGTGATTTCGGTGCTCAGGACCGCGGAAACGCCGCCCAGCAGGCCGATCAGCGAAAACGTGCGAATGCCGGCAATACGTTCTCCCGCTTTCTGCTCCCGCGCGCCCCAGCCCCGCTCAAGGCCGATCACCGCCCCCAGAAGCAGGGCGAGGGCAAGCCGTAGCACGGTTTCGTGGGCACCCAGGAAATGCTGGGTCAGTTCATCCATCAGACATTACTCCCTGCGACTACGCTGCACACTCAGAGCAGATACATCCGCACGGGCATCCACAGCCCCATGGCGATCATGATCAGGTTCTCCGTGAGGGAAACAAAACCCAGCGGGACATTGCTGTTGCCGCCAACGCAGGCGCACTTGAGCTCCCGGCGGTCGATGTACACCGCCTTGAACACGGATACGGCGCCCACGGTACCGATGAACAGTGCCACCGGAGCAGCCAGCCAGATCATCGCGCCCGCCAGCATCAGAATGCCTGCGAAGGTTTCGCCAAAGGGGTAGAAATAGCCGTAACCCACCTGCCTTTGGGCGAGCAGGTCATAGTTGAGGAACATGGTACTGAAGCTTTCCACATCCTGCAGCTTCTGAAGCCCCAGCAGGATCATGGCAATGGCCACGAACTTTTCGATGGTCATCAGGGAGAACACGGCACCGTCGAAAAACCACATGACCGCGAGTGCGATCAGCAGAGCCGTGCCGAAGATGGCGATCACCGGCTGGTAACTGGTTTCGTTCTCGGGATCGTCGAGTCCGAAATGCTCGCGCAGCTCATCGTAACCGCCGATGCGCTGGCCTCCGATAAACGTCTGGGGCGTGGTATCCACATTGTGCTTTTCCTGAAAGGCATCGATCTCTTCCCGGGTCGTCAGGTGATGATCCTCTACCTGGTAACCCTTGCGCTTGAGCAGGAACTTGCTCTTCAGTCCGAACGGGCACAAATGCTCCGACATGACCATGCGGTAAAGCTGGGCGGTCTTGCCACCTGTGTTGTCTGCCATAGCGATACGCTCCTTGTTTCGGGTTGGTCGTTCTGAATAACTCTCACCTCAGGCATCATTCCCGGCCGCCACCCCGGAGGCCCAGGCCCATTGAAAGTTGTGGCCGCCGAGATGCCCGGTCACGTCCACCACCTCACCGATAAAATACAGGTTCGGGCGCTCCAGCGTCGCCATGGTTCTGGACGACAGCTGGCGGGTGTCGACACCCCCCAGGGTCACTTCGGCGGTGCGATAGCCTTCGGTGCCGGCGGGTTTGATGGCCCACTGACTCAGTGTAGTCGCCACCTGCTCGATGTCGCTGTTCTTGTAGCCCTGCAATGGGCCCGTCCATCCGTTCAGGTTATTGAAAGCGGTAGCAAATCGCTTGGGCAGGTGTTGCGCCAGGTAGTGCGCTACCGTTGCCTGGGGTTTGTCCCTGCGCAGGGCGAGCAGATCCTCCCGGGCGGAAGACGCGGGCAGCAGGTTGACAGCAAGATAGTCTCCGGGCTGCCAGAAACTGGAAATTTGCAGCATCGATGGCCCGCTCAGCCCTCGATGGGTAACCAGCATGGGCTCGCGGAAATGCTCGTTGCGGCAGCTCACATCTACCTCGCAGCTGATGCCCGACAGCGGGGCCAGTTGTTCTTTCAGTTCCGGATGCAGGGTGAACGGCACGAGACCGGCCCGGGTTGGCAGTACCGACAGGCCAAACTGCCGTGCTATTTCATACCCGAAACCGGTGGCGCCCATGGTGGGAATGGACAGTCCGCCGCAGGCAACGACAAGGGAGTCGCCGGTGACCGATCCCGACCCGGTGGCCAGGTGAAAGCCGTCGGCGGTCTCGGCGATGTCCCGGATCTGTGTTTTCAGTCGGATCTCCGCACCGGCCCATTCGCATTCGGTCAGCAGCACATTGAGAAGGTCTTTGGCCGTGTGGGAACAGAATAACTGGCCCGGCGCCTTTTCCTCGTATTCCACGCCGTGGCGGTCCACCAGATCGAGAAAGTGTTGGGGCGTGTAGCGTTTCAATGCGGAGATACAGAAATGGGGGTTGTCCGAGAGAAAATTGGCCGGTGTGCTGTTGAGATTGGTGAAGTTGCAACGACCGCCCCCGGACATCAGGATCTTCTTGCCCGGCTTGTTGGCATGGTCGATCACCAGAACCTTGCGGCCCCGGTAACCAGCCGTTGCCGCACACATCAGGCCGGCCGCGCCGGCACCGATAATGATGACATCGTAGTGTGCGGCCATGAAAACTCCTTAAAAAACGGTATTATCCGTTCTTCAGGGTCTTCATATCAATGACGAAGCGGTATTTCACGTCGCCTTTCTTCATGCGCTCGTAGGCGTCGTTGATGTTGTGGATGTCCAGCATTTCCACGTCGCAGCTGATGTCGTGCTCGGCGCAGAAATCCAGCACTTCCTGGGTTTCCGGCATGCCGCCGATCAGTGAACCTGCCAGCACCCGCCGTTTGAACACCAGTGCGCCCGCTTCCAGTGGTGGCTCCACCGATTCCAGCAGGCCCACAATGATGTGCGTGCCATCGTAGTTCAGGCAGTTCAGATACGGATTCAGGTCGTGCTGGACAGGAACGGTGTCGAGCATGAAATCGAAGGTTTCGGCCGCGGCCTCCATCTGGGCGTCGTCGGTGGAAATGACCACGTGATCGGCACCCTGTTTCTTCGCTTCCGCTACCTTGCTCTCGGAACGGGTGAAGATGGTGACTTCCGCACCCAGAGCCTTGGCAAACTTCACGCCCATGTGCCCGAGGCCACCCATGCCAATCACCCCCACCTTGTGACCCGCCTTGACACCGTAATGGCGCAACGGCGAATAGGTGGTGATGCCGGCACAGAGCAACGGCGCGGCCGATTTTATGTCCAGCTTGTCCGGCACCCGGACCACAAACCGCTCGCTGACAACGACTCGTTCGGAATAGCCGCCATAGGTAATGGAGTGATCGTGCCGGTCTTCGCCGTTGTAGGTGCCGGTCATGCCTTCGGCGCAATATTGCTCCAGGCCTGCTTCACAGGCGGAGCAGGTGCGGCAGGAGTCAACCATGCAGCCGACGCCCACCACATCGCCTTCCCGGAAAGCCGTCACCTCGGGACCGACCGCCGTAACCCGGCCGACAATCTCGTGCCCCGGGACCACCGGGTATTCGGTCACGCCCCAATCATTCTGGGCAAAGTGGATGTCGGTATGACAGACACCGCAGTAATCAATCTCGATCGAGACGTCGTCCGGGCGCGGTGCGCGGCGTTCGATATCATGCGGCGCCAGGCCTGACGTCGGGGACTGGGCTGCAAATGCTTTCGTCTGTGTCATGATTCAGGCTCCTTTTCCTGGGGGGCAGATGTTCCTGTGGCCTACGGATCCGTAGGCTTCACCCCTGTTATACTCCGGTCTGCTCCGAAAATATCACTCAGCACCATGTCCGTCTTGTAACTCCGGCGGTCACAGGTATACCCGTCCTTCCATGTAGAAAGCCGCCTGGCCGGCGATGTCCACGCGATCCCCCCTGAGTTCACAGCGCAGCTCGCCGCCCCGGGCTGACAGCTGCCGCGCCAGAAAGCGGGTGCCTCCCAGCTTGCCGGCCCACGAGGGCACCAGCACACTGTGAATCGAACCGGTGACCGGGTCTTCATCAATGCCGACGCCGGGGGCAAAGTAGCGGCTGACGAAGTCGCAGGTTTCGCCGCGGGCGGTGACAATCAGTCCCTGATTGCCCAGCTGCCTCAACAGTCTCAGGTCGGGGTTGGCGTCCCGGACGGCCCGCTCTGATTCCAGGGTAAGCAGATAGTTGGTGTCGTTGGGCACGAACAGCGCGGTGTCCGGTGCGTTCGCCAGCGCCTGTCTGAGTAATTCCGGCGTGGGCTGGACTTGCCAGTCGAGCCGGGGAAAGTCGAGAGTCAGCCAGCCGTCGGCATCCTGGCGGACGCCCAGGACGCCGCTTCTGGAGCGCAAGCGAAGGCGTTCTCCCTGCCAGCCAAGTCTGTTGAAGATCACCCAGGCGCTTGCCAGCGTGGCGTGTCCGCAGAGCGGGACTTCGGCACCGGGCGTGAACCAGCGGATGTGAAAGTCCGCCTCGGCGCTGTCGTTCTCGCGAACGAAAAAAGCGGTTTCCGACAGGTTGTTTTCTCCCGCCAGTGCCAGCAATGTGTGGTCATCCAGCCATGATTCCAGTGGCATGACCGCTGCCGGGTTGCCGCCGAACAACCGGCCTGTAAAGGCGTCGACCTGATAGATCGGATAACTCATGGGCGTGTCTCCCTCAGAATTCGTTTAGCGTAGGCCTGCGCCCTGCCGCTGGCAAACCGGGCAAGTTCCTCCTCACTGTAGAAATGCAGCTGGGGCAATGGATGCGAGTGGGTGAGAACCCAGTGGCCCGGGCACCTGTGATCAATCCGGAATCCAAGGTCGGTCAGCCACTGCGTCGTGGCCCGGCAGCCTGTAAGCAGAGCGGGATGTTCCGGCCGGGAAGCCAGTCCCAGCAGATCCTTCCTGCAGCTGCGTTTTGTCGGTTCTATGGTCCGGGCCAGCGCCCGGTTCAGTGCGTTCATGGCGAAAGTCCCTCTTCCGGTCATTGATGATTCCATTGTGATCCGCTGCTGACACCCATTACAGATTCAGATAATCTGATTTTGAACCGGTACAGATGGCGTAAAGAACTGACTGTACCGGTAGAAATCCGGGTGATCTGTACTGCCCGTGACTGGCGCAGCTCTGGCAGGATAGCGATATGGGTATTCTCTATAATCAGGTGGCAGACCAGCTTCAGGCCCTGATCCGCGACGGTGTCTATCGCGAAGGGGAGCGCTTGCCCGGTGTGCGGGTTCTGAGCCGTCAGTTCGGCGTCAGTATCTCCACCATTCTCCAGGCGCATCAGACGCTGGAGGGCAGGGGATATCTGCAGGCGCGGGAGCGCAGTGGCTATTTTGTGCGGCTTCCTGCCCGCGATGCGCCGGAACCGGTGATGCAGCGTTATCGGGCAAGGCCCGTGCCGGTCAGTGCCCGGGACATGGCCCTGGAGCTGTGTGTTGATGAGCAGAAGCGTATGGTGCCGCTGGCCGCTGCTGTGCCGCACCCGGATTTTCTTCCCGTACGTCAGATCCAGCAATCCATCCTGTGGGCTGCACGGCGCGGGCTGGAATACCAGGATTACGCCTTTCCCGGCAAGGAATCCTACCGTCGCCAGCTGGCCCAGCGCATGGCGGCGCTCGGGGTGCCGGTCACCGCAGACGATATTCTTGCTACCAATGGCGCCCAGGAAGCCATCATTCTCGCCCTGCGGGCGGTCACTGTGCCCGGCGATATCGTGGTGGTGGAGTCCCCATCATTTCCCGGCATTCTTCATGCGCTCGAGGTGGTTGGCCTGCGGGTGATTGAGGTGCCCACCCACCCGGCGGACGGGCTGAGCCTTGAGGGACTTCAGCTTGCGCTGGAGCAGTGGCCGGTGAAAGCCTGCGTGGTCGTCACCAATCACAGCAACCCGATGGGAGCGTGCATGCCCGATGAGCGCAAGCAGCAGCTGGTCGCCATGCTGGAGGATGCGCGGGTGCCCCTGATCGAAGACGACATCTATGGTGACCTGTTCCACAACGGTGAACGCCCGCGACCGGCGAAAGCCTTCGATCGCACCGGTAACGTGATCTACTGCAGCTCGTTCTCGAAAACCATCTCTCCCGGGCTGCGGTTGGGATGGATGGTGCCCGGGCGCTACATGGCGGAGGCCCGCCAACACAAGTATTTCGTTAACCTGGCGACCTCCAGTATTCCGCAGCTGGCGGTAGGGCATTTTCTGGAGCAGGGCGGGTATGATCGTTACCTGCGTTCGGCGAGACAGAATTACCGGCAGACCACCGAGCGCATGCGTGCTGCCGTGGCTCGCTGGTTTCCGGAGGGGACCGCGGTCAGCCGGCCCCAGGGCGGTTTCGTCATCTGGGCTCAGATGCCGGGCAGAGAGACCGGCACCGATGTTTATCGCCGCGCGCGGGAGGAGAACATCAACGTGGCGCCGGGGCTGATGTTTTCGACCGCCGACAAATACAGTAACTGCCTGCGACTGAACAGCGCCAACCCCTGGTCCGAGCGCATCGAGACAGCGGTGCGCAGACTGGGGGAGTTGGCGGAGCAATCGCTAAACCGCTGAGTTTCGAAGCTCCAGCGGGTCGATCAGACCGGCCGCAATGGCGATGCCGGTAACATCCGGAACCCGGTCGACACCCAGACGTTTCATTACCCGCGAGCGGTAGAGATCGATGGTCTTGATGCTGACATCCAGCCGGTCTGCAATTTCGCGGCTGGTATAGCCCTGGGCCAGCGGCAGGAACACGTCCCGTTCCCGGCGGGTGAGGGTGGCAATCAACGCCTCGGTGTTATCGTCTCCGCGCTGCTGAAGTCGGGTTTGCTGATGTTCCTGCAGAGCCTGTTGCACGCTGTCCAGCAGCAGCTGCTCATTGAACGGTTTCTCAATGAAGTCGAAAGCGCCGGATTTGAACGCGCGGACCACAATGGGCACGTCCGCATGCCCGGACACAAAAATGATGGGCAGGCGGGAGCCCCGCTTTTGCAGTTCTTCCTGAACATTGAGTCCGCCGAGCCCGGGCATGCGCACGTCCAGAATCACGCAACCGCTGGTGGTGTCGGTCAGGGAATCCAGGAACTGGCGCCCGTCGTGGCAGGCAACCACGTTCAGACCGACGGATTCCAGTAACCATTGGGTCGATTCGAGCATGCCGGCATCGTCGTCAACCACGTACACCGTGGTGGGCTTGTCAGTCATTGGCTGGGTTCTCCGGAATGGGGCTGTGGGCATGGCGCGTTGCCGGTGAGCGCGGGAAGCGGCACGTCAGGGTCAGTCCCCCCGTATCAGCCCGGGTGGCATCCAGGAATCCGCCAAAACCCTCAATGATGGAGCGACTCATGGACAGCCCCAGGCCAAGTCCCTGGGGCTTGTTGGTATAAAACGGGGTGAACATTTCTCGCAGCCCGTCGTCATCGAGGCCGATGCCGTCGTCGGTCACCTGAATCAGGGATTCCTGCTCACGGTTCACGCAGCTTGTGATGGTGATCCGGGCAGGCCTGTCCCGGTGAATCTGGCCGGCCTCCAGAGTGGCTTCGATACCATTCCTGATCAGGTTGATCAGCACCTGCTCCAGCAACACCGGATCCGCGGTGATGACCGGGCTGGCTTCCGCCAGGCATTCACGGATCACGATGCCGTGCTTGTCAGCATCCCACTGGCACAGGCGCACTACGTTACTGATGACGTCGTTAACCCGGATCGGGGCGGTGCGTTTCTGACCCTTGTGCAGAAACGCCCGCAGACGCCGGATCACTTCCGAAGCCCGGTTGGCGTGGTGGGTGATCCGGTGCAGACCGTCTTCCACGCGGTCAAGACACTCCGGGTTATCCCGGGCCTGTTTCAGGTAACGCTGACTGGCGCTGGCGAAATTCACAATCGTCGCCAGCGGCTGGTTCATCTCGTGGGCGATGCTGGAGGCGAGCTCCCCGAGAGTGGCCAGTCGCGCGGTGTGAGCAAGCTCGTCGGCCAGCCGGCGGTTGTTTTCTTCGGTTTCCACCCGGGCGGTAATGTCCCGTGAGACGCTGACCACCTCGATGACCGCCCCGGTGTAGGTTTCGCGGATGGCGCGGCTGGCGATCTCGAACCAGCGCCGGCTGCCGTCACGATGGGTTATCTCCACGGTCATGGTGGCGTAACCATCGTCTCTCAGAATACGGCGGGTTTCGTGCAGCTGCTGGCTGACTCCCGCGCCGCGAAACACCTCCTCCAGGGGTTTGCCCCGTAACTCTTCCGGCCAGTAGCCCAGTAGCCGCCAGGAGGCGGGTGTGGCGTCGATAAAACGCCCGTCGGGGGCGTGGCGGGAAATCAGGTCGGTGGTGTTTTCAGTGATCAGCCGATACAGGCGGCTGGCGCGGGTGGCTTCATCCCGTGCCCGGATTTCATTGGTCGCATTGCGGCCGCGGGCGATGACCAGGCGGGCGTCCGCCACCGGCACGAAAGTCCACAGCAGGATGCAGTTTCCGGTCCGGCTTTCCACCGACTCAATGGCCCGTGCCTGGTCGAGGCAGGCAGCCACCAGAGCCCCGGTGTTGACCGGCAGCAGGACGCGGGGATCAGAGTCCAGGCATTGCTCACACAGGCGGTCGGCGGCGCTGTTGCGCTGCAGGATCCGGCCGTCACTGTCGAGAATCAGGGTGGCTTCCGGGTCAAGATCCTGAAGTGCGCTAAGATGAATCAGGGTAGAAGTTCTCATGCCGTGATGTTTTTATAGTAGTCTCACTATAATACGTTGGTGTAATTTCTAGTGTTTACCCTATCAAATACCATTTCGATTAACCCGAAGTATAGCTGTTTAAGCGTACTCTCTGAATACACCATAAGAACAATGCAGCACACAGAGGACCACAACCATGACCTCGATTTTTGACCAGGGCCTTGCGCCCGTCGATGCCAATTACGCTGTTCAGTCCCCCATTGATTTCATCGAGCGCACCGCCAGCGTGTATCCGGATTACCCGGCTGTTGTTCACGGCGCGTTACGCTACACCTGGCAGCAGACCTATGACCGCAGCCGCCGTCTTGCCTCGGCGCTGGCCGGCCGTGGTATCGGGCGTGGTGATACCGTGGCGGTGATGCTGCCCAACATCCCCGCCATGGTGGAGTGCCACTTTGGTGTGCCGATGATTGGCGCGGTTCTCAACACCCTTAACGTACGTCTGGACGCCGAAGCCATCGCGTTCATGCTCGGCCACGGCGAGGCCAAAGTTGTCATTGCCGATCGCGAATTCGGGGATGTCATCCGCGACGCCATCAGTCGTCTGGACACCAAGCCGCTGGTGATCGACGTTGACGATCCGGAGTATGGCGAAGGCACCCAGGTCAGTGACCTTGATTACGAGGCCATCCTGCAGGAAGGGGACCCGAACTACGCGTGGCGTTTCCCGGAGAACGAGTGGGATGCGATATCCCTGAACTACACTTCCGGCACCACCGGGAACCCGAAAGGGGTGGTCTATCACCACCGTGGCGCCTATATCAACGCCCTGGGCAACCAGGCGGTGTGGTCCATGGACATGCACCCGGTGTACCTCTGGACCCTGCCGATGTTTCACTGCAACGGCTGGTGCTTCCCCTGGACTATCACGGCAATGGCCGGCACTCACGTGTGTCTGCGCCGGGTGGATCCGGAAAAGATCCTGCAACTGATCCGTGATCACCAGGTCACCCACATGTGCGGTGCGCCAATTGTACTCAATGCCCTGCTGAACGTGCCGGAATCGGCCAAGACCGGGATTGATCACGAAGTGAAGTCGATGACCGCCGGTGCTGCGCCCCCGGCCCAGGTGATCGGCGCCATTGAGGAAATGGGCATTGCGGTGACCCACGTCTATGGCCTGACCGAAGTGTATGGCCCGGTTACCGTCTGTGCCTGGAAATCCGAATGGGACGCCTTGCCCCTGGATGATCGTGCCAGGAAAAAGGCGCGTCAGGGCGTGCGCTACCACACCCTGGCAGGCACCATGGTGGGAGACCCCAACACCATGGAACCGGTGCCCAAAGACGGCAAAACCATCGGCGAGATATTCCTGCGTGGCAACACCGTGATGAAGGGCTATCTGAAGAACCCGAAAGCCACAGAAGAAGCCTTCCGCGGCGGCTGGTTCCACACCGGAGACCTGGCGGTGTGGCACGACGACGGCTACATGGAAATCAAGGATCGACTGAAAGACATCATCATCTCCGGTGGCGAGAACATCTCCACCATTGAGGTGGAAGACACGCTCTACCGTCACCCGGCGGTGCTCGAAGCGGCCGTGGTGGCCCGGCCGGACGAGAAATGGGGCGAAACGCCCTGTGCCTTTGTGACTCTGAAGCCGGAAGCCGGCGAGGTCAGTGAGGACGACATCATCAGCTTCTGTCGTGAGCACCTGGCCCGATTCAAGGTGCCCAAGACGGTGGTTTTTTCAGAGTTGCCGAAGACATCCACCGGCAAGATCCAGAAGTTCGTGTTGCGTGACCAGGCCAAAGAGCTCGAATAACCGGGCTCACCGCTGACCTGGCGCGCAGCGCCGCTAACACACCCCACAAAAACAACATCAGGTGCATGCCCCGGCATGCACCCGGAGACCTTATTATGCAAATGTTTCATCGCAATAACGGGGAAGAGCAGCCGTACTGGCCTGCAGGCCCCTTCAAGATTCGCCTGCCGTTTGTCCATTACCGCTGGGAATTTGCGGAGATGGTTCAGGCGCTGATCATGTTCGTGGTCAGCCTGGCCATGATTCCGCTGCTGGAGAAATACCTGGGTGTCCCTTACGACGTGGCGCTGGCCTATGTGGTGATTTGCGGCATCGGCTTCATGCTGCCGGCGCTGCTCGGCGTGCCGCTGGTTCCGGGATGGATTACGCCCGGTATTCCGGTAGTGCTGCTGTTCCTTGGTGACTACGAACCCGGCCCCGAGGCCATTCAGGCCCTGTTCGCGCTGCAGTTTCTGGTGTTTGTCATCTTTCTGGTGCTGGGTGTTACCCGACTCGGCAGCAAGCTGGTGGAACTGATTCCCCGCTCCATGAAGGGCGGTATCATCATCGGCGCCGGTATTGCCGCGCTGATGGGCGAAATTGAGGCCGGCGGACGCCTGGCAGAAACCCCGATTTCTCTCATCGTTGGTGGTCTGGTGTGCCTGTATCTGATGTTCTCGGTATCGTTCAAAGGCTTTGTGGACACCAACAGCGTCGCCCGGAAGATCGCCAACTACGGCATGGTCCCGGGGATGGTGGTCGCCATTCTTGTGGGCTTTGCCACCGGGGAATACGCCGTGCCCAGCGTGGAGTGGGGCATTACCCGGCCGGCGTTTGACGAGTTGTGGAACTACCTGCCGTTCAGCGTCGGTTTCCCCGATGCCAGCGTGTTCATGTATGCCATTCCCACCGCCGTCATTGCCTACGTGATCGCTTTCGGTGACATCGTGGTGGGCCAGTCGCTGATGAACCGCGTGGATCACCTGCGCAAGGACGAGGACATCGACAACAGCATCGATCGTGTGCATCTGGTCACTGCCATCCGTAACGGTGGCCACGCCTTTTTTGCGCCCTATCCGGGCCTGGCCGGTCCGATCTGGACGGCAGTAACTGCGACTATGGCCGAGCGCTACAAGTACGGCCGTAACGCCATGGACTCCATCTACAGTGGCGGTGGTACCTTCTGGATTACCGGTTTCATCGCTCTGTTTGTGCTGCCACTGGTGAGCTTCTTCCAGCCGGTGCTGCCGATTGCGTTGTCGCTGACGCTGTTGCTGACCGGGTATATCTGCCTGATGGTGGGCCTTGAACAGCTGGAGAATAACACCGAGCGCGGTATCGCCGGCACCATGGGTGTGGTGCTGGCGGTGTACGGCGCCGGCTGGGGGCTGGCCACCGGCGCGGTGCTGTATTTCCTGATTGAACGTACCAAATTGCTTGGTTTTACCGCCGACCCGGAAGCGCCGGGTGCGAAAACCGCAGAAGAGCACTGAACCGGTTGCCTCCGGCATTCTGCACCGGAGGCAATCCTACCCCTGTGTGTCCTTCGGGGTATCGGCCTGGCCATACCCCTTTTTTACCCTCACGTTTTGACGAACTGTCATTTCATGACAATTTGTCCAATTTTCTCTTTCTGCCACTTCCGTCCCCGTTGTTTTCAGGTTTACACTGTTTCGGCTGATCACTTTTCGTCCGCCGTTCCATAACCATAAGAAACAGGAGGCAGTCATGGCCATCAGCTCGACCCCTGAGGACGTGTCCGTAGCCCCAAGGCACATACGGTTTGAGGTGAATGACGACCTCAAGACCCTGTGGCACGGCAACGATGCGTTCCGCACCGCGTTTTTCAATGCACTTTCCCTGCAGTTTCCCGACGGTGAGCAGCAGTTCATCAACGCGGTGCGCCTGTACCGCGACCGAATTGATGATCCGAAACTGCAGGCCGAGATCCGCGGCTTCATCGGCCAGGAAGCTCTGCACAGCCGTGAACACAAGAGCTACAACGAAGCGCTCAAGGCCCGTGGCTATGACATCGAGAAGCTGGATCAGCGGTTCCGCAGGCACATGAAATGGGTGGGCAACCTCCCACCAAGCCGTCAGCTGGCGGGCACCTGTGGCGCGGAGCATTACACGGCCGTGTTGGCGAATGCCATTCTGCGTCATCCGGAGTGGATGGAAGGCGCAACCCCCGCCATGAAAAAGCTCTGGCGCTGGCATGCCATCGAGGAAACCGAACACAAATCCGTCGCCTTCGACGTGTATCAGCACTGCGTCGGCAACGAGCGTTTGCGCCGTATCGTGTTCCTGTTTGTGACCTGGAATTTCTTCAAGTACACCTTTCTCAATACCTGCAGCCTGCTGAAGACCGATGGCAAACTCTGGAGCGTGAAAACCTGGGCGGGCGGGCTAAACTTCCTGTGGGGCAGACCGGGCGTGCTGCGCCACTGTCTGCCGGACTTCCTGGCGTATTTCCGCAAGGGCTTCCATCCCTGGCAGCAGGACAACCGGGCGCTGCTGAAAGCCAATCTGCAGGAACTGGAAACTTCCGTGCCCAACCCATAAACGGCGAATGCTGAAATTCTGATCACTTTGTGCAAGACTGAGCGCTGCCAAGAACAACGACAATAAAAGGGAGTTTCCGATTTCGCGGAGAAACGGAACATCCCCCAGCTGGAGGCGTCCCCGATGCGAGTTGGCCTTATCGTGGATTCTGCGTGCGATCTGCCCTATGAGTTCAGCCGCAAGCACGATCTGTTCATTCTTCCTGTCACGGCCGTGATTGATGGCCAGACCTACATTGACGAGCACGATCCCGTTCGGACCCAGGAGTTCTACCAGAGTGGCCTGCTGCAGAAGGGGCATCAGGCAGAAACCCGGGCGTTCAGCGCAGAGCAGATTCACGATCTGTTCATGGAAAAAATTGTGACCCAGTTTGACGTCGCGATCTGCGAGACGGTGACCCGTACCCGCAGCCTGATTTTCCAGAATGCCACCGAAGCCATGAACAGCGTGATGTCTCATTATGAGGAGACGCGCAAGGCGGCCGGCCGCGAGGGCAAGTTTGCGATGCGAGTCATCGACAGCAAGCAGATCTTTGCCGGTCAGGGCCTGTTGGCGGCCCACACCCTGAAGCTGATCGATCAGAAAGTATCCAAGAACGCGCTGCGCCACGAGGTGGAGACCTTCAGCGACAAGATCTACACCTGTGTCATTCCCCGGGACCTGCATTATATTCGCGAGCGCGCCCGCCGCCGTGGCGACAAGAGCGTTTCCGCACTGGTGGCCTTTCTGGGCAAGGCACTGAACATCACGCCGGTTATTTTTGGTCAGGGGGCGGAAGGTCAGCCGGCGGTGAAAACCCGCAGTTTCGACATGGCCGTGGAGAAGGTCATGAATTACGCCGCTGCGCGGGTGGATGCCGGTCTCCTCACGCCTTATGTCAGCCTGTCCTGCGGTCTGACCTGGACCGAGATCGAAGATCTGCCCGGATTGAACCGGCTGCGGGATGCCTGCGAGCGCAGTGGCGTGGAATTGCTGCTGTCCCAGATGGGGATTACCAGCAGTATTTACGTTGGGCCCGGCAGCCTGTGTCTCGCGCTGGCCGCGGACCCGCACTCCTTCAACGATTTCCAGTAAGTTTCTGCGTTTTTTCCGCGATTCAGGGCGGGCGGTTCCAACTGGCCCGCCCGCATCTTTCCGGCTGTATTTTTGGCAAACTGCTACCGGCGGTCTTCGTGTTAGCCTTTATCGACCGCACTTTACTCCAACAACAGGACATCGGACACCATGACACAAGGCAGCAAGACTCAGGGCACTGAAGACCTCGCCACCGCGTTGCTGGAGCAGCACGTCAAGCACGAAATGGCTGCGCTGAAGGGCGCCAAACTGCGCAAATTTCTGGAGCACGAGGTCACTGAGCTGCTTAATCACGCCGGGGAGATTACCCTGAGCCGCCTCACTTCCGAAGCGCAGATCATGGGTGTGATCCAACGGATTGTGGTGGACATGGAGCTGGACGCCGGTATTCCCGAGCTGGCGGCGGAAATGGCCACGGAGGTGCTGAACGCGGAGGTGCAGGAAGCCACCACGCTGGGCGATATCATCTCCCGCGAACAGGCCACCGGTTTTCTCGAGGAAGCGCTGGAGCTACGGCATCAGCGCGAGCGGGTGATCAGTGAAATCATGGCGCATCCGGTCTATCAGGAGCTGGTGTCCAACGTGGTGTATCACGGCCTGGTCAATTACCTCTACGAGGACAACCTGATTACCAAGTCGGTACCCGGTGTTGGCTCGATGATGAAGTTCGGCAAGCGCATGGCCAACAGGGCCGTACCGGGGCTGGATGAAACCTTCGAGCGTCGGCTCAAGGCCTGGCTGTCTGACAGCCTGCCGGGGCTGATCAGCCGCAGCGAGCAGTTCCTCCATCGGGCGTTGTCGGATGATGAGCTGAGAGACAGCGTGATGGCGGCGTGGGTTTCGCTGGAAGATCGTACCATCGCCGAACTCCAGGAGGGGCTGGGGGATGTCCAGCTGCAGGAGTTCGTGGTGCTTGGCTACGAGTTCTGGCTGCGGTTCCGCAAGACCGATTATTTCATCGGCTGCGTGCGTGCTGTGGTCTCCCACCTGTTTGTGAAGTATGGCGATCGGCCGATTGTGGATCTGCTGAACGACGTCGGTGTCACCCGCGAGGTGATCCTCGCCGAGGTAGATGCCTTCGCCCTTCCGATCGTGGACGTACTGCGGGAAGAAGGTTATGTTGAGGCTCTGTTGCGCCGACGGCTTTCCTCGTTCTACAAGTCCGCGGCGGCGAAAAAGATCCTGTCACAGGGGGGCTGAACGCAAAGGAGCCTCCGTGGCTGAACCGATGGAGGCACCGCTTGTTTTCGGAGCTTTTCTGGGCCTATCTGGTGGCCATCACTCTGCTGACCGTTACGCCCGGCGTGGATACCCTGCTGGTGATGCGGAACACCGGCCGCGGCGGTCTCGTTGACGGCTGCGTGACCAGCGCCGGTATCTGCAGCGGTCTGTTTCTGCACGCCACCCTGTCGGCGCTTGGCATCTCCATCTTGCTGGTGGAGACCGCCTGGGCATTTTCGGTGCTGAAGTGGGCCGGTGCCTGTTATCTGGTGTGGCTGGGGGTCGGATCACTTCGTCAGGCCATAGGGCGGGGCCGTGCGACCCGAATGGACGGGTCCTCGCCCGCCGCGCCGCCGGTCGCGCGCCGGCAGTCGTTCCGGGAGGGCCTGCTCTCCAACGTGCTGAATCCCAAAACCGCGCTGTTCTATATGGCGCTTTTGCCACAATTCGTTGACCCGTCCGCCAACGCGTTCCTGCAGTCATTGGTACTGGCAGCGGTGCACTTTCTGCTGGCGATGTTCTGGCAATGTGGGCTGGCCTGGGTGCTGGTGCGATTTCGCGGGCTGGGGGGCGGTGTCCGGCTCAGGCGGGTACTCAACGCACTGACCGGCGGCTTCTTTGTCGCCCTCGGGGCAAAGCTGGCGGCGAACTGACGTTACCTCGGGCTGACCAAAGAAAAAGGGAAGCCGAGGCTTCCCTTTTTTTGCTCACATACTGAATCGCGTTGCGAAACGCTCGCCGTTACTTCTCCAGGTACTGGAGCTTGTCGGGCTTGCCGTCCCACTCTTCCGCATCCGGCAGCGGGTCTTTCTTTTCAGTGATGTTCGGCCATTTACCAGCCAGATCGGCGTTGAGCTCGATGAACTGCTCCTGGCCTGCCGGCAATTCGTCTTCGGAGAAAATGGCTTCAGCCGGGCACTCCGGTTCGCACAGGGCGCAGTCAATACACTCGTCCGGGTCAATTACCAGAAAGTTCGGGCCTTCGTAAAAGCAGTCCACCGGACATACCTCTACGCAGTCGGTGTATTTACACTTGATGCAGTTATCAGTAACGATAAAGGCCATAGTCAGATCCCTGGTCCAGTGGTCGGTCAATCTCATCAGGAGCGCCGTCGAAGCGCCACCATTATATTTTAGTGCGCGATATTGTAGGGAGAGGCCCCCGCTCCCGCAAGCGCCACCCCGCTATAACCTTATTACATAGATCAATCTGGCCGCTTTTAACCTCTACTTTTGCATCAGTTCCTTCATCTGGTAGAGGCGGTTAAGCGCTTCCCGCGGGGTAAGCTCATCCAGGTCGAGTGCTTTCAGCGCTTCTTCCACTTTGCTCGGTTCGCCAGTGGCGAACATATCGCCTTGCCACGCCGACTCACTGGCCAGTGGTTCCCGAACGGAGCTGGCGGCCGGTGCCGGAATTGCCCCCTGGGCGGCCGCAACGGATGCACTGACTCCCTCCAGTTGAGCGAGCTGGGCTTTGGCGTGGCGGATCACTTCCTGGGGCACCCCCGCCAGTTTGGCCACCTGCAGACCATAGCTCTGGCTGGCAGGGCCGTCGTGGACGTTGTGCAGGAACACGATGCTGTCGTCGTGTTCGGTGGCAGTCAGGTGCACGTTCACGGCGTGGCGCAGGTCGTCCGCCAGTTGCGTGAGCTCGAAATAGTGGGTGGCAAACAGGGTATAGCAGCGAATTTCCTTCGCCAGGTGCTCCGCCGTGGCCCACGCCAGTGACAGGCCGTCAAACGTACTGGTGCCGCGACCCACTTCGTCCATCAACACCAGGCTGTACTCGGTGGCGTTATGGAGGATGTTGGCGGTTTCGGTCATTTCCACCATGAAGGTGGAGCGGCCGCCGGCGATGTCGTCGGAGGACCCCATGCGCGTGAATATGCGGTCCACCGGCCCGAGAATGGCGCGGTTCGCCGGGACAAAGCTGCCGGTGTAGGCCAGCAGGGCAATCAGCGCCGCCTGACGCATGTAGGTGGACTTACCGCCCATGTTGGGGCCGGTAATCACGAGCATGCGGCGCTGGGTGTCCATCAGCAGGTCATTGGGCACATAGGGCTCGCTGAGCAGCTGTTCCACCACCGGGTGCCGACCCTCTTCAATATCGAAGCCCGGCATTTCGCTGAATTCCGGTGCGCTAAAGCGCAGGCTGGTGGCCCGTTCCGCGAAGTTGCTCAGCACGTCCAGTTCCGCCAGTGCCTGGGCTGCATCCTGCAAAGGCGCGAGCTGGGCCGCCACTGTCTCCAGCACCTCATCGTAGAGGGACTTTTCCCGGGCCAGGGCGCGGCTTTTGGCGCTCAGGGCCTTGTCCTCGAACTCTTTGAGTTCCGGGGTGATGAAGCGCTCGGCGTTTTTCAGGGTCTGGCGACGGATGTAATCCACCGGCGCCTGCTCGGACTGGGCGCGGCTGATCTCGATGTAGTAGCCGTGAACCCGGTTGTAGCCCACCTTCAGGGTGCTGATGCCGGTGCGCTCTTTTTCCCGGGTTTCCACATCCAGCAGGTACTGGCCGGCGTTTTCGCTGATGTTGCGCAGCTCGTCCAGTTCCTCGTCAAAGCCTTCGCGGATCACGCCACCGTCGCGGATCACCACCGGTGGGTTGTCGATGATGGCGCGCTCCAGCAGGTCAGCCAGTTCCGGGTACTCGCCGATGACCGTGGCCAGCGTCACAATGTGATGGGAATTGACCGGCTTCAGCGTCTCCTGCAAATCCGGCAAGGCGGCAAAGGCATCCCGCAGGCGCGCCAGATCCCGCGGGCGGGCGGAACGCAGGGCCACCCGGGCCAGTACCCGCTCGATATCGCCCACGGTTTTCAGCAGATCGTGTACCGGCTCGTAGTGGAAACCATCCAGCAGCGCGGAAACCGCCTGCTGGCGCTGCTGCACCACCTCCACATCCCGTAACGGGCGGTTCAGCCAGCGCCGCAGCTCCCGACCGCCCATGGACGTCGCGGTGCGGTCCATGACCCAGGCGAGGGTATGCTGATGGCCGCCCATCAGGTTGGTGTCGATTTCCAGGTTGCGTCGGCTGGTGGCGTCCAGAATCACCGCTTCTTCCCGGCGCTCGCGGGTCAGTTTGCGAATGTGGGGCAGGGCGGTGCGCTGGGTTTCCCTGGCATACTGCAGCAGGCACCCGGCGGCACAGATCGCAAGAGTCAGCTCTTCGCAGCCAAAGCCGGTGAGGTCCCGCACCTGTAACTGCTGGGTAATCACCCGTCGTGCGGTATCGGACTCGAACAGCCAGGGCCCCTGGCGACGTACCCCGGTATAACCTTCCAGCACCTCCTGGAACGGGAAGTCTTCGCTGATCAGGATCTCCGCCGGGCGCAGACGCTGGAGTTCGCCCTGCAACGCTTCCAGATCATCGAGTTCGGAGACGGCAAAGCGGCCGCTGGAGATGTCCAGGGACGCGAAGCCAAACCGTTCACGGTGGTTGAAAATGGCCGCAAGCAGGTTGTCCCGGCGGTCTTCCAGAAAAGCGTCATCGCTGAGCGTGCCGGGGGTGACGATGCGAACCACCTGCCGTTCCACCGGCCCCTTGCTGGTGGCTGGATCGCCAATCTGCTCGCAGATGGCGATGGATTGACCCGCCCGCACCAGCCGTGCAATGTAGCCTTCAGAAGAATGATAGGGGATGCCCGCCATGGGAATGGGGTTGCCACCGGACTGGCCCCGGGCTGTGAGGGTGATGTCCATCAGTTCGGCGGCTTTTTTGGCGTCCTCATAGAACAGCTCGTAGAAGTCCCCCATGCGGTAGAACACCAGTTCGTTGGGGTGTTCGCCCTTGATCCTGAGGTATTGCCTCATCATCGGGGTGTGCTGGGATAGATCGGTCTGGGCTGCTGACATGAAGGTGTCCGGATTCATTGGCTTTAAACGGAGCCCCGGATTGTAAGAAAATAATGCCCCGGATGAAACGAAGGAAATGATGATGGCCGTCACCGACATTGATCTTGACCAGGCGGGCGACCGGCTCGCCGACTTGCTCATCGGGCAGGGATGGAGCGTCGCTACCGCGGAAAGTTGCACTGGAGGATGGGTTGCGAAGGTGCTCACCGACCGGGCAGGGTCTTCCGCTTATGTGTATGGCGGCCTGGTGACCTACAGCAACGATGCCAAGAAAACCCTGCTTGGTGTGTCAGAAAAGACACTGCAGGAATCCGGCGCTGTCAGCGAGCCGGTGGTAAGACAGATGGTTGCCGGAACACTCGCTGCCACCGGTGTCGATGTGGCTGTAGCCATCAGCGGCATCGCAGGGCCGGGCGGCGGCAGTGCGGACAAGCCCGTTGGGACTGTGTGGTTCGCCTGGGGCTGTCGCTCCACCGACGCCGAAGCCCGGTTGGAACGCTTTTCGGGGGATCGTGATGCCGTGCGCCGGCAGGCCGTTGCGTATGCGCTGCAAGGGGTTAGTGACTATCTTGAGCGATCCTGAAAACAGGGGTTGGTCTTGCCAACCGGTTATGTTTTAATACTGTTCAAATATACAGGCATGAGGTTTTGCACCGATGGAAGACAACCGCAAGAAAGCACTGAGCGCAGCACTGGGTCAGATCGAACGTCAGTTCGGTAAGGGCGCCGTCATGAAAATGGGCGACCAGCCCCGTGAAGCCATTCCTGCGGTATCCACCGGTTCCCTCGGGCTGGACGTTGCCCTCGGTATCGGTGGTCTGCCTTACGGCCGGATCGTCGAAATCTATGGTCCGGAGAGCTCCGGTAAAACCACGCTGACCCTACAGGTGATTGCCGAAGCCCAGAAAGCGGGTAAAACCTGTGCCTTTGTTGATGCCGAACACGCCCTTGATCCCATCTACGCCGAGAAGCTGGGTGTTAACGTTGATGAGCTGCTGGTCTCCCAGCCGGACACCGGCGAACAGGCCCTGGAAATTGCCGACATGCTGGTGCGCTCCAACGCCGTGGACGTGATCATCGTCGACTCGGTGGCGGCCCTGACTCCGAAAGCAGAAATCGAAGGCGAGATGGGCGACAGTCACGTTGGCCTCCAGGCTCGCCTGATGTCCCAGGCACTGCGGAAGCTGACCGGTAACGTCAAGCACGCCAACTGCCTGATGGTGTTCATCAACCAGATCCGGATGAAGATTGGCGTGATGTTCGGCAGCCCGGAAACCACCACCGGTGGTAACGCACTCAAGTTCTACTCCTCTGTACGCCTCGACATTCGCCGTATCGGTGCGGTGAAAGACGGCGACGAAGTGGTGGGCAACGAAACCCGCGTCAAAGTGGTGAAGAACAAGGTGTCTCCGCCGTTCAAACAGGCCGAGTTCCAGATCATGTACGGCAAGGGCATCTACCATATGGCCGAAGTTCTGGACATGGGCGTAAAGGAAGGCTTCGTCGACAAGTCCGGCGCCTGGTACGCCTACAACGGCGACAAGATCGGCCAGGGCAAAGCCAACGCCTGTAAATACCTGGAAGAGAACCTGGAGATCGCCCACGAAATTGAAGCCAAGGTGCGCGACAAGCTGATGCCGAAGCCGGTTTCCAAGAAAGAGGCGGCCGCGGCAGAAGAACCGGCAGAAGCCAACGGCGAATTGCTCTAAGCAATACAGCCACGAATACCGGAGAGGGAGCTATGGGTAGCAAAAGGAAGTTATTGATCGTTGCCCACGCCCCCTCCCCGAATACCCTGAAGCTTCGGGAAGCGGTAGAGCAGGGCGCAAAACACGGAGATATTGAGAACGTGGGTGTCACCGTCCTGCCGCCCCTTGAAGCCGGCCCCGATGACATTCTCGCCTGTGACGCCATCATCCTGGGCACCACCGAAAATCTTGGCTACATGAGCGGCGCCCTCAAAGATTTTTTTGACCGCAGCTATTACCCCTGCCTGGAGAAAACCCAGGGTCTCCCGTTTGCCTACTACATCCGCGCCGGTCACGATGGAACCGGCACCAACCGGGCCATCGAAAGCATTACCACGGGCCTGCGCTGGAAACTGGTCCAGGAACCGCTGATCTGCCGGGGTGAGTACAAGGATGATTTCGAATCGCAGTGTCAGGAACTGGGGCTGTACGTGGCTGCCAGCCTGGATGCGGGGGTGCTCTAACGGGCGCGGTTGGCAAAAACGGAACTAACTGGCGAAGCGGTTGTAGAAGCCCTCAATCCGCGACAACGCATTGTCGACGGTCCGCGAATACCCCTTCTTGTCGCAGCAGTAGCTGAACCTCAGGCTGACCCGATAACCGGTCTGGAACGCCTGGCAATTCACCACCTGCGCCGCGACCCGCGACTCTGAAATATACTTGCCGTCAAAATCGAGGTACAGCCTGGCACCGGGTTCTACCGGCCGCGGGCACAGTACCGCCATGCCGTAGCGGTTCATATCAAGGCAGGTAACCGGTGTCGGATTTTTACCCCGTCCGAAGAAACCGCGTTCACGCAGTCGTACCTTCAGACACATGGCGGGGTAGCGATCCTTGATTCTGCGGTCTGCGGAATCACTCGTCATCAATAGGCATCCATTGCGTATCTTATGATTATTCTCTTCCGGACGTCCGCCGGGAAATGAAGTTTAGTTCTGGAACAGGTGTCTGAAAAATGACCAAGTTGTAAATTGTGACCGGATTAACAAAAACAGGATTGTCCGACACCGGGTGATAAATCTTTGGCGGGAACGCGACATAGCGGACGTCAGATTCTACAATGACCGGCCATAAACAAAACCAGATGGCAGCTGCGTCCACGTGTGGACCAGCGCCAAGCATTTTGACCGTTACAGGACCGAACCTTGAAGTCACTGTCCCTGCACCAGCTCTACAAAGCCTGTGTCCTAAAAGATCTGCCGTTCAAAACCACCCGGCAACTGGAGCCGCTGGCGGAAATCGTTGGCCAGAATCGTGCCCAGGAGGCCGTTCGTTTTGCCCTGGCGATGCCTCACAGTGGGTATAACGTTTACGCCGTTGGCCGCAACGGGCTGGGCAAGCGGACCATGATGCTCCGTTATCTGGAGCACCATGTGGATACCGAGCACAGCAGCCACGACTGGTGCTACGTGGCAAACTTTGAAGAGCCACGTGTTCCCAAGGTGTTGCGTTTACCCGCCGGCAAAGGCACCACGCTCAAGCAGGACATGGAAAAACTGATGGGGCGGCTGATGAAAATCATCCCCCAGACCTTCGACAGCGACAGTTTCCTGGAGCGCTCCGAACAGCTGAAAAACGAGTACGGGAAAAAGCAGGAAGACGAGCTGGAACGGGTAGCCGCTCAGGCCAAACGCAAGAAAGTGAGCCTCACTGTCTCAACGCCGGGCGGTTACCGTCTGGTCGCCATGAACGGTGACGAGCCCCACACCGCAGAAACCTTCAAGGAGCTCACGGACCAGCAACGTGACAAGTTCGAAGAGGACATCAACCGCCTCGAGAAAAAGCTGCGTCAGGCGTTGCGCAAACTGGCCGATTGGGAGCAGGAGTACGCCGAGAAACAGCAGGCCCTCAACCAGGAAACTCTGGAGGGTATCTCCGGTCATCAACTCGACGAGCTGGTGGAAAAGTACAAGGAGTTGCCGGAGGTGGTTCAGTACATTGAAGCGGTCCGCGAGGACATGACTGAAAACCTGGACATTTTCCTTGAGGACAATGACGAGCAGGCGGCCATTGCCTACGCCTCACTCGACAAGAAGATGCCCCGACGCTATCTGGTGAACGTGCTGGTGCATCAGAAAACCGACGAAGTGCCGGTGGTGGTGGAAGACAACCCGACCTATCACAACCTGTTCGGTTATGTGGAGAATGTCACCTACAAGGGCACCGTGTTCACCGATTTCTCGCTGATCCGGCCCGGCAGCATTCATCGTGCGAACGGCGGCTACCTGCTGATGGACGCCATCAAGGTGCTGGAGCAACCGTTTGTGTGGGATGCCCTCAAACGGGCGCTGCGCTCGAAATCCATCCAGATCAATTCCCTTGAGCGGGAACTGACCCTGTCCGGCACCATTTCCATCGAGCCGGAAGCGATACCGCTTGACGTCAAGCTGGTGCTGTTCGGTGACCGGGAAACCTGGCTGCTGTTGCAGGACTACGATCCGGAATTCAGTGAGCTGTTCCGGGTAACGGCGGACTTTGAGAATGAAATGTACCGCTCCGATGACAGCCAGATCCTGTACGCCAAGTTCATTGCCAGCCTGGTCAGTGAAAAGAAGCTGTTGCACTGCTCCAATAAAGCGGTGGCGCGGATCATTGAATACAGTGCGCGCATGGCGGAGCATCAGGACCGGCTGTCGCTGCACGCGGCAGATATCGCCAACCTGTTGCGCGAGTCGGATTTCTGGGCCCGTCAGGCTGGTGCAAGGCTGATTCAGGACCTGCATGTGGAGCGCGCGCTCGAAAGCGCCAAGTACCGCAGCAGCCGGATTCGTGACCAGTTCTACGATTCCATCCGTGACGGGTCGACGCTGGTCACCACCAGCGGCACATGTGTGGGGCAGGTGAATGCGTTGTCCGTGCTCTCCACCGGCGGCTTCGAGTTCGGTTTGTCCAATCGCATCACCGCCACCTGCTATTATGGAGATGGTGCGGTGATGGATATTGAGCGTGACGTCAAGCTCGGCGGCAACATCCATTCCAAGGGTGTGATGATTCTGAGCAGCTGGCTGGCGGCTCATTTTGCCGTGAATGACCCCATGCACCTGTCAGCCAGCCTTACCTTTGAGCAGAACTATGGCGAAGTGGATGGCGACAGCGCCTCCCTCGCCGAGTTGTGCGCGCTGGTGTCGGCGCTTTCCGAACTCCCGGTACGCCAGGACCTGGCGATCACCGGCTCGGTCAACCAGTTCGGTGAAGTGCAACCGATTGGTGGCGTAAACGAGAAAGTTGAGGGTTTTTTCAATACCTGTCAGCTTAAAGGCGGCCTCACGGGTAGCCAGGGGGTCATTGTGCCGGCCACCAACGTGCAGAACCTGATGCTCGACAGCGAGGTGGTTCAGGCGGCGCGCAAGGGCAAGTTCGCGGTGTACTCGGTTGCCCGTGCCGAGGAGGCAATCACTCTGCTGTTGGGCAAGCCTGCCGGCAAGGCCGACGACAAGGGCAGGTACCCGAAGCAGAGCGTTTTTGGCATCATCCAGCAGCGGCTGGAGAAAATGCGCGAACATGAGCGCCAGGAACACGCCCGGGACGATCACAAAGATCCATCGATCCATTGACCGGCAACGATAATAAAGGACAGGAGAATAAGATCGCATGACTGATATCCAGCAAACCGTTTACGTGGTAGAGGATGATGAGGCCGTTCGTGATTCACTGGAACTGCTGCTGAAGTCCGACAGTAAGTCGGTAAAGACCTATGAAAACGCCACGGCATTTCTGCGGGACTACTCCGAGAACATGGCCGGTTGCATTGTGCTGGATATCCGTATGCCGGGTATGGACGGCATGGAGCTTCAGAAAAAACTGAACGAGAAGCACTCCATCCTGCCGATCATATTCGTTACTGGCCACGGTGATGTTCCGATGGCGGTAGACGCCATGAAAGAAGGCGCGGTTGATTTCATCCAGAAGCCCTACCGTGAGGAAGCGTTGCTGGAGAAGATCGAAGCGGCCCTGGAGCAGGACCGCGAGCAGCGCAAGTCCCTCGATGAGAAGCAGGAGATCATCAAGCGCGTCAAGAGCCTGACACCTCGCGAGCATGAAATCATGGACCGCATGATTGCCGGTCAGGCCAACAAGGTGATCGCCATAGAGCTTGAGATCAGCCAGCGCACCGTGGAGATCCATCGCTCCCGGGTTATGCACAAAATGGGTACGCATTCGCTTGCGCATCTGGTCCGTATGGTCCTGTCCGTAAAGGACCTTATCGACGCCCGATGATTCGGCCGGCATGATACGGATAACTTTTCAACCGGCCCTGTTTATATGACTGCAGTTGTCACTGAGATCGAAGAGGCAACGGTTCTGCTTGTGGATGACAATCCACAGAACCTGAAAGTGCTCTATGAGACCCTGAAAGACAAAGGTTACCGCCTGCTGATCGCCAACGACGGTGAGAAAGCCCTTGATCTGGCGCATCGCCACCAGCCCGAAGTTATCCTGCTGGATATCATGATGCCTGAACTGGACGGCTACCAGGTCTGTCAGCGGTTGAAGGCGGATGCAGTCACCTCCGACAGTGCTGTGGTTTTCCTTTCCGCCCTTGACGACGTGCAGGCCAAGGTCAAAGGTTTCTCCCTGGGCGGTGCCGATTACATTTCCAAGCCCTTTCAGGCTCAGGAAGTTATTGCCCGGGTCAAAACCCATGCCCGCGTCATCCGCCTCGAACGCGAGCTTCAGGCCCGGAACCGGCAGCTGGAAAACGATCAGGCCCGCATACTCAATTCCATCAGCGAGGGCATTTACGGCCTCGACGCTGACGGTACCATTGTTTTCGCCAACCCTGCGGCGGCGCTGATCATGCGCAGCCCGGCGGAGGAGCTGATCGGGCGGAATTTCTTCGAGTTACACGTCCGGGCGGAGGGCGAGGAACCTGCGCTTTTGCCGGTGCAGGCGACCTGCCTCCAGGGCGTTGCCGAAAACCAGCGTGACATAGCTCTGCAGCGCGGGGATGGCAGTTCGTTTCCGGCGGAGTATCGCTCGACGCCGAAGCTCGATGGCGACGTCCTCCACGGGGCGGTTGTGGTGTTTCGGGATATCACCGCCGAGCTGGAGAATGAGCAGGCGCTGGAGGATGCCCGCACGCTCGTTCAGGAACAGCGTGACCAGCTGGCCCACGCCTCCCGTCTCTCCACCATGGGTGAAATGGCGGCCGGCTTCGCCCACGAGGTCAATCAGCCGCTGACCGCGATTACCAATTACGCCCGGGTTGCCAAGCGTATGATGGCGAAAGAAGCGCTGGACCGGGATCTGCTGCAGGAAACCCTCGACAAGATCGAGGCCCAGTCTCATCGGGCCAGTGAGATTATTCGTCGGATCCGTCGCTTTATGAAGAAGCCCGCCACGGGCAAGGAAGTGCTTTCGGTCCCGGCGCTGCTGGATGATACCCGTCAGTTTGCGGAAGTGGACATGCGCAACAACGAGGGCGGCATCGACCTGACGGTGGAAGACGGCGTGCCGGAAGTTCTGGCGGATCCCATACAGGTCCAGCAGGTGGCGCTCAATCTGATTCGTAATGCGTTGGAGGCGACGCGCAGCGCCGGCTCCTCGATTCCTGTGCAAGTGTCTGCGGCGATGTCCGGGGCCGGTTGCGTGCGGATTGAAGTGCGCGACCACGGTACCGGTCTACCCGACGATGCCGAAGAGAAGCTGTTTCTGCCGTTTTTCACCACCAAACAGGACGGCATGGGCATCGGTCTGTCCATGTGCCGCTCGCTGATTCAGGCCCAGGGCGGCGATATTGGTTTTGAGCGCCCCGAGGATGGCGGCGCCCGCTTTTATTTCACCCTGCCGGTTGCCGGAGCTCCCGAAAACGCCTGCGAAGCTGATTAACCCCAGGTCGCCTCGCCGGTCAGGTGAGGTGCGCTGCCTTTCGCATTGAGCAGTTGGTAATCCCACCTTCCTGCACCTGCCTGCCAGTTAAGTTGCGCCGTGCCCGGTAAAAACAGCGGTTTCTTGAATTGGCAGGAGACGGTGACCTCATGGCCGCTCCAGCCGGGTTGCTGCTCCAGCCACGCCAGTACCTGAGCCTTGCTCCACATGCCATGGGCAATGGCGCGGGGAAAGCCGAAAGCCTTCGCCGTCAGCGCGTGCATGTGAATCGGGTTGCGGTCCCCCGACACACCGGCGTACTGGCGGCCGATGGACTCCGGCGCATTGATAATCTGTGTGTTGGCGAAACGTTCCAGCTCCGGCGGTTTTGCAGAGCCGGTCTTCGCGCCGGGTTGGGCCTGGCGGAACAGGTTGGTGCTGGTCTCTTGCCACACCAGGGTGCCGGCAGAGCGGGCTTCGGTTATCAGGTCAAACTCCAGCCCTTTCGCGCTCTGGGTTTGCCCTTCCAGTCGCACATCGATATCCAGGGTTTCACCGACGCCGATGGGGCGGTGCTGGGTAATGGTGTTCCGTAGGTGCACCAGGCCCAGCAGGGGCAGGGGAAACGCTTTTTCGGTCAGCAGCTTCAGGTGAAGCGGAAACGCCAGTATGTGCGGCCAGGTGATGGGGGCGCTGGTCTGCGACGAAAAGCCGCATACCTTCTGGTAGGATTTCAGGTTACCGTTGGCCGTACTGACGCCCACCAGGCGCGCCCTGAGGTCCGGAATGACAGTATCCGTGCCGGCGCGCTGCCCCCGCGAAAGCAGAGCTTTGCCATACAATGACCAGAGTGAGGGAGGGGTGTTGTGGTAGATGGATGTCTCCGTCATGGTTTTTAAACTCCAACACTTTGAAACAGTTATAGGTAATTTGGTCACCAAAAGGCGAGGCGTTTAAACAATCTGGTACAACTGTGCGCACGTGGCCTGATATGCTCTAATATAAGACCAAGGTATGAAAGTCTGGCAAACCCGGCCAGGTTCGACATTGACTTGGTTCTCAACGGCGAATGTCCGGTGGGCCAAGGCGGTTTCCAAACACAACTATAAGCGGGATGTTATGCAGGAACTTCGTGACGCAGGAGTAATGTTACGTCTGATCTATGAGGCGATGAAGAAGAAGGGTCTCGACACAAATGCAATATTCAGCCGTCTGGGCGTTGACGAAAACTACGTATACACCGATCAGCTAAGAACCCCCCACAGTGCTCAGGTCTATTTCTGGCAGGCTGTTGAGGACGTGTCCGGGGATCCCGATATCGGTCTGCATCTGGGGCAGCTGCTTCCCGCTTACAAGGGGCAGGTTCTCGAATATCTCTTTCTGAGCAGTCCCACCTTTGGTGAAGGCCTGCGCCGTGCCCAGAACTACCAGCGTTTGCTCAGCGACGCAGCCAACACCGACTTTTTCATCGAGGGCGACGATGCCTGCATGGTGCTGGACGCCGCCTCCGAGGAAATCAGCCGCCTGAAGCATTTTAACGAGTGCTTTGTTCAGGGGCTTATCATATTCTTCAGATCCATCACTGATGGTCAGTTCCGGCCCTCCCGTATCGAATTCGAGCACGGCCGCGAGCGCGGTCAGGAGCATGTGGAAGAGGTACTGGGGTGTCGGGTTGTCTTCGGCGCGGAAGAAAACCGGCTGTACTTTTCTGCCACCATGCTTTCCCATGCTTCGCCCCACGCAGAGCCCGAGCTGCTGGATTTGCATGAGCGATTTGCCAGTGAGCAGGTGGCCCGGCTTGAGAAGAAAGATATCGTGGGTCAGGTCGAGCGTATCGTCGCTGAGCTGCTCGACAGTGGCGAGGTCACCCTGGATGCGGTTGCCGAGCGTCTGGGTATCAAGCCCCGAACTCTGCGAACCCGGTTGACCGAAGCGGAAACCAGCTTCAATCAGGTGTTGGCAGATTTCCGCTATCGCCTCGCCCGCCAGCTGCTGGCCACCACGGATGAATCCATAGATGAAATTGTCTACCTGACCGGCTTCTCCGAGCCCAGCACCTTCTATAGGGCTTTCAAGCGATGGTCCGGAATGACGCCCATCGAATACCGCAAAACCGCGCAGGGCAAGGATGCGATGGTCGATGCCATGTGATGGCTCGCTCTCCCGCAAAGTTTTTTTGGAAAAATCGTTGACATAAACGGGGGCGTCTTTATAATGCGCCCTCGTTGTCACCAAGCAGTCAGGCCCCTGACTGTGATGGATGGAAAGGCCTGATCTTAAACGAGAAAGCCATTCCAGATCCGGAAGGTGATGACCTACGCGGAGCGGTAGTTCAGCTGGTTAGAATACCGGCCTGTCACGCCGGGGGTCGCGGGTTCGAGTCCCGTCCGCTCCGCCATTTTTTCCCTCCCCTGTTGGTTGTTTCCCGATTACCTCTTCATAGCGTTTGTCAGCGAATGCCTTTGCGCGTCTGTTCGTCGTGGAACTGTTTTCGATGTTCCCCCGGGCTGATTGCAAACCAGCGGCGGTACGCTTTGTGAAAGGCTGCCGGGTTGGCAAAGCCAAGAAGCCAGGCAATCTCCGCAAGAGAGGTTCTTGTTTCCCGTATGTAATCGGCCGCCAGCGCCTTGCGTGTTTCATCCACCAGCTCGCGAAACCCCGTGTTTTCCTCCGCCAACTGGCGTTGCAGAGTCCATGGCGCCGTGCCCAGCCGCGTGGCGACGGTTTCCAGTGAGGGGCTACCCCCCTGCAGCAAGGGTGTGAGAAGGTCCCGCACCCGGTCGCCCGTTGTCCACCCCTGGCGAATCCTTTGTAATGCCTCGTCGCACTGCCGCGTCAGGGCAGCGTACATTGCGCTTTGCGCCTCCCGAGAGGGCAGCGATCCGACGCCGGCTGCCAGGGTGAGGCTGTTGCTGCTGGCGCCGAACTGTACCGGACAACCAAACCACGCTTCGAATGTGTCATCCAGGCCGATGGATGGGTACTCAATGCTTACCCGCTCAAGCACATCGCTTCGCCCGCTGATGGCGCGGGCGAAGGAGGTCCAGGCGGCCAGCACCGAATCCACCACAAAATAATTGAAGACGTTGTAGGGGCGAATGGAATAAAAATGCGCCTGCTGGCCGCTGCCCGCAGTGGTGGCCACGCCGCGGCTGTTGCGGCTGGTCAGAAGGCTGTAACGGATCAGGGTGGCCAGCGCTTCCGCCGTAGTTGGTGCGCACTGGGCTGCCAGTCCGGCGATGCCGGCATCCACTGGCCGTGTGAGTTCACCCATGGTCAGGCCAATGGCCCGGTTGCCGGTTATTTCGATGGCGGCCTGACCGAGCCGCATGAACCGGGGAATGCTGACGCGGGCGTCTGGTGAGGTCAGGGTTTCCCGGTTCAGCCGGAAGCGTTCCATCAGCGCGGAGGCATCATGGCCCTCTGCGGCGACGGCTCTCATCAGCACGGAAACATAGAGCACGCTGATATCGCCGAGAGAATTGTGTTGCCTGCGAGGGTTGTGAGCGGGGGACGTTGTCATGGGTGCCTTTGTCTTACATGTTCTGCAAAGATAATAAAATGTAGTTCACGGATATTGTTCATTGCAAGAGGCATCGGTAATTTAGAGCCATCAAAAAGACCGGTGCCTACTCAATGACCGGCGCATGAGTTCCCTGAGGAGAGAGACAATGACCGCAGCATCGACCCCCGGCGTCAACAAGTACCCCAATCTGCTGGAACCACTGGATCTGGGTTTTACCCGACTTCGCAACCGGACCCTGATGGGCTCCATGCATACCGGTCTGGAAGAGGCGAAAAACGGTTTTGACCGATTGGCGGCGTTCTACGCCGAGCGTGCCCGTGGCGGTGCCGGGTTGATTGTGACCGGTGGTATCGCGCCCAACGAAGAAGGCGGCGTATTCCAGCACGCGGCTAAAATGACCAGCGAGGAAGAATCGGATCGCCATAAGGTGATTACCAGGGCAGTGCACGACGCCGACGGCAAGATCTGCATGCAGATACTGCATGCTGGTCGCTATGCCTATTCGCCAGCGCTGGTCGCACCGTCTGCAATTCAGGCGCCGATCAACCCGTTTACGCCGAAAGAGCTGGATGAGGCAGGCATCGAAAAACAGATTCAGGATTACGTTGATTGCGCGGCCCTGGCCCAGCGTGCCGGCTACGACGGTGTCGAAATCATGGGGTCGGAAGGCTACTTCATTAACCAGTTCATCGTCTCTCATACCAACCACCGCACCGATGGCTGGGGCGGCAGCTATGAGAACCGCATTCGTCTGCCCATCGAGATTGTGCGCCGTGTCCGTGAGCGGGTCGGGGCCAATTTCATTCTGGTGTACCGGCTGTCCATGCTGGACCTGATTGAAGACGGCAGCACCTGGGACGAAGTGGTTCACCTGGCGAAAGAAATCGAGAAAGCCGGCGCGACCATCATCAACACCGGGATCGGATGGCACGAAGCCCGGGTGCCGACCATTGCCACCTCGGTGCCCCGAGGTGCCTTCAGCAAGGTCACAGCGCGTCTGAAAGGCGAGGTGTCCATTCCGCTGGTGACCACCAACCGTATCAATATGCCGGATGTGGCCGAGAAAATTCTGGCGGATGGCGACGCCGACATGGTGTCCATGGCGCGCCCGTTTCTGGCGGATGCGGATCTGGTGCAGAAGGCGGCGGAAGACCGGGCCGACGAAATCAACACCTGTATCGGTTGCAACCAGGCCTGCCTGGACCATACCTTCAGCGGTAAGCTGACCTCCTGCCTGGTCAACCCCCGTGCCTGCCACGAAACCGAGCTGACCTACGTGAAAACCGCCGCGCCCAGGAGCATCGCGGTGGTTGGCGCCGGCCCCGCCGGCCTTGCGTTCGCAACGGTAGCGGCCGAGCGTGGGCACCGGGTCACTCTGTTTGACGCTGGCAGCGAGATTGGTGGGCAGTTCAATGTGGCCAAGCGGATTCCGGGCAAGGAAGAATTCTACGAAACCCTGCGCTACTTCCGCGTCATGCTGGACAAGCACGGCGTCGATGTTCGCCTCAATACCCGCGTGGACGTGGACGCGCTGAAGAGCGGTGGCTTCGACGACGTGGTACTGGCCACCGGCGTAGAACCCCGGACGCCGGACATCGAAGGGGTGGAGCACCCCAAGGTGATCGGGTATCTGGACGCGCTGCTCGAACGCAAGCCGGTCGGCCGGCGTGTGGCGGTGATCGGTGCCGGCGGCATTGGCTTTGATGTGTCCGAATTCATTGTGCACAAGGGCGCCTCGGCAGCTCTGGACCCCGACCATTTCATGCGGGAGTGGGGCGTTGATCTGAGTGTTGAGCATCGTGGCGGTATTCAGGGCGTTACTCCGGAAGTTCCGGAGCCTGCCCGTGAAGTGTATCTGCTGCAGCGCAAGACCTCGAAGGTTGGCAAGAACCTCGGCAAAACCACCGGCTGGATTCATCGCACATCGCTGAAGAACCGTCAGGTGCAGATGGTTCCGGGGGTCAGCTATCGCAAGATCGATGATCAGGGACTGCACATCACCGTGACGCCCAAGGGCGCGGAGCAGGGCGAAGACAAGCTGTTGCCGGTGGATACCATCATCCTCTGCGCCGGTCAGGAACCGCTGCGGGAATTGCAGCAGGGGCTGGAATCAGCGGGGCTGGCGGTTCACCTCATCGGTGGTGCCGACGTGGCTGCCGAACTGGATGCCAAGCGTGCCATTGATCAGGGGAGCCGTCTGGCCGCGGAGATCTAATCACAAAACGTTTCAGTTTTTCGCTGTTCCCCGCCGTCAGTCTGGCTAGACTATCCTTCATGGGTCAGTCAGATGGACGCCTTACCCCGGGTCGGAGTTACCCGGGGTAAGGACACCGGCATCAACGTCAGATGGAACGCCCGCAGGGTGTCTGGCGTGTTGATGTGAGGTTTGAACAAGCGGGGAGTCAATAATGGTATCTGCCGACCAGGCGAGCGATGGTTATTCGGCGGTGTTCTTCATGGACGGCAGCACGGTGTCGCGACAGATGCGTGCGTCCGAGTTTGGGGCCTTTCTGGATGGATATGTGGGGCTTTCGGATCTCGCGGAGACCGACGTCAAAGCCGTGCTGGTGGAACTGAGCGGCGACCTCATGGTTCGTGCGCTGGTGTTTTTCCGCATCTACTTCGATGAGGAAGGGCGCGCGGACAGTCATTGGAACATTCCCATCGAAAAACTTGCCCGGGCGGGTGCCAAGGGCCCCGATATGGGCGCTGGCCCCATTCGCCTGGTGTGTCGCAGTCAATGCCCTGATTCCTCCGTCGCTGAAGAGCTCTGGGATCCGGACATGACCCCTGGCAGCAATACCTTTCAGTCCATCCGCAAGGCCGTTGAGGCAAACAGTCTCAAGTTTCGCAGGATCGAGCCGGCACAGGAGGAGAATATTCCGGTGCTTGCCGCCGAACCCGTTCAGGCCGAGCCAGCGGCGGCGTCAGCGGATCGCGCCAGGCTGGCCCAGTTAATCCGCGAGCAGCGGCTGCGAATCAAGACCCTGCAGAGTGTCCATCGGGATTCCATGGCGGATATCCAGCGCGAACATCGTCTGGAAATGCAGACCCTTCGCAGCGAGCTGGCGGCCCTTGAGCAGAAATACGAGCGTCAGCGCCTGAGCAATGAGCAGCTGAAGAGCCGGCTGGCAGAGCGAAACGAGCAATATCTCACCATGCAGGAGCAAATGGCTCTCAGTGAAGAGCAGGATGTCCGCCAGGACGCCCACTCCGATGCGGAGGTGGTACTGATTCGAGAGCAGCTGGAGCGCAAGCAGAGAGAACTCGAACTCCGGGATGAAAAGATCGTTGCGCTCGAGCAGGAGAACTACGATCTTCGGCATCAGGAGCCGGTGGAAAACTCCGTGATGGAGCATCTCCAGCAACAATCTGTGTTCCTGGTGGCCTATCACGCCGGGGTAGGGCATCTGACCCTGCCGTACGACGACATCGAAGCCTACTTCCGCAACCCGGTCGCTTATGCGGCGGAGCGCTGCGGGCTGAATGAGCCGGCCTACCGCGAGTGGCTTGAACATTACGAAAACCCGGTCTGCCTTCACAAGGACGACGAAGGCGAGGCATGCGGTGAGCCGGTGATGCGGGTCAGCCAGCCAGCGGATTTCCAGGCGGGTACAGATGACCGCTGCGAAAAGCATCGTGAGCCTGCGACGGCCTGAACCGATTTGTATCCGCGGGCGCTTCTTTTTTCAGATTCCGGGTAACTTTCGTTAAACTGTGCGAGAAGGTCGCCTGAGCCCTCACCGGCCCGGCTCCATTCCCGACACCACAGGAAGTTTCATGGACCAATTCAGGAATATCGGCGTCATTGGCCGTATGGGCAGCGTCAAGGTGGTCGAATCCCTGCGCCAGCTCAAGCAGTATCTGGTCAATAATCATTACCACGTCATTATCGAGGAAGACACCGCCAGTATGCTGCCCGGCCACGGATTGCAGGTGGCGAGCAAGAAGCTGCTTGGCGAAATCTGTGACCTGGTCATTGTGGTGGGTGGTGATGGCAGTCTGCTGGGGGCGGCGCGCGAACTGGCCAAATCGAAGATCCCGTTGTTGGGCGTGAACCGCGGACGGCTGGGTTTCCTCACGGATATTTCACCCTCGGATCTGGAAGAGCGCCTGGGCAAGGTGCTTCAGGGGGAGTACATCGAGGAAACCCGCTTCCTGCTGGACGGCAATGTGGAACGTAATGGTCAGCCTCTGGGGTTCGGTACTGCGCTCAATGACGTGGTACTCCATCCCGGCAAATCCACGCGGATGATCGGTTTTGATCTGTTTATTGACGGTCATTTTGTTTACAGCCAGCGCTCGGACGGGCTGATCGTCTCAACGCCTACCGGATCGACTGCCTACTCGCTGTCTGCGGGCGGGCCGATCATGCATCCCAAACTGGACGCCGTTGTACTGGTTCCGATGTTCCCCCACACTCTCAGTAGCCGTCCGATCGTGGTGGACGGCAAGAGTGAGATCAAACTGGTGATCGGTGAAACCAATGAAACCTACCCCCAGATCAGTTTTGACGGGCAGATGAACATAGCCTGTGCGCCGGGTGACATTATTCGTATCACCAAAAAGCCTTTCAAAATCCGTCTGATTCACCCGGTGGATCACAATTTCTACGCCACATGCCGCAACAAGCTGGGCTGGGCCAGTGAGATCGCAGCGAGTTGAGCATGTCAGCACACGTACACACCGCGAGTCGCGGCTATGACATCATTGGTGATATCCACGGGTGCGCCCATACACTGATCCGGTTGCTGGATCAGATGGGGTACCGGAAAGTCAACGGTGTCTATCAGCATCCCGGGCGCCAGGCCATCTTCATTGGCGACATTATCGATCGTGGCCCGCGAATCCGTGAAGCCCTGCATCTGGTGCGCGATATGGTGGAGCATGGCTCGGCCAGGATCGTCATGGGCAACCATGAATACAACGCGTTGGGGTACTGCACCCGTGCCCGCGCCGGCAGTGGCAAGAAATGGCTACGGGAACACAACGCCCGCCACGACCGGCTGATTCGTGAAACGCTTGAGCAGTTCGAGCCCTATCCCCACGAATGGAACGAATTCCTCGAATGGTTTTACACCATACCGCTGTTTATCGAAGACGAGGGCTTCCGGGTTGTGCATGCCTGTTGGGACGGAGACCTGATCGAGAAGTTCCGGCAGTCCCAGGGCGGCGCCTGTATCGATGAGGATTTCCTGCACGCGTCTTCGGCCATTGAGTCGTTTGCGGGCCAGGTCATGGACACGCTGTTGCGGGGCACTGACCTGCGTTTGCCGGAAGGCGTGAAGATTACCGGCAAAGACGGCTATGTGCGTGAGTTCTTTCGCACCAAGTTCTGGGCAGACAATCCGCAGACCTACGCAGACGTGGTGTTCCAGCCGGATCCGCTGCCCCCGGAGGTGGCGCGCCGTGAGTTGACCGACGAAGAGCGGAAGCAGCTGATTTCCTACCCGTTGAGCGAGCCTCCGGTCTTTGTTGGCCACTACTGGATGGACAGCAGCCCGGCCCCCCTCAAGCCGAATGTCGCCTGCATTGATTACAGTGCCGTTAAATACGGCCGGCTGGTGGCCTATCGCATGGATGGTGAACGTACGTTGTCCAGAGACAAGTTTGTGTGGGTGGAGGTTGACCGGCCGGAACAGCCGGATTACCCCACCAGCGAAGACAGCGTGGCGAGGTAACCGGTGTATCGGGTCAAACAACTGGATGTCAGTGTGGATCTGGCGGGGTTCAGCCGCTGGCTGCGAGAGCAGGGCGTCGGTCACCGGATTACCGAGGAGGGCGGTTTCCAGGTTTTGTGGCTGGAGAATCCGGACCATACCGAGCCTGTGCTTGAGGCGCTGGAGCGCTTCCTCGCTGAGCCTGAGATACAGGACGCGGTAAACACCACCAGCCGCTCGCCGGTCTTTGTGGGCGGGCGCTGGCAGCCCTCGCCCCGACATGCGCCGCTGGTGCTGGCGATTATTCTGCTGGCGGTGCTGATGGCCTGGGTAACCGGCATGGGACACAACCAGGCCTCAACCCTGCTGATGATGGTGGATCCTCAGAACTTCGCATGGGATACCCTGTCAGCCAGAGTAGAGGCACTCCGTGAAACCCTGGCTGCCGGTCAGGTGTGGCGGCTGATTGCACCGGATTTCCTGCACTTCAGCTGGACTCACATTATTTTCAACTCGGTCATGCTCTGGTTTCTGGGCAGCCAGATTGAGTGGTTTGATGGCAAGGCACGGCTCGTGGGGCTGTTCCTGTTTACCAGCCTGGTCTCCAACGGCTTGCAGTATTTCGTTTCGGGCCCGCTGTTTGGCGGACTGTCCGGGGTGGTTTACGGCATTCTGGGCTATTGCTGGCTCAGCCAGCGGCGTGCGCCGAGATTTCAGTTTCCCCCGGCGCTGGTGACTTTTGCCGTGGTCTGGATGGTGATCGGTTTTACCCCGCTGCCGGAAATGCTCGGACTGGGGCGGATGGCCAATGAAGCGCACCTCGGTGGTTTCATTGCCGGGCTGGCGCTGGCGGTAGTGCTTCCGGCCCGCCGCCCGGCTCAATAGCGCGGGCACAAAAAAAAGCCCCGCCAACAGGCGGGGCATGAAAAGAGCTTTCAGCTCCTGATGAGAGAGACCAAATGAATACGACCTTCGTCATTTGGTGAGTTAATGATAATCGTTATCATTTTTATCTGTCAACCCGTTGCCGATTTTTTTTAGTGGATATGCGCAGGAGACAACTATGACGTACGACGAGCTGATCGAGCGGCTGGACCCCACGGTTTATACCAACCTGCGGCGTTCCATTGAGCTGGGAAAGTGGCCCGACGGCCGCAGGCTCTCGCCGGAGCAGCGTGAAATCTGTCTGGAGGCGGTGATTTACTATGAGAACCTCCATAATATTCCCGAGACAGAGCGAGTGGGTTATCTCGACCGTGGCAGCAAGGCCGGAACCGCCTGCGACCCGTCGGTGAAGCAAGGCTCCGGGCAGGCAGACGTGGATCCTTCGCAGTTTGTCGAGGTCAAATCTTGAGCGCATTGGTGGATGTCAGTGGCCGCTTGCGCAAGATGCCCGCGGAAGCAGGCACGCCGGTCGAGTATGTGATTCGTGTCGGCGATACCCGGGTGCCGCTCAATGATATGATCGGTCATCCGATCGCAATTGATTACGAAGGCGTGATCCGCTGTATCAATTGCGATCGGACAACCAAAAAGAGTTTCAGTCAGGGCTATTGCTATCCCTGCTTCCGCAAACTGGCGGCCTGTGACACCTGCATCATGAGCCCGGAAAAATGCCATTATCATGAGGGCACGTGCCGCGAGCCGGAGTGGGGGGAGACCCATTGCATGGTGGAGCATGTGGTGTATCTGGCCAACTCGTCCGGATTGAAGGTGGGGATTACCCGCGCCTCCCAGGTGCCGACGCGGTGGATCGATCAGGGCGCCGTTGATGCGATCCCGATGATGCGGGTTGCCACGCGGCAACTGGCCGGATTTGTCGAAGTTGCCTGCAAGCAGCATGTGTCCGACCGCACCAACTGGCGGGCCATGCTCAAAGGTGATGTGCCGGACATGGATCTGGTGGCCGAGCGCGAACGCCTGCTGGCACTGATTGCCCCAGACCTGGAGCAGCTCAGAGCGAGCCACGGGGAGAGTGCCCTGCAAGCGGTGAACGAGCAGGGGCTGGGGCTCAGTTACCCGGTGCAGGTCTGGCCGCAGAAAGTCAAAACCCATAATCTGGACAAAGTGCCCTCGGCCGAGGGTGTGCTCGAAGGAATCAAGGGGCAGTACCTGATGCTGGATACCGGAGTGATCAATATCCGTAAGTACACCGGCTACGATGTCCGCTTCCGGGTTTTTCCCAGGGCCTGAGGTCCTTCCTGACAGTCAGGGGTGAGCACCGTTCATCCGTGCCGCCTGAAACGAATTTCTGGAGACAGCCCATGCGTACCAGCCAGCCACAGACCATTTACCTGAAAGATTACCGTGTTCCGGCTTTCCTGGTGGACCACGTCGACCTGAGGTTCGAGCTGTTCGAGGACGGCGCCCGCGTCCACAGCGTGCTGTCGATGCGGCGGAATCCGGAATCAGCCGATCAACCAGGCGCCCTGGAGCTCGATGGCGACAGCCTGAAGCTGGAGGCAGTCGCGCTGGACGGCACCGAATTGGCAGCCGGGCAATACCAGGACCTTGGTGATCGGCTGGTGGTGTCCGGCGTGCCCGATGCCTTCGAGCTGAAGGTGGTTACCTGGATCGAGCCGCAGAATAATACGCGCCTCGAGGGGCTGTACAAATCCTCCGGGATGTTCTGCACCCAGTGTGAGGCGGAAGGTTTCCGGTGTATCACCTTCTTCCCGGACCGGCCTGACGTCATGGCCCGTTTCCGGACCCGGGTCGAGGCGGACAAAACCGCTTACCCGATTCTGCTGTCCAACGGAAACGATGTGGAACGTGGCGATCTGGCCGATGGCCGGCATTACGTGACCTGGGAAGACCCCTTCCCCAAACCCTGTTACCTGTTCGCGCTGGTCGCCGGTGACCTGGTGGAGAAGCGGGAGACCTTCACCACCGCGTCCGGCCGTGATATCGACCTGCGCATGTACGTGGAGCCGCGCAACGCCGAAAAATGCGACTACGCTCTGGACGCCCTCAAACGATCCATGCGCTGGGATGAGGAGGTCTACGGCCGGGAATACGACCTCGACATTTTTATGATCGTGGCGGTGGATGACTTCAACATGGGGGCGATGGAGAACAAGGGGCTGAACATTTTCAACTCTTCGTGCGTACTCGCCAGTCAGGAGACCGCTACCGACCTGGCCTTCCAGCGCATTGAAGCGATCGTGGCCCATGAGTATTTCCATAACTGGTCTGGCAACCGCGTGACCTGTCGCGACTGGTTCCAGCTGAGCCTCAAGGAAGGCTTTACGGTGTTCCGGGATGCGCAGTTCTCGTCCGACATGGGCTCGCCCACAGTCAAGCGAATCGAGGACGCCACCCTGCTGAGAACAGCGCAATTTGCCGAAGACAGCGGCCCGATGGCGCACCCTGTACGCCCGGCCTCGTACATGGAGATTTCCAACTTCTACACCCTGACGATCTACGAAAAAGGGGAGGAAGTGGTGCGGATGATCCACACCTTGCTCGGCCCGGACCTGTTCCGACAGGGCAGCGATCTGTATTTCGAACGGCACGATGGCCAGGCGGTCACAACGGATGATTTCGTCACCGCGATGGAAGACGCCAGTGGCCGTGACCTCTCCCAGTTCCGCCTGTGGTATGAGCAGGCCGGCACACCCGTGCTGAACGTCAGTGACCATTACGATGAACAGGCGGGCACTTACAGCCTGACCATCACACAGAGCATTCCCGAGACTCCTGGGCAGCGTGACAAGAAGCCGCAGCATATTCCCTTTGCTGTTGGCCTGCTCGATAGCAGTGGTCAGGACATGCCGCTGGCCCTGGCAGGTGAAAGTGGTTCACCCACCGAGCGGGTGCTGGAACTCACCGAGGCCAGCCACACGTTCGCGTTTACCGGTCTCCGAGAGCGTCCGGTTCCTTCCCTGTTGCGGGATTTTTCTGCGCCGGTGCGGGTCGTGTATCCATGGACGCGCGAGCAGCTGCTGTTTCTGATGAGCCACGATGCCGACGGTTTTAACCGCTGGGATGCCGGGCAGCGGCTGGCAATTGATGTGATTCAGTCGCTCGTGGGTGCCGATAACAACGCCACTGTCGAGCCCCGGTTGGTCTCCGCCTACCGTCAGCTGCTGTCGGATCAGTCGCTCGACCAGGCCCTGGTCGCCAAGATGATGCAGTTGCCTTCAGAAGCCTACCTGATCGAGCTGGCGGAGAGTCCTGATGTGCCGGCGATTCATCAGGCACGGGAGCGTGTTCTCACTCATCTGGCCGGCGAACTGCGCCAGGAGCTGCTGGACTGTTACCAGCGTCATGCCGCTGATGGTTCTTACAGCCTGTCGCCGGCAGAGGTGGCCGGCCGCAGTCTGCGCAATACGGCGCTTGCCTGGCTACTGCATATCGACGACGAGCGGGGGCGTGACCTCGCCCTCAGGCAATTCGGTGAGGCCGACAACATGACCGACCGGCTCGGCGCCCTGCGCGCCCTGGTGAACTCCGGGTTTGTGCACGAGCGGGAGCGCGCACTGGAAAGCTTTTACCAGCAGTTTTCTACCGATCCGCAGGTGGTTGAGCAATGGTTCTCGGTTCAGGCCTCAAGCCCGGCCACCGGCAGCCTGGAGCAGATCCGTGAGTTGATGAGCCACGAAGCGTTCGACTGGAAGAATCCCAACAAGATTCGCTCGGTCATTGGTGTGTTTGCCGGTCAGAATCTGGCTGCATTCCACGCCGCGGACGGCTCCGGTTATCGCTTCCTGGCGGAGCAGGTCTCGCGGCTCGATGACAGCAATCCGCAGATTGCCGCGCGGTTGGTCACCCCGCTGACCCGCTGGAAGAAGTTTGCAGCGGTCCACGGCGAGCCGATGAGAACGGCGCTTGAGCAGATCCGGGACAAAAAAGGCCTCTCACGGGATGTCTACGAAGTCGTTCACAAGAGCCTGGCGGGCTGAGGAACACGTTCAGATACAAAATCGCACTTTCGGTCGATAGACAATATCGGCCATTCGGCTAATCTGTGGCATAGTCGATAAACCATGAAACGACAATAAAAAAGCCCTTAAAAGGGCTTCCAGACGGAATTAGGGTTTCATAATGAGATATAACAAGAACGTCATTCTGGGCAGTCTGCTCGCATTTTCCGTGGCTTCTGCCCCCGCTATGGCTGCGGTTTCATCCAGTGAAGCTGCGCGGCTGGGAAACGAACTGACCCCTTTCGGCTCGGTTAAAGCTGGCAACGAAGCAGGTACCATTCCGGCCTGGGATGGCGGCCTGACCACGCCTCCGTCGGGGTACAAGGGAAGTGGCCAGCACCATATCAATCCGTTTCCGGACGATGAAGTGCTGTTTACCATCAATGCCTCCAACATGGAGCAGTACAGTGAGTACCTCACCGATGGCGTGAGGGCGATGATGGAAACCTACCCGACCACCTTCCGTATTCCGGTCTACAAGACCCGTCGTACCCATGCCGTTCCCGACTGGGTTGCTGAGAACACCCGGGAAAATGCGGTCAATGCCGAAATTGTTGGTGAGGGTGAGGGGCTGGACGGAGCCTTCGGTGGTTACCCGTTCCCGATCCTGCACGGCAATGATGAAGAGAAGGCCTGGCAGGTCATCTGGAATCACCTTACCCGCTGGCGGGGTGTCAACGTTACCCGCCGCTCCAGTGAGGTAGCGGTTCAGACCGACGGTGACTACTCGCTGGTGACGTCGCAACAGGAAGCTTTCTTCAACTTCTACAATCCGGAAGGCGGTGAGAAAGAACTGGATAACGTCATTTTCTATTACCTGTCGTTTACCCAGTCACCGCCCCGCCTGGCTGGCGGTGCGATCCTGATCCACGAAACCCTGAACCAGATCATTAACCCGCGTAATGGCTGGGGTTACAACGCCGGTCAGCGCCGTGTCCGCCGGGCGCCCAACCTGGGGTATGATTCTCCCATCGCCGCTGCTGACAATCTGCGCACTGCCGACGATACCGATATATTCAACGGTGCCCTGGACCGCTATAACTGGAACTATGAGGGCATGCGGGAAATCTACATCCCGTACAACAATTACCGGATTGGTGAGAAAGGCACCTCGTACTCCGAGATTCTCGGTATTTCTCACATCAACCCCGACCTGACCCGCTGGGAGCTTCACCGCGTCCATGTTGTGGAAGCCACCCTCAAGGACGGTGAGCGCCATATCTACGGCAAGCGTCGCTTCTATGTGGATGCGGACAGCTGGAACACCGTGTTGCTTGATCAGTATGACGGCCGTGGTGAACTCTGGCGCGTTACCATGGGGTTACCGAAGAACTATTACGAACTGCCGGGTGTGTGGACCGTGCTGGACGTCTACCATGACCTGCAGGCCCGCCGTTACCATGTCCTGGGTCTGGACACCGAGGAACAGAACACCCGAACCTTCACGGACGACGTACCCAACAAGCGTTACTTCTCGCCGGCCTCCCTGCGCCGTCGGAGTGTCCGTTAAAGCGCAGCTTCTAGACGGATAGCGTCCTCGCCCAGAGGAAGTGGCGAATCAACATACCGGTAACCGAAAGGTTGCCGGTATGTTTATGAAACTGGCCGGTTTCCGGCACCACAGAGACACAGTTCCAAACAACATATAGGCAATCTGAATGGCTACAAGGTTGATGTGCAAGACTGTGGGTGCGGCTTGTCTTGGAGTATCCATGGCACTGTCCGCTCCTTCGGTGTTTGCGCTTGCAGATATCATCGAAACTCCATCCCGGCCGACGCTGCTGGCGCCCGAGTCACTGCTCAACGACGTGACCCGGGCCGGTGACCGGATTGTGGCAACGGGAGAGCGCGGCCACATCATCTTTTCGGAGGATGAAGGCCGAACCTGGGTGCAGGGAGCGGCTCCTGTATCAGTCACCATGACCGGCATCGATTTTGGTACCGAACAGCATGGCTGGGCCGTCGGGCACAGCGGGGTGGTTCTGCATTCCGCCGATGGAGGCAAAAACTGGGAACTGCAGCTGACCGGTATCGAAGCCGCAGAGCTCGGTATCGAAAGCAAGCAGGAACAGATTGCCGAGATGGAAGAGCGAATCGAAGAGGCGCCTGAAGAAGAAAAGGGTGACCTTGAGTGGGCGCTGGACGATCTCTTTTTTGCCGTCGAGAACATGGAAGCGGATCTGGAGATCGGGCCGGTAAACCCGCTTCTTGATGTCTGGTTTGAGGACGAAAATCACGGCTTTGTGGTAGGCGCCTATGGCATGGTCCTGCGAACCACCGATGGTGGTGAAAGCTGGGAAGATATGTCCGGAAGCTTTGATAACTCGCAGAATTTCCACCTGAATGGCATTGCCCAGATTACCGGCGGAGCGTTGGTTATTGTTGGTGAAGCTGGCCAGATTTTTGTGTCAACCGATGGCGGCGACACCTGGGATCGTCGTGAAAGCCCCTATTCGGGCTCCCTGTTCGGGGTGATCGGCACAGGCCAGGTCAATGAAATCATTGCCTTCGGGTTGCGGGGTAACATGATGATGTCCACCGATCTCGGACGCTCGTGGAATATGATCCCCAACGAGGGTGGCGCAACGCTGATGAGCGGCACGGTTGCCGATGACGGTCGAATTACCCTGGTGGGTAATGGCGGTGCAGTGCTGCTGAGCACTAACGGGGGCGAATCTTTCCGTCCTTATTTCCGCAATGACCGTGAAGGCGTGATGGGTGTGGTCCCGGTGTCCGGTACCGACCTGCTCCTGGTTGGCGAGGGTGGCGTCAAGCACACCGATGCCCGTGGAAAGAACCTTCAATAACGCCCTGATGCGGCAACAACAGAACGGATAATAGAGGGGCTTTTGAATGTCGAACCCGAAGCACGACAAGGGCGAACATTACCTGACGACACCGAAGGCAGAGCCGTTCCTGGAACGGCTGATCTTCAACAATCGGGCCATCATCCTGATTGCATTCTTTTTCCTGACGCTGTTTCTGGGCTACAACGCCATCAAGATCCAGCCGGATGCCAGTTTCGAGCGGATGATTCCACTTGAGCATCCTTACATTGTGAACATGCTTGAGCACAGGGATGACCTGGAGAACCTGGGCAACTTTGTGCGAATCGCCGTGGAAGTGAAAGAAGGCGATATTTTCACAAAAGAGTACATGGAGACCCTGAAGGAGATCACTGACGAGGTCTTTTACCTCGGTGGCGTGGATCGTTCGGGCTTGAAATCCCTGTGGACTGCCAACGTTCGGTGGGTCGAAGTGACCGAACAGGGTTTCCAGGGTGGCACCGTGATTCCGGATGGCTACGACGGATCCCGGGAAAGCCTTGAATCCCTGCGTCAGAACGTTCTTCGTTCCAACGAAGTGGGGCGGTTGATTTCCGATAACTTCCGTTCAACCATCGTGTATGCGCCGCTGTACGAGAATAACCCGAATACCGGCGAACCTCTGGATTATGGTGATTTCTCACGTCAGCTCGAAGAGAAAATCCGTGACAAGTACGGCGCAGATAACCCGAACATCGACATCCATATCGTCGGGTTTGCCAAGAAGGTTGGTGATCTGATTGAAGGTATTGGTTCGATCGCGTATTTCGCCGGCATTACCATCCTTCTGACCACGCTTCTGTTGTTCTGGTACTCCCGCTGCATCGCTGGCACTCTGGTTCCGGTCTTCTCCTCGATTATCGCGGTGTTCTGGCAGTTGGGCATACTCAGGCTGCTGGGTTACGGACTCGACCCGTATTCGGTACTGGTTCCTTTCCTGGTGTTTGCCATCGGCATCAGTCACGGCGTACAGATTGTGAACGCCATGGCGTCCGAGGCCGCCAAGGGTTTCGATCCGATTACCGCGGCGCGTCTCGCTTTCCGCGCACTTTATATACCGGGCATGCTGGCTCTGATATCTGACGCCTTCGGCTTCCTGACCTTGCTGTACATCGAAATTGACGTCATTAAGGATCTGGCGGTCGCCGCCGGTCTGGGTGTGGCTATCGTTATTGTCACCAACCTGGTTCTGCACCCGCTGATCATGTCCTACATCGGCATCACCAAGGGGGGCATCCGCAACGTACAGAATCGCGGTGAGAAGCAGGACCGCAAATGGCGGGTCATGTCCTACTTTGCCCACCCTGGCGTAGCGCCGATTTCGCTGCTGATTGCCGTGATTGGTCTTGGCCTTGGGCTGTATTACAAGCAGAACTTGAAGGTCGGCGATCTGGATCAGGGGGCGCCGGAACTGAGAGCGGACTCCCGTTACAATCTGGATAACGCTTACATTATCGACAATTACTCGACCAGCGCCGACGTCATGGTCGTCATGGTCAAGACCCCGGAAGAGCAGTGCACCCAGTACAACGTGCTGAGGGCCATGGATAACCTGCAGTGGGAGCTGCAGAACACGCCGGGTGTTCAGTCGACAGCGTCGCTGGCGGATGTTTCCAAGATCGTGACCAAGGCCCTGAATGAGGGTAGCTGGAAGTGGTATGAGATCTCCCGCAACCAGACCATTATCAACGCGTCTATCCGTGAAGCCCCGGCAGGTCTGATCAATACCAACTGTGATCTGACGCCGGTACTGGTCTTCCTCGAGGATCACAAAGCGGAAACACTGCAGACCGTAGTGGAGCGTGTTGAAGAGTTTGCCGAAACCAATAGCAGCGAAGAGCATACCTTCAAGCTGGCAGCCGGCAACGCAGGTGTGGAGGCCGCTACGAATGAAGTGATTTCCAGCGCCAAGAACATGATGCTGATCTTCGTGTACAGCGTGGTGAGTTTGCTGTGCTTCCTGACGTTCCGTTCCATTCGCGCGGTGCTGTGTATTGTCGTGCCCCTGGGCCTGACCTCCATCCTCTGTGAGGCGATCATGGCGGTGTCCGGGATCGGCATCAAGGTGGCCACGCTACCTGTGATCGCGTTGGGCGTGGGTATCGGTGTCGACTACGGCATCTACATCTACAGCAAGCTGGAGAAGTTCCTGCTGGAAGGCAAAACGCTCCAGGACGCCTATTTCGAAACCCTGCGTTCCACGGGTAAGGCCGTTATCTTTACCGGCGTGACCCTGGGTCTCGGCGTAGTGACCTGGATCTTCTCGCCCATCAAGTTCCAGGCGGATATGGGCTTCCTGTTGTTCTTTATGTTCCTCTGGAACATGATCGGGGCCATCTGGCTGCTGCCGGCCCTGGCGCGCTTCCTGCTGCGCCCGGATCGTATGGTGGCCAAGGCGCGTTCAGCAAAATAAGCGCCTGCCGCACTGACAAAAAAGCCCGCTCTGCGGGCTTTTTTGTTTCCCGGTCAACTGGTTAGCCAGCTAATGCAAGCTTTATTTATGGTCTGAAGTGGTCTATGTTTCAAATCGAACCGGAAGTTTGTCCGTGCGTAAGCGTGGGCAATAAATGATAACGATGAGAAAAAAGGAAGATCCCATGACGCTAAAAATCAAAAGTTCCGTTTTCGCGCTTGCTGCTGCTGTCAGCCTTGGCGCCGCCTCTTCGGCGGTTTCTGCCCAGGAGCAGCGTTTTGTCACCATCGGTACCGGTGGCGTAACCGGTGTTTACTATCCTGCCGGTGGCGCGATCTGTCGTCTGGTCAACATGGACCGTAAAGAACACGGTATCCGCTGCTCCGTCGAGAGCACTGGCGGTTCCGTATACAATCTGAACGCCATTCGAGACGGTGAGCTGGATCTGGCCGTCGCGCAGTCGGACTGGCAGTATCACGCCTACAACGGCACCAGCGAATTTGAAGATGCCGGCAAGGACGAAAAACTGCGTGCGGTCTTCTCTCTGCACCCGGAGCCGTTCACGGTTGTTGCAAGCAAAGGCTCTGGCATCAAGAGCTTCGAGGACCTGGAAGGTAAACGCGTTTCCATCGGTAACCCGGGCTCCGGGCAGCGCGCCACTGCGGAAGTGCTGATGAAGGAAATGGGTTGGGATGAAAGCAAATTCTCCCTGGCGGCTGAAATCAAGGCGGCTGAACAGTCCCAGGCCCTGTGTGACGGCAACATTGACGCTTTCTTCTACACCGTGGGCCACCCCTCCGGTGCGATCAAGGAAGCGACAACGTCCTGTGACAGTGTGCTGGTGAACGTCGACAACGACGCCACCAAGAAACTGATCGACGACAATCCGTACTACCGGAAGGCCGTGATCCCCGGCGGTATGTACCGTGGCAGTGATGACGATGTCACCACCTTCGGTGTGGCGGCAACGTTTGTGTCTTCTACCGACGTACCGGATGATGTGGTGTATGCGGTCGTAAAAGCAGTATTCGAGAACTTCGACAGCTTCAAGCGCCTGCATCCTGCCTTCGGCAACCTCGACAAAGAAGAAATGGTCACCGACGCCAATAGTGCGCCTCTGCACCCGGGTGCTGAGAAGTACTTCAAAGAAGCTGGTCTGATCGACTGATCTGTCTGCGTCTCAACACAGCGGGCCGTATGCCCGCTGTGTTGTCTCTCCGGGATTAATCTTTCACGTAACAGGAATGTCTTATGGCGACGAGTGACCCGGCTAACGGGACTGGTGTGGATGGCGGAAAAGTAGAGCAGATTCTGCAGACAGAAACCGGGGGCAGGGCAGCCAGCGGCAATGCCGCGACCATACTTTTCATCGTTCCTGTGGTGTGGTCTCTGTTTCAGCTCTGGATAGCCTCGCCACTGCCTTATATTGTTAATTTCGGAATATTTAACTCTACCGAAGCTCGCTCCATTCACCTGGCTTTTGCCGTGTTTCTGGCGTTCTCGGCGTTCCCCATGATCAAGGGACGCAACCTCCATAATGTGCCCTTTTACGACTGGGTGTTGGCGGTGCTTGCCGCTTTTTGTGCTTCTTACCTGTACGTTTTCTATCGGGAACTCTCCAGCAGGCCGGGTTCCCCTACCACCATGGACCTTTGGGTTGCCATGATCGGTCTGGCGCTCCTTCTGGAGGCTACGCGTCGTGCCCTGGGGCTGCCTTTGACCATCGTTGCCGGGGTTTTCATTACCTATTCTCTCGCCGGTCCTTACATGCCGGACGTGATTGCTCACAAGGGTGTGAGTCTCAACAAGCTTGCGTCGCACCAGTGGCTCGGAACAGAAGGCGTGTTCGGCGTAGCACTGGGTGTATCCACCAGTTTCGTTTTCCTGTTTGTACTTTTTGGCGCCCTGCTCGAGCGGGCGGGGGCAGGGAACTACTTTATCAAGGTCGCCTACGCGGGCCTTGGCCACATGCGAGGTGGCCCGGCCAAAGCGGCGGTGGTGTCGAGTGGCCTGAGCGGGGTGATTTCAGGTTCCTCGATTGCCAACGTGGTAACCACCGGCACTTTCACCATTCCGCTGATGAAGCGTGTCGGTTTTCCGGCGACCAAGGCAGGCGCCGTTGAGGTGGCCGCGTCCACCAACGGCCAGTTAACGCCGCCGATCATGGGTGCGGCTGCCTTCCTGATGGTCGAGTACGTGGGCATTTCCTACCTTGAGGTCATCAAGCACGCCATCCTGCCGGCACTGATTTCCTATGTGGCACTGATCTACATTGTTCACCTGGAAGCCTGCAAGCTGAACATGAAAGGCATGGAGCGGTTGAATCGCCCGACACTGGCTCAGCGAATGCTCAACTGGGTAGTGCTTCTGATTGGCCTGAGCGTGCTGACTCTCGCGGTCTATTACGGCGTTGGCTGGATGAAAACCTGGCTGGGCGACGCCGCTGTCTGGGTTCTTGGGCCAATACTGTTGCTACTGTATGTTGGACTGGTTGCCTACGCCACGCGTTTCCCGGAGCTGGAAATTGACGACCCGGAAGCGGCGATGGGAGAGCTCCCGGAGATGGGCCCGACCGTTAAAACCGGTCTGTATTATTTGCTGCCGGTGGTGGTGCTGATCTGGTGTCTGACGGTGGAGCGCTTCTCCCCCCAGCTGTCGGCGTTCTGGGCCACGCTGTTCATGATCTTTATTGTCATTACGCAGCGCCCGCTGCTGGCGTTTTTCCGCAAGCAGGGTGCCTTTTTCGAGAACTGCAAGATCGGCTTTGTAGATCTGATGCATTCGCTGGCCACTGGTGCCCGCAACATGGTCGGTATTGGTGTGGCTACGGCCACCGCTGGCATCGTAGTCGGCACGGTCACTCTCACCGGCATTGGTCTGGTAATGACAGAGTTCGTCGAATTCCTGTCCGGGGGCAACCTGCTGCTGATGCTGATTTTCACGGCGGTGATCAGCCTGATTCTCGGTATGGGGCTGCCAACCACGGCCAACTACATCGTGGTGTCGACCCTGATGGCGCCGGTCATCGTCACCCTTGGTGCCCAGAACGGTCTGCTGGTGCCGCTGATTGCAGTGCATCTGTTCGTCTTCTACTTCGGTATTCTGGCAGACGACACGCCGCCGGTGGGGCTGGCCGCCTATGCGGCGGCGGCCATCTCCGGGGCAGATCCGATACGGACCGGTATTCAGGGTTTTACCTATGACATCCGCACGGCCATTCTCCCCTTCATGTTCATCTTCAACACGCAGTTGTTGTTGATTGGATTGACGGGGTGGTTCGACCTGCTGCTTACGATCTTCAGTGCTGTGACCGCCATGCTGGTGTTCTCCGCCGCGACACAGGGGTACTGGTTCACCAAAAGCTATAAATGGGAATCCCTGTTGCTGCTGCTGATTACCTTTACTCTCTTTCGGCCCGGCTACTGGTGGGACATGATCTACCCCGCCACAGAAGATCGCCCCGGCGTGGAAATCATGGAGCATGTAGAGAATGTTCCTGCGGATAAGTCGGTGATTCTGAAGGCGTCAGGTACGTCCCTGGACGGCAATGATGTGACCACTTACCTCAAGCTTGAGATCCCTGAGGGCGACTCGCCGGAAGAGCGCCTGATGGGTGCGGGTATCGAGGTGCGACCGGATGGTGACCGGATGGCGGTTGAATTCGTGGAGTTTGGCAGCCCGGCGGAAGATGCCGGTATCAGTTTTGGCTGGACCATCGATGCGGTCCAGGTGGAGCTTGACCGGCCGCCGAAGGAGTTGATGTTCATTCCGGCATTGATACTTCTGGGGCTGGTGGCCTTTGGTCAGCTGCGGCGCAAAGGCCGTGAGGACGCAGAGGCGTCAGCAGCTTCAGCGACGTGACACGATCGCTGTCTCGGAAAACCCGGCGTTAACCCGCCGGGTTTTTTTCTGATAAACTCCGCTGCGAACGCGGCCCGTGGTTTGTGTCACGGAACGCCGCCAACATGTGATCTTTGGTACGGATCACCGCTGAGACCTTATCGAGTCAGGAGAACACCATGCCCGTAATTACCCTGCCGGACGGCAGTCACCGCAGTTTTGCCGAATCCGTTACTGTTCACGATGTCGCCGCCGACATTGGCGCCGGTCTTGCCAAAGCGGCTCTTGCCGGCCGGGTCAACGGCAAGCTGGTCGACACCAGTTATGCGATTGATGAGGACGTTGAGCTGGCCATCGTCACCGAGCGTGACGAAGACGGCGTCGACATCGTTCGTCACTCCACCGCCCATTTGCTGGCCATGGCCGTGAAAGAGCTGTTCCCGGGGGCGCAGGTTACCATCGGTCCGGTCATCGACAACGGGTTCTACTACGACTTCAAGTTCGATCGCCCGTTTACCAACGAGGACCTCCAGCGCATCGAAAAGCGCATGGAAGAGTTGGCAAAGCAGGACATTCCGGTGTCTCGCTCGGTCATGTCCCGGGAAGAGGCGGTGAAGCTGTTCGACGAGATGGGCGAGGAATACAAGGTACGCATCATCGAGGACATTCCCGGGGATGAGGATCTGTCGTTCTACCGACAGGGTGATTTCATTGATTTGTGCCGTGGTCCCCATGTGCCCAGTACCGGTAAATTGAAGGCCTTCAAACTGACCAAGGTGGCGGGCGCATACTGGCGTGGTGACACCGGTAATGAGCAGCTCCAGCGGGTGTACGGCACTGCCTGGGGCAACAAGAAAGACCTCAAGGCCTACCTGCATCGTCTGGAAGAAGCGGAAAAGCGCGATCATCGCAAGATCGGCAAGAAGCTGAATCTGTTCCACATGCAGGAAGAAGCGCCGGGTATGGTGTTCTGGCATCCGGATGGCTGGTCGCTGTACCAGGAAATCGAGCAGTACATGCGCGATATCCTCCATCGCCATGGCTACAAGGAAATCAAGACGCCGCAGGTGGTCTCCCGGGCGCTGTGGGAGAAGTCCGGTCACTGGGACAAGTTCCATGATGACATGTTCACCACCGAGTCCGAGAAGCACGACTTTGCCATCAAGCCGATGAACTGCCCGTGCCACATCCAGGTGTTCAATCAGGGCCTGAAAAGCTACAAGGACCTGCCGTTGCGTCTGGCGGAATTCGGCTCCTGTCATCGCAACGAAGCCTCAGGCGCGCTGCACGGACTGATGCGGGTTCGCGGCTTTACCCAGGACGATGCCCACATCTTCTGTGAGGAAGATGCGATTCAGGAGGAGGTGTCACGCTTTATCGACCTGCTTCACGAGGTCTACAAGGATTTCGGCTTTGAGCAGATTCTCTACAAGCTCTCGACCCGACCGGAGAAGCGTGTTGGCTCAGATGAAGTCTGGGACAAATCCGAAGCGGCGCTCGAAGAGGCCTTGAACCGGGAAGGTGTTGACTGGGAGTTGTTGCCGGGTGAGGGCGCATTCTATGGCCCGAAAATCGAATTCTCCCTGAAAGACTGTATCGGCCGGGTATGGCAATGCGGTACCATTCAGGTCGATTTCTCCATGCCGGGCCGCCTCGGCGCCCAGTATGTGGCAGACAATTCCGAGCGCAAGACGCCGGTCATGCTGCACCGCGCGGTACTCGGGTCGTTCGAACGGTTCATCGGTATTCTGATTGAAGAATACGAAGGCGCATTCCCCACCTGGCTGGCACCAACCCAGGTTGCGGTCCTCAATATCACCGATAATCAGCGTGATTATTGTCAGAATCTGGCGAAAAAGTGGGATTCTTTGGGCTATAGGGTTAATGCCGACTTGAGAAACGAGAAGATCGGCTTTAAAATCCGCGAGCACACTATTAATAAAGTTCCCTTTTTGGTTGTTGTCGGAGACAAGGAAATCGAGAACAACGCCGTAGCGGTGAGAACCCGCAAAGGTGAGGATCTGGGAACTATGTCGCTTGAAGCGTTTGAACAGCTGCTGGCTGATGACATTCAACGCAAGGGCAGAACCAAAACGGAGAGTTGATTATTAAACAGCGAGCGAATCGGGGTGGGCGCACACCAAAGGCGCCGATCAATGAGAACATTGACGCAACTGAAGTCCGTCTGATCGATGCCGAAGGCACACAGGTCGGGATTGTTTCGATCGAAGAGGCGTTGAAGTTGGCGGAAGAGGCCACTCTTGATCTGGTGCAGGTTACGGATTCCGATCCGATTGTCTGTAAGATAATGGACTACGGGAAGAAAATCTTCGAAGAGAAGAAGGCCAAGGCGGCTGCCAAGAAAAAGCAGAAGCAGACGCAGGTCAAAGAGCTTAAGTTCCGTCCAGGAACTGAAGAAGGGGATTATCAGGTCAAACTACGCAACCTGGTACGTTTCCTTGAAAACGGGGACCGCGGCAAGATCACGATCCGTTTCCGTGGCCGTGAGATGGCACACCAGGAAATCGGTATGAAGCTCATGGGTCGGATTGAAACGGACATCGAGGAAATTGCAACGGTTGAGATGCGGCCGAAAATGGAAGGCCGGCAGATGACCATGATTGTGGCTCCCCGCAAGAAGAAGTGAACCTGATCGGGTGATGATCCCCCGCGCCTGCGGGGGATTTGTCGTTCAGGGGCACATTTTGTTTATTTAAAAATAGAATGCGGAGTTTTAAAAATGCCTAAGATGAAAACCAAAAGCGGAGCCACCAAGCGGTTCAAGAAAACCGCCACTGGCTTCAAGCACAAGCAGTCCTTCACCAGTCATATCTTGACCAAGAAGAGCCCCAAGCGTAAGCGTCAGCTCCGTGGTACCAAGCTGATTGCCAAGTCTGATGTGGCTTCCATCAAGCGTATGACCGCGTGCTGATTCAGCCGCTAATCATTCCTGCAAAGGTTTAAAGGTAGAAGGATTAAAGTATGGCTCGTGTAAAGCGTGGCGTGGTCGCACGTCGTCGTCACAAGAAGATTCTCAATCAGGCCAAGGGTTATTACGGAGCGCGTAGCCGCGTCTATCGTGTAGCCAAACAGGCGGTTATCAAGGCCGGTCAGTATGCCTACCGTGACCGTCGTAACCGCAAGCGCGCATTCCGCGCTCTGTGGATTGCCCGTATCAACGCGGGTGCCCGCGCTAACGGTCTGTCCTACAGCCGTCTGATCGCTGGTCTGAAGAAGGCTAACGTTGAGATCGATCGTAAGGTTCTGGCCGATCTGGCCATGAACGAGCAGCAGGCATTTGCTGCCGTAGTTGAGAAGGCCAAAGCGTCCCTGTGATCGCTTAAGCTCTTTCATCGATTACTGATCGATCCGGGCGTCCTCATGTTGTCATGGTGGCGCTCTCTAATAGGGGAAGGGCGCGCTCTTCCCCTATTTTTGTTTATAGATACTTGGTTTAGTACTCCCATTTCTGGTTTGGAGCAGGGTCAATGGAAAACCTGAAGCAACTGGTTCAGGACGGGTTGGCGGCGGTAGAAAGCGCCGACAGCTTGCAGGCACTTGATCAAATTCGTGTTGAATACCTCGGCAAGAAAGGTGTGATCACCCAGCAGGCCAAAACTCTGGGCAAACTTTCCGCGGAAGAGCGCCCCGCTGCCGGCCAGAAAATCAACGAGGCGAAAGGTCAGGTTGAGCAGGCCATCAATGCCCGCCGCGCGGATCTGGAGCGTGTTGCCATTGAGCAGAAGCTGGCCAGCGAATCCATCGACGTGACCCTGCCTGGCCGCGGCCAGGATCTCGGCGGCCTGCACCCGGTTACGCGTACCCTGCAACGTATCGAGCAGTTCTTTTCCCGCGCGGGCTACACCGTCGAGCAGGGCCCGGAAATCGAAGACGACTACCACAACTTCGAAGCCCTCAACATTCCCGGCCACCATCCGGCCCGTGCCATGCACGATACCTTTTACTTCAACCCGGGCACCTTGCTGCGTACCCACACTTCGCCGGTGCAGATACGCACCATGGAAGCGGGCAAACCGCCGTTCCGGATGATCTGTCCGGGCCGGGTCTATCGGTGTGACTCCGACATGACCCACACGCCGATGTTCCATCAGGTGGAAGGGTTGCTGGTGGAAAAAGACGTCAGCTTTGCCGACCTCAAAAGCACCGTGGAAGAATTCCTGCGGGTGTTCTTTGAGCGCGATCTGAAAGTCCGGTTCCGGCCCTCCTATTTCCCGTTTACCGAACCTTCTGCGGAAGTGGATATCGAGTGGGGCCGCGAGGCCGATGGCAGCATCAAGTGGCTGGAAGTGATGGGCTGCGGCATGGTGCACCCGAAAGTATTTGAACATTGCGGTATTGATGCCGAGGAATACCGTGGCTTTGCCTTTGGTCTGGGCGTCGAACGTCTGGCCATGCTTCGCTACGGCGTCAATGATCTGCGCATGTTTTTCGAGAACGACCTGCGCTTTCTGCGCCAGTTCCGTTAAACGGCGATTCACGGCAATCGAACTATCAGGTAATACCGCATCAGGACAAGGCAAATACCATGAAATTCAGTGAACAGTGGCTGCGCGAGTGGGTTAACCCGGATCTCAACACTCAGGAATTGATGGACCAGATCACCATGGCTGGTCTGGAAGTGGACGGATTTGAGCCGGTTGCCGGCCAGTTCAGCGGCGTTGTGGTCGGCGAGGTACTGGCGGCGGAACCCCATCCTGACGCGGACAAGCTGCGCGTGTGTCAGGTGAGCAACGGTGAGGGCACGGTGCAAGTGGTCTGTGGCGCACCGAACGTGCGTGCCGGCCTCAAGGTGCCGTTTGCTGTGGTAGGCGCGGTGTTGCCGGGCGACTTCAGGATCAAGAAAGCGAAGCTTCGCGGCCAGCCCTCTGAGGGCATGCTGTGTTCCGCCTCGGAACTGGGGCTCTCTGACGATCACGACGGCCTGATGGAGCTGCCGGCCGACGCCCCCGTGGGCCGCTCCCTGAGCGATTACCTGAAGCTTGATGACGTCACTATCGACGTGGATCTCACCCCTAACCGCGCCGATTGCCTGTCCATCAAGGGCATTGCGCGGGAAGTGGGCGTGTTGAACAGCATGTTGGTCGAAGCGCCCGGGATTGAGGTGGTGGAAGCGGCACATTCCGACGTGCCGGAAATCTCTGTTCAGGCCCCGGCCGGCTGCCCACGCTACCTCGGTCGTATTCTTCGCAACGTCAATCTAAAGGCCGAATCGCCGTTATGGATGCAGGAAAAACTGCGTCGCTCCGGCATCCGCTCTATCGATGCGGCGGTCGACGTCACAAACTATGTCATGCTTGAGCTGGGCCAGCCCATGCACGCGTTTGATCGCAGCCGGGTAAGTGGCGGCATTGTGGTACGGATGGCAGAGCCGGGCGAGAAGCTGGTTCTGCTGGACGGCCAGGAAGTGGAGCTGACCGCAGAGACGCTGGTCATTGCTGACCGGGAAAAGCCCGTGGCGATTGCCGGGGTCATGGGGGGAGAAGATTCCGGCGTCAATGCCGATACCCGTGATCTGGTGCTGGAATCTGCCTATTTTGATCCCATTACCCTGGCCGGCAAAGCGCGCCACTACGGGCTGCACACCGATGCCTCTCATCGCTTTGAGCGCGGTGTGGATTATCAGCTGGCCCGGGACGCCATGGAGCGATGCACTGCCTTGCTGATGAGTATTGTAGGCGGCGAGCCGGGCGAGATTGTCGAGGTGGTCAGCGAGGCGCACCTGCCGAAAGCCCGGGCGATTGATCTGCGGGAAAGCCGTTTGGCGGACGTGCTCGGCCTGGCCATAGACCGCACCACCGTCGAGGAAATTCTGACCCGGCTGGGTCTTCACATTGACAAGCTGCTAAAGAATGGCTGGCGCGTCAGTGTGCCGTCATTCCGCCCGGATATTTCCATCGAGGAGGACCTCATCGAGGAGGTCGGACGGATTTATGGCTACAACAATCTGCCGGTGACCGAGCCGGTGGGTTCTCTGGGCTTGCGGGTACAGGAAGAAGCCGTGCGCCCGGTTTCTGCCATTCAGAATTATTTCGTTGCCTGCGGTTATCAGGAAGCCGTCACCTACAGCTTTGTGGATCCCAGGGTTCAGCAACTGATTGATCCGGAGCGTGAGGGCATCGCCCTGGCCAACCCCATTTCATCCGATCTGTCGGTGATGAGGACCAGCCTGTGGAGCGGCTTGCTGAAGACCGTCGCCCATAACCAGAACCGGCAGCAGCCGCGCATTCGGCTGTTTGAAACCGGGCTGCGGTTTGTAAAAGAGGGCGACAGAATCGATCAGCAGCCGATGCTGGCAGGCGTGGTCGTGGGCGGTCAGATGCCGGAAAACTGGGCGAACGGTCGCAGAACGGCGGATTTCTTTGATGTAAAAGGAGAATTGGAAAGCCTGTTCCGCCTGCTGGGTATCGAAGTCCGGTTTGTTGCCAGTCAGCATCCGGCATTGCACCCGGGGCAGACCGCGGAACTGGTCCGGGATGGCAAACATGTCGGGTGGCTGGGCACACTGCACCCACAAGTTCAGAAAAATCTTGAACTTAATGGCACGATCCTGATGTTTGAGCTATTCTTGAATTCGATCGTTTCCGGATATGTGCCTAATTTCAAAGAAATTTCAAAATTTCCTGAAGTTCGGCGAGATTTGGCTATCATTATCGGAAACAATGTGGCGTTTGCCGATGTTGAGCGTGTGGCCAAAAAGCACGCCGGGGAACGCCTGACGGCGTTGCGCGCGTTTGATGTCTATGAGGGTGAAAGTCTGGGGGAAGGTAACCGCAGCCTGGCCCTGAGCCTGTTCTGGCAGCATCCTGAACGCACGCTCAATGAAGAAGAGGTGCACTCGCTCTTCACCGGTGTGATTGAAGCACTGCAAGAGGAGCTGGGCGCAACACTAAGGAGTTAACAGATGGCGGCTTTGACGAAAGCGGAAATGGCCGAGCGCTTGTACGATGAATTGGGTCTGAACAAGCGTGAAGCCAAGGAAATGGTGGAAGCTTTTTTCGATGAGATCAGAGGCGCACTCAGCCACAACGAGCAAGTGAAGTTGTCCGGTTTCGGTAATTTTGATCTGCGTGACAAAAAGCAGCGGCCGGGACGGAACCCGAAAACTGGGGAAGAAATTCCAATCAGCGCACGGCGTGTCGTGACATTCCGACCAGGTCAGAAACTAAAACAGAAAGTAGAAACGTATGCTGGAACCGAGTCATAACAACGAGCTGCCCACGATCCCGGGCAAGCGCTACTTTACCATTGGTGAGGTCGCCGAGCTGTGCGCAGTAAAGGCGCACGTACTGCGGTACTGGGAGCAGGAGTTTCCGCAGTTGTCGCCGGTCAAGCGCCGCGGCAATCGCCGTTACTATCAGCGGGCGGACGTAATTACCATCCGTCAGATTCGCAGCCTGCTGTACGATCAGGGTTACACCATCGGTGGGGCCAAGCAGAAGCTTAGCAGCCACGAGGTGAAGGACGACACATCCCAGTACAAGCAGTTGATCCGTCAGATGATTACCGAGTTGGAAGAGGTTCTGGATGTGCTGAACGCACCGGTGCGCTGATCACAGCGGCTTTTGCCTCTTTCCGAAAACCGAAGGTACGCCTTCGGTTTTTTTATGTCCGGTGAATTGTCAAAAAATGACCGACTGCACGATAATGAATTGGACGAACGTAAGATTCTGTAACAGAATTGGTTCAAAACAGATAGATCTTTGGTTCATTAGCGGTCGCCGTGGTAGCGGGTTCTGAAAGCAAGACTCGTTGTTTCGCTGTGAATCTTCAGTGCACACCAACACGGACCCGCGTTATGACCGCCGAGAACACCCCCTCTCCTCTGGTTGTCGGAATCGCCGCTTCGGCGGGCGGCCTGGAGGCTCTCAAGCATTTACTCAAACACCTTGATTCGTCGTCCCCCCTCTCCATTATTATCGCGCAACACCTGTCACCGGATCATGAGAGCATGCTGACCAAACTGCTTTCACGGGAAACAAAGCTGAAGGTTCAGAGCGCCTCGGAGGGCGTGGCAGTTGAGGTTGGCAATGTCTATGTAATCCCGCCGGCCAATAATGCCGTGGTCAGACAGGGGCAGGTCCGGCTTGAGGCCACGGAGCAACACGGCGTACCCAAGCCCTCTGCCAATGAGCTGTTTGTCTCGTTGGCAGAGGCCTATACCAGTCGCGCCGTCGGGGTGGTTCTGTCGGGTACCGGTAGTGATGGCGCCCAGGGCTGCCGGGTAATAAAAGCCCACGAAGGCTTCACGTTTGCTCAGGATCCGGCGGAGGCGAAGTACGACGGCATGCCGTTATCGGCGATTGAAACGGCTTGTGTGGACCGGGTGTTGCCGGTTAAAGACATTGCGAAGCAGTTGGAGAGACTGGCCACGCACACCGAGATGCAGGACGAGGGGGCGCCCCGCAGCGGAAAGTCCGAAGCGATCGCGAGCATTCTGGAGTTGCTCTCCAAAGAAACCGGCGTCGATTTCGGCGAATACAAGGACAATACCCTCCAGCGGCGGATACAAAGGCGTATGGTTGCGACCGATACGGCGAGCTGGCTCGAATACGAAAGCTTTGTCAGAGAAAAGCCGGCCGAGCTGCAGCACCTGTATCAGGATCTTCTGATTTCTGTGACCGGATTTTTTCGCGATGGTGAGTCGTTCGAAAAGCTGAGTCAGACTCTCGGAAAAATTGTGGAACAGAAGGCTCCCGGCGATGAAATACGCATCTGGGTGGCAGGATGTGCCACCGGGGAAGAGGCGTATTCGATTGCAATGCTTCTGCATGAGACGCTGGGGCCGGACATCTACGATTATAATATCCAGATCTTTGCCACAGATATCGATATACCCGCGCTCACCATAGCCAGACGCGGCCGCTACGAGTCGGTTTCTGTCAAAGACGTGTCGAGACCCAGGATCGAAAAGCACTTCACCCCGGCGAACGACGGATGCCAGGTCAAGAAGCACATCCGGGAAATGGTGACCTTCGCGAGGCAGAACCTGGTAGGCGACCCCGCTTTTCTACGGCTCGATCTGGTGAGTTGCAGAAATGTACTGATTTACATGAAGCCGGAACTGCAAAAGCAGGTTCAGGCTACCTTCCATTACGCCCTGCGCCCAGGCGGCTATCTGTTTCTGGGCAAATCCGAATCCCTGCCGGGCAGCGAACTGTTCGAAGCGTCATCCACCGATAGCAGGGTGCTCATCCGTAACGATACCGTCGGCAGCGAAATCTACCGTCGTTACAAAGTGAGTAAACGCTCCGCCCATAAAAGACCGCCCATTGCCGAGGAGAACGCCGGCAACACTTACGAGACGCTGGACGACAAGGTGATGAGGGCCGTCTCCAGGCACGTCATGACGAATGCCTTCGTGGTGGACGAGGCCATGGACATCAAGTTCATCTATGGCGATCTCAGGGAGATCACGAAAATAGGCAAGGGCAAGGCGAGCCTTAACCTCCAGAATATTGTTCACGGCAATTTGCAGTTGGAGTTGAAAAGCCTGCTGTTCAAGTCCCGTAAAGACGGTTCGGTGCAGAAATCCCGCCCAATACCCCATGAAAGGCATCTTTTCTACTTCGAAGTTGTTCCCCTTTCGGAACAGGGAGAGAAAGAATTCCTTTACCTTGTGCGCTACGACACCACTGAAATGAAAGGGGAAGCCACACCGATTCCGACAGCAAAGTCCGACAGCCAGATCGAGCAGCTGCAGCTCGAGCTCACGGGCATGCGAGAGCACCTTCAAACCGTCATTGAGGAGCTGGAAACCTCCAATGAAGAACTGCAGGCGGTCAATGAAGAGCTGCAATCCGCCAACGAAGAGCTGCAATCAACGAACGAAGAGCTCGAGACCTCCAATGAAGAGCTGCAGTCGACCAACGAAGAGCTGACCACCGTCAACGAGGAAATTCAGGTCAAGGCCAGTGAGATTGCCGCATTGCATGCGGATCTGAGCAATCTCCAGAGGAGTCTGCCGCATCCGTTGCTGGTTCTGGATGAGGACCTCAAAGTGGTTCACTTCAACCCCGCGGCCACCGGCATTTTTGCGTTCGACGAGGATAGCGTTGGCAAAGCCGTGGATCAGCTGCAGCCAAAGCTCGATTTGCCCAATCTGAAGCTGTTGATTGGCCGTGCCTTTGACAGTCAGCGACCAGAATTCGCGCAGGTCAAGGGCCAGCAGAGAAGCTTCGAGCTATCGGTGAACAGTTACCGCAACGACAATGACGAACTGAGCGGGGTGATTCTCCTTTTCTGGGACAACACGGAATTGCTGAGAATTTACGATTCCCTGGAACAGGCGATGCGGGACAATTCCCTGCAGGCCCGGGCGATGGAGGCCGCGGATCAGGGGATTATTATCGTGGATGCCGAGGCCGAGGACATGCCCATCATGTACGTCAACCGGGCTTTCACGGAGATGACCGGATATGCCGAGCAGGAGGCGTTAGGCCGCAACTGCCGGTTTCTCCAGGGGCCGGAGACGGCCCCCGAAACGGTTGATGCGATCCGATCCTGCATCAAAGGTCAGGGGGCTTGTAAGGAGCTGATTCTCAATTACAGGAAAGACGGCACACCGTTCTGGAATCGGCTGAGTGTGGCGCCGGTTACCAGTGACGGGAAGCTGACTCACTATCTCGGAATCCAGAGCGACGTCTCCGATATGGTGTTCCGACAAAAGCAGATGGCTCTGGCCGAAGCGGTTTTCAATAACACTCACGAAAAAATCGCGGTGTTTGACGATGAGAAGCAGTTGGTATTTCTGAACCGGGCCTTCTCCGATTCCCTGATGCCCGAGTCCAATGACGAGTTTTTTGATATAGACTGTTTCTTCCGGCCCAGCGACAGCAACCTGTCCCTGGATACGATCTGGAGGATGGCTGAGCGGGATGGCAAATGGCGCGGGGAACTGCAGTTTGTCAACGGGGATGCTGTCGAGCCTCATTACGTTTCCGTCAGCCCGCTCTATGATGACCTGGACGGCTCAGTGCGCTGGGTGTTCGTCTGTAATGACATAGCGGAGCTCAAGGTGCGGGAAGAAGAGCTTCACGAGATGGCGATGTTCGACGAACTCACAGGGCTTCCCAACCGTTTGCATCTGAACGACCACCTGACGGATACCGTGCTCCGACATGCTCGCGCCGGCACCCGTTTTGCGCTGCTGTTCCTCGACATCGACAAATTCAAGCGGATCAACGATTCGCTGGGGCATGCAGTAGGCGATGCCATCCTCAAGCATTTTGCGGAAACACTTCAGTTGTTGATCCGGGATTGTGACTTTTTTGCGCGCATAAGTGGCGATGAGTTTATTGTGATCATGGACGAGCTTGAGGAGATTGAAAGTGCCCAGAAGTTCGCAACCCGTATACTCGAAAGCCTGAAGCACCCGCTCGAGATTGCCGGCGAGAAGCTGTTTATCTCATCGAGCATCGGTATCGCGATCTACCCCGAAGATGGCAAACGACAGGATATCCTGCTTCGTAATGCCGATATTGCCATGTACCGGGCAAAACAGACCGGCCGTGCGAAGTTCAGTTTTGTTGACCCCAAGCGCAGCGATGAAATGCTGGAGCAGCTGCGCGTTGAGTACGAGCTTAAAACCACGCTGCAGCAGGGCATCGACAATGGTCTGTATTTTGAGTTTCAGCCCTACTTCCGGAACGGGGAAGAGCGGCAGCTACTGGGAGTGGAGGCGCTGATTCGCTGGAACCATCCGGAATTGGGGCACCTGGGGCCGGTCCCTATTCTCAAGGCGGCGGATATTGCCCATCTTCAGGAAAGCCTGGACCGTTGGGTACTGAACCGGGCGATAGAGCAGCGGGCCGCCTGGATAGAGGCCGATGAGCGCATGAAAACCCTGCAGATCTCCATCAACATTCACCCCAGGAATCTGTCGAAATTGCACGACCCGAAAAGTGAGATGCACAGACTGCTGGACGAGGTCGACGACATAGACTGGTTGACACTTGAGGTGACTGAGGAGGCGCTGCTTGATCGCACCGAGGAGCTTGATAACTCATTGGCTTATCTCGCTTCGAAATCCATCAAGCTGGCCATTGATGACTTCGGTGCCGGCTACTCCAATTTCAGTTATCTGACGGAAATTGGTTATATTTCCAAGGTGAAACTGGACGGGAAGCTCTTCAAGGAAGTGGAGTGCAATTCCGATAAACAGGAAAAAATGTCTGCGCTGATCCAGATGCTCAAATCCATGGGCTTTGAAACGGTTGCAGAGGGCATCGAAACCGAGGAAGCGCACAGGGTTCTTAACCAGATGGCCTGTAGCACATTGCAAGGCTTTTATCTCGGCAGGCCGGTGTCGGAATCGACAATCCGGGAAATGACGGCATCCAGCTACTCTGGTGCGCCGGCCTGAAAAAAATAAAGCCCGGACCTGTCGGCACCGGGCTTTATTCGGGGATTTGGTCGGGACGGTAGGATTTGAACCTACGACCCCTTGCACCCCATGCAAGTGCGCTACCAAGCTGCGCTACGCCCCGAAACACTAAAACCTACCGGGATCACCTCAAAGATGAGAGTTATCTCAGTGGCTTAGCGGGAGCGAAGTCTACACCAGCCCCAATGAAAAATAAACAGGGTTTTGACCTTTCGCGGTAAATTTTAACGCAGTTTGGTTTCCCGTAGCCGCAACACAAACTCCGGTGGCCCGAAGGTGTCGGCATCGGCCTCGGGCCAGTACTTGTCGAACACGGTCAGGCCGGTTTTTCCCTCCAGCAGCGCTCCGGGCGAGAGGAACGGTAGCATGTCCATGTAGGACTGCACTTCGGTTTTCGAGGTGCGCTGGATGATGTGCTCGGGGCCAAGCTCTGACGGGTGGTTCAGCCCCGATGCCTCAAGCAGGTTTTGCAGGGCGTCCAGCGTATTCTTGTGGTAGTTGAATACGCGCTCGCTTTTGTCCGCAACATCGAGTTTGTTGCCCCGGCGGGGGTCCTGCGTCGCCACACCACTGGGGCAGCGGCCAGTATGGCAGTTAAGCGCCTGAATGCAGCCGAGTGCGAACATGTAGCCGCGGGCGGAGTTACACCAATCGGCGCCAAGGGCCAGCGTACGGGCGATGTTGAACGCGGACGTGATCTTGCCCGCGGCACCAATGGCAATCTCATCCCTCAGGTTCGTGCCGACCAGCGTGTTGTGGACCAGAAGGAGCGCTTCTTTCATTGGCATACCGAGGCGGTTGATGAATTCCAGCGGAGCCGCGCCCGTACCGCCTTCGCCGCCATCCACTACGATAAAGTCCGGCTTCATCCCGGTCTTGAGCATGGCCTTGACGATGGCAAACCACTCCCATGGATGGCCGATGGCCAGCTTGAACCCTACCGGTTTGCCGCCGGAAAGCTCCCGCAGTCGCTCGATGAACTCCAGCAGCTCAACCGGCGTATCAAACGCCGAATGGCGGGCCGGCGAAACCACGTCTTCGCCGACAGTGACGCCCCTCGCTTCCGCTATTTCCGGGGTAACCTTTGCCCCGGGCAGAATGCCGCCGTGGCCGGGTTTGGCCCCCTGAGATAGTTTGATCTCTATCATTTTCACCTGGGCCTGGGTGGCGTTTTCCACGAACTTGTCTTCGTTAAAACTGCCGTCCGGGTGCCGGCACCCGAAATACCCCGATCCGATCTCCCAGACCAGGTCGCCGCCGGGTTGGCGATGGTAGCGGGAAATGGAGCCTTCACCGGTGTCATGGTAGAAATTGCCCTGTTTGGCGCCGGCATTCAGGCTGAGTATGGCGTGGGCAGAGAGTGAGCCGAAGCTCATGGCCGATATGTTGAACACGCTGGCGCTGTAAGGCTTCGCACACTGTTTGCCAATCAGAATCCGGAAATCGCTGCTGTCGAGGCTGGTCGGTTTCAGCGAGTGGCTCATCCACTCGTAACCCTCGTCGTACATACTGAGCTGGGAACCAAAAGGCCGTTTATCCAGCACGTTCTTGGCGCGCTGGTAGACGATGGTTCTCTGTTCACGGGAAAACGGCCGTTCTTCGGTATCGGACTGGATGAAGTACTGGCGAATCTCCGGCCCGATGGATTCCAGTAAATAGCGGAAGTTGGCAAGAATCGGGTAGTTGCGGCTCAGTGTGCGCTTGCGTTGCAGGAGGTCCCAGGTGCCGACTGCAGTGAGGATGCCGAAGATGACAGGGGCGATGTACCATCCGCCAAGATAAACGGCGAGGGGGGCCGTGGTCAAAAGCCCAACGATGCTCAGGGCAAAGGCGGTGTACCGCATCGGAAATGTTTTGGTCTTCTCCATCACATCCTCTGTCGTTCAATGGCTGGGACCCCAAGTGTAACGAAATACGTTACACACCGTTCATTCGATTGCTGAGTGTGCGCGATAGCGGGTCTCGGCGCGCGGGCAAATACTGGTCTATGCTTTGCGGGGAACTGACAGCTGGTCGCATTTTTGATGTTTTGAGTTCAAAACATTAGACTTGCATTTTCGTAACGATTGAACCTTAAATTTCAGTAATCCAATCCCTAGAGGAGGCTCCAAACGTGGGCGACGTTGTAAAAGACGAGTACCAGACGGATTACGTCGCGGGCCAGGATAATATAAATCCCTTAGGCCTCGACCTTCATGCACCGGTATTCCCGATCACGGCAATCCTGGTGGTTCTTTTTGTCGTCGGAACGCTAATGTTTCCGGGGGAAGCGAAAACCCTTCTCGATGGCGCCAAGCTGAGCATTATTGAAACCTTTGACTGGTTTTTCCTGCTCAGTGCCAACGTCTTTGTGGTGGTCAGCCTGGCGCTGATTTTCCTGCCGGTCGGAAAGATTCGGATCGGCGGTATGGACGCCAAACCGGAATTTTCCACGCTGTCCTGGTTTGCCATGCTGTTTGCCGCGGGCATGGGCATTGGCCTGATGTTCTGGGCGGTTGCCGAACCTACTGCCTATTACACCGGGTGGTTCGGGACCCCCTTCAATGTGGAAGCAAACACGCCCGAGGCGCGGGAGCTGGCCATGGGTGGCACCATGTATCACTGGGGCCTCCACCCGTGGGCGATCTACGCGATTGTTGCGCTTTCACTGGCATTTTTCGCTTACAACAAGGGCATGCCGCTGACCATTCGCTCGGCGTTTTTTCCGCTGTTGCGTGACCGGGTCTGGGGATGGCCGGGGCACATCATTGATGTGCTGGCGGTTGTAGCGACCATTTTTGGCCTCGCCACCTCCCTCGGGTTTGGTGCCCAGCAGGCAGCCTCAGGGCTCGACTACCTGTTCGGTCTCTCATCCGGAATCAATACCCAGATGGCGATCATCACCGGCGTGACCGCCGTTGCCCTGGTGTCGGTATTGCGTGGCCTGGATGGCGGGGTGAAGGTTCTCAGTAACTTCAACATGATTCTGGCCGCGATCCTGCTGTTCTTTGTCATCTTCGCCGGCCCTACCATGGCCATCATTGAGACCCTGTGGGTGACTTCCTCCACCTACGTTGCCAACGTGGTGCCACTGAGCAACCCGTTCGGGCGTGAAGACGAAACCTGGTTCCACGGCTGGACTGTGTTTTACTGGGCGTGGTGGATCTCCTGGTCACCGTTCGTGGGTATGTTTATCGCACGGGTGTCCAAGGGGCGGACGGTTCGCGAGTTTGTGACAGCCGTACTGGTCATCCCGACCGTCATCACCGTGGTCTGGATGAGCGCCTTTGGCGGTTCCGCGCTTGAGCAGATCCAGCAGGGTGTTGGCGAACTGGCTGAGAACGGCCTGACCGAGGTCTCTCTGGCGATGTTCCAGATGTTTGCGAACCTGCCACTGACTGAAATCGCGTCTTTTGTGGGTATTATTCTGGTGCTGGTGTTCTTTGTTACCTCGTCTGACTCCGGGTCACTGGTCATCGACAGCATCACCGCCGGAGGTAAAACCGACGCGCCGACAGCCCAGCGTGTGTTCTGGGTGGTCATGGAGGGTGCGATTGCTGCTGCGCTGATCTTTGGTGGCGGCGCAGATGCCCTCGGCGCCATTCAGGCAACTGCGATCTCGGCCGGCCTGCCGTTTACGGCAATCCTGCTGGTCATGACCTGGGGCCTGTTGAAAGGTCTGGCTCATGAGCGCAAGCTGCTGATTGCGGAAGGTAAGCTGTAACGCTTACCCGCAAGCAAAAAAAACCGGAGCCTCGGCTCCGGTTTTTTTGTGGCTGTAAGGCTGGTTCGGGGAAGCTCAGTGCCGACTGGCAAAAACCTCCATGGCGTGGCGCGCCCGCGCTTCGGGCGTGAAATGATGTCGCTTGAGGTTTTCAATGGCATTCAGCCTGGGCAGCAATCCACGGCCGTTCGCCATTTGAATGGCAAGCCCGGGGCGCGCGTTCAGCTCCAGCAAAAGCGGGCCGTCATTCACGTCAACCACCAGATCCACCCCCATATATCCCAGCCCGGTGGCTTCATAGCAGCGTGAGGCCATGATCAGCATCTCTTCCCAGTCCGCGATATTGATGTTTTCCAGGGCAAGCCCGGTGTCCGGATGAAGGGTGATGGGGCGGTTGAACTGAACCGAATTCAGGCTCTGGCCCGTGCCGATATCAAGACCCACGCCCACGGCGCCCTGGTGGAGGTTTGCCTTACCGTCGGACGCCTTGGTGGCCAGTCGCAGCATGGCCATGATGGGGTAGCCCTGAAAAATGATGATGCGGATATCAGGCACGCCCTGGAATGAATACCGGGCCAGCTCTGGAACAGACTGCACCAGGTTTTCAACAATGGCGACATCGGGGGTGCCCGCCAGGGAGTAGAGTCCGGCAAGAATGTTGGACAGGTGCCGTTCCAGGTAAGCCGCAGGCACGCGCACACCGGATGCCTTGATGAAGTCCTCCTCATCGCGGCCGGTAATCACAGTGATGCCTTTGCCGCCCGAACCCTTGGCGGGTTTTATTGCGAAGCCGTCGAGATCTTTCGCCATGTCACGAAAATGGGGGATCTCATGTTGCTGGCGGACCACCTGGAGCATTTTCGGCGTTTTTACGCCGTATTCGGCAACTACCAGCTTGGTTTTCAGCTTGTTATCCACCAACGGATAGGAGGTGCGCTCGTTGTAGCGCGAAATGTAGTCCACATTTCGCCGGTTCATGTTCAGCATGCCCATTCGCGTCAGGGCGCGGGGTGAAATCCAGCCCATCAGTCGTAGGCCTTCATTGGCGTAAAGCGACGCAGTTCACTCAATTTGTAGCCGGTGTATTGGCCCATTAGCAGAATCAGGCCCAGAACCGCAAAGTGAAGCTCGGGGAAGTTGAAGGTCAGGTGGCGGGACAGCGGTGCGTCCATCACCAGGAACGCACAGATGGCCACGAACAGGCTACCGGCCCCCTGAACCATTACCTCATGGGCGCCTTCTTCTTCCCAGAGAATCGACATACGCTCAATAGTCCAGGCGATAATCACCATCGGGAAGAAGGTGACCGTCATGCCGGTGTTAAAGCCCATATGGTATCCGGCGATGCTCAGCCCGGCCGTGATGAAAATCACCAGAATGATCAGCGCCGATATCCGTGACACCAGCAACAGGTTCAGGCTCGACAGATAACCGCGCATCAACAGGCCGATGGCTACCACCGAGGTGAATGCGATCAGCCCCGGGACCAATGTGGTCTGCACAAAGGCCACGGCAATAAGCACTGGCATGAAGGTACCGGAGGTTCGGATGCCGATCACGATTCTCATGAATGCCACCATCAAGGCGCCGAGAGGCAGGAGCAGGAGCATGCGGAACATGCTCTGTTCTTCGATCGGAAGCTGGTAGAGACTCAGAAAGCCGAAGCCGTTCTCGTCGGACTGCATGACCGCCAGTTGCAGGGCGGGGATGGTTTGCCTGAGCATCGAAAAACTGACATTTGAACCTTCGCCGCCAACGACATCGAGAAGGGATTCGGCACCCTGGCGCCACAGCAGAACGTCCTCAGGAAGGCCCTGGTCGGCGGTTTTGGGGTCGTAAGTGAGCCACTCTTCGCCGTTGAAAATCTGCAGGTAGGGATTGAGCTCCTGGCGGCGGCGGGCGTCTTCAAGATTCAGCCCGTCGGCGGTTCTGGCGGGGATGCCGGCATGGTTCAGCATGCGCACGAGCAGGTCGAGATAATTGGCGCCCGTGACCAGCAGGGTCGTGTTCTGGGCCTGGTTGTCTTCCGGTTGCATCAACCGGATCAGTTCGCGGGTCAGGCTTTCCGGGGTGCTAGAGCGTTGCTCGGCCTGTTGCAGTATTTCCCTCACGGCAGTGGCCTGGGGTTCTTCCCAGAACACCGCTATCGGCTTGGGGGCTTTTCGGGGGCGATCGCGGTTGGCATTGGGATCGGGGATGAACTGGGTCTTGAAATACAGGGTTTGCGTGCCGGCAACGTCGCGCTTGCTCCACTCGGCGCGCCGGCTTCCGTCCTGCTCAACCACAGAGAAACCGTAGCCCGGCGACGCAGCTTGCTCGGAAAGAATGCGGAAGCCCGGCGATTGCTCGGGAATGTTCAGGCTGGCAAGCACAGGTTCGCCTGTGGCTTCAAAATCAATGCGCGCCTCCACCATCCAGACTGGCTGCTGTTCGCCGGTCAGCCAGGGAATGCCCAGTTCCAGGTGCCGCCAAGTGGCGATGGAGATACCGGCCACAATCAACAGAACAATGGCGGCAAAAAACGGAATACGTGAGCGTGCTTTCACGAGTCATCCCTGTCATTGTTGATGAGCGATTCCGGAAGTTCGGTGGCAAACTCCTTGCCGACGTCAATCAGCATGACATCCCTCAGGATGTTACGACCAATCAGCACAGTGTGGGTGAGGTGGCTCCGATCTGTGAGGGTGAATTCCGCCACTTGCTGGTGATCGCCGATCGCAAACTGCAGCTCCACCACAACACGGCGGTCGGCCTCGTCCGCGCTGCTCTGAATCACCTTCACACGGCGGGAAATTTCCTTTTCCATGGTGACGAAGTCGTCGGTTTCGGGTACCGGAACGTCGAAGCGCACCCAGTTGTTGCCGTCACGCTCAAAGCGGGTGATATTGCGGGCGTCCATTGAGGACGTTTCGGCTCCGCTGTCGATCCGCGCGTCGTACACCAGCCCCGGGCCGGCCAGGTAGAATTTTTCCAGCTCTCCCACGATGACCTTGCCCTTGAGCCTGTCGGCGCGGCCCTTGTCTTGCTCACTGACGCGAGGGGCAGGAGGGCAGGCTCTGGCGGCGACCACCGGGCATTTGGGCTTCTCAACTTTTTGCTCGATAGCGGCCAGAATGCTCTCGGTGGATTCGCTGTTGGCCTCCATCAGTTTTTCATGGCGGGCGTGGGCGTTTTTCTCCACCGTCACCAGAGTGGCACGCTGAATCTGAGAGGCTCCTTTCAATTCATCAAGGTTGTCCTTGGGGACCATCAGGTAGCGGTCTGCAGAACAGCCGGAGAGCAAAACCAGGAAAGCGAAGAGAGCCAGCGGCTTTCCGTAACCGAAACGCGTTGAGAACATGTAAAACCCCTGAACCTGCGGACCTCTCAAACTACTAGCTTAGGCCCGCCGTGAAGACCTGCAAGCAACCGCAGTAAGATACTTGCAGCGGGAGTATACAACAAGCGATGTGTGTGTTCGCTTTACAGTTGGTTAAGGGCAGGAAAATTTTACAATTTCGGGCAGCTGTTCAGTCTTTACTGAAGAAATGCTGCTGGCCCAGGACTTCTTCCGAGCGCAGGTATTCCTGAATGACCGGAGAGCAGTTGAGGTAGAACAGCAGCAGCTCGCGCTGCACGTCCTGATCCTGAATACGTGAAGCGAAGTGGATGAGCTCGCGAATGGCTTCGTCGCCTGCAGCGCCTGACTCTTCGAAGGTTTTGCCGTAGCGCTTTTTAAGAAGGGCGGTCAGCCGTTCCAGGTGGAATTCGCCCGTGTGGGTGATGTGGGGCAGAATCTTGAATCCGCTGCCTTGCCTGACGTCTGCCCACGGATCCGCGCCGCCAGCGCAACCTGCTTGCGAGAATTCCGATCCCAGTTTTCTCCAGAGCTCTTTCAACATGATGACCACCTGGACAGAACACTATCTTCTTTTAGTTTATATTACGATCTGAGTCCATAAGTGGATGCAACGCACAGGAGGATAAGGTGCCCGAGGCAATCGCAGAAACGATCCGGAACCAGCCCGGTTTCATTACCGTATTCGTCGCGCTGGTGGTGTTGGTTGGCCTGCTGGTTACACTGCTGCTGCGCAACAGCCGCGGACAAATTGCGCGGTTGGCAGCCGAGAATGCCGAGCAGGCGCACCGGATCGACACGCTGGTGACTGAGCTGGGTGACGCGCGGGTGATGATGCGGGAATACGAGGTCACACTGGTGGCCGAGCGCAGGGCCAGTGCAGAGAAAGTGACATTGCTGGAGAGCAATCGGGATGCGCTGAAGCAGGAATTCGAGAACCTCGCCAACCGCATATTTGACCAGAAAAGTGAGCGCTTCGCCCAGCAGAGTCGCACCAGCCTGGACTCCCTGCTCAATCCGTTCAAAGATCAACTGCAGGATTTCCGCAAACGCGTAGAGGATGTTTACACCTCCGAAACCCGGGACCGGCAGGCGCTGCGCAGTGAAATCAAATCCTTACAGGACCTTAACCGACAGATTACCGAAGAGGCTGCTAATCTTGCCCGCGCCCTCAAGGGCGACAAGAAAATCCAGGGCAACTGGGGCGAGCTGATTCTGGAGCGGGTACTGGAGCGCTCTGGCCTGCGCAAGGGGATTGAATACGATACCCAGGGCAGCTACCGCGACAGTGACAACCAGTTGTTGCGCCCGGACGTCGTGGTACATCTGCCGGATAACCGTCACCTGGTGGTGGATTCCAAGGTATCGCTGGTGGCTTATCAGCAGTGGATCAATGAAGAGGACGAAGCCCTCAGGAGTGACCTGCTGCGCCAGCATGTAGAGGCGGTTCGCTCCCACATTCGCACTCTGAGCGAGAAAGACTACAGTCAGCTTTATGGCCTGCACTCGCCGGACTTCGTGTTTCTGTTCATGCCTATTGAGCCCGCCTTCGTGGCAGCGTTTCAGCAGGACGAGAACCTCTTCGCAGAAGCCTTTGAGCGAAAGATTATTGTGGTAACACCCACCACGTTGCTGGCCACTCTCAGAACCATCGAGAACATCTGGCGCTATGAGCGCCAAAGCCAGAATGCGCGGCGCATTGCCGACCGTGCCGGCGCGGTTTACGACAAGCTGCGGGTGTTTGTGGAGTCGATGGAAAAGCTGGGTACCCAGCTGCACACGGCCCAAGGCAGTTATGACGCTGCCATGAATACCCTGACCCGTGGGCGCGGCAATCTGGTATCCCAGGCCAACCGCTTTGTGGAGCTTGGGGTTCGTGTTAAAAAAGAGCTGCCCCGGGGAATCCTGGAACAGGCCGAAGTGGATCCCGATGAGGATACCGCTAACAACGAGCCGGAGCAGGAAACGGCCCGCATGAATGAGTTTGCGGACAATCAGCAGGAGTAGTGGTCATGGTAAAGGTATTCCGAAACGGGCGTAGAGCCCTTCGCGGCGTGGCGCTCGCCTCAGTGCTGGTCAGCCTGAGCGCCCAGGGCACGTCACTGGCCCCCGAGCATGAAGTGCGGCGGCTGATGCTGGCCACCGAAGAAGCCGTGGCCGGTGGCAACTGGGGCGAAGCCGGTGAGTACCTGAATCGCCTGCAGCGTCTGGAAGGTGAGAAACCGGTCGATTATTACTACTTCCGCGGCAGGGTGATGCAGGAATCCTCACACCTCAACGAAGCGCAATCGGCGCTCGAATCCTACGTGGCCAGAGCCGGGGCGGACGGCACACATTACCAGGAATCGCTCAAGCGCATCACTGCCATCGAGAAAGCCCGCAAGGACCGTTCCCGGAAATCCCAGAGCCAGTCCGACCAGAACGAGAAGGTGGCGGTGATCGAGCCGGCAGGTCAGCAGGCCCTGGGGGATCTGAAAAGCCTTTATCTGGTCGATTCTGACCGCGAGGCCCTCACCCTGCATCTGAACAGCTTGCTGGATCTTGCCGGCTGGCGCGAAGACCAGCGGGTGGTCCGGCTCGATGTGCCGGCGGATATCCGATATCGCGTCGCGGCCGGCGATAACCTGATCGAGATTCAGGAGTCTGCGCGGGAAGGGGACGGCCGGATAACCAAAAACACCCAGACCATAGAGGTGTACGGTATCAGCCCTCAGGTGGAGTGGGATTGCCAGTCAGCCAACTGCTGGGTTTACGACCCGCGCGATGGCTCACGACTGATGAAGCTGGGCCCCGCGGAAGACCGGGTTGAGGAGATCGCCAGCACCCTGGGGCGCTTGATCAAAACCCTGCAGAGCCCGGGCTGACCTGTATTCGGCCGGTTACCCGGTGCCGCGCCGCTCACCCTCGCGGTAGGCGCCGGGCGTTACCCCTGTCCACTTCTTGAAGGCCCGATGGAACGTTGACGGCTCAGTGAATCCCACCTTGCTGGCAATGTCGTTGATGGGCAGTTCCTGCCGGCCCAGATAGTAGATGGCCATGTCGCGGCGCAGCAGGTCCTTGATCTCCTGGAACGAGGTGTTTTCCTGCTTGAGCCGGCGTCTCAGGGTTTGCGGGCTGGTGTGCAGTTCCGCCGCGATCCACTCGAAATCCGGCAGCGGTTTCGAGAAGTCCCGCCCGATCAGCGCACGGATCCGGCCGGTAAAGGTGTTGCTTTCGTCCGGCCGTGACAGCAGATCCGCTGGCGACGTCTTCAGAAACTGCCGCATCTCCGGGCGGTCGCGAATGACCGGCGCTGCCAGGAAACGTTTGTCGAAGGTCAGTGCGGTGCGGCCGGCCTCAAACTCCAGCGGGCAGTGGAAGATGTGGCGGTATTCATCGCCATGGGCGGGCCGAGGGTAGTCGAACTCGGCTTTCTGCAACTCCACAGGCTGACCGATCAGCCAGCTTCCCAGGCGATGCCAGATCACCAGAATGCTTTCCCGCATGAAGTACATGGGGTCATTGATCTCGCCCTCAATCACCGTCACCAGCCTGGCGACCTTGTCGTCCACCTCCAGCTCCATGGTGACCATGGGCTCGAACAGGCGCGAGAACTGAAACGCCTGGCGGTAAACCGCTTCCAGATTGGGGCAGTCAATCACCAGCGCGCACATGGTCGCGAAAGTGCCGGCGCGGCACTGGCGGGGGCCGAGGCCCATGAACTCGTCGTCCATGCGGGTCCAGAGCACCTGCATCAGCTTGCTGAACTGGTCGCTGTTCACGCGTGCCATTTCGATTTTCAACAGGTCCGGTGAAATACCGGCTGCCCGCAACATATCACGGGTATCGAAACCGGCGCGCTCGGCGCCAATCAGGGAGGCCTCTACAAAATGCCGTGAAACCGTCAGGTTAGACATGCCACTCGCAATTCCTTGGAAATCGAAGCCCATCATAAAACCCCCCGGCAACAATGCAACCGGCAGGGGCCCGAAATGCTGGTAGAAATGGCCAACCGGAATGACGAAACACGCAGTTGGCCTGCTTTGAAAAAACGGTCACGATATCAACGCTAACCAACAAGGAGAACACCATGGCAGGCCCACTGACCTCATTGAAAGTACTCGATTTCAGCACTCTGTTGCCCGGCCCCTACGCCACCATGCTACTGGCGGACATGGGCGCCGATGTACTGCGCGTGGAAGCGCCGGACCGCATGGATCTGACCCGTGTAATGCCTCCCCACGATGGCGGCGTGAGCACGGCCCACGGCTTTCTGAATCGCGGCAAGCGGTCATTGGGGCTGGACCTGAAGAAAGAGGGCAGTACCGATATTATCAAGGACCTGGTAAGGGACTACGACGTAGTCATTGAACAGTTCCGCCCGGGCGTTATGGACCGGCTGGGCATCGGCTATGACACCCTCAAGGCCATCAATCCCCGACTGATCTATTGCGCCATCACCGGCTACGGCCAGACCGGCCCGTACCGTAACCGAGCCGGGCATGATATCAACTACCTTTCACTGGCCGGCGTCTCCAGCCACTGCGGCCGCGCAGACAGCGGTCCGCCGCCCATGGGCATCCAGATTGCCGACGTGGCTGGCGGCTCCCACCACGCGGTAATGGGCATCCTGGCGGCGGTCATTCACCGGCAGCAGACGGGCGAAGGCCAGTTCGTGGATGTCAGCATGACCGATGCCGCTTTCGCCCTCAACGCCATGTCGGGTGCCGCGTGCCTGGCCGGTGGCCAGGAGCAGAAGCCGGAAAGCGGCATGCTCAACGGCGGCAGCTTCTACGACTATTACCAGACCGCTGACGGCCGCTGGCTGTCGGTCGGCAGCCTGGAGCCCCAGTTCTCCGCCCGCCTGTGTGAAACCCTCGGCCTTGGCGAGATGAAGAGCTTTGCCCAGAGCCAGAACCCCGAACATCAGCACAAACTGAAAGCTGCACTGAGCGCGAAAATCGCTGAGAAAACCCTCGCCGAATGGCAGGAGACCTTTGCGGAACAGGACGCCTGCGTGGAACCGGTGCTGACCATATCCGAGGCGGCGGAGCACCCCCAACTGCAGGCCCGGGATATGGTCATCGAGGTGCCAAGGGAAGATGGCAGCGGCCAGAAGCAGATCGGGTTTCCCATCAAGTTCAGCAAGACCGCCAGCGCGACCGCCCATGTGGGCAAAAAGCTGGGGTCGGATAACGACGACATTCTTTTCTGATCTAACAGGGCCGGAAGGTTAAGAAAGAATCATTGGCAATTTGGGTCACCCGGGTCTTTAATGACAGTGCAGTCAACCATAGATCAAAAAATGATCAAGGAGGTGTCTGATGTACATTAAAACCCTTAGCCTTTCCGCCCTGATGGCCCTCGCCCTGTCTGTGCCGGCCACATATGCCGACGAAGCGAGTGAAATGGGGGAAGAAGCCGCGGGTGGCAGCTCGAGTGATGTCATGGACGAGCAAACCACCGGTTCCGCAGGTCAGGGCATGCGCTCTGGCTCCTTCGAGGAAATGGATGCGAACCAGGACGGTGTGCTGACCGAAGATGAGCTCAACATGTATGGAAGTACTGCGGCTGGCAACCCCGATGAGGAGCAAATGTCCGGACAGGAAACCCGCGACATGATGATGGAGCTGGATCGGGATGGGGATGGTCAGTTAACTCAGGATGAGTATGAGAGTATGGAGTAATACCTTTCTTATACAGTCTGTTTTTGAAGTGTATAAAAAAAGCCCCGCATTGCGGGGCTTTTTTATTGAGCGTGTATCAGAGCAGGTTATTCCTGCTCGACTACGCTTTCCTCGGTTACGGTTACCTCAGCTCCACCATTCAACACCATTGAGACAGCCTGTCCGACCATTTCGGCGAACACTGCGTTTTCCTCTTCGGTGCCTGTCAGCGGGTAGACCGGAGTGCTGTGGTTGCCTTCGGTGTAACGGGTAATGCCCGCGGGATCAAGTGCAACCGACCCAGTTGCCACTGTTGCGGCGTTAAGTTGAGTTGCCAGTGGTTCCGTGCCAGCCAGCGGTGCTGGGAAAGCGTTGCCCAGAACCTCTGGGTCTGCTGCATTTGGAATCACTTCGTCGCCAATAACCTCTGAAAGCAATGTCGGGGTTGCGGACGAAACGATGTTGTCAGCAAAGTTGATCGGGTCAACTGTGTCTAGCGCTGCCTGGAAGACATTGAAGAACGTTTCCAGATCGGCGTCACCTTGCTCAAGTCCAGCAGCGGCAGACAAACCACCGAGAATTGTCGGTGCGAAGGCTGGTGAGTTCTCCAGCAAGCGTACAATTCCGCCACCTGGAGTCAGCATGTTGGCGGCGACGATATCATCGGTAACCTTTCCGCCACCATACTGAACCTGATTCTCATTGACTGAAGCAACGTACGGGGTGCCGTTGACGGTACCCAATGAGTGTCCGACAAAGTAGACATTGCCGGTATCCAAGTCGCCAGTGGTATCTCCATCCAGGTCAATTTCACCCAATGAAGCACGCAGGTTCATCAGATCAACCGCGCCTTGACGTAGGTTGTCCCTGCCGGCGAGGAAGTTGCCCAGGTTGATGAACAAACTCCCGGATTCACCCACCGGATTGTCGGTGTCGAATACCATTGGTGTGGGCTGATTCGAGGCGTCTGCTGTGAAGTTGAAGTGCCGCTCATTCTCCGTAGGAGCAAGCCCGGGAATGGTACTGCCTGCGCGTGCGACTGTTCCTTCAATGCCCAGCGCGCTACGCATTTGTGCTGTTGAGCCTTCTACATCGCCCTCACAGGCTCCGCCGGCGACTTGCTGCTTGCCAGTAGCAATGCTTTCGGGATCTGTAAAGTCCACGTCTATCGCAGCACAAGCTGCATCAATTTGCTGAAGTAAGCCGGTCGCAAATAAACCTGCGACTACAGCCTCACGGTTACCTTCCGTATTCAACTCAGGATCGTTTGCGGTGAGTAGAGTGCCGGCCAGCTCCAGTTGATCATCAACCGAGAACGGCGAAACGCCGTGCAGCGGCTGGTCGATCGCGACAACCGCCGCACACTCCACTGCACAAGTTGCGTCAGCCAAAGCGCTACCGAACGCCAGTGCCGCGCTTCGGTCGGTGGTGATGCCGTGCTGGAAGATAACTACCGGTGTGGTGCCATCCAGAGCTGCATCGTTAGAGTGCATGATCAGCATCGGTACCGTGACTTCCTCGGTTTCCTTGGGGAACGGGAAGATGTAGTTCACCGCGGCAGATACTGAAGGATCCGCCTGTGGGAGAACCAGTCCGATGTCTTCGAATGCGCTATTCATGGCAGTGGCAAGTGAGTCGTCAGCCTGCCAGGAATCGGTGACCAGATCGGCACCGCTGGTGCCGAGGTAGTACGGCAGGGTGACGGAGCCTTGAACGACGCTGACGCCAGGCCCTTCAGAGTCAACGATACTGGAGAGCAGTACAGAAACCTCCGCCGCGTCTTGTGCGTCAGCTGCTGAGGCCGTGACTGTGCCGGCTGCCGGTGTAGGGAGCAAGTCCGCAAACCCTCCATCGGTGCTCGGCGCGGACGCCAGTGCTACGCCAACACACTCGATAGCGGTCTCGCCCTCTGTGCCAGCACAGCCGGCCGGCGGAGCGCCTGCAAACACGTCACCTAGAGCGGCTTCAGTGTCTTCATCCGGGAAGCCAGCTACGGCGCCATCAGCTGCAATCAGTGCGTCGTCGTAATCGACTTTACCGTCGTCGTTAAGGTCGAGCTCTTCTTTGACCACGGCTTCGGCCGCAGAGACTCGCAGGAAAGTCGTAATCTGGTCCACGAACCACGCTTGAGGCTCCGCAATGTATTGCAGGACCTTCTCGTCATTGGACGTCGTGAAACTGTAGCTCAGGGCAATGTCTTCCCGGCCGTACTCTGAACCAATCGCGTTGAGATAGCTCTCGGCCACCGGTTCCCAGAAATTGCGCACCAGATTTCTGACTGGTAGCAAATCTTCCGAAATCAGAGTTGCATCTTCGCTCGACAGTGCGCCGTAACTTGCTGGATTCGGATGCTTGATAATCGCTTCGCCGCTGGCATCTTTCACGCCGTTGGTAATAACGACGATATACCGTTTACCGGGCTTCAGGGGCTCGAGAGGAAGAATCCGGATGGCGGATGTACCTGCCAGGTCGCCGGTAGTTGCAAGAGTTTCCACATCGGCTCGGATTTTGGGCAGATTGGCTGCGCCTGACAGGGCCAGTTCAAGCGTCGGCTTGTCCTGAATACTCAGCGCCTGCACCGGATCACCGCTCGCATAGGTTACTTCTACAAGATGAACCGTCTCACCCGCCACAACAGTTGATGCGTCGAGTTCGCCACTGGTCCTGATGACCATAGGGGCAACGGTTGAAGCACCGCTCAGCTGATCCAGAGCGGAAGATACGGGAGGTTCCGGGTCGTCTATTTTAAAGGTTCCATCCACGGTTCCAGAGAACAAAATGTCGTTGGGCAGGGGGATATCACCTGAGGCCGGGTTAAAAATCGGCCAGGTTTTGCCGTCTACTGAAGAATCCGTAAGTTTCGGGTCGGGGTTGGCATTTTTTCCTGTGCCGCCGTCGCTGAAGCAGCCCGTCAGCCCAAGGGAAGACGCCACGGCAAGACTTAATAGTGTTTTCTTGAACATGGGTGTGGAACCTTTTCCTGTTGTTGTGTCGTTATGGTCGGCCGATGACGGGGCCGGTGTGGTCCGGTAAACCCTTTGTCAGAGGCCTGTTCTTCTAATTTGGTTGTCTGAAATTGTAGCCAGCGCTTTGTGCCAATTTCTGTAGCTTTGACTATAGCGACAGTATGGCAACAGTTGATCAGCCAAAAGTGTGATTCTGGCGTTTCGTAGCCCTCCCGCACGGTTGGAGATTGGCCTGAAAGAAAAATAGTTGGCTGTTAGGCGTTTGTCGAGTTTCCGCCAGGCCGTCAGTCGAACTTTGAGAAGTCCGGCTTGCGCTTCTCCATAAAGGCCCTGAAGGCTTCCGCCGCTTCCGGGGATTTCAGGCGTTCGCCAAATTTTTTGCCCTCAGCCAACATGGTGGTTTTCAGCTCATCCAGCGTGGGGCGGTTGAGCAGTTCCTTGGTGGCGCGGAGGGCAGCCGGCGCCTGTGCAGCCAGCTTCTGGCAGGTGTCCAGCGCGGTGGCTTCGGTGTCTGCCGGTTCGCAGATCCGGTTGATCAGTCCCAGCCGGTAGGCGTCGTCGGCGGTGAAGGCGCCGCCCAGCATCAGCAGTTCTGCAGCACGCACCCGCCCGATCCAGGAGGGCAGTAAAAGGCTGGAGCCGCCTTCCGGGCACAGGCCGAGGTTGGCGAAGGGCATCTGGAAGCGGGCGTTGTTGCCGGCAAACACCATGTCGCAGTGCAGCAGCAGGGTGGTGCCGATGCCCACGGCCGGGCCGTTGACGGCGGCCACCACGGGTTTGGTGGCGGTGGCCAGCAGAAACAGGAAGCGGCCGACCGGGGTTTCCTCAAAATCACCGGGGAGGCCGGCGGCGAAATCGCTCAGGTCATTGCCGGCAGTGAAGCACTCGTCGCTGCCGGTGAACAGCACACAACGAATGGCGGCGTTCTCGTGGGCCTGTTCCACGGCGTCGCCGAGGGCGGTGTACATGGCGTGGGTCAGGGCGTTTTTGCGGTCCGGCCGGTTGATGCGCACCACCAGCACGTGGCCCTGTACTTCAGTGAGGACGAGGTCGGTCACGGTGTCTCCTGATCTTGTTGTTGGTTAATTACTTAGGATGGTACCTTTTTTGGATAGTACCTTTTTTCCCTCACGGTCGCATGCCCCGTTCCGGCGGTTTCTGGTAAACTCCGGCTTCCGATTTTGTCATCGATAAACCAACACTGATGAGACGCCTATGACCACCGTAATCCGCCAGGACGACCTGATTGAGAGCGTAGCGGACGCGCTGCAGTTCATTTCCTACTACCACCCGAAAGATTTCATTCAGGCTGTGTATGAGGCCTATCAGAAAGAAGAGTCCCAGGCGGCCAAGGATGCCATGGCGCAGATTCTGATCAATTCGCGCATGTGTGCTCAGGGCAAGCGGCCGATCTGTCAGGACACTGGCATCGTGACCGTGTTCGTGACCATCGGTATGGACGTGCAGTGGGATGCCGACATGGCGCTGGACGACATCATCAACGAAGGCGTGCGCCGTGCGTATACCCATGCGGACAACGTGCTGCGGGCGTCGGTGCTGGCGGACCCGGATGGCAAGCGCGCCAACACCAAGGACAACACCCCGGCAGTCATTCACTACAAGATGGTGCCGGGCAATACCGTAGACGTGCACGTTGCCGCGAAAGGTGGCGGGTCCGAAGCCAAGTCCAAGTTCGCCATGCTGAACCCGTCCGACTCGGTGGTGGACTGGGTGCTGAAAATGGTGCCGCAGATGGGCGCGGGCTGGTGTCCGCCGGGCATGCTGGGTATCGGTATTGGTGGCACCGCAGAAAAGGCGATGGAGCTGGCGAAAGAGTCGCTGCTGGATCCCATCGATATCCACGACCTGCAGGCCCGTGGTGCGTCCAACCGCTCGGAAGAGCTGCGCCTGGAGCTGTTCGAGAAGGTCAATGAGCTCGGCATCGGTGCCCAGGGGCTGGGCGGCCTGACCACCGTGCTGGATGTGAAAGTGAAAGATTACCCCACGCACGCGGCCAACAAGCCGGTGGCGATCATCCCGAACTGCGCCGCCACCCGCCACGCGCACTTCGTGCTGGACGGCTCTGGCCCGTCACTGCAAACCCCGCCGAGCCTGGAAGACTGGCCGGAGATCACCTGGGAAGTGGGTGACAGCGTGCGCCGCGTGAACCTGGACACGGTCACCCCGGAAGACGTCAAAGACTGGAAGCCCGGCGAAACCGTACTACTGTCCGGCAAGATGCTGACCGGCCGCGACGCCGCCCACAAGAAGATGGTGGACATGATCGAGCGCGGCGAAGAACTGCCGGTGGATCTGAAAGGTCGGTTCATTTATTACGTGGGCCCGGTCGATCCGGTGCGCGAGGAAGTGGTCGGCCCCGCCGGCCCCACTACCGCCACGCGTATGGACAAGTTCACCCGCACCATGCTGGAGAAAACCGGCCTCACCGGCATGATCGGTAAAGCCGAGCGCGGTCAGGTGGCTATTGATGCCATTCGCGAGTTTGGTGCGGTGTATCTGATGGCGGTTGGTGGCTCTGCGTACCTGGTGTCCAAGGCCATCAAGAACGCGGAAGTGGTGGCCTTCCCGGAACTGGGCATGGAGGCGATCTACGAGTTCGAAGTGGAAGACATGCCGGTGACGGTCGCCGTGGACTCCCAAGGCTCCTCCGTGCACCAGACCGGCCCGGCCGAGTGGCACGAGAAGATCATCGCCGCCAAGGCCGTTTAAGGTCGGTCAGCGGTTCTTGCCTGAAATCAGGAGGAACAGCTGATGTTGAGGTGCTTCCCCCAGTCCGGGGGAAGCGCCGCATACCCCTCGAATGCCGGCTGTTCATCGAACGGCTTCTGCAACACCTTCAGTAATTCCTCCAGCGGCTCATAATCGCCGTTCTGTGCTTCCTGGATCACCTGCTGGGCCAGGTAGTTGCGCAGGATATATTTGGGGTTCACCTTGCGCATGGCGAACTCGCGCTCATCGTGGGCTCGGGTCTCTTTCTGCAGGCGCTCCTGGTAACGCTGCAGCCATTCGTCCGCCACACTGCGATCCACAAACAGATCGCGGATGGGGGCGGTGCCGTGGCCGTGCAGGTTGGAAAGCCCGCGGAAGAAACGGGTGTAATCCACGTGGTGCTCATGGAGCATGCTGAAGGTGTCCATGATCAGTGGCAGATCAGACTCGTCCTCCAGTGCCAGCCCGAGCTTGTCCCGCATGTTCTGCAGGAAGCGACCGTTGTAGGCGGTTTCGTAATGGCGCATGCTGCGGCGCAGGGCGTCTTCGTCCATGATCGGTAGCAGCGCGTTGGCCAGATACTGGCAGTTTACAAAACCGATATTGGGCTGGCGGTTGTAGGCGTAACGGCCGCCCTGGTCGGTGTGGTTGCAGATGTAGCCGGCGTCAAATTCGTCCAGGAAGGCGTAGGGGCCATAATCGAAAGTGTCGCCGACGATGGACATGTTGTCGCTGTTCATAACCCCGTGGCAGAAACCTACCGCCTGCCAATCGGCAATCATCCGCGCCGTGCGTTGAATCACCTCTTCGAACCAGCGCGCGTAGCGTTCGTCCTCCGGCAGTTCGATCAGGTGCTCAAAGTGCAGGGCGATAACGTGATCGGTGAGGGTTTTCAGGGTCTCCTTGCCCTCATGATGGGCGGCAAACTCGAAATGTCCGAAGCGGATGTGGCTCTGGGCCACGCGCACCAGCGCCGCAGCGGTTTCGATGGACTCCCGGCGCACCGGGTCGCGGGCGCTGACCATGAACAGGGCGCGGGTGGTGGGAATGCCAAGGCCCGCCATGGCTTCGCTGCACAGGTATTCGCGGATGGTGGAACGCAGCACGGCGCGGCCATCTCCGAAGCGGGAGTAGGGTGTGGTGCCGGCGCCTTTCAGGTGCCAGTCCCAGCGGCGGCCGTCCGGCCCGATGGTTTCCCACAACAGCAGGCCGCGACCATCCCCGAGATCCGGGTTGTAGGTGCCGAACTGGTGGCCGGTGTACTTCATCGCCACCGGGTCCATGCCGTCCAGCAGTTCGGTGCCGGCGCCCACGCCGGTCCAGTCCTCCGGCTGATCGCTGTGAAATCCCATCTCGCTGGCCAGCGCGTGGTTGAAACACACCATGCGGGCGTCCTTCAGGGGCGTTGGCGGTACCCGGGTGTAGAAGCTGTCCGGTAGCTCCAGGTAGCGATGTTCCACTTTGAAACCGTTGTGACTCATGTAACGCCTATACTCCCATCTGGTACAAAACGTGCTGGCGATAGCTTGAAAGCAGCAAGAGGCCCGCTCATCGCCATGCAAACACACTGCGTGCAGGAACGACGACGTGATTGACCAACCTCTTATGACAATGGTTCAGGCGCTGATTGATCAGGAAGCCCTGCCTTCATCCTACGTGACTACGGTGGAGCAGACCATTCTGCCACTGGCCAGGCACATACTCGAGCTACGCCGAACCACGCAGAGGGCCGTGGTTGTGGGTATTCATGGCGCCCAGGGCACCGGCAAATCGACCCTCACCCTGTTTTTGCAGCAGTTGCTGAGTCGGCATTTCGATTGCCGCACCGCCAGTTTTTCGCTGGACGACATTTACCTCACCCGGGCCGAGCGCGAACAGCTTGCCGACACCGTGCATCCGCTGCTGATTACCCGGGGCGTGCCGGGCACCCACGATATTGCGCTGGGCCAACGGCTGCTGGACCAGTTGAGGGCGGCCGGCCCCGGGGAGCGCGTGCCCGTTCCCGCCTTTGACAAGGCCACCGATGACCGCTGCCCCGAGAGCCGCTGGCCGGTGTTCGAGGGCCCGGCAGACGCCATCCTGGTGGAAGGCTGGTGCCTGGGCGCCGTGCCGCAGAAGGACCACCGGGACCTGGCCAACCCGGTCAACGCCCTCGAGTTGGCGGAGGACCCTGACGTGGTGTGGCGTGAATACGTGAATGAGTGCCTGAGCGGGAGTTACCGGTCGTTCTTCGGGCAGATGGACACGCTGATCATGCTGAAAGCGCCGTCCATGGAGTGTGTTCTGGAATGGCGCACACTTCAGGAGCACAAGCTGGCGCGCCGCATTAAGACTGCACCAAAAGAGGGCGACGATGAGCCGCCCCTGAGAATCATGAGTGATGACGAGGTGGCCCGCTTCATCATGCATTACGAGCGCATCACCCGCCGCTGCCTGACGGAAATGCCGTCCCGCGCCGATGTGGTGGTGGACGTCGCCGAGAATCACGGGCTTGGCCTGCCCGTGTTCAAAACCCGATCACCCTGACCAGAGACTGACGCCATGGAACAGCCCCATCTGCTGGTATTCACTGACCTCGACGGCACGCTGCTGAATCACGACACCTACGACTGGAAATCCGCAGCGCCGGCGTTGGGGCGGCTGAGCAAGGCGAGAATTCCACTGATTCTGAATTCCAGCAAGACCGCATCGGAGATTCGCGACGTGCGGGCGCAGTTGAACAATCACGAACCCTTCATTGTCGAAAACGGTGCAGCCGTGGTGATCCCGGCGAACTGTTTTGGACCGGGGGAGGAGCAGGTGGTGAATTTTGGGGCATCCCGCACACAGGTGCTGGCGGTGTTGCAGGATTTGCGGGCTGAGGGATTCCAGTTTTGTGGGTTCACTGACATGACCGCCAACGAGCTGGCGGCCCGGTCCGGGCTCTCCCTGGCCTCTGCTGAGCGGGCAAAAGACCGCCTGGGAACCGAGCCGCTGTTGTGGCAGGGCAATGAGGATGAACTGGCGGAGTTCACGGAAAAACTGGCGGCCGAAAACCTGCGATTGGTGCAAGGCGGACGGTTTCTCCATGCCATGGGGAGTTTTGACAAAGCCGATGGGGTCCGTTTCTTGCTGGGTAAATACCGGGAGCAGGCGAGCGAGGCGTCCTGGGTGACCATCGGGCTGGGTGACAGCCCGAACGATCAGCGCATGCTGGAAGCGGTGAACATTCCGGTGATTGTCCGCGGTGTGCAGTCTGATCAGGTGCAGCTGACCTCCGAGCGCCACGCCATGCGCTCCCTCAAGCCCGGCCCGGCAGGCTGGAATGACTGCGTACTCAATATCCTCCTGGAGTACGGTTACTGAACCCTCCACCCAGGACCAGAGGAACACCGCCATGGGCGATTTTTATCAGAACGGCATCATCACCACCCTTCATAACCTGACCCGGCGCCCGGTTGAGGACCTGGAACAGGAACTGATGAGTTTCCGCAAGGCGCGGCCCATGTCACTCGTCTTGCCGTCGCTGTATTCGGAACTGGAGGGCCCGGCACTCAAACACATCGTCAGTGAGCTGGCGAAGGTGCCCTACCTGGAGCAGATTGTCATCGGCCTCGACCGGGCCAACGAAGAACAGTACCGCTACGCGCTGGAGTACTTTTCCGAACTGCCCCAGAACTTCAAGGTGCTGTGGAACGACGGCCCGAGATTGCGCGCCATCGATCTCAAGCTGCGTGAGCAGAACCTGGCGCCCACGGAGATGGGGAAGGGGCGCAACGTCTGGTATTGCTTTGGCTATGTGCTGGCGTCCGGGCTCAGCAAGTCGGTGGCCCTGCACGACTGCGATATCCTGACCTACTCGCGGGATCTGGTGGCACGGCTGATTTACCCGGTGGCCAACCCGGCCTTCAATTACATGTTCTGCAAGGGCTATTACGCCCGCGTGGCCGACAGTAAAATGAATGGCCGGGTCAGCCGTCTGCTGGTCACGCCGCTGATCCGCGCGCTGAAGAAAGTCTGCGGCCCCAACGATTTTCTCGATTATCTGGACAGCTACCGTTACCCGCTGGCCGGTGAATTTTCCTTCCGCACCGATGTGATCAACGATCTGCGCATCCCCAGCGACTGGGGGCTGGAAGTGGGGGTGCTGTCAGAAATGAAGCGCAACTACGCCACCAACCGCCTGTGCCAGGTCGACATCGCCGATACCTACGATCACAAGCATCAGGAGCTGTCACCGGAAGACGCCAGCCGTGGCCTGTCGAAAATGAGCACCGACATCTCCAAGGCCCTGTTCCGCAAACTGGCCACCAATGGCGAGATTTTCTCCAATGAAAAGTTCCGCACCATCAAGGCCACCTATTTCCGCATTGCGCTGGATTTTGTCGAAACCTACCAGAACGACGCCATCATCAACGGCCTGACGTTTGATCGGCACAAGGAAGAGAAAGCGGTGGAGCTGTTTGCGCAGAATGTGATGCGCGCAGGGGCCTATTTCCTCGATAATCCCATGGACACGCCGTTTATTCCCAGCTGGAACCGGGTGGCCAGCGCCATTCCGGACATCAAGGAGCAGCTGATGGAGGCGGTGGATCGGGACAACGAGGAGTTCCGCCCATGAGCGAGCCACTGAAATCCAAACTGGCGGGTATGCTGGAGGTGGTGTACCCGGATCTCGACAGTGGGTTTCTGGCCGAAAAACTGCTCAAGACCATGCACCTGGCGCCCAACCAGGAACCGCCTCCGGCACACCAGAACAACTGGAATGAGTCCGACGTGGTGCTGATCACCTACGCCGACACCATCCGCCGTGCCGACGAAAAGCCGCTGGTCACCCTTCACGAATTTCTGACCGACTGTCTCGCGGACTCGGTGTCGACCGTTCACATTCTGCCGTTCTTTCCGTTCAGCTCCGACGACGGCTTTTCCGTCATGGACTATCTGGCGGTGAACGAATCCCACGGCAGCTGGGACGACATCGAACGCATCGCCGGGGACTTCAAACTGATGGCGGATCTGGTGATCAACCACATGTCGGCGCGCAGCCGCTGGTTCGAGAATTTCCGCAAGCGTGTGGACCCGGGCAAGGACTACTTCTTTGAGGCCAGCCTGACGGACGACCTGAGTGCGGTCGTGCGTCCGCGCACGTCGCCGTTGCTGAATCCGGTGATGACCTCAGACGGCGAGCGCTACGTGTGGTGCACCTTCAGCGAGGACCAGGTGGATCTGAACTTTGCCAATCCGCGGGTGCTGATTGAATTTGTCGCCATCATCCGCCGATACCTGGAGCATGGGGTGATCATGTTTCGGCTGGATGCGGTGGCGTTCCTGTGGAAAGAGCCGGGCACACCGTCTATTCACCTGCAGCAGACCCATGAGCTGATCAAGATTCTGCGGTTGTTGATCGAGCATCACAGCCCGCAGGCGGTGGTGATCACCGAGACCAACGTGCCCAACCGGGAAAACCTCACGTACTTTGGCAATGCCAACGAAGCCCACGTGATCTACAACTTCTCCCTGCCGCCGCTGCTGATCCATACCCTGGTGACCGGCAACTGCCGCCACCTGAAAACCTGGCTGATGAGCATGCCGCCGGCCCAGATGGGCACCACTTACCTTAATTTCATTGCCTCCCACGATGGCGTGGGGTTGCGCCCCACCGATGGCCTGTTAAGTGAGGAAGAGAAGCAGGGGCTGATCAACACCATGGAATCCTTTGGCGGCAAGGTGTCCTATCGCCGCACCGAAGATGGCCGCGACCAGCCTTATGAGATGAACATCGCGCTTTACGATGCGCTGAAGGGCACGGTCAGAGGTGGCGCCGATCACTGGCAGTTACCGCGTTTCATCTGTGCCCATACGGTGATGCTGGCGCTGGAGGGTATCCCGGCGTTCTATATTCACAGCCTGCTGGCCACCGAAAACGATTACGAGCGCGCAGAGCACACCGGCCGCCTGCGCTCCATCAACCGGGGTCAGTGGAACCTGGACGTGATCGAAAGTGAGCTGGCCAATCCCCTCAGCCATCACAGCAAGGCGTTCAAGGAGCTGAAGCGGCTGATCGCCATTCGCCGCCGCCAGCCGGCGTTTCACCCTAATGCCACCCAGTTTACTCTGCATCTGGGGTTGCAGCTGTTCGGTTTCTGGCGCCAGAGCATGCGCCGGGACCAGTCCATTTTCTGCATTCACAACATCGGCGACGAGGTGCAGCAGATCGCACTCAGTGACATCAATCTGATCGGGACCGACGAGTGGGTCGACCTGATCTCCGGGCTGCGGCTGGAAGATCTGAGTGGTTCGCTTACCCTCAAGCCCTATCAGAGCGTGTGGCTGTCCAACCGGGAGTAGGGCCCGCTGTTCGCCTCGCTTCCGGACGCCTTACTGAATTGAAAGGAAATTTCATTTCGCCATGTATGTAACCATCGGCGATGAAGCGGTATGCTCTTTCGTTAACGAATGATCCACCGGAGCGTACGCATATGATGAAAGCGATCAAAGTTGTCGGTGACGAATTGCGCTGGGAGCCTGCCGAGGCCCCGGCCGAGTTGCCAGAAGGCCATGTCCGGATTGACGTGGCATGGACCGCTATCAATCGTGCCGATCTGATGCAAAGAGCCGGCGCCTACCCGCCACCGCCGGGCGCGTCTGACATTCTCGGACTGGAAGTCAGTGGCACCATTGCCGGCGTGGGTGAGGGCGTCAGCGACTTCAGCCCGGGTGACGAGGTGTGTGCCTTGTTGACCGGCGGTGGTTATGCCACCAGCGTGGTGGTGCCAGCGGTCCAGGTGCTGCCCATTCCCAAGGGTTTGTCCCTGAAGGAAGCTGCGGCGGTGCCGGAAGTGTTCGCCACGGCCTGGCTGAATCTGTACCGGGAAGCCGAACTTGAGCCGGGGGAGCGGGTATTGCTCCACGCCGCAGCCAGTGGTCTCGGCACGGCGGTGATACAGCTGGCAACGGCGTTCGGAAATCCGGTGTTTGCGACCGCGGGCGACGATGAAAAGCTGGCGGTGTGTCAGAAACTGGGAGCAACCGGCATCTGGAACCGGCAGAACGGCTCTTTCGTGGAGGCCGTGCGCAAATGGGGCGGTATAGATATGGTGCTGGAGCCGGTTGGTGGCGGTTACATCGGCGAGGACCAGAAAGTGCTTAACGTGGATGGCCGGATTGTTCTGATCGGGCTGATGGGCGGCCGGGCCGCGGAAGTGGACCTGGGCATGATGCTGGTCAAACGCCATCGCCTGATCGGGTCCACGTTGAGATCGCGGCCGGTGGCGGTGAAAGGGGAAGTCATGCAGGCGCTTCAGCGCCACGTTTGGCCCCTGCTGAGTTCCGGGCAGATCGTACCACTGATTGATCACGCCTGGCCCATCGAAGAAGCCGCCGAAGCCATGGCCTACGTCGCCGCCAACAAAAACACCGGCAAAGTGCTGCTGAGCGTCAACGGCTAAAGTGAGGGCTAGAGTAGGTCGGATTAGCGAAGCGTAATCCGACAAATCCGGCCCACACCGAACCACCGGCCTGTCAACGAACCACCCCGTTAACAGGCTGGCGAAGCGCCTGGTCCTCAATCAGCAATATGCACCAACTGCTTACCAAAGTTCTTGCCTTTCAGCATACCTTTGAACGCCTCAACCGCATTCTCCAGCCCTTCAGCCACCGTTTCCTGATACTTCAGTTCGACGCTGGCGATACGGTCAGCAAGAATGTTGGTGATTTCCTGATGCTTGTCCTGCCATTCGGTCACCAGAAAGAAGCGATGCTCCGGAACCGGGTCCAGGGCTTTCAGCACATGGAACGGCGTTTCCACTTCGGCCATATCGGTGGCGTTGTAGGCAGAGACATAACCACAGATGGGCACGCGCGCCCCCGGATTGAGCAACGGCGCGACCGCGCGGGTGACCGCACCGCCGACGTTCTCGAAATAGATATCGATGCCATCTGGGCAGGCCGCTTTCAGGTCGCCCTCTAGGTTCCCGGCTTTGTAATCCACGCAGGCATCAAACCCCAGTTCTTCGACCACAAACCGGCATTTTTCCGGCCCACCGGCTACGCCCACAACGTGGCAGCCTTCCTTTTTCGCTGTCTGGCCGACCACGGTGCCAACCGGGCCGGATGCGGCAGACACCACTACGGTTTCACCGGCTTTGGGCTTGCCTACGTACATCAGGCCGCAGTAACCGGTACGCCCCGGCATGCCGGCCACGCCGAGGTAGGTCTGCAGCGGAACATGCTCTTTTTGCTCGATCTTGTACACCATCGGCGCATCCGCCGGAAAGGTCACGTATTCCTGCCAGCCGGAATAACAGGTCACCAGATCGCCGACCTTGAGTTTATCGGAGCGGGATTCCACGATCCGCGCGACACTCTCGCCGACAATCACCTCATCAATGGCGATGGGATCCATGTAACCCTTGGCGTCGTTCATGCGCGGGCGCATGTAGGGATCCAGAGACAGCCAAAGAACCTGGGCCACCACTTCGCCTTCTTCCGGAGAGCGAACCGGGCGCTCCTCCATGACCAGATCGCCGTCCTGAATCTCGCCCTGCGGGCGCTGTTTGAGTACAACTGCGTGGTTTTTAAGATCGCTCACTGACATTCTCCATTGCTGTCGGTTTGGTTGGTCGGTTGCGTAATGAAACCAGATTGGAATGGGTCAGAGAGTGCAGCAGATCGTGATTGAGGTCAACCTCTCAACCTGCGGACCGCGGGGTTACATTCCGTGGCCTGACCGTTATAATCGGCAGCGCTCAGGATGAGCCCCGGAAATACATACCTCTCTTCAGGGACCGAAGACATGCCCCAGGCAAGCGGACTGCAGTTCACCGCCACCATTGGCGAATTTTCCTCTGATCATTTTTCCGTTGTCGGCTTCCAGCTGACGGAACACCTGTCCGACCTGTTCAGCGGTACGCTGGAGCTGGCCAGCACCGATTCCTCGGTTGCAGCCGCCGACGTGCTGGAACAGACCGTGGACCTGGTGGTCTGGCAGGATGGTGCCCCGTTACGGCGCTTCACCGGCGTCGCCAATGAATTTGCCCGCGGCGACAGCGGCCACCGCCGCACCCGCTACGACGTCGTATTCCAGCCCGCCCTGTGGCGCCTGGGCCTGATGCACAACAGCCGTATTTTCCAGACCCAGACCACCGACGCTATTGTGCGCACCCTGCTGGAAGAGCGCGGCATCGTCGACACCGTGTTTGACCTGAAGCGATCCCCGGAAGAGCGGGAATACTGCGTCCAGCACCGGGAAAGCGACCTGGCCTTTATGGAGCGCCTGGCCGCCGAGGAGGGCTGGCACTATCGCTACCAGCACGGCGCGGTGGACGGCAGTGAACAGCCGGCCCTGATCATCGCCGACCACCACGGCGACGCCCCGAAACTGGATGCCGTGGAATACAACGGCAAAGCCGGCGGCAGTGCCAAGACCCCCTGCGCGTTCCGCTTTGCCTGTCAGGAACGGGTCCGCACCAGCTCCGTCGCCATGAAGGATTACACCTTCAAGAACCCCGCTTACGCGTTGATGCACGAACAGGCCGGTGCCGACCTCCATCACCGTGAGGACTACCAGAGCTATCAATACCCAGGCCGCTTCAAGGCCGACGCCAGTGGCCAGCCTTTTACCGAAGCCCGGCTGGATGCCCTGCGCAACGACGCCAGCACTGCCAGTGGTGAAAGCAACCGCGCCGATTTCACCCCCGGTGCCAAAGTCACCCTCACCGACCACGACAGCGAACTCCTGAACCGGGAATGGCTGCTGACCGGCATTGTCCACACCGGCAAACAGCCTCAAGCCTTGGAAGAGGAGGGCGGTTCCGATCCCACCAGCTACAGCAACCGCTTTGTCGCCGTGCCCGCGGACCGCAACTGGCGCCCGCAGATCGGACACCTCCCGCTGATGGACGGGCCGCAGATGGCTATCGTCACCGGCCCCGCAGGCGAAGAGATCCACTGCGACGAGCACGGTCGGGTCAAGGTAAGGTTCCCGTGGGACAGATACAGTAAAAACGACGAGCACAGCAGCGCCTGGTTACGAGTCAGCCAGGGCTGGGCCGGTGGCCAGTACGGCTTTATGGCGCTGCCCAGAATCGGCCACGAAGTCATTGTGTCATTCCTGGATGGTGACCCCGACCAGCCCATCATCACCGGAAGAACCTACCACGCCACCAACACACCGGCGTATGCGTTGCCGGAACACAAGACAAGAACCACCCTGAAAACCCAGACCCACAAGGGCGAGGGCAGCAACGAACTGCGGTTTGAAGACGAAGCCGACCAGCAACAGATCTACCTCCACGCCCAGAAAGACCTGGACCTGCTGACCGAAAACAACCGTACGGAAGTCATCAAGAACGATAGCCACCGCACGGTCGAAAATAACGCTTTCAGCCACATCAAGGGCGACGACCACTGCACCGTAGATGGCGAAAAGCGCGAGTCTGTCGGCGGCGACTGCAGCCAGAGCATCGGTGGTACCTTCCACCAGAAATCCGGCAAAGGCACCCTCAGCGAAGCCGGCACCGAAGTGCACCACAAGGCGGGCGCCAAGGTGGTGCTGGACGCAGGCGCAGAACTCACCATCTCTGCCGGTGGCAGCCTGCTTAAACTGGATCCGAGCGGCGTGACGCTGGCGGGGCCGGGGATCAAGATTAATTCTGGTGGGGCGCCGGGGAGTGGCTCGGGGCAGCAAGCTTTGCCCCCAGAAAAGCCTACGGCCCTCGCTGCCAATGGTGTTAAAAGCGGGAGCGCTCCTGAACTAGCGGAAACTTCGAGCAGACGTAATGCGGAGCCGGAATCTCAAGCTTTGCCAAAGATTTGTAAGGAATGCTGGTTAAAGGCACTGAATCACGGGTCACTTATGGTGAGTGGAGATTAGCTGCATGGTTGAGTGTCTTCCCAGCGAGTGGTTTGCTAGCACAGATGAAAAGCTGAACTTTTTCATGATTGTAGAACTTGGCTTTATCAAGCCCACTGATCGTACTGTAGCTCTAGATTGGGTGACAGGGGAAATGTGGCCTCTCGTAAATGACGATTCCCAGCTCCATTTGGTTAGCGAGGGGCCTTGGTTGATTCAGGTTGATTTGGATCGAGTTGAGCAGGCTGATATCAGCATATTGGCTGATGCCAGTCAGGCTTGGATATCTGCTTACTCTGAGGGGGGCCAGCTTAGTCGCCAGCTAGCTCCGGCTATGTGTTGCCTCTCTCCGGCGCAAGAAGTGCGTTTACTTAGGTTTTACTGCCCGGACATTATCGAGATACTGAAAAAACAAGTGGAACACCCTTGGTTCGATGAGCTTTTCGCTAACTTGGAATCATGGCACTGGAGATCGGAGAGTGGAAAATTTCGAATGGCCTTTGAGTCTTCTTTGACTACGAAATTTGGTAATTCTGAGGAATGGAGACTAGAGGTTGATGAAAATTTGTGGACAGAATTGGTCGGTAATCCAGAGGTAGATGAGCTCATTAGCCGCCTTGCCAAGGATGCGCCCGAGGTGTTTGAGGGATTGAATGGTTCAGTGAAGCGGCAAAAGGTAAGAGATTGCCTTGCCAAGGCTGATGAACTCGGTGTTATGGCAGTCGATGATCGAAAAATTTATGTGTATCTAGAGATGGCAACGGGTAGTGAAGCCGAGTCGTCTGATGAAATTTCAGAGCTCGCAAAGCGCGCAGTTAGTATGCGGAAACCAATGATCGAGTTACTTGATAGTTCAGCAGAGCGGGGACATTAATGATTGGCCGGTGGTTAATGAATAAAATTCTGGACCCATTGCCTGTTTGGCTGCAAGTAGCGCTTGTTCTTGTAATTGTTGGTCCAATTGTGTGGAAGTATACCTTTACTGATCAAGAGACTGCCTTTGTATTACATAATCATACAGAACGACCTATTTCAGAGGCTATTGTAGATGATGTTTGGATTGGGAATGCAGCCGCTTTTAATGGGTACTCGACCGGGAGTGGTGTTATATGCTGCGCTGGGGTAGGGAAAGGCAGGGTTGACGTTCAGTGGAAGCTTAGTGTTACCAAAAATCAATATGAGTCTGGTGTCAGGGGAGAAGATAGGACAAAGGAAGTCCTTGTTCCAGAACGCACTGATGACGACTTATATCTCCACGTTCATATATATCCAGATAATGCAGTTAGGCTATTTTGGAGTGAGACGATGCAGTCCAAATTTCAAGTAATCAGAGGCAAGGAAGCACGAGATAATGTTTTCGGGAAGAGCGGTTGACACCTGCAAGCGAATTTTAAGTGGTTCCGATGAGGCGGCATGTAGCTCTGAACTCTATTTGGGATTCTTTTTTGATGGAATGGCTTGCGAGATAAATGGAACGCAGTACGGCGACGCCAGAAGTAACATAGCCAAGCTGTGGACGGTATTTCGTGCCAGGGATGCGTCTAATGATCTTCAGTATTTTGACAGATTTTATTTTTCTGGTTTGGGCACTGAATTGAATGCATCCCTTGCGTCTGGCTTTGGAGGAGGTGTCCATCGCACCCCTGAGGAGCTTTCTTCCGGAGTTGAGGGGCAATCGCAAGGGGCAGGGGTCGAAGCCGGCAAGGATACAATAACGGGTGAAGGTGGCCGCCCTTGGTACGAAACCTTTTCAAGGACCTTTAAAGACTCTTTCACGGATTGGAAAGGCTGGGTTAAAGAGATTCGTAACGGTGCGATTCGTGCCGGCACTGAAATCTTCGAGCCGATACGCGATACCCCTCTAGCTTCCAGTTTAATGATGTCAGGTGCGCCCACCCGTCTTGACATGGCAGAGGAATCATTTCGACGCAAGGTAGAAGAGGTCGCGTCAGTTGGAGGGGCACCATTACGCTTCATAAGGATTTCAGTATTTGGATTCGATTTTGGCGCAGCTTTAGGTAAACGATTTATCCGCAATCTGCTGGAAGATATCTGTACTCAGTCGGATGGGAAGTTTTTATATAATGGTGTCGAAGTTGTTGTTGAGTTTGCGGGGTTCTTTGACTGCGTTGACCGGACACACCCTGAAATGGGACCTCTCGATTGGATGCACCCACTAACGCCCGTTTTGGATGACGGGGGTGATTTGCATCCAGCAGTAGTAAAAGCTCTTCATTTGGTCGCCGCCCATGAGCGACGCTTCTATCGTCGTTCTCGGACCTTGGGAGCTTTGGGTGACGATTGGCGTGAAGAACTCTTCCCGGGAATTAGTCCTGATGTTGGTGGTGGTCTGGAAGACGGCAAGCAGAAGCAGAGCTCTGAACTTTCAACAGTAGCTTTGCATCGCATGTATAACTTTGCGTACCGGGCTGGTGTTCCGATTCCTCATATAGATGATCTTGCACAAGCGGATCGTCAAATTGCACAACAGTTTGAGTTCAGTGACGTCGTAGGCTCACATACGATGTTTGGATTGGTCCGGCATTACGAGCGATTCATGAGGGAACATCAAAATCCCAGGGAAACAGCGTTCAGGGCACATATCATGCTGTACCTGTATTGGCAGTCCCAGCGCTTTGCTGAGTACAGACAGACCAGGAATGTTCTTGAAGGTTCCCAGGATGAATTGCCTGGTTGGTTGCGTACTCGAGTTAGTGGCTTGGTCGCTGCATTGACTGACTCTGATGAGGATCGCTGGGAAGCGGTGAAACGAGAGCGAAATAGATTGGATACAGCAATAGAGATGTTGGATGAGGCTTGGGGATGGCTTAACCAAGTTGATGAAGAGGCTACGGATTTGATCCGTAGATTTGAATCAGCAAATCCCTCTGTTTCGAGGCATGCTCGATTGGTACTGCAAAACGAATGCCTAATGGCGTATCACTGGAAGGATTGGATAGCTGGGCAAAATCTACCAAATGACGTACCAGACGCTGTGATGCTTTTGTTTAGTCATGGTATGCACGATACGGTGCCAGAAAGAATGGATTTTCGCTCACACCAGCAAACCAGCCTCTTTCATGGCTATAGGTACTTCACTGTGCGAGGGCTGGAGGTACCAGCCTGAGTAAGAGGTGGCCAATCCCTGGTAGCAATGCCAGGGTCGTGGCCTCTTCCGTGCCTGCTCGGGTGCAGGTGCTTCTATTCTGAGGTTGGTGACGACCCGCTGTCAGCCCAGTTACCCCGGCCAGGCGCGAGGCATTACGAACAGGCGGGCGGTTTCCCGCCAAGTTCCTGTCGTGGGGCAGGGCGCCAGCGCCGCAAACAGGCGGGGGATGCCCCTTGAGCGAACCATCTCCAGTGCTTCCTCGGCATCCTGCTGATTCGGGCGCTCCTGCTGACGCCAGGAGCCAAGCCAGTGTGGCTTCATCAGTGGCACCCAGTGTTGCGTGTCGACTGCGCCTGCTGTGCCAGAGCCGCCGAGCTCATCGATATAGAGCCACTCCCCGCGAAGATGGTCGGGCGCAACGCCTTCCGGAGGTTGCAGTTGTGCGCCCGGCGGGTAGAACAGGTACCCGGGCATAAAAATTCGCGGCCGCACCGGTGTTTCGATTCCCCGTGATTGAAGCAGGATCCGGGCTTCTTTTCGCTTCGTGAGCTGGCTTTGATGGTCGGTGAGCCGGCGGGTTTTCAGATCGAGACGGTCTCTGGCATTCGGCCCGTACCACAATGACTCCCTCTGGTCGGTGTCGCAGTAGCCCAGATAAAACTTCACGGCAATTTCGTGGTGTTCTATGGTCCCGTCCCCCGGGTTTCGCACAATAAAGTCCAGCTCGCCAAGGGTGATACCGTTATTCCTGACTGGCTGGTTTTTGAGCAGTATTTCCCAGCCCAGCAGATCTCCCAGCAGGCACTCGTACAACCGTTCAAAATAATGACCCAGCCGTTTCGCCGGTTGTTCGGTCAGCATCGCCGGACCGAGTTCAGGGTTGGTGTCCCAGGCCCTCAGACGTGCCTCGGTATCTTCCGGCAAGTAATTTTCGGGCGCAAAATCCATGGCAGAGCTGATAAGCTGAGGAGCGTGACACATCCATGCCAGATGGCGCACCGCAGGCACGCGGAACGGGGGTTGGGCTGATGAGCTTGAGGCTGGAAGTTCAGGTCGCTTGGTCATAAGTGGCAGCATAACCCAAACTGAAAGGGTGATCAGGCACGGCAGCAACGTTGCCCGCAACACGTCAGGAGAACAACCATGCAGTATCTGCATACCATGATCCGGGTCAGCAACCTGGAAGAGACCCTGCACTTTTTCTGCGATCTGCTCGGCATGAAGGAGATCAGCCGTAAAAGCAGCGACAGGGGGCGCTTCACGCTGGTGTTTCTGGCCGCCCCCGAAGATGAGGCGAGGGCCCTGGAAGACAAAGCTCCGATGATTGAGCTCACTTACAACTGGGATCCGGAAGAGTATGCCGGCGGCCGCAATTTCGGGCACCTGGCGTACCGGGTGGATGATATCTACGGCTTGTGTGAGCACCTGCGATCGAACGGTGTCACTATCAATCGCCCGCCCCGTGACGGGCATATGGCGTTTGTTCGGTCTCCCGATGGCATCTCCATTGAGTTACTGCAGAAAGGTGAGGCGCTGGCACCAGAAGAACCCTGGGCCAGTATGGAGAATACCGGCACCTGGTAAGGGTGCCTCTGGCTGGCATGAACTGGCCGCAATGGGAAACATAGCGGCTTTAGGCTAGAATTCGCGAAAACGTTTAACCAAGGATGACCCATGCTTGCAGTGATTCTGTCCGGCGGTTCAGGTACACGCCTGTGGCCGCTTTCCCGCGAGGCTTACCCGAAACAGTTCTTACCGGTTGTATCCGATGATTCCTTGCTGGCGGAGACCATAGACCGGGGGTTAGCGCTGGATGGCAGCGCCCGGGTGATGGCCATAACCAATGAGGATCATCGCTTTGTAGTGGCGGCCCAGCTGCATGCCCAGGCCCCGGATCGTACAGCCGGCATCATTCTTGAGCCGGTTGGTCGTAATACGGCACCAGCGATTGCTCTGGCGGCGTTGGCCGCAGCGGAGGAGAATCCGGAAGAATTGCTGCTGGTTATGCCTTCGGATCATGTGCTGAAAAATCTGACCGCATTCCGCGAAGCTGTCACAAAGGGTGCCGAAGCCGCTCGCTCCGGCAAGCTGGTGACGTTCGGCATCGTACCTTCGGCACCGCACACCGGGTATGGTTACATCAAGGCAGGGAGCCAGCACAGCGGCTATCAGGATGTGGCCGCGTTCGTTGAAAAGCCCGACGAAGCCACCGCCGAACGCTATCTGGCGGAGGGAGACTATTTCTGGAACAGCGGCATGTTCCTGTTCCGCGCCGATCGCTACCTGCAGGAGCTTGAAACCCATAACCCGGCCATGCTCAGAGCCTGCCGGGAAGCCTGGAACGGGAAACAGGCAGATCTGGACTTCACCCGTGTGGGCAAGGCGGCCTTTGAAAGCTGTCCGGACGACTCCATCGACTATGCGGTGATGGAGAAAACCCGCGACGCCGTAGTGGTGCCTCTGGATGCGGGCTGGTCCGACGTAGGCTCCTGGTCCGCGCTCTGGGAAATCCAGCCGCAGGATGAAAATGGCAATGTGTGCCGCGGCGATGTGATCACCGAGGACGTCTCCGGGTCGTATATTCATTCCGAAGGCCGCCTGATTGCCGCTCTCGGCGTCAGCGATCACGTCATCGTGGAAACCGATGATGTGGTTCTGGTGGCGGATCGCAGCCGGGTTCAGGACGTCAAGAAGCTGGTTGCCCAGGTGAAAGCCCAGGGCCGTCTGGAGCATCGGTTCCACAAGAAGGTGCACCGCCCCTGGGGGACCTATGAAGGCATCGCCATGGGTGAGCGCTTTCAGGTCAAGCGAATTACAGTCAATCCCGGCGCGTCTCTCTCTTTGCAGAAGCATCATCACCGGGCAGAACACTGGGTGGTAGTGAAGGGCACCGCCACGGTGAATCGCGGGGAAGAAACCCTGTTGCTGACGGAAGATCAGTCCACCTATATCCCGCTCGGGGTAACGCATCGCCTGACCAATCCGGGCGTGATCCCGCTGGAACTTATCGAAGTCCAGACCGGAAGCTATCTGGGCGAGGACGACATCGTCCGCTTCGAGGACACCTACAACCGCGTGTAATCAAACATGGCTGGCCCGGGACGGGCTGGCCGGTCCAAGCATAAGGAGATGCTGAATGGATGACTGGCAAGGATGCCTGAGCCCCCTGTGTCAAACCGCACTGCAACGCGCGCGGGACAGCGTCGCGCACCGGGGTGGTTTTGCAATTACCGCAGAAGACTACCTGCTGGCCCTGGTGGAAGACGAACCCGTGGTTTGCGGTTTTCTGAAAGCCAGAGGTCTTGATCTCGACGAACTGGTGCGCACCATCCAGTGCGAACAACCCATCGTGACCGAAGTCGGAGGCGAGGGGCAGCTCTCCTCACAGCTGCTCTATTGGTTCGCCTGCGCCCGGGAAATCACCGATGCACCCTGGCTGGACTGGCCGGTGCTTCTGTCAGCGTTGACCTCATCGGCTGAACGGTTGCAGGAAAAAGCCTACGTGTCCGTCCTTGATGTGGTGGGTGACTGGCCGCTGGCGGGTTGGAATGCCCCGGGCGAGGAGGAGTCTGCTGAAGGCGTGGTTCCTGTGGTGGTCAGTGATTTGAACTGGCTGGCCCTTGCCGAGGAAGTGGCGGTTACCATGATGGCATCGCCATCTGCGCTGATCTGGCTGCGGGGCCCACGGGGCACCGGTAAGACCTCGTGGTTGCAGGCCTTGTTGCCCTGTCTTGAAGCCGGCTATGTGCAAATTGACTTGCGGCGGGAGTCGGAACTGAATGCCTGCGATCACCCTGCAGTTCCCGCTGGCCGCGTTCCGTACCGGGACTGGCCCGCGCTGATTCTCGATAACGTCTCGCCAGCGGAGGTCATGACTCTGGCCGGGCGCTGGGACAGTCTTGCGGCGCAGTTGATCCAGTCCTGGCAGGGGCCGATCCTGTTGCTGGGGCCGCCCAGGATCCGCGCGATCGATTCGGCGTCAGAGCTCGAGGAGTGGCTGGGCCGATCAATGGATGTGTTCGATATGCCCGCTTCTGGTTATCTGCAGAAGAAGGCCATCCTGACGGCGCATCAGCCGGCGATTGAAAAGCAGTGGAATATACGCTTTTCCGACGGCGTGATTACCTACGCTGCGGGCTGCCAAAGCCAATCCGTTGGTTCCCCGGGTGGCATGCTTCAGTGGGTGGAGCGAGCGGCTGCCCGCCTTAATCTGTTTGCCAGTCGGGGCCCGGCTGCCGCCCTGGCGCTGATGGGGCAGGCCGCCACGTGGCGCCGTCAGAGCCTGGTGGCGATGGCTCGCGACGAACCAATTGATCAGCTGGAAACCAACCTTGCAAAGACCGAGCTTGAGCGAGCGGCTGCTGAGGTGTGCTGGTATGAGCGCAAAGCAGAAGGGACCCTGCGCACCCTGACCGTCGAGGATCTGCGTCAGGAACTGGATCGATGGGTTGCAGCCCGCCCCGGCCCGGGTCACTATGTTGTCCATTGTGGTGATCATGAGGAGAAAAAAGCAGGTGAGGGACCTGGAAATATACATTCGTGACCGGAAGTCTCTGGCGGTGTCGCAGTGGTTGGCCAATCACCTGGACCAACTGGCGCTGGATGATGAGCAAGTCGAGGTGAGCGCGGTCAAGGGTACCGGGTGGTATCGCGATACCGTGGTAAAAATCAGCCTTTATCCGGGGGCGTTTGGTAAGCGTTTCACCTGTCTGGTGCTCGAAGGTCAGTCGCTGCCGTGGAATTCCGATCTGGATTGCGCCCGCAGCGCCTGGCGGGCCATGGACACGGAAGTGCGGTGCAGTCCCGGCGACTGGAAAGAAGGTGAACCGGTTGAGGACGAGAAGTGGTGGCGGCTGGACAGCCGTGGTGAGCAACTGGTGGTATGGAACTGAATGAAAAAAGGGGCAGCCGCGCGGCTGCCCCTTTTTCTTGCGGAGGTGTTCGCTCCTGATCAGTCGCTCAGGATGGACACATTATCCGCTTGCAGACCCTTGTCCGCTTCTACCACATTGAAGCGAACCAGCTGTCCCTGACGAAGAACGCGGCGACCACGACCGCGAATGGCGCGGAAGTGAACAAACACCTCGTCACCGCTGTCGCGGACGATAAAGCCGAACCCTTTCTTGACGTTGAACCACTTGACGGTCCCTTCCTCGTCACCTTCGGGGCTGGTGTCGTCAAAATCGTCCTCGTCGTCATAGTTCTGACCGGCGGGGCGGGACGGCGCAGGGCGAGCGGCGCGCTGACCGGGCTGGCGTGCGGCAATGGCGACGGTCAGGAAACCGGCGATGCCAAACAGTACAACGGCGATAACGTAGGCGGCGATGCCCCGGGTAGCGCCAAGCGCTTCAAGGGTCTGCCCGGCCGCGATCAGACGCAGTGGCTCCGGGGTGAACGACAGCAAAATAGCAAGAATCAACGGTGCAGGGATGGCGATCAGGAGAGCAACAAGGATCGCTTTGGCTGGATTACGCATTGACTGAAATATCTCCATACTTTTCTAACGCTAACGATAAAGAACCGGATATCGGGTAAAATCGCACATCCGGCCGGTGAAAACCGCCCTGGTCGCCGAAAACTGACGTGCCGTGGCGGGCAAAAGCGGCATGATACCAGATAACGGGGAGCGCTGACCAAGCAACCGGTCAGTCAGATACATGAATTAAAAGGTTTGCGGTACTGATGAGTCACAGAGATCTGGAAGCACGGATGGACGAGCTCGAAACCCGACTGGCGTTTCAGGACGACCTGATAAATACGCTCAGCGAGCAGGTCACCAAACAGGAAATGGACCTTCGGGAGTTGTGGGAAGCGAAACGCTTGCTGAATCAGCAGCTCAAGGAAGTCTCCCCCTCCAACATCAAGCGGGAGGAAGAAGAAACCCCGCCCCCCCATTACTGAGAGCAGGGCTGATCAGACCGGTTAGCGTCGCTGGCCAGATTTCAGGCCAGCAGCTCTTCGAGAATCTGTTCGTAGATTTCAGACAGCGTATCCAGGTCGGCGGCCTTCACGCATTCGTCCACCTTGTGGATGGTGGCGTTGATGGGACCGAGTTCGACCACCTGCGCTCCGGTTGGCGCGATGAAGCGGCCATCGGAGGTGCCGCCGGAGGTGGATAGCTCGGTTTCGCGGCCGGTGACGGTGCGGATGGCATTCTGACTCGCCGATACCAGTGCGCCCCGATCGGTCAGGAACGGGCGGCCACTCAGGTGCCATTGCAGGTCGTACTCGAATCCGAACCGGTCCAGTATGGCCACCACCCGCTCTTCCAGGCTCTCCGCGGTGTTCTCTGTGCAATAACGGAAGTTGAAATGCACCAGGCATTCCCCGGGAATGATGTTGCTGCCGGTGCCGGCTTCCACTTTGGTGATCTGGAAGGTGGTCGGCGGGAAGAAGTCGTTGCCGTTGTCCCAGAACTCCTTCGCCAGAGCATCCAGTGCCGGCGCCACTGTGTGTACCGGATTTTCCGCCAGGTGCGGGTAGGCGACATGGCCCTGGATACCGCGCACGGTAAGGTAGCCGTGTAGCGAGCCGCGCCGTCCGTTCTTGATGACATCGCCCACTTCGTGGGTACTGGAGGGTTCGCCAATCAGGCACCAGTCCATTTTCTCGTTTCTGGCTTCCAGGGTTTCGATGACCTTGACGGTGCCATCCTGGGCCGGGCCTTCCTCATCGCTGGTGATCAGCAAGGCGATGGAGCCACGGTGATCCGGATGTTTGCCGACAAAACGCTCGCAGGCAGTTACGAAGGCGGCGAGGCTGCCTTTCATGTCCGCGGCTCCGCGTCCGTACAGATAGCCGTCCCGGATGACTGGCTCGAACGGAGGGTGCGCCCAGTTTTTCTCCGGACCGGTCGGCACCACATCGGTATGACCGGCAAAGGCCAGCACCGGCCCCTCTGTGCCTTTTCGGGCCCAGAGGTTGTCGGTGGTACCAAACCGCAGGTGTTCGCCGCCAAACCCAAGCGGCGCGAGCCGTGACATCATCAGCTCCTGACAGCCGGCGTCATCCGGGGTGACGGACTGCCGGCGAATCAGGTCGATGGCGAGATCGAGAGTCGGGGATTTAGTTGTTTGCATGCAGCTCTTCGTTCAGCTCGATCGCGGTTTTGTTGGATTTGCACTCGACGGCGCCAGTCTGGCTGTTACGACGGAACAGCAGGTCCGTGGTATTGGCCAGATCGCGGGCCTTGATGACTTCCACCAGTTCGTTGTTGTCATCCAGCAGCGCAACCTTGGTGCCGGCGGTGATGTACAGGCCGGCTTCTACCTTGCAGCGGTCGCCCAGGGGAATGCCGATGCCGGCATTGGCGCCGATCAGGCAGTTCTCGCCCACGGAAATAATGATGTTGCCGCCGCCGGAGAGGGTGCCCATGGTGGAGCAGCCACCGCCCAGGTCAGACCCCTTGCCGACCATGACGCCTGCGGAAATGCGGCCTTCGATCATGCTGGTGCCTTCGGTACCGGCGTTGAAGTTGATGAAGCCCTCGTGCATCACGGTGGTGCCTTCGCCCACATAGGCACCCAGGCGAACGCGGGCCGTGTCCGCGATCCGCACGCCTTTGGGAACCACGTAATCGGTCATCTGGGGGAACTTGTCCACTGACTTCACTTCCAGGGTGCGACCTTCCACGCGCGCCTTCAGCTGACGATCGGACAGTTCGTTGAGGTCGATCGCGCCTTCGTTGGTCCACGCCAGGTTGGGCAGCAGGCCAAAAATGCCGTCCAGCTTGAGCTGGTGGGGCTTCGCCAGGCGATGGGAAATCAGGTGAAGCTTCAGGTAGACTTCGGGCGTGCTCGAGGCGGTGTCATCACTGTCGAGGATGGTCACGCACACCGGGCGCGAACTGCCCGCGGCCTTTTCCGCCAGCGTCGCCTGTCCGGTTTCACCGACCTGGCGCAGGGCATTGGCAAACTGGCTCAGTTGTTCGGCGTTCACCAGCATGGCCTGGTTGCCGCCCTGGTAATCCAGGCTGCTGCGAGCCACATCAATGAGGCCATTGTCGGGTGTCATTACCGGCTGCTGATAAAACACTTCCAGCCATTCGCCCTGGTTATTCTGGCTGCCGATACCGATACCGAATGCAAAGCTCATCTGATGGTTGCTCCTGTGATTTTTGAGAAAGTATGAGGTTTATTCATGTGAAAAACGGGTGGCCCATTCGCTGGCGTTGAACCCGACACTGACGTTTCCCGCGTGTTCGACCACCGGTCGTTTAATGATCGAGGGGTTGTCCAGCATGATGTCATGGGCGGACTGGGCGCTTATGGTATCACGAACCTCGTCGGGAAGTTTGCGCCAGGTGGTGCCGCGGCGGTTTACCAGCGCGTCCCAGCCGATCGCGTCTTCCCAGCGGGTCAGGGTGGCATCATCCAGGCCGTCTTTCTTGAAATCGTGAAATTCGTAGGCGATGCCGTGCTCGTCCAGCCACTTTCGGGCCTTTTTCACCGTGTCGCAGTTTTTGATGCCGTAAATTTTCATGCCTGATTTGCCTTTACAAAGTCGACGATCCGTCTGGCCGCCTCAACGCAGTCTTCCAGCGGTGCGACCAGCGCCATGCGCACCCGGTTCTCTCCCGGGTTGTGGCCATCTACCGTGCGGGACAGATAGCGCCCCGGCAGCACGTGAACGTTCTGCTGCGCCGAGAGCTCACGGGTAAAGGTTTCGTCGTCCATCGGGGTTTCTGGCCACAGGTAAAACCCGGCATCCGGGAAGTCCACGTTCATCACCTCCCGCAGGATCGGTACCACGGCTTCGAATTTTGCCCGGTAGGCGGCGCGGTTCTCCCGCACGTGGTCCTCGTCCTGCCAGGCGGCGATGCTGGCCAGCTGGTTGTGAAGTGGCATGGCGCAGCCATGATAGGTGCGGTATTTCAGATACCCTTTGAGAATCGCCGCATCGCCGGCCACGAACCCGGAGCGAAGCCCGGGCAGGTTGCTGCGTTTGGACAGGCTGTGGAGCACCACGCACCGGGCAAAATCGTTGCGGCCCATGGCGGCACAGGTCTGCAGCAGGCCCTCCGGCGGATTGGCCTCGTCCGGGTAGAGTTCGGAGTAACATTCGTCCGAGGCAACAATGAAGTCGTACTGATCCGCGAGCTCAATGACCCGGGTCAGCGTTTCTCGGGGAATGACCGCGCCGCTGGGGTTGCCGGGGGAACACAGGAACAACACCTGGCAGTCGCGCCAGACGGATTCGGGCACCTGATCAAAGTCCGGGATAAAGCCGTTGCTGCCGTCACAGGGCAGGTACACCGGTGTTGCGCCCGCCAGGAACGCCGCCCCCTCATACACCTGATAGAACGGGTTGGGGCTGACCACAGTGGCCGGCCGGGACGCATCCACCACCGCCTGTACCAGCGAGAAGATGGCTTCGCGGGTGCCATTGACCGGCACAATATGAACGCTGGCGGTCAGGGTGCCGGGCGCCAGTTTGAATCGTCGGGTGGCCCAGGTGCTGATCGCTTCCCGCAGCTCGTCGGTCCCTCTGGTGGTGGGGTAGTTGGCGAGCTTGTCCAGGTTCTCGGCAATGACCTGCTTCACAAACTCCGGTGACGGGTGCTTGGGTTCGCCGATGCCGAGGGAGATTGGCCGCAGGTGGTCCGGAACGGCTATGCCGGCTTTCAGCCTGGCCAGCTTTTCGAAGGGATATGGGTGCAGTCGGTCCAGATTGGGGTTCATTGGGTATCGTCCAGCATGGTGCGAAGGTCTTCCTGCAGGGCCTGACAGATGGCCGGGTCGCTGATCTGCTCGCCCTGCTCGTCGGTGACGAAAAATACGTCTTCCACCCGTTCACCCAGGGTGGCGATCTTGGCGTTGGTCAGGCGCACCCGGTGCTCCAGCAGCACCTGGCCAACGCGCGCCAGCAGGCCGGGCCGATCGGGCGTGATGACCTCAATGACCGTGCGCTGGTTGATGGTGTCGTTGGACAGCGTCACTTCGGTGGGAAACGCGAAGTGTTTGAGCTGCCGGGGCGTGCGCCGGTGGATGATGTCCGGGTAGTCGTCCGGATCGTCCAGTTCCTCGATCAGGCGTTTGCGCACGCGATCCTTGCGGGCCGGGTCTATGCCCAGAGGTTTGCCTTTCTCGTCCAGCACCACGTAGGAGCTGACCGAGTAGGGGCTCTCACCGGAGCTGATGCGTGCGTCAACGATGTTCAGGTTCAGTTGCTCCAGCACGGCGGTGGTGGCGGCAAACAGCGCAACCCGGTCGCGCATGTAGATGATGATCTGGGAATAGCCGTCGGTGGGGCCGCCGCGGGTGTCGCGGATGAGCACCAGCGGGTCGGGGTTGTCGCCATGGCGGATGATGGCCGCCGTCTGCCAGGCGATATCCACCGTGGAATCCTGCAGGAAATAATCCTCATCGAGGGTATTCCAGATGCCGTCGATCTGCTCGTCTGTCATATTCTGGGCGTGCAGTATCTCCCGCGCTTCGGACTGTGTTGCCCGCACCCATTCCTGGCGGTCGACCGGCGTTTCGGTGCCCCGTCGCAGCGCCCGCTTGGTCTCAATGAATAACTGGCGCAAGAGCGATGCGCGCCAGGTGTTCCAGAGCTTGGGGTTGGTGGCGCTGATATCGCACACCGTCAGTACGTACAGGTAGTCCAGGTGCGCCTGGCTGGGTACCGCCTGGGCAAACGCGTGAATGATGTCGGGATCGGAAATGTCCTTGCGCTGGGCCGTCATGGACATCAGCAGGTGGTTTTCCACCAGCCAGGAGATCAGTTGGGTATCACGGGCGCTGAGGTGGTGCCGTTCGCAGAAGTTTTCCGCGTCAATGGCGCCCAGCTCGGAATGATCGCCGCCCCGGCCTTTGGCAACGTCGTGGTAGAGGCCGGCAATAAAAAGGGTCTCCAGCTTTGGCAGCCGGTGAATCAGTCGGGACGCAAGCGGATACTCGGTACGTGCTTCCGGGCTGGTCAGGCGCACCATGTTGCGGATGACGCGCATGGTATGGGCGTCCACGGTGTAGATGTGGAACAGGTCGTGCTGCATCTGCCCGATGATCTGACCAAACTCGGGCAGGTAACGGCCGAGCACGTTGTATTTCTTCATGGCGGACAGCGTCTGATCCAGCGCATGGGGCGTTCGCAGCAGCTCCATGAACAGGGAGGTAACGGCCAGGTCTGCGCGGAAGGCGTCATCAATCAGGTGCCGGTGGGCCCGCAGGGAACGGATGGTGGTCGCGCGAATGCCCTTTATTTCGGGATGCTGCGCCATCAATACGAAAATCTCCATGATGGAGTAGGGCGCGTAGGCGAACACCTGGTTGTTCACCGCTTCAATATAGCGGTTGCGAATCTGGAAGCGTTTGTTCAGGGGCTGAATATCGTCGGCATCGCCGGCACCGAGGATGGCTTCGTCATAGTACTGGAGAATGACATCCGCCAGCTCGGCCAGCGCCAGTACCGTGCGATAGTACGACTGCATCATCAGCTCCACGCCGAGACGCTTGCCTTCGTCCTGGTATCCCAGCATTTCCGCGAGCGCGCGCTGGTGGTCAAACAGCAGGCGGTTCTCGTTGCGGTCGGCGATCAGCTGAAGGCCAAAACGCAGGCGCCACAGGAAGGATTCGCCCTGGAACAGAATCTGATGCTCTTCTTCGGTAAGAATCGAGAAGCGGGTCAGGTCCGCGATGTTCTGCAAGCCGAAATGACGCTTGGTGATCCAGCCAATGGTCTGGATGTCCCGCAGCGCGCCCGGTGAGCCTTTGACGTTGGGTTCGAGGTTGTATTCGGTGTCGCCGTATTTCTTGTGTCGCTGCTGCTGCTCTTCCCGTTTGGCAATAAAGTAGTCACGATCGGAGCTGACGTCGTCGGAGTAGACCTGCTCACTGAGGGTTTCCCGGAGCTCATCGGGCCCGGCGATGGTGCGGGTCTCCAGCAGGTTGGTCAGAATGGTGATGTCTTCCCGGGCGGCGGCCTTGTTTTCTTCGATGCTGCGCACGCTGTGGCCGATATCGAGCTTCAGGTCCCACAGCAGGGTAATGAAGGCACCCAGATCTTCCTGCCATTCCTTGCGAATGCCGTTGCGGGTGAGGATCAGCAGGTCAATGTCGGAATGGGGGTGAAGTTCACCGCGGCCATAGCCGCCGACTGCGACCAGTGACATATCGGAGGAAGAGGCAAAGGGGTAACGGTTCCAGATCAGTCGCAGAACCGTGTCGACGGTGTCGGCTCTGGAATGCACCAGGGCGCGAACGTCTGCCCCCTGGCGAAAGGCCTCCGCATCCGCGTTGTACCTCTCCCGAAGCAGTTCGCGCGCGGCAAGCACCGGAGAAGGGTCATTACTGATGCGGGATTCCAGTTCGCTCTGGTTCACCTAGAAAGACTCTTCCGCGCGCTTTGTCAGAACCTCGTGGCCATCGGCTGTCACCAGAATGGTGTGTTCCCACTGGGCGGACAGCTTGTGATCCTTGGTGACCACAGTCCACCCGTCCGGTAGCAGCTTGGTGTGGTATTTACCCTGATTGATCATCGGCTCGATGGTGAAGGTCATGCCTTCCTGTAATTCCATGCCGGTGTCCGGCTTGCCGTAGTGCATCACCTGGGGCTCTTCGTGGAACACCTTGCCAATGCCGTGGCCGCAATAGTCACGGACCACCGAGTAGCGATGCTTTTCCGCGTGCTGCTGGATGACATGGCCGATATCCCCGAGGCGGGTGCCCGGCTTGACCAGTTCGATACCTTTATAGAGGCATTCCTGAGTGATGCTGATGAGCCGCTCGGTTCCCGGCTTGGGTTTGCCAACAATGAACATTTTGCTGGTGTCGCCGTGGTACTCATCCTTGATGACGGTGACATCGATATTGAGAATGTCGCCGTCTTTCAGGATCTTCTTTTCTGACGGGATGCCGTGACAGATGACGTGATTGACGGACGTGCACACGGACTTTGGAAAACCCTTGTAATTCAGCGGTGCCGGAATCGCTTTCTGCACGTTCACTATATAGTCGTGACAAATGCGGTCGAGCTCCTCCGTGGACACGCCGGGCTTTACGTGTTCTCCGATCATTTCGAGAACTTCCGCCGCCAGTCGGCCAGCAACGCGCATTTTTTCGATTTCTTCCGGGGTTTTGATCGATACCTGCATTGGGCTTCCCATTGATGTGTATCAAACCGGCATTTTAAGGGGGACGGGGGCCGGGTACAAGGAAGCGGGCAGGCAAAAATAATGGCGTGGCATGGGCGTTCTATGGTATAAACGCGCCCGCTGGAAACGAATCCGGCAAATTCACACACGTGTCGACACGTTGTCCCAGGGTGCCATCTCCTGTTTCAAGGAGGCTGGTTGGGTCAATCGGACGCGTGGAGGACTAACCCGAAGCTAAAAGGTAAATATCATGGCTCAGGTAAATATGCGTGACCTGCTCAAGGCAGGTGCTCACTTCGGTCACCAGACCCGTTACTGGAACCCGAAAATGTCGAAGTTCATCTTCGGCGCCCGCAACAAGATTCATATCATCAACCTGGAACAGACTGTTCCTGCCATGAACGACGCACTCAAGTTCGTTCAGCAGCTGGCAGAGAGCAAGAACAAGGTTCTGTTCGTAGGCACCAAGCGTGCAGCGGCGAAAATCATCAAGGAAGAAGCCGAGCGCGCCGGTCAGCCATTCGTGAACCACCGCTGGTTGGGTGGCATGCTGACCAACTACAAGACCATTCGTCAGTCTATCCGTCGCTACCGTGACCTGGAAGCCCAGAGCCAGGACGGTACCTTTGACAAGCTGACCAAGAAAGAAGCTCTTGAGCGTACCCGTGAAATGGACAAGCTTGAGCGTTCTATCGGTGGTATCAAGGATATGGGCGGCCTTCCGGACGCACTGTTCGTGATCGACGTGGACCACGAGCGCATCGCAATCAAGGAAGCCAACAAGCTGGGCATCCCGGTTATCGGTGTTGTTGATACCAACAGCGATCCTGACGGTGTTGACTACGTTATTCCGGGCAACGATGACGCCATTCGCGCTATCCAGATTTACGTGAAGGCCGTTGCTGATACCTGCATCGATGCCACCCAGTCTGCGGGTGCCGGCGCTGACGAGTTCGTAGAAGTCAGTGAAGACACTGAAGGCGCTGCTCCAGCTGCTGAGTAAGCTTTTCCTTCAGTTGTGAGATGCACGACAAGCCCGGTTCACCAGCCGGGCTTGTCTTCCCACCGAATTTGGAACAAGAGGATTGAACATGGCTGCAATTACCGCTGCAATGGTCAAAGAGCTGCGTGAGCGTACCGGCCTTGGCATGATGGAGTGCAAGAAAGCACTGGTTGAAGCTGAGGGCAGTGTTGAAGCTGCAATCGAAGAGCTGCGCAAGTCTTCCGGTCTCAAGGCTGCCAAGAAAGCAGGCCGTACTGCCGCTGAAGGCGTGTCTCTGATCAAGATCTCCGACGACAACACCGTTGCCTTCATTCTGGAAGTGAACTCCGAGACGGACTTTGTTGCCCGTGACGACAACTTCCTGAACTTCGCCAACGAAGTGCTGAACGTTGCGTTCGACAAGGGCGAAGCCGACGTTGCCAAGCTGATGGAAGGCGATCTCGAGGCCAAGCGCGAAGCGCTGGTTCAGAAGATCGGCGAGAACATCACTGTACGTCGCATCGTCAAGGTGGAAGGTCCTGTCGTGGGTGGTTATGTCCACAGCACCAACAAGATCGCTTCCGTTGTGGCTCTGACCGCTGGCGACTCCGAAGTAGCCCGTGACATCGCCATGCACGCCGCGGCGGTTAACCCGCGCGTTGGCAAGCCGGAAGAGATGCCGGCTGAAGAACTCGAGAAAGAGAAAGAAGTCATCAAGGCCCAGCCGGATATGGAAGGCAAGCCTGCCGAAATCGTCGAAAAGATGATGGGCGGCCGCATCAAGAAGTTCCTCAAGGAAAACAGCCTTGTTGAACAGCCTTTCGTAAAGAACCCGGACCAGACTGTGGGCGAACTGATCAAGTCCGCCGGCAGTGAGCTGGTTGGCTTCGTTCGCTTGGAAGTGGGTGAAGGTATCGAGAAGGAAGAGGTGGACTTCGCCGCTGAGGTTGCAGCAGCAGCCGGTACCGGCAAGGCCTGATCTTTCTGAACGGCGCTGCAGGCCCGGTTTGCAGCGCCACCTGAGTCTGCCACGTTAGCTGGGGAAGCCCGGCTCTCGTGGCGGGCTTGTATCTGAGATACCCCTTTTTAGCCAAGGGGTATGTCAGATACGAGCCTGCGAAGCTTGTCGCGCCAGATAGCAGCCAACAGACGAAAAGGGGATCCCATGCCGACTTCATCCAAAACCCAGCCCAGATACAAGCGTGTTCTGCTCAAGCTCAGTGGCGAGGCCCTGATGGGAGAGCACGATTTCGGCATTGACCCCAAGGTTCTTGATCGCATGGCACTGGAGATCGGTGCCCTGATTGGCATCGGCGTTCAGGTAGGTCTGGTGATCGGTGGGGGTAACCTGTTTCGCGGCGCCGCGCTGAACGCCGCTGGCATGGATCGGGTGACCGGCGACCACATGGGCATGCTGGCGACGGTGATGAACGGCCTGGCCATGCGGGATGCCCTTGAGCGCTCGAGCATTCGTACCCGCGTCATGTCGGCCATTCCCATGAGCGGGATCGTTGAACACTATGACCGTCGTCGTGCCGTGCGTGACCTGAAAGACGGGGATGTAGTGATTTTCTGCGCCGGTACGGGGAACCCCTTCTTCACCACGGATTCCGCTGCCTGCCTGCGCGGTATCGAGATTGAGGCAGACGCCGTGCTGAAGGCCACGAAGGTGGACGGCGTCTACTCCGCGGACCCCCATCTCGACTCGTCGGCGGAGAAATACGATCACCTGACTTATGACGAGGTGCTGGACAAGAAGCTGGGTGTCATGGATCTCACCGCAATCTGTCTGGCGCGCGATCACGGCATGCCGTTGCGGGTGTTTGACATGAATCGCGCGGGTGCGCTGACTCGCATCGTGACCGGCGAAAAAGAAGGTACACTGATCGAATAACGTGGTTGCTCCGGCCAAAACCGAATCGGGTCGGAGAACGGACTGATCTGCAACACGAATTGAGGATGCTTCTGTGATTAACGACATCAAATCCGATGCTGAGAAGAAAATGAAAAAGAGCCTCGAGGCTCTGAACTCGGCGTTCAACAAAATCCGTACCGGCCGTGCCCATCCGGCCATTCTCGACAGCGTTATGGTCAACTACTACGGCCAGGAAACGCCGCTGAAGCAAGTGGCCAGTGTAAACGTGGAAGACAATCGCACCTTGACGGTCTCTCCCTGGGAAAAGAACCTGATGCCGACAATCGAGAAGGCGATCATGAGCTCTGATCTCGGCCTGAATCCTGCCACCAGCGGCGACATTATTCGCATTCCCATGCCTATGCTGACCGAGGAGACCCGTAAGGAAATGGTCAAGCAGGCGAAAGCTGATGCGGAACACGGCCGGGTTTCCATTCGTAACGCCCGTCGCGATGCCAACAGCATGCTCAAGGACCTGTTGAAGGAAAAGGAAATCAACGAAGACGAAGAGCGCCGGGGCGAAGACGAGATTCAGAAGCTGACGGATCGCCACATTGCTGAAGTCGAAAAGATGCTGAAAGCGAAAGAAGAGGATCTGATGGCTGTCTGAGCAGCCGGATCTGATTCTGACGAAACTATCAGCCGGTGCGGTGTCGTCGGCTGAACAGGGGACTTCATGACGGAAATTGTATCCGCAGAGATTCCGGTGTCGGCTGACAGTCGACCCCGGCATGTGGCCATTATCATGGATGGTAATAATCGCTGGGCGAAAGCCCGGCGACTGACCGGAGTGGCCGGGCACAAAGCCGGTGTCAACGCGGTCAAGTCAGTGGTGGAAACCTGCGCACGGGAAGGGGTTGAGGTGCTCACCCTATTCGCGTTTTCAAGCGAGAACTGGCGCCGCCCTCAGGACGAAGTGTCGGCGCTGATGCGTCTGTTCCTCTTTGCTCTGGAACGAGAAGTCAAAAAGCTGCACCGCAACAATATCCGCCTCAGGATCATCGGTGACCGCACCGCCTTCAGTCCGGCGCTTCAGGAACACATGGAGAAGGCCGAAGAGCTGACCCGCCACAATACCCTGATGACACTGGTGATTGCTGCCAATTACGGCGGGCACTGGGATATTACCCAGGCCACACGGAAGGTTGCCGATATGGCGAGGGCGGGTCAGATCGAGCCGTCGGATATTACCGACAGCCTGATCCAGCAGCACCTCTCCATCGGAGATCTACCGATGCCGGATCTGATGATCCGTACTGCCGGAGAGCAGCGCATCAGTAACTTCATGCTCTGGCATCTGGCTTACACCGAGCTGTATTTCTCCCCGGTTTACTGGCCTGATTTCCTTGCGGATGAAATGCGGGAAGCCCTCAGAGCCTATGCTGGTCGCCAGCGGCGGTTCGGGCAGACGGACGATCAGATCGCCGCCCGCCAGCCGGAACAATAACGACAAGACAGCGAACTTTATTGTGTTAAAAACCAGAATTATTACCGCGCTCATTCTTGCCCCTATTGCCATCGGCGGCATCTTTTTCCTGCCCCCGCTCGGCTTTGCGCTGTTTACCGGTGCCATCATCACCATTGGAGCCTGGGAGTGGGCGAACATGTCCGGACTGACCTCACAGGTCAGTCGCGTGGGGTACGCGGCGGTTGTTGCCGCCGTTATGTTCGGACTGTTGAACGTGCCGGCGGTGGTGGTGCTGTGGTTGGCCCTCGGCTGGTGGCTGGTCTGCTTCCTGATGGTCAGGGGCTATCCAGCCGGCTCCGATCGCTGGGGTAGCGTGCCAGTGCGGGCATTGATGGGATTGCTGGTGTTGGTGCCCGCCTGGGTGGGTCTCAACCATTTGCGCACAGGTTCGCTGCAGTTCGGTGACGTTGCCAACAATCTTCTGGTGATTCTCTACGTGTTCTGTGTTGTGTGGGTGGCTGATATCGGCGCTTACTTTGCGGGCAGGGCGTTCGGCAAAGCCAAGCTGGCGCCTCGGGTCAGTCCGGGCAAGTCCTGGGCCGGAGTCTGGGGCGGTCTTGTCGCCGTGGCGGTGTTCGCGGTGGTGGTCAGTCAGGCTGCCTCTGCACCCCTTGAGCAGACCCTGCTGTTGGTTATTGCCAGTCTGGTTACCGGTTTCGTCTCGGTACTCGGCGACCTGTTGGAAAGCATGCTCAAGCGCTTCCGTGGCATCAAGGACAGCAGCCAGCTGCTCCCCGGCCACGGCGGTATCATGGACCGAATCGACAGCCTGACCGCTGCCATCCCGGTGTTCGCACTGATCATCACTCAGCTGGGCTGGCTGACGACGGGGCAGTGGTGAGCGATATTATGCGCCACGTCACCGTTCTCGGAGCTACCGGATCGATCGGATTGAGTACGCTGGATGTCATTCGCCGGCATCCGGACCGATTTCGGGTTTACGCGTTGGCAGCCAACTCCCGGGTGGAAGAGATGGCGAGCCTGTGCCGGGAGTTCCAGCCTGACTGTGCGGTTATGGCCGACGCTGGAGCCGCGGCGGCATTGGCGGAACGCCTCTCCGACCTGCCCGGTATCACCGTGCTTCAGGGGGAGTCCGGTTTGTGCGAGGTGGCCGCAGCCGATGCTGTCGACACGGTGATGGCCGCCATCGTCGGTGCCGCAGGGCTGCCACCAACCTTGTCAGCGGTTCGTGCGGGTAAGCGGGTTCTGCTGGCCAACAAGGAAGCTCTGGTGATGTCCGGCCAGCTGTTCATGGATGCGGTGGCGGCGTCCGGTGCGGAGTTGCTGCCTATCGATAGCGAACACAACGCGATATTCCAGTGTATGCCCGCAGACCGGGTACGGGACCCGCGGGGGGCTGGGGTTCGGCGGATTCTGCTGACCGCCTCCGGCGGGCCGTTCCGCAGTCATTCCCCGGAGGCCCTGAAGACGGTTTCTCCGTCGCAGGCCTGTGCCCACCCCAACTGGTCCATGGGCCAGAAAATTTCGGTGGATTCAGCAACCCTGATGAACAAGGGGCTGGAGCTGATTGAGGCCTGCTGGCTGTTTAACACCGATCCATCGCGAATCGAGGTTCACGTTCACCCGGAAAGTATTATCCACTCGATGGTTGAGTACGCCGATGGTTCGGTGCTGGCACAGCTGGGTAGCCCGGATATGAGAACGCCCATTGCCAACGGCCTGGCGTGGCCGGAGCGTATTGACGCTGGCGTGGCACCGCTGGATCTGTTTGCCATTGGTCGTTTTCACTTTGAACGGCCGGATCTTGTCCGTTTCCCCTGTCTGCGCCTCGCTGCCGAGGCTTTCCAGTCCGGAGGCACCGCCCCGGCCGTGCTTAACGCCGCCAATGAAGAAGCGGTGGCCGCTTTTCTGGGGGGAAGCCTTGGTTTCACCGATATCCCCGTTATTATAGAGCGCACGCTGTCAGCAACCGAAGTGGTACCCGGCGACAGCTTCGAGACCATTTTAGCGAAGGATGCCGAGGCTCGCCGTCTGGCGCGGGAACAGATACGATTGCGGGCTGTCTGATGTATCCCGTGGTGCCGTTGGCTGGCCCCCCTAAAACACCGAGAGCACTATGCACATAGTACAAACCATATTGGCGCTGGCTCTGACCCTGGGCATACTGGTGACCCTCCACGAGTTTGGCCATTTCTGGGTCGCCCGCCGTTGTGGTGTCAAGGTGCTGCGTTTTTCCGTGGGTTTTGGTAAACCGCTGTTTTCCTGGTACGACCGTCAGGGTACCGAGTTCGCAGTGGCGGCCATTCCCCTTGGCGGCTACGTGAAGATGCTGGACGAGCGCGAAGGACCGGTGCCGGAGGAGTTGCGGGACCAGGCATTCACCTCGAAATCTCCATCCCGTCGTATAGCCATAGCCGCCGCCGGGCCGATCGCGAACTTCCTGTTTGCCATAGTTGCCTACTGGCTGCTGAGCGTGGTGGGCTTTACCACGGTCGCCCCCATAGTGGGGGATGTCAGGCCCGATAGTATCGCTGACCGTATGGGTCTTGCCGAAGGCATGGAGATTCATGAGGTCGACGGGCACCGCGTCATATCGTGGCGCGACATCAATATGCGCCTGTTGGAACGGGCCGGCGAACATAGCGATGTGGTGCTGGGTGTAAGCAATGATGGCCGCCGCGCTGATCTGCAGGCACCCTTGCAGGGCTGGCGACTGAGAGATGACAACCCGGATCCGCTGGGTGAGTTTGGTGTCCAGCCGTGGCGCCCTGACATTCCCGCGGTGCTGGGAGAAATTGCCAGTGGAGGTCGCGCAGAGGCGGCGGGGTTGAAGCCGGATGACCGCATTCAGGCGGTGAATGGCGACCCGGTTGCGAACTGGTTTGAGCTGGTCGAATTGATCAGGAAGGCGCCGGAACAGTCGTTGGAGCTGACGGTGGAACGGGCCGGCGAGCCCATGGATGTCACGGTGACGCCGGAATCCAGAACCGCGGACGACGGCGAAACAATTGGTTTTGTCGGCGCCGGGGTGGCCCAGGTTTCCTGGCCGGACGAGGTATTACGGGATGTCCGTTTCGGTCCGCTGGCGGCCATTCCCAACGCTGTTGGTGAAACCTGGGCCGACACCCGCCTGACTCTGGTGGCCATCAAGAAGATGGTAACCGGCCTGTTGTCACCCACCAATCTCAGTGGCCCGATTACCATCGCCCGGGTGGCCGAGGCGAGCGTGAGTTCCGGCTTTGAAGATTTCATCCGTTTCCTGGCTTACCTGAGTGTCAGCCTGGGCGTGCTGAACCTGTTGCCGATACCGGTGCTCGATGGCGGCCATATCGTTTATTACACCATCGAGGCGATACGCCGGAAGCCGCTTTCCGAGCAGGCTCAGGCGTTCGGGTTACGAATTGGTATGGCATTGATTCTCACATTAATGGTGTTTGCTCTTTACAACGACCTGATGCGGTTGTGAGAATTGCGGGCTCCTTACGCGCATTAACAGGCGAAATGACTGAATGAGACGTTCTCTTCTAGGTGTAGCTATCGGGCTGGCACTCGCCAGCACCGGCATGAGTTCAGCACAGGCTGACGAATTCACGGTTTCCGATATCGAGGTTGAAGGGTTACAGCGGGTGTCCGCTGGTACGGTATTTTCGGCGTTCCCCGTCAACATCGGTGAGCCTGTCGACGAAGCCGAACTTGCCGGAGCCATCAAGGATCTGTTCCGTACCGGCCTGTTTACCGATATCGAAGCCAGCCGTGACGGCGGCGTGCTGATTGTGACAGTCCAGGAGCGGCCCTCCATTACCTCGATCGATATCGAAGGTAACAAGAACATTGAAACCGATATGCTGATGGACGCACTGTCCGGAGCAGGGCTCGAAGAGGGGCAGGTGTTCCGGCGCGCGACCCTGGAACGGCTGGAGCTGGAAATCCTGCGCTCCTACATCGCCCAGGGGCGCTACAATGCGCGAGTCAAAGCATCGGCGGAGGAGCTGCCCCGGAACCGGGTGGCCATCAAGCTGAACATCAATGAAGGTGATGTCGCCGCGATTCAGCACATCAACATCATCGGGAATGAGAATTTCAGTGACGAAGAGTTGCTGGATCTTTTCGAGCTGCGCACCAGCAGCTGGTGGAATTCCATTACCAATGCCGATAAATACGCCCGTGAGCGACTCAGCGGCGATCTGGAGTCTCTGAGGTCCCACTACCTGGATCGTGGCTATCTTGATTTCAATGTCGAGTCCAGCCAGGTGTCGATTTCGCCGGACAAGAAACAGGTGTTCATCGCCATCGCCCTGAATGAGGGTCCTCAGTACACGGTCTCCGAGGTCCGCCTGCGTGGCGAGCTGATTGTCGACGAGGAAGAGCTGCGGGATCTGATTCCCATCGAGGAGGGCGATGTGTTTTCGCGCTCCGTGACGACAGCGGTATCCGAACGACTATCCCGCCGTCTGGGGCGGGAAGGTTATGCGTTCGCCAACGTCAACGCCGTGCCGGAGCCGGGCGAGGACAACACCGCCTCAGTGACCTTCTTTGTGGAGCCGGGCAAGCGGGCATATGTCCGTCGCGTCAACTTCGATGGCAACGTGTCGACCCGGGATGAAGTGCTGCGCCAGGAAACGACGCAAATGGAAGGAGGTGTTGCTTCCACCGACCGGATTGAGTTCTCCAAGACCAAGCTGGAGCGACTCGGCTTTTTCCAGACGGTTGACGTCGATACCGTACCGGTGCCGGGAACCGACGATCTGGTGGATGTGAATTACTCCGTCGCAGAGCAGCCCACAGGCAGCCTGTCTGCCTCGGTCGGCTTCTCGCAGGCCTCCGGCGTGATTCTCGGGGCGAACGTGTCCGAGAATAACTTCTTCGGCAGCGGTAAGCGGGTCTCGTTTGGTGTGAACGTCAGCGATTCCATCAAAAGTGCGAACTTTTCCTATTCGGACCCCTACTACACCGTTGACGGCGTAAGCCGCGGCTTCAGTGTATTTGCCAGGGAAACAGATTTCGAGGAACAGGATATTTCATCCTATCTGCTGGATGAATATGGCGGTCGTGTCACCTTCGGTTATCCGACCGACAACATTACCCGACTCAACTTCGGTGTGGGCTATACCCTGTCGAAAGTGCAGGCCGGCGTGTTTACCTCACAGGACGTGCGGGAATTCATTGATGAAGAGGGTAATGACTTCAATAATTACTTCCTGTTTGGCTCCTGGCGCCGTAGCACGCTGAACCGGGGTGTTCTGCCCAGTGACGGTTACAGTCATTCGTTATCGGCGGATGTTGCGGTGCCGGGCAGTGATCTCACGTTTTACAAGCTGAGCCATAAAACCGACTTCTATCAGCCGCTGAACAACAATCAGACCTGGGTTCTGCGGGGCCGTACGGAAGTTGGCTATGGTGATGGTTACAGTGGCCGTGACGTCATGCCGTTTTACGAACATTTCTATGCAGGGGGCTATGGCTCTGTACGTGGATACGAGGCAAACTCCCTGGGGCCGAGGGCGAGAAACAGCCCGAACGATTTGTCCGACCCGGATCCGTTCGGCGGCAGTCTCCTCACGGAGGGCAGTCTGGAACTGATCTTCCCGACGCCGTTTGCTGGCGATACCCGGTCAATGCGCACGGCATTCTTCGTCGATGCCGGCCAGGTGTTCGATCCGGAGCGGGATTTTGACCTAGCCGGTGACGAAATCCGGTTCTCTGCCGGTGTGGGTTTCCAGTGGATTACCGCGGTTGGTCCGCTTGCCTTCAGTCTTGCTCAGCCCCTGAACGATAAGAGTGGCGATGAAACTCAGGTCTTCCAGTTCTCGTTGGGCCAGACCTTCTGATCAACGGACGATAAAGAAAAAAGAGAAAAAACAGGAGAAATACCATGTTCCGCATTGCAATGATGGCCGCCCTGATGGCGCTGACACTCTCTGCCCCGACGCAGGCTGACACCCGCGTTGGGGTTGTGGATCTTCGCCAGGCTCTGTTTTCCTCTGACGAGGCCAAGACGTTCAGCGAGAGTCTGCAGCGGGATTTCGCCGATGATGAGGCCCAGGTTCGTGAGGCCCAGGAAGAGGCCCGTAAACTGAAAGATCGTCTGGAAAAAGACGGCGCGATGATGAACGAATCCGAGCGCACCGAACTGACCGGTCAGTTTCAGGAAAAGGTTAAAGAGTTCAACTTCCTCAAGCAGCGCCTGGACTCCACGGTGGCGAGCCGCAAACAGGCCTTCCTGGAAGATGCCCGGCCGGATGTGGATGCCGCAGTGCAGGAACTTCTGGAAGAGCACGACCTGGATCTGATCCTGCCAAGTGAAGCCGTGGTTTACGTGAAGCCGGAAATGAATCTGACCGATGAATTGCTGGACAAGCTGAACCGCTGATCGGGCCTGGCATGGGCCGCCGGCACGAAAAATCCGCCGGCCCCTGACTTCTGGAGTAAGTGATGACAGAGAGTTGTTACCGGCTGGGCGACATTGCGGCCGAACTCGGGGCGGAGCTCAAAGGGGATCCGGAAACCAAGATCAGCGGCATCGCCACCTTGCAGGCGGCGGCTCCGGGCCAGATTGCTTTCCTTGCAAACCCCTCGTACGCTCGCTATCTCAAGGACACCCGCGCCTCAGCGGTGATTCTGTCGCCCTCGGTCGCGGAGGAATCTCCGACCAATGTCCTGTTACTGGATAATCCCTACCTCGGGTATGCTCGCCTCAGTCACTGGTTTGATCCTGCGCCGCGGCCGCCGTCCGGCATTCACCCGACGGCTGTCGTCGACCCCTCCGCACGCATTTCTGAATCCGCCTCGATTGGCCCTCAGGTCGTCGTTGAGGCGGAAGCGGATATCGGTGATGAGGTGATCGTCGGCGCCGGTTCTGTCATTGGCGCACGTTGCCGCATTGGTCGCCAGACGGTACTGCGCCCGCGGGTAACGCTTGCGCACGATACCGGTGTTGGCCAGCGCTGCCATCTTCTCAGTGGGGCGGTGATCGGTTCGGACGGTTTCGGCTTCGCCAACGAGCGGGGCGTCTGGCACCGGATTGCCCAGATAGGCAAGGTGATATTGGGAGACGATGTGGAAGTCGGGGCAAACACCACCATTGATCGTGGTGCCCTGGACGACACCATCATTGGCAACGGCGTAAAGCTGGATAACCTGATTCAGATCGCCCATAACGTTCGCATTGGTGACCATAGCGCCATGGCCGCCATGGTCGGCATCGCCGGCAGTACCCGTATTGGCAAGCATTGTGTGTTCGGTGGCGCGTCCGGGGTTGCCGGCCATCTTGATATTACCGATCAGGTTCACCTGACCGGCATGACCCTGGTGACCGGTGACATACGGGAGCCGGGTGTGTACTCCTCGGGGACCAGCGCAGACAAGAACCGTCAGTGGCGCAAAAACGCAGTTCGCTTCCGTCAGCTCGATGCGATGGCACGTAAGCTCAAAGAACTGGAAAAGAAATTCGAAGGCTGAGGCCGTTAAAGATGATGTACATTGAAGAAATACTGGAATATTTGCCCCATCGATACCCGTTTCTGCTGGTGGACCGGGTCACGGAAGTGGAGAAGGGTAAATCTATCAAGGGATATAAGAACATTTCCTTTAACGAGCCATTCTTTACGGGCCATTTTCCCAACAAGCCGATCGTGCCCGGAGTGCTGATCATAGAAGCGATGGCGCAGCTTTCCGGCATTCTGGGTTTTGTGACCGTTGAACGGAAACCCTCTGACGGCGTGGTACAATACCTGGCTGGGTCCAGTAAGGTGCGTTTCAAGCGCCCCGTGGTGCCAGGAGACCGACTCTGTATGGAATCGACATTCATCTCCGGCAAGCGCGGAATCTGGAAATTCGAGTGCCGGGCACTGGTCGATGGGGAAGTCGTCTGTGTGGCCGACATATTGACCGCTGAGAGAGAAGTTTGATGGCGACAAATGACTGGTCGGGTGTCCATCCTCAAGCGATTGTAGACCCATCAGCCAAATTGGCGGATAACGTCACCGTTGGTCCGTGGAGCTACATCGGTCCTGACGTGGAAATCGGTGAAGGCACCGAGATCCTCTCCCACGTAGTGGTTAAGGGGCCAACCCGGATTGGCCGCAACAACCGCATATTCCAGTTCTCCAGCATCGGGGAAGAGTGCCAGGACAAGAAGTACGCGGGCGAGCCGACGACTCTGGTGATCGGCGACGACAACGTGATTCGTGAGAACTGCACGATTCATCGCGGTACCGTCCAGGACCGGGGGGAGACGCGTATCGGCAGCGGCAATCTGTTAATGGCCTATGTGCACGTAGCTCACGACTGCACCGTGGGAGACAACACCATTCTCGCCAACTGTGCGACCCTGGCAGGTCATGTAACGGTGGGTGACTGGGCCATTCTCGGCGGCGGCACCATGGTTCATCAGTTCTGTCACATCGGCCCTCACAGCATGGCCGCCGGCGGCAGCATCGTACTCAAGGACATCCCGGCGTATGTGATGGCCAGTGGTCAGTCTGCAGCGCCCCATGGTATGAACGTGGAAGGCTTGCGCCGGCGTGGTTTCAGCAAGGAGGTGCTGCTGACCCTGCGACGCGCCTACAAGATTATCTACCGGCAAAGCCTCACCACTGAGCAGGCGGTCGAGGAGCTGGAAAAGGCCTACCCTGATATTCCCGAGATCCGTCCGCTGATTGACTCACTGCGTGGTGCCCATCGCGGCATTATCCGTTAACCGGACCGCATCGGTGATGGACCATCCCAGCCCTGCGGTGATCAGCGACCGACCTATCACGTTTGGTATCGTGGCGGGCGAAGCCTCGGGGGACATACTCGGTGCCGGCCTGATCCGCTCACTTCGCGCCCGCTATCCGCGGGCGCGCTTTGTGGGTATCGGTGGAGAAGACATGCACGCCGCGGGCTTCCATTCCCTGGTGCCGATGGAGCGACTGTCGGTGATGGGGCTTGTCGAAGTGCTGGGGCGCATTCGCGAGCTATTCAGCATTCGCGCGCGGCTGATGGCGTATTTCCTGACCACCCCTCCTGACGTCGTCATTGGCATCGACTCCCCGGATTTTACACTGGGCGTTGAGCGCCGCTGCCGCGACGCAGGAATTCCCACCGTGCATTACGTCAGCCCGTCTGTCTGGGCCTGGCGGCAGAAACGCATCTTCAAGATTGCCAAATCCGTTAACCTGATGCTCACCCTGTTTCCCTTCGAGGCGCGCTTCTACGAGGAGCACAACGTGCCTGTGGCGTTTGTGGGGCATCCCCTGGCCGACCGTATCCCGCTGGAGCCGGACACGCTCGCTGCGCGCCGCGAACTGGGCCTGAAGGAAGAGCAGCCGGTACTGGCTATCCTGCCCGGGAGCCGGGGCGGCGAGGTGGAGCGTCTGGGCAGCCTGTTCCTCGCTGCGGCCAGGGAGATACAGTCGTCTCGGCCGGATCTTCAGCTGGTCATTCCCTGCGTGAACCGGGATCGCGAAAAGCAGGTGCGCGGCCTGGTGGACGCGCTCGAGGTTGAGTTGCCGGTGACTATCGTGCGCGGCCGGTCGCGGGAGGTGATGGCAGCGGCAGATGTGGTTCTGCTGGCCTCCGGCACCGCAACCCTGGAAGCCATGCTGCTGAAAAAACCGATGGTGGTGGGCTACCGTCTGAGCAATGTCAGTTACGCCCTGCTGTCCCGTCTCGTCAAGGTGCCTCATGTGGCGCTGCCGAACCTGCTTGCCCGCAAGCCGCTGGTACCGGAATTGCTACAGGATGATGCAACACCGGCAACCCTGGGTGCGGCGGTGCTTGAACGCCTGCAAAACGACGCCGAGCGGGCGCAGCTGAAAGAGGCGTTTACCGACCTGCACCACCAACTTCGGCAGAATGCCGATGAGCGTGCGGCGGACGCAATTTCGCGCCTGGTAGAGGGTGGACCGTCATGAGCAAGTCGCCGCTGCCGCCATTCCAGTGCCGGTACGACGGCTGGCTGCTGGCCGGGGTGGATGAGGTGGGCCGCGGCCCCCTGATCGGTGCCGTGGTCACGGCGGCGGTGATCCTCGACCCCGCGCGACCGATTGCCGGGCTGGCGGACTCCAAAAAGCTGACCGAGAAGCGTCGTGAGGCGCTCTACGAGCAGATCGTCGAGAATGCCGCGGCCTGGTGCATTGGCCGCGCGGAAGCTGACGAAATTGATCGTTTGAACATCTATCAGGCCACCATGGTGGCCATGGAGCGGGCTGTAGCCGGGTTGAGTATCGTGCCGGAGTATGTGTTGGTTGATGGCAATCGTTGCCCGAAATGGCAGTGGCCGTCCGAACCGGTGGTGAAGGGCGATACGCGGGTCCAGGCCATCAGTGCCGCCTCGATTATTGCAAAAGTGGTTCGCGACCGGGAAATGGCGGAGCTGGATCGCCAGTTCCCGGAGTACGGACTGGCGAAACACAAGGGTTATCCAACGCCGGTTCATCTCGAGGCGCTGAATCGTCATGGCGCCACCACGCACCACCGCCGTTCTTTCCGGCCCGTTCAGGAAGCGATTGAATCCGTGGGACTTTACCGGGAACAGATCGATAACATGACGCATTACCCGACAGATCTCTTCGAAAATATCGATTGACAGGCGCGGGCTCAGTCCTTAATATACGCGCACGTTGATCGGGGGCATCCCCGGTAAACAACCAGTTTGATGCGGGGTGGAGCAGTCTGGTAGCTCGTCGGGCTCATAACCCGAAGGTCGTTGGTTCGAATCCAGCCCCCGCTACCATATAAAAGAAAGGCAGATCAGTCAGTTACTGATCTGCCTTTTTTGCTTTCTGAGCCAGAATTTTTCTCTGTGCCCTCACCGTGCCCTATGTGTGCCACTTTCTGAATTCGAAATTTCGGGCTTCACGCCAATTTGACCTTAAGTCTTTTTAGGGCACACGCCTCCGATTATGTGCCCCTTACAACAGATATCTACTCTCTCTCATCTGCCGTTTCACTCTGGGTGTCGTCTTGGCACTCTTTGATATGAGTTAGAAGCTGGTCAACCCGGCAGTTAAAATAGTTGCAAAGTTTATCGATGTTATCAGTCACCGTGCTGTGGCCAGGGTGGTTGATGATCTTCGACAGTGTCATGCGATTAATCCCCGTTTCCTTGGCAATTTCCCCAATCGTAATCCTGCGCTTCTCAGCGAATTCCTTATCTGCAATTAGTTCCTTTAAGTGGAAACGGATCATCTCTATTCTCGTATGATAAAAAAAAGCATCAAACGCCTATTGCAATTATCATGAAGTGGCGTATATTGATGATCAGGTGATAGCAAAAGTTATCAAATGATCGGTGGATCGACAGACGGGGATGTTCTCATGAACAACACATACCTGACAACTGAAGAGCTCTCTGAGCGCATCAAGTACGACCCTCGCACAATCCGGCAGTGTCTGAAGGATAGCGTCCTGTTCGAAGGCAAGCATTATATCCGTCCCTTTGGTGGCCGAAAGATTCTCTATATCTGGGAGATTATCGAGGAAGACATGTTGAGCATGGCGCAAAACAATCTGGCCATCCCGATGGCAAGTGGAGGTGTGTGCCATGGCTAAGGTGAGAGCACGATCCGACACCAATAAGCTCTTTATCGATTTTCGTTACCAGGGTATTCGTTGCCGGGAGCAAACCCTGCTAAATGACACGGCCCGCAACCGAAAACAACTGGAAACGCTTGTCCAGCGCATGGAAGCCAAGATCTTGGTTGGAGAGTTTAATTACGCAGAGTTCTTTCCCGGTAGCAAAAACCTAATCCAGCTAGAGAAGGTGGGAGTTTTGTCAGGCGCGAACAAGCATGGTGCACAAGATAGCGCCAGTGATACTCCGCTTTTCACAGACTTCGCCGACCAATGGTTCCTGGAGTCGAAAATCCAGTGGCGGAACTCTCACACCCGCAATGTGGAGTCCATTCTGGGTGGGTCTCTGAAGCCTGCCTTCAAAACCAAACGGGTCGGGGAGATCGCCAAGGCGGATATTCTGGCGGCCCGCAACAAGATGGCCCGGCGCAAGGGCAGAGGCGCCAGTGGTCTGATGGCACCCAAGACCATCAATAGCCACATGACAATCCTGCGAATGATCCTGACTGAAGCGGCGGAGCGTTACGACTTCACGAACCCCTATCTCAATATCAAGCCGCTCAAACAACAGAAGGTCCATATTGAGCCGTTTTCCATGACGGAAGTGGAGAGCATCCTCAATCGTGTGCGTGAGGATTACCGAAACTACTACTTGCTGCGGTTTTACACCGGCATGCGTACGGGCGAGGTTGATGGCTTGAAATGGGAGTATGTGGACTTTGAACGCCGCGAAATCCTGGTGCGCGAAACTCTGATCCACGGCAAGACGGAATACACCAAAACGGACGGTTCTCAGCGGGAGATTCCGATGTTCGGTCCGGTATACGACGCATTGAAAGTACAGTACGAGTCCACCGGAAAGCTCAGCAAGTTCGTGTTCTGCAACCGGCTCGGTGAGCCGTTGGATCATAACAACGTCACCAAGAGGGTCTGGTATCCGCTTTTGGAGCATCTGAATCTTAAGAAGCGCCGGCCCTATCAGACCCGACACACTGCGGCGACCCTTTTTCTGGCTTCCGGCGAAAACCCGGAATGGGTAGCCCGGACTCTGGGCCATTCGTCCACAGAAATGCTATTCAAGGTGTATTCCCGGTACATCCCGAACCTGACTCGTATGGATGGCAGCGCCTTTGAGCGCCTGATCCAGAGCCGTGTGATCGACAACGATAAGGAGGTTGGCGATGAAGCTGAATGATCTACGCCCGTTAACGCAAAAGACCCTCAAGGGCGCGTACCGCCTTACCGGTCGCATCGCTTGTTTCGACGACGAAGGCATTCCGTACCTGAAGCTGCGCCTGAGCAGTTGTACCAGCGATATGGTGGTGCTGGCGGTCATTGGCTCTATCGTGATTCCGGACCATGTAGGTCACATGGATTTGGTGGTCGTCAAAGGGCAGGTGTGTGTGGGTGCGGAGGAAAGCCAGATTCTTCTGACCGATATCCGCCGTCCATTGCAGGCAGATGTCGCCCGCTTACCCGCCCTGCAGACGCTGCCGCGCACTCTCTGCCCAAAACCGGAAGCGCTGGATCAGCTGATCGCAGCCGTGCGCTCTTTGAAAGCTGGTTATTTGCAGGTGTTTATCAAACGCGTACTGGAACGCCGGGATCGGCTGGAAGTGTTCCTCAGGGCTCCAGCGAGCAAAACCTACCACCATAATGAGCCGGGTGGTTTGCTTGAGCACTCCCTGGAAGTGGCGCAGAACGTGTTGCGAATGGCACGAATTAATGAGCGGGAGATGCCGCGCCATCTTCAGGAACTTGCCTTCGTCGCTGGCCTGCTGCACGACATCGGCAAAACCTACACCTACGACATGCACGGTAAGCCCACGGCTGCTGCACGACTGTGTGACCATGCTGATCTTACCCTTGAAGCTTGTGCCTATGGTCTGGCTTATCTCGACAGGGTAAATGTTGATGCCGCTCTGGCACTCAGGCATATTTGGACGTGTGCCTCGCCTGGCGCCAGGTATGGTGCCAGCCCTGCCATGACTCTTGCCCGCTATGTCAGGGACGCCGATGCCCAGAGCGCCATGGCCGATAACCAACGCAAGGCTTTCCGGAAGCGGCAGCCAATCGGTTTTGGGCGGCTCGGAAACAATGTGTATTGGCAGCCGTCGATCGAGACTCATGAATGAGGCAGTGAATCGGCATGCGAAGGGGTGTGAGCATCGTGGAGCCACACCCCTTACCCCTTTTCGTAGTTTGGTAATCGGAAAAGTGCTTAGGCGAACAGACAGGTATTTCCTGCTTAACGGTGATAAGGTCTGAAAAAACATCAAGAGTGACAGTTGTGCTGACGACCTATTACCTTCACGGCTTCGCCAGTCGGTTTGATATCACCAGTGAAAAACTCAAAACCCTCGCCAGGCTTGGCCCTGTGTACGGCCATGATATCGACTACACCCTGGGCCCTGAAGATGTTATTGAAGAGGGCTTAGACAAGTTTATGCAAGTGAACCCGGATCTTTTGGTGGGCACCTCGATGGGCGGTTGGCTGGCGGGTATCTTGGGCGCTGAATCCGGCATTCCGTTTGTTGCCATCAATCCAGTGACAGATCCTGTGCGTTCGCTCAAAGCCTGGATAGGGCAGGGTACAGATCACCAAGGGCAGCCTTATCATCTGACGCATGAGGCGGTTTCGAGCTACTACCCTTTCACACATCATGGCAGTGGGTTAGTGCTGTTAGACCAGGGCGATGAGCTGCTGCCCTGGAGCAGCACTGCCGAAGCGCTTGGGGATTATTTTCCGGTTCATAGTTATAAGGGCGATGGTCACCGGTTTGAACACATGGAAGAAGCGTTGGATCTGATTCGGGAACATATGAAAGGTTAAATTTCTAGAATGAGGAAGTTAACCACATGGAGACTGTTTCTCATCAAGCTCAGTTGCACGCGTATATGCCAGAGCGTAACCAATCGCATAACCGGCTGCCACACCTACTAGGGCCGTCACCGGCCCAACCAGACCGCCTAACAGTCCACCAACAAACATCAGTATCACGCTTTTCATACAGACTCCTCCGGCCTTCCTGGCTGCTGCATATTTTCGAGTATAGGACAGTAACGTGGGTTGACCCTTGACTGTTGTCCCGCCAGAATACTGTATATTCAAACAGTATTCGGTGTAAAGCATGTCCTGCATTCTGCTTGGTGACTACGAATCCGTCTCATGGCTGGATATCCCGATGTTTCTGGAGCGGGTCTCCGCTGGCTTTCCGTCGCCAGCGGAAGACTACGTTGAGAAAACCATCGACTTGAATGAGTTGTGTATCCAGCATCCCGCCGCCACTTTTTTCGTGCGGGTTCAGGGAGAATCCATGAGCGGTGCCGGCATCTATCCCGGCGATGTGTTGGTGGTGGATCGATCGCTTAGAGCGAAGCATGGAGACATCATCATCGCCAGCCTTGAAACCGAGATGACGGTGAAGCAATTGCACCTGACGCCTCTGCCAGTTCGTCTCCTTCCACGAAACTCGGCGTACCCGCCCATCACCATTGAGGGCGATATGGTGATGGAGGTGTTTGGGGTGGTCACCAACGTGATCCGGTCACTGAAGCGGGGAGGGCAGGGATGATGTCTGTGTGTCTGAGAGAGACCAAGGGGCAATGAAACAGCCTGTATTCGCTTTGGTGGACTGTAATAACTTCTATGCCTCCTGCGAGAAACTGTTCCGTCCGGATTTGCGCAATACACCCGTGGTGGTTTTATCCAACAACGACGGCTGCGTGGTCGCTCGCTCGAAAGAAGCGAAGGCACTGGGCATCAAGATGGGCGTGCCGGTGCATCATATCAAATCGGAAATTCGCCAATATGGCATTCAGGTGTTCTCCTCCAACTACACCCTCTATGGAGACATGAGTCGACGCGTTATGACCACACTCGAAGCCTTGGCCCCAAGAGTGGATCTCTACTCCATTGATGAAGCCTTTCTGGACCTCACCGGCATTGACCAGGTGGTGTCCTTCGAAGAGTTTGGGCGAGCGGTCAAAAATACGGTTTACCAGAACATTGGTTTGCCGGTCTGTGTAGGTATCGCCCCCACGCGAACCTTGGCCAAGTTGGCCAACTATGCCGCCAAGAAATACCTGGCAACCGGCGGTGTGGTTGATCTTACAAATCCTGAGCGGCAGCGCCGGTTGATGGTCCGGGTGCCGGTTGAGGAGGTTTGGGGTGTCGGGCGAAAGCTCGGTGCCAGACTGAAGGCCATGGGCATTGTCACGGCGTTACAACTGGCAGATAGCCATCTGGCGACGCTCCGAAAACAGTTCTCGGTCGTGCTGGAACGCACGGCCCGGGAGCTCAACGGCACTCCCTGTGTGGCGTGGGAGGATGTGCCGGCCCCCAAGAAGCAAATCATGTGCTCCCGCTCGTTTGGTAAGCCCCTTCAGAAACTGAGCGACCTGGAGGAAGCCATCGCACACTTTGCGACTCGCGCTGCAGTGAAGCTCCGGACAGGTGATCAGTACGCTGGAGAGCTGATGGTGTTTATTCGGACCAACCCGTTCAAGGCTAGCGTACCGCAGTATTCACGCAGTGCCAGTGTGAAGCTTATCCGGCCCAGCCAGGATTCCCGGGTTATTGTGCAGCAGGCATTGCACCTGTTGCGACCGATGTATAAGGATGGATTCGATTACGCCAAAGCTGGGGTCATGCTGGGTGATCTGGTGCAAGAGGCGGGTGTTCAGGAGGATATGTTTGAATCCAACTCTGAGCCGGAATCGGATGCTGCGAGATCGGAGCGCCTGATGGCGGTGATGGATGCGATTAACCGGAAATCCAGGGCGACGGTCTACATGGCCAGAGAGGCTGTACCGGCGGCTTATTTGATGCGGCGGGAGTATTTGTCGCCAGCGTACACGACCCGCTGGGATGACCTGCCAAAGGTTCGCTGATAAACAAAAGCGGACATTCGCCACACACCCGTTTTAACCGTAACCGTCCGGTAACCCCATCTTGAGCCTGGCGCTGCCGCCGTCAGGATAGTGTCCACATATTTTCTAGTGGACACTTAACGGAAAAATAAATCTGTCCCGGTTTTCCTTGTTTGGCAAGTCGACGGGCGGTTTAGCCATTGGCCATGCAAACCTGGTTTCTTCCCGAGTTCTTGGCCTTGTACAGGGCTTCGTCGGCTCGTCTGAAGCTTGCCTTGGCACTTTCTTCGGTGCTCATTCGCGTACCCCCCAGGCTAATGGTCAGTTTCGGCAAATCCTCGACCAACTGGGTGGCTTCGACGCTCGTGCGCAGCGACTCGGCCAGTTCCCAGGCTCCTTCTAGTGAGGTGTCCGGCAAGAGTAGGGCGAATTCTTCGCCACCCCAGCGCGTCAAGATGTCCGTTTCACGCACGCGCTCCGAGATATGGTTCACCAGTTGCTTGAGTATCTCGTCACCCGCCAGATGGCCGTGCTCGTCCTTGATCCGCTTGAAGTGGTCGATGTCGAGGATCAGGAGCGACAGTGGCTTGCTGAGCCGGGCGCTGCGCGCGCACTCCTTCTCGACCAGCCGGTCGAAGAAGTGTCGATTGAATGCACCGGTCAGGCGATCTTGATAGGCCGCGTCTTTCAGTTCCTTTTCAATCGCCAACTGCTGGGTGATTTCCCGGAAAACCACCACCACGCCCTTCGTCTCGTTGAAGAGTCCCTGGATGATCGTGGCGTAGGTTTCTACTGAGAGCGGCTTGCCATCGGCACGGAAGAACGTGTCCCGCCAGGCATTCAACGGCTTGCCCGTCTGCAGTACATGGTTGATGGGGCACTCGTCCTTTGGGTAGGGTCGGCCATCCGGGTACCACGAATGCATCAGTTCATGTGCGTTCAGCCCCAGGAGGTCTTCCTCGTTCGAATATCCAAGCAGGTCCAATCCCGCCTGATTGATCAGGATCAACCGCCCGACGGGGTCAATCCCGAAAACGCCCTCGCCGAGGCTTGACATAAGCTGCTGGTTGAATCGTTCCGATTGCACGCGTTCGGTGATGTCACTCTGAACCGACACGTAGTGCGTGGTCCGGTCATCTCGGTCGAGGACCGGGCTGATGTTCCAATGCACCAGGTACGGTGTGCCGTCCTTGCGGTAGTTGACCGCTTCTCCCTCGAAATACTTGCCCTGTGGAAGGCTGGCGCGCAGTCGTTCCAGTACCGCCTGGTCAGTCGCCGCGCCTTGGAGGATCCGGGGTGTCTGGCCAATCAGTTCGTCTTCCGTGTATCCGGTTTGCTCGCAGAGTGCCGGATTGACATAAACAATTTCAGGGCCGGGTAGGTCCAAGTCGGCCGTCGTGATTAGCACGGCGTTGTACGCCTGGCTGATGGCTTGTCGAAATGCTTTGTCGGGAAATGTTGACATGATGTTGTCGTCGATAATTGTAAATTGCGCTACGCCGATTGGCGTAGGCTTGTGAGAAGGGTCCCTAGTAGGGCGGTGTCCACACGCTTCAGCAATTTATGGAAAACCGGTACAAATCTATTTTTTAGATACAGGCCTTCCGGGCTTACGAGTTTCAACCCTGATACCGATACGGTTTTCAATTTGATCGGCGAACTTGTTGACGCCGATCAGCTTATTGCTATTGATCACGCTGCCAATCAACTCATCTGACGAAGAACCACCCTCCTGTTCAACGAATTGTCGATAGGCCTCAACCCTCAACTGGTGACTACTTGCCAATGCCCGAAAGGTGTCGGGCTCATCCAGCCAACAACAATGTGACAACCCTACCCGCGCAGAATAGCTCGGGGTTCTACCCCATTACTGCAGACATGCCAAAAAAGGGGCTGAATTTCTCCAAAGGTGAGTGTTGGCCTATCCGCCTGAATGTTCGCTTTGCGACCTCTAGGCCACTACAAAATTTCTACACAAACCGAACCTTTTTCGGCACCTTGGTGTAAATATCTATATGTCGCTCAAGACGTTAGAGTATAGAATTTCTAGTTTCGAATGGATCGAATCTCCGGGGCAGGTCAAGATGCGCCCGCGAACCGGAGAATCAGACCGGAAAGTTCAAGGTCTGACGACTATTCCGACGCTTACCGGTCATAACTGTCATTATTAGCGGTGTGTCGTCTGGGTCATCCCTCCATGAGAGCGCTACGATGACGGAAGAGCAAAAACAATACATTTGGGCTAATTTTGCTGATAACCCCGAGTTGCTGCGTTTTCTCGCAGACGACTGTTTGAGTGGCATCTGGTTTCGGGACCTGACCCAAGCCGGAGCAGCCAGGCTCAGTGACGGTTTCTGGCTGACTCTGGGCTATCAAGTGGATGACATTCCGGTCGACCCTCTGGCATGGCGGTCCCTCACCCAGCCCGATGACCTGGCGCTTCTTGATGCCAATATGGCACGGCATTGCCGCGAGCCGCAGTTCCTAATCGACCGAATTGTCCGATACCGACATCTAGACGGTAACACCGTCTGGATGCGTTGCCGTGGTATGGCAATTCGCGATACTGACGGCCGCGTAATGGGGCTTGCCGGAACCCACTCCAATCTGACCGATGTAAAGCGCAAGGAAATGCTGCTCGACACGTGTAATCGCATCGCCCGCATCGGGTACTGGGAGGTAGACCTACTCAAGAGCAAGGTGTTGTGGAGCGCTGTGACAAGCGATATCCACGGGCTTGGCGAAAGTGCCTGCCAAATGACGATCGACGAGGGGACAGCGTATTACCATCCCGAGGACCGCGCCGCTGTAAGAGAGTTGATGAACAACGCCATCGCAAACGGGAGAGAGTACGACGCCGAAGCCCGCATCATCCGAACGGACAGCACTGAACGTTATGTCCGTATCCTTGGCTTCCCAGACTACATTGATGGTCATTGTGTGCACCTTTACGGCACCATCCAGGATATCGACGAACAGCGTCGGAATAGTCTCGCATTACAACTTAATGAAGAAAAATTTCGCGGTATTTTCCATTCCACGTTTTCCTTCATTGGTCTCTTGCGACCCGATGGCATATTGATCGAGGCCAATGAGACAGCCCTCGCCATGGCAGGCCTGAAACCCGCTGATGTTATCGGCAAGCCATTCTGGGATTGCTACTGGTGGCAGATTTCACCGGCAACCCAAGACGAACTCCGCAAGAATGTCAAACGAGCCGCGGCGGGAGAAGAAAGCACCTACGAGGTCGCGGTCTGGATTGATAATAATAAACCCATCACCATCCTGTTTAGCCTGCGACCCATCTTCGATTCAGAAGGTCGGGTCGTCTACATCGTGCCCGAGGGCCGGCCGATCCAGGAGCAAGTGGATGCGCGATTCCGCTATGAAGCAATCCTCAACGGCACCAACGTTGGCACATGGGAATGGAACGTCCAGTCCGGAGACACTCGCTTCAACGATCGTTGGGCAGAAATCATCGGTTATAGGCTCGAAGAACTGGGTCTGACCACCATCGAAACATGGATGCGCTTCGCCCACCCGGACGACCTCGCAGGTTCGAATGCGGCGCTCCAGGCTTGCTTCGATGGCGACGCCGAATTCTATGAAGTTGAAGCCAGAATGAGGCACCGAGACGGCCACTGGGTCTGGGTGCTGGACCGGGGGAAGGTGTTTAGCTGGGATTCCGACGGCAAACCACTAATGATGTATGGGACACATCAGGATATCAGCGAGAGAAAACGTCGCGAGGAACAACTACGGCAGAGTGAGGAGGCTTTTCGCAATAATTTTCATCATGCCGGTATTGGTATGGCGCTGGTCGGGGTTCAGGGCGAATGGTTGATGGTCAACCGGCGCCTTTGCGAATTTCTCGGTTATGGCGAGGATGAACTACTTAGACTCACGTTTCAGGACATCACCCATCCTGATGACCTGGACAAGGATCTTGCGTTGTTGCAGGAGGTCATCGACCGACACCGTGAGCATTATCAGATAGAAAAACGCTATCTGCATAAAGCCGGTCACGTAGTCCATGCCCTCCTGGCGGTCTCTGTAGTGCGTAATGAGGATGGCAGTGTGTGCAACTTTATCTCTCAGATTGTCGACATCACCGCTCAGCGGCAGGCGCAGGATCATGTCGCCTCTCTGCTTAAACTGGCGAATGAACAGAACCGAGAGCTGCAAAGCCTACAGCAGCAGCTCGAAGTTGCCAATTCAGCCCTGCGTGAGGAGAGTCTCACCGACCCCCTGACCGGTTTGCCGAATCGCCGGGTCATGGAGAAGGCCCTAAATGACGAAATCAGTCGTGTCGAGCGCGGCGCTTCGGGAACTCTGACCCTTGCTCTGATCGATGTCGACAGCTTTAAGTCGTTTAACGACAGCTTCGGCCACCCCGCCGGTGACGACCTACTGCTTGCACTCGGCCAGGTTTTGATTTCTGCGATTCGTCCCTATGACTCTGTGGCACGCATCGGCGGCGAGGAATTTGCCATATTGTTGGCGGACACGCCCATTGACGAAGCCTTCAGTATCATCGAACGGCTTCGGTCTACTGTCGAGCAAACATCCTGGCCTCACCGTGCAATTACCATAAGCGCGGGACTTTATAGTTGGCGCGACGGAATGAGCAAGGAAGCATTAGTTGAGGCTGCTGACCAACGATTATATGCAGCCAAGCGTGGCGGACGAAACCGCGTGGTAGCCGATGCCGTGTCCCGAGACCAATGATGACCACTTCGTATCGAGCACAATCCCGATCAGCTCAAGTTCTTTCGGGCCAATACTTCCTGGGTGTGATGATACCGAAGCTCCAGCTCGTCGCTTTCCTCAAACACCAACTTGGCCCAGCGCCAATGGCTAGTCACCACACGGCACGCAGTAGACGATGTTCATCAGGCGATACGAATAATCTAGGGATCGCGAGAACAGGCTCCAGCAGCTGCTTCCAGCGCTTGAAGATGAAAGACCTTGCGACCTGCTGGGTTACCTTGAGTGTTGTTGCCGGATAGCGTCGGTGCTTCAGAAGATTGAGCATGGTGACTCCAGCTAAGCTGAGCAGATTACAGGCGCTGAATGATTACATGGTAGAGATGGCATTGCTCGGATAAGCTGTTGTTTTATCGATTTATGTGCGGCGTGGTTGGTGGTTCAGGGTCATTAATAATGAAGCGGTCAAAGTATTGCAGTCACTGAGACGTCGGTCTAACTGCTGTGATGTATGCGTCACCTGAAGCCACAGAGGGGAATTCTATGACTAAGCATGTTGGTTCTTGCCTGTGTGGCACTGTGAGATTTGAGGTTCGTGGGGGCTTCGACCGTTTTTACCTGTGTCATTGTCAGTATTGCCAAAAAGACACGGGATCTGCTCATGCGGCAAATTTATTTTCGCAGTCCGCCAAACTAACCTGGCTAGCAGGTCAACAGGCTGTAACTTCCTATACGCTTCCGGGTACTCGCCACAATAAAAGCTTTTGTAGATTGTGTGGTTCGGCATTACCAAGCGCCCAATTTACAGACCTGCTCGTTGTTCCCGCAGGGTGTTTGGATACTGAAGTCTCTGTGTTGCCAACTGCGCACATTTTCACATCGAGCAGAGCGGTTTGGGATGGGGCTATTGGTGACGTGCCAGAGTTCGATGGGCTGCCAGAGTAGGCTAAGATCACATTGCCAGCGTCTGTTGGTAGACGCATCTGCGCTGGCGCTGCGGCACGCTACAAAGTCCGGGCGTTATCTCCAAGTCTGAACGTTCGCTTCATGACCGTCTAAGTCAACTCAAAATTTCTAAGCAGAAGCGAATCCTCGGGGCGCCGTCATTTACCCACTTTCTTCAACCTGAATTGGTTACGAAATAAGCTTTCATGACAGCTGGTGGGCAATCAAATGGCGTCACAAACGAAACACGAGATAAAGTGTTCTATTACATTGGGAGGCTTCATGACTATAGGGAGCGAATCAGAGGTGCCGCTCAGGACCTGAGCCTGTCCTCCAATAAACATTCCCGTTTCAGCGCATACTTGTAGACAAAAACAATCGCACATAGCGCCTGATTTTGAGTTCCCGGACTGGCGATTACGCCATATCTGGTCGAGCTGGCACTGGACATGGTCTTTCAGGTACTTAAAGCCTTGTGGCCGATGTTCCGCGGGGAGGGCTATGAGTAGTATATCAAGGCCGTATAGGACGTTTTCGACGAGGTGATGGTGCGCAAGCCTAATTCGTCCAGATCAAGATTGTGGGAAGTTTGTATGGTGGTCCGAGATTTCCGGGGTACGTAAAGGTTTTAATCAAGGTGGCGGCCTTACTTCAAGGCGAGTTGCTGGTTGAAAAATCAGATTCTATCTAAAATTTGGAGCCCAATGATGTTTTCCCGACTGAGTTTATGGGTGCTTGCGCTGCTACTGGTCACCAACGTGGCCCACGGCGGTTTCCCGCCATCTTGGTACATGAGTGTTATTGAAAAGGCTGATCCTAACATCCTGGGTTACGTTGCCCATTTTGAGGATGATGCCTGCGTGATTACGGAGAGCGATTTAAAAGACGCCGTGGCGAGCGTCATCAAGAGATCGGAAGTTGAGCCAAGGCCAGGGCGCCGCGGGGAAGTCCACCTGAGTGTCAGCGTCAGATGCCTCAACGTAGACCCCACCTCCGTCTTTTCCCTCGCCATTCAGTTTGGTAGCAAGGACTCCGACTCGACAGTGCTTCACGTTAAAGACTATGGCGAGATCTTTGCAGCTATGGACGCTGACACCGTGCTTCAGACCATAAAAACCTCAGTCGAAGCTGCGATGACGGATTACACTTTGGCCAATTTCGACCGGTGATCGGGAATCTTACGTTTTGTAAATCCTCCTGAACCTTACCTCTCTTTGGGTCGAACAAAGGCTGGAAAATCCGGATATGGCGATGCGTCGTCACACTTGTCTGCAGCCGTCTGTAGCTATACTAAAAAAGGCCCTGCCGGTGTGCAGGGCCTTTTTATTTTGCCCTAACTAGAAACGGGCTCGCATCTGGCGCGCTTTTTGTGAAGTGTAGTCAGCGAGGTTTGATGGAGCCCGGCTCTTTGAACGGGGCGATTTGTTGAAAGCTTTCCAATAAACGATGTTGCCTTGGGTGTCGAAATGCACAAAACCTGCATAGTCCTCGCTATCGTGCCAGGCTTTTATGTACCCAACGACTTCTCCATCTTCAGAAACCTTTTCAAAAGAAAGGATATTTTTTCTGTCCGACTCCGCCTCGGCATCCTCTTGGATTACTTCATTGAGGTGGTATTCGGGATCGCTAAGAAGTGCAAGCAGATCGGAATTCATGTAGTGGGGCTCCCTTTCATTCACTATAAAATGTCATATCAACCCGGATTGGGATACGAGCCAACGTGAAAAGTTTCCCAAAGTGCTGACATAGACCAATATCAATTCTGCATAAGAAATCGTCTGTCAATAACTGATATTTCAACGACATGGGCGGTGCGCGATAATGGTAGTTGCTTCCGGCCTCTCTATGATGAGTGCATCACTGAGGTCAAAAGGATTAGAAAGTTGGGTGCAGGTCAGATCTCACCCGGGGATAGAGAAGCGTTGAACGTCGATGGGCGAGTTGTGGTGGTTTTGTCATAGTTTGACGATGAGTGAGTAATTAAGCGGGTCGGCCCCGCGCGGTCGAGCAAAACTGGCGGCAAGCCAAGGAGCTCGGATTGGCCTAATGAACTCCCAAAAAAATTTTCTGCAGATAAGCTCGTGACGATCATCATCTGGTCGCGTTGGCTAAGATGAGGCAGATTCGTGGGATCTTCAGTTAGGAAATTTTCAGGGTCAATTATGGATCCAAGCGCTTGATCGACACAGAGAGTCTCGGCAATCGCAAAGTGCGCACCCGTGATCAAAATCGCTTTGATTGATGTGATGGGTCGCATGCCAGTTTCAAGCTGTCCTGGCGGGCTGGAAAATATTGCGGTATGCGGTAGATCCCAGTTGATCTGATCACCTGATACAAGGCCAACGGAAATTTCAGTGCAGGGTGTTGCAGTCGCCTCTAAAAGTGTTCGAAAGTTGGCTGAATTGGCAATGTTCTCCGCTATAAACCGTGCGCTTGGGCGCCCATTTGACTCGATCAGCAAGTAGGGTCTTTTCTCTACGAACACCCCGAAATAGCTTTTTTGGCTGGCAGATTCGTCATTGACGTATTGGCCGGAGGTGAGTGAAGAGTGTTTCTTCATCCTTGCCAAATAATTTTTCCCTTGCCCACGCATCGTTTTTGCTTTCCGTAACTTTCAGATTGTCTGATTGAATGCCGGATTGTCCGACATCATATTTTATCGTTTAGTACATCGTATGCGAATTTTTGCAATCCGCAAGTTACTATTATTCTCGATGGTGCTTTGCTCTCCGCTGTCCACTGGCAGGTTCAATCTCATAGCGTCTCGCTGTCCAGAGAGAACCGCTCGGCCCGCAGCTTCGGGGGGCAGTTTTTAACATTTAATGTGCCGCGGAAAATGTCAGGACTGGGTCATAAGGGGTTGGTTCGGGTGGCCTATGTGAGGTGGCTCGATTTCTGAATGAACCTGACCCTGAGGGACATCCTCGGTGCCTGCTATTACGTGCTAATGTCATGCAAACTATCCTTGATTCTGCCGAAATGCTTAACGACCAACCTGCAGCTCAATTCATTCCGACTCCTGATTTCCGGAACCCAATTCCGAAGATGAGCATCAATGGTTTTCCGACCCGCTTCCGTCGAGACTCTGTAAATCTAAACGAGACTCTTTGGGTGCCTCAACGTGTAACCAGGAATCGACATAGCGGTGGCTGGCAGATCGATATTCAGCATTCCGATGGCAAACTCAGGTTGCGGGAAGGTGATCGCGGTAGAGCGCCCCTTGAATCACTGGAGGCTGCTTGGCAACTTCTGACGTGGCACCTGCTTAGACTCAATAGCCCTTACGTTGATAATCGACGTGTAGCGCCCGGGGGCAAGCGACGGATCAAGGAACTTGATACCGGTGTAGAGGGCGTACTTATTGCTCGTCAAAGGGCGCGCAACGGCAGAGCAAATACCGTTTCTGTGCGGATGTTTCAGCGAGTCGAAACGCCAAACGGAAAGTCCCGACCTGTGGCGCTAGACACTGTTCGTATCAGTGAATCAAAGTATTTGAAACACCCTGAGCTTGAGCAAAAACGATTCGAAAAGGGACTTTGTGAGGCTATTGCCGTTCGTGCTCAATACCTACAGGTCTACACTTCAAACGGGCCAATACCCTCACCGATCACGGTGAGTGATCTAGAACTCGGGTCTATCCCCGACCAGCCAACAGTGCCGCTAGATCTGCAAAAATTGTTCGCGACCTTCACATTGTTTTGAGCGCGGGTGAGAGGATTCAGAGGGCAACGGAGATTGCCATTGGATCTTAATGCCGAGAGGGTTTTGTGCGCGCGTTGTGGACTTCAACGGGCCACCGCGCAGCCAACAGAGTCGCTGCTCCAAAAACGTCCAGACCCAGCCTGGGGGCGTTCGGAAAACTATCATTTATCACGGTCACGATGTCTGAGACGGAGGGGCGCTCGCCGAAGAACGTTGCTGCGCCATTATCCGCGGTTAGCATCCGAATGCCCTCAAAGGTCATGCTCAAATGTCCAACGAATGACTCAGCGCCATGGTGGCCGGTCACCGTCAACGTAAAAGAACCGTACTCGATTGAAAACTCGAAAACCAAACTGCCCACTCTCGAATATCCTCCTCTGATCCTTCCTGTTTTTTCTGGGTACGATGTTTAGCCACAGTCGGCTTAATTTCATGTGATTCAGAGTTCATGTTGGGGCGAGGTGCTCCCAAAGTTTGCTCGAGTGGTTGAGGAAAAATCAAATCAGACCGTTGGATTGCCCGTACAGTGAGCTTCGCCTTAGGCAAGCTGGTCGGTGGAATAGGTCTGAAGTCGAGAATTGACTGGATAAATCTCTGGCGGATGAGATCGCCTCATAGGTCATCCAGCCGGTGGCTACCAGAGCGATAACGCTCGATCTCAGAAAGTAGAGAAGTTGAGAAGTCAGACAGGTCCTCTGCCCCAACGGATTTCTCGCGCGTGGATAGCCACGGCTTAATGGCCGACCGAGCAGTCCTTTCACGCTTCAAGTTTTCTCGCTGGCCCGCAAAGACAAAGTGGAGTGCGTCAACCGGTATGTTGTGCCCCTCGTGAAGATTCATTTGCTGTCGCAGGGTCTTGAAAGCAGAAGGTGTCGGTTTTTTCTGCTGTCGGATTATCGCGGCATCCTTGGGTCTGATGTCGTAAGTGGATACCCACGCGTCCACCGCCAACTCCCAAGCTTTGTCGAAGGGTTGGTCTGCTCTGATCGGAAAGCGCTGAGTTTTACCCTGATTGTTAATCACAAATTGGCAATAATAACGTTGTGTCCCTGGGCTTGGCAGGATAGCCATTGTCATGCCCTGGAACCCAAGCCCTCTGCACGGGAGAGTCCGATCGTTGGTCTTGCTAATGAAGTCGATATATCTGCAGGCGGCGGAACGGGCCATCATTTTCGCTTCATAATATCGAGCCCGAAGGTGCTGGTACTCCCTCCAGACCTCGTCATCAACCAGGGGGTGCGGATTTCGAAGTGGGAAGTATTTTTGGTAGCGCTTGCCGCGGATATATCCTGCCACTCGCCAGCCGGCAAAGCCGCTGGACAACGTGTTTGAGTCGTAAAAATCGATAGCCATATCGTATCGTCTGTGTCCCGATTGTAGAATTTTAGTATACGCGGATAGCTGTTAACTGGGTTAATGCCTCAGCGACCACGAACGCGACTTGTGGTGAGAAAAGTGGGCTATTAGGTTGGACTCGTCATGATATTGAGGTGTAAAAAGGGAACTCTGACTAAAGCCTAGTTGCTTTTCGCGCTACTGCTCACCGTTAACCAAAACTTTTTGATCCGGTGGACCGTTGTAAGGGTATATAGTGGCGTCTCATGCTAAATGTCCGGATCCTTTGTATTGCCGCGCCTCCAAGCGCGGCTTTTTTTGTTCGGGGGGCTGTCGAGCGGAACCAGGCTCCTTCTTACATGGTTTAAGAGATCGCTAGAGCATTAGTCGGTCATGCTGGAATCCTGCAGAAGCATGTCATCCATTGACGTAAAGAGAGCTAACCCAGAACTGGTCAGCGGTCGTATTGGATTCAGTGTCAGCTGTTTGAGTCGTGCCAAGCAATGGACCATAGAGATCACACCTCTGAACGTTCCTTCCCCCGTCTGAGAGATTTCCAGGATCATCGACTGATTCGGGCAACCGGCTTGAAGTGGCTGGGCGTGATAATGGGATTGGTTGCAGTGCCTTGTGTGCTGGTGTACGCATACAATGACGTGAATTTCCTGATTGACGCGCCGTTCGCATTTTCAGCAGCAACACTGTTGCTCCTGGCATCGGTTATCACGGTGCTGTTGTCGGCGCAGAGCCTGTGTGCACTTCAGAATCTCAATATCCACGACTACGAGAGACGGCTCAGAGAAGAGACAACCGCCGACTTGCTCGACGCATTCAAACACAGAAATGCACTCAGCGAGACGGAGGTGTCTGTTGTGGTCGTTATTTTGGATGAACGAATACCCGGATGGCGGGATTAGCCCCGTTGTCATGTTTATCAGTAGCCAGTATCGGGAGCGTTGAGTGTCAGAGTTAATGCTTGATAAAACTCAGCTTAGGCGTCTCGAAACCACTGGAGTGAGTGTCCGATTCCAGCGTGAGCTGAGATGTAGCCATGCCGGCGAGACTGGCGCCTGTTGGATTTACCGAGGCATTTTGGCGACGCGCCCTAACGCAGAATTGCGTCAGTTTGCGGTGGCTCATTTGCAGTCAGAAACCGAGCACCTCAAGTTTTTTGAGGACCTACAGTGTTGTTATCGTCCGAGCTTGTTGCTGCCGATCTGGCGATTTGCAGGATTTTTGACAGGTTGGATCCCAGCGCGTGCCGGAAATCGAGCAGTCTTCGCGACGATTGAGGCGGTTGAGACATTTGTGGATGAGCACTACCGCGATCAGATCAACGTCCTCATGCCTTACGCTACGCGGGAGCCGGAGAAGGAAGTGTTGGCTGGCTTTGAGTATTGTCGACTGGAGGAGGTTCACCATAGAGATGATGCGAAGCAGCGGTCGGCACCAAGTAAGCCACTCTATTTAAGGCTATGGATGCATCTCGTTCGCATCGGGTCTCAGATTGCAGTCAAGCTCGCAAAGGCGGTTTAGTCGATTCTGTTTTCTCGGTAAGCCGCTGTTTGCATAGCCCCAACCGTTTGGAATGTTTCACACCGTGGTCTGCCGATACCGTGTTCTCATTCGGCGAACACCGTCATGCCCACAGAAACGCCCGGTGACCGATTGGGCTTACCCGCTAATGTCGATGATAATTGCTACCAGCGTGGACATTTCTTCATAGCGTCACGTATTGCTCACTGTTGGTGTCGCACAGAACCTGGCGCGATGAGCGTTGGAGCCAACATTAAATTTCCCATGCAACGAGTGTTAATCCGAAACGATGAGAAAACATCAAGACGATGCACCCCTTATCTTTCAGGCGGTAGATAAGGATGAAAACTACGAAATCCGAGTCCTCGTTAAAGTTGAAGGCAAGCTGGCCGTGTATAGCAGAGAAGGGCTAAACCGATCAGAGCGCGATGCCATTTTGTCTGGCGAAATGCAGCTAGCCCGGACGCTTTGGATACCTGAGGGCAATAATCTCAATGACCAAGTGCATTGGTGTGTGTCGAGTTGGCGTCGCCAGGGATTTGCTTACTTGGTGCGAGATGATCGAGTATTCTTGGTGACGGAGCGTCGTTTAGCTTCTCGTGCTGGTGAGAAAAACAAAGAGATACCGTCATCGACCAGCTTGGAGTCCTGACTGCCTGAATCAAAGGGCGTATCCGGTCTATTTCGTTGCAGCCTATCCGGATTAGGTGTTGTTGAAAAATTGATTAATTGTTGCGCAATCCTAGAAGTCTCTTTATCGCGGAATTAGATAGTTTTGTCTTGAGTACAGGCAGTCTCCTCAAGACTGGTTAGCCGTTACCCCTTTCTGTTGTCTAAAATAGTTGTAAGCTTACTTTTGCCGGCGATCACCTTTTGTGAAGACAATCCACCTTGATATGCAGTTTTTTTGGTTTTCCTCAAGTTGAATAGTCGGCATGATGCTGGTTGTACGACATTCAAACAATAATGAGTGGTAGCGCCCGGTTAGCATAAACACGGGTGCGCTACCCAGCACAATGCGGTATGGCTGCGCGATGAAGTGTTTCCGGTCAGAGTACAAGGTTCCTAATGCTCCTGTGTTTGGATTTGCACTTGGTTTGGTCTTTCTTGCGGCCTCTACGGGTTATTCTGCTTTAATTCATTACACCGAAACTGCCAAGACAGCTGCAAATCGCTCGGCCGCTATGGCCGACCTCGCAACTGAACTCCTATTGAACAAGCTTCTTATGGATGGACGTGGTTCTCTCAATGCAGACGCATTACAAAGGTTATCTCTATCAGATGGACAGAGCCTGGCAGTGATAAATGAATCTCTTCGACTCGTCGCGAGGATGCCTGTTGCAGATGCCGGCACGTCATCGATGGCGAGCCTCTCGAGTGAACTTTTTACGCGTCAGTTTTTTGAGAGTAAGCGTGAGAGGGACCAAGCTGTTCTGAAATCACCAATCGACAAAAAAGAGAGATTTTACGCTTTCCAGCGAGTTCCTGGGTCTCCATATATTGTTGTTGTCGGTGAAGAGACAGCCGTTGCGTTGAAAGTTTGGTTGCACAGCTTGGTAGTATCCGCTGCCGGAGTCTTAGTTATTGCAATTTTGGGGCTTTTTCTTTTGAGGCAGTTCGCGAGCCGAGCACGCGCAGAGAAAGAGCTCTTAATAGAAAACCGCGAGAGAAAGCGTTCACAGTTGAGCGCAGAGACGAGCAAGGCTCGTCTGCAGGCCCTAATTGATTCAATTCCCGACATGGTGTTTTTGCTCAGTAGCGACGGTTATATCGAGTTCGTGCACGCTGTTGATGAGGCACAGTTATTGAGACCTGCCGAGGAATTGATCGGGCTGCACTATCGGGAGGTGTTGCCTCCTGGACTCACCAGTCGGTTTGATGAGGTAATATCGTCCGTTGAGTACTTACAGGATAATCAACGGATTGAGTATCAACTTTATATTGATGGCATTGCTTGTGATTTTGAGGCGAGGGTCAGTCCTCTGGGAACGACAGAAGAGGAACGGCAAGGATTTATAGCCGTTGTCAGAGATATCACAGAGAGCAAGCAACGATCGGCTGAACTCAGAATTGCCTCAACAGCGTTCGATACGCATCTCGGAATCATGATTACAGATAAAACAGGTCTAATTCTAAGGGTGAATAAAGCGTTTACCCGAATCACCGGCTACGACGAGGGTGAGGTAATCGGCAAGAATCCACGCATCTTGCAGTCGGGATTGCAGGATGGAGCCTTTTACAACCATCTTTGGGCGAGGGTTCGCGAAACTGGCTCTTGGGAGGGTGAGATTTGGAATCGGCAGAAGACAGGTGAGGTTTTTGCAGAGTGGCTGACAGTTACAGCGATTCGTGGAGAGGACGGACAAATTCAAAATTATGTCGGGACGTTTCACGATATAACCAAGCGAAAAGAAGCTGAAAAAGAGGTTTATCGCCTTGCCTTTTACGATTCATTAACGGGCCTTGCTAACCGAGCTTTACTGCAAGATCGAATCACTGAAGTCTGCAAATCGAACAGCCGTGAGGGCACCCTTGCGGCACTACTTTATTTGGATATAGATCAGTTTCGGTCGATCAATGATGCCAGAGGCTATGGCGTTGGTGACCTGGTTTTAAAGGCCATTGCTTCTATATTGACCTCCACGTTGAGGGAAAACGACACGCTCGCCAGGGTCGGTGGGGATGAGTTTGCCGTTCTTTTGCTTAATTTGCCCAAACCGCAGGAAGTATCAGCACGGCTGGCTGAGAATGTCTCTGATAAGATCCTTCGTGAATTTGTGCGCCCAGTTAGTGTTTTAGACCACCGAGTACAGGTTGAGGTGAGCATTGGCATTGCTTTAATAGATGGTTCTGTTGCAACGTCTGAGCAGCAACTACAGAGGGCGGAGCAGGCAACACAACAGGCAAAAGAACGTTCTAAGCTGAGGGGGGAAAGGCCCACCGCGTTTTTCGATCCTGACCTCCAGGCACGTGTCGTGGAACACGTCATCCTCGAGGAGGAGCTTCGCTTCGCACTTGATAAAGATCAGCTAATACTGTGTTTTCAACCGCAGATCATGCACCCGGACTTGTTAATTGGCTATGAGGTCCTATTGCGCTGGCGACATCCTCGCCAGGGTATGATTTCGCCTAATAGGTTCATTCCGTTAGCGGAACACAGTCGACTCATTATCCCGATTGGCTATTGGGTCTTGGAGCAAGCGTGTGAGTTGTTGGCTTTGTGGCGTAACGATCCAGAAAAATCAACGCACAGTCTCGCGGTGAACGTTAGCGTTATTCAGTTTCAAGCGGAAGGTTTCGCAGCACAGGTCGAGCACATCGTCGAAAAAACCGGGGCGCCTGCGCACCAGCTTAAGCTGGAAGTGACTGAAAGCTTGTTAATGGACAACCCGGATCAAATAACCGACACCATGCATCGACTTCGGCGCCTCGGGATTCGCTTTTCCTTGGATGACTTCGGCACGGGGTTCTCGTCTATGAGCTATTTGAAGAGATTGCCCCTGGATCAGATCAAAATTGATCAATCCTTCGTCCGAGGCGTGACGGTGGATAGCGCCAATGCGGCAATCGTAAGCTCTATAATTGGACTTTCAAAGGGTCTAGGCCTTGAGGTCATCGCTGAGGGTGTCGAAACAGAGCACCAGCAGAGCTGGTTGGTTGAGCATGAGTGTTTGAGGTTCCAAGGGTACCTGTTTGGCAGACCGACTGAACGAATCTGATGCTGAGGAGGAGCGTGGCGGTTATTTCACCCACAACTGACTGACGGTCACCATTAATCTATTTGGGAGTCTTGCTACCAAGGACAAAAGCCGCAAATATGAATTGAAAGTTATTTTCCGTTCGTGAGGAGATGGAAACCACGACTTGGTGTGGATGAAAATTGAATGGAAGCTAATCATTGCGTATTGACCCAGTTTGCGAGTCTGGGAACAAAGGTTTTCACAGTGTCGGGCCTGCTTTTGCAGGCCTGACACTCTGGCTTGAGGCGTAAACTTACTGTTTCTAAAACGGTAGATGTATGTGTGAGCGGGAAATCAATTACTTTGAAAGCCCATCCGCTTGCGGTAGCGCTTGAGCAAGAATTCCGTGTCATGGTCCCAGGGATGGAAGCCCGGTTTAAAGTAGTCGAAGAATTCGGGGATGATCTGCTTGAACATGCCCGTGCGTCCCCACAATTGAGCCAGCCCGTTACTCCATTCCTTGCCGCTGAAGAGTTTTCCGTCTTGGCGCAACAGCTCGGCAACAAACGCATGGATGGCCACCATGATCAGCAGCGTTGCCAGCATCATCGTGCCCATACGAATGGCATAGTTGAGTGCGCCCTCACCATACACGACTTTATAGGTATCGAAGGCCACGGCCTTGTGCTCATTCTCCTCAACGCAGTGCCACATCCACAGGTTGCGCATGGACTCATCAATCGATTCAACGATGTCGTTCCGGCGCAGTAACTGAGCCGAGAGGATGCCGGTGAAATGCTCGAGGGCAACCGTGGCGGCGAGGCGAACTTTTTTATTGCTGAGCCCTGGCAAATCCGCAACGGCAAGGAACTTCCGGGTCCATCCCTCAAGAGCCTTGAGGTCATATCCGTTTTCGACCGCACCGCGATTGAACTTCTCGTGCTCCTTCGCATGCATGGCCTCTTGGCCGATAAAGGCGCTGATGTCCTTCTGCAGTTGCGGGTCGTTGACTGCATCGCGCACCGCCCGCACGCTGGCGACAAAGAATCGTTCGCCATCCGGAAACAATGCTGACATTCCGTTGAACACATGGGTCATGAAGGCATCGCCATTCACCCAATACCTTGGTACTTCTCCGAACTCAAAATCCTGCCGGCGAACTGGGAATGCTGAAACTGCTTTTGTTGTAGCCACAGTAGGCTCCTTTCTTGACGTTCTTAGAGCTTATAAATAGTGGCGTGATGGGCGAACGGACTTGCCCATTTGGGACAGCAAGTTATCCAATTGGGAGGTACCAATTGCTGGGCGCTTTTTTGCTCGGTGCGAGCTTTTGCCAAATTTGACGTTGTTGCAGCATCCAATTAAAAAAAAGTGCTCAGAGAAACGTCATGTTACTAAAAAATACGTCAGCGCTGAAAAGCTGACAGTTCTTTACAAGTGGCAATCACAATGCACTGGTAATTTGTGACGGAGATCTCATCATTAGTTCACTGTGCAAATAAATCGGAAGCCTACTTGATGTTTTCTCGCCGAAATTTTTCATCCAGCGTTCTTGAGCAGTGTCTCGATGCGGTTGTCAGTATCGACGAAAAGAACAGAATCACCTTTTTCAACGATTCCGCCGAGCGTCTCTGGGGATACAGTCGTAAAGAGGTGATGGGTCAGAATGTGAAGATGCTGGTTCCTGATGATGTGAAAGGACACCACGACTCGCACATTGAGCGTAATCGAAAGGGAGGGGAGGACAGAATTGTTGGCACGAGCCGCGATGTAAGGATGACTCGTAAAGACGGCTCGACCGTTTGGGTCAATCTTGCCTTGAACAGAATTGTATCAGGCAGATCTGTCACCTACACCGCTTTCGTTCGAGATATAACTAACGAGCGCGCATCACGGGAGATGATCAATCAAACCCTTGAACAAGCCCTTGATGCTGTTGTAACCATTGATGCAAATAACCACATTATTTTTGTGAACTCTGCGGCGGAGTCGCTGTGGGGGTACGAACGAGAAGAAATGATTGGTCAGAATGTCAAGATGCTGGTTCCGCACAATATCCGGGACCGTCACGATGACTTGGTCGATGCAAACAGAAAGACCGGGGTCGACAAAATCGTCGGCACATCGAGAGAAGTCCCCGTTTACCGCAAAGACGGCGGGCGGCGCTGGGCAACGCTGGCGCTGTCAAAAATACGCCTCGACGACAGCATTCTCTACACCGCATTTCTGAAGGATGTCACTGAGGAAGTGGAGCGGAGAGATGAGTTCAAGATGCTTTCCATGGTGGCGAATGAAACGGATAACGCCGTCATCATTACCAAACCGGATCGCAGTATTGTTTATGTGAACCAGGGCTTTACCCAGTTAACGGGGTACACACTGAGTGAGGTGATAGGCAAGAACCCTGGAAGTCTGCTTCAAGGCCCGCACACTGATGCTGCAACCATTGAACAGATCCGTTTCAAGCTCAGGAACAATGAGCCCTTCTACGATGAAGTGCTCAATTACGACAGAAACAATCAGCCCTACTGGGTCTCATTGGCGATCAATCCGGTCTTTGATGACGCTGGAACACTGACTCATTTCATCTCTATTCAGGCGAACGTTACCGAGACAAAGGAAAAATCGCTCGAGTTCACTCGTCGCTTTGAAGCCATCAGTGAAAGCAACGGCGTTACCGAATGGGACCTTGCCGGAGCAATGTCTAGCGCAAATGATTACATGCTACGCAGTCTCGGGGACACCTCTGAGGACAGCGTTAAAGTGCGCATCGATAACCTCAAGGATATCGTTGGTGCTGATAATTTCGCGAAGCTGTTAAATGGAGTTCAACTCAGGGGAAGTTATGCGTTTCCGAGCATAGAAGGAGAGGATCACTGGTTTGACTTGACGGTTTGTCCGATTACCGATTTTTCGGGGAGTATTAAATACTTTGTTGCATACGGAATCGATGTCCATTCAAAGATGCAGGCGGTAGAAGTCACCGACCAGGAAATGAACTCTGTGCTCAGGTCTTCAGAGCAGATCTCCCAGATTGTTGGCGCGATCAATCATATTTCGCAACAGACAAACTTACTTGCGCTCAATGCCGCTATCGAAGCAGCCCGAGCTGGAGAGGCGGGCAGGGGGTTCGCCGTGGTAGCTGATGAAGTTCGACAGCTTGCCTTGAAATCCAGCCAATCGGCCGATGAGATCAATCGTCTTGTCACCGATACTAATGAACGTGTCGCGAGTCTGGCGGATTCATTGCGAGCACTCAATGACGTCTCACAGGAGCAATGACGAATGAGTAGCGTGTTGGCGAGTGTTGACGAGCGCACCAATCTTGCGGGTCAGAATAGATTGGAAATGCTGTTGTTTGGGCTGGGCACAAACCAGGTCTATGGCATAAACGTGTTCAAAATAAGAGAGGTGATCCGCTGCCCTGAGCTATCGGAGGTGCCTGGGGGGAGCAAAAATATTCGTGGAATTTCCCACCTGCGAGGTGAAACGGTGCCGATCATTGATCTGGCGGAATCGATTGGTCGCGCACCTTACACGGGGAACGACGGCTTTGTGATTGTTACGGAATACAACCGCAACATTCAGGGCTTTCTTGTTGAAAAAGTCGATCGGATTGTCAATCTGAACTGGAGCGAAATTTCGCCACCGCCGGAAACCTTGGGTACAAATCATTACCTTACTGGCGTGGTCCAGTTAAACCAAGTTTTGGTCGATATTATCGATGTTGAGAAGGTGTTTGCCGAGATCTCCAATATCGAGACGGACGTGAGCCCGACATTAAAATCAACGGTCACCGCAGAGGCCCTGTCGGCTATTACCATACTGGCCGTTGACGATTCGAGTGTGGCGCGAAATCAGGTGAAGAAAGCTCTTGAGCACCTAGGATTCCAAGTGGAGACCGCAAAAGACGGGCAGGATGCACTCAAGCAGTTGACTGAGAAGGCCGAAAAACTGGGCGATGATTTTTACACGACAATGCCGCTCGTCGTCTCGGACATCGAAATGCCTGTCATGGATGGCTACACCCTGACCAGCGAGATTCGCTCACGGAGTGAGCTCAACAAGCTTCATGTTGTTCTCCACTCGTCGCTCTCGGGGCAGTTCAATGAAAGCATGATCCGAAAAGTCTCCGCGGATGGCTTTATAGCAAAATTCAGTCCGGATGACCTCTCGAGAAAAGTGCTGGAGATACTGAGTATCCGATAACCACGCATCCGGTTACTCCGGAATCAATTTTTTGACCGCTCAGTCACCTTGCGTTTCTGAGCCTGTAGGGATGGTACATGTTTGGTAAAAAGCGAAGCAGAGTGATTGTTACCATAAGTTAGAGTTGTGTTCGGCCGAAAACGAAGAGCTCACGAGCACTCTCCAGGCCATTAAGGGGGCGGTTGCATTCATTACGTTCAGCCCTGACGGCATCATCCAGACTGTCAACGACACACTGCTCAAGCTCCTTGGCTATGAGGAGAGTCAGTTGATTGGACAGCACCACCGAATGCTGTGTGAGCAGGCGTATGCGAATAGCAGTGAGTATCAGGAATTTTGGCGCGCGCTTGCCGGTGGGAGTTTTAAGCAGGGTCGCCTTCCGCGTGTCGACGCCAGGGGACATAAGTTGTGGTTGGAAGGCAGTTACTTTCCTGTGAGAGACAACTCCGGCCATGTAGTGAAAATCATAAAAATTGCCGCAGACGTTACCCAGACCCACACCGAAAACGCTGACAAAGAGGCGTTGCTCGCGGCTCTGGACACGTACATGGCGGTGATCAAGTTTGAGCCGGAAGGTATCGTTCTGGATGCGAATCGCAATTTTCTCAACGCCATGGGATATGAGCTTAATGAGATTGTAGGGCAGTCCCATAAAATGTTCTGTTTTGATGCTTTTTACCGAGAGCATCCGGATTTCTGGAAAAAACTGGCATCAGGTGAGAGTTTCTCCGGTCGGTTTGAGCGCAAAGATCGGCAAGGTCGCTCAGTTTGGCTGGAAGCAACCTACAGTCCAGTGTTTGATGAGCTTGGGCGCGTCAGCAAAATTGTTAAATTTGCCATGGATATAACTCCACAGGTGAGTCGGGCACAGGAAGCAAGAGAGTCAGCTGCGACCACTTCGGAGGAGGCCTCGCAGATCGCCACTCAGTCAACACATGCGATTGAGGAAGCCGTCCAGGTATCAGATCGAGTTGCTGCGGAAATTGGAGCGGCGTTGAAGTTGAGTGAGAGTCTCGAGGGGCAAGCCTCTGAAATTCACGGTATCGTCACTACGATTCAGGCGGTGGCAGATCAGACTAATTTGCTTGCTCTTAACGCCGCTATTGAGGCTGCGAGAGCAGGAGAGGTAGGCCGAGGATTTGCTGTAGTTGCGGATGAAGTTCGCACACTGGCTGCGAGGACGGCGGAATCCCTTGCAAAAATCTCGGATGTCGTGGCCGCTAACAACGCCATGATCGCCGAGCTCCGGGGCACAATGGATAACGTGAGTGGGCTTTCAAAAAACAGTGCCGAGCGCATAGGTTCGGTTGCCGAGGGCATCAATGAGGTGGATCGGGGCATTAGTGAGCTTGCTGCGATGATGTCGGAGTCGAAATAACCAAGAGACTGAATCGTCTGAGCACACTGTGCAGATAAACCTGCCTGAGTGGCAGATGACGATATCAGTTCAAAGCAATTAAATGGCCGGCGCAAAAGGACTGTTTTGAAACGCAGCTGATTTGTTTTCCAGCCAGCACTGAAGATTCTCGCTGTCGAGCCGAAAAACAATTAGAAGTGGCAATCAAAAAAAATTGTGGTGTAGGATCATAGAGCGTGCGAAAAAACTTACCGGTAACAAACAATGAAAAAACTTTCCCTCAGTCGCAAAAACTGATTTCGGCAACCGACCTCAAAGGCAAGATTCTCCACTGCAATGACGCCTTTGTGGAGGTGAGCGGCTTTACCCGTGACGAGCTCATCGGCCAACCCCATAACATTGTTCGGCATCCGGATATGCCCCCGGCCGCCTACGAGAACATGTGGTCTCACCTGAAATCCGGTAGCCCCTGGATGGGTCTGGTGAAGAATCGCCGCAAGAACGGTGACTTCTATTGGGTTAGTGCCTATGTCACGCCGGTCACGCAAAACGGGGAGGTTGTCGGCTATGAGTCTGTGCGGTCCTGCCCGGCTAGGGAAGACGTGGCGAGAGCTGAGAAGTTGTATGCGGATATGCGGCGCGGCAAAACCGGAACCCCCTGGTGGAGGCGGATTGCGCTGAGTACGCTTTTCCTGGTCGCTGTGCTGGTGATGTCTGCAGGACTATTCTATTTCGGGCGGGAAGTCGCTTCGGAGATCGTATTGGCTGTTGGCGTCATTGCCTACGCAATCTGGATGAAACTGTCCAAGGATTCGCTGATTCGTTCGGTCACACAATTGATGAGCAAGGTGTTTACCGACGACCTGGCGGCCAATAGTTATACCGATGATGACCGGCAACTGGGCCGGGTAAAGGTCGCGGTGCTTGCCCAACAGGCGCACCTGGATGCCGTTCTGACCCGGATCGAAGATGCGGCTGGCAGTGTAAAAATTGGTGCGGTGCAGGGGCTGGAAATCACCTACGAAGCTCAGGAAACACTGAAAAAGCAGCAGGCCGAGACGGAACAGGTGGCCGCGGCCGTTCATGAAATGTCGCAAACTATCGGTGAAGTCTCAGCCAACGTTCAACAAACGGCTGAGAAAGCTGAGGGCGCACGGGAATTTGCTGATCGGGGCGCATCGGTGGTTATCTCAACCCGAGAATCGATCCAGAAGCTGAAAGAGAAGGTCCACGGTATATCGGAGTCAGTTACCGAGCTGGCCACTGAGAGCGGTAAAATTGCCGGAGCGGCTAAAATCATCGAGGACATTGCCGATCAGACCAACCTGCTTGCCCTGAACGCGGCCATTGAGGCGGCGAGAGCGGGTGAGCATGGACGAGGATTTGCGGTGGTAGCCGATGAGGTTCGTGGCCTGGCAAAAAGGACCCAGGATTCAACCCGGGAAATCCACGGCATCATTGAGACATTGCTGACTCGCTCGTCGGATTCGGTGAAAGTTGCCGATGAGGGTAACCGAGCTGCTGATGAGGGAATGGCGCGCATGTTGGACGCTGAGGAGGCGCTGGGCCAGATTACAGAATCCGTTGGTACCATTGCGGAAATGGCGACGCAAATGGCTGCAGCTGTCGAGGAGCAGGCTCAGGTGTCTGATCAGATCAATGAACAAGTTGAGCAGATTTCCGTCCTGGCTGCAGACAATCTTGAGAAGGGCGAACATTCAACCGCCAGTGTGCAGAAAATGGAAAGGATCGCCGGTGAACTGCATGAGCTGGTGGTGCGATTCAAATAAGTGCCAAGACCAGTCCCTCTGCAGGGCTATCTCCTCGAAAAGCACAATGAGAGGAGGACATTGTATGAACCCTTCGTCGCCTTCGCTTAATTTGGCTGCCCGAGGTTAGGTACGTAAATATAACCCTGGCTCGGCGATCCGAAAACACGATCCCGGACACCGAGCTGGTAACAAGCGGCCACGACGAGACAGACGACCGAATCCAATACGTCTTCGTTGTGCTTGAGCGCTTTGCCCTTTAGCTGAGCGATTTGCTCAGGATTAAAGTAATGTTTGAGCTTCTCAGGAACTTCCAGGGTTAAATGCTCTGCGCCAGTTAAGCCGGATAGAAGTTGAGCCAAGGTGGCTTGGCCCGACTGGACTTCCCCCGGTGCAGTAGACACTCCTAGCCTATGATTGTGGGTGTTCCTGTTTGTAGACAAAGATTCGATGATGGACGTCTAGCATGAATTCGTGAAAGTGGACGCGGCGTTTAGTTATGTCTATGTGTTTGTGGCTGTCATTAGTACAGCAAGAATTATCATCAGGAACAGAAACCGACGCGTAAAAGAGATCCATTAGAAAGCTCTTGCCGACCCCGACCGGTCCATGAATGTACATGCCTCGCGGTGGTGGACCGAAAGACCACAAATGGAACTTCTTTCGAAGAGAAGACTGAGCGTGTGCCAAGGATCGCGCCAGTAACCGTAACAGTGGACTGCTGTTTTTAAAGCTGCCCTCTGTCGGTTCGTCGCTGCGTACTGGTACTGGTGGGAGCGAGGTAAGAGAACCGTGCAGGGCATCGAATTTTGCCGCCAAAGCGACCTGCGCGTCATCTCGTCGCACCTCCCCCGCATCCACCATGCGTTTATACGCTGCTGTCACGGGGCCTGTCGGGAAGGACCGCCAAGCGACGCGATGTTGTGCTGTCATATTCTTCACCACAGTCTTCATCATGGAACTGATGAGTTTATTAACATGGTGGTTTGGTACGCTAGATTTCTGTATGAGTATCAAATTAACCCTGACACACCTCCTCTATTCGGCAAGCCCCGGGTTCCGCCCTGTCGCTGCGAACATTCCTAAAAAAGAGGCTTAATACAGCGGGGGGAGAGTATTGCTCCAGCCGCTTGAATGTTCGCTTCGCGACCAGGTTGGCCAGCAGAGAACAATCTTCTGAACCATACTGGTAGAGCAAATTGCAGAAGCTGAATGATTACATGGCATAGATGTCCGTGCTCAGCTAAACTGTTGTTTTATTGGTTCATGTGCAGCGTGATTGATGGTCCAAAGTCAGTAATAATTACACGGTCAATTTTCTGCAATGATAAAGTGCGACGCCTAGCCGCTGTTGCAGGGATAGCCAAAGGGCGGATTACTATTAGTATTTCGCGTTACTAATTGGTACTGGATGAAAGTGAGCGAGTTTCATAACCCGCAAACTAAAAAGACCTCGCCAGCGCGCCGGCGAGGTCTTTTCTCATATTTGACCGAGGGCCTTAAATTTAGAGCTCTGACACGAGTGAACAGGCGTTTTTCATCGTTGAGCCGGCATGGTCAAAGGCCCCATCCGCAATCAACTGATTCGCCTCAAGGAGCTCGGAGCTTATACTGGCGAAACGCTCGAATGTCAGCTCGCCCCTCTCTCTTGCCATCCTTAGATAGGTGTCACCCTGTTCCATAAGGCTGCTGAAACCAATACTCTCCGGCGAGTCGGGCCAGGTGTAACTCACCGAGTTGGAATTCAGAGTCCAGACAGAAAGTTTTCTGCTTGCATAGCAAAGGGCATCACGCGCCGTTTGCTGAGCCCTCTCTGAAACAGCATATTTAGACACGCCTCCACTGAGTGGCGGAATAAGAAAGTCCTCTTCAAAACCACCGAGCAGCTCTTTCAGGCCAACGACAGCAACGCGGCGTAGTGGGGAATTGCCGATTAGGATGCTGCCGTCGTTCCCCACGGAGATGACCGCAATGGATTCTTCGCGCGCGGGGGTTCCATTAATAAACTCGCCGGTTTGCCGATCAATCGTGACTGTGCTCAGAGCCAAGGGAGCGGAGACCTCGCTTCTTTCAGGGTCTAACTGAAAGCCAAGTCCTGCCATAAGAACGATCGCATTTTCGCCGATAGACGATATCTCGATATTGGAAACCCGGGGTTCAGCTGGTGGCGCCAAACCCAGAGACCGCAGAGCGTTTGCGATCAAGCCAACGGTCGATGTAATGAGATTACCGCCCGAAAAAGCCTCATCGATATTCGCTGTCCAGCCCAGCTCCCCGAATGTGCCGCGGTCGATGATCTGAAAGACCCCTGCGCCGGTCGAGGCATACAGCTGATTGTCGTACTGTGAAAGTGCCAGTGAGCCCAAAATCTGATCCCCCACATCGACCGACCAGATCAGCTCACAGTTATCATCGAAGGCGAGGGCGTTCCCCTCATTATCGGAGGTATATACGCGATCACCACCGGGAGACACCGTGGGCGTTGACGCTGACCCACCGGCGAACGGAACACGGCAATTAACATTGAAATCGAGGCCGTCACTGTCTCGAGAAAGGCTGATGGAATACAGTGCGCCGAATTCGGCTGCGCCATCAAGGTTGCCATCAAATTCATCCGGCATGGTTGCCGCAACCCAGAGCCTGTCCGAATTTGGGTCTGTTGCAAAATAGTTGCTAACAATCACGCCGCCACCCAACACGACGGACACAACGGCATCAAAGATACGCTCGTCTTCGGGCAGTTCTGCATCCGGCGGCAAGAACTGAACTCGCATCGCTCGCTCGGCTGCATTAAGCAGAGGGCCGGGCAGGTCGAGGCCAGTGTTGTCAACCGACGGCGCGCCCTCAATCTGATAGCTCGCAACCCGTTTTCCCGTGTCCCGGTCCAGGGCCAGGATCTCGCCGTTTCCGAATACGGCAATCAAAGAGTCTGTTTCAAGGTGGTAATTAAAGCCCCAGAGCCTTGAGTTCGCATGAACTTCGGTATTCGCCGGATATCCACCTTCAAACTCTCGACCCGTATTCGTGCACCACAACAATTCACCAGCTTCATCGACTGCAAAAATGCCCTCGAGCCCCCCGGAATAGACGATTTTCTTACCAGCCCTGGGGTTGTTGAGCACCAGTGGCGTGCCGCCCTGTCCGACCTGTCCGGGCCGCACCACCCAGCGCCTTTGGCCTGAGCCCGGATCCAGCGAAAACATCGCGTAATCGGTGTCGCTTTCAGGGAAAGGAAAAACGTGGGTCCCGTAAAGCCCCCAGTCACCAGAGGAAACACCCTCCGGCTGGTAGATGTTATTCTCAGCCGTCCATTGGTGGCTGAAAACCGCGGGAAACGCCAGATCCACCTGATCGGTGTTGATCAAGTTTCCATGAATGCCAGTGAATCCTGCACCTTTGATGATCACGTCACTGTTCTGAAAAGCCTCAGAGCGGTCTGCCAGATTAATCTGGCTGTATCCTGACAGGTCTGTTGTTGTGTTCGACTGGACTAGGCGAGACGACAGGCCCGGCACTTCGCGCTCGATATCCGGCCCGTTATTCTGGAACGCGACGGTCACATCGGCGCAAAATCCACCTTGCGGCGCTGCACTCTCGCTGTCGCTTTCAACTGCAGGAGTATTCACCACAGCCGCTTCTTCCTCCGGACTGGTACTAGAACCACCGCCACAGCCGGAAAAAAGAAACGTCGCGACCAGAAATGGAGCTACAGAGATTTTGTCTTTATATTGCATGTGGTTTGCTCCAGCAGTTGCCACATTGGCCCATGCTTTTTGTTGTTCGAGAGCGCCAGCTTCTGCAGAGTTTCAGGGAACGCTCTAGGAGAAACCGACCTTGCTGTCAGCTATGGGGCTACTCTTAAAGATGTGATAACAAGGCAGCCCCAGTTATTGCAGACCAGAATTAACCTAATCGAGTTACTTTTTGTTGGGAAAGTCATGTCAGGCCAAAAAACTGAGATCGGATCGGCGGCAGTATGTCCGCGTCGAACGAAGAGACATGCCAGAAGTTGATGAGAGACGCATTGAAAAAACACTACTTTAGGCCTTTCAAGCTAAAGACGATTCTGAGCGCAATATGGCGCCAGCGCGCTGATTGCAGCCGGAGCCGCAGCACAACAATTTTTAATGCTCAGCGGGCTCAACACATCCACGGGGAATCTTCTTAGATCCTTGTGTTCCCCTAGTCCGGATTTCTCACAGTTGCTCCAGCAAGCTTTGCCGACCAGTCTCGTTAACTTTAGAGTTGAATGATTAGCGCCGTATCGATGAGTATTTGATCGGTTACCGACAATCAGACACGATTTCCGCATGCCTCACTGCCTCGCGCCCAGTGAGCTCTGTCTTATACTCTGGAGCCAGCGGGTGAACTAGGGCAGAGAGTTCTTCTTTGTGGAGGTAGCTCTCGCTCCTCAGTACCCTTTTCCATCGGCTGTTTTTGCTGATACCCTCCAGCTAACCCAAGTCCCGCACCAGCTAAGCAGTGGGAGGCGACAGGAGCCACTGTCCCCTCGGAAGACGATGCGGGTGTCAGTCCAATACTCACGGATGAAGCGAACCAGCAGAGTCAGAATGGCTCAGCTGTGGCGACTGTCACTTCGGTTGCTGGTGCGCAGGTAGCTTGCCAGCAGGTGATGGCCAAAGACTATACACTACGGAAAATAGCAGTGGTAATCATACTAGGCATTAGAGAACTTGCGGGAATAGTCGCCGTGCACTGGCAAATCGATGCCATCAAAATCTAGTACGATCTCCTCGGACGGCTCGTCACTGTAGTCAATAAAGTGATGACAGAGCAATTCACTTGAATCAATCACCAACTGAAGGTCCATGCGTCGCTCCATCCGGCACAGAGTGGATTTGCCAGGATGGAATCCCTACTAATAGTCGTTTGAAGGGCTTAGTCAAAACGGAGTGCTTCGTGACCGTTCCAGTCTTCATACCCGGTCGCAACGCAAAAACTTTGCTCTCTTGTCATGAGTTCCGGTTTGCGGCGAACCAATTTCGGGTTCCGCAGATCATTGAGAGTTGAGGCTGGGCGGTGATATTCGCCGGCCTCGTGAGACCAACCATCTGCATCGGATGTGATGTGGCCCTCGGAAAATCGGTTATATGTTAGCAGTGAGAGAGTGGGCGCCACATAAAGGAAAACTCTTGCACTCGGCACCACCCGGTTAGCCATCGTAGATCAGCCGCATTCCGCTTCGTCCCAGCCACGCTCGCTTGGCAGCTTCAGCCAGCGATTAAACCAGGCCTCCGAGAAGTAGGTTATGGACGGTCTTCTCATCAGCTACCCGGGCAGGTTCAACAAGCACATTGTTACACTTGGAACTGGCAGGGAACTGAGGCAACAGCGAGAAATTGAAATCGGTCGTGCACTGAGAGCCAACCATGAACGCTGGCACGCCAGCTTGCAGCATTTTCGGTCGCGTCCCGGATTAGTAGACCACTAAAGTTACACTGTCTTTTTTGTCATTCTTTCCCTCAGTGACCAATTTGGCCTTTCTTGACATTTCTTTCACGAATTTAAACTGTAAAAGTAACTCAGTCAGGTTAACCCGCCTTGGGCGGAGCTATCATGAGCAAATTTCGCACGCCGGAACCGGCCTTAAATTGGTCAGTCGTCTTTGGTGAGGTGTAGAGCATGAAAATAACAAAACGATTCATCCCTTTATTTTTTGCTTGTCTAGTCATGGGTTGCGGTGGTGGTGACGGCGGCTCTGAGCCGGCCACCTCTGAGAGCACCGTCGTAGCTGGAGACAGCTCCTCAGCCGCGTCGGACAACGACGGTTGGGGTGACCTCGCCTGTAAGCCGTAAATGTCGGGTAATTAGATTCGAATAAATACAAGAATGGTGGGTGAACATGAAAACTCATTTCAAAAAACTGAGAGTTGCATGCGTAACTGCAGCGCTGGGGTTGAGTGTTCCGGCAAACGCTGGACTTATTTCAGATGTATTGCCTGACGAAATAGCAGGCCCTTTGGCCCCAGTCCTCAACCCGTTGGAAGCAGTGCTAGACCCCACGGCTCCAGATGCGGATTATGATTTTACCCAAGGTGAGTTGTATACGAATTCAATTTATGCCCTTGGGGTTTCCCACTTTAATATTCTCAAATATTACAGGGACGCCAGAGAGCGTTATGGAGAGTTGCCTCCAGCAGTGGAACTTACGGACGCTGTGGCTGGCTGGGATACTTACCTAGTTTCAAACATACCTGCGCTCAACGTTGTATTTAAACGCAATAACCCACCTCTGGATTTCGGGGGTGCTGCAAACACAACCCCCGAAATCCCCTTGGTTAACCGGGAAGTTACCCCAATCAACAAGGTTGATGGTTTTCGGAAGCCTTTAGTGCCGCCGATGAGGTTCACGAGAGATGGCCGCATCGGTGTTGTGCCGGGCATGGGCGGATTGGACGGTGAACCTGCGCCCCTGCAGATAATGCTGCAACGCCCCGAGGGCCTTGATAGACACATCCTGGAAAGCGCGCCTGGCATTCCCTCAATGGATCCCGATGTTTGGGAGGTAAAGGATTATGACGAGTGGGGTCTGCCCGGAAGCAACGTCACACAATTCGCCGCAGTTTGTGAAGCAGAGCCCTCCACGCCTCAGGAAAGCAATCCGTACAGCTGTGGCAACGATGACTGCTACAACTTCACCCTCATCGGGAGTGCTGTAGACGATACGTTTAATACCTCTGGCCAAAACGGGCTCGATGGAGGTTACCAAACTCTGTTTATGCCGCAGCTGGAGAGTGGCGATCGTTTGTACAGTCGCGAAGTGACCATCCGCGTGAGCGAACCGAAAACCTCGAATGCACGAATTACCGCTGTCGATTTCAGTGACGAGTACCGAACCGCGCCTATCCAACAAGGGGTTCTTTTCGAGCCGACCACACCGGCCGATGGGCGCTTGTTCGTTGCGCGTCGCCAGGGCCTACCATTGGTGTGGCGCCACTCGACGACAGGCGAAATGCGTGGTGGAAGCTACGAGACCGTCTACGCGGTCGCGCCGGATAGCGCCGCTCCCTGTGATGTCAGGGAGTGGGGCGATCTTAAGCCCATATCCCACGCCCCCTTCGATCCGGAAGTAAGGGATAGATACGGTTTTGCGAAATACCCGTTTCGTGACCCGATGGGAAACCTGATCCCCGACGGCGAGGATATTAAAGGGACTTACCCGTGGGTTGACATGGACGCCAAGATGATGTCGCTGATGATCAGTGATGCGAATCTGTTCCGGAACACCTTCCGAGGCGAAACACCAATCACAGACTCCCGATTCCCAGCGACGTGTGTCCACAGCGACTGCAGCAGAGATGATTCACAAGAAAAAGCCAATATCGCGCAATTTACGGTTATGGGTGCATGGACCAACGGCAAGATGGTGCTGTTTGACAATAATGTGAACTTCGCCGATTTCCGCATTGGATTGGATAACGCCGTGAACATTGATATTTATGATCCCGGCTCAGCACTGCCTGAAACTGAGAACAAGTCCTCCATTGTTGAGGTAGGCGCTTACCGCGAGGTTGGGGTGAATGTCCCGGGAGACGAATATGTGGCACTGAGGGATGAATCAGGCGCTCCGATTCTGGGGCGCGACGGTTCAGCGAAAGAGTATCTGCTTAAAAACACATCCCTCTTTGACAGCATCGAGCACAGGTTGAACTACAATCCGCACATGAAACCTGGAAGGCCCCACGATGTTCTCTGGCTCGTGAGCAGCGGCGCAACCAGTGACGAACTGAACTTCGATGATATGTTGAACAACCACGCGTTTATCGTTTCCGAAATGGTTGCGGCGCACGCCTGGGACAACAACAGTCGTTTCCGAATGACGGTTTTCGACGGCTGGCATGAGGCGACTGGAACCTTCACCGGACAGGTCAAGCTACAGAATAGTGCTGCCACACTTCCGGACAGCTGGGTCGTGCCGGACGCCGGACATGTGTTCAATGGGCGGATGGAACCCGTGGCGAATGGCGGTATCAAGGGTAAAGGTCTGTACTTCAATGGCAGTGATACCCGGGTCGAATACACGATATCTCCTGACCAACCGAGGTCGCTGGGCGATTCCGACTGGTTCCATTCGCTTTTTCTGGATACTCGTGGGCTCAATGAATCGGAGGAACAAGCCATATTGCAGTTCCCCGACAACAGTCTGCTGACGATGGCGGATGATCAGTCTGCCGTTATTTTCAACGCTTACGACAAGACCGGAACCAGAGTGGATGGCTTCAGACTTCCGAGCGATCTTGTCGTAGGGCAGTGGTTACATCTTGCTCTGTATAAGCCCTCGGAAGGCCCCATAACCGTGTATGTTAACGGCTATCCTTTTGCTGAAATTCCGGTCACCGATGACTCCATGTTCGGAATGCAGGGCGGCACCCTGGTGTTGGGGCAGGACTCCAATGCGCAACCATCGGCGAGCGTAACCGGCTTCAAGGGCTGGATGGACGATTACAAAGTATTTTCCTACAAACCTGACCCTGAAAGTGTTTGTAATCTTGCGCACGGAACACTTGTCGCGCCGGGTAACAATGCTCAAGTGACTCAACAGGCGGGTTTGTATTCATCTGAGATGCATAACCGTATTACCCGGGCTCTTGAGCTTCGCGGTCAGCCTACATACTCCCGGTATGCCTGTTTCATGGACGACCCCGCCTCAGATCGCACCGCGGTGAAACACCGCCTTCCGACTGACGTTGTCAGCATCCGGGAAAGTATCCATTTCCCCGAGGGTCCTATCTACCATGACGCTCCGCGCCCGGATTCTTCGACAAACGAGTTTTGTCTCGCTTGCCACTCGGAGGCTGAAGACAAAATTCGGGGCTTGTCGGTAGATGCACTCCGTTTTAGGGAAATGCTGGCCAAAGTGGATCCCAGACGTCAGCCGTTACAACCTGAGCCCTTCATCACCGGGACGATCCCGATGGAATTCATCCGGTCAATTAATGGGGACCCGCGCCAAATGGGCTCAAGCTATATCGATGAGTACCTGTTACCAAGCAGTGAGGGGGTCTCACCGGAAGTTCGCAACCTGGTTCTGGTAGAAAACGGCGAGTTTATTGAACCCATCGACTCATGCTTGATGGTGATAAAACATGCGTCAAGGGCAGTGCGTGTGAATGCCAGCGGTCTTGCGACTCGAGCAGTCTTCCGGGTAAATGGGGAAATGAGGCATGAGGACAATGCCGCACCTTTCGAGCTGCCGGTGGACGTCCTGGATGACGGAACAAACCGGGTTGAATTTTTCACCTACGCATCCGATGGCACGGAGAACAGGCACAGAGCTATCGTCATGGCGGAATCGCCCTGATCTTTGGGGGGTGTCTACGAGCTCTCTACTTGAGGGCTCGTCAAACATCCAGGTCCGTTGCCAGAAAGAGCTAGCACAATGTTATCGAATGTTCGAGCCACTCTTGCAATCGTTAGTTTAGGCGTGCTCACCGCCTGTGGGTCAGAAGATGAGCCTGCAGTTACCAGCATCACAATGAACGAGAGTAACGTGCCAGCCTCAGCAGCCCCGAGTCGTCCTGACCGGCCAATACAACAGTGCCGAACAGCCGATGAGCCAACGGAGTCATGGCTCGCGGGGAGTGTCGAGATTTGTAGGGGCAAGTTGATCTATCGTGATTATGTGTACGATGACCATGGCGCCGACACCGGAATTCCGGGCATAGCACTCGTCAGCCCCGCCGGAAATAAAACCTATGCTGATGGCGCGGGAAATACGGCTGATCTGGTCAGTCTCCAGTTATCGATATCGGGCCTTGAACTGGATATACGAGCTGAACTCAACACGCTTTTTGACAGTTCCAGTACGACCCTTGCCGTGGCGATAGACACGGATAACGACCCTTCCACCGGTGGTGGTCAGTGGGAGAATCTGAGTATTTCCAGTTCTGGCTGGGATGTTCTTTACAAATTTTCTGATGGAGACCCTGAGACAAATCTCATTGAGGGGAGTGTGCCACTTCCAGAGGGAGAGCAATGGCGAGTACAGGCTGTCGTAGCACAAGCTGACGGCACTGTAATGAACGTCGCTTTTCGCGGTACCGATGAGGAAGCCAAATGCAGTCTTGTTGATCCTGCGGCAGGCTGTTTCTTTGAGGACCTTCAGGCTGCGGCTCTTAAAAAAGGCGATATCAGCGAGTTTGCTGCCACCGTATCCGTCACCGATTTGCTTGAAGGCGTAATCCGCGATTCAACACCGATGACCCCCGGATTCCATCAGCGCGTTTACGTTTCCGACTACACGTTACCGCCCGGGGAGGGCACCAAGCCTGTCGAGGGAAGGGGAGACGGGGGGAGTATTCCTATTAAAAATCAGGGATTCGAGTTTCTAGGAAAATATCAGCCTTACGCAATTTACCTACCTGCCTCGGGCAAAGCGCCCTATCCGCTCCAAATGGTGTTTCACGGCTCAGGAGCCGTCCATGGAAGCCAGATAAACCTGCCTGGAATGCAAGCTGCGTTTGGCGAGGGTTTGGGCAGAATCCTGGTGAGTCCGGCAGCACGGGGTATTGATGGATTCGGGTCTGATATTTCCGAACGTGATATTCTTGATGTGATGGCAGACGTCGAGGCCAATTTTGATATTGATCCGGATCGTGTGATAGCCAGCGGCGCGTCTCAGGGCGGATACATATCCCACCGAATGGCATCGCTGTACCCCCAAAGATTCGCAGGCTTCATTACTTGGGTCGGATTTACGGGTGACAACTTCAACGGCCTGGCGGTGCTTCAGAATCTGGGTTTATCCCTTAAGTTGGGCGCAGTAGGTGACATAACTGATCTGGTAGGAAACCTCAGAAACATTCCCGGCGTGATGCTATACGGAGGCACCGATTTTATTGTGCCCCCCACCTCCGCGCTGGCGATCCGACAGGCATTCCTGGATTCGGACAACGTCTACAAGTGGTATTTTCACCCGACGGTCGATCACACCGGATTTATGCGGATGGATGAATGGTATAAAGAGGCCGTTGATTCGGCAGATTTTAAACGCGTAAAGCGCCCTGTTCGCGTTTCCTTTCGCCACGATCCGAACCTCGGCAGCCCACACTATGGCATCCGGCATGATCGGGCTTACTGGGTCTCGGATATCCGAAATCGGTCGGTCGGAGACAGCGTTGAAGAAAAGGTGTTTGGCGATATTGATCTGGAAAACTTCGGTTGCGGTGGGCAAACCCCAATGTTAACCCAAAATGGAAATACAGGGTCGGATCCGGCGCCACGGTACTCAGTTGAAGCAAACCGAGTGAGCAGTACAGACGTCAAGGCCATTAGCCTGATAACGGGAAAGTTACACAATATTGCGTCGTTGACGATAGATGCCAGAGAGATCTGTAGCGAGGGCAAACCACTGAGGTATGTATTAGTGACCGATGGTCCAACCCAGATAAATATGTCTGATGGCCGGTCAATTCGCTTAGATCAAGCCGGGGAGTTCCGCGGTGACATCTAAAATCTTAGTTGACCACAGTTACCAACTCAAGCTTCAACGCTCATTCCAGCAGTGATGTACTTGATGAAGCCACGCAAAAAGTCATCGTGATCGAGCTGAAAGCGTTCATGACCATCGGTGCCAGGCAAGCGCCAGAGAAAGTCCTGGTCGACCAGGCCGTTGAGCACGTTGTTAATCGCGAGAAAAAGATGAAGTCTGATCATGTCGGTTTTTTTTTGTGGAAGAAGAACTTTTAGTTCCGCTTCGAGCCGCCAAATCACAAAATCAAAACAGGAGATTAATAAATCACGACCGAAATCACCTTCTTCGCGACTCATCCGTGCCATAAACCAGACACTATTGTTATCTTGCAGCCATAGCTGCCTGAAAGCTGTCACCAATGAGCTGGCAGCATCTTCAACGGTAACCGCCCGTTGCGACTTCATTGCTTCGAACGCCACGAATTCATGGGCGATGATGACCCTGAACCGCTTGGAGATATCCTCCATGCATGCAGAAATGAATCCTTCTTTGCCGCCAAAATAGTAACGGATTGCGCCTTCGTTCAGAGCGCCGGCTTTTCGCTGTATTTCCCGCAGGGATACCTTGGTGCCTTTCTTGGCGATCAGTTTTATACCTGCGGCGATCAGGGAGGAGGCAGCATCTTTTTTCATCGTTCTGTGGGGCCAGTCACCCGGCCAACCTCCCGATTAAAGTGAGTTCTACCTAACAAGCAGGACAAGCAGGACAAGCATTATCCACAGATCATTGTGCATTTCCAGTGGCTGATCAAGCACCTGATCAAAATCCCCTTACGGCAGATCGTATACTTGACCGGGTCGCATCGGTGTCAATGAGACGGTCGAGAAGATTGAACAGTGTAAGCGGTTGCTGAGAAAAGTCAGCGTAGTAGCATTGCTGGGATGTTTACAGGTGGCTACTTGGGCCACACTATGGCCCCGATCCGTCACCTGACGGACCGCCTCAATCTTGAATTCTTCAAGATAACGTTTGCTGCTCATGGGAACCTCTCTGATAGCCATTTTGGATTGCTGAAAGGTGTCTATGTAACCATCCCCTAAAATCGGGGCATGCGTCATTAGAGTTCTCCTACCTACAATGAGGCAAACGGAGGACTGGATGAAAAAGTCACGGTACAGCGAGTCACAGATCGTCAAGATCCTGAAGGAGGTCGAGGGCGGCCGTCTGGTTAAAGAGGTGTGTCGGGAGGTAGTCCATCCCATTAACTGGAAGTCCAAGTACGGCGGTATGGAGGCCTCTGATGTGAAGCGCCTGAGGGAGCTTGAAGAGGAAAACCGGCGTCTGAAGCAGATGTACGCCGAGCTGAGCCTGGACCATAAGCTGCTGAAGAACGTCATCGAAAAAAAGCTGTAAAGCCAGCCGTTTGACGAGAACTGGTGGATTACCTCAAGCAGGCTCATGGCATCAGCACCTGTCGAGCCTGCCGGGTCGCTGGCATCAGTGACTCTGTGTATCGCTACCGACCGGATACGTCACGAGATACACCCGTGATTGCAGCGCTTCAGAGCACCGCTGAACGTTATCCAGCTTACGGGTTCAGCAAATTGTTCAAGATGTTGAGGCGATGGGGTCATGGCTGGAACCACAAACGGGTGCATCGGCTGTATTGTGCGCTCAACCTGAATATGCGTCGAAGGGGCAAGAAGCGGCTACCAACCAGAAATCCGGAGCCCTTGACCGTGCCAGAAACCGCTAATCTCTGCTGGTCCATGGATTTTATGAGCGACAGCCTGTTCTGTGTTCGCCGCTTCCGGACTTTCAACGTGATGGACGACTTTAACCGAGAGATCCTGGCCATTGAGGTTGATCTGAATCTACCGGCCCCGAGGGTCATTCGGGTGCTTGAGCGCATCATCGCCTGGCGAGGCTACCCCGCCAAATTGCGAATGGATAACAGCCCCGAGTTCATCTCCATTGCCTTGGCGGATTGGGCTGAACGAAACGGCATTGCACTGGAGTTCATTAAACCGGGAACGCCTACCCAGAACTCGTATGTAGAGCGCTTCAATCGAACTTACCGGGACGAGATTCTGAACATGTATGTCTTCCGGAACCTCACCGAAGTCCGGCAACGAACTGAATCCTGGATGACCGAATACAACGATGAACGTCCCCACGATTCACTGGAAGACCTGACGCCATGGGAGTACCTCGCGAAATACCAACAGGCGGAAAACTCTAATCAGCGGTGCAACTGAAATTGGGATGTTTACATCTGTCTAAAAATAACCGTAGTCGATTTGTCTCAGTAACTGATTAACCAGCTCTGCTCCAGATTCGTCTTGCATCGCTTCGTTGGGAGTCAGCCCGCTCAGCTGTTTCTTGGGCTTGCTGAGCCAACGCCTGGCACTCTCTGCATTTCCAAAAACCGCTTCGGCTCGATCAATCAGTTGCTGAACTGTTTGGGCGTCAGAAGGATTGCTAGAGGGTTTATCTCCTTTATTCATCTCAACCGTTACTTTGCGGGTCTCTGCCTCATGGGGTAAATCCGCCAAAATAAAAGGTCGTTTACGGTTCATCAGACAACTCTCCCCATTAGTAATTTTGCCACGTGTATCGGTGTCCGGAAAAATGAACTGTTATAACTGGCTTATTTCTGCAATCCGGACTCCTGCGTCGTGCTGCGTCAAGGTCGCCATAATCATCCGCTCGTGAACCGAGACTTCTTTACCTTTAAGTCCACCTCTAGATTGTTGCAAAAATTTCGACTTAAGGCCTCGATTTTTTGTGAGGAGACGAGGCAACGATATCAATTATGGGTGGCAAAAAAGCAGCTCTTCCTGCGACGACGCTTCCTTGATCTCTGGAATAATTAAACCTCAGGGGCCCAACTGTGATTGATCAAGTGGACTCGACAGTTTGCTTGAATACCCCATTGTGCCAACGCTCGAAGCATTCTCGCCGAATGGGAGTCTGCAGTGTGGTTAATATTTCAAGGTAACCGTTTTTGTTAGCACCACCTGATAGGGATCAATCGCATTCAGTGTGTGGCTTGGCGGGTGCCAGATAACTCTGTGGGACTGAAGCTTATGGCTACTCAGGAGTCGTGTACGACGATCCTTGTTCTTCATCCAGTTAGCGCTCCTTCCGTTGTCAACACTGATGGCGCGTTGGAGTTTGAGGAAGAGGGAGCGCTGGTATTGCCCGCGCAAAAACAGCTGAAAGACGCGCTAGTTCAAGCGCTTAACGAATACGCCAGCTGTCGAAAAATTGCAGCTACTTGTATCGAATCGTGTCTCAGGGTCGATGCTGGGAGTAACGTTGAGTTTCCTGCATCGTACGTTCTTCGGCTTTCAGGTACAGACATAACGTCCGCCGAAGTTAATGTGTTCAAAGCGGCCGCTCGGCTCGTACTTGCGAAATTAATTCCTCAGCAAGAGCTCGTAGAGCCGCAAACCGAGCACTTGCTGGGGGAGAAGGACAAGCATGTTTTACGGTCATTGGGTGAGGATGTGGCTGCAAGGTTTGCTGGAAAATCAGTTAGGCAGGGCATCGTAATAAAATTTGGGAGTACGGATTCTCAAGGCATAAAACTGCAAGGAGTGATGCCGGCACTCGCCATAGATCACGGTTCGATAAGAACCGTGATCGGCATTGCAAGACCCCTTGGCCTCGACGAAGAGAAGAGCACGGTGAGCCTCCTGGTAGAGAAGCCTGCCGACGATGAGCAAAACACAGATTGTGATCAAAGAGTGGAAGCCTTGTGTCATGACCTTAAATTTCTCCGCATCGCTGCTCAAGTATATGCAAACTGTGGTCAGGTAACGTTTAAGGCGATTATTCAGCCCGAGATCAGAAAGAAAAAGAGACTGGTCATCACTTTACTGGAGTTGAGAGAGATAGGGGCAAATGAAGTAGATCAGTTTGAGCTCGAGTAAATTGCTCGAGACTGGCAATGCATGAGTCCCTCGAAACTTGCGACGACTCGATCTACAGGTTCCATAGGATACCGCGCGGTCAAGCAGGCCCTCTTGACCTGCCCCCAATCACTGAACCACTCACTGCTTAGTAATGTCGGTTAATTTCGAGACTTTGGAGGGAGTAGAGAGAGTGAGCAGAGGAGTTTAGGCGCGAACCATCCTCTTGACTCAAATTTGGGGAGATAACGGCTGTGGCCGGGGGCAATGGGCCGAGGCAACTGCCATGAAAAGTATCACCAACTCCAGGCGGTCCTGAATTTGCCAAGCAACAGACGAATTCAGGACCAATCCTGCATACGACCGGCCCCTGGAGTATTTTGGGTGGTGGTTCTCGTTGAAAGTATCGAGTTGAACGGCCACGGGTGAGGGTGAGAAGCCACCGGCTTCGATGAGCCCCTCAGCGCGGGAGCGGTCCTCGGGTTTGCTTTTTATCACCACGTCATAGGCGTTATCGGGAATGTTAAGCACATCGACTAATAGCCTGATCAGGCGCGCATCGTCTGCCTCGTTCATCAGTAGGTGACCGTTCCTGCCAATTAAATTGGAAGCCTGTTCCAAAGTCGGTAATGAATGGTGCTCACGCTCGTCATGAGCAGGTAAGTTCTCGCAAAGCCCCAACAGTCGGGGCCAGACAGTTGATGGGCGAGATTTTAGAAGGTATTTCGGTAGTTTGCTTCCATACACGTAGGCCTTTTTACCTTGCTCAAGGTGAAGGGCTTTGAATCTGATTCCTGCATTTATTCTATCAGCCAGCACTTCGACGTCAGAAAGTTCCCCAGGTGCGAGACGCAGCATCGACTCGATAGTTGAAACAGTGTATCCGAGCGACATGAGCCTGAATGCCTTAGTGACTTCCAGCGGTGTGAGATTGGCTTGCTGCGCAAAAATGGTCTCAGTCTCGCTGATAAATTCGACCGAAGGCCGAACGGGCCACTTATCGATCTTCGTTGCTTTCACGATAGTGTTTTTATAGTGCGACTTCACCGGTGTGAGCCTATCTGCCCATTCGGTCAACATGCGACTGTAGGAGCGCAATTGCGTCCTAGGGGACTGATGTCCCAGTGCGCGGGCTATGGCCATAGAGCTGCGCCTGGTGAGATGACACTGATCGCCGAGCAACACTTTCTGGAGGTACTCACGGTCTATAGAGCCCGTTAATTTTCTAGCAAGCGGGGTCTCTATCTCAAACAGAACGCTGCTCAGGATGTTACAGAAGCCATGGCGCGCCTGATGCAGGCTCATAAGAGGGTTTCCGGTTGCAAGCTTGAGTGCGCGGGCAGCATCGGCGGGAATTAAGCCGGCATAGGGCGTTAGGCGCCCCTCGCTGTTGGCCAAAATCGGTTTGTTGCTGGCTTTTCCAAACTTGGTTGTGTATCCCGTCAGGATGGTTGAAACGAGTGACTGCTCAACCTTGCTCAATTGAAACAACAGCGGGACTGCCCGTCGGCTGTGAACACTACTTTTTAAACCGCGTATGGAATTACTCTGAACCAAGACCCAAGCCATTCCAGCGGATTCACACCAGTCCGATCGAAGTAAACCAATAGCTTCCTGGGCCCGAAGTCCGAAGCGGTAGGCAAGTAGGAGAACAAAAGCGCTTTGAGTGCCTCGTTCGATGTTGTCTATGTCGGCATTTAGTAATGAGTGCAGGGCGTTCAAATACTCGTCTTCTGAAAATAGCCTGGGCCGGACCGAGCGTCGGGCGTTGCCCAAGTCGAGTTCGTCCCAATCCGGGGATGACACTCCCTTCTCGCTTGCCCAGTTGAAAAAATCCAGCAACCGCGCTGAAAAATACTCGAGGTCTCGCGAATTCTCGGCGTGACAGGACAGCATTCTGGTGCATAGCTCCGTGACTTCCTCCTCATCCATCAACAGCAGGTCGGCTTTGAAGGCGAAACCTCTGAAGGCGCCGGAAAGCGCGCTCAGATAACGCTTGATCGAGGCGGCTGCATAGGGTTTGTGGGCGCTTTTGACTCGGCCTTTACCCTTGCGAATTTGATGGGCCACCCAATAGCCAACGAGCAAGACGGCGCTGCTCACTGAATGTGAATTTGCGCGGCAGTGTTGCTCAACTTGCCTGGCTATGTCCCGCGATTGCGATTTCGAATACCGGTTGAGAATGTCCTGGAGCGCTCTGAAAAACACTTTTGCGGATTCATAGAATTCCGGTGGATAAGTGCCAGTGGCTGACGCTGGGATGCCAGGTAATACCCCGGTATCGGGGGTGTCTAATGCCTGTTCGGCTGTGTTTTGCTCATACCGATAACCATTGGTCAGACGAAAATAATCATAAAGGCAGAGGCTGGTTGGCGGATTTCTCTCGCTCAATGCGCCAGCGACCATGCCTGGAAGATCAATCAGATTCGCTTGCTCGATCAGCCTGTAAAGTGCTTTCAGAACGACTCCAAGTGCCTCCTTTTTGCGATCGGCGCTATCAAGGTGGCCGGTGGCCGAGAGAACGTTGAGCAATGATTGAAGCGATTTCGGGCACTTTTCGGATTCGAGGTTTTTGGTGTCCTTTATCCCGAGGCCCCTGGCTAGCAGTCGACCGGTGGAATGGTCAATTTGGTGGCGTTGAACCGGTTGATTGTAGTTTTCTGGCTCCAGAGCTTCTGAGTATTCAAAATACACCAGTTGTTTGTGTTGAATCACCCGGTAGTTCTTACCCTGGATAACGTCCTCTAACAGTCGAGGGTATGAAATGCGTTTTTCGATCGCAAGGAATGCCGTAGCCAGTACCAGACCTTCTGATTTCGATGGCCTGGCTTGACTGATGCCATACTTGTTGTCGTGGACCCATTGTCTGAGAGCAGGCATGGCCTCTAAGGCTTTGGGACAAGTTCTTCTGATGAGTGAACGTTCAACGCCTAATTTCATTGCCCTGTGGCGTATCAGCCGCCTTGTTTCTGGGTCGCGTTCATCGAGCCACTGGACTAAAGCTTCCATCCGGACGGCCGCCTGGGGGTGCGGCATTCCGTTCTCTCGGGAGATCATCTGTTTAACGAACCCGTCTATATCGCTCTGATCGAGTCCAGCTTCCCCATTATCAGTCTTGTCGTTAATAGCAATGACGGCTACTGTCAGTTCCAGTTCTCGTCTTGCTTCCGCGCGGGCTTGGTCACGCACTCGCAGCCTTTCTGCGTGCCGCCGTGCCTGACCAAAACTAATGGGCTCACGGTAAGAGTAATCGGAGCGCGCGGTTTGCAGCGTTGTCACGCCGTAGTCGGGGTCAGGTAGATCCACCGTGAAACCGAGACCGTCAAAGCAGTTGTTTGCGATGTGCTTGTATCGCTCGTAATCATCACGCCAACATCTGGCAGAAAAATCCCCGTAGGAGGTGGTGCCGCGTTCGCCGTGGCCCATCCACCCATCAATGACTTCAACGCCAACGCCTCCTCGGGCTAGCTGCTGGGCAAACCGATGCCTAAATAGATTGCGCGGCAGATACCACTCGAACAGCTCGCCACCTGGCACGGCGAAATCGTTCATTGGGTGCCAGGCACCATGGTTATCGAGTAAAAAAAACAACGGCAGGCCCTCACAATTACCGTTCAGGACCTGTTCGATGCGGTGTGCCAGCGCATGATGATGAGTTGATAGATTATTCTTCAACTGCACTAGGTGGTTGCAATAGCGAGACAAGAGGAGGCTCGCGCGGTCGGGGAGAGGGACAATCCGTCCGCTATGGAGTCCGCCATCGGATTTGTCGTTGATAAAAACGACCGGAGGCTGATCGCAAAAATGATTGAGGTTCTCGAAGGGCTCTGAAAGGTATCGGCACCCCGTCGCAGCGTAAAGAGCCGTTACGGTGTACTGGGCTAGGTAGTTGTGAAATTGAATCGGACTACCTTGAGAGCTTTTCTTCAAGATATTCGTGGCCCTGTGAATATTCTCGACCAAGATAGGTTCGATCGGGGCGAGAAGGCTGCCGAGTATGTTTACGCGTTTATCGCTCAAATGATCAGATTGCACTGGAAGCCGAAAGCCGTTTCGCACTTGGGCAATGCTCCAGTTCGCGTATCCGCAAGCTGCGGGTAGAGCGGCACGTGGATGCGCAGAGAGTAAACGGGCGAATGAATGATCGCCGAGCTCATTGAACACTTGCTGGGACTGCGCGTTCGCAAGTTTGGCGCTGGTTAGTCTCGGAAAATGCTGTTTTGCACGTTGATGAAACCAGGTCGTCAGCGTTTGGGGGGCTGCATGCGTCCACAATTGCCGGAGGTCTGATAGTTCTGTTTGTCGATGCTTGGCCTCTTTGAGGATTGCGGATATCTGTGCTGGCACGTCAATTCGGAGTTCAGTCTCGAAAGGCTCAACCAGTGCTGCCAATTTTGCGTCGGGCCGCCAGGCACTGTGTCGTCTCGGAGCTTTGCGATGAACTGTTTGTAGATCTTGGGAGAGGGACCATTCATCGCTCGAGGCGTCAGTGATAGCAACTTCTTGTAAGAATTCCAGAGACCGTTCGAGATGAACCGAAAACCAGACAAAAGCGGCACCCAGTCGCTCTGGCAATTTTTGATCAGCCAGGGTGCGTGTAAGCCACTCTCCCAGCATATTTATCTCCGGTGGTAATGGTTTATTCCAAGACCATGGTAGGTAGTTCGACATTTCTGCGGTTTGTATCAGTACGCTGCGGCCGGAGAGTTTTTGCTCCTCTGGCGTTTCGCCCGAGGTAACGTCGAACAAAAGTAACTGATCCAGTGCCTCTTCGTCTGCTGAGTCCTGTGCCTCGGCAAGTGCCAGTACTTGGGGTTCACCAAACGGGTTATTCAGGTCGAGAGTACCCTTCGATGCCTTTATTAGGTTGGTGAATGAGACACTATGATCGAATTCCGATTTTCGAATGGTCATGGGATTGCGCTGCCCCTCAGCGACAGCTTGAACCGCTTTGAGGAGAAGCAATGCCTTGCGCGAGCGACCTGTATATCTTGGGATCAATTGGGAAGTGGCGTGGCGGATCGCTAGGCTGAATTGAGAGTATGCGTATGTCCCTGATGGGCAAGCCGGTGATGCGTTCTGAAGAAGCTTATCAATGAGCTTCCACTTGTCGTCCTCAGCCGGTAGGCAAAGCGCACTGGCAATCTGTTGGATCTGATTGTCGTGTACGCAATTATCCTCCGCAACCCTCACCAGTGCTTGCACGACCAGCCATACTCTAAGGGCTCTACGCAATAAATCTAAGTGAGCATCTTTGGAGGGGGCTGGAGGCTGAACGATCATTTCCAGCAGAAAGTGCTCATTTTTTAGATTCGCACCGGCCGCTCGTAGAATATTCTTCGTATTGCTTCGGGATATACCTTGATGAATACCCGGGTAAGTCTCAGAAAACTGGTGGTCTTGACCATACGACCGGAGTAATTTGTTGAGCTGGTCGATGTAAGGATTTTCAGCCCACTGTCTCAAAATGGCTGCCGAGTCTGGGTTTGCAAATTCTCGGTGTAGATTGCCAATGATCGTGAAGTTTTCAGTGAATCCAAAAGCGAGAGCGACGGCATAGAATATTTCAGCAACGTCGTTCTGCTCCGCCCATTCCCGGATGATCTGAAAGTGCGGGTCTGAGTGACTTAAGGTCGTTTTGTGGTCGGCTGGTTCGCTTGATTTGTGCCAAATCTGGTTTTTGTTGTTTGACATCTATGTACTCTAAATCCGGCCCGTCATTACCCCTGAATCCTAGTTTACACATGAATTTATAGCAAATTATGCGAATTTGGCACACTAGAACTGTGCTAGAATCTTCATGCTCATAACCATCCAGCCCCCGCTACCAATATCGAAAAAGGCCAGCTTATTGCTGGCCTTTTTCGTTTCTGTGTTCCGAAAAAACTCCCCGCTCCTGGTCCTGGCAATTGGTTCCCCCCCGACGCTTTTTTCTTTCTCCGGCCTACCGTTTTTTCCGTCTCGCCCTTCCTCGCCTGTAAGTTTCCTGCCAGTTATTTGTCGCCCCTGTTACATCACTTTGTACATTTGTAAGTAGCTCTCCCCCGCCATTCCTTTGCGTTACACCGAAATCCTTTTAAGTTCAGTAGCTTGTTTGGTTTCATTACTTATATCTGTCGAAAAATTGACCATTTTGTAATTAGGAAGATGACGGGTTTCACGTCGATACTTGCTCACGTTTTATACGATTTAACAATTCCGACGAATTAGTAGCAGGTAAAGATTATGAAGAGCGTCATCAAAATGTCACAGATCTCAATCGCAGCATTGGTTATGGGTGTCGTCCTGACAGGTTGTGGGGGTGGTTCATCAGGCGGAAGCTCCAGCTCCAGCGATTCCGTCAAAACCGGATCGCCGTCGCCGGATGGCACCGTGGTATCTTCAGTAGTGGGGGATGAAGGCGACAGTTCAGCGGAACTGACCTGGAACGCGCCGATGACCCGGGCTAACAATGAGTCGCTGAAAATGGGTGAGCTGGCTGGTTACGTCATCACTTACGGCCAGGACCGCGACGATATGAGTGAGACCATTCGAATCGACAGTGCCGCGACGATGGAATACACCGTCAGCAACCTGGATAGCGGTACCTGGTATTTCACCATTCAGGCGGAAGACGTGGATGGCCTGATCAGTGACCACTCAGGCATTGTGAGCAAGGAAATCAGAGGCTGATCTGAGAGCTCATGAACTCAGCAAGGGGTTGGCGATCGGCAGTTTGAGAGTGAATGCCGAGCCTTCCCCGAGCTCTGAGGAAACCGAAATTTCCCCCCTGTGTTTTTCTACCACGACATTCACGAACGACAGGCCCAGGCCAGTGCCATGATTGCCTGAGAGTTCGCTGCTTTTCTGCCTTCGATACCGGTCGAACAGGTGAGGGAGCTCGTCAGGAGCGATACCGCTGCCTTCGTCGCTGACAGTCAGGCAGGCCTGATGGCCCGCCCGGAAGACCTGAATGTTGATTGTCGAGCCGCCGGGGCTGTATTGCACCGCGTTGGTGAGCAGATTGATGACTGCCCGTTCCAGCAACTCCGCATTACCGCGCAGCCAGAGATCCTCTGTTCCCTGCAATAACAGGTGGATACCTTTCTCGGCCGCCTGCTCACTCACGCTGTCCCGGGCGTTCTCCACTATGGCGAGGAACTCGCATTCGTAGAAACGGGTTTCGGTCAGTTGCTCCGCACGCGCCAGCTGCACAAACTCTTCTGCAAGGTGGTAGCTTCGGCGCGCCAGCCGGCCAAGCTGCTCCAGCTGCGCGGGCTCAATATGCCCCGGATTGCGCTTTAGCTGTTCGATAAGCGCAAGCTGAGATACCAATGGGGAGCGCACGTCATGGGAGATAAAGTCGATGGCTTCCCGATGTTGTCGCTGCTGTTCACGCAGTTCAGAAATATCGGAAATGTTGGCAATAATCCCGTTCTGATTGCTTTCCGGCAGGGCGAAGGGGGCGAAATGAATCAGGAAATCCTTGTCCCGGATGCGCAGATCCACGGTTCGGCTCTGCCTCAGGGTCAGCGTTTCCGAAACGGTCTCGTGCCAGGGCGGGGTTTCCCTTGGATCGTGGCCCTCCAGCAGTCGCGCCAGGGGCATGCCGGCGAGGCTGGGCATCGGCTCGCGGAACCATTCTTCAATGTGGCCATTGGCGAAGCGGATCACCCCCAGCTCGTCGGTTACGATAATGCCGTCGGGCATGCGCTCGAAGCTGCGCCGGATAAACTGCTGCAAGTTGTTCAGGCGCTCGGTGGCGAGTTTCACGCGCTCAATCCGCGCTGAAATGTTTTCACTGGGCTTCGCGGGGCGGATCGCCTGCTCGGTGTGGCCCAGTTCCAGTCTGCGGAGGTAGCGCTGTATGGCCTCCCGACTGAGGTCATTGGGTAAAAGCAGGCCCAGAATATAAGTCTTGCTGCCCCGCTGGAGGCTTATCCAGCTCTGGTTGTTGGTATGGAACCACTGATGGTGCTCCAGCGGTGGAATATCGATGGCTTCCAGTTCACTGGTGCTGAGCGGCTCGCCATTTTCAGACAACCACCAGCCCCTGGGCTGGAAGAGAGCCCGGAAGTGTTCGAGCAGCTGGGTGGGGTTGCGCCGGGACGGTTCCGGAAGCGACATCTGCGGTCCGCGGGCCAGGTCATCCAGTTGCCGGTTGAGGAAACGGTTGGTCATCGCCAGGCGCAGACCGCTGGCCACCGGGAAGGCAAAGAACGGCATCAGCAGCGCAGGGGCTATCGGCAACCACAGACGAGCGCCCAGGAGCAGCAGGCTGTGAGCTGTCACCAGTACCACCGCGACGGCCAGGCAAAGCAGCAGCGTTCTGGCGGGGCGCATTCTAGGTAACGTCAACGCCAGAACAATAATGGTCAACACCGCCACGGCAATCGCCATCGCCCGCGGAAGCGGGGTGATCAGCTGGTTGCCGGTGAGGGCGGAGTAACTGTTGGCGTGAAACTCAACGCCGGACATCGGCCGGTTGAGGCCGGAGAAGGGCGTGGGCAGGATGTCACCGAAACCGGGCGCTGTTGCCCCGATAAATACGGTCTTACCGGCAAAACGCTCGGGCGCCGGCGGCCCGGAAATCACGTCAGTAAACGAGTAGGTTGGCAGGGTACCGGCGCCTCCGGCCAGGGGAACCGCCCGATAGTGTTTGCGAATATTCATGTATGCGGGAGGCGGGTCACCGGCGTCGTCGGCGTATAACGTATCGGACTGGCCGGAGGCGGCCAGAGCAAGGCTTGGCCAGAGCTGGTCCCCCAGGCCGTTCAGCAGGTACAGGCCTCTGGCAATGCCATCCTCGTCCAGCTCTACATGGGCATGTCCCATGGCGTAGGCCGCAGATGCCAGCTCATTGGTGGGAAGTTGTTCGCTGATCAGGTAGTTCCGCGACGGGGGCGAGAGATAAAGCGGCAGCACAACTTTACCGTGCTGTCTCATCGCCGCCGCCAGCGCGCTATCCTCCGGTGAGGGCTCGGGAAACAGAACGTCGAAAACGAGTGTGTCGGCCCCGGCGGCGGACAGTTTCTCGATCAGCCGCGCATGGGTGTCCCGTGGCCAGGGCCAGCGGCCGATCCGGTCCAGGCTGAGCTCGTCAATCGCGACCAGCACGACGTCGTCTGACAGCGGTGCCGGTCGGGCCGTCACCTCGGCATCGTAGAGCCAGTAATCCAGGCGCTGGGGTAGGGCGGTGGTCTGCAGGAGCAGCAGGATGGCAAGCAGCAGCAGGCCCAGGGTCAGGGGAGTCGTTTTTATTTGCAGCCAGTCCCTAGTCATGTGTCCTGCTGTCGGATGTCCGCTTGCGATAGTTTATTCCAGGTACAATTCCCTCCCGGGTCCCCAGCGGCTTGCCAGAGGCCCTTCGGAAAGAGCTTTCAGGCGCACAAAATACCGTCTTCCGGGAATCAGGCGCAAGGCCGCCGTGGTATCAGAGAGCGTGGCTTCCTTGATGATGTTGTTGAACCCCGGCTCTTCGGCAAGCTGCAGCCGGTAATCTGCGGCGGTGTCGACGCTCTCCCAGAACACCCGCACCTGGCTATCAACGTAGTTGACGCTGATGATACGAACCGGCGGCAGGGTGCCGTTGATGGTAAACGGCTGTGGCTCGCTGGTGGCCACCGAGTTCCCGCCGGCCTCACTGACCACGCGCCAGTAATAGGTGCCCGGTGTTAGCGGCCGCGACGGCAGGGCCTGGGTGTCCGGTGCCCACTCGCTGGTGGCAATCAGGCGGCGGAAGGTCTCGTCCTCGGCAATTTCGATGCGGGCAACTTCGTTGCTGCCGTTAAGCTCCCAGCGAAACTCGGGCATGTCGTCGTCAATCGTGGCGCCGGCTTGGGGTGCAAGCAGGCGTGCGGCACGAGCCCTGAGATCAACCTCCACTTCAACAACGCCCGGCATCCCCGGCATGCCACGATTATCCAGTGCGGCGACGTGGATTTCGTAATTGCCGTTATCAAGGAGGCTGAGGTTGTATTGGTTGCCCTTCACCCGCCGGCTATCGACCCAGCGGCCCGACTCGGCATCAAAGATGTCCAGTCGATGGGAGGGTGCTGCGCTGGTCTGCCAGCTCAGCTCTGCGGGCAGGCGGTTCAGTTGCGGCGGTAACGGATTCAGCGTCGGCGCTGGCGGTAGCCGGCGGATGCTCATGCTGCCGTTGGCAGCGGTCGAGACGCTGGCGCTGTACCCCGCAGGAATGTTGCGAGCCCGACCGGGCGGCCCGAAACTGACTTCGCCCTCGGTGACCTGGAGGTTGGTGGCGCCCGGCCCTGACTGCATGGAAAATGCCGTGCCGCGAACGGCGGCCACGGCAGACGGGGTTTCGATCTCGAAGCGCGCGCCACCTTCAATCACCGGCTTGACCTGCGTGTGAACCTCGCCGTGGTCGAGGCGCAGACGGGTGTCCACCATTCCGGATTTGCCGTATTGCGTCAGCCGGTTGAAGATCAGTCGTGAATTGGGTGCGATGCGCAGCATCGAGCCATCGGCAAGTTCCACCGTGGCACTGCCGGAACCGGACAGGATCTCATCACCGACCCGCACCAACGTTTCGGCATTGAGGGCCTGTTTTCGGCCGCTGTTTCCGGAAATATGCTGAACCTGGCCGGACACTGAAACCACGCGCGCCGGATCCGGTTGGCGTTTTAGCCAGGCCAGCGGGATACGCAGTGCGTCGCCCTCGCCAATGGCAGCGCTGTTGTTGATGTTGTTGTACCGAAGTACCCGTTCCGGACGAATGTTGCGATTGAGCAGGGCGCCGGCCACTTCGTCAAAGCTCTCACCGGGTCTGAGGGTGTAGAGCCACTCAGGCACGGCTGTGCTCTGCTGCGAGTCACTGGCGTTGGAAACGGACCCGCGGGTAATCGACAGTTCCGCCAGGGCAGGCGCGGCAAAAGCCAGCGTCAGCAATGCGGCAACAACGGTCTGTGAGGTCCGTCTGGGTTTAGAGCCGTCAGTCATTTAAGGCGTGATCCATGGTCGCGATCGGGGCGGCGGATTCGTTGGCTTTCATCGCTTCCAGGCGGTAGCCGCGCTGGTAAATGGTTTTGATCCGGAAACCGTTCTCCGGATTCAGCCCCAAACGCCGACGCAGCCGGCTCATGTGAGTGTCTACCGTGCGTGTGTTGATGTCGCGCGCCAGGCCCCACACCCGTTCCAGCAGCATTTCACGGGTCAGCAGCCGGCCCTGATTCTGGAACAGAAACAGGGTCAGGTCGAAATCCTTATCGGTCAGCGTCAGCGTTTCGCCGTGCAGCAGGATGCTGCGCTGTTGAGTGTTGATTTCAAACGGGCCGTAACGCAGCACTTCTTTGTCGTTGTCAGGGTTGGTGCGGCGGGCCAGGGCGTTGATCCTCGCCACCAGCTCCGCTTCGCGGGCGGGTTTGGCCAGATAGTCGTCGGCACCTGCGTCCAGTGCGCGAACGATGTCGGATTCGCTGTCCCGCTGAGTCAGGAACACCACCGGAATCGGCCAGTTAAGCTGGGCCCGCACGCTCTCCAGCACATCGATGCCGGTCATGTCCGGAATCTGCCAGTCGAGAATCAGCAGGTCGTAGCTGCGGTGCAGCACGGCGCTCAGAAAGGACTGCCCCGTGGGGAAACTGTCACAGTGGTGTCCGCGCTCTGAGAGAATGGACTGAACGTGCTGCGCCTGTTCATGTTCATCTTCGAGCAAAGCTATGCGCATCAAGCATCTCCCGGGAGTGACGTTCCACTGATTAAAGTTTTGGTAATGTTGTTCATTATCACAGATCGTTGATTTGCCTTCAGTGTCGTTATGTAGAGTTGCGTAAACGAACTGCAGGTCTTCCGTCATCGTCATCAACTGTTTGTCGGCAGGTGGGAAAATTACTGCAGCCCCAGAACCAGCCTTTTTTGCCCTTGCGCCGGACCAGCGGGGAGAAACAGTGGGGGCAGGGCACCGGCTTCTGGCTGGTGCCGTCTGCGGGTGCGCTGTCTTCCAGCGGCCGGGTGCCGTTGCAGTCGGGGAAGCGGGTGCAGGCCCAGAAGCGGCCGAATTTGCCCTCCCGCTCCCGCATCGCGGTGCGGCATTTGGGGCAGTGGGGCGCCGCCGGTTGATCGGCGCCCGGCGTGCCGCCGGTGCCCGGGCGGGTGCGGATAAAACCGCTGATCTGCTGTTTCAGGTCCGCCAGGAACTGCCTGGGGTCTCCCTCGCCACGCTTGATGGTTTCCAGCGTGGCTTCCCAGAGGGCGGTCATGTCGGGTTTGCTGACGGTGTCCGGCAGTGCGCCGATCAACGCCTTGCCCTTGTCGGTTGCCTTGATGTGGCGGCTGTCCCGGTACAGGTAATCGCGCTTGAACAGGGTGTCGATGATCGCCGCGCGGGTGGCTTCGGTACCCAGCCCGTCGGTTTCCCGCAACGTTTTGCGCAGTTCCGGATCGCTCACGAAGCGCGCAATGTTGGTCATCGCTGACAACAGGGTGGCGTCAGTGAAGTGCTGCGGCGGCTGGGTCTTGCGCTCGCGGATGGCGGTCTGGTCGCACAGGGCCGGCTCGCCTTTTTCCAGTCGTGGCAGCGGCGCTTTGCCGGCTTCCCGGGCCGCCTCCCGCAGCCGGATCTCCAGGGTTTTCCAGCCCGGTGTCAGTATCGCCGTTTCCGTCGCGCGGAAGCGGTGTTCGCCGATGGTGACGGTCAGCCGGCCTTCGCGATGCACGGCATCGGCGCTGAACTGCATCAGGTAGAAACGGGCGATCAGGTTGTAGATCTTCGTTTCCGCTGCGGTCAGTTTGCCGTTGGCCGCCGGCCGGCTGGTGGGGATGATGGCGTGGTGGGCGTCCACCTGCTTGTCATTCCAGGCCGTGGTGCGGCGGGTCAGATCGGCCTGATCGCAGGCCCTGGTCAATTCGCTATCCACCTGCCCGATGGCCCGAATCACGCCCTGGCGCTGATCGTAGTGGCCTTCCGGCAGGTAGCGGCAGTCGGAGCGGGGATAGGTGATCAGCTGGTGCCGCTCGTAGAGATTCTGGGCGGTATCCAGAACGTCCTTCGCACCCATGCGGAACAGCCGCCCGGCTTCGATCTGCAGCGCCGACAGCGACAGCGGCAGCGGCGGTGCCTCGTTGCGGTCGCGGAAGCGGGATTCGGTGATGGTGCCGGGCCGGCCCTCCACCGCGCCGGCGATCAGCTCGGCGGTGGCCTTGTCGAGCAGGCGGTCTTCTTCGTCGAGGTGCTCGCGGAAGGCCTCGTCGGGCAGCCAGCGCGCGGTAAACGGTGACGGATCGCTGTCCGGTTCAATACCGTGGCAGGTGGCTTCGATGCGATAAAAGGGTTTGGGCTCGAAGTGTTCAATGGTGTGGTCGCGTTCGACCACCAGGCCCAGTACCGGCGTTTGCACCCGACCGACCGAGTAAACCCCCTGCTGCCCCTGCTGCTGGTAGCTGAGGGTGTAAAACCGGGTCAGGTTGATGCCATACAGCCAGTCCGCGCGCTGGCGGGCCAGCGCCGAGTGCGACAGCCGGCGGTACTCGCGGTTGTCTTTCGGGCTGCGGATGGCGCGAGCCACGGCCGCCGGGGTCAGATCGTTGATCAGGATCCGCTGCACCGGGCAGGTGGCCCCGAAATAGCGGATCACCTCATCCACCAGCAGTTGGCCTTCGCGGTCCGGGTCGCCGGCGTGCACGATGGAATCGGCCTGGCGGATCAGCGACTCCAGCACGTTGAGCTGCTGGCGCACGCTGTCTTTGGGGGTGACTTCCCAGCGCTCGGGAAACAATGGCAAATCTTCCTGGCGCCATTTCTGCCATCGAGGGTCGTAGCTGCCCGGTTCCGCCGGCTCCAGCAAATGCCCGATGCACCAGCTGACGGTGACGGCCTCATCCCCCTGGCCGCAGCGAATCCACCCCGGCCCTTTTTGGTGGGGCGCAGGCAGCGCCGCGGCGATGGCGCGGCCCAGGCTCGGCTTTTCGGCAATATACAGTTGCATGGCATCGGGCGTGTTCGGATCGGGAAGGGAAGATGGCCTTTTGGCCTTGTTGTGTCAAGGCTGGCGGGCTCTGTAGTAGACTGGCGACAGATACTGATATGCAGTTCGCGCGCGGAAGCGCGAAAAGGAGCAGAACGACCCATGAAAATTCAGAATTCGATCGAGCAGAAACTGTCCTCGGCGTTTGCCGTGGATCATCTGCAGGTGGCCAATGAAAGCCACAAGCACAGCGTGCCGCCCAATTCCGAAACTCACTTCAAGGTGACGCTGGTATCGGCGGATTTCGACGGGCAAACGAAAGTGAAGCGTCACCAGGCCATCTATAAGGTGCTGGCGGACGAGCTGGCGGGTGAGGTTCACGCCCTGGCGTTGCATCTATACTCACCGAGGGAGTGGGTGGATTCCGGGCAGGCCGCGCCGGAGTCTCCCAACTGTATGGGCGGATCGAAAAAAGATCCGGCGATGGCCTCGGGAGAGCCTCAATGAGCCAGTTTTTCCAGATACACCCGGAAACGCCGCAAAAACGGCTGATCAACCAGGCGGTGGATATCCTTCGCAACGGCGGAGTGATCGTGTACCCGACCGATTCGGCCTACGCCATTGGTTGCCACCTCGGGGACAAGCAGGCGGCGGACCGCATCAAGCGGGTGCGCAAGCTGGACGACAAACACAATTTCACCCTGATGTGCCGGGACCTGTCCGATATCGGGGTTTATGCAAAAGTGGACAACACCCAGTACCGGTTGCTGAAAACGTTCACCCCGGGGCCCTACACCTTCATTCTGGATGCCACCAGCGAAGTTCCCCGCCGGTTGCTGCACCCCAAGCGCCGGACCATCGGCTTGCGGGTGCCGGACAACCCCATCGTGCAGGCGTTACTGGGTGAGCTGGGTGAGCCGATCATGAGCAGTACGCTGATTCTGCCCGGTGAATCCGATCCGATGACCGATCCCTACGAGATTCGCGACACTCTGGAACACGAGCTGGACCTGATCATCGATGGCGGTTTCTGCGGTTTTGAGGCCACCACCGTCGTTAACATGACCGGTGATGTGCCGGAAGTGACGCGGGTCGGCAAGGGCGACCCGGACCCCTTCCAGTAAGTCGGGTTCAGCAGCTCCGCCCGCCGGATCTGCTGCAATCTAGGCGCGGGTGTTGAAGTTGAACGCGTAGTTCTTGCGGGCGCCCGCCGCCTCCAGTTGTTCAGAACTGACGGACTTGCGCATGGTGTCGTAACGGTGCACCAGGTCCTGCAGGCCGTTGAACTGCTGGTTGTCACTGACCAGCGTGTCCAGTAATGAATTATTGACACCGTAGGCGCGGTTCAGCTTCAGCGCGTTGTCCACGAAATGCAGGGTGGGCTCGTTCACGCTCAGGCGGCTGAACGCATCCTGAAATCCCTTGTTGTTATTCAGATCCTGTTCAATCTGGCCGCGCTTGGCTTCCGGCAGCTTGCCTTCCACCTGCACATTGCCGTTATCACCCTTGGTGACATTGATGGCGGTGGCGGGGTGCATCCCGTACTCGGCAAGTTTGTGCCGCAGGGTTTCCCGTACAAAGGCAAGATCCTGCCCCACGGTCTGTTTGTAATCTGTGACCGACAGCTTGCGGGATTTCAGCGCCGCCAGGTCCGGATTCTGCGGTGCGGTGCGGGTAAAGCGGTCATCCGTGGGTGATGACGGTTTCTCTGCAGCCACGGTTTCACCGGCCCTGCCGGCAGCCTGCTCAGCGGTGGCAGCAGGGCGCTTTTCCAGCGCACCCTGGAACTGGGTGCTGGCCTTGATCAGTGATGTAAGCAGCGACACGGCTGGTAACCTCCCATTGTCACCCGAATCTGGTGACAAAAATCGAACGCATACAGGGTCATATACCTGCACATTGCACAATCCGGGCCAGACTTTCGTTCATCGGCATTTGAACGTAGAGTTATCGGCTGACCCGACCACCAGCACTATAGGAATCTCATGCCCCGCTTTCTCCATACCGCCGATTGGCAGATAGGTCGCTATTACAGTCGTTTTGACAATGAGGATGCAGTAGCGCTCGCCGAGGCACGATTCACCGCGATCGAACGGCTCGCCCGACTGGCGGTGGATCAACGCTGCGATGCGGTCCTGGTGGCTGGTGATGTGTTTGACGCTCAGACCGTCTCCGACCGTGCCATTCGCCGCGTTTTCAACGCCATGGCCGCATTTCAGGGGCCCTGGGTGTTGTTGCCGGGTAATCACGATGCGGCCCTGGCCGAGAGCGTCTGGACTCGCGCCCGCCGCCTCAATGCGGTTCCGAATAACGCCTGTCTCGCTCTGGAACCGGGGGTGGTGGAGTTGCGGGAGCAGGGCATCGCTGTGCTGGCCGCCCCGCTGACCCAGCGTCACACCCACAGTGATCTGACCGAAAACTTTGACCGGCTACAGACGGACACCGGTCTGATTCGTGTCGGGCTCGCCCATGGCAGCGTTCAGGGTCTGCTGGCTGAGGACATCGATGCGGCTAACCCCATCGCGCCCGAACGCGCCGAACGCGCACGCCTCGACTACCTGGCACTGGGTGACTGGCACGGGGTCAAACAGATCAATGAGCGCACCTGGTACAGCGGTACCCCGGAACCCGAGCGATTCCGCAACAATGAAGCCGGAATGGCTCTGGTGGTGGAGATAGCAGAGCCGGGGGCAGAGCCCACGGTGACGCCCCACAGAGTGGGGCAGTATGCCTGGGTGCAGTGGCGCGAACATCTCAGGGTGGCCACTGACCTGGATGAGCTGCTGGCCAGACTCAGCGAGCTGGCAGCACCCGCGGTTGTTGATCTTACGCTGACCGGCGAGGTGGACCTGGCCGGTCAGCGTCGGCTGCTCGAGGCGCTTTCCGTGGCAGAGGCAAAGCATCGCAGCGTTCAGTGTGACCGCAGCGGGTTGTCGCTCCAGCCTACGGATGACGATATCGCCGCGCTGAATGCTGACGGTTATCTGGGTGAGGTGATTGCGGAATTGCGGGAATGGCAAGCCATTGACGACCAGGCCCGCGCGCTGCCATCCCGCGACGCGCTGGCCATTCTCACCAGTCTGTTGATGGATCGCGCCGGTGCAAAGGCGAGTGGGGGGGAGTCGTCATGAGAATTCAGCGTCTGCGCATTGAGCAGCTTCGCCAGTTCCGCCAGCCCCTGACCCTGGAGGATCTGGATCCCGGGCTCAATCTCATTCACGGCCCCAACGAATCAGGTAAAAGCACCCTGGTGCGCGCCATCCGCGCGGCATTTTTCGAGCGGCACCGCTCCAGCAGTGTGGACGATCTGCGCCCCTGGGGTGATTCGTCGGCGGCTCCATCCGTGGAGCTGGACTTTATGACTCAGGGTCAGCAGTGGCACCTGAAAAAGCGGTTCCTCCAGCAGAAGCGCTGCGACCTGGAAGTGGGGGGCGATTCGTTTGCCGGTGAAGAGGCGGAAGACAAGCTGGCCGACCTGCTGGGTTTCCAGTTTGCTCCCCGCGGCGCCAGCCAGGACAAGCACTGGGGTATCCCCGGATTGCTCTGGGTGGAGCAGGGCAGTGGCCAGAACGTTCACGATGCCGTGGCCTACGCCGGCGACCATCTCAAATCCGCCCTGAACAGCCTGTTGGGCGAGGTGGCCAGCAGCGGGGGCGATGACGTGATCCAGCAGGTGCAGAGCCAGCGTGCGGAATTGCTGACGGTCACCGGAAAGCCCCGTGGCGACTACGCCCGCCTCGGCGATGAGCAGCACACTCTGGCAAACGAGCTGGATTCACTGGATGAGCGCATCCGCCAATACCAGGCGTTGGTGGACCGGTTGGGCGAGCTGCGCCAGCGCCACCTGCAGAATGAGCAGGAGCGCCCGTGGGAGGCGGCTCGCCAGAACTTCAAGGACGCAGAACGCCGGTTTCTCGAGATTGAGCAATGGCAGCAGGAGCAGCAGCGCGAGCAGCAGGCGCTGGTGGATTGTCAGGAAAATCTCAGGCTGTTGCGCCAGCAACAGCAGCAGGCGGAGGCGGCCGTTCAGAAGCTGGAAAGCCGGGCTCACCACGTCGCCACCTGCCGGGATACCGTCGACTCCCTGAAAACCCGGGAAAAACAGGTAGCGGACGCGCAAGCAGCAGCCAGAGAGGTCTATGAAAAAGCGCGCGGTCAGGTCCGGGTGGCGAAAGAGCAGGAGCAACGCGCCCGCCTGGAAACCGACCTCCGACAGGTTCAGCAACAGCTGGGCGTTATCGAACAGAATCTGGATCAGGCCCGGCGCTACCTTGGCGAGCTGCAGGAAACCCGCCAACAGCAGCAGGCGAACCCTGTCGACCTTCGGGCGCTGGAGAGCCTGCGCACGACCCATCGTCAGCTTGAGGAAGAGCGCATTCGTTCCCACGCGATTGCAACCCGCCTGCATTATCGGCTCGAGACCGGCCAGACCCTGTCAGCGGGCGGTGAAAAACTGGAAGGTGAGGGTGACCGGTTACTGCTGGCAGAAACCGCGTTGGTGCTGCCCGGCCTGGGGCAGTTGACCATAACCCCCGGCGGCGATGATCTGGCCAAGGTTCAGCGCCGGCTCGAACGGTTGCAGGAAAATTACGACGGCCAGTTACGTAACCTGAAAGTGGCGTCACCTGAGGAGGCTGAACAACTGGCGGCAGAGCAGGGGCAGCGCACGCAAACCATCCAGCGCCTGGAAGGCTTGCTGGCCTCGCTTGCACCACGGGGGGTGGAGACGCTCGCGGCACAGCAACAGGAACTCGCCAGCCGCCTGCAGAAGTTGCGGGCCGAGCAACAAACACTGCCGGAGGCCAGTGCCGAGGCAACCACCCTGGCCACTGCCGAAGCGGCTCTGGAAACCGCGGAACAGCATCTTCGTGAGGCCGATGCGCAGCTTCAGGAGCACAGCAAGCAACAGTATGCGGCGGCTCAGAATCTCGCCAACGCTGAGAAAGAATGGCAACAACTCAAGGATGAGCTGGAAAACCCCGAGCGTCAGGCCGAGCAGCGTACCCTGCGCCAGAGCGTGATGGAAACCGGCGAGCGTGAGGCCCGCCTGAAGCGGTCGGTAAGCCAGCGTCAAGGCCGGATCGATGAAGCCCGCCCGGACCTGATCCAGCAGGATATGGAACGCTTCCGGGTGAGCGCCGAGCAGCTGGAAAAAGGGCACCAGAAAGAGGCGCTGGAACTGACCGGCCTGCAGAGCAAACTGGAAAGTCAGGGGGCCGAAGGGCTTGAGGAACAGCGAGAAGAGCTGGCCGCCCGCCTTGAACATGTGCGCCGGCGTTACCAGGAGCTGCATCGCCGGGCCGAGGCCCTGGATCTGCTATTGAGCCTGCTTCAGGACAAGCGCCAGGCACTGACACGGCGGCTTCAGGCACCGCTGCAAAAACACCTTAACCATTATCTGGGTGTGCTGTTTCCCAGGGCCAGTCTGGACGTGGACGACAATCTCATTCCCGGCCAGCTCACCCGCGCGGCCCAGCAGGGGGAGGAGCGCGGCGACATTCAGGAGTTGAGTTTCGGCGCCCGCGAACAGATGGGGCTGATCAGCCGGCTGGCCTACGCCGATCTGCTCCAGGAAGCCGGTCGGCCCACATTGATCATTCTCGACGACACCCTCGTTCACAGCGACAGGCAGCGTCTGGACCAGATGAAACGGATCCTCTTCGATGCCGCCCGCCGACACCAGATACTGCTGTTCACCTGCCACCCGGAAAACTGGCGTGACCTGGGCGTGGCGCCACGGGATCTCCAGGCGTTGAAAACCGGCAACGAATAAACTTAAAAATTAGTAAAAAATTGCCGGTTTTTTGTTGCATGAACTACTATTTTGTATGTGTAAGCCGTGCATAACAGTGGGTGGCCAGAGTCACTCCGCTGCTTAACGTAGACGTTGGAAGACGCGAAAGGAAGTCAGGTGAACCGGAAAGGGTTACCTGTTCGCGCCGGCCGGTGAAAAGGAGCATTTGCTGTGGTCAGAACAACAGTGGTCAGGTTTGTAGTGGTGGGAACGGTGTCGGCTTTGGCGGCGTGTGGTGGCGGTGGCAGTAGTGGTGGTAGCAGTGATGGCGAAACCGGGACGCCATCGGTGCCGCCGGACAATGTGGGGATTGAGCTGGACCCGGGATCATTCAGTGAACGGCGAGCCGCCGTTGACAGCCAGGAGGACTTCGCAGAAGTCCTGAAGGTTTTTTCGGGTGCCGAGCAGACCTATCTGGCGATCGACGAAATACGGGAAGAAATCCGTGGCTGGGGCGACGTTGTCAGCCAGGACGGGAGCACCGTGACCCTCAGTTGTGACAATTCCGGCACTCTGTCCGTTACCCTCAACCAGGAGGCGCCAACGGACCTCACCTGGCAATTCCGCAACTGTGAGCTGGAAACGGCCTCCCTCAACAGGGTTGTGCTCGATGGCACATACACCTACGTCAATATTGAATCTGAAAGCGATGGCACTCAACGGGTGGATGGCTTCCAGGAAATTGACCTCACCGGCACGGTAGCAGGTTCCGGCGAGGCAATCGCCATGCAGGGCGCTGATTTCTGGGAGATTGTGGTGCCCCCCGAAGGCGCGAGAACGGAGACCTATACCACCGAGGCGCTGGAGTTCCTACGGGGTAACAACTACCAGGCCATCCAGAATGCTGAGACAACTCTGAGCACCCTGGACGAAACCACCACAGTAACCCTGAACGCTCGATTGATCGGGTCGTTGACTGACGGCTTTGTGGATATCACTACCGAAGAAGATATTCAGCGCCCCTCCGGCGGCGGCTGCCCTACTGTCGGTGTAGTGCGGGTAGTGGGTGAACCTGAAGCCTCCGGGGTAGAAACCCGGTATGGGACTAGCATAGAGGCAGCGGTAGCTCCGGACACGGTGGCAACCGCCACAGTCATCGGGACAACGGATCCGAACGAATATGACGCGTCGGAGTGCAGTGCGCTGATTTTCTGACGAGGGATAGCTGGGGGAGTTTGTGGTACCCCCGGCAGGACTCGAACCTGCTACCTTCCCCTTAGGAGGGGGACGCTCTATCCAGATGAGCTACGGGGGCTGATCGTCAGAAGGCCGGTATGATAGCGGGCCAGAGGATGTGTCTCAAGGGCCCGCGGCTTTTTAGCCCCGGTGGTCGGAGACGAAAGGGTTGGTGGCCTTTTCATGGCCGAATGTGGACATGGGGCCATGGCCGGGCAGGAAGCTGATGTCGTCGCCCAGCGGAAACAGCTTGTCGCGGATCGACCGCACCAGGGTGTTGTAGTCCCCTTTGGGGAAGTCGGTGCGGCCGATGGAGCCCTGAAACAGCACGTCGCCGACCAGGGCCAGTTTCGATGGCCCGTGACAGAATACCACGTGGCCCGGCGTATGGCCGGGGCAGTGCAGAACCTCCAGGGTCTGATTGCCGACGGTGACCTGTTCGCCATCTTCCAGCCAGCGGTCCGGCGTGAAGATTTCCGGTGCCGGGAAACCGAACATCTGGGCCTGCATGGGCAACCCCTGAATCCAGAATTCATCCTCCCGTTGTGGTCCTTCAATGGGAACATCCAGTGCGTGCGACAACTCCGCGGTCCCGCCGGCATGATCAATATGGCCATGGGTCAGCAGGATTTTCTCCACCTTCACGCCTTCTTCCGCAATCGCCGCCCGGATGCGGCCCAGATCACCGCCGGGATCGACCACTGCAGCGGCTCCGGTCTCCTCGCACCAGATCAGGGAACAGTTCTGTTGAAACGGGGTCACAGGAATGATTCGGTACTTCAGTGGCATAGTGGTGCTCGTCCGCAGGCTGTACTGGTTTAGAATAGTTATGGTAACGGTAATCGGGCCGTGGCTCGAATTTTCAAGTCGGGTTTCATTTCAGAACAGGAGAGAGGTTCTTTGGTGCTGAGTGTCATTGTGCCGGTCTGGCAGGAGGCCGCCACCATTGCGCAGACCCTGCAGGCCCTGGCGTCGCTGCGGGCGGCCGGGCACGAGGTGGTTGTAGTGGACGGTGGCAGCACCGATGGCACGGCCAGGCTGGCGGAGGGGCTGTGTGATCGCCTGGTAACGTCAGAACGGGGCCGCGCGCGGCAGATGAACGCTGGTGCCCGGGTGGCAACAGGGGAGGTCTTGTTGTTCCTCCATGCCGATACCCGCTTGCCGGAGTCGGCTCCCGGGGCGCTGGAGCGGTTCCGGTCCAGCCGCAAGGCGTGGGGGCGCTTCGATGTGTGCCTCAGTGGCAGGCGGCCCTTGTTTCGGGTAATCGCGTGGTTCATGAACCAGCGGTCGCGGCTGACCGGGATTGCCACTGGTGATCAGGCGCTGTTTGTGCGCCGCTCCGTGTTTGAGGCGCTGCGGGGATTCGAGCCGCTGCCACTGATGGAGGATGTGGAGTTGTCGTCCCGATTGCGTCTGGTATCACGGCCATATTGCGTCAGCGATCCGGTGGTCACCGACAGCCGGCGCTGGGAACAGCAGGGCGCCTGGCGTACCATCCTGCTTATGTGGCGGTTGCGCTGGCGCTATTGGCGCGGTGAATCGCCGGAATCTCTTGTGGCCGCCTACCGATCGGATGTCCGTAATGCCCATGAATCCTGACGCTTCAGCGCTGGTTATGCAGTTCTCCAAATGGCCGGAAGAGGGCAGAGTGAAAACCCGTCTGATGCCGGAGCTGGGGGCGAAAGGGGCGATGGAAGCGCACATCCGCCTGAGCCTGAACGTGCTGGACAACCTGATTGCCAGTGGCTTTCCGGTCCAGTTCTGGTGGGACCGCGCCATGAAAACCACGCCGGAAACCGCCAGCCAGGTGGTTGACACACTTGCGGCTTCGCGGATCACCACGGCTATCCAGCAGGGGGAGAATCTGGGCCAGCGTATGGAGGCGGCGCTGGCAAACGCGCTGACCGGCCATGATAAGGCGCTGGTGGTCGGCAGTGACTGTCCATCGGTGGATCCGGATTACGTGCGCCAGGCGGTGGCCGCGCTGGATACCAGCGATGTGGTACTGGGGCCCTCCAATGATGGCGGGTACGTGCTGATCGGTGTTCGCAGAGTAGTGCCCGGCATGTTGGACAACGTGAACTGGGGAACCGAAAGTGTTCTCAGCCAGACCCGTCATCGCCTTGCCGGGCACGGATTGACGGTCAGCTTGCTGGCGCCTCGCTGGGACGTGGACGAGCCTGAGGACTGGCAGCGGTTTCTTCGTCTGGCGGATTCGTAATCACCCGCAGTGCGCGGGTGCGCTCCAGTGCAGCGTTGCGGTAAATTTCCAGAAGCTGATCCCGATCCACCGCTTGCACGGCTTTGACCAGCCGTTCCCGAGAATCGAAGGCGGTGGCGCCGCGGTCGATCTCCCTCCAGAAACGCTCGGAAATTTCGCCCAACTTGCGATCCTGCTCGTTGAGCTTACTGACGACGGCCTGCTTTTCACGCTCCAGCTCAGCGCTGCTGAAATTCCGGAGCCGTTCCTCAAAGGTCTCCGAGAACTCATCTACCGCCTGGTCGATTTCTTCGGCGGATGCTTCCGGTGACTGCACCACCAGGCCCAGGGCGGGTGTTTCCAGCATTTCGAACGGGGTGGCGTACACGATATAGCCAAGCTGGCGGTTGGTGCGTAACTCTTCATAGAAGGGGCTGCTGATAATCTGGCCCAGTACGCGGAACGCGGCCCGCTCATCAAACCCCGTGTTGCGGCCCTGCAGGTAGAGCGTGTAGCCGGTGTCCGGGTGATCGACAGCCAGCGGAACGATGGTTTCGTCCTGCGGCAAGGCTCGCACGGTGCTGCGGGTCACTTCGGTGATGTTCGCCTCCTGCAGCACCATCGCGCGGATCTGCTGGCTGATATTCAGGGCAGCGGCTTCAGTCAGGTTGCCGTGGGCGAGCATGACCGGGTCGGTTTGTGAAAACAGCTCATCGGCAAAACGCTGAAGTTCGTCGAGCGTGACCTCCCGGGCCGCAGTCAGCCGCTCCTCGGTGTTCCAGGCGCCCTCGATGAGCAGAGTCTGAACCTTCTCTGACGTCTGTTGCACCGGGCGTTCCTTGGCTTTGTTCTGCAGGTTGTCGACCATTCGCTGGCGGGCGATGGCAAAGCGCTTCTGCGTCAGGTGCGGGTCGGCTACCTGGGCAAGAATGCGCGTCATCAGAACGTGCAGCTTGTCACTGTAGCCACCCACCCGAATGGTGATGCCGCGCAGGTGGGAATAAACGCTGTAGTCCAGACCTGCCAGTTGCGCCGGATAGGCCCAGGCGTTGAGATTGGTATTCACCGAATCCACCAGCAACTCGGTCAGTACCTTGCCGCGGGCGGAGGCCTGCGCCAATGGCGTGCGGATGCTCACGTATACATTGGCCTTGGGAGTGCCGAACTGGGTGTCCCTGGCGTACCAGACAGACAAGCCGCCCTGTTGGCCAAGCAGTACGGGCTTGTTCATGGTCTCCCCGCCGACCATGGCAAGATTTTCCGGCACAAACGGGTTGGCCTCGGGAAGCTCCAGCTGTCGCGCCAGATCGCCGGGCTCGGTGTTCTGAATAGCGGCAACATCCAGCGGCTTGAGCTCGTAGGCGGCCTGATACCACTGGGTCAGATTGGGTGTATCAATTTCGGGCTCGGGGGCGACCACAGTCACCAGCGCATTGTCCGGGGTCAGCCTTGTCAGAATGTCCCGGTACTGGGCGGGCTCATAACTCTCCATCATCCACGGCGCCTGCAGCACATCAACCGGCTCGTAATGACGAAGCTGGCTGGACAGCCGCATCACCTCATGAAGCGGTTCGCTGCGTTCGCGGAAACGGAAATCGATCTGCGCCAGATTTTTCATTTCATTGAAGCGGTCTTCGGAAATGCCCTGGTCACGGATCTGCTCTATGTAAGCAAAGGCCAGCGCGAGAATCTCGTCCCGGCGTTCAAGTCCCTCCGGAGTCAGTGACATGGACATCTCAAGGCTGGCCTCGGTGCCGGTATCCATGCCGGTGCCTGCGGACAGGCTTTCCACCAGGCCTTCCTGTTTGAGCACATCAAACAGGCTGCCGGGACCTTCATGCCCCAGCAGGTTGGCAATGTAGCTGCCAGGTTTGGTGCGGTAATTCGCGCGCTGGGAGGGAATTGGAAAACTCAGCGTCAGGCTGCGAATATCCTTTAATGCGTCTACCGTCACCTGTGCCGGCCGTGTTTGCGGCCGTACCAGCGGTGCAGCATGCACTCTGGCTTCCAGGTTGCGGTTTTCGATGTCATCAAACCGGCCGCGAACCATGGCTTCGAGCTCGTCCAGTGACTGGGGCCCATACACCGCCAGGCTCATCAGGTTGGCCGAGTAATGGGCTTTCCAGAATTCAACCAGATCCGCCCGCAGCGGCCGCTCCTCGGTATTCTCCAGCGTCGTCAAATTGCCCACAGCGAACTGGTGAAATGCATGGTCGGGATTGCTGATGGCCTTTTTTACCGAGTAGACCCGGCGACCATCCTCTTTCTGTTTAGAGCTGAACTCCGAGTGCACCGCGCGGCGCTCCCGGTCCACCAGTTCGGGGGTGAACAGCGGGGCAGAGAATTGCTGGGCGAATCGATCCAGTGCGTCGTCCAGGTGCCCGGCCTGAATATCGAAGAAGTAATTGGTGTCCTGGAAGGCGGTAAAGGCATTGTGGCTGCCGCCATGGCTCTTGATGAATTGCTGGTACTCCCCGGGCTCGGGGTATTTTTCGGTACCCAGGAACAGCATGTGTTCGAGAAAATGGGAAAGCCCCTCGCGATCCTTCGGGTCATCGCCGCTGCCGACTGCAACGTTCATGGAAGCTGCTGCCTTGCTTGAGCCGGGGGATGAGACCAGTAACACCTGCAAACCGTTGTCCAGCTCCAGATGCCGGTAGCGATTGTTGTCATTGGGGCTTTTCACCGGCTCTGTGGTCGCCTGGGCCAGGCTGCCACAGACGAGCAGTAGGATCAGTGCCAATGATTGAATCAGCCAGTGGGGCTGGAGATTTGAGCGGGCGATACTTGGTTGCATGGTGTGGCGTACTCCGGCGATCAGTGGATCATGGCGTGGCGAGTGCTTGCAGGCTGCTGATCAAGAGTTTTACGGGCAAGAGAGGCGGCCGTATCAGCGTCCAGCTGACCGCTGGCAATTTTTTCAAGCACGGTCCCCATAACGGCAACGGATTGACGGTAGTCCGCAAACTCCGCCTGGAATGCATCATCAATGGCCTGATAGACGGCCTGGATTTTGTCCTCCCGCGAGCCCGAGTCTTCCGCAGTGTCATTGATGGCTTTCAGGCAGGCGCGTGCAATGGCGATGTATCGTTCTGCGTTGGCGTCGTCTTTTTTCATAAGCGGGTGTCCGGGGTGGAGTGAGTGTTCGGTCTTTTGCAGATCTATGGGCGGATTATGTCATTGCTATAGGGTGGTTTCATTTCTTTCTGGTAATGAAGCGTTTTTCCGGGCACCGGGCAAAGCTTGTGCTAGGCTCAAAATCAGTGTGTCGAGCAAGCCGACGGGTCCGGCGTATCGGAAGCCCGCTACGGCGGCAGTCCTAGAGTAAAGGCTCTAATTAAAACAAAGGCTTACAGAGTAAATGCTCTAAAAAAGTTCGATACATGAAGGTTGCAATTAAGTACAATGCCGGCGTTACCGGAGAGATCTAAGACTTTGGTCGTAGATGTCTTCGGGCGTTAGGGACAGACAACAATTGAGCAACAGGCAAGGTGGACTATCAATGAATTACTTTCTGACGGGTGGCACCGGATTTATCGGCCGTTTTCTCGTAGAGAAACTCCTCGCGCGTGGCGGCACGGTTCACGTGTTGGTTCGCGAGCAATCTCTCGGCAAGCTGGATGTTCTGCGGGAGCGCTGGGGCGCGAATGAACAGCAGGTCAAAGCGGTCATTGGCGATCTGACCAGCCCCGATCTTGGCATCGACGCCAAGACCATGGATGCCCTGAAAGGCAACATTGATCATTTCTTCCATCTGGCCGCGGTCTACGACATGGGGGCCGATGAAGCCGCCCAGCAGGCGACCAATATCGAAGGCACCCGCAGCGCCGTGAATGCGGCCGAAGCCATGGCTGCCGGTTGCTTCCACCATGTGTCCTCCATTGCGGCCGCCGGCCTGTTCAAAGGCACGTTCCGCGAAGACATGTTCGAGGAAGCGGAAAAGCTGGATCATCCCTACCTGCTGACCAAGCATGAATCCGAGAAAGTGGTGCGCGAGAGCTGCAAGGTGCCGTTCCGCATTTACCGCCCGGGTATGGTCATCGGCCATTCCAGAACCGGTGAGATGGACAAGGTCGACGGTCCCTATTACTTCTTCAAGATGATTCAGAAAATCCGCCACGCGCTGCCGCAGTGGGTGCCGACCATCGGTATCGAAGGTGGTCGCTTGAACGTGGTGCCGGTGGATTTTGTGGTGAATGCCATGGATCACATCGCGCACCTGGAGGGTGAAGACGGCAATTGCTTCCACCTGGTGGATTCCGATCCCTACAAGGTGGGTGAGATCCTCAATATCTTCTGTGAGGCCGGTCACGCGCCGCGCATGGGTATGCGCATAGATTCCCGCATGTTCGGGTTCGTGCCGCCGTTCATCCGCCAGAGCCTGAAGAACCTGCCGCCGGTGAAGCGGCTGACCAATGCGGTACTGGACGATATGGGCATTCCGCCGTCGGTGCTGTCATTTATCAATTACCCCACGCGTTTTGACGCCCGGGAAACCGAGCGCGTGCTGAAGGGCACCGGTATCGATGTACCGCGCCTTGAGAACTACTCGGCGGTCATCTGGGATTACTGGGAGCGCAACCTCGACCCGGATCTGTTCAAGGACCGCACCCTGCGGGGTACGGTTGAAGGCAAGGTGTGTGTGATTACCGGTGGCACCTCCGGTATTGGTCTGGCGACGGCAGAGAAGCTGGCGGACGCGGGCGCGATCCTGGTGATCGGCGCGCGCAAAAAGGAACGCCTGATGGAAGTGGCGGCAGAGCTGGAAGCCCGCGGTGGCAATGTGCATGCCTATCAGTGTGACTTCGCTGACATGGATGACTGCGACCGCTTCGTGAAAACGGTGCTGGACAACCACGGTCACGTGGATGTGCTGGTGAATAATGCCGGCCGCTCCATCCGTCGCTCGCTGGCGCTGTCGTTCGACCGTTTCCACGATTTCGAGCGCACCATGCAGCTGAACTATTTCGGCTCCGTGCGACTGATCATGGGCTTCGCCCCGGCCATGCTGGAGCGCCGTCGCGGTCACGTGGTGAATATTTCGTCCATCGGCGTCCTGACCAACGCCCCGCGCTTTTCCGCGTATGTGGCGTCCAAGTCGGCGCTGGATGCGTTCAGCCGCTGCGCCGCGGCGGAATGGTCGGATCGCAACGTGACCTTCACCACCATCAACATGCCGCTGGTGAAGACGCCGATGATCGCACCCACCAAGATCTATGACTCCGTGCCGACGCTGACGCCGGACGAAGCCGCGGAGATGGTGGCGGATGCGATTGTGTACCGTCCGAAGCGTATTGCCACCCGTCTGGGGATTTTCGCCCAGGTGCTGCAGGCGCTGGCGCCGAAGGCGGGGGAAATCATCATGAACACCGGTTACCGGATGTTCCCGGACTCTCCGGCTGCCGCTGGCAGCAAATCCGGCGAGAAGCCAAAGGTGTCCACCGAGCAGGTGGCCTTCGCGGCAATCATGCGGGGCATTTACTGGTAAGCGCCCGGCTGTTGCCAACAAAAAACGCCTCCCTCGGGAGGCGTTTTTTTTGGGGTCAGGCGTCGTCCGTGGCGCCGATCAGAGGCGGCGGGAAGCCGCCCAGTTCTTTCCAGCGATTGACGATGCCGCAGAACAGGTCGGCGGTTTTTTCCGCATCATAAGCCGCTGAATGCGCTTCCTTGTTGCTGAACGGTATGCCGGCGAGCTTGCAGGCCTGCGCCAGTACCGTGTGCCCGTAAGCCAGACCCGCCAGGGTGGCGGTATCAAAGGTGGAAAACGGATGGAACGGGTTGCGCTTGATGTCCGAGCGCAGGGCGGCCGCGAATACGAAGTTGTGGTCGAAGGTGGCGTTGTGGCCTACCAGCACCGCCCGTTTGCAGTCGTGGGCTTTGACCGCCTTGCGGATCGGGCTGAAGATCTCACTGAGGCCTTCCCGTTCGGGCACGGCTTCACGCTCCGCACTCCAGGGGTCGATGCCGGTGAAGTCGAGTGCAGACTGCTCCAGATTGGCGCCTTCAAAAGGATCGATCTGCTGCAAGTGGGTTTCGCCCCGCACCAGCCAGCCGTCGTCATCCATGGTCAGCAGTACCGCGGCCACTTCCAGCAGGGCATCCGTTTCCGGGTTGAATCCACCGGTCTCCACATCCACAACCACTGGCAGAAAGCCGCGGAACCGGCGGGCCATGGGATGCAGTTCTCTGTTTTCGTCAGTCACTCAAACTCCTCGGGGTAGGGCTTTGGTTCGGTTTGCCTGATTCAGGCCGTTGCCAGCTTCCAGTTCACGGTCTCGCCGGCTCGCAGCGGGACGATGGTGCCGTCAGCCAGCGGCAGTTGTTCTGGCATGGTCCATGGCTCGCGGATCAGGGTAATAGTGTCAGAATTGCGGGGCAGTCCGTAGAAGTCTGCGCCATTGAAGCTGGCGAAGGCTTCCAGCTTGTCCAGTACACCCAGTTCCTCGAAGATATCCGCGTACAGGCCGATGGCGCCGAACGCAGAATAACAACCGGCGCAGCCGCAGGCGGCCTCTTTCTTGTCACGGGCGTGGGGGGCGGAATCGGTACCCAGGAAAAACCGCTTGTCGCCGCTGACCACCGCGTCCTGCAGGGCCTGCTGGTGCCGGTTACGCTTGAGAATCGGCAGGCAGTACAGGTGCGGCCGGATACCGCCGACCAGCATATGATTGCGGTTATACATCAGGTGCTGGGGGGTCAGGGTTGCCGCCAGGTTGTCCCCCTGGTGGGCGCGAACAAACTCGGCGGAATCGGCCGTGGTGATGTGCTCCAGCACTACGTTCAGGGCGGGAAATGCATCGAGCGTGGGTGCCAGCACCCGTTCCAGAAACACCTTCTCACGATCAAAGATATCAATGTCCGCGTCGGTCACTTCACCGTGCACCAGCAGCAACATGCCACATTCGGCCATGGCCTCGAGTACCGGGTAGATATTGCGGATGTCGGTCACGCCCGAGGCGGAATTGGTGGTGGCGCCGGCGGGATACAACTTGGCAGCGACAACGCCGGCAGCTTTGGCCTCGCGAATGTCTTCCGCGGTCGTGGACTCGGTCAGGTACAGAGTCATCAGCGGCTCGAACGGCAGTTCGCCGGCGGCCCTGATGATCCGCTGCCGGTATGCGAGTGCCGCTTCGGCGGTCGTCACCGGGGGCACCAGGTTGGGCATGATGATGGCACGGCCAAAACACCGGGCGGTGGCGGGAACCACGTCGTTGAGCACAGCACCATCCCGGACATGAAGGTGCCAGTCGTCGGGGCGGGTAATCGTGAGTGTGTCGGTCATTCGGTTTTTCCCCGGCAGTCTGGTGCCGGGCACGCGCCGGCAAAAAATTTGGCGGGATTATATCAGATGCGATGTGTGTTTGTTTCGGCCCGATCGCTAAAGAAAGCTTTTGCGCAGCCGTTAAGCGGTCAGTAACCCAGATACTGACGGATAGATGGTATGGCCACACATTCAGCCTTGTTTCCGCGAACAGCCGCGCTGACCGGTGCGCTGCTGCTGTGCGCCAGTGGTTTGGTCCAGTCGTCGAGCTTTGGTGCCGGCATCGAGAACAGTCAATGGTACGTTTCCGAGTCGGTGTTCGAGTGCGCCCTGGTGCATGAGGTGCCCGGCTACGGCCGTGCGATATTTCGCCACAAGGCCGGTGAGCAGTTGTCGTTCGTTCTTGAATCCGACACGGCGTTGATGCGTCCGGGCCGCGGCAGTGTGGTGGTGGAGGCACCGGCCTGGCGGCCTGGCGCGGCTCCGCGCAAGGTCGGTGCGGTCCAGGTCGGAGAAGGCCGTCGCCCGGTAGAGCTGGGCGCCAGGCAGAGCATGATGATTGCCCAGGGGCTGCTAGACGGGATGATGCCCACCGTGACCCGTGAATCCTGGTACGACCGCACACCAGTGCGGGTGCGGGTGTCCAACGTCAATTTCGCCCGGGAGTTTGACCGGTACCGTCTTTGTTCCGCCAGCCTGCTGCCGGTCAATTACGACCAGATCAAGCGCTCCCGCATTCCGTTCCGGGCGGGCAGCACAAGCCTTTCGGACGACGACCAGGCGTTACTGGACAACATTGTGAGTTATGTTCAGGCAGATTCGACCGTCGAACGTATTTTCGTGGACGGCCACACCGATCGATCTGGCAGCCGTATTGATAACCGCGCGCTGTCGGAGGAGCGGGCCAACGTGGTGGCCGACTATCTGATCGAGCAGGGGCTTCCGGCCGATCTGGTCACCGTCCGCGCCCATGCCGACCAGTACCCAGCGTCAAACCGGGCGGCGGACAACCGGCGAACCACCATTCGTCTGCAACGGGAGGGCGAGCGCCCGGAGTTGCAGCAGGCGAACGGCTACGATTCCGGCTTCGCGGGTTAACGAACTGATGTAAGTACGTCGAGGTGGGCGTTCACGCTTTCCGCCAGTGCCCGCAGGTGGTAGCCACCTTCCAGCGTTGAAATAATCCTGTCATTGGCGTGGTCGCTGGCCACGCTGACGATCATTTCGGTCAGCCAGCGGTAGTCGTCCACCTCCAGATTCAATTCCGCCATCGGATCCAGCCGGTGACTGTCAAAACCGGCAGAAATCAGCACCGCCTGTGGCCGGAAATCCTGCAGTTTTTTCAGCCAGCCTGCTTCTACGGCCTTGCGGTACTCCAATGCGGAACAGTCGGACTCAATCGGAATATTGATGATGTTTTCCGGCTGGCGATGCACATGGGAGTGGGGGTAGAAGGGATGCTGGAAGCTCGAACACATCAGGATGCGCTCGTCTCCGCCGACAATGTCCGCCGTGCCATTGCCCTGATGCACGTCGAAATCAATGATGGCGACCCGTTCCAGGTGGTGAAAGTTCAGTGCGCGCATCGCCGCCAGCGCTATGTTGTTGTAAAAGCAGAAACCCATGGACTTGCTGCGTTCAGCATGGTGCCCGGGAGGTCGGGCACACACAAAGGCATTGGTGACCTGGCTGCTCATCACCATGTCGACCGCTTCAATATTTCCGCCGGCGGCCAGACGTGCAGCGCGCAGGGTATCTGGCATCATCGCGGTATCCGGATCAGTATAGACGCGGCCACGGGTGGGCTGCATCAGTTCGAGCTGATGCAGGTATTTTTCAGGGTGTACGGTCAGTAGCTGGTCCCGGGTGATTTCGTCCGGGCGGACCCAGTCCAGCTTATCTCCGACGCCGGTATCCGCCAGGTAGCTGATGATGGCTGCAATGCGCTCCGGGGATTCAGGGTGTTCCGGGCCCATGTTGTGCTTGAGGCAGTCATCGTGAGAAAAAAAGGCTGTGGTCATACGAATCTGGACACCGTTCGTTCTGCTTGTATTTTCATCAATGTTATCAGGGATAGTACGTGGTTGCCGCGTTTCTTTGGTCTTATGGCGGTGATAGGCGTTTTACATCAGGGGACAAGCGCCTAAGATAAGGTTAGCCCGTCAATGACTGGAAACAGCAAGGAGTTTGCGCTTGAGTACCCGGTATCTGGAAAGTCTTTTCAATCCGTCGTCTATCGTGGTGATCGGCGCCTCCGAGCGGGCAGACAACCTCGGTGGTATGGTGCTCCGTAACCTGCTGGGTGGCGGCTATCCGGGACAACTCCTGGTCATCAACCAGAACGATTATGACAATGTGCATGGCGTGCCCTGCGTGCGCAAAGTGTCGAAAATGGAGTTCAGTCCGGATCTCGCCATTATCTGTACCCCGCCCGACACTGTGCCCAAGATGGTGCGTCGCTTGGGCGAAGCCGGCGTGCGCACCGCCATTGTGATGACCGGGGGCATGTCCCGCTCCCACAGCAAGACCGGTCAGCCACTGATGTATTCGGTCAGGGATGCCGCGCGGGAGACCGGAATCCGGGTACTGGGGCCCAACACTATTGGCCTGATGGTGCCGGCCAGAAGCATGAACGCGACCTATGCCCATATGGGGGCCATTCCCGGCAAGGTCGCCTTTGTTGGCCAGTCCGGCACCATTGCCAGTTCGGTGCTTGACTGGGCGTTTGCCCGGGGTGTCGGTTTTTCCTATTTCCTGACCCTGGGCGACGGTATGGACATCGACCACGATGACCTCATCGACTACCTTGCTCAGGACAGCCAGACACGCGCTATCCTTCTGCACATCGAGAATATTCCCAACCCGCGGCGTTTCATGTCGGCGGTGCGGGTGGCCTCCCGCACCAAACCGGTTATCGCGGTCAAGAGCGGTCGGGTACCGGAATCGGAATGGTTTGCCCACGAACTGCCGGCGGGTCTGAAGCGCAGCGATCCGATCTACGATGCCATGCTTCAGCGCGCTGGTGTACTGAGGGTTGACGGGCTTGGCCAGATGTTCGATGCGCTGGAAACCCTCACGCGCATGCGCCCGTTGCGCCGTGAATCCCTTGCCATAATTGCCAACGGCGTCGGCCCCGGGGTGCTGGCGGTCGATCGGCTGGCGGATCTGGGCGGGGAGCTCGCTCAGTTGTCGGAACAGACCGTTGAAGCGCTGGCGGAGAAATTGCCGCCTTACTGGACTCGCAAGAACCCGGTGGACCTGAACTACGATGCGTCACCGGAACTTTATGCAGAGGCCATCCGCATATTCGCCCGGGACCCGGAAGTGGCAAACGTGCTGGTGATGTATGCACCCAGTCTGACGGAGGACAGTCTGCAGATCGCCGATGCCGTGGTGCAGGCGTCCAAGGGAACACGGCTCAATGTCTTTACCTGCTGGCTGGGTCAGAGCACCGTGATGGATGCCCGCGAGGAGTTCTACCGTGCCGGCCTGCCGTCGTTCTTCAACCCGGAGAAGGCAGTGATGGCCTTCATGCAGCACGTCCGCCACCAGCGCGTTCAGCGCCTGCTGACCGAAACCCCGGAATCCTTTACCGATCATTTTGACGATCGCACCCACACGCGCCGGGTGGTTATGGGCGCTATGCGTGCCGGGCGCATGCACCTGTCCAATCGCGAGGCCAGAGATGTGATTCGCGATTACGGCATCAACACCATTGAAACCATCTACTGCGACGATGTGGAAGAGGTGCTGGAGGCCTTTGCGGTTGAGCGCCGGCCGGTGGACATCACGGTGATTCATGAGCACGCCTGTCATCCGTTCCGGGAGCAGAGTACCGGTCAGCGCCGTTTCAAAGGCACGCTGCAGAAACTCAATAGCGAGGCCGCTATCATCGACGGCTGCCGCGTGCTGATGGAGGAGTACCAGTTCCACTTCCCGGGCAGCGGCTTTCTCGGGTTTGCGGTCCAGCGCGCCTACCAGCATGTGGGCGGTATTGAATTCAGTGTGGGTATTACCCGGGACCCGGTGTTCGGGCCCCTGGTGGTCTGTGGCGCCGCCGGTGCGCAGATCAACGTGATGACGGACCGGCAGATTGCCCTGCCGCCACTGAACATGGTGCTGGCGCGGGAGCTGTTGCGCCGGACCTACATGTACAAGCTGCTGAAAGAGAACAGCCTGAAGCCTGACGAGGATATTCGCGCGGTTTCCGAAACCCTGGTGACCCTGTCCCAGATCGTGATCGATATTCCCGAGATCCGCGGGCTGGAAATATCGCCGCTGCTGTTCAATGAGAGCGGGGCAGTCGCGGTCAATGTTGCCATAGATCTGGATGACAAACCGGGGCGCCCGATCATTCAGCCCTATCCGCGTGAATTGGAAGAGTGGATCGTGCTGCCGAAATCCGGACGCCGGGTGATTCTCCGGCCCGTACTTGCGGAAGACGAGCCGGCCCATCGGGCATTTCACGAACTGCAGTCGCCGGAATCCATCCGTTATCGCTTCTTCCAGTATCGCAAGCACTTCTCCCGCGAAGACGTGGCGCAGATGGTGCAGATCGATTACGACCGGGAGATGGTGTTCATCGCCAATGCGCCCCGGGAGGACGGGGAGGGCGAAGAGACCCTGGGTACCGTTCGGGTCTGGACCGACGCGGACAACCTGCAGTGCGAATTCGCAGTCATGGTGCACGACAAGATGAAAGGTGAAGGTCTGGGGGTGGCGCTGATGCAGAAGATGATCGACTACTGCCGCGCCCGGGGCACGGTGGAGATGGTAGGTAACGTGTTGCCGGACAACCGGCCCATGTTGCAACTGGCGGAGCACCTCGGCTTCGAAACCAGGTACAACGCCGAAGAAGAGGTGATGGATCTGCGCCTCGTGCTGAACGAGCCGGAGAAGGACTGGCAGCGGGAGCGCCTTCGCAGGCAGTCCCACTGACCGGTTGAGGCAGGGCCTGGGAGGGCCTCAGGCCTCTTCAATAATTGCGGACCGATCCTCGCCACCGAGCGCATCCAGCAGCCCCGGAATCAGCCGTGCCAGCTCCAGCGTCATCAATGCAAACGCGGCGTCAAAACGGGCGGCGGCATCGTCGGCATCCACATCGTCCAGTTTTTCCTGCAGGGTGTCGCCGAACTTCAGTCGTTTGATGCCCAGTTCTTCATCCAGCACGAAGGACAGGTTGTCCTCCCAGGTCAACGCGAGTTTGGTAACCTGCATGCCGGCGTCCAGGTGGTTACGGATCTCATCTGCTTTCAGATCCAGGCCCTTGCAGCGCACCACGCCCCCGTCTTCGGACGGGTCTTTCAGTTCGCATTCGGTGCCCAGTTCGAGGGTGCCGGGCAGATCAATGCTTTCATTCAGCCAGCCTGTGAAGGTAAACGCGGGTGCCTGCTCGACGGCGGGAGGCCGAACCGGCAGGGACCCCAGGCTCTTGCGGAGGAAGGAGGCAAGGTCCTCCGCCTGCTTGGAGGAGCCCGCATCTACCACCAGCAAACCGTCCTGGGGCGCCAGGTAGGCGAAACTGCGGCGGTTCTTGGAAAACGCCTGGGGCAGCATCTCCATCATGACCTGCTCTTTGATCTCGTCCTTTTCTTTGCGGCGGACTTTGCGGCTCTGTTCGAGCTCGATAGCCTCGGCGCGCTCCTCCACCATCTCTTTGACCACGGAACCCGGCAGAATCTTGTCTTCCTTGCGCAGGGCGATCAGGTGGTACCCGTTGGTGCTGTGTACCAGCATGTCGCTGTGTTTCCCGAGCGGCGGGACCCAGCCCTGCCGGGTGGTTTCCTGGGGACCACAGGGCTTGAAGGCATCGCCCTGAAGTTTCTCTTCCAGAGCTTCAGCGGAAATGTCGAAGGGCTTGGTAAAACGGAACACACGGGCATTACGAAACCACATCAGGGTCGATCCTTGTCAGAGTTTGCAAAAAGGGGGAGGGATGATACGGCCACCGGTCCGTGGCCGTAAAGTGGCGGCGGTGGCGTCACATCAGATCTGCATGACCTCGACCAGAACGGTTTTGACGATGAATCCGACCACGCCTGCGCCCAGCACCGTGAACAGGGCGATGGTGCCGAACCGGCCAGCCTGGGATTTCTTGGCCAGATCCCAGACGATAAAACCCATCCAGACGATCAGGCCGGTCAGAAACACCAGCATGGCAATCTGGGAAAAAACAGCTTCGTTCATTCAATACTCCGCAGCGATGTCGGGAATTACTGCTCGTCCCGCAGGAAGAGCCAGTTGTTCTGGTCAGATTGCTCCTCGCAGAAGTAATAACCGTCAAGGTTGAAGCCTTTCAGGTCATCCGCCTGGGTGATGCCGTTGGCAATGGCGTAACGGCACATCAGGCCACGCGCCTTCTTGGCGTAGAAACTGATCATTTTGTACTGGCCGTTTTTCCAGTCCTTGAACTGGGGCGTGATCAGGCGGCCGTTGAGCTCTTTCTTGCGGACGCTCTTGAAGTATTCGTTGGAGGCCAGGTTCACCAGCACGCCGTCGTCTGCCTCCAGCAGCCGATTCACTTCCCGGGTAATGCGATCGCCCCAGAAGGCGTAAAGGTCCTTGCCGCGGGTATTCTCGAAGCGGGTACCCATTTCCAGCCGGTAGGGCTGCATCAGGTCGAGAGGTTTGAGCACGCCGTAGAGGCCGGACAGCATGCGCAGGTGCTTCTGGGCAAACTCGAACTCCTTGTCACTGAAGCTTTCCGCGTCCAGCCCGGTGTACACGTCGCCCTTGAAGGCCAGAATGGCCTGGCGGGCGTTGGCCGGGGTGAACGGCGTCTTCCACTGCTGGAAGCGCTCGGCGTTGAGCTGGCCCAGTTTGTCGCTGATGTTCATCAGATTGCTGATCTGATGGGGTTCCAGTGTTTTGAGCTGATCCACCAGTTCGCAGGCGTCGTCCAGAAAGTCGGGCTGGCTGTATTTTTCAGTGGCCAGCGGACTCTCGTAATCGAGGGTTTTCGCCGGGGATATAACCATCAACATGTCAGGGTGTCCTCATTGTAAAAAAGTGAGTAACTGATCCCGGTTAAACGGCCAGTCCAGCTCCGCCCCGGTATCATTGCGGCGTAACACCGGGATGCGGGTGCCGTAACGTTCCACCAGTGCTTCCGATTGGGCAATGTCCACCACATCCACCGGTATTGGCGCCGGCATGGGCGTGTTTATGAGCAGCGCTTCTGCCAGTTCACACAGGTGGCACTGGGCGGTGGTGTAGAACAGTAACTCCATTATTTCGGCTGGGCGTCCAGTTGCTGACCGGTCACGCCGGCGCTGTCCTTACCCATCAGGTAGAGGTAGCTGGGCATCAGCTGTTCCGGTGCCGGGTTTTGCTGCGGATTCTCGGCCGGGTAGGCGTGAGCCCGCATGTTGGTGCGGGTAGCGCCCGGATTCAGGCTGTTCACCCGTACGTTGTGCCGCTCGTCATCCAGCTCTTCGGCCAGTAACTGGCTGAGACCTTCCAGCGCAAACTTCGACACCGCGTAGGCGCCCCAGTAAGGCTTGGCTTTGCGGCCCACCCCGGAGGAGGTGAAAATCACCGAGGCGTCGGCGGATTTGCGCAGCAAGGGGATCACCGCCCGGGTGAGCAGGAACGGCGCGGTGGCGTTAACGTGCATCACCTTGTTCCAGGTTTCGGGATCGTAAAGCTCCACCGGGCTGCGGCTGCCGAGAATGGCGGCGTTGTGGAGCAGACCGTCGAGCTGACCAAAGTTGTCTTCGATGGTCATGGCCAGTTCTTCGTACTCCTTGACCGCCGCACCTTCGAGATTCAGTGGAACGATGGCCGGCTTGGGATGGCCGGCGGCCTCGATCTCGTCATACAGGGATTCCAGTTTGGAGACGGTCCGGCCGAGCAGGATTACCGTGGCGCCATGGGCGGCGTAGGCCTTGGCGGCTGCCCGTCCAATGCCGCTGCCCGCGCCCGTCACCATGATAATGCGGTCTTTCAGTAAGTCTGCCGGTGCCTGGTAATCTTGCATAACCTGTCTCCTTGCAGGGAAAACCGTGTCGGGAAAACCGATGAATCCAACGTGTTAATCTGGCGCTATTGTAACAGTTTTGCCAGGTCATGGACGGTGTCGGCGATCAGGTCCGCTTGCCACAGATCAACGGTGCGGGGCTCCTCAATGTAGCCATAACGCACGGCGATGGTGGTCATGCCGGCATTGCGGCCCGCTTCTATATCGCGCTCGTGATCGCCTACGTAAATGCCCCTATCGGGGGCGGCGCCGATGCGCTCACAGGCCAGGTGCAGGGCTTCCGGGTGGGGTTTGCGGTGGGTCACGTGGTCCGGGCAGATGACCACCGCGCAGCGCTCGGCAAGGCCGAGGGCGGCAACCAGTGGCTCGGCAAAACGCACCGGCTTGTTGGTGACGATGCCCCAGGGGATGCCCCGGGACTCGAGGTTGCGAAGAATGGCATCCATCCCTTCAAACAGCCGGGTCTCGATGGCAACGCCCTCTTCATACAGGTCGAGAAAGGCGGTGTGCTTTTCCAGGTAGTCCGGGTGTTCCGGTTCCAGGCCAAAACCGACCCGAACCATGGCCCGCGCCCCGTTGGACACCGAGCGGCGAATGGTGTCGGCGGGTAGCGGCTCGAGGCCATGCTGTACGCGCAATGCATTCAGGCAGCGAATGAAATCCGGCGCGGTATCAATCAGCGTGCCATCCAGATCGAACAGCACGGTCGACGGGAGGTTGGCACATGCGTGGGAACGTAGCCTGCTCATTCGTCGGACGCGCCCTCCCGGTCGTCTTTGGCGTGCATCATGTAGTTCACGTCCACGTCCCGCCCCAGTCGGTAGACCTTGGTTACCGGGTTGTAGGTCATGCCGGTGAGCTCACGAATGTCCAGCCCGGCGTGGCGCAGGTGATCGGACATCTCCGAGGGCCGGATGAATTTTTTCCATTCATGGGTGCCCTTGGGCAGCAGGCGCAACAGGTATTCGGCACCGACTATCGCAAACAGGAAGGATTTCGGGTTGCGATTGATGGTGGACACAAACAGGTGGCCGCCGGGTTTCAGCATGGTGGCGCAGGCCCTGATCACCGAGGCAGGATCCGGCACGTGTTCCAGCATCTCCAGGCAGGTAACGACGTCGTACTGGCCTGCGTGCTCCGGGTCACGGGCCAGCTCTTCCACGGTAATCTGCCGGTAGTCGACCTTGATGCCGCTCTCCAGCCCGTGCAGGCGAGCCACGGACAAAGGCGCTTCGCCCATGTCGATGCCGGTGACGTGGGCACCGCGACGGGCCATGCCCTCGGACAGCAGGCCGCCGCCGCAGCCCACGTCAAGAACGCGCCTGCCGGCCAGAGGCGCACGCTCGTCAATGTAGTTCAGACGCAACGGGTTGATGTCGTGCAGAGGACGGAATTCGCTGGTTGGATCCCACCAGCGACTGGCCAGCGCCTCGAACTTGGCGATTTCGTTCTGGTCTACGTTGTGGTTGTTCATAGTCGGTTCTGCCTGATTCGAAATAGGGTCATGGCCGGATTGTGGCCAGGGGTGGCCATCGGGCCTAGTGTTTGCCAATACGCTCAGACCAGGATTTTACCCTGAGCATCAGATCGGGCACGTCGATGCGGGTTAGCCGGCCATCCTGTATCTGTGGTACGCCACTGATCCAGCTGTGGCTTACCTGGCGGCCGTGATTGCTGTAAACAAGGTGCGACGCCGGATCGTAGACGGGCTGCAGGAAGGGATCGCTGAGATCCACCGCAATGACGTCAGCGAGTTTGCCAGCTCCCAGGGTCCCCAGTTCGTGGTCCCGTCCCAGGGCCCGCGCGCCATGCAGGGTCGCCATGGCAATGGCGTGGTGGGCGGGCAGGGCGGCGGCGTCACCGGCAACAACCTTGGCCACCATGGCAGCGGTGTTCATTTCGCCGAACAGATCCAGATCGTTGTTGCTGGCGGCGCCGTCGGTACCGATGGCCACGTTGATGCCGGCGTCGGACAGCTTTTGCACCGGGCAAAGGCCGCTGGCGAGCTTGAGATTGGATTCCGGGCAGTGAATGACGTGGGCGCCGGACTGCTTCAGCAGGGCCACATCGTCGTCATCGATCTGCGTCATGTGCACGCACTGGGTCAGTTCGCTGAATACCCCCAGCTCTGCCAGCCGCGCTGACGGTCGCTTGCCGGTTTTCTCGATGGCGTCGGCCACTTCAAAGGCCGTTTCATGGAGGTGGATCTGAATGCGTGCGCCGGTGCCCTCAGACAGCGCCACGGCGCGGCGCATTGGCTCGTCGGACACGGTGTAGGGCGCGTGGGGCCCGATGGCAGGCATGATGTAGTCACTGTCCTGCCATTGCTCGATCAACGCCGCGCCTTTGCTCAGATATTCTTCGGGACCGGAACCCCACTGCGTGGGGAAGTCCAGCAGCGGGAAGCAGATTTGCGCACGCATGCCGGTATCCTGGGCCATCTGGGCGGCGATCTCGGGAAAAAAGTACATATCCGAAAACGTGGTGGTACCGGTGCGCAGCATCTCGGCCATGGCCAGCTGGGTTCCGTCAGCAATGAACGATTCACTGACATGGGCGCCTTCGGCCGGCCAGATGTGGTCGTTAAGCCAGGTCATCAATGGCAGATCATCGGCCAGCCCGCGGAACAGTGCCATGGCGGCGTGCCCGTGCATGTTGATCAGGCCCGGCAACACCACATGGTGATCCAGATCGATGGTTTCACGGGTGCGGAAGCGGGCATCGGCTTCGTGCCGGGGTACCACGGCGGCAATGCGATCGCCCTGAATAATCACTGCCTGGTGGTGCAATACGGTGTTTGCGGGTTCCACCGGAATGAGCCAGCGGGCGTTAATGCGAATGTCCGCTGCCGTGATGGTATCTGCCGTCATGTACCCTGCCTTTTGGGTGCTGTCTGTGTGGGGCGCCTGCCTGACAGGCAGTTCCCGAAGAATGTAGCCGGAAAGTATAACGAGCAGGTGCGTTGAGAACTACCCTGCCGGCAGGGCGAGTCAGCCCGTGATTCAAATCCGGCAGGGTGGGCGGTTATACTGGCTGCCCGGAATTCTTCACAATGAGTCGATTGGAGCCTGTCCATGCCTGAGCCAACCCATTCCTCTGACCAGCGCGCCATCGGCACGGTGGCCATGCGCTGGCATGACAGCAGTCTTGAGTTGCTGGATCAGCGTCTGCTGCCCTCTGAGGAACACTGGATTACGCTGGAGGGTGCCTCAGGCGTCGCCCAGTGTATTCGTGACATGGTGGTGCGGGGCGCACCGGCGATCGGGATCAGCGCGGCTTACGGCGTAGCCCTGGCAGCACGCCATGCGGGCGCAGGCGACTGGAAAGCGGAAATCCGCCACGCCATCAGCGAACTGGCGGCCTCTCGCCCGACGGCGGTCAACCTGTTCTGGGCGCTGCAGATCATGGAAAAGGAATTTCACGGATGCCAGACCCTGGACGAGGCAATCACACGTCTGGCGGCAAAAGCGGTGCAGATTCACGAGGAGGATCTGTCAGCCAATCTGGCGATGGCGGATCACGCCCTCGAGTTCATGGCCGCGGATACGCCGTTCTCGGTGCTGACTCACTGCAACACCGGCGCTCTTGCCACCGGTGGCTATGGCACCGCGCTGGGTGTGATTCGCCGCCTTCACGAGAAAAAGCTGCTGAAGCAGGTGTACGCCGACGAAACCCGGCCATGGCTGCAAGGCAGCCGGTTGACGGCCTGGGAACTGGCGCGGGACGGCATCCCGGTGACGCTCAACGCCGATGGCGCGGCGGCGGCCATCCTCGCTCGTGGTGAGGTGAAATGGATCGTCGTGGGTGCGGACCGTATCACCGCCAACGGTGATGTGGCCAACAAGATTGGCACCTACAGCCTGGCCGTGCTGGCCCGCCATCACCGGGTCGGCTTTATGGTGGTGGCCCCCTCCAGTACCGTCGATATGTCTCTGGCGTCGGGGGACGATATTCCCATCGAGGAGCGCGAGGGCAGCGAAGTGAGGCAGATCAAAGGCATACCCCTCGCACCGGAGGGCGTCCAGGTGTTCAACCCGGTGTTTGATGTGACCCCGGCCAGTCTGATTGACGCCATCGTTACCGAGAAGGGGGTCATCCACAACCCGAACATTACCGGTATGCGGGCGTTATTCGGCTGAACCCTCGTATTTGGCCCGGAGTGCAGCTGTCTGCTGTTCCTGCTCCTCGATGAAGTGCAGCGACATCTCGAAACTCTGGCGGGTGAATTCCAGAACCTTCTGGAAGCCTTCGTCCGAGAGATTACGGGCGTCATCGTGGCGGCGGAAGATGTTGATGAATTCCCGCTCCCGCTCAAACTGCAGTGGCAGGCGGCCAACGCCCCAGTCGTTCAGAATCTGCCAGACTTCGGGATTGTAGTTCCGCGTGGTGCGCAGAATGAAGGGGATCGGATCGTTGCGGGCGATCAGCGCCGCGAGCCGCAGAATCAGCTCGAATGACAGGGTCGCGGTGCCGTTTTCAATAGCCTCCAGAACCGATTTGTCACGCAGATTGAGTGCTTCGCTCATCTCCGACAGGGTAAGGCCTGCAACCTCCCGGATGTCTTTCAGGGACTGACCGGCGGTGAGCATCATCCGCAACTGGTCCTGGGAGTTGATCAGGGCCCGGCCCACCCGCAACGACGTATCCGTGGATCGGGCTGCGAACCGCAGGGCCGAACCGGTCATACCGGCAAGCCGATTGACCAGCGATTTCTGGTCACGACCTTCCCCTTCCTGCTGTTCCAGGTCTTCGACTTCTTCCAGGGATTTCATGGCATGCATGGCGTCCATGAGCATGCCCTGAAGCATTTGTGCTTTCTTTCGGTCGTCGTCTTTTCTTGCCGTCATTCGTTACCCTGTCAGCCGGAGACCAGGCATTCTCAGCGCGCCTGTGCTGCGAGTTGTTCGGGATTGAGGATAGACGCCATGCGACGGTCCAGCTCGAGCATGTCGGCCATGATGTGGCCACCCTCGCGGATGATGAAATCGAGCTCTTCGTCCGTGCTGTCCAGATCCGCGGCCTGCACATCCTGCCAGTCGTCCAGCTCTTCCAGGGTCTCGAAGGGTTCCTCGCCGCGAAGCTCGCGGCGCGCATTGGCGATGGTCAGCCGCGTGCGCTCGATCTGGGACTGGTGTTCCTTGCGCTGGTCATGATTGAGGCTGACAGATTCCATCTCCCGCTGCTTTTCAAGAAAGTCGATTTCCTGTTGCAGCAGGCGGAATTCCGGATTTTCCTCGAAGCGTTCGTCATGGCGATTGCGCAATTCATCGATGATGCCGCTGAAGTCAAAGTAGCGGGAGTGGGGCACCGCTTCAATCTGGTCCCAGGGCAGGGCGTGGTCCAGGGCGTCTTCACCGATGCGTGTTTTGTCGACCCGGGACGGAATCTCGATGTCCGGAATTACGCCCTTGTGCTGAGTGGATCCACCGGAAACCCGATAAAACTTGGACTGGGTAATCTTCAGCTGGCCATGATTCAGCGGACGCACCGCCTGAACCGTGCCCTTGCCAAAGGTTTGGGATCCCACCACCAGGCCGCGGCCATAGTCCTGAATGGCGCCGGCAAAGATCTCAGACGCCGATGCGCTCATGCGATTGACCAGCACCACCAGGGGACCGTCGTAGGCAACCGCAGGGTCCTCATCAGACAAAACCTGCACATCGTTGTTGGAGTTGCGGATCTGGACGGTGGGGCCCTGATCGATAAACAGGCCGACCAGATCGTTGGCTTCGTGCAATGCCCCGCCTCCATTATTGCGCAGATCCATCACCACACCGTCGACGCCATCCTCCTTGAGTTCATCGATCAGGTTACGTACGTCGCGGGTCGTGCTTTTGTAGTCGGGATCGCCCGCCTGCATCGCCTGGAAGTCCGCGTAGAACGTGGGAATGTTGATTACGCCGATGCGGTAGCTTTGTCCTCCACGGTCAAGCTCAATGACGTCCTTGCTGGCACTCTGTTCTTCCAGCTTGACCTTGTCGCGCTTGATCGCGATGGTTTTCGTGACCGTTTCGTCGGTGGCGTTGGCCGGAATCACTTCGAGGGTGACCGTGGATTCCCGGGGCCCGCGAATCAGGTCGACCACCTCGTCGAGGCGCCAGCCGATCACGTTGACCGGTTTTTCTTCGTCATCCTGGGTCACGGAGACAATCCGGTCGGCCGGTTGCAGCTGGCCCTGTTTGGCCGCTGGCCCGCCCGGAACCAGACGAACCACCTTGGTGTATTCATTGTCAGCCTGCAGCACCGCACCAATGCCCTCCAGTGACAGGCTCATGTTGATGTTGAAGTTCTCTGAGGTGCGTGGCGAGAAATAGGAGGTATGCGGGTCCCACATGCCGGCGAAGGCATTCATGTAAGCCTGAAAAGCATCCTCGCTGCGGGCCTGGTAAGCACGCTTGAGTTGTCCTTCGTAGCGCTGGCGCAGGCTATCCCGGATGGCTTCTTCCTCGGCGCCGTTCAGTCGCTGGGCCAGCACGGCATTCTTCACCCGCTTGACCCAGAGATCATCCAGAGCCTCACGGTCGGGCTCCCAGTCCGCTTCGGACCGATCGAGCCGAATGCTTTCATCGCTATCGAAATCCAGCTCATCAAACCCGTTGTCGATCAGATCCAGGGCAAAGTTCAGACGCTCGATAATGCGTTGCTGCACCAGGTTGTAGATGTCAAAGCCGGGTTGAAGCTGACCGGTTTTCAGGGCGGAACCCAGCCCAAGCCGGATCGCCGAGAATTTCTGGAGGTCTTCCTGGGTCAGGTAGATTCGTTGGCCGTCAAGGTAATCCAGGTAAGCGTCAAACACGTCACCGGAGAGCGAATCGTTGATACCGAGATCGCGGAAATGGGTGAACTGGAGTTGGCGCGCAATGAGGATGTTGGCGCGGGCCTGGTCCACCGTTGGCGTCACCGGCTCGTATTCTGCGTCCCGGTCGATGGCCGCCGGCGCAGTGAGGGGCAGGGCCAGCAGAAGGCCGAGGGCAATCCCTTTTCCCAGACGCCGTTTGGACTTGTGCCTGGTGATCAAACGTTCCGCAATGCTCATAAAAATCTACCTGACGGTATGTGGCGACAACGATAGACGGGGCGGGATGACTGCAGTGAGCACAGGTCCCGTAACAGATACGCCTGACGGCAATCGCCGGATTGGATCTTGGATTTATTGTAGGCAAGGGCCCCTGTGGTTGCCATAGGCAGGGCGTATCGGTTCGTGACAATCTGTCCATGATGTGGGCAGGTTCGTAACCGGGAAGCAGGAAAAACCCCGCAAGGCGCAGGGCCTTGCGGGGTTCGATACGAGCCTGATCCGGAAGGTTACTCGAACAGGCTGTTGTTCTCGGCCTTCTCGATCAGCAGGGCGGGCGGGGCAAATCGCTCACCGTAGGTGTCGGCGAGCGCTTTCGCGCGTTCCGCAAACGCACGCACACCGTACTGGTTGATGAACTGGATGGCGCCGCCGGTCCAGGGCGCGTAGCCGATCCCGAAAATGCTGCCGATGTTGGCATCCTCCACGGTTTTCAGCACACCTTCCTCAAGGCAGCGAACGGTTTCGATGGCCTGAATGAACAGAATGCGATCTTTCAGGTCCTGAAGCGCCACGTTGCGGGCCTTGGCGGCGTCCACGAACAGGTTGTCCAGTTCTGGCCACAGGTGCTTCTTGCCGTTGGCCGGGTACTCGTAGAACCCGGCACCGGCGGCTTTACCCTTGCGGTTGTGCTGGTCGACCATCTGGTCGATGACGGCTTCGGCCGGGTGTGGCTGCCAGGTACCACCGGCCGCCTCTGTGTCTTTCTTGCTCTGGGCACGGATGTGCTGCATCAGGGTCAGGCTGACTTCGTCCGAAATGGCCAGCGGGCCCACCGGCATGCCGGCCAGAACACCGGCATTCTCGATGCTGGAGGGGTGGATGCCCTCGGCCAGCATGGAGATGCCCTCGTTCACAAACGTGCCGAACACCCGCGACGTGAAGAAACCACGGCTGTCATTGACCACAATCGGAATCTTGCCGATCTGCTGCACATAGTCGAACGCGCGCGCCAGTGTGTCCTCGGAGGTTTTGGCGCCCACGATGATCTCCACCAGTTGCATCTTGTCCACCGGGGAGAAGAAGTGCAGGCCAATGAAGTTGTCCGGCTTTGCGGAGGCTTCGGCCAGCTGGGTGATGGGAATAGTGGAGGTGTTGGAGGCAAAGATGCCGTTGCTGACCAGCTTTGGCTCCGCTTCCTGGGTGACTTTTGCCTTGAGGGAGCTGTCCTCGAACACCGCCTCGATCACCATGTCGCAGCCTTCCAGATCACCCGCCGACGCCGTCGCCTTGATGCGACCAAGTACCTCGGCTTTCTGCTCCTCGGTCATGCGGCCACGGCTGACTTTTTTCGCCAGCAGCTTTTCGGAGTAGCTTTTACCTTTCTCGGCGTTTTCAACGGAGACGTCTTTCAGCACGACGTCGATACCGCGAGTGGCCGTGGAGTAGGCGATGCCGGCGCCCATCATGCCCGCGCCCAGCACACCGACCTTCTTGAAGGTTTCTTTGGCAACGCCTTCGGGACGGCTGCCACCGGCATTGATGGCGTTAAGCTGGAACCAGAAGGTGCCGGTCATGTTTTTCGCCACCTGACCAATCACCAGCTCGGCAAAATAGCGGGTCTCAATCAGGCTGCCGTTGTCGAAGTCCACCTGGGCGCCTTCCACGGCGGCCGAGAGGATGCGCTCCGGTGCCGGGTAGCAGCCTTTGGTTTTCTGCTTGAGCATGGCCGGGGCAATGGCCAGTTTCTGTGCCATGGCCGGGTGGTGGGGTGCCCCGCCGGGCAGTTTGAAGCCCTTCTGATCCCACGGCTGCTGGCACTTGGGATTGGCGTCAATAAAGGCTCGCGCTTTCTGCATCATGTCGTCGGCGGAGGTGGCCAGTTCGCTGACAATACCGGCTTTCAGAGCCGCTTTCGGGTTGACCTTCTTGCCTTCCATCAGGAATGGAAAGGCCGCTTCCAGGCCGATCATCCGCGGCAGGCGCTGGGTGCCACCGCCACCAGGCAGCAGCCCGAGGGTGACTTCCGGCAGACCCAACTGAATGCTGTCATTATCCAGCACCACGCGATGGTGGCAGGCCAGCGCAATCTCCAGGCCACCGCCCAGCGCGGTGCCGTTAATGGCAGCCACGACCGGCTTGCCGCAGGTCTCCAGGGCGCGCATTTCGGCTTTCAGGCCATTGACCATGTCTTCAAAGGCCTGGGCGTCGTCACGGGTGACTTTGTGCAGTTCTTTCAGATCGCCGCCGGCAAAGAAAGTTTTCTTGGCGGAGGTGATGATAATGCCTTTGATGTTGTCGAGGTCCTGCTTGACCCTGGCAACGGTGTCGGTCAGGCCCGCACGGAAATCCGCGTTCATGGTGTTGGCGGACTGGCCCGGCATATCAATGGTGAGGGTCAGAATCTGGTCTGATCCCAGGTCGTAATGGATGGCGCTCATAATTCGGTTCTCCTGTCAGAAAAAGTGTCGGGCTCAGACGCGTTCGATGATGGTGGCAATGCCCATGCCGCCGCCCACACACAGGGTGGCGAGGCCGAATCGCAGATCACGGCGTTCCAGCTCATCCAGCAGGGTGCCGAGAATCATCGCGCCGGTGGCGCCCAGCGGGTGACCCATGGCAATGGCGCCGCCGTTGACGTTCACTTTTTCATCCGGAACAGACAGTTCTTTCTGGAAGCGCATCACCACCGAGGCAAACGCTTCGTTCACTTCAAACAGGTCGATCTGATCCACCGTCATGCCGGCCTTTTCCAGTGCCTTGCGGGTAGCCGGAGCCGGGCCGGTGAGCATGATGGTGGGGTCGGTGCTGGTGACCGCGGTGGCGACAATGCGTGCCCGAGGCTTGAGGCCCAGCGCTTTACCTTTGGCTTCGCTGCCGATCAGCATGGCGGTGGCGCCATCCACGATGCCGGAAGAGTTGCCGGCGTGGTGCACGTGGTTGATCTTTTCCACGGAATGGTACTTTTCCCGCGCGACGCCGTCGAAACCCATTTCGCCCATCATCTGGAAGGACGGCTTCAGCCCGGCGAGAGATTCGACCGTGGTGCCGCCACGAATCTGTTCGTCCTGATCGAGAATCACCACACCGTTCTGGTCGGTCACCGGGATAATGGATTTGGCGAAGTATCCGTTGGCCCAGGCGTTGGCTGCCTTCTGCTGGGACTTCACCGCAAAGCCGTCGACGTCCTCGCGGCTGAAGCCTTCCAGGGTGGCAATCAGGTCAGCGCCGATGCCCTGGGGCATGAAGCCGGTGTGCAGGTTGGTGGCAGGGTCGGTGGCCCAGGCACCGCCATCGGAGCCCATGGGCACCCGTGACATGGCTTCGACGCCACCGGCGACCACCATGTCTTCCCAGCCCGACCGCACCTTCATGGCGGCCAGGTTGACGGCTTCCAGACCAGACGCGCAGAAGCGGTTCAGGGTCACGCCGGCCACTTTTTCGTCCCAGTCGGCAGCCAGTGCAGCGGTTTTCGCAATGTCGGCACCCTGATCACCCACCGCCGTCACACAACCCATGACGATGTCATCGACGTGTGCGGTATCGAGACTGTTTCTCTCCTGCAGTGCGTTGAGAACGGTGGTCAGCAGTGAAATGGGTTTCACGCTGTGAAGTGAGCCGTCTTTTTTGCCGCGTCCCCGCGGGGTACGTACTGCATCGAAGATATACGCTTCGGTGGTCATTGCTGTTCCTCTGATGATTTTTGTGTCGGGACGATTTACCGATCACACAACCATAGCGGGTTGCAGGCGTTCTGCGTAATGACGCCGGCTGCCAATCGAATTGGCGAAAGTGCTCATGGGCAGGCCAGGCGGCCATGACAAGGTGCCAGCTGGGATCTATTGTTTAGAAAGACGTACACAGCGGCAGGAGGTGAAGGATGTCCCTGAGAGATGCGATAGACAACTTTTATGAACGATTGGTGGTGGACGCCATCGATGCCACCCGAGAGGAATCTGACAACGCCGACTTCCTGACCGACGTAATGTGCGTGGCCCTTAACCGTCTGCCGACGCGCTATTACCGGCATTCCATCGATATGATGTTCTACCTTGGCGACGACGAACTGAAGGCCATGAAGCAAAACGCCCTGGCCGCCGTGCAAACGGCCCGGGAATTTGTGACCAGCCATCAGCGTGATTGAGAGCCGTCAGCGGAATTGAGCAACCTCAGCCAAGCATGGTATCGAGCGCCCGGTTAAGGCGTCCCGCCAGCTGACCGCTGACGCTGTCAGCAGGTTGCCGGGTGCACCACATCGCCACCAGTGCTTCCAGCTGTCGGCTCGGGTCCTGACCATTGCCGGCAGCGTTGCCCATGCCTTCGGCCAGCCGCTGTACCTGAATTTCCATCCTCCGCCCCTGATCGGCCTCGGGGGACGGGGTACCGGTGAGGATTTCGGCACGGATGACCAGCTCTTCCACTTTCATGGCGTCAACTTCGCCGGCCAGTTTTGACCAGCTATCAGGCAACTGGGCCTCATCAAGATCACCGGACACTTTGGCGTTGACCAGGTTTTGCCATGACTGCACCCGGCTGCGGATTCTGAGGCTGTCGACAAGCTGGGCCAGCCGGCGTTTTTCCTGCGTCAGCCGCTCGCGCATAGGCGGCGAAACGGGTTCGCCGGTCACGGCCTCAAGGTGGGCGAGGGCTTCACCAATGGCTTCGGCGTCGGCATTCGGTGGCAGCGCTTCAGCGGCAGCCAGTGCCGACGCGGCTCGTGCATCGGCCTGCTGAGTAGCTTGCTGCTGCTCGGATTTCCGGGCGTCACGACGGGCGAAAATGGCATCACAGGCTTTGCGGAAGGCCTGCCACAATTTCCGGTCCTCGCGATGCCTGGTAATACCAATCTGCTTCCACTCGGTCTGCAGTGCCTTGGCCTGATCCATGGCCTCAGTCAGCGGCTCATGACTGATGAGTGCATTGGCACGATCGACAATATCCTGCTTGAGCGCCTCGTTCTTCTGACGCTCGGCATTCAGGGGTTCTTCAAGTTGTTTCAGTAGTTCGTCGAAGCGCTTTTGCACCGGGCGGTTGTCCCGAAATTCGATGGGCCAGGCCGCTTTCCATTCCTGACGGGCGGTCTGGTGAATGCGTTCAACGGATTTCCAGTCGAGTTGCGCCCAGTCGGCATTGTCGACAAAAGCTGCGAGCTCATTGCAGATGGTTTTGCGGGTCTCCAGATTGGTCTGCTTGAGTCCGGATTTGGCGGCGAAATACGATTTGCAGGGCTCATAGGCTTGATCGGAGGCGGCCTTGAAGCGGGTCCACAATGCCCGGTCGGAGGATCCGCCTAGCTCGCGCCATTCGTTCTGCAGCTCGCGGATGCGCTCTGACTTGGCTTCCGGCTCCATGGGCTGAGCGGCCAGGTATTCCATCTGTTCGCACAGCGCGATCTGCTTCGGCTCGGTGGCAAAGCCCTGCCAGTCGGTCAGTTCACGCAACTGGCCTCCGAGTAGCTGCATGCGGGCCTGGAAAGGTTTGCTGTGCCGGTGATCAAGCTCTTTGACCTGCTGTTGCGCCTGCTTGAACAGCTGGCGGGACTCCTTGAGCTGCTTTGCTTCCAGCGCGTCATCCAGTTTTGCCAGCGTCGCTTTGAGGGTCTCGCCCTGCTGCTTCTGTTCGCTGTCATCCCGGCGGGGCCTTTGTGCCGCTTTGTTGTCGCCGGCCTTGCTGAGCAACTCTTCCAGTAGTCTCGGGCGGGTGAACTCTGCCGGCCAGTCAATCGCAGTGATCAGTTCCCGGGCACGAGCCTGACACTCATTTTGATCATCGGATTCCGAGTCAGTCTCAAGGGCCGCCACTTGCTCCCTGTGCTGGCCCAGGCGCCGTAACGCAGCAATGTACAGGCGCAGGGGCTGCATCAGGCTTTCGTAGTGTTTCTGTTGCTGTTTGTCGACGGTGGTGTCGCGGGTTGCTTCCAGCCAGCGGTTTTCCTGGGTTTTCTGCAAGGCATCCAGCGAGGACAGGGACGGGGCATCGTCGGGGCCGGACTGCCGCAGTTCCTCAAGCGTAGTTTGCAGCAGTTCAAGGGTTTCGGTGCGCTGCTTTTGCTGCTCTTCCTGACGAATCTTGTCCCGGGCGTCGGCTTTGACGGCCTCCGCGCGTTCGCGGCAACGGTGAACCGCTTCCAGAAACGCGGTGGTCTGCTCGGCAGAGGCATCGTTCTCCACGTCGGACCATTGTTTCAGCAGGGTTTCCAGGCGCGCTTCGAACAGTTTCGTGTCTTCACTTCTGGCCTGGTCTGTTGCACTGTTCACCAGAGTCTGGATGCGGTCGCGTGTTTTACGCGCCTGCTCCTCGGTTTCCCGCAATTGCTGCAGAGTCTGACGCACGGTTTGATAAACGCCCTTGTCCCGCCCCTTGGCCTCTTTCTGGACCCGTTGCAGACTGGCTTTGTCAGTGATCTGGCGGGCGGCTTCAGCCCGGATGTCAGCCGTCAATCCGTCGATGGCCAGCGCCTCGAGCTGCGCATCGGTTGGTGCGCCCGCCAGTTGCTGCTGTTGTTCGGCGCGCTGTTCATCCCTCGGATCAACCGCCGGTACGTCAACCGGTTTGGCCGGGGCAGATGGGCGGCTGCCTGCGGATGTTCCCGATTTTGCAGTGGGTTTGTTTTTACCGAACAGTTTCTGGATGAAAGCGGCCATGAGGGTATCCTCGAATATTGAAACCAGTTCCCGGTGTGGGGCAAAGTATGCCCGCACCGACCATCGGCTGCCCGCGTGGCGGGGGCCGGAGAAGCAAACGCGCTGCCCTGAAAGTAAGAGTGGCAGTCTCGTTGTGGGGGCTAGTCTAGCGTTTTGTTCGCATTTGCGGGAAGAGCAAGAATGGCAAAAGAGGAAAATCCTGAGGATCAGGAATACAAGGCACGCTCGGTGGCCCTGCGATTACTGGCAAGGCGTGAGCATAGCCGCATGGAGCTGAACCTGAAATTACGCCAGCGAAAGATCGAAGGCGCGGTTATCGAGCGGGTCCTGGATGAATACGAAGCCGAAGGCTGGCTTGATGACACCCGCTTTGCAGACGTCTACGCCCGCCAGCGCATCGATCTCGGTTATGGTCCGCTGCGAGTCATTGCCGAGCTTCAGCAGCGGGGTGTGCACACCACGCCAGAATGCGTCGATGAAATGTCGGATCACGACTGGACAGAGCAGGCTATCCGGTTACGATGCAAACGCTTCGGCGGGCATGACATCCGCGATGACTGGGACGAGAAAGTCCGTCAGGCGCGGTTTCTGAATCGCAGAGGGTTCAGTGCCGCCCAGGTTGAGCGGGCGCTGGAGCACGTTGACCACAGCTGGGATTGACGTCAGCTCAGCGGCCTCACAGCGTGGGTGGGATCATCCCGAGCTCGCTTGGTAACATGGCTCGCATCTCTCCCTCAGCCTCCAGATCGTTCACGGCTTCTGGGTCGTGCGCTCCTTCAAGCTCCACAAACCAGGGGTCCTCCGGCGTTTTCTGCTCTTCGGCGGGTTCGAGCATCCACGCCAGTACATCATAGTAGCGGCGGATATTCTGGACGTAGATCACCGGTTCGTGGCCGCGGGCATAACCGTACCGGGTTTTCGAGTACCATTCCTTCTGAGCCAGTAATGGCAGGAATTCCTTGACGTCCATCCAGCGGTCGGGGTTTTTGCCGGCGCCCTCGGTCAGCCTTCGTGCATCTTCCAGATGGCCAAAGCCAACATTGTAGGAGGCCAGTGCAAACCAGGTGCGGTCTGGCTCCGGAATGCGATCCGGAATCTGCCGATGAACCATGGTGAAGTACTTGGCGCCGCCCTGAATGCTCTCTTCCGCATCGAGTCGGTTGTTGATGCCAATCTGACCGGCAGTGGTGCGGGTCAGCATCATCAGCCCGCGTACCCCGGTAGGCGACACCGCATTGGGGCGCCAGTGTGACTCCTGATAGCCGATGGCTGCCAGTAACCGCCAGTCCAGACCGTATTCCGAGGCATAGTTGCGAAACAGCGTCTCGTATTTTGGGAGCCGGTTATTCACATGGTGAACAAAGGTGCGGGCACCCACGTAGTTCAGCCGGTCGAGATGGCCGTAGAACCGTTCAGATAGTTGCGCGAGCGTGCCGTTGTCGGCCAGCGTCTCCAGAAACGCCTGTGCGGCGGCGGACAATGTGCCGTCCTGCTCAACCGGAAACAGCCACGACAACTGCTCGGGCTCGCCCAGTGAGAAGGCTTCTTTTACCTTGGGATAATAAACGTGATTGAGATCCAGTTCGTTGGACGAGACCACCGCCATCGGGAATTCGCCAGATTCGACCCGGGTCAGAACGCCGGCGGCGTCGAGTGACGGGTGAACCTGCCATTTAAGCTCCGGGTGTTCGGCACGCAATTGCTGCAGTTGATGTTCGTGGTTGCTGTCAGAGACCAGGTGCAGTGTGGCGCGGGCCAGATCGGCAGAGGTATCCGGGCGATCCACGTCACGGTGATAAATGACCACGGATTCCGCGAGTATGCCGGTCGGTACCGCGTGATACCTGGTTGCCAGATCCTCCCGGTTGGCCAGTCCCGCAAGTCCGATGTGGGCGAAATTGCGATCCAGTACGGAGAGGATTTCGGTGTTGTTGTCTGCCACCCGCACGCGAAGTTCAACGCCGAGGTGGTCGGCAAAGCGCCGCGCCAGTTCGTAGTCGTAGCCAGTGATACCGTCACGGCCCTCGAAATAAATGGAGGGGGCCGTGCGGGTAATGATGTGAAGAACGCCTTCGGAACGAATTTCCTGCAGCGTGGTGGGACGGGAGCATCCACTGAACAGGGCCGCGAGCGCGATAGGCAACAGCCAGCCAGATAATCGGCTGACAGAATTCAGTCTTGGTTTTGACAAATCCTTGGTCTCCCCTGGAACTGCTGCAGGACACTGAGTGTACGAAGCATTCGCGGGTACCCGATCAATAAGGGAACCGGCTGCATTCGAGTTCATACCTGTTGGCGGCGTCCGATGCCACTGTCTCATGATCTATGGTCAGCCAGCGCCGGTCAATAAAAGTGATCAGTTTGTATGCAAAACAATGTCAATTGTACATGGCCGTTATTACGGCCCGGGCGCTGTATCCCTGCCAAGCTTTCAAGTATCATGGCGGCCTTTCAGATGGCCGGGTGCCGGCTGCGAGTATAGCCAGGCGCCCCGACTTCCCCGTTTCGCGCGATACAGGTTTCGATCATGCTTGAACTTCGCGGCGCGCCAGCGCTTTCGCCTTTCCGCTCCAGCAAACTGCACAACCGCATCAGGGACATTGTGCCCGAGGTTGAGCACGTGTATGCCGAGTTCATGCACTTTACGGATCTGGAGTTCGAACTGTCGGAATCCGAACAGGCCATTCTGGACCGGCTGTTGACCTATGGCCCCAGTGTCCAGATTGAAGAGCCGGAAGGGGTGCTGTTTCTGGTGGTTCCTCGCCCCGGCACTCTGTCTCCGTGGTCCAGCAAAGCCACCGATATCGCCCGTAACTGTGGTTTGCGGCAGATCCGCCGGATTGAACGGGGCATTGCCTATTACATTCGCGCCAGCCGCAAACTGAGCCTGGAACAACGCGAACAGATCGCGGCACTGCTGCATGACCGCATGACCCAGAAAGTGTTCCACGAGATGGGCGGTGCCGAGCTGCTGTTCAGTCATGATGAGCCGCGCGTGGTGCAGCGGGTACCGGTGCTTGCTGGTGGCCGTGAGGCGCTGGTGGACGCCAACCAGAAACTCGGGTTGGCGCTGGCGGACGATGAGATCGACTACCTCACCAAATCCTTTACCGATCTGGAGCGTGATCCCACGGACGTTGAGCTGATGATGTTTGCTCAGGCCAACTCCGAGCACTGTCGCCACAAGATCTTCAACGCCTCCTGGGATATCGACGGTGAAGGCCAGGAAAAGTCCCTGTTTGCGATGATCCGTAACACCTACGAAATGAACAGCGAAGGTGTTCTGTCTGCCTATAAAGATAACGCCTCGGTAATCCGTGGTAGCCGCGGCGGCCGTTTTTACCCGGACCCCGAAACCGGCGTTTACGGCTACAGCGACGAAGATATCCACATTCTGATGAAAGTGGAAACTCACAACCACCCGACGGCCATTGCACCGGCCTCTGGTGCAGCGACCGGCTCGGGCGGTGAGATCCGTGACGAAGGCGCTACCGGTCGCGGTTCCAAGCCCAAGGCCGGGCTGACCGGTTTTACGGTCTCCAACCTGAATCTGCCCGGCGATCCGCAGCCCTGGGAAATTGGTTACGGCAAACCTGACCGCATTGCCTCGGCCCTGGATATCATGATTGAAGGGCCGATAGGTGGCGCCGCCTTCAACAACGAGTTCGGTCGCCCGAACCTGGCAGGCTACTTCCGTACCTTCGAGGAAAAGGTACCCGGTGCTGCCGGTGAGGAAGTGCGTGGCTACCACAAGCCCATCATGATTGCCGGCGGACTGGGTAATATTCGCGGCGAGCACGTGGAAAAGGGGCACATTCCGGTGGGCGCCAAACTGATCGTGCTGGGTGGCCCCTCAATGCTGATCGGCCTCGGCGGTGGCGCGGCGTCCTCGATGGACTCCGGCACCAGTAACGAGAATCTGGACTTTGCCTCGGTGCAGCGGGACAACCCGGAAATGGAGCGTCGCTGTCAGGAGGTGATCGACCGCTGCTGGCAGATGGGCGACAACAACCCCATTGCGTTTATTCACGACGTCGGCGCCGGCGGTCTGTCCAATGCCATGCCGGAGCTGGTCAAGGATGGCGGCCGTGGCGGTAAATTCGAGCTGCGCGATATTCCCAGTGACGAGCCCGGAATGTCGCCGCTGGAGATCTGGTGTAACGAATCCCAGGAGCGCTACGTCATGGCGGTTGCCGCCGAGAACCTGGAGCAATTCGACGCGCTTTGTCGCCGTGAACGCTGCCCGTATGCAGTGATCGGTGAAGCCACCGAGTCGCATCATCTGGAACTGGCGGATTCCTACTTCGATGATAAGCCGGTTGACCTGCCGATGGACGTGCTGTTCGGCAAGCCGCCGCGCATGCACCGCAGCGTGTCCCGGTCGTCGTTTACCAAACCGATATTTGATTCCACCAAAGTTGATCTCAATGAGGCCATTCGCCGGATTCTGCGGCTGCCGTCGGTAGGTTCCAAGAGTTTCCTGATCACCATCGGCGACCGGACCATTACCGGCCTGGTGGCGAGAGATCAGATGGTGGGGCCGTGGCAGGTGCCGGTAGCGGATGTGGCCGTTACCGCCAGTTCCTACGACGTTCGTACCGGTGAAGCCATGGCCATGGGTGAGCGCACGCCGGTCGCGGTGATTGATGCCCCGGCCTCGGGTCGTATGGCAGTGGGGGAGGTGATTACCAACCTGGCGGCAGCGTCTATCTCCAGATTGTCGGATATACGCCTGTCGGCCAACTGGATGGCCGCGGCCGGTCATCCCGGCGAGGACGAGAATCTGTACGAGACCGTGCGGGCTGTCGGTATGGAGTTGTGTCCGGAACTGGGAATCACCATTCCGGTCGGCAAGGACTCCATGTCGATGAAAACCGTCTGGGAAGAGGACGGCGGTGAGCAGAAGAGCGTTACCTCCCCGCTGTCGCTTATCATCAGCGGTTTCGCTCCCGTCACCGATGTGGCCCGCACACTGACACCCCAGCTGATGACTGACGCCGGTGAATCGGATCTCATCCTGATCGATCTGGCCGCCGGCCAGAACCGACTCGGGGGCTCGGCCCTGGCGCAGGTATACCGCCATGTTGGCGCCGTAGCCCCGGACTTGGACGATCCCGAGGACATCAAGGCGTTCTTCGCGGTGATTCAGGGCCTTAACAGCGACAGCAAGCTGCTGGCGTACCACGACCGCTCCGATGGCGGGTTGTTCGTAACGCTTGCCGAGATGAGCTTCGCCGGCCATACCGGTATTGAAGTAAAGCTGGATGGTCTGGCTGAAGATTCTTCTCAGTTCGCCCGTGAGCTGTTCAATGAAGAGCTTGGCGCTGTCATACAGGTTCGTCGTGACGATACCGATTTTGTTCTGCAGCAGTTCTCGGCGGCAGGGCTGGGTGATCATACCTCTGTGATTGGCTCCCTGCGCGACGACGATCGTATTCGCCTGAGCTTCGGTGGAGCGGCGGTCGTCGATGAGCCACGGGCCGAGCTTCAGCGCTTGTGGGCAGAAACCAGCTACCGTATTCAGGCTTTGCGCGATAACGCCGAATGCGCAGAGGAAGAGTTCGATAACCTTCTGGATGCCGGCGACCCGGGGCTGAGCGTCGATCTCACTTACGACATCAATGAGGACATTGCGGCACCCTTTGTCAGTGCCGGTGCCAGGCCGAAAGTGGCGGTGCTGCGGGAGCAGGGCGTCAATGGCCAGGTTGAGATGGCTGCCGCGTTTGACCGCGCAGGCTTCGAATCGGTTGACGTCCACATGAGCGATCTGCTGTCAGGTCGGATCTCACTGGAAGGGTTCAGCAGCCTGGTGGCCTGCGGTGGTTTCTCCTACGGCGATGTGCTGGGTGCAGGCGAAGGCTGGGCAAAGTCGATCCTGTTCAATGACCGGGTTCGTGACCAGTTTGCGGCATTTTTCAATCGCCAGGACACGTTGACGCTTGGTGTATGTAACGGTTGCCAGATGTTGTCGAATCTTCATGAGCTGATTCCGGGCAGTGAGGGCTGGCCACGATTTGTGCGCAACCAGTCCGAGCAGTTCGAAGCAAGGCTGGTAATGGCAGAGGTTCTGTCGTCGCCTTCGGCCTTTTTGGACGGTATGGCCGGTTCCCGGATGCCGATTGCGGTTGCGCACGGAGAGGGACGGGTGGAATTCGGTGGTGGCACCTCGGCTACAATGCTGGAGGAAAACGAGCTGGTCGCAATGCGTTACGTTGATAACCGCGGCCAGGCGACGGTCCGGTACCCGTTCAACCCCAACGGGTCGGAAAGGGGCGTTACTGGTGTGACTACCCGGGATGGCAGGGTCACCATCATGATGCCGCATCCGGAACGTGTCTTCCGGGCGGTGCAGCACTCCTGGCATCCGTCTGAGTGGCAGGAAGATGGTCCGTGGATGCGAATGTTCCGCAATGCACGTCGGTGGTTCGGCTGAGTTAATCAGCCCGGCTGACAGAGCCGGCCAGAGGGGTTGCGATTTCGCAATACTCTCTGGCCGGTTTTTTTGTACCTGCAGGCCTCAAAACTGTGCATATTTCAAGGGAAATATTTCTTGAAATTGGCTTTTCTGCCCTTGACTCGTTACGTTTATGCACACTGTTGGTGCCAGGTTGTGCGAACAGTGAACAAATAGCTGATTTTTGGTTCAACTTTTGTTCGACATCCGTAAGGCTCTGAAAAATAAAGATTAAATGCTTTAGGTGAATTTGTCGCCAATTTAACGGAAGTGCAGTAATTACAGGGCGTAGGGGCGTGTTCCCAAAAACTTTCCCCAGAGTTATCCACAGATTCTGTGGGTAAGTAGGTAAGCTCTTAATCTGTACAAAAAATACCCTGTCTGGACGGGGCTATCGATTGGAGAAGGAGGGAAAGCGATGTACAAAATCTGTTACTTCGTACCGGAGACTCACCTGCAGCAAACCAAATCCGCATTGTTTGAGGCGGGGGCCGGTCGGATCGGTGATTACGATTGCTGTGCCTGGCAATCTCTGGGGCAAGGTCAGTTTCGCCCATTGGATGGCAGCCAGCCCTTTCTTGGCAAGCAAGGCGAGATTGAGGTGGTATCGGAATACAAGGTGGAGCTGGTGTGTGAAGACGGGCTGATCGGGCAGGCGATTGAGGCGTTTAAAAAGGCTCATCCCTACGAAGAGCCTGCCTACGAGGTATATCGGCTTGAAACCCTGTAGAGAGTGTTATTTTCTTGCCGCCATGGAATAGCGAATGTCGGTGACGTGAACCTGGAACGATTCGCTTCTCAGATCTTCAAGGTAGAGCTCGAGTGTTTTCCTGACCGTTGGGAAGGAAAGCTCGTCCCAGGGTATTTCATCGAGGTCGAACAGGCGGGTTTCCAGAGATTCTTCACCGGCGCCGAACTGGCCGTCTACCAGTGTCGCCCGGTAGAACATGTGAACCTGATTGATGTGGGGTACATCGATGATGCTGTACAGGCCGTCAATGCTGACTTCCGCCAGAGCTTCCTCGAGGGTTTCGCGGGCTGCCGCTTCAATGGTGGTTTCGGCGTTTTCCATGAAGCCCGCCGGCAGGGTCCAGTAGCCGTAGCGTGGCTCAATCGCGCGCCGACACAGCAGGATGCGTCCGTTCCAGATCGGCACGGTGCCCGCGACGATGCGGGGATTCTGATAATGTATGGTGTCGCAGGTGACGCACACGTAGCGATGGCGGTTGTCACCCTGGGGGATTCGCTGTTCCACGGGATGGCCGCATGTGCTGCAGTATTTCATGGCTTTCACCGTATACTTGTAAGATGTGTGGTAGCAAGTTTAACGATCTGTGCTGCCGCTGTCTCATTCAAACGACCGTCGTAGTTGGAGCAGGGCTTTGCACAACCTTTTGAAAGAACGGCTAGCCGGTTATGCGCCCCGCCAGTTGGCGCTGGACTATCCGGAGGCCGGCATTCTGGTGCCGGTAACGGACGACCATCGCAACCCGGAAATGGTCTTCACGCTGAGGTCCGCGCACCTGAATACCCATCGCGGCCAGGTTGCCTTTCCCGGAGGGAAGCGTGATCTGACGGACGCTTCACTGGCAGCCACGGCATTGCGCGAAACCCATGAGGAGATCGGTCTGCCACCGGATCAGGTGGAGATCGTGGCGCCCCTCAGCCAGGTAATGTCCCGATACGGCATACTGGTAACGCCTTACGTGGGAGTTATCCCCGGGGATCACCCCCTGCAGGCAAACCCCCATGAGATAGAGAGCATCTTCAGGGTTCCTCTGGAGTTTTTTCTGGAAGACAAGCGCGAACGAACCGACGCACTCGATTTTCTCAACCACACCTTTTATGTGCCCTGTTACCGATGGGAGCGTTATCAGATCTGGGGCCTGTCGGCGGTGGTGCTGGTTGATTTTCTTAACGCTGTGTACGATGCCGGCATAGATTTGTTGGAGCCGCCGGCTCCCAAAACATTGCGAACAGGAGTCTGACATGTTTTATGAGCTCGGAGACCGCAAGCCCGAATTACAGGGAGGCGGCCAGTTTGTGGCTGCCAATGCCAGTGTGATTGGCAGCGTGCGGTTGCTGGAGAAGTCCAGTGTGTGGTTCAACGTGGTGATACGGGGTGATAATGACTGGATTACGGTAGGTCCCGAATCCAATGTCCAGGATGGCTCGGTTCTGCACACGGACCCGGGCATACCATTGACGCTCGGCCGCGGTGTCACCGTGGGGCACAAGGCTATGCTGCATGGGTGCGAGGTGGGAGACTATTCCCTGATTGGCATTAATGCGGTGGTTCTCAACGGCGCGAAGATCGGCAAGCATTGCCTGATCGGCGCCAACACTCTCATCCCCGAGGGTATGGAAATACCGGATGGTTCGATGGTTGTGGGTTCTCCGGGAAAGATCAAGCGAGAGCTGAACGACAGCCAGAAAAAAATGCTGGAACTCAGCGCGGTGCATTACGTACAGAATGCGGAGCGCTATCTGGGCCAGCTGACGCCATGCGAGCTGTAACCATGAAAGTGGCCGATAAAGTCAGATCACCTTGTGTCAGTGTGTGTGCTCTGGATGCCAACGATGTGTGCATAGGCTGCCAGAGAACCGGAGACGAGATAATGCGCTGGACGCGAATGACTAACGACGAGCGGCGGGAAGTGCTGCAAAATGTTGCGAAGCGCGAAGAGAAGGTCGCGCTGTAAAACGCCTAGCCACAGGAACTTCTTTTATGTCTGAAACCGTGCGTATCGGTACGCCGCTGAAAGCCAGCGCCTTTAAAGTTCTCTTTTGCGGCTCGGGTGAGCTGGGCAAGGAAGTTGTCATCGAGTTACAGCGCTTGGGTGTGGAGGTTATTGCCCTCGACCGTTATGCCAATGCGCCGGCGATGCAGGTGGCCCACCGTAGTCATGTTGTCGATATGTTGGATGGTAAAGCGCTGCGGGCAGTGATCGAACAGGAGCAGCCCGATCTCATTGTTCCGGAAATAGAAGCGATCGCGACACCGGAACTGGTTACCCTGGAGCAGGAAGGCTACAAGGTGATTCCCAGCGCTCGCGCTGTGAACCTCACCATGAACCGGGAGGGCATTCGGCGGCTGGCCGCGGAGGAGTTGGGGCTACCTACCTCGCCCTACCGGTTCGCTCAAACCCGGGAAGAGTACATGGCGGCGGTTAAAGAGGTTGGCTTGCCGTTGGTGGTCAAGCCGGTCATGAGCTCCTCCGGAAAAGGTCAAAGCACGGTAAAAACCGATGGCGATATTGAGGCAGCCTGGGAATATGCTCAGACCGGAGGCCGGGCGGGCAAGGGCAGGGTGATCGTTGAGGGTTTTGTCGATTTTGATTATGAAATCACACTGCTGACTGTCCGGCATCGGAGGGGGATTACTTTCTGTGATCCCATCGGTCATCGTCAGGAGGATGGTGATTATCGCGAGTCCTGGCAGCCTCAGCCTATGAGTGCCAAAGCACAGTCCCGTTCCCGGGAAGTTGCCGAAGCGGTTGTTGAGAACCTCGGTGGGTTTGGCGTCTATGGTGTGGAGCTGTTTATCAAAGGCGACGAAGTCTGGTTTTCCGAGGTGTCTCCGAGACCCCACGACACCGGTTTGGTAACCCTTATTTCACAGGATCTTTCCGAGTTCGCGCTTCATGCACGCGCGATTCTCGGTTTGCCGATTCCCGCGATCCGTCAGTTGGGAGCGTCAGCTTCTGCAGTTATCCTGCCTGAAGGGGAGTCGGTGGATGTCTCCTATCACGCCCTGGAAGACGCACTGGCGGAGACGGACACGCAGTTGAGGCTTTTCGGAAAGCCTGAGCTTGTGGGGCGGCGCCGAATGGGGGTTGCTCTGGCCAAAGACGAAACCATTGAACAGGCGAGGCAGAAGGCAGCGCGCTCGGCAGCGTCAGTCAAGGTGACGCTTTGAGCCGTGTTTGCACGGTAAATGAAAAAGTTTCGAAGTAACCGTTGACACATTCTCCGAGGTCTGTAGAATGCGCATCTCTTTCGAGGGGTAAGCCACTCAGGCGACTCCGAATTCGAAAGGCAACTGTTTGAAAGTATTGAAGAAAGTGAGTTTTAAAATTCTTCAAATAAACGGTTGACAGGGCG